>JACKID010000002.1 GCA_020638675.1 Planctomycetota bacterium
CATAATACTACCCCCCCCCCACTCACTCCAAATCACTGCGGGGGTTTGCCACCCCCCCCCCACTTTCGCAAATGGAAGCACGATGGCCCTTTCTCCCACAGCCGTGAAGTACATCGCGATCGGAGTCGTGATCGCCGTGGCGGTGCTGCTGATCGGCGCGATCGTGATCGACATCCTGAAGATCGTCGCGGGCATCCTGATCGGCGGCGGGCTGATCTACCTCGGCATCCGCTTCCTGATGGGCAAGGGCTTGCCCAAGGGGCTGGAAAACGCGGCGAAGAAGGTCATCAAGGAAGACAAAAAGGACTAGAGGTCGGAGTAGGCTGCGCCCCTGAGCAACTTGTGCGGCGCCTGTTTCCCCAAGAACCTGAAAGCCGAAACCTGACACGCCGTTGTTTCCCTGACCTCTGGCCTCTAATCTCTGAGAACGCATGATCGAGCTGCAACACGTCTGCAAGACCTTCCGCCAGTTCCGCGCCGTGTGGGACCTCAGCTTCTCGTGCGACGCGGGCGACATTTTCGGCTTTGTCGGCCCCAACGGCGCCGGCAAGACCACCACCATGCGGATGATGGCCACGCTGCTCGACCCGGACTACGGCGACATCATCATCGACGGCGTCAGCGTGCTCGATGAGCCCGAGGAAATCCGCCGCGTGATCGGCTACATGCCCGACTACATCGGCGTGTACGAAGGCGTTGAAATCCGCGAGTACCTCGAGTTCTTCGCCGCGGCCTACCGCATCGCACCTGACCGCCGCAAGAAACTGGTCGACGAGATCATGGAGATCACCGACCTCACCAGCGTCGAGAAGAAAGATGTCAGCACGCTGTCCAAAGGCATGCGTCAGCGCCTGTGCCTGGCCAAGACGCTGGTGCACGACCCGAAAGTGCTTATCCTTGACGAGCCCGCCGCGGGCCTTGACCCCCGCGCGCGCATCGAGCTGCGCCTGCTGCTGAAAGAGCTGCAGAAGCTTGGCAAAACCATCATCATCAGCAGCCACATCCTGACCGAACTGTCCGACATCTGTAACAGCGTCGGGATCATCGAGCGCGGCATCATGCTCACGGCCGGCAAGATTGAAGACATCCTCACCGAGCGCGCCGGCGGCCCGGTCAAGCAGCAGAAGCTGTTCCTGAAGGTGCTAGGCTCGCCGGATTCAGCCGTTTCCGTGCTGCGCAGCCTGCCGGACATCGGCGGCTGCGAAATCGACCGCGGGCTGATCACGTTCACGTTCATGCAGCCGATCGAGAGCAACCCCGGGCTGCTGCGCGAGCTTTTGAACCGCAATGTGCCGATCGTGACGATGGCGCCCGCGACACAGAACCTTGAGGACATCTTCCTCAACGTCACCAAGGGCATCATCGCCTGAATTCGCTGTCCCCGGCCCCCTGCCCTGCGTTGAATGAGAAGCATGGAGAAGGGCTCGACCATCAACTCGATTGAGCCGCGCAAGCGCAAACCACCGCTGCTGCCGATGCTGCTTGCAATGCTGACGCTGGTAGTGCTCGGCACGGGCGCGGTGTACTTGATCGTGCGCGAGCCGGTCGAGAATCCGGCCGAAGACTGGATCACCCACAACTCGCCGGATGGCGCCTTCAGCGTGAAGCTGCCGGATGAGCCGACAGCGAGCCAGCGTGAGATGGAGGACGGCGGGGACCCGATCCACATGCTGACCGTGTCGCTGCAGGCGCGGGTGTATTCGGTTGCGTGGTCGGACTATACGGAGGATCAGGTTGAGCGCTTCGGCCCCGAGTTGCTGCTGAATTTCGCGGTCGACAACGGCATCCAGGCGGTCGAAGGCATCATCACGCGCCGCATCGACCTGACCTGGCAGGACCACCCCGGCTGCGAGTTCTGGGCCGACCTGCCCGGCGGCAAGGCGCACTTCCGTATCGTGCTGGTCGGCAAGCGCATGTATCGGCAAGCGATCATCCACGCGCCGAGCTTCCAGCCGAATGATGACTTGTTCTTCGGCTCGTTCGCGCTGAACTAGCTTCAGCTATCCGAGCGCTGGCGACGTCTGCGCTGTCTTTCGGCGCCGCCGTTGGAGCTGACGTCCATGATCGCGCCGATCACGATGGCCGCGATCTGCAGGATTCCGAACTGCGTGTTGTACGCCCACACCAGCCCCAGCGTCATCCAGGGCATGAAGATCAGCCCCAGCAGCGGCCACAGCCAGAAGCGGAAGGCGTTCGGCTGCACGTAGGTGGTGAAGATCCACATCACCACCAGCAACAGGCGGGGCGAGATCAACGCAAGTAACAGGTAAAGGCATCCCATGGCGACTCGTGGTTGCGTTTCTGTGCGTTCTGCTTGCAGCTTTCACCAATAGAACGGGGCGGCAAGGCCGCCCCATTCCAGACAGTTTGCATGCGCTGCTACTCGCGGTTCGCGAGCGCGGGCGGAATGAAGATGCGGTCGCCCTCTTCCACCTTGTTCTTCTCGAACCACTTCTCTTCCAACTCGATGGCGTACTTGGCCGGTGCGCCGGCCTCGTAGCGCTCGAGCTGGTAGTCGGGCGTGCCCGGCTCCGGCGCTTTCATGACCTGGTGGATCTTCACGATCACACCCTTGTCGTCACAGAAGGCGATCGACAGGTTCATTTTGCAGTTCTTCATCCAGTACTCGAGCTCGGGCTCTTCTTCCGGGTAGACGAACAGCATCCCGTAGTTCGGGCGCAGGCTGGTGCGGTACATCAAGCCGCGCGTCTGCTCGGCTTCTGTAATCGCCAGCTCCATGCGGACGCGACCCTTGAACTCGTTGTCCTTGCCCGGCCAGCGGTCGGTCACGACGTCCTTGTTCTTGGCCTTGTAGAAAATCAGCGGCTGCGCCTCGGGCTTCAGGTCGCGCAGCACGTACGGGAACGTCAGGTCACCGCTCGCTTCGAACCCGACCGGCACGGCGATCACGAAGCGCGAATTCGCCTTGGCGCCGATGTCGCCCGCCTGCGTGTTGCTGAACTTCTGGCCGATTGAGTATTTGCCGCCCTCGGCCTTCACGTACCACAGGTTGATGCCGGCCGGCGCGTCGATTTTCACGAAGCTGGGGTCGTCCCACACCATCACGATGGCCTTGCCCTTCTCAAGCGTCTTGGCCTTGAGAAGCGCGGCCTTGCGTTCGTCTTCCGTGCGGGCCAGCGAGGCTTCCAGACGCTCTTCGCCGACCTTGATCTCAATGTCTTCGTAGCTGACTTCCTCGGCCGACATCACGTCCAGCGCTGTCACGGCCACCGGCGAGCGGCGGTCGATATCGTTCTTGGTGAAGTAGTCCGAGCCCTTCCAGATGGCGAGATGGGTGGCCTTGGTGGGGCTGTAGTAGACGGGCTCGTCCAGGTCGCTGCCGCCGTTGGCTTCGATGCCTTCGTAGATGGACGAGATCACGGTTGCACGGAAGCGCCCGGTGCTTTCGAGATAGCAGGCGCACCACTTGCCCTTGGCCTCTTTCAGCCAGAACTCGTGGTACTGGGTGTTCAGCGGGATGATGACGCCCTGGCCTTCTTTCAGGTCGTCGCGGTCCTTGACGAATTGGGCGACCTGTTCCGGCTTCTCAAGCACCAGCAACTCTACGGACGGCGCGTCCTCAGGCTTCTCTTCGGGGCGCTCATTCCGCAGGAAGAACATCTTGGCAAACATGCCGCCCGCTTCCTTCGACTGGTCCACGAGATTGGGCTCGGTCTTTACCGCGGAGCCCTTGCTGAGGCCAAGATCCTTGGCAACGCCCTTGCGCAACTGCAACACCACACGGGCGTCCTTGGCTGCGTACTCGTGCGGGAATGCGCTCTGCGAAAAGGCCGGCACGCTTTCCACCGAGACCACCTTGGCCGCGGCGTCCACGAACACGAGGTCCACGGCCGCGGGAAGGTTGAAGAAGTTGATCTTTACAGACTCTTTCTGCTCCGGGTACAGGTAGGCAATCGCCTGGCCTTCCTTAATGGCTATGCCGTTGACGGCGCGGCGGCGATGCAGCTCGGTGGTGGCGACGTAGGCGTCAAACTCTTTGCCGTTGATGCTGAGTTTCTGGGTGCTTTCAAGGAACGGCCACTTCACAGGCTCAACAGCCTCGGTGTCGTCGCCGCATGAGGCAAGCATGAACGTCAGGGCAACGAGGGCCGTGCAGGTAATCAGCGTCCGGAACTGCCGCATTACGTTGTCTCCAATACCGCGACGCCCCGGTATTCCGGGGCGCAAATGAGCCGGGCAGCATATGGCCCAACCGGCCGAGGGGCAAGTAGGGGCGGGGCTGCTCGCCCCTACTTGGCCACTATGTTCACGATGCGCCCGGGGACGGCGATCAGCTTGTTGATCTTCTTGCCTTCGACGAACTTCTGGACGTTCTCGTTGGCCATCGCCAACTGCTCCATCTCTTCCTTCGTCGCCTTGCTGGGCAGCATGATGGTGCCGCGCAGCTTGCCGTTCACCTGCACCGGGATCTCGACCTCGTCCAACTGCATGGCGGCCGGGTCTGCCTTGGGCCAGGCGCGCTTGAACACGCTCTCCTTGTGGCCCAGCACCTGGTTCAACTCCTCGGCCGTGTGGGGTACGAACGGCGACAGGGTGACCACCATGGCCTCGAAGGCCTCGCGCAAAGCAAAGCGCGAAGGCCCGTCGGGCTGCTTATTGGCGCGCACGAAGCTGGTGATGTCGTTCAACAGCGCCATCCCCTGCGCGATCGCCGTGTTGAACGCGTAGCGACCTTCGAACTCGCGGGTCACCTTGTCGATCAGCGAATGCGCGGCGGCGCGCAGCGCCTTGGCGGCCGGCGGGTATTCGGTGCCGGCGGGAGCCTCGCCGATGTCTTCCACCATCGGCGCGCACTGCAACGTCGTGTCGTACCAGCGGCGCAGGAAGCCGTACGGGCCCTTCATGCCGTTGGGGTCCCATGCGCTGTCGGCGTCGCCCGGGCCCAGGAACAGGATAGCCAGGCGGGTTGCGTCTGCGCCGTACTGCTCCATCAGCGCGGTCGGATCGGCGCCGTTTTTCTTGGACTTGGACATCTTTTCAATGCGTCGCGTGATGTCCTTGTCGGTCGCCTTGCCTTCTTTCTTGAGCTTGGCGAACTCCTCGGCGCTGACGTAGCGGTTCATGTGCTCGTTCACGACCTTGATGCTCTCGCCCTGGATCAGCCCGTGGGCGTACAGGCGCGTGAACGGTTCATCGAAGTCGATCAGCCCGATGTCGTGCAGGAACTTGGTGTAGAAGCGCGCGTAGATCAGGTGCAGGATCGCGTGTTCGCGCCCGCCGATGTACAGGTCCACGGGTGCCCAGTGCGCGCACTTGGCGCGGTCGAAGATCTTCTCGTCGTTGTGTGGATCCGTGTAGCGCAGGAAGTACCAGGAGCTGTCCACGAAGGTGTCCATCGTGTCCATGTCGCGCCGGGCGTCTTCGCCGCCGCATTTCGGGCACCTGGTCTTCTGGAAGTCCGGGTGCAGCGTCAGCGGCGATTGGCCCGTGGGCAGGAAATCCACGTCGTCGGGCAGCTTCACCGGCAGTTCGTTTTCCGGCACCGGCACGATGCCGCACTTGGGGCAGTGAATCACCGGGATCGGGCAGCCCCAGTAGCGTTGGCGCGAAATACCCCAGTCGCGCAGCTTGTAATTCACCTGCGGCCCGCCCTTGCCCTTGCCCTTCAGGTCCGCGGCGATCTTCTTGACGGCTTCGGCAGTCGTCAGCCCGTCGTACGCGCCACTGTGGATCAGTCGGCCGTGCTCGGTGTAAGCCTCTTCGGCGACGTCGACTTCGTCGTCGTTGACGGGCTCAATCACCTGCTTTATCGGCAACCTGTACTCGCCGGCGAACTCGTGGTCGCGCTCGTCGTGGGCGGGAACGGCCATGACGGCGCCCGTGCCGTACATCAGCACATAGTTCGCGACAAAGATCGGCACCTCTTCGCCGCTCAGCGGGTTCACGGCTATAAAACCGGTGTTGATGCCTTCCTTCTCGGCGTCGCCGGCGCGGTCCTGCTCGGACATCGCCAGCGTGTCCTTCACAAACTCGCGCAGCTGTTTGGCCTTCTTTTCATCCAGCTGGGCGATGATCTGCTCGACCAGCGGATGCTCCGGTGCCAGCGCCACGTAGGTCACGCCGAACACGGTGTCTGCGCGGGTGGTGAAGACGGTCAGCGTTTCCTCGGTGCTCAGTTTGGCCGTGAAGTCGATGTTCACGCCCTCGCTGCGCCCGATCCAGTTGCGCTGCTGGTTGCTGACCTTTTCCGGCCACTTGTCGCCCAACTTGTCCAGGCCGGCCAGCAAGCGGTCGGCGTAGTCCGTAATCCGCAGGAACCAGGCGTCGATCTCTTTGATGATCACCCGCGATTCGCAGCGGAAGCAGGCCTGGAACTCGTCGCCGTCCTTGACGATGGTTTCCACCTGCTCGTTGGCCAGCACGGTGTTGCAGTGCGTACACCAGTTGACGCGCGCCTTTTTGCGGTACGCTACGCCCTTTTCCAGCATCTGCAGGAAGATCCACTGCGTCCACTGGTAGTAGTCCGGGCGGCAGGTGAAGACTTCGCGGTCCCAGTCGAACGAATAGCCAAAGGCGTGCTTCTGTTTGCGCATCGCCTCGATGTTGTCGTACGTGAACTTGCTCGGGTGGATCTTGTTCTCGATCGCGGCGTTCTCGGCCGGCAGTCCGAAGGCGTCCCAGCCGGTCGGGTCCAGCACGTTGTAGCCGTTCATGCGCAGATAGCGCGCCATGCTGTCGGTCAGGGTGTACGGCAGGGCGTGGCCGAAGTGCAGCTTGCCGCTGGGGTACGGGAACATGGACAGGATGTAGAAGTCGCGATCCGACTTGGGCGTGGTGCTGTCACTGGCGGCCTGCTTGTGCTCGGCCCACACCTTTTGCCACTTGGCTTCGTAATCCGGAAACTTGCGTTGTTCTTCCATGGTCTACCCCGATTCCGCCGCGTAACGATAGCGGCAAGCCCTTCCCGCTCAACCACCCAAATGAAAACCGCCCCGCCGTCTGGGCGGGGCGGTCCGGAATTCGCTTCCTAGGCCGTAGCCTGGGTCTGCTTCTTTGCCGGAACTGCCTCCACCCTGCGAATGTCTAGGCGCGCGCCGTTGAACTTGAGCAACAGCCCGACGTCGAGCTCAAGGCTCTTTAGCAGGGTGCGTGACTTGCCGTAGTCGTCAGGCGTGATTTCTTCGCTGTCGACCAGCAGGCACAGGATGGCGTCATTGACACAAAAATCCGCGCCCAGCTCACCCAGAGACTGGCCGCGGTACGAGATCTTGACCGCCTTGTCCACCTCGACCACCACGCCGGCTTCGCGCAACTCGATCTCCATGGCCTCGCGATAGAAATTGTGCGGCAACCCCGCGCCCAATTCCGCATGAACGGCCTTGGCGGCATTGATGACCTGTTGCGTCAATTCCTTATGCAGCATGGCGGATACACCGACGTGAAGATCACACAAATGTAACCCTCTCAGCCACCAGACGCCAGTGGCCGCTTTACATCGAACGAATGCGGGGTTCAGTTGGTGCGCCATTTCCGGCCACGCTCATGGCATCATGCCGTCGAGGCATTAGACCTGAGCCTTGAGTCTCCAGCCGGTCGACGATGAACATGCGATGCAACAACTGCGGTGACGCGCTGGGTGACGTACAGCACGCCGGCCAGGTTGATTACGCGCTCTGCCTCTCGTGCGGAACGCTTCATCGCGTGGATCCCGTCGGGGCGCCGGGCATCCCGCCGCCGGTACGGCTGCCGCGCTCTGTCGCCGTTTCCCGCAGCCGCGACGGCATGGCGATCGTGATCCGCGACTCACGCAAAGGCGTCACGATTGGGCTTGTGATATCGGGCGTCCTGGCAGTCCTGGCGGTGCTGAGCGCGATAGCGGCGCCCGACCAGTGGTCGGAAACGATGCAGATCTACTCGCGCTGGCTGGTGGCTCCTGTCCTGGCGGTGACGGCGCTGGGCCTGTTTGTCCTCTCGATCCCGTTGTTGACCACCGTGCAGACGTTCCTTATTGACGGGTTCGGCGTCTGCCTTTGCCAGCCTTCGTGTTTTAGAATGCGCTTCCGCAGCCTATGGGCCCAGGATGTGCGACTGGTCGCGCCGGTCAGGAGGAAAGTCGGGGTGCGCGCCTACGCCGTACGCGTGCACACGTCTGACGACACCGCGAACCTCATGATCGGAGAACTGGACGAGCCCGAACAGGCCCTGTTTCTCGCATACCAGCTCGAGAACTGGCTGGTGCGGAACAAGGCCGCCGCCAGCGACCACAGCGAAGCCCGCAAGCACGCACTGGCGAAGATGGAGGCTCTCAAGCAGGGCAAGGTCGGGTTGCTGCAGCACACGTTGGTGGAAACGCCGGCGCGCCGCGAGCCCCCCAAGGCCGGAGTGGAACTCGCCTGCGGGCGTTGCGGCGCGCCGGTCAGCGAAATCGCCATGCACAGACCGCAGAACGCCGCGATCTGCGGCTACTGCGGCAACGTGTTCGACCTGCCGGACGGCCCCACGGCGACGTACCAGCCGGAGTACGCTTCCCCGTACTCGTTTTCCGCGAGTGAAGGCGCGCTTGAGCTTACGCGAAGCGCCTGGCGCAAAGACGACGCCTATCCACTCGGGCAACCGTGGGCAACCGGCGTCGTAATAATGTTTCTAATGACCGCAGTCCTGTACCTGTTCAAGGCGGCCGGCAAAGACGTCGGCGTCTACGTCTACTTGCTGATATTCCTGGTGCTTGCGTTGCCGCAACTGGTGCTGCTGGTATACGATCTCTCATTGACACTGCGCAGGCGCGCACAGCGCGTCCAGGTTGACCGGACCGGAGTGCTGATCGAAGACTCGAGCCTGCGCTGGTATGCACCGATGAAGGTCTACGCCGCCAACATCGAGAGCATCTTCGCCTACACAAACAAGGCCGACCCGGAGCTCGGGGCCCGCCTCCTGATCGAGACAACGGACGGCGAGATTCTCACAAGCTTCGAGCTGCCATCACCATGGCACGCACTCCACCTCGCCCGGGAAACCCGACGGCTAGTGAAAGCATAGCCAGCCACTAAGCCGCCCGGTTGCGTTGGCTGTTTCGGTCGCTGGCTCGGCGTCTTGGGAGGTATTCGACGCGGCGGATGCTTCCGCCGAGGGCCGTGAGTTTGTCCTCGAAGCGGTCGTAGCCGCGGTCCACGTGCTGGATGCGCAGGACTTCCGTGGCGCCTTCCGCGACCAGTCCCATCAGGATCAGGCCGGCGCCGGCGCGCAGGTCGGTGGCGGCAACCGGTGCGCCCGAGAGACGCTCTACGCCGGTGACGATGCAGGTGTTGAACTGCTTGCGGATGTCGGCACCAAGGCGGCGATACTCCGGCACGTGCATGAAGCGCTCGGGGTAGATCTTTTCCTCCACCAGCGAATAGCCCTCGCTGGTGCACAACAGCGCCATCAGCGGGCTCTGCAGGTCCGTGGGAAAGCCGGGGTAAGGCAGCGTCGTCAGGTCGGCCGAGCGCGCCCGCTTCGGGCAGTTGATGCGCACAGTCGTGCCGTCCACGCGCTCAAACGGAACGCGCATTTCGGTGAACTTGTCGAACAGGGCCAGCATCACGTCCGGGTCGCAGCGCTCCAGCGTGACGTCGCCGCGCGTAATCGCGGCCGCGATCATCAATGTGCCCGCCTCGATGCGATCGGGGATGACGGCCACGTCGGCCGGGTGCAACTCGTCAACGCCGTGGATCACCAAGCGCGACGTCCCCCCACCGTGCACGCGCGCGCCCATGGCGTTCAGCATGGCGACGAGGTTGGCGATTTCGGGCTCGCACGCGGCCTGATCAATGACCGTAACGCCGCTGCTCATGACGGCCGCGCACAGCACGTTGGCCGTGCCGGTCACGCTGGGGCCCATCGGGCCGCCGAGGTAGACGCGCCCGCCGGTCGGGCGGCCCTTGGCGATCACGTCGCCGCGTTCAAACTTCACTTCCGCGCCGATGGCCTGGATGCCTTTGATATGAAGGTCCACAGGGCGCTCGCCGAGGGTGCAGCCGCCGGGTTGGCTGACATGCGCCTCGCCGCGGCGGGCCAGCAGCGGGCCCATCACGCAGAAACTGGCGCGCATTTCGGAGACCAGCTCGTAGGGCGCATGGATCGGGGTTTCATCCACGACGTCGATCACGACTACGCCGGGCTCAGCGAACAGGGTTACCTCGCAGCCGAGCGTCTCAAGAATCTCGGCCATCAGGTGTACGTCGGTCAGGTCGGGCACATTGCGCAGCACGGTCGGGCCCTTGGCCAGCAAGGCCGCAGCCATCATCGGCAGCGCGGCGTTCTTGCTGCCGGAAACCGTCACGGCGCCCTGTAGGCGCGCCCCACCTTCGACTACGAATTTGTGCGGCATGTCTTCCCCGATGCAGGCCACGCCGGGTCACCCCGGCCAATGCCCTATCGGCAGGATGCGACTCGGAATTGAAGTATTACTCGTCGCCGGGAAGATCGAGTCGGCTGAACAGCGCCAACGGGTCTCGGGCGCTCTGCCAGACAGCTCTGACGACCAACGCCTCTTCGGCAATGCGATAGACGATCGCATACGGGAAGTCGCCGATCAGTGCCACGCGATAACTACTGAAGAGCACGGGCGCGGACTCGGGAAAGGCACTCAGTTGAGCCATCTTCTGGTCGAGTGCAGATTCGAAGCGATCCTCAAGCCCGGGTTGCTGTGTCCAGTACCACAACAAGGCCTCAACGATGTCTTCTTTGGCCTCGGGAAGAATCTCAAGACGCATCGGCCGGGTGCCCAAGTTCTTTCCGGCGGCGCTCAAACTCTCCGCGAATCTCTTTGTGTGCCTGTTCCCATGGAATTGATCTGGATGGGTCTCCCTTGAACAGGCGCTCGCGGCGTTCGAGCTCGGCGATCTGTTCCTGACTCAACTGGAATGGTTGGCCGCCGAGTGAATCCCATATCAGGCTAATCAGCTCGCGCTTTTGCTCGGGCGTGAGTTTCTGGGCCTGCTCGAAGATGGCCTTGGCTTCGGCGTTCATGGCTGCATGCTAACAGACGCTGAGACCGGCTGTCACGCCTCGTCGTCGAAGAACTCTACTGTTGCCTTGAGCGCGCTGCGGTCGAAGCGGGCGAACTGACACGCGAGCTTCAGGTGCGACTCGACCGTGTCGTGGCAGGTGGCGCGCGAACGCGCTTCGAACTCCAGCTTCAGCGCGGGGCCGACCGGCCGCCAACCGTGCTCGCCCATACGCTCGTGAAACATGGCGCGGCTGACGGCATCCACCGCCTGGTCGAATTCGCAGGTCAACAGCGCGTAGAAATCCATGCATCACCTGTGGGCAAATAGAAAGCGTTCCCGGCCGAATGCGTCGCGCACGGTCACGGGCTCCACCAAGCCTGCGAGCTCGGCCGCCTGCCGCAGCTCCGGTCCCTGTTCCATGCCATGCTCAATGCAGCAAAACGCGCCGGGCTTCAGGCGCGCCGGAATCTGCCCGATCAGCCGCTCGGCGACCTCCACACCGCCGATGCCGCCGACCAGCGCCTCACGCGGCTCGTGGTCCAGGACCTCGGGCTCAAGCCCCGGGTAGTCACTTGGCGTGACGTAGGGCGGGTTGCTGACGATCAAGTCGAACAGCTGCGCCGGCGAGATAGCTGACAGGCCATCCATGCGCACGCAGAACACGCGGTCGGCGACACCCAGCGCCATCGCATTGCGCCGGGTCACGACCAGCGGGATCGGGTGCAGGTCGGTAGCCATTACACGCAGGCCCGGAAACTCAAGCGCCAGCGTCACAGCCAGCGCGCCCGAGCCGCAGCCGATGTCGGCCGCCCAGCCCTTGGCATCCGGGGTATGCTTCTGGACAAGCTCGATGATCTGTTCGGTCTCGGGCCGCGGAATCAGCACGCCGGGCTGAACCTGGAACTTGCGCCCGAAGAACTCGCGCTCGCCCAGGATGTAGTCGATCGGCTCGCGGGACAGGCGGCGGTCGCACAGGGTTTCGATGGCAGCTTCCCTCGCCACCTCCAGCGTTTCGTCAAGGCGCGCCTTCACACCGCCACGGCTGACACCGAGCACGTGGGCGACCAGCAGCTCAACGTTCAGGCGCGCGTCTTCAATGCCCGCGTCATCGAAGCGCCGCCGCCAGTCCTCAATGAATTGCCTGATCGTCGCCATGAATCGAGTCCACGAATCTGCATGAATCTACACGAAACAGACTGAATTGATTCGTGGCGATTCGGGTGAATTCGTGGACTAAGCCGCCTTCAGCTTGCGCCACGCGCCGGACTTCCAGCGGTACAGCAGGAAGCTGCCGAGCAGCGTGATGTGGACCAGCGCGGCGATCCAGCCGCCCTTGGCGCCGAGGCCGTAGGCGGGCAGGAAATCAAACCAGCCCTGGCCGGGCTCGAAGATCAGGATGTGGCTGAGCGGCACGAAGATGCACCACGCCAGGATCAGCAACGCGGCCGTCGGCACGACCACGTCGCCCGAGCCGCGCAGACAGCCGAGAGTTCCCAGGTTCAGCGCGTCAAACAGCTGATAGCCGGCCGCGATCAAGAGCAGCGTCGCCGAGAGTTCCACCACGGCCTGCGCGTTGGGGTCGGTAGCGGTTACGAACACTGAGCTGAGCGGTCCGCCGGCCGTCGCAAACAGCAGCGCCCAGACGGTCATGTAGCCAAGCGCGAGCTTGATGCAGGCCGTGCCGACCCGGTTGGCCCAGTCCTTGTCGCCCGCGCCGATGCTCTGGCCGACCAGCGTCGCGGCAGCGAAATTCAAGCCCGCCACGGGCAGGAAAGCCAGCGAGGTCAGGATCATCGCGATCTGCGTGGCCGCGCCGGGAACGGAGCCGAGCTTGCCTACCATCAACTGGAAAGCCGCAAATGCGCCAACGTCAAAGAACGCGTGTACGCCGATTGGAAGCCCCAGCTTGAACACACGGGCCAGTACGCGCGGGCGGAATCGCCACGTGCGCGTTGTGGCGTACTCGGCGCGGAACGGGCGGCTGATGTACATGACGATGTAGAAAAGCAGCCCTGCGCCAACCGACAGAGTGGTGGCGAGACCCGCGCCGTACATCCCCCACCCAAGTTGAAGGATGAGCAGCCAGTTCAGCCCGATGTTGCAGACAAACGCCACAACGGCGCCCATCAGCGAGATGCGCGTGCGCCCGACGCCATTGAAGAAGTTGCTCAGGGCGAAGTAGACAACCACCAGCCCGCCGCCGGCCATGCGCGGCAGCCAGTAGTCCGAGGCCGCGGTCACAACCGTGTCCGGCAGGGCGAAAAAGTCGAAGATGTCCCGCCCGGCCAGGGCAATGCCGATGGCGAGCGGCGCGAGCACGACGGCCGAGTACGCCCCGTGCCATGCCGCCTGCGATGCCCGTGCTTTTCTCCCTTCGCCGTTGCGCTGGGCTGCGATGGTCTGCACGGCGATGCCGCTTCCGCCGAATAGAAGAAGCAGCGTGAACGACGAGAAGTTCACCGCGTTCATGCCGGCCACGGCATCGGCGCCGAGACGCCCGACAAACCACGTGTCCACGACATTGAGAAACGCCTGCACTCCGAACTGCACGAACAGCGGCCAGGCCAGCCCGACGACGGCGCGATAGTCCACACGCCGCGTGCCATCGGGCGCGTACAGGACTGCAGGCAAGCGGGATTTGATAGCCGGCGCGTTCATAGTGGCACTGTAACGCGCCGAAGTTTCAGCGTATTGCTGGAAAAGCGAGGCGGGCTGGCAGCCCGCCCCACGCTACTTGTAGTTGCCGAAGGTGATGGGCAGCGGCAGGTCCATTTCGCGCACGGCCTGCTGGACGGCCTGCAATTCGTCGCGGCTCTTGCCGGACACCCGGATAACGTCGCCCTGGATGCTGGCCTGCACTTTGAACTTTGCGGCCTTGATCATCTTGGTGATTTCCTTGGCCTTCTCCGACGGGATGCCGTCCACGATGGTGTAAATCTGGCGCAGCGCACCGCCGCTGGCGGTTTCTTCGGTCTTCAGCTCGAGCGCCTTGGTGTTGATGCCGCGCTTGGCCAGCTTGGTCTTGAAGATGTCCAGCATGGCCTCCTGCACCATCTTGTCGCTGGCGGTGACGGTGACTTTCTTGTCGCCCTTCTCCCACTCAAGCAGCGCGGTCTTGCCCTTAAAATCCCAGCGCTGGCCGATCTCTTTCATCGCCTGCTGCCAGGCGTTGTCAATCTCGTGCACATCCACGCTTGCCATGATGTCCATGCTGCTGTCGGCCATGTCGGGTCCCCTTGCGCAACCACACTTCGTTTGCCCGGCAGGATGCAAATGCGCGGGGCTGTTGGCTATTGGCTGTTAGCTATTAGCCTGAGCCAATCGCCAACAGCCAGCAGCCTTATGACCAAGGACAAGCGACGTCTCGGCAAGATCATGCGGCGCAAGCGGATGCAGAAGCAGCCGCCGGCGGACCTCTCCGTCGTGGAAACCGAGCGCGTTTTCAAGGTCGAGCTGCCGCAGGAAGGCATGCGCGTCGACAGGTTCGTGCTGGACCGCACCCCCTGGCTGTCGCGCAACAAGGCCGCCGTCGCCTTTGACGAAGAGCGAGTGCTCAAGAACGACCAGCCGGTCGCGCCGGGCAAGAAACTGCGCGCGGGCGACGTGATCAAACTGATCCTGCCGCCGCCCCATGAAGACATCACGGAGATGGAGCGCATCCCCTACGAGATCATCTACGAAGATGACGGGATGTTCGTGGTCAGCAAGCCGCCGCACCTGATCGTGCACCCCACAGGCGGCTATCGCTACACTACGCTGCTGAACGCATTGCACGTGCGCTTTCGCGACACGGATGTTTTCCCGAGGCTGGTCAACCGGATCGACAAGGAAACCAGCGGGCTGATCATCTGCGGAAAGACTTCGAAGCTCACCGGCAAGCTCGGCAAAGCGCTCGAAGACAAGGAAGTCGTGAAGGACTACCTGGCGCTGGTCGAGGGCGTCGTGCAGCAGGATCACCAGTTCATCGACCTGCCCATCGGCAAAGACCTGGACGCCGAAGTCACGATGCTGCGCCGCATTGATCCCGAAGGGCAGCACGCCCGCACCGAGGTGTGGGTCGTGGAGCGTTTTCGGCGATTCACACTCGTGAGATGCCGCCTGCACACCGGGCGCATGCACCAGATCCGGGTGCACATGCAGGCCATAGGCCACCCGCTTGTCTGCGACCACCACTACGGCATCCGCGACGAATTGCTGGAGTCAGACCTGCGCGATCCGCCCCCGGAGCCGACGCGCATCGAGTCGCCGTACGGGTTCCATGAGGGCGACTCCGACGCCGACGTCACCGAACGCATCCGCGCAGTGGACACCGACAAGCGCCACGAGTTCGAAGCAATCGCCAAGGGCGAGCGTGTGCCGCGGGGTGACAATGACGCGCTGATCCTCAGCCGCTGCGCACTCCACAGCCACTACCTGAAATTCACCCACCCGAGCACCAAGGAAGTCGTTGAGCTGCAGGCGCCCATGCCGGCCGACATGCAGTCAGCAGTGGACCGGATCCGCGCGGCCGGGGCGTAGAGGAGCGGCATGACGCACAGCATCCAGGCCGTCGTTGCAAGGCAGCCCGCCATCGAAGAATTGGCGGGATGTTTCAAGCACGGCCACTGCATCGCCGCGCCGCAAGGGTTTGCGATTCTGCCGCTCAGCATCTCGAAGCTCGAGGATGAGTTGCGCGCGCTCGGCGGCACATCGCGCCTGGAGGTGCCCGCCGAGTTCTTCGCCGGGTTGATCGTCGCCGTTGAAGGACTTTCACACGCTGCGCCGTTCGTCATTCTCCAGACTGAGTACTTCGGCGGCGCCGGCGGCCAGGGCGCTGGCGTGATTTCGGCAGGCGAATGGACCATCCCATGGACCTGGTCAAACACGGACGATCCGGCACCCGAAGTCTGGCCCATAGACCGAGCACTTGCGGAAATCGGGGTCGTGCGCAGCGCGGACGACGACGAGTTCGACAGCCTGCAACTCGGGCGCTACCGCATGTTCCGGGGTTTCGATTAGTCGGCTTGAGACGCTTGCCTGTCGCGCGAGTCTAGCGACAATGCGCCGACTTCGAGGAGACGCCATGCCGGATCGTGCCGTACGCATCGCCATCATCGGCGCAGGCCCCAGTGCATTCTATGCCGCCGCCGCGCTGATCAAGCAGACCGACGTGGAAGTCCGCGTCGACATCTTCGACCGGCTGTTTGCCCCGTACGGGCTGGTCCGATACGGCGTCGCGCCCGACCACCCGCGCATCAAGAGCGTGGCCGCGCTTTACGAAAAGACCGCGATGGACGAGCGCGTGCGCTTCTTCGGCTGCGTCGAGTTCGGCAAGCACATCACACTGGATGACCTGCGCCCGCTGTACGACCAGGTGGTGTTCGCCACCGGCGCCCAGAGTGATCGCAACTTGAACATCCCGGGCGAAGATTTAGGCGGCAGCATGAGCGCCACCGAATTTGTCGCCTGGTACAACAGCCACCCGGATTACGTTCACCTGAAGCCGAATCTCGACGTCGAGGGCGTGGTGGTAGTCGGCGTCGGCAACGTGGCGATGGACGTGGCCCGCATTCTCGCCAAGTCCTACGACGAGCTGAAAGAAACCGACATCGCCGACCACGCGCTGGAAGCACTGAAGGAAAGCAAGGTAAAAAACATCTACGTGCTCGGACGCCGCGGCCCGGCACAGGCGAAATTCACCAACCCCGAGATCAAGGAGTTCGGGCACCTCGAGATGGCCGACCCGGTCGTGCTGCCCGCCGAGCTTGAGCTGGACCCGGACAGCCAGAAGGCCGTCGACGGCGACAGGCTCACGCGCCAAAACGTCGAGATCCTGCGCGAGTACGCTTCGCGCGGCACAGGCGACAAGCCGCGCAAGGTGCACTTCCGCTTTCTTGTCAGCCCGGTCGAGATCAACGGCAACGGCAAGGTCGAGCAAGTGAAGATCGAGCGCAACAAGCTGGTCTCCACGCCGGACGGCTACCTCAATTGCGATGGCATCGGCGAGTTCGAGACGCTCAATGCCGGCATGGTTCTGCGCAGCGTCGGCTACTACGGCGTTGCGTTGCCGGGCGTGCCTTACAATAAGAAGAAGGGCACGATTCCGAATGACCACGGCCGCGTGCTGAACAACGACGGCGACCTGCTGCCCGGCGCGTACGTGGTCGGCTGGGCCAAACGCGGCCCGACGGGCGTAATCGGGACCAACAAGAAGGACGCGGAAGAAACCGTCGCCTTGATGCTCGAAGACGTAAAGAACCTGCGCCGCGTAGGCCAGCCGCAGGACGTGGCCGAGTTCCTCAAGACCCGCGACTGCACGCCCGTGCTGTTCGATGAGTGGCAGAAGATGAACACCGCCGAAATCGAGCGCGGCAAACCCGGCAACCGGCCGCGCGTGAAGTTCAACACGGTCGACGAGTCTCGATCCGCACTGAAAGGCTAGTGTCAGCCCACGAAGACACACGAAGGAGCACCAAGGTGGCAAACGAACAGGAACTCCTTTTCAAAGAGGAGGTGTACGCCATCGTCGGCGCTGCAATGGAGGTCCACACCATTCTGGGTCACGGATTTCTTGAGGCCGTCTACTAGGAGGCAATGGAAGTCGAATTGGGCACGCGCGGTATTCCGTTTGAAGCCATGAAGCGGCTCCGAATTCGCTACAAAGACGGATTCTTGAAGAAGGAATACGAGGCAGACCTGCTCGTGTTCGGCGAGGTCATCGTCGAGCTGAAGGCCACCGAAAAGCTAACTACGAAGGACGAGGCCCAACTCATCAATTACCTCAACGCGACAGGCAAACGAGTCGGTTTGCTCATCAACTTCGGAAGCATGGGCAAGCTTGAGTGGATGCGCCGAGTCGTATGATCTTAGTGCACCTTCGTGTGTCTTCGTGGGCAATTAACTACCGGCGGCGGTGCGGGCGGCTTCGATTTGGGCTACTACTTCAGCACGTTCGCGCTGGTGGATGGCGCGCAGGGCGGTGTCATCTGAGATGGCGGCGTCTACTTCGGCGTGAATTGCCTTCACTTCATCGCGCGTGATCTTGAGGACTTCTTCGCTGAAGACGTCTGTGGTCTTGAGCGCGCGGGCGAGCGTCCGTACGGCAAACACCAGCGGCAAGGCGCAGAACAGACGGATGTCGCGTTCGGACGCCGGGATCGTCACCGTGTACTCCAACGCCTCGTCAAGCCACAGCAGTGTCATCTCGGCGAGGCCCGCGACCACTTCGCGCCCCCTTGGATCGGTCGGGTCATCAAGCAGCGTCTGCAGGTCGATGCCGGCCGCCTTGAACAGCTTGCTCGGCACATACGCGACGCCGCGCCCGATGTCATCCGTCACGCCCTTGATGATGTTCGTGACCTGCAGGCCCAGACCGAAGTTGATTGCGCGCTCGTCCAGCGCGGCCTTGATCTCCGGCGTGATCGACTTGCGGTCCAGCGCCCACTCATTGCACAGCAGCTTGCCGACCGTGCCCGCCACGTAATAGCAATAGCGCTTGAGGTCTTCTTCGTCATCGAGACGCAGACCCTCGCCGCGCATCTCGCGGCGAACCGTCTCCGCCATCCCGTTGGCCATCTCGACGATGCTGGTGTGCATCGCTTGCCGCGCGCCCGGGCGGAACTCGTAGTACGCCCGCAGGACGCGCGTGGTGTTGCGGCACAATTCGTGGTCGCTGCCGGCGAGGGCGGGATCCGCGAACATCTTCTCAACGTCGGCCGCAAGCATCGGCCAGTTGTGCGGGTCACCGATCGTCTCGGCAAAGTTCACCAGCATGGCAGCGCGCGCGTCGGCGGGAAGCTCGGTGGTATCTTCGATAGTGTCGAGAATCCGGCAGATCAGGTACGCCACGCCGATCTCATCGCGCAGTGGCTCACGCAGCAACTCGATCCCGAGTGCAAACGTGCGGGAAACGGCCGGCAGAGCCTCGCGGCAGTAATCGCGGATTTCAGGGTTAAGGGGCAACGCTCTCTCCGGCGGCAATATAGCCACCTTCTCCGTCAATCAAACGGGGAAGCTACTCGCCCTTTTGCCAGGTGATGAACTCGGCCTCAAAGGTCTTCCAGCCGGCTTCGTCGAGACCGAACGCCTTCTCAAATGCGGGCAGCGGGTTCTCGGCGTCGACTTCGCCGTCCAGGTCCATGCGGATGAACTTCAGCAGTTCGTCGCGATACCTGGGCTCTTCGCCCGTCTTGCCGTAGTAGGTGAACAGCAACAGCGCGTGCATGTAGCTGCTGAGCAGGCTTCTTGTGTTGCTGTCATTGCTGACGATGTCGAGGTTGTTCTTCTCCCAGCCGCCGTAGCCCTCGAGATTGGCGCGCAGGATCGGCTTTGCGTCGTCCAGGTTCGTCAACCCAATGATCTGCCTGGCTGTAAACGCCGGGCCGCCGAACGAATCAATCTTGCCGTTTTCGGCCACCTTGTGCGGGTTCAGGAGGCGCGCGGTCAGGGCGCTTACGCGGGCGTCGTTGATGAAGTATGTAAACTGGTCGCGCGACGGCGACGCTTTCACAAACGACAGCGCCGCGGCGAAGTACGAATTTAGCCAGTAGCTGCTGAACCCCTTGTACGCGTCGTCTTCAGCCTGCGTGGTCGGCGCATGCGGGCTGTAGTTGTACAGCGCGCAGTCCACCAGCACGCGCAGGAACTTCCCGAGGCTCGTGAGCTCGTCCTCATAGACCATGCTGATTCGGCCTGTGGCGGGCTCCGTGAGGCTGCTGATTTTGGATGCGTCGATGTGCTTGATGTCTTTCTCGCGCAGGTAGGCGTTCATGTAGGACGCGTCGCGGAATAACAGGATTTCGAAAGGCGCCGCCTCGCGCGCTTCGCCCTCCAGCGCGGATGGCAGCATGCGCTTGAGCTTGAGCGGGTCGGCAACCGTTTCCTTGAAGAAATCGGGAAACTGCGTCGCTGCGGTCAGGGCGCTATTGATGCGCGCCTCGACCTGTTCGTCCGTAGTTTCATCGCCCTGCATCTGGCAGAAAATCACATACGGCTTGCGGCTGAAGACGGACCACGTGCCGATCTTGCTGATCTTCTCCAGCTTGAAGCGATTCTTGGCACGCGCGACTTCCAGCTGGAACGGATCCTCGCGCGCGATGCGGTCGTACTCGTTCTGCGCGTCGGCAAGCTTCGCGCCGATCTCGTCATAGTGGGTCTTGTCGATCGGGGCCACCCAGCCCTCATCCGCTCGTTCCTCGATCTCGAGCAACTCGTCGTGCAACTTGTCCACGCCATCCACGACGCCGGTATCACGCAGTTCGGCGGCGTGCATGATCGGCGCTTCCAGGTCGATCCAGACATGGCCGAGCCGCGCGTGCGCCTGCTTGAATTCCGGCGGCTTCTCGGGCTTGGCGCGATTCCGTGCGACGATCACCATGTAGAGAGTGTCGGCGTCGGCGCGGGCATTCAGCTTTTCCATGCGCGCCGCGAGCAGCAACAGGTCATTGTCGCTGAACCCTGCGCCGGTTTCGCTGCTAATCGCCCCCACCAGCTTCTTGGCCACCATTACAACGTCGATGTCATCCAGCTTGGCTTCGTCAGCCTGCTTCAGGAGCTGCACGAAATCGGCCGCAGTCTGGCCCGGCACATCGACCTGTTTCAGGATCTTGTCGCGGACGTCCTCGGGCTGCGGCTGCGGCCCGGTCTTTGCGCCATTATCCTGCGCCGCTTGCGGGCCTGTGTTGGCCCCGCCATTGAACGCGCCCATGACAAAGGCCGCGGCGAGCCCACCACCAACCAGCACGAGCAGCGCTACCACGCCGATAAGGGCGCCCTTGCCTGACTTCTTTTCCACCGGCTCCGCCGCGCCGACAGCCACCATGCGGGCGGATGTCTCGCGTTGTTTCACGAATACCTTGGTGGGATTGGCTGCGACCTGGCGCCCTGATGTAGTGCGACGCATCACCTCGCCGCCGGAGCCCAGCTCAACACGGGAATCGTTCGGACCGGGCTCGTTCTGGCTGGAGGTCGGCACACTGAGGCGGGTGCCGCAATCCTTGCAGGCGAACTCACGTCCGGCGTAGTTGGCTGCAACGCGGTACGATTTGCCGCACCCCGCGCAACTGAATGTGATTGCGTCCGACATTGGCACGTTCTTGCAGTTGTTGCCCAGCCTTATTGCACCGATCTTAACATGCCGCATTGTGGACGGGAACGTGATACCGGTCGCGCGGCAAAACTAACCCGGTGTTCGAATTGGAAACATCTTCCGACGCCCGGGTGAAACGCCTTGGCCGGGGGTTTACACTGTGTTGGCCGTGACTATCATTCGCGGCCCGATTGCGGGTGTAGCTCAGTGGTAGAGCATCACGTTGCCAACGTGATGGTCGTGGGTTCGAGTCCCATCACCCGCTCCACTATCGACATGCGGTCGCCCTTGCGGGCGACCGCTTTCGTTTTCAGGTTTCGGCCAGCCTTGCGATTTTCAGCACTGTGTTCCAGTTTCGCCCGGTGCCCTTGGCGTCTAGGTGCTTCTCGATCAGCTTGATCGTCAGCTTGGAGCGCCCGATCCCGTCCGGGTAGTGGACGTACAGCTGCGTGCCCACGGGCCTTACCGTCTCGCGCCCCTTTATGGCGGCTTCGAGGCGCTTTACGCCCGCCGCCTTCGGGGCGTCCTTCAGAAACATCACGACGAGCTTACCCGGCTCATCCGCAGCGACCCCGGGAAACGGGTTCTTTGCGACGATGCCGTCAAACTCGCTGTCGGCGCGCAGGATGAAATCCGTCTCCACGCCCGTGTGCTTCTTCAAGGCCGCTTCAAGCTGCGGCTCAGTGGCCTTGCCGGAGAAGTACACGTTGCCCGTCTGCAGCAGCGTCTTCACACTGGAGAAGCCGAGCGCCTCGAACATGGCGCGCAAGTCACCCATGGGCACGATGTTGTGGCCCGCCACATTTATGGCCCGCAGCAGGGCGATCATGCGCTCTCCAGCAATTCGCGGATCGCGGCCAAATCGGGGTCCTTCAGGCGGCCTGAGCGTTCAGCAAGGTCGGCCGCCGCGCGCATCGTCGCGACGTAGGCTTCGCGCGCAGGACCGGTCAGGGCGGCAAGATGGCGTGCAATCGTACCGACGTCGCCACGCACAACCGGCCCGGTCAAAGCCTGCTCGATCCCCGTTGTCTCGACGTTCGTGAGCGTGCCCCGCGCAAGCGGCGTAAGCATGCGGGCCGCGGTTTCTTCCGGGATTCCGGCCTGCACCAGAATCCCGCGCCCGACGTCAAGCAGCGCCACAAGCGCGTTGCTGGCAAGCACCGCGGCTGCGTGATATGCGATGCGCTGTTCGTCCTTGAGCTGGACAACCGCTACATCGAGCGCGCCGGCGAGCTCCAGCAAGTCCGGGATGACCTGGCCGCCGACCGACCCGTAACTGCCGGCGATCAACCCGCTGCCGTCCTGCCTTGGAAAGCTCTGGAGGATGTGAAACACGCCGGTTCGGGCACCGGCCGCCTCCAACGGCGCCAGGGCCTCCGTACCGCGTGATCCGGATGGGTGCACGAACATCAGGCCCGCAGCACCGGCGAGCGCGGCGAATTCAGTCGCGGCGCCCGGCAGGGCGTCGTCGGGCAAGGCGAGCATCACGAGAGTTCCGGGCTCAAGCCCGTGCAGGAAGGCCGCCGGCCCCCGCGCGTAGAGTGTGTTCCAGTCCGGCGGGGCCTCACCCCGTCCACCGACGCGCACAAGCGGGAGCTTCCGCGCGTCAAGCGCACCCGCCAGGGCACGACCAAAACGGCCCATGCCGTAGATGGCGATGAAGGGCAATGCCATGGGGCCATTATGCCGACGATTCGCGGCACAAGGCAGGCGTCAGACGATTGTTTTGGGAAGGCTAGCGCAAGCCGGCCAGTTTCTGGATGTCCGGGTCCACGTCGTAGCTCTGGACGACGATGCCGAACGCGTTCTTCCATTGGCGGACGCGTTCGCGTGAAACGCCGTATTCGTCGGCGATCGCTTCGCCGCTCGTGCCGTCTTTCAGCAGCTTGATGAACCGCTTGAACTTGGCTTTTCCGTACTGGTTGATGAAATTGCGGGCGACGGTCGCCGAGTCAACGGACTGCTTCTGATTTGCGGCCACGGGTTCTCCTCCTCGCGCGCCACTATTGACGCGTAAACACCAGTGTGCGCCGCAGCTCTTGTCGTGTCAAGGGTTGGTTAGGGAATGCGGGGTGGTTCACCGTTGCCATGAACCCGGCTTTGCCCTACCATCCCGGACGAATATCGGGACTCTCGAGGACATTGCATGGCTGGGCAGGTTGCGGTAGGCGCTCCCCTTGCGTCGCGCAGCGCACAGGATTCGCGCCAGGCGGTAGAAGGCTGGATCCACTCCCCGGGCTGGGACAAGCGCTGGCTGCTGTTCCCGGCGCTGCTGGCTCCGTTGCCGCCGCTCGTTTACTACCTTTCCCTGTACCTCCTCGAGCGCTACTCGGCCATGGATGCCGTGACCCGTAACGGCGCCGCTGAGGACATTGTAAGCCTGTTCGTCATGGTGCTGGTCGGCGGGCCCCACGTCTGGGTGACGTTTACGCGAACCTGGCTGCACCCCGAGTTCCGCCGCCGCGAGAAGATCTGGTACTTCGCCAGCTTTGCCGTTGTGCCGTTTGTCGCCACGATGGCCCTGTCGAGCGAGCTGACCCGCAAGCTGCTGCTTACGGGCTTCTTCTTCATCGCCAGCCTGCACATCATTCATCAGTTATCCTACCTGATCCGGTTCTATCAGGACCGTGACGGGACGAAGCCGAGCCTGCGTTCGCGCCTGATCGATATCGGGGCGGTGCTGTTCCCGCTATATCCGCTCAGCACTTTCCGCATGGTCATGGTGAATGAGAACAGCATGGCGTTCGCCTGGGCGACCAAGTGGTTCGGGCTTGAGCAGGCCCGGTCGCTGAAGTTCAACATCGGGCGCGCGCACCCGCTGCTGCCGGACTTCATCCTGAGCGACTGGTTCTGGATGGTGAACACGGCGGCGCTGGTGATCGCCCTGACGCTGTGGATCACCAAGACGGTACACGAGCACCGCGCGGGCACACTGCAGACCGGCAAGTTCCTGCTGATCACGTTCGCGATCGCGATCGGGTTGTTCTGCCCGCTGCTGCCCAACCTGGACTCAAGCTTCCAGGGTTTCAACCTGTGGCACAGCTTCCAGTACATCGCCCTGACCTGGTTCATCACGCGCACCCAGATCAAGAAGGGCGTGAAGCAGAACCCGTTTGTGAAGTGGCTCGCGGCCGATGACCGCAGCGGCGCGCGCTATTACGGCGTGGCGTTCGGAATCGTGGTCGGGCTGATCGGGATCATCCTGCTGGTTGCCATGGTGCTCAGCAACGTGCAGGGCGTCGGCATGTTCGGCGGCAGCGGCGAAGTCGGCACCATGAACTACCGCCCCGGCGCGATCCTGCAGGCGTACTATCTGTTCGGGTTCGGGTTGCTGCTGACGCACTACTTCCACGACGCGTTCTTCTTCAACCTGCACACGTTCCACAAGACGGCCGTGAACACGCGCGAATAGGCTTCAACGTTCACGCCCGAATTCTTCGTCCGGGCCGGGAAGCGCTACAAGGATGCGCGAGGCGAACTCCGACATCACCTCGGCGGCACCTTCCTGCATGGCGAGCAGTTTTACGGACGCTTCGGTGTTTCCGGGTTTGCCCGTGCGCCTGAGCCCGAGCGCGTAGCGGAACAGCACTTCGCCTGTTTCCATGTCCGACAGTGTGAAGTTGCCCGCCACATACGCGCTGGGGATCTCACCGTCCGTCGTCGGGGTCACGTCGACGTCCCCCTCCAGCAGCAGGTGGTAGGAGAACTTATCGTCGTCCGCTTTCTGAATGGACGTAGACAGCTTGCGCCCTTCCCCCCATTTTCGTACTTCGGGCGCGAACATCGGCTCGGGAACGGCCTGGTCTCCGCCTTCGGTCTCGTTGATCCGCAGCACCAACTCGCCGGTGTTGCGCGAAGGCAGCTTCACCTGCCAGAGCCATACATTCATGGCGATGCCGGTCTGTCTTCCGACGACACGGTTGATGTCCAGCCGTGCCGCGACGTAGCCGAAGTCGTCGCCAGTCGGCTGCAGGTACAGTACTTTCGCCGTGGCGCGTCCGGACTCGTCCAACTCGGCATCGCCCTCGATCGTCCCGCGGAACCCGGGCCCCGGGCCCCACTGCAGCGGCGCGCCTGCCACCGGCTTGCCCCGGAAATACGCGCCGAGCTCAATGGGCTGGTCGCAGCCGCCGTGAATGCGGACGTGCTGGCCGCTGCCGGAGGTATCGGTCTTCACCAGCGCCGGCAACTCCCACAGCGCCATCAGGGAATCTTCCACCTTGTCGAACGCCGTACGGTTCAGGGTGTCGCTGGCCAGCAACTCCAGCGCGACAACCCGGACGGAAAGCAGGAAATACTTCCCCCACATTTCCATGCGTTTGGAAATGCTGCCAAGACCGCGGGGCGGCTGGGGCTCCGCTGCCAGGGCATCCTGCGCCGCCGGCAGCAGCGCCAGCGCCCGCAGCTTCAACTCATTCTTCGAGATGGCGCGAGCCGCGACCGCCTCAAACCCGTTGGATACGCCGTCGGCCTTGATCGCGTTGCCGAATTCGCCCAGTTGGAACCAGGCCGCGGGCTCAACCACGATGTCACTGAACCGGGTGTCCTTGAACAGCGTCTGGTGCGGGCTAATCGCGTGGTCGCAGATCAGCACTTCCAGGCGCCTCTCGGCCGCCTCGGACGCGTCCTTCGAGTTGCGCGCCAGCCCGTAGGCGATGACGTACTCTGAGGACGGATAGTCCGGGTGCTCGCCGGTGTAGCTCCACTCCGGCATGGTCACGGGGCGGATGTCCACACCGCTGCGCCCGCCGCTGCTTGCACAGCCCGTGAGGATCAGGCCCAGCAGGGCCACTAAGGTGAAGGTAGTCCGTTCCACTGTCTATTTCCGGGGAACGCGCGGGGTAAGTACGTAATAATGCGCGTAACCCACAGGATTACAAGCCCGCATAACGCGTAACAATAGAGGTTGCCGCATGAAAGCATGGAAGCTTTTCGCCGCCGGAGCATTGCTGGTCTCGCTGGGCGCAAACGTGCTGGCGAACGATTCGCCCCTTGAGCGTCCCACGGCGCCGAACATCGACAGCATTACGCTCGAGGACATCAAGAGCGACGTCTACTTCCTGGCCTGCGACGAAATGGTCGGGCGCGAAACCACCCGGCCGGAATCGCTCGTCGCCAGCGCCTACGCCCGAAGCCGCATGGAGCGCGCGGGCGTGAAGCCCGCGGGCGAAGACGGCGGCTGGTACCAGACAGTGAAGCTGCGCCATCGCGCGTGGGAACAGACGCCGACCCTGTCATGGAAGACCGAAGACGGAGCCCACGAATTGAAGTACGGCGAGGACTTCGTCAGCACCGGCGGCGCGGAATCGAGCCTTGAGCTGGAGTCCGCCGAGATCGTATTCGCCGGCTACGCCGTGAACGACAGCAGCCACAGCTACAACGACATGGAAGGCGTGGACCTGAAGGGCAAGATCGCACTCATCATGCGCTATGAGCCCACCCCGTGGATGAAGTCCGGCCGCAACCCGTTTTCGCGCAACGCCTACCTGCAGACCAAGGAAGCCCTCTGCCGCGCCGCGGGCGCGGTGGGCGTCCTGATGGTGACGGCGCCGCGTTCCCTCGGGAGCAGCGACAACCGCCGCCAGTTGCCTTCACCCGACGCGGGCGACAAGTCCCCACCGCTTGAGCTTGATCTCGGAGAGGTGAAACCGGGCGAGGCATCGCTGCCGTTCTTCCACATCAGTGTGGACGCCTGCGACACGCTGCTCGGTGGCGAAGGCGAGACCGAGCGTGTCCAGAAAGCATTCGACGACGCAGACCTTGCCGCACGCCCGGACCTGTCGGCGATGCGGGTGAACTTCAAGGCCAGATCCACGATCGTGCACGAGCAGGACCGCAACGTCGCCGGCATGATTCGAGGCGAGACGGATGAATGGATCGTGTTCGGCGCGCACCACGATCACCTGGGCTACGGCTACTTCGGCGCGCGCGACGCCCGCACGGCCATGGGCCAGATTCACAACGGCGCGGACGACAACGCCAGCGGCGTGGCGACCGTACTGGAGATCGCGGAAGCCCTCGCGCAGAGCGGCAGGAAGCCGCGACGCTCATTCCTCTTCCTCACGTTCACCGGTGAAGAAAAAGGCCTGCTGGGCAGCGCCTGGTACTGCAGGCACCCGCTGATCCCGCATGAGAAGGTCGTGGCGATGATCAACATCGACATGATCGGGCGCATCGAGCAGCACAAGCTCACGATGGACGGCACGTCCTGCAGCAAGCTGCTGGACGCCACCTGCAAGGAAGTCGCGCCGCTGTTTCCTGAGTTGACGGTCGAGTTCAGTGACAAACCGCCGATGCCCGCATCGGACCACTGGCCGTTCTACAGCCAGGCCGGGATTCCGTGCTTCTTCCCGTTCGGCGGCATCAACAAGTTCATGCACACGGCCGAGGACGACCCGGAGACGATCAACTACGACGACATGCTCGTGGTGATCAAGATGCTGTACGAGATCTCGTGGCGTCTGAGCGAGAGCAAGGAGTACGCGGACTATTCCGGGCCGGTCAAGAACTGCATCGGACCGGACGGCAACCCGCGTGATCCCAAGGCGCCCAAGCCCGTCGACCCGGATGAAGAACTGGAAGAAGAGTTCTCGGCAAGGTAGGCGCTAGTTGGTCTTGCGACCTTCCTTGTACGTCTCAAGGGCGACGATGTTGCCGTCCTCATCAAAGCTGCGCCACGGGCCATCTTTCTCGCCCTTTACGTATGCTCCAACCTCGGCAACTTTTCCGTCGGGGTAGTACGTGCGCATGTAGCCGTGCTTCATGTCGGCGCCCTGCACGTCGACCAGCACGGTCCACTCGCCCTTGATCGTTCCGTCCGTGTATGTTTCGCGGCGGCGCTGAACTTCCACGCCGCGGAAATAGTGCTTCTCCGACGTGAGTGTGCCGTTGCGGTACTGTCGCACGGCCGCGAGGTTGCCGTCTTCATCTGTCTCCCGCCACTCGCCTGTGCGCTGGCCCTTGGCGTAGCTGCCGACCAGCTTCACGCCGCCGGTTGGGTGCCACTCGGTCCATTCGCCGGACTCAAGCCCGTCCTCAAACGCGCCTTCCTTGGCCTTCTCTCCGTTGATGTGCCACCAGGTCCAGGTACCGGCGCGTTTTCCGCCGCTCCATGTGCCCTCGAAGCTTCTTTGGCGGTTGCGGTAGTTGCCGAACGTCTCGCCGTCGAGGATGCCCTCTTTCCAGACCTCACTGCGCTCCTCAACGCCGTTGTCGAAGTAGATTACCCAGCGGTCTGCCCTCAGCCCATCCAGATACAGCCCGTGCGACTTGGTTTTCCCGTCGTCGTACCAGGTGTTCCAGTCGCCAACCGGCTCGCCCTTGGACCAGGTCTCGGAAGAGGCGAACGCGCCGTTGGGGTACCATGTGCGCCACTCGCCCTCTTTCTTGCCGTCAACGTACTTGCCCAGACTTGCCTTGGCGCCGTTGCTGTGCCACTCCGTCCACGTGCCTGTGGGCTTGCCGTTGTCGTACTCGGACTCCGATTGGGTGCGGCCGTTCGGGTGCCAGCTTCGCCAGACGCCGACCTGTGCCCCGGCAACGTATTGTCCTACCAGCTTCTGCGTGCCGTCTTCGTGCCACTCCTGCCACATGCCGTCCGGCAGTTCTTCGCCGCCGACGCGGCTGACGTGCCACTCGGCCTTCTTGTTGCCGTTGGGCCAGCGTTCCACGCGCGAGCCGTCGCCGCCGGATGTATCGATGTCAGCTTTCGACGAGCCCGCGCTGCTCAGCAGCGTAACGCCGACAATCACCACAATGATCGTCAGCGCGCCCATGGCGATACCGCCGATCAAGTACGTCTTGGCCGCGGTCGAGAGCCGCTTGTGGTGGTCCGGCAGCGCCTGGAACGAGCCGGATTCAAACAGCCGGTTCGTGTCCTCAAGGACTCCGACCTGCGTGCTGTCTTCTTTTTCGTCAACCGGCTCGAACTTGCCGGTGTATCCGTCCGACTTCGATTTCAGCTCATCGAGCTTGGTCGTACCGAACTCGCTTACGATCCGCCCCTTGAGCTTGATGGTAAGTTCCTGCTCCTTGGGCGGGACCTTGTACAGGTAGACGTCGGTGATGAGCTGCTGGCACATGAGGCAGTAGACCGTCTCCTTGAGACGGTACTCGGCAACCTTCTGCCGCCGGTTGCAGTGAGGACATGTAATGTCGACTGCGGCCATTTGCTCGCCTGCGCAGACCGGGGCTTCCGCACCGGGCTGCCCTGTGTCAGCAATCCAATATTGTGCAATTCAGATAGGTGATTGCGAGATGCTGGTTACGACCGCGCGTTGTCGTTTACTTCGTGGGCTGAAGCACGAGCAGATAGAATGCTACCAGTGCGCCGACGACCACAAGAATGAACATCAGCACAATCAGCAAGTTCATCGCCCGCCAGCGGCGCGCCTCGGCGCCTGGCGGAGGCGGCGGCACGTAGCCTTCAAGCTGAAAACCTTGCGGGACGCGGATGGTCGACGGATCGAACCCCTGCGAATACTCCTCGCTGGCCGCCACGATCTCGGACAGGTTGGTAATCCCGCTGGCACTGATGATCTTGCCGTGCAACGGTATCTGCAGCTTCGGAGGGGCTGACTTCTTCTTGTTCAGGAAGGGGTCGTCGATCGTGCCGCGGCACTTCATGCAGACCCACGGCTCCGTCAGCCTCTTTTCGGGCACCTGCTGAATGCTCTGGCAATAGGGACAGACAACTTCGACGCGCGCCATGGATCGAACCCGGTTTCCCTATTTTTTCAGGTTTGCGTACGGGTCCATCGCCCGCCAGTCGTCGCTGGCCGGCACCTGGTACTGCGGGTTGCTGCGCACGAGCAGCGACGCGTCACCCTTCTCGGGTACGGTCAGCGGGATATCGGTCTGGCGCATGTTGCGCAGCTCGCGTCCGAGGTTGTCGAAGTAGCGTACCTCCACCTTGTGCTCTCCCGGCGGCAGATTGGCCATCATCAGGTGCGTCTCGCCCGGCAGCAGCACGTCGCCACGCGTGTCGGCCTCTGCGTTCATCAGCAGGCTTGCCAGCAGCACGGCCGCGCCGACACCGAGCGTAATCGCGCCCGCCGTCTTAGTGCCTTTGCTGCCGCCGCTGGTCATCAAAACGCGCCCGACGTGCATCGCGGCCGCGCCGGTTGCTATGCCGGCGGTCTTGGCGATTGCCTTGCCCTTCAGAATGTCGTCCATGACGCGCCCACCGCGCGTGATCGCCTGGTAGAACGTGTCGCCGATCTTGTAGGCCTGGCCCAGCGACTGCCCGTCGACGAACACCTCGGCGAACGATTCGCTGTATTCCCCCTGGTTGATCTGGCGCACGCTGCCGTGGTGGCCTCCGGCCGTGAAGTACGGGCCCTGGCCGAGCTCGATCATCATGACCGTGTTGCTTTCGACCTGCGACTCGAGATTGAACCACGGGCACTGCGGGTCGAAATTCGCGGGCTCTTTCGGCAGGCGATTGATCTCGTCCAGCAGCATCTTCGCGCCGTCTTTGTCGCCTCGGTCGAGGTAGCAGCGCACGCGCATCAGGAACGGCGGCAACCAGTCGGCCGCATATTCGCCTTTCTCAAGGTCGCCGGTGTCGACGAAAATCGAGTTGCGGAAGCAGGCCATGGCGTCTTCGCGGTTGTTGTCCTCGAAGTACAGCATGCCCAGGTACCAGCTGTTGAAGGCGCGCTCGTACGGGTCGCCCATCCACCACTTCTGGCGCTCGCTGAAGAAGTAGGCGCTCGAGACGCCGCCGCCCTTGCCGTGGTTCATGATGTTCCACGCGCGCAGGAAGTCTTCGCGGGAGCTGTCGTAGTATCCCATCGCCATCTTGGCGTGGGCGCGGTAGTTCAGTACGAGGGTCTGGTCGCGCTCCGGAAACGCGTTCATGTCGCGCGTGTCGGAAACGATCTGCTGCCAGCCGCCCTTGTTCAGCGCGGCTCGCGCGTCATAAACGGACGAACACCCGGCGAACACCAACAGTGCCGCAAGCAGTAACAACCCGCTCTTCAGGCTGGTCTTGTTCAAGGCAGACACCCCTCTGAAAGGGGGCCGCGGCAAGCCGCGGCCCCGCTTCCGGGATTAGCGATAGACGGCCGACTTCTCGGAGACGCGGCGGATCTTGTGACCGCCCTTGAAGATCAGCTCGTCCGTTTCCGTGTCGATCAGCTCGAACGTGTAGAGGATCGTGTCGTCCTCATACTCGCCATCGGTCATCGACAGGGTGCTGAACTTGGCCTTCAGGAAGTAGTCGGCGCCCAGCTTGGTGCGACGGCCGGTACGATCCGTACGCTCGCCGGCTTCCTTCTCTTCCTTTTCGCTGGCGACGGCTTCCTGCACGTCGCTGTCGCGCTGGGAAAAGCGCATTTCGTCGCGCGTGTAGCGGTCCATCAACTCGACCAGCAGGTCTTCCTGGAAGATCTGGCTGACTTCCGGGAAGCGCGTGTCGTTCTGCGGGCGGATCACGGCGATGATCGGCGCGTCGCCGTACTTCGCGATGAAGCGCTTCGAAATCTTCTGTTTGTCCATCTGGTCGGCGATGGAGTCCGTGACCTCAAGCAGGTCCGCGGAATACGGGCCGGAGCTCTCCGGTCCAACTTCGTCATCCTCGAGATCCTGGCGGGTGGACTGGCGACAGCCGGTGCCAACCCCGCTCGCAGCGGCAACAAAACCAAGCAACAGCAGAATGACCAAGAACCTGTGCATCGAAGTCTCCTGAATATTCGGCCCCAAGTGAGCGCCGGATAGGGTACCCCACAAGCCGAATCTGGCAAGCCGTACCAGCGGTTGACAGGCAGCTCGCCACAGTCGACAGTGACCGCAACCGGCAGTGTCAGAAGCACTTACCGCCGAGAAGCAAGCGGCCTCCCATGGAACCGAACTTCCGCAAACTCGACAAAGCCGAGATTACCGTGCCGGACAGCGCGGCCGGGCAGCGCCTGGACCGGTTCCTGCACGAGCAGCTGCCCGACTACTCGCGGACGCTGCTGGCAAGCCTGGTGCGGGACGGCCATGTATCCGTGAAGGGTCTTGCCCCCACCAAGGTCAAACCCGCACTGAAACTGGAAGGCGGCCAGGTCATCAGCGTCGAGAAGCCGGCGCTGGAACAGCCGGAGTTGGCGGCCGAAGACATCCCGCTGGATGTGCTGTTCGAAGACGATGCGATCATCGTGATCAACAAACCGGCGGACCTTGCCGCGCACCCGCCCAAAGCAGGCCGCGGAGGCACGCTCGCGAATGCGCTGCTGTTTCACTTCAACAAGCTGAGCCGCCCGGACCCGATCCGCCCGGGCATCGTTCACCGGCTGGACGCCGACACCAGCGGCGTCATCGTCTGCGCAAAGGACGACAGCGCGCATTTCAAGCTCGCCAGGCAGTTCGAGCAGCGCACTGTCAGCAAGGAGTACATCGCCATCGTGCGCGGGCGCATGAAGGAGCCTTCGGGCACCATCGACATGCCGATCGGGCGTCACCCGGACCACTACGAAATGCAGCGCGTTCACCCCGACGGCAAGCCCGCCACGACCGACTGGGAAGTAGTCGAGACATTCAAGCGCTTTACGCTGCTGCGGCTCAAGCCGCGCACGGGGCGCACGCACCAGTTGCGCGTGCATCTCGCGGCGATCAATCACCCGATCGTCGGCGACCGCCTGTATTCGCGCAAGCCGCCGCTGACCCGCAGCGAAATCATGGGCACAGAGCCGGAGCCCGGAGAAATGGCGCTGATAGCCCGCCAGGCGCTGCATGCGGCAAGCCTGGAGTTCGAGCATCCGCACAGCGGCGAGCGCGTGCGCTTCGAGGCGCCGTTGCCTGACGACATGCAGCGCACGCTGGATGCGCTAAGAGAAGGGCCACGGGGACCGTCGAGGGAAGCCGGGAAGGATTCCGACGCCGCGCCTGTTCCAGACGCGGAGGATTCGCCGTGAAGCACACACTGCCCGCTCTTGCCCTGTTCTTCGCGCTGCTGGTCAGTGCGTGCCCCGCCGACAACCCGCCCGCCAACGTCCCCGGCGGCAAGGCCGCGGGCATGGTGATCGGCTCGACGTTCGACGGTGCACCGCTCACGATCGGCAAAGGCGAACTCGACGGCAAAGCGGTCGTCATCACCTACTTCGCCACCTGGTGAGGCGCCTGCGCCAAAGAAGCGCCCGTGCTGGCGTCGCTGAAGTCCGAGTACGAATCCAAGGGCGTCTACTTTGTCTCGCTGACGATTGAGCCCAAGGACGATGCATCGTCCGTTGCAAACTGGCTGAAGCGAGCAGGCGCAGAAGGACTGAATGCGGCACGCGCCTCGGACTCGGTCAAAGACCAGTTGATCCGCATGGGCGGGGCCGAGCCCGGGGCCATCCCGGCGAACGTCATGATATCCGCAAACGGCGAGGTAACTCGCTCGCTGGTTGCACCCTTCAAGCATGCCGATCTCGAAGCGGGCGTCGCGGGCTTGGCGAAGTAGGGCGTAACGTTCCATTACATGCGTGCACATTTCTTTGCCAGCCAGGCAAAGCGCCACGTCCGGGAAAAAAGACTAAAGCGCCGTATCTGCATGCCACGATAAGAGTTACCGATCGCACCGATTGCCTGTGCTGGTTTGGCACGGCACGCGCTATCGTGGCGGCAGTTTGCTCGGAAAATTCTAACGATCCAAAAACACAGGAGTTACGACATGAAGAAGTTCGCTCTCGCGGTCGTCCTGATCGCCTTCGGCGCCCTGATGGTTGCCGGCTGCCCGTCTGACAACAAGGCCACTGGCAACACCGGCGGCAACGCTGCCCCGGCCAACGCCCCGGCCAACAAGTAGTGATATCAACGGCCGGCTTGCCGGCCTGAGACTGATGAACCCCGGGGAATCATCCCCGGGGTTTTTCAATTTGGTTGAGGTGTTTTCCCGTGAGAATCAACTCAAAGTCGGCACTACTCGACACGACCTACGACTGAAACCGGAGATCACGATGCGCATGTTGAAAGTGCTCGCTGCAGTGGCCGCAATCGGCTTGGTTACGCCGTTCGCGCTCGCCCAAGACACCAAGAAGGACCCGAAGGAAGAACGCAAGACGGAGTCCAAGAAGACCGCCGAAGGGGAAGGCGAGGGCAAGGACGACAAGACCAAATTCGACCGCGGAGACGAGAAGGCCGAGAAGTTCCTCAAGCGCGCCTACATCCGCGTCTACTCGGCCGAAGCGGAGGGCCTGAAGAAGCTGCACGCGGGCGCTGACATCGGCGTCGACGCGAGCGCCTTCGGCATGGGCGAAATGCCCTTCGGCGGCGAGATCTGGTGGAAGACCGGCGGCGCGGCGATCTGGGAAAGCACCGACGAAGACACGGGCAGCAGCCCGCTGGGCAACATTTCGGCGCTGGCAAAGGGCCTGTTCGAGCCGTACCTGGCGTACGTAACGGGCTTTGAGTCCTGGGACGTTCGCTTCAAGCAGGCCAGCTTCAAGTTCGGCGACCCGATCAAGGAAGGCGAAGGCGACAAGACCAAGGAAGTCGCCAAGACCGTCGTCGTGAAGTACGCCGACGACAAGCGCGCCGAAGAAACGTTCGCCGTCGCCGAGAACAAGGTGACCAGTGTCAGCAAGGACGCGGACGTGCAGGGCCAGAAGGCCCGCGTCACTTTCAGCTTCGAATATGAGGACAAAGGGGATAAACTCCGTATTACTTCGATCACCGGCTCCACTGAAGTCGATATGAGCGGGCTGCCCGGCCAGGAGCCTGACCCGAAGAACCCGGTGCCGAAGGGTGCGAGCAAGGAAAAACTCGAAGGCACCATCAAGGTGACCAAGTACGGCAAGGTCGGCGAGTACGAAGTTGCGCTCGAGCTCGAAGGCAGCATGAGCCTGATGGGAATGAGCTTCCCCGCGACGATGAAGCTCGAAGACGCCAAGATCAACGACGACGTCAAGGACGAAGACTTCCCCGAAGGAGCAAAGGAAGACACCAGCGACGACGAGTTCTAGTCCAGGACCCCACGCCGGGACTAAACGGGGATCGAACCCTTGGGGGCCGGTCCCCGTTCCATTTAACAGTGCCCGCGGTGGAAGACGCGGGCGCTGCTACTTCAGGGCCTCGTACAGCAGGCGCAGCGGGTGCACTACCTGTACGCCGTCTTTGCCATCTTCGCTGGTGTTCACGCCCTGGCGAATCTGCGTCTGGCAGACGCCGCAGCTTGTTGTCACTACGTCAGGCCGCGCGATGTTGATCTTGGTAAACAGCGGCTGGCCGATCTTGATGCTCATGTCGAAGTTGCTGGTCTTGAGCCCAAACGTGCCGGACAAACCACAGCAGCCTGCGTTGAGGCTGACGGTCGTATTCTCGTCCAGCATGTCGATCAGCTTCCTGGCCGAATCGCCGATTCCCAGCACTTTGCTGTGACAGGGCAGATGCCACGCAATACGCCTGCCAAGCGGCTTGAGCTGCTTGCGCATCTGCTCATGCGAGAAGACTTCCAGCAGGAATTGATGGGCGTCAACGCTCGCGTCGGCGATCTCACGCGTCGCCTCGGATTCGTGAATCCGCGGCCACTCACGCTTTGCCGCCAGCATGCAGCTCGGCGCGCTGAACAGGATCTTCGCACCGCGCTTCACCGGCTTGAGCAGCTTGTCGACGTTCTCGCGCGTGTCCTGGCGCGCGCCGCGCGAGTCGCCTTGCGTGATCTTGCTGATGCCGCAGCAGTTCAGCGCGGGCGAGTGCACGGTGATGCCCAGCGCCGTCAGGATCTCGATCAGCGTGGCCTTCTCGCCGTCCGGGTCGTAGTACTCGGCAAAACATCCCGGGAACACGACGACTTCACTCGGCAGTGCGGTACGCAGCTCGGCGGGCACATCCAGCACGCGCAGGCGTCGCACGCCTTCGGGCTTCTTGTAGACGGGCAGCTTGCGGCGCTCATCGAGGCCGGTGACGCTCTGCGCAACTCCGCGCAGGAAGCGGTTCTTGAGCAGCCTGTTGGTTACCCCGGCCATGCTCTGGCCCACTTTGCCCATGCGGTCCGGTTTGCTGAGCATGTCCGCGACCACGCCGCCGCTGCCCTCGCGGTCAACGAACTGCTCACGGAACACCATGCTGATGCCGGGGATGTCCACCTGCGTCGGGCACTCGACCAAGCATTGCTCGCAGGCGATGCACAGGTCGAGGTTCGCCTTGAACTCCGCATCCAGCAGCAGGTTCGCATCCAGCCGCCCGCTGACGACACCCCGCAGCAGGTTGGCCTTGGCGCGCGCGCTGTACTTTTCCTCTTTGCCCACGCGCATCAGCGGGCAGTAGTTGCGGCACTTGCCGCAGCCGTGGCACTTCTCGATCTCGTCCAGCACACTTGACTTGTCAAGTTGGGTGCCCGTGGCATGACGCTCGTAGTCCTCACCAACGCGCAGGAAGCTGGTGATGCTGCGCTCGCTGTCCTTCGGGATGATCTTGTTGAGCGGGTTCAGCAGACCGCGCGGGTCGAACAGCTCTTTGACCTGCTCGAACAGCGGGTAGACGTCGCCGTACATGCGCCGCAGGTACGGCGTGCGCATCAGCCCGTCGCCGTGCTCGCCGCTGATCGTGCCCTTCAGCGACTTCACCAGCTCAAACACCTCGTCGGCCGCCTTGCGCATGCGAGCGCGGTCGGCCTCGGATTTGCAGTTCGCGAACGGGTTGACGTGCAGGTTGCCCTCGCCGCCATGCCCGAACAGGTGAGCGTTGAAGCCGTTGGCTTCGCAGATCGCCTTGAAGCCGGAAATGAACTGCGGCAGCTTCCATGGCGGGACGGCGCAGTCTTCGATCCAGCGCGTCGGCTTGTAGTCGCCCTTCACGCGGCTCAGGATCGGGCTGGCGACCTTGCGGACGGTCCAGGCCTTCTCCAGCTCGGTCGCGTCGTACGCCGCCTTGCCCTCGAACGCCGGTCCTTCGTCCACCAGCAGCTTCAGCGCGTCGTTGACTGACTGGCGCGTGCGCATCTCGTCGTCGTCCCAATACTCGACGATCAGGACGCTGACGAGCTTGTCCGGCATGCCTTCCGCCACGCGCGGGTCGGACTTCGCGGCGACGTCGATGATGGTGCGATCCAGGACTTCCAGCTTGGTCGGGCGCGTGGGGAGCAGCTTCACTACGCCTTCGGCCATCGCCTCGTTGCTGTCAAACCACAGCGTCAGCCCGGCCTGCTTGCGCGGCAGCTTCAGCACGCGCAGGCGCGCCTCCAGCAGAATGCCGAGCGTGCCCTCGCTGCCGCTGAACAGCCGCGGCATGTCCAGCACGCCGCCCTTGTCGCCTGCTCCGACGGCTGCGTCAAACTCCACGCGCGGGCAGTAGGCCTGACGGTCGGAATCGCTGAGGTCTTCGTGCAGCAGCTCGAACACGTTGTAGCCGCTGCTGCTGCGGGTGGATTCCGGGCGTTCTCTGGAGACCAGCGCGGCGTTCTCGCGCGCCAGCTTCAGCGTCGCCTCAGCCAGCCGCATCTCGGCCGCTGATGCGTCAGGCGGAAAGTTGATCTTGCCCTCCGGCAGCACTTCCAGCGGACGCAGCTTCACGCGCTCGCCATCGGCCAGCAGCACGTCCAACTCAAGCAGGTAGTCCTTGCTGGTTCCCCAGCGGATCGACTTGGCCCCGCCGCTGTTGTTGCTGACCATCGCGCCGACAGTGCACCACGGGCTGCTGCTCGGGTCCGGCGGCCAGAACATGTTGAAGCTGCCCAACTCAAGATCAAAGTCGTCCTTCACCACGCCGGGCTGCACACGCGCCCAGCCCTCGGAAGGCTGCACCTCGAGAATGCGATTCATGTGAACCGCAAAGTCCAGGATGATGCCCTGCCCCAGCGACTGTCCCGCCACGCCGCTGCCCGCGCCGCGACAGGTAATCGGCACCTGGTGCTCGCGCGCGAACTGCATGGTCTTGACCACGTCATCGGCGTCCATCGGCTCGACGACGCAGCTTGGCCAGACCTCCACCACGCTCGCGCTGCTGGCATACAGCGCGCGTGAAATGTCGTCCCAGCGCACGGCACCCTTCACGTTGCGGCGCAGGCGCGAGTAATCGAGCTTGAATGCAGGCTTGGAATAGGCCCGGGCGTCGGCCTGTGTGGTGGTCATGGTTGCTCAGTCTAGCAAGCGTGCGCCTGCACGGCAGGGCGCGCTGCCTCGCACAACCACTCCCTCGCAATCCATTGACATAGAACTATCCTACGGCCATCGAAATACCCGGGGATGAACATGAGCCAGTCCTACCTCAAACGCAGCCGCGCCGTTGCCCACCTGATCCTGACGTCGCAGCAACTGTTCAAGGCCGTCACCGCCCTGGTCCGCCGCCACGACCTGACCGAAAGCCAGTATAATGCCTTGCGTATCCTGCGCGGCGCCGAGAAGCGCGATGAAGAACTGACGCAGGCCGAGCTGGCCGAGCGCCTGATCGCAAGCCGCGCCAATACCACCTGGATCCTCGACAAGCTCGAAGACCGCAAGCTCATCCGCCGCAAGGGCCATGCGGACCGGCGCAAGAACCTCGTCGAGATCACCACCGCGGGCCACCGCATGCTTTCCAGGATCGACCCCGAGTTTGAGAGCCTGCTGGCCGCCATACTGGCAGATGTCAGCGATGACGAACTCGACTCGGTGCTCGGGATTATCGGAAAGTTTGCGTTCAATTAAGCCGATGGCTCAGCAGAAACCCAAGCAGCGCAAAGGCAAACGCGCGTGTGGCTAGCACACACTAACACCGCGCGCGTGGCAGGCTGCTTTGGGGCTGGACGGGGTAGGCCCGTTGGTATACTTGGCGCTATGGCCGTTAGGCCGCTCCGGATGTTCGCATGGCTTTCAGTGAGCTTGACGAACAGAAGTACACCCTCATTGAGCAGCGCCTCGGCGAAACCGAGCGCGCAAGCACCCAGATAGACTGGTCCGTATGGACGCCGAGAATCGTCGGCGCCACCGCCTTTTCCGCGCTCATGCTCGGCGTTGTGCTGGCGCCCTATGAAAACCTCAAGCCTGAGCGCATTGTCGGCCTGGGCCTGCTGGTAACCAGCTTTGTCGTGCTGTACGGAATCTACCTCGCCCGCTTCCGCCCGGAGCTGTTCAAGGAACGCCGCAAGCAGATGCTGTACGGCTCAAGTGTGCTGCTGACCTGCGCCATCGTGCAAACCATCAGCCTGGTCGGCGCCGAGGAGGCCCCTGCGGCCTTCCAGTCCGCACTCACGCCGGCCGTGATGTTCGGGTTGCTGCTGCTTTGTGCCATCAGCTACGCGGTGGTGTTTGACCAGCGCTTTGCACTCGACGGAACCATCCTGACCGCCCTCGCGCTAGGGCTCGTGCTGCTCAGCGCCGGTGAATTCGTTCCCGTGCGCCTGACCGTGTCTACGGCCGGCGCGCTCACGGCCGTGTTGTTCACACGCAATCTGCGCTCGCGCTACAAGCTGGCGCTGGTCGGCGTCGTCGGCGGGGCTGCCGTCGGCTGCATCATCGTCGCGCTGACGCTGCTTGGCGCGAAAGACGTCTGGCCGGCCAACTCGCTGTCGGATCCTCTCACACTGATCGTCTGGGCAGTCGGCGCGGTTGTGATCGGCGCAGCCGTCGGCGTGTTCAGCACGTTCCTGCTGCCGGTCTTCGAGCGCGCTTTCCAGATCACCACGGATCTGCGCCTGATCGAGCTGCTGGAGGGCGAGCACCCGCTGATCACGCTGATGCAGCAGCGCGCGCCGGGCACCTGGCAACACACCCAGAACGTGGCCAACTTCACCAAACGCGCCTGCGAAGCCATTGGCGCCAACGCCCTGCTGGGCGAAGTCGGCGTAAAGTTCCACGACCTCGGCAAAATGGTGCGCCCGGAGTTCTTCACCGAGAACGAGCCGGAATCAAAGCTGTTGCACGACCGCCTCAGCCCGATGATGTCGGCGCTGATCATCCTGAGCCACGTTTCAGACGGCGTACTGATGGCCCGCAAGGCCAAGTTGCCGCCGGTGCTGGAAGACTTCATCACCGGCCACCACGGCACCAGCATCATCAAGTACTTCTACTTCAAGGCCAAAGAGCAGGCCAAGGAAGGCGAGAAGATCGAGATGAGCCAGTTCCGCTATCCGGGCCCGCGCCCGCAGAGCAAGGAATCGGCCATCGCCGCAATCGCCGACCAGGTGGAAGCCACCGCGCGCTCGCGCTTCGCAGGCGGCGTCACACACCCGGACGACATCCGCAACATGGTGCATCAGGCGATCGTCGACAAGCTGCTCGACGGCCAGTTCGACGAGTGCGATATCACCATCGCCGAGTGGAAGGTGGTCGAGGACAGCCTCGCAAAGAGCCTCGCCAGCATGTACCACCACCGCGTGAAATACCCGGACGACCCGGACAAGGACAAGCGCAAGGCCGCCATCGAGGCCCGCGAGAAGTACCGCAACGAACTCGCCAAACGCCGCGAACGCATCCTTACCCAATAGTGGCATCGGCGTCCCGCCGATGGCCGTCGTGCAAAGACCCCGGCACTGCGGTGTCGCAGAGGCGCATTGCGCCTTCGCGGCTTCGCGCGGAACTTTGCCCGCGGGCCGAGAGCCGACGCCCCAACTTGCTAAACTGACCGCGCACTGGACCCCGAAAACGGGACGCCCCCGCCCGGGCCTGTCCCCCATGAGGAACCCGCCATGAAACTTCGTCTGCTGTCGGCCGTGATCGCGCTTGGTTTGCTGTCTGTCGTCGGGCTGCTCGCACAGGACGCGCCGACACAGCCGGCGCCCGAGCCCGAGAAGAAGGTCGTGCTCGTGGACAGCGCGGAGAACCTGCTGTCGCGCGAGATCTGGGGCAAATGGGAAACCAACCGCAACTTCACCAAGTTCGTGCAGGACGGGCTGCCGAAGGACGACTTCGGCAAGGTCGAGTTCAAGAAGAACGATGATTCCACCGCGCGCATCACGAAGGCGCTCGAGGAGCTGGTGGTGAAGATGGTCGAGCGCGGCAAGCCCAACGACCTCGAGTTCGAGCGCGCCGTCAAGGCCGTCTACGCCACGGGCAAAATGATCCTCGACCGCGGCAAGGACAGTTTCGAGGGCGACTTCGCGCTGATCACCATGTTCGGCGAGCAACTGATCGTCATCCGCTCCGGCAAGGAAGACAAACCAGCCTGGGAAACCGACCGCGTAAGTTTTGTGAGAGACGCCGACGGCGACCACGACCTGCTCTTCATCGGCACTGATACCAAGGAAGGCAAGTTCACGGCCCTGAACCGCGACGGGGTCAAGTAGCCCTACGGACGCCCCGTGGCGACAAGGTCAGGCCAAGGCGTCACACGTCGAACGCTGCCGAGTACACCTGCTCGAACACCTGCAGGTAGCCATCCACGTCCACCTTGGGGTCCAGATAGGCCTGCTGCACCAGACCCTGCACGATTGCTACCAGAAAGCGCGCCGCTGCCTCGGGCTGCAGCTTGGGGTTCAGGCCCCCGTTGTCCTGGCGCTCGGAAATCAACTCCGTGAGCTGGCTCACCAGCACCCGGTAGCTCTTGCGCAGGATCTCCCGCACATCCTTGTTGTGCCTCGACTCCGACATCAGGTCATAGTCGAGGCTGTAAGCCTGCAGGTTCTTGCGCTCACGCAGCTCTTCCAGAAAGTGCCGCACGATGCTGTGCACCGGGCGGTCCGGGTCCTTCATCGCCGCCCTGGTGATCTCTTCCGCGGTACGCTTCCGCGAGCGCGTGGCGATCGCGCACACCAGCTCGTCCTTGCTGGGGTAGTAGCTGTAGCACGCCCCGGCGCTCAGGTCAGCCGCGCGGCAGATGTCGTTCATGCTGGCGCGGCCGTAGCCCTTCTTCAGGAACACTTCGACAGCCGCATCAACGATCTGCTGACGCCGTTGCTCCTGGTGCTCGGGGCTGACTTTGGGCATGTCCTGCCTCCTGGCGCGCGGCGTTGCCGCGGGCATCGGGTTTCTGCGTGGCCCCGCCCACGACGCCAATCAAGGCGGTGGCGGCGAATGCCATCACCAGGACAAACGCGGCGACGCGCAACGCGTCTCCCGGCAGGACGCCTCCTGTTGCGCCGCGCTTGAATTCGCGGGCGGAAACGGGCTTTTCATGCGTCGGCGCCTCGAGGTGCCTGGCGGAATGGTGATATTCTACGAAGCTTAACATGTCTCGGTCTCTCATCCATAAAAAACGAACGCTCACTCGTTTTTATAAACGAACGGTTATTCGTTTTTGTTTCAGGATGCTTCAGACCAGAAGGCTTTTTTCCTGACAGACCACGTTGGAGCGGCATGCGCAACATGTGCGCGCCATTCTTCGCCTGGAAGGCGACGCCACTACGCAGCCTTGATGACCGGGATGCCGGCGGCGTTTTCGATTTCGGCGAGTTTCATGACCTCGGCGAGGTATTCGTCGTGCAGGTAGGTGTGCGTCAGGCGCTTCTTGCGGAACCAGCGCCAGAACATCAGCTTGCGCAGCGCCTTACGGGTCACCGCGCCGCAGATCAGGCCGAAGGTTTCAAGCTTGCCGTACTCCGCCAACGGCTTGCTGGTCATCCCGATGCGCTGCAGGCGGGTGTCGGTGGTCGCGATGATCTTTGTTAAATACTCCGGGATCTGGCGCATCACCGGGTGATCCTGATCGACGCGCTTGCCGATCCACTTCTCGAAGCGCTTGACCACCCAGAGCGACAGCAGGTGCAGCCCGAGCAGGCGCTTGCGCAGCTTCGGGTTGCGCGCGAGGGCTTTCATCGTCTGCTGCTCGCCGAACTCGACGTGGCCTTCTTCCTGGCGCGCGGCCGCGTCGAGGCGCTTGGCCAGCTTTTCATCATCAATGCAATGGATGATGGCGTAGAAGATCATCAGCACGAAGCCTTCACCCTGCGCCATCTCCAGCGCGCAATGCTCGGCCCAGTCGTCGCTTTCGGCGCTCAGGAAACGCACTACCGGGTGCACCTTCACCGGGCGCGCGTCGAGCCATTTGAAAAACTCCATGAAGACGTCGACGTGCTGGAGCTCTTCGATGCACTGGCGGGCGAGGAACTTGGCGCTCTCCACGTCCGGCGCGTGCAGGATCCAGTGCCCGACCTGGATGCCGGTGACTTCGCCGTACAGGAACTGGCTGGCGATCCACGCAAGCAGATCGCGATCCTTGACGCGGTCAAACTTCGCGCCTTTGAAGTCAAACGCCATTTCGTCGCGTGTCAGAAGCATCTCGTCTCCTGCACTCCATTCAACCGCCAAGACGCCAATACGCCAAGGGCAGCGGGCGGTTTCTTGGCGACTTTGCGCCGTGGCGGTTCACGCCCGTGCCCACGACTGGATCAGCCACGCCTCGCCCTGCGGATAGAATTCGAACTCGTCAAACCCGGCCGGATAGAGCACCGTATCTCCCGCCTTCAGAACCGCAGGCTGCAGGTTGTCGCGGTCGCGGGCGGTGACTTCGCAGGTGCCGCCGAGACAGGTAAGCAGCGTGAAGCCCTGCCAGTCCTTGCTCTGGCGAAACGCCTTGCGAATGCGCAGGGAGCGCACGCCGAAGGGCCCGTCTTCCTGCAGCAACTCGTCTTCGCCTGACGTGCCGCGGACACCGGGCAGCAGCAGATCAATCTTCGCGGCCGCCAGCCCGGCCTCGACGTGCATCTCGCGCATCACCGGGCGGGGCAGATCCCACAGGCGGTAGGTGACAGCGCAATTCTGCTGGATCTCCAGCAGCGTCAGTCCCCCACCGATGGCATGCACCATGCCCGCTTCGTTGTAGAGGTAGTCGCCCCGCGACAGGTGGCGCGCGTTCATCAGTTCCAGCGGGTGGCCGCCGGTCAGCGACGCGGCGAATTCTTCAGCGCGGACTCCGGGCTTCAGGCCCTGGTAGATCACCGCCTCCGGCTCGCAATCCAGCACGATCCAGCATTCGCTCTTGCCCCGCCGCACCAGTCGCCCGTTTTCGCGCACGTCGCTGGGGTGGTCCTGCACGCTCAGCGCCTCGGACGTGTCGAGGAACTTTACCGCCAGCGGGAAGTCCGGCAGGTCGTTCGCCGGCGCGAGCTCGCCCAGCAGCTCGTCACGGTGTGTGCCGACCAACTGGCGGATCGTCTGCCCGCGCCACTCGCCGTTGGCGACTACGCTGCAGGCATCCGGCATATCGGCCAGCTCAATCGTTTCGCCGGTGCCCTCCGGCAATTCGTCGGCGAGCAATTCGCCCAGCCGACGGCCTGCCCATGGCTTGGAAACGAGGGTGCGTTCGAATCGCAGCGGGTACGACATGCCCTCAAGTTAGCGTTCCCCGTATGGCAAGGCAAAGCGCACTCGTTAAGGTGTTGGTGTGACCGAGCAAGCGCCAAAACCGGTTTCGGAGGTTCCTCTGCTGTCAGCGCAGCCCGCGCCGCGCCGCGGGAACAATCTGCTGCTGCTGTTCATGCTTGCCTGCCTGACGGCGCTGGTCACCGGCGGCGTGCTGTACTGGATCGGCATCAACCGCGTGCCGCCTGACCCGCACGTCACGCAATGGCCGCAGGACATCCCGCCCGACAACTTCCACATGCCGCGCAGCAAGAGTGACTACGACGCGGCACTCGCGCACATGCAGGTGCTGGCCGACGCGATGGTCGAGTACCACGACGGCTCCTCCGGCGGCGGGGTACGCTGGCCGAGCGCGCTGGATGAGTTGCAGATGTCCGGGCTGCTGGCACAGGACTACGACCTGCGCGGGTTACTTTCCGGCGAGCCCATCGTCTATCAGCCGCAAATGCCCATCGGCCACGACCCGGAGCGCTGGGTCATGTGCTACGACGTCGAGATCGGCTGGCACCGCCAGCCCACAACCGGCTACGCGATCAACGGCCCGATCGCCGCGGCCGTGATCCTGGGCGACGGCACGGTAAAACTGATCGAGGGTGAGGACCTGGAAAAATACGGCGGGCTGAATTTTCAGGTGGGCGCCACGCGATGAAAGTCAGCGTAAACGGAAAACCGCATGAGCTTGCCGAGGGCACGACCCTCGCGCAGTTGATTGAGCAACTGGCACTGAAGACCGACCGCATCGCGACGGAACGCAACCTCGACGTCGTGCCCAAGGCCATGTACGCGCAGACGCAACTGGCCGACGGCGACAAGCTCGAGATCGTCACCTTCGTGGGCGGCGGATAAGAAACGGGAACGATGACTGCAACGGCCGCGGAACTCGACACACCGCTGAAGGTTGGAAACTACAGCTTCAACTCGCGTCTCTTCGTGGGCACGGGCAAGTACGCGACGTTTGAACTGATGCGCGATTGCCTCGAGGCCAGCGGCACTGAGTGTGTGACCGTCGCCGTGCGCCGCGTGAAGCTCGATGGCGCGCCTGCCGAAAACCTGCTGAGCTTTGTGGACGAGTCGAAGTACAAAATCCTGCCCAACACGGCCGGCTGCTTCAGCGCCGACGACGCAATCCGCACGGCGCATCTGTCACGCGAGGCACTGGGAACCGAACTGGTGAAGCTGGAAGTGCTGGCCGATCCCAAGACCCTGCTGCCCGAGCCGGTCGGCACGCTGGAAGCCTGCGACAAGCTGGTCAAGGAAGGCTTTACCGTGCTGGTCTACACGTCCGACGACCCGGTGATGGCGCGGCGGCTGGCCGACCTTGGCGTCGCGAGCGTAATGCCCGCGGGCTCGCCCATCGGCAGCGGCCAGGGCGTGCTGAACCCGAACAACATCCGGATCATCCTCGAGACCGTGCGCCCGGAGTTTAGGTTGCCGATCATCGTCGACGCGGGCGTCGGCACGGCCAGCGACGTCACAATCGCCATGGAACTGGGCGCCGACGGTGTACTGCTGAATACGGGCATCGCCCACGCACAGGACCCGCTGAGAATGGCATACGCCATGAAGGCTGGTATCGAAGCCGGGCGCCTCGCCTACCTCGCCGGCCGAATCCCGCGCAAGCTGTACGCCAACGCTTCCAGCCCCATGGAAGGCCGCATCGCCAGCACCAAAGACAGCATCCCCGGCGAGTAACAAAAACAGGGACAGGCACGCGTGCGTGCCTGTCCCTGTTTTTGTTTGCGGATGCTTGTGGAAAACACCCGGACAGACGTGCTGATCGTTGGGGCGGGGCCTACTGGCCTTACGTTGGCTTGTTCGCTGGCGCGGGCGGGTGTGGGCTTTCATTTGATCGACAAGATCACGGAGCGCTCACCGTATTCTCGGGCGCTGGTGGTTCAGCTGCGCAGCCTGGAGATTTTCAACCAGCTTGGCATTGCCGACGGCCTGCTGCCCCAGGGCAACCAGGCCGGCAACGCAAAGCTGTTCGTGAAGCGCAAACTGAAGGTCGAGTTGCCGATCTTCGACGTGGCCTACAAGGGCTGCCGCTTTGACAAGGCACTGTTCATCGAGCAAGGCCGCACGGAGCACGCACTGGACGAATGCCTGGCAGCGCTCGGCAGCAAGGCCCACTTCGGGCATGAGTTGCTGAGTTTCGAGGAGACGGCCGACGGCGTCACTGCGCGCTGCAGAGGTGAAAACGAATACAGCGTCGAGGCAACGTACATCGTCGGCTGCGACGGCGCCCACAGCGCGGTGAGGCACGGCAAGGGCATCGCGTTCGAGGGTGCGGCCTATGCGCAGGACTTCATGCTGGTTGACCTCGACATCGAATGGGACCAGCCGCGCGACGCGTTCATGGCCTTCCAGGACCGCGACGGCTTCATGGCCCTGTTTCCCATGAAAGATCGCTCGAGACTCATCGCCGCTCGCGGGCGCTATCGCGAAGACGCGCCCGAGCCCACGCTCGACGATTTCCGCGAGGTGTTCCAACGCCTCGTGCCCTACGAGGCCGAGTTGTCCAACCCGGTCTGGCTCGCGCGCTTTCACCTGCACCACCGGATCGCTGAGCGTTTCCGCAGCGGGCGCGTGATGCTGGCCGGCGACGCGGCGCACATCCACAGCCCGGTCGGCGGCCAGGGCATGAACACCGGCATCCAGGACGCCTGGAACCTCGGCTGGAAACTGGCGTGGGCGCTGAAGTCGCCGGCCACGGCCGAGACGCTGCTGGAGTCGTACCATGAAGAGCGTCACCCGGTCGGCGAGTCGCTGCTGCGCACGACCGATGCGGCCTTCAACTTTGTCGCGGGGCAGGGCTGGTTCGCGAAAACAGCGCGGAGCTGGTTTGCACCCTGGGCGCTGCCGCTGGGTGCAAGCCTGCCGCCGATTCGCAACCGGGCGCGCTACCTCGTCACGGAGCTCGGAATCAGCTACCACGGCAGCAGCCTGTGCGGCCCGGGCGGCGGCCACCCACGCCCGGGAGACCGCATGCCGGACTTCGAGATCGACGGCGAATCGCTTCACGCCATGCTCGATCCGGTCAGGCCGACCGTGCTGTGCGTGGGCGACCTGCCGGCCGAGTCGTCCGACTGGAAGTCCATTCACTTGGCAGAGCCCACGGCCCATCATCGAGACCTGCTCGGGATCAAAGACGGCTGCTACTTCCTGATCCGCCCGGATGCGCACTTGGCAGCGCGCGGCGGAGGTAATCCCGAAATCGAGGCTGCACCACTGACGAAGCTCGCCCCGACATAGATCTTGGTGACCTGTGCGCGATTCGGGTTACAATAGCTGCGGGTGTCTGAAACGCCCCCGTGGACCCGAACGGGAGCTAAGCGATGACGACCCGCAAGCCATTCGGAGTACCCCAGGAGACATGGGTAGACAAGCTGATCCGCGAAGCGGAACAGCGCGGCGAATTTGAGAACCTGCCCGGCAAGGGCAAGCCGATCAAGGGCCTCGACCGCCCCTGGTCGCTCGATGACTGGGCGCGCGACATGATCAAGCGCGAGGGCGTAAGCATCCTGCCGCCCGGGCTGCAACTGCGCCGCGACGTCGAACGCGAGCTGGAGCAGATGATGGACCTCGCGCTCGAGGAGGGTGTGCGGCGGGCGGTCGCCAAGCTGAACGACCACATCCGCGAAACCAACCGGCGCATCTTGGAAGGTCCGGCGTCGATGGTGAGACCGCTGGATGTCGAGGATGTTGTTGTGAAGTGGCGAGCGGCGAAAACGCGGCGCGGCTGACTAGAACGCTGCTTCGGCCGCTGCTTTGTCTGCCGCTTCGTCCACGTCTTCGTCAGGCCGGCGTTTGTCGAGATGCTCGTGGAGTGAGTGCTTCACACGACGCTCCATGAGTTCGAGCACGACGATCACAACGAGAAAGTTGAGCGCGACCAGCGCCGCGTTGACGGAGCTTCGCGTCATCACCCCCACCAGCGGCGTGAGCGCGATCCCAAACACTCCGATCACGTTGATGACCTGCTTGTAGCCACGCAGGTTCGCCCGCAGGCGCCGCTCAGTGCGGTCCGCAACCGGCTGCTCCTGTAACAGCCTCTCGGCCGTCTTGCCGCTTTCGAGATAGGGCTGGGTCATGTTGCTCCCTCCGCCTTTTCCGCGCGCATCGCCGCGAGCTTGCGCTGATAGTCGGCCCGCGCGATCAGGTTGCGCCCCACTTCCGCCAGGCGACGCTGCTGCGAAAGCCACGCCCAGGCAAAGTTCGTCGCGCCCATGCTGACCAGCGCGCCCAGCATTGCCCAGTTGCCGACCAGCAGCCCGTCCTGGGTGCCGTCATAGGCATGATAGCACACAAGCAGCAATGTTGCCGAAAGCAGAATCAGGGCGCCGACGATCACGCCGGCAATCGCCGACATCCGGCGACTGCGCGCAATCAGCAAGTGCCCGCGCTGCTCGAGTTGGTCCGCATCCTCAAAGCTGGCCCGGATCGCATTCGCCTTCATGCGCGAGCGCGACTTCTCGACCGCGTCAGAGCCGCTTTCGGCATAGGGATCATTGGGCGAGACGTCCCGCATGCAGGCATGATACGCCCGCGCAGACACGTGACTGACAACAAACTCTAGCGAATGGTGGCGAGCAGGCGGCCTTGCTCGTCGCGGAAAATGACTTCGCCCTTGTCGTCCTTGACCGGGTAGGTCAGGCGAACGGGTGTACCGTAAGTCCACTCGTTCATGCGCTCATCGAGCTGGCGCTGCTCTTCGCCGAAGTCTTCGGACACGCTGGCGCCCTGGATGAGGACCGTTTCGCGCCGGTCGCCGGCTTCAATTACTAGCGTTGCGGAATCCATCCAGCGCAGGACCGTTCCTTCCTGCGGTGCGGGCTCGTCGGTCGGCGTGGTGTAGGTGGACTTTCGTGGGCTTTCGGTCGTCTGGCCGGTGTCGGTCGACTCTCCGGCGCTGCCCTGCTTGCGCTCGCTTTCGTTTGCGCGCGGGTCTTCGCCGCGGCGGATGGCATCCAGCTCGGCCGGTGTGGGCTCGTAGCCCAGCACGGCCATGCAGCCGCTGGTGAGCAAGATCAGGCAAAGGCAGATCAGCGAACGAACCATCCCGGAATGGTAACCCGCGCTTGTCACCGGACAAGCAGCCGCCAATGGAAACGACGCCACAAAGGCGTCGTTTCGTAAGCGTGACTCCAGGCGATCAGGCGCGGCGAAGGCGCGTGGCGATGACCACTCCACCCAGCACAGCGAGCAGCATCCAGAGAGTGCTGCCGCTTACATCGACCGCGCAGCCGCCACCGCCAGAACCAGCACCGCCTCCTGTTCCGCCCGTTCCGCCGGTGATGTTGGTGCCGAAGCCCGTCACCTGGATGCGGAAGGGCGCGCGCTCAGTCGAATCGCCGTGGGGAATCTCGATCACGGCTGAGCGCACACCGTTTGCCTGCGGGGTGAAGTTGATGGTGAACGTGGTCGTGCCGGCTGTCGTGAGCAGGTTGCTGTAGCCGGTCATGTTCAATGTGAAGTCCGGATCGCCCACCACCGTAGGCGTGCCCAGCGCCAGGTCTGCGCCCGGCTCGTATCCCCAGACGCTGACGTAGCCGACGTCGGCGTTGCACACGGTGATGGTCAGGCTGCCGCTCGACACCTGCCCGAAGTCTCGCGCGCCCGTTGCCGCGGCGTTCTCGGCGAGGTGCGTACCGATGTACGCCGGAGGTGGATTCGTGAAACTCGAGAAGAACGGACCGGCGTTGTCGCACACGCGAATCTGCGCCGCCTCGGCGATGCCTTCGCCGCTGAAGAGCAGCGTGAACGGGTTTGCGTTGAGCCCGTCATCCTGGCTGAACTCCAGCACACCGGCGTAGGTTCCGGGGTACCACGGATCAAAGGTCACTACAATCTCGGTCCCCGCGCCGGCCGCGAGGGTGGGGCTGAAGTTGGCGAGGTCGACGCTGAACTCATTCGCGCTGCTGACGAATGTCGGGGTGCCGAGGTGCAGATCGGGCGCACCGTACCCGGCGTCATTGTAGATCCACAGGCTGAGCGACGGCGCGGGCCCCGCGTCCAGCTTGCGCTTGCCGAATGCACGCCCGCTGACGACGGGCTGGTTGTGATACACGCGCGGGCCGCCGGGTGTACCCTCGTGGACGGCCGTATGGGCAACCTGGCCGGATGATGTGCTGCCTGCAAAGTTGATGCGGAAGGCGGTCCACACACCCGGATAGCCCCACGGGTCCTCCTGCCACTGGAACGTGAGGGTGGCACTGAAGCTCCCGCCCGACTGCGGCGCGAATGCGACCTTGAACGTGCTTGAGCTTCCGGCCGCAAGCAGCAGCGAGAAGCCCGTGGTGTCGAGCACGAAGTCGCTGCCGGTGATGGTCGGCGTAGTCAGGTAAAGGTCGCCTGCGTTGAACGCGCTGATCGCGCTCGTCACCTCGATGGTCAGCCACGCGCTCTGGGTTCCCGGCTGGCACGGCGCGAACACGCGCCCGAAATCGGCGGCGTCGTTGTCGGCCAGCGTTGCCACGGGCGCGCCGGCGGACAGCTCGTCGACTTGCAGATTCGGCAGGTATTGAAACGGCGGTATCGCGAACGTCGACGTCGCGCCGGCAAGCAGCAGCAACAGCATCAGGCTACGCATGGCCCCCTCCTCAGATCACATGCATCAACACAGTCGGCGCCAAGTCCCGATTGCGCGTGGGCGTGGGCGTACCATGAACGGAAAATGCTGGTCCCCTCGGCCCCGACTGCGACGGCTCCTCAACCGTACGCAAGAGAATGCAAACACTGTGCCAAGGCGCAAACCGCGGCTTGTGGCCGTTCTTGCTACCCCACGGGAACATCAGGCGTCACGCCCGTAGCGTAGCAGGTACTCCTCGATCCGGCATTTGCGGCGGGTAGAGTCGCTGGTCATGTAGCGGATCTTGCCGAATACCGGGCGCTCCGGGCCCCAGGCACGGTCGAACTGGCCGAGGCACCACATGATGCCGCTGTAGCTGTTGGGGTCGCGCCCATCGAGTGCGTACTTGTTGTTGAGGTGAATCATGAATTCCAGCGCCTGTTGCGGTGACTCGGTCCAGTGAAGAATCTTCTTGCCCCACAGCATGCGCAGGTAGTTGTGGATGCGTCCTTCGACCAGCAGTTGGCGCTGTGCCGCATTCCAGACTTCGTCGTGCGTCTGCGCGGTTTCGAACTGCTCCAGCGTGTAGACGTACGGACGCCTGTCGTGCGCGTGGCGGTTCAGCGTGATGCGCGCGAATTCCGGCAGGTTGTCAAAGCGGTCGTAGTCTTCAGGGTGCTTGTGGCACCACTGGAAGCCGAGTTCGCGCCACGTGACCACCTGGTCCATGAAGGCTTCGCCGCAATCGCTCATCCCCCACCAGCCGCGCCGTCCGTCAGTCTTGCCGGTCAGTCGGCCCGGCTCCCAGCCTTCGCGCCATGCAACGGCTTGTAGCACTTCGAATGAACTCAGGTGACCGAAATGCAGCCAAGCGGAGATGCTGCTGGTGACGTCGTGATCCGGGTGGTTGCGGTCCTCTTCGTACGCTCCGAACTGGCGGTCGACCCACGCATCGAGATGCACTTGCGCCGATTCCCAGCCGCCCTTCTGCTGAGCCGTTGGAACGCCGTGGTCAATGGGAAGCGCCGAGAGATCGGCGAGCGCCTCAAAATCGGCGGCGGGCCAGCGTTTCACAACGCCTGCTGGAATCTGAGCCTTCGGGAGTTCCAGCCCGCCAAGCGGCTGCTCCAGCGGCAATGCATCGAGATACGGCCGCAACTCCTTCTGAAGAAAACGCCGGAAGGAATGCGCGACGGTGAACGCACGCTCGGCCGCGCGCAGCGGCAGCAGCCCGTTGCTGTCCACCTGTTCCAGCCGCACGGGCAGAGAATCAGCCGCAGCCTCGACCATGCGCGGCAGGAAGAAGCACGGGTACTCGTCTGTCACCACGGCGACGGCACTCTCGGCCAACGCAGTCAGCAGGCCTTTGCCCGCACCTGGCGTCGGCTCAACGTAAGGGTAGTAGGCCAGCGGCGATTCAAGGAAAGCGCGCGCATTCTCGCGCATCCCCTCGATCACGAACTGGTGAATACGGTCGTTCGCCCAGCGGTAGTCACAGCGCAGCGGCTCGAAAACCAGCACGCCGACACCGTGTTCGCGCGCCAGCTCGATCGCTCGCTGCAGCCCAAAATTGTAGCGCGGGCGGCGAGCCGCAATCAGCCAGTACAGCACGTACTGCCCGCCCGGGCTTGGCGGCGCGTCGTTGCAGGCCTTCACACGAATGACTGGCACTTTGTTCATTCCGGCGTTACACCCTGAGGCGGTACTTGTTCGGCGTGGCCTGGCGCACTAGCATGACGCGCCCCCAACGACAGAGCCAGTCGGCGAGACGATCTGGAGCCACGACATGCAACGTCCCCTGCTCGTGATTGACGTCCAGCGCGGAAACATCAGCGAATACAATCGCTTCATTCCCAACGGCATTGCCAGCATCATCAAGGCCGAGCTGTTCAACCCCATCATCTTCACCCGCTACGTCAACACGCCCGACAGCCCGGCGCGCCTGTTCCTCGAAACAGAGGAAATGAGCGACTTCGGCTCGGCGGGCATGGAATCCAAGATCTCCGAAGTCATGGGCGCCAAGGCACCCGGGCTCGATACCATGGGCATCACCCAGCTGCCCGACGGCTACGGCGCAAAGCGCTACCTGCTGACGCGCAATATCTACTCGGCCGTCACGCCGGACTTTGAAGAGCTGCTGGCTGAGCTGGACCTCGACAACACCGGCATGTACGTCGTGGGCGCGGACACCGAATCCTCGATCATGAAGACCGTCCTCGACCTGTTCGAGCGCACGATCGAGCCGATCGTCCTGGCGGAATTCTGCGGCAGCCACCGCGGGCTCGGCAACCACGAGAAGGGCCTGACCCTGCTTAAGGAGCTGATCGGGCCGGAGCGCGTGGTCAGCGACTACATGCCCCTGCGGCACCGCTGGGAACGCGCCAAGAACGCGTAACTCGACCTGTACGCACACTTGCGGGGACGCGCAAAGCGCGTCCCCGCGCGCATTTGCGCTTGGCGCCGCCCTGATTCGTCTGCTTTTCCTTTACCCCGCGGCGCTTGCGCGGTTACCATCGTCAGCGAGGACAACCGCAGGGAGGAACCATGATTCGCACAATTTCGCTCACGAGCATGGCGTTTGCCATGTTTGCACTGTTGGCCGTCGGCAGCGGGCCGTTGCTGGCCGGAGTCACGCGCGGCGCGCTGAACAAGAACAAGTACGGCGGCAAGAACGGCAAGATCGAGTCCTGGCAGAAAAAGGGCGGCAAGAAAACCCACGGCGGCGGCTACGACAGCGTGCCGAAGGAAGAGCGCATCGTCTGGTTTGTGCCTGATGCCGAAGTGTTCGAAGCAGCAGCCAACGACAAGCAGCCGGTCATCCTGTATTTCCCCGAGGAAGACCTCGACCTTATGGACGCCAGCGTTGAGTTGAGCGGCAAGGACATCATGAAGGTCAGCGACGAAAGCGCCATCTTCGTGATGGTCGAATACAACGCCGACCGCACGCCCACTTTCAATGACGGCTCGAAGATTCCCACCAGCAAGTTCCTCAGCCCGAACCTCTCGCGCGACTACAACGTGGCCAAGACACCCACGTTCATCGTATGCGACTGGTTTGGCAACGAGTACGAGCGCTACACCAAGATCCCGACCGAAAAGGACATGCTGAAGAAGATCGAGTCGGTCAGCGCGGAAATGGACAAGGAAGACAAGAAGCTCGCCACAACGCTTGAAGAAGCCAAGAAGGCGCTGGAAGCCAAAGAGCTGAAGGACTTCTTCAAGGCCGCGCTCAAGAACCTCAAGACCGGCATCATCGGGCTGAAGTCGGCCGAAGAGACGATCAAGCTCTATCGCCAGGTGTGCGACGACGCGCGCGACGAAGTCGAAAAGATCCTCGATGAGCGCCCGGAGGATGGCCAGACCCGCCTGAAGGACATGTCGAAAATCTACAAGGACACGGACGTCGAGAAGGACATCGACGACGCGCTCGACATCCTGAAGTAGACGTAACTCGCGCAATTTCAAGCATTTCGGGGGACGGCTGAGCCGTCCCGGGGTGTTTCAACTCCGTGCCAGTAATTTGGCGGAGATGACCCTTGCCTCGCGGGGTAGACTCCTCACGTGATGATGGACAGCGCGCCCCCAAGCGCGCGGAGGGAGAGGACAAGATGCGTAAGCTGATCGCGCCCATGCTGCTGATAGTCCCGATGCTGGCCCTGAGCGCCTGCCATCCGGAGTCGGTCCGCGTGCACCACGACGACGGACCTAAGAATTACGTGCCCAGCGGCGGACTGGACTGGGGCACCTTCAACCACTTCGAGCACGACTTCGCGACGCGCGACATCAGCTCAAGCTCGGACCAGGACGGCTTCGAATTCTTCCTCGCCGAGTCCAGCGTGGTGGTCATCACCACGACGGCCTCCGGCGGCTTCGACCCGTTCCTTGACCTTTACGAGGACAACTTCGACTTCATCACCGGCGACGACGACGGCGGCCCGGGCAATGATGCCGTACTGGTAGGCACCCTCTCCGCGGGCGGCTACTTCGTGGTGGTCGGCGGCAGCGGCGCCAGCACCGGTACATACGACATCGACATCAGCGTTGAGCCACTGGGCGGCGCGGACTTCGGTGAAATGTTCCCCAGCGACAGCTTCGTCGACAACGGCGGCGTGATGGACGACGCCTTCGACGTGGACAGCTACGTCTTCACCGTGTTCAGCAGCGTCAGCGCGGACATCGTCATGACCACCACCGCCGGCGCGCTGGACCCCAACCTTGAGCTGGTAGATGAATATGGCACCGTCATCCTGTTCAACGACCCGGCCGGCATGGCCGACCCGGACGCGCTGGGAGTCAGCCTGACGCCGGGCACCTACATCGTCCGCATCGGCACCAGCAGCGGCTCCGGCGACTACAGCCTGCAGATCGACATCAACTAGCCGACCGCATGCTCGAAGCCCCCGCAATTGCGGGGGCTTCTCATTTGGTGCCCTGAAATCGGCTTTTCAACGCACGTTATGCCGCTAACATCCGGGCCCACGGTCCAAACGGTGTGAAGGCATGGAGCCCAGAGAAGCCTGCGTAAAGGCAAGGCAGTTCGCGCTTGCGGGCAACCTGCAAGCAGCGATTGACATACTCGACCCGATCCTCGATGAGTTTCGCGAGTTCGGCCCGGCGTACACACTGCACGCGCGCGTGTTCCTGATGGCGGGCGATGCAGCCCAGCCACTGATCGATCTGGATGCCGCCGAGTGGGCCTGCCATGAATACGGCACCCAGGAAGAACAACTGGACGTAACTGAATTGCGCGCAATTACTTACGCTATCCGAACCATCTACGCTGGCAAACAGGAAGTGGCGCAGTGCCGCGAGGCCGTTGAGTCGCTCATGCGCCAGCGGGCAACGCCGCAGTCGTGGTGGTTCCTGCCGGCGGCGTGCTATGAGCTGGGCTACAAGGAAAAGGAAGCGGCTGAGTGGGTGGAGAAGCTGGGCAACTACCCGTCACTCAAGTCGGCCGCGGGCTTCTTCTTCAAGAAGAGCGGCGGGCTGACCCAGTTGCTCGCCATGCCCAAGAACCCGGAAGAGATGATCCCGGTGCACTACGCCCGCCACTACCGCGCAAAGCGCGAAGGCGACCTGAAGGGCGCCGAGAAGTACCGCAAGCGCATGGCGGACCTGATCGCCCCGGCCGACCTGTGGAGCGTGGTCGATCTGTTTGCATCGGGCGCGGTGCATGTTGCCGCTGTCTGACCCCTTGACGCTTGTTCATTGGGCGGTACTGTTTCCGCCCCCGCTGGGATAGCGGGCAGTTGGAGAAAGCTATGTCCCGAGTATGTGATATCTGCGGCAAGGGCCCTGTTGCGGGCGGCAGCATCAGCCGCCGCGGTCTGGCCAAGAAGAAGGGCGGCGTCGGTAGCCGCGTGATCGCGCGCAACAAGCGCATCTTCCGCCCGAATCTCAAGACCGTGCGCGCCTGGATCAACAACGGCGTCAAGCGAGTCACCGTATGCACGGGTTGCCTGCAGGCCGGCAAGGTCACCAAGCCGCCCGCCCGCGAGTACAGCAAGGCCGAGTAGCACTAGCCGAAACCACAAAGCCCGCCGTTGACCGGCGGGCTTTTGCATGGCCGTCGCGTCAGGACGCAGAGTAGCGCTTTGCGTCGATTACCTCGCGCGGGTTGGTGCGGATTTCCAACTCGGCCAGGATTTCATCGCGCAACTGCTCGGGCGTTTTGTCTTCCCAGTCGTCCTTGCCCTTCTTTCGGACCGGCAGGCGAAACACGAAGTCGCCCTTGATCTGGCGATAGCGCTTGCGGATCTGTTGCAGGAAATTGAGCTTCTCGGTGCTCTGCGGCGCGTCGCCGTCGGCGAACATGTACTTCTGGCCCGGCTGTCCCACCCAGCGCTGCCCGACGCCAAGGCTGCGCTTGCGTGTGCGCGCCAACCCGAAGCGCGGCGCGATATCGAGGATCACCAGCAGGTCGGGCGTCGGGTGCCAGCCCTCGTGGCGCTTCAGGATCTCGCGCGGCGGGATGCCCATGGCGCCCTGGTACACGAGCGTGCTGTACATGCTGCGGTCCTGCACCACGTCGCAGCCCGCCTCGAGCGCGGGCTTCACGATCGTGTCGATGTTCATGCGCCGGTCGGTGACGAACATGCCCAGCCACTCCCACGGCGACGCCTTGAAGCCGGGTGCGGACAGGCGCTCAAGGATCAGCTTGCCGCTGGGCAGGCTGGTCGGCTCCTGCGTCGTAATCACCTGACGCCCGCGCGCCACAAGCGCATCCGCAATGAGGTTCACGAGCGTCGATTTGCCCGTGCCATCAATGCCTTCAATGATGATGAAGCGTCCCCCGCGATTGCGGATTTCGGATTTTGGATTTTGGATTGAACTCATCGATCGATCGCAAACAGCCCTGGTCACGCACAGTCACGTTGGACGCCGGTCCACGCCTGCGCCAATCTAAAATCCAAAATCGAAAATCCAAAATCGCACTACCAGCTGCCGCCGAAGCGCTTCTTGCGCTTGCGGGGCATGCGGGTCGGGCCGCCGGGTGCGCCCCCCGGGGCTGCCGGCGGCGGGTTTGCCGGCGCGGGCGGCTGGGTGGCGGGCATGCCGTAGCCCTTGAGGCGCGGTGCGCGCTTCTGGTTGACGAGGATGCCGCTGTCGCGCTTGACCTTCAGACCTCCTGGCGGCGGCGGCCCGTCGAAGAAGCCGGGCAGCTTGCCCGTCTTCATCAGGTGCTCGATATCCGACACCAGTTGGCCGGCGCTCGCCGGGCGGTCTTCCGGGCGCTTGGACATCATGGTGAAGATCAACGTCGCCGTGGAATCCTGCAGGTCCGGGCGGAAGTTCTTCGGGTGCGGCGGCGGCTCATGGATGTGGCGGTACATCACCACTTCCGGCGGGCCCTCGAACGGCACTTTCGCCGTCAGCATGAAGTACAGCGTCACGCCCAGGCTGTAGATGTCCGAGCGCGTGTCGATGTCCTGCCGCCCCATCGCCTGTTCCGGCGAGATGTAGTTCGGCGTGCCGACCGCCATGCCCTTCGTGGAGCCGACGTCCTCGGCCGCGCGCACTTTCGCGAGACCCAGGTCAAGCAGCTTCACCTGCCGGTCGCGCGTGATCATGATGTTGTCCGGCTTCACGTCGCGGTGCACCAGCGACAGCTTTTCCGCGTGCTCCAGCGCCTTGGCGACCTGCAGGATGGCATCCAGCGCCTGGCGCTCGTCCATCGCGCCGCGCTCTTTCACCAGCTGCTGCAGTGTCTTGCCCTCGACGTACTCCATCGCGAAGTAGCACAGGCCCTCAATCTCACCGGCGTCGATGCCGGTGATCACGTTCGGGTGGTTCAGGCGCGCGCTTGCGCGGGCTTCCTGCAGGAAGCGCTGCTTGATGGTGGAGTTCGCCGCCAGCTCCGGCTGCAAGACCTTGATCGCGACGAAACGGTCCATGCGCACCTGCTTGGCCTTGTAGACCGTGCCCATGGCGCCCTGCCCAAGCTTTTCGGCCAGTTGATAGCCGGGAATCTTGTCCTGCATCTGGTACATCAGCTGGTAGCTCTTGATCTTCTCGACGCCCGGCTTGTCGAGGTAGCCGCGCTGCGCCAGGATCTGGCCCAGCAGCGGGACGCGCTGCCCCTTCGCCAGCAGGGCGCGCTGCACGTTCACACATTCCTGGATCTGCGCGGCGGTCACGAGCTTCAGGTTCACGGCCGCCTGACCGAAGCTGATGCGCGCCTGATTGCCGACGTTCTCAGGCGGTTTTTCGATCTCAACCGGGTCCATGTCCTGCGTGTCGGCGAGACTCGGGTCCTGCTGCGCACGGAAGTTCATTTCCTCCGGCGACATGGGCGTCACCGGGCGCGGCACTTCGGTCTGCTCGCCGACAGGCGGCTGGCCGGGGCGCTGCTGGCTCGACTGCGCGCTGCGGGCGCGCTGCTGCGCGGCGGCACTCTGGCTGGACTGCGAGCTGCGTTGCGCCGCCGCGTTCTGGCTGGACTGCGCGCTCCTGGCATTCGGCTGCGCGGCCGGGTTCTGGCTTGAGGCTGCGCTTCGTTGCGCCGCGGCGGCTCGCTGCTGGGCCGCGATCTGCGCGGCGCGTGTGGACGGCGTGCCTTGCTCCGGCCGGGGCGGCAGGGGCGAAACCCGCGGCTTTGGGGCGGGTGGCGGGGTATTGGACGGCGGCGGACCGAGGGACACGGTCGGTATCTTCGGTGGCGGCTCTTGGTCGCCGTTTTGCTTTTCAGTCCCCGGCATGCGGCGGTTGTCTTCCTTTTGCTCAACGCGGCGCGTGACGTGCTTCTCCGGCCGCCGGACTGGGTAGACTTTGGGCGGGCCTGAGCCGCCGCCGCCATCAGACGACGCGGACCGGTTGACGTGCCTTGGCCCGTACATTCCCATTCCCAAACCCAGTACGCTAGGGGCGCCCACCCTGAGATGCGCCGCCGACCTGCGCGACGCCCTGACCCGATTATTGCTTCCTTTACGCTGTTTGGCGAGGGTCAGCCCGGTAGACGTTTGTCGGTGACACGGATCGCACTACGTTGAATCACGCGCGCGTCATCGAAGCCGTTGGCCGCGGAAGGCCATTCCAAGGGGGTCAGCGAGGCATTGCGCCCGCGGAAGGCATTCTGCTCAAGCCACCACTCGAGCAAATATGCATCGCTTGTGGAAAACTGTGTGCCTCCGCGATGAGCCCGGGTGGCGAAATCGCGGAAGATCTCGTCGCCGACCATGGCGCCCGTCAGCTCGCTTGAGTCGCCGCGCGTATCCGGCAGCGCCACCAGCGGCAAGTCGATCGCCCAGGCATTCCAGCCGGGACGCCCCGCCAGCCGCCGGGCCAGTCGCCGGTCCGCGTCGTTCAGGTTGATCTCGATGTCCGCGTTCCAGGAATCCTCCGCCAGCATGAATGTGCGTTGCGAAGCCGCCGCTCCCTCGCCGCCACGCAGCACGCTGGTCAGCTCGATGGTGGGCAGCGGTCGATCCTGCGTCACCGCAACGCCGCCGACCGTAAGACAGCCCGCAAGCACGACCAGCTGCGCCGGCCAGGTGCGTTTCGTGACGCGCGCACCAACCAAAGGCGCAAGCAGGCACAGCAGCAGCACGCCGCCGCCCAAGCCCCAGAACAGTGGCGTGGGCGCCGCATCGGCCGGAGGCAGCGGCGGCGGATAGGGCGTCTGCTGCGGGGGGATGCGCGATTGCGGCTTTCCGCCGGGCGCATCGGCTGCGCCGAACCAGAACTGGTCGCGCAGAGCATCCACCACCACATCCGCCGCGAGTTGGCTGTGCTGCAGGTCGTCAAAGCCAACGCGGTAGATTGCACCCGGCCCGTAGCCGAACCGCTGCACCGCCACGCCGCGGATCAGAAGAACCTGCGGGTCGGCCGGCGCGGGAACGTCGACGTCCTTTTCGCCCAGCCGGAACGACCCGATGATCAGCGCATTTCCGCCCAGACTGCAGTACTCGGCGATTGCGCGCTGTGAGCCCGGCGGCAGGCGGGCTTCGTCCGGGTTGATGATGACCAACGCGTCATAGCCGTCGAACAAGCGCCAGTCGTTGAAGAATTCGCCCAGCTCAAAGTAGTCGCAGACGGCCGTGCGTGGCGAGTTCGGTACCAGCACGCGCGCGTACACAGGGTTGTTGGAAAACACGGCCGCATACGGACGCGCGTAATCCGGCTCAATACGACGCAGCGGCATGCGCGGGGAGATTGACGCGCGCTCAAGCCCCGCTTCATCGGAAACGCGGACGGTCACGTCGTCGCCGACCATGATCGGCAGCACCACTTCCAGTTCCTGTTTGCCGGCGGACGCGACCTCGCGGCGCAGCGACACGCCCGGGGCATCGCTGTGAACGGTGAAGCTGTCGGCGCCTTGCAGGTCGGTCAGGACAAGCCGATACGGCGCATAGGTGCCGGTACGCCCGTTGGGCGCTGACAGGAAACGACTGCGCTCGGCATCGATCGTCTGCGCGGAGACACAGCCGCACAGCAGGGCAAGCAGCGGCAGCAGCAGCCTCATGCGGACCTCCGTGACGGCAACGCCAGCGCGGCCGCCCACGTCACCACGCCGGCCAGCAACAGCGGCCAATAGCTCACGTCGTTGGTCGCAAGCGCCCACGACGGTGAGACGCTCGTCAGGCTGTCGGCCGAGGCCTCGCCGTACTCGAGCATCAGGTAGTGCCACAGTGCCGGCAATCCGAACGCGCACAGCAGCAGCACGCGCCCGCGCGCCGCCCAGCCTGGCCCAAACCGCGCGCCAAGCGACAAAATGCCGGACACGGCCAGCCACACGCCCGCGCTGAGCGGACGGGTTTGCCAGGCGAGGTCGTGCATGCTCGCGAACGAAAACAGCAGCACGACCGCCCCGCCCGCGCCCCAGCAGGCGGCAGCGGACGCGAGGTTCTCGAAGGCCTTGCGTCGGTCCCCCAGCGCCGGGCGGAACAGCAGCGGCGCCAGCGCAAGCTCGGCATGGATCAGCGCAAGCTGCCACGAGTCATCCAGCGCCAGTCCAAGCGACTCGCGCACCGGCGCATAGGCCACCAGCCCGCCGATGGCGAGCAGCGAAGTTGCGATAATCAGCGCGTTGAAGCGCATGCGCGACCGCTCGTATTCTCCCCGCCGCAGCCTACACTGGCTGAAGAAAGGCATCATCATGACGACTCACCCGCTGTGGCTCGCAGGTACGCGCGTCACGACCGAAAGTACGTTCCAGCACCGCGGAGCTTATGACAAACAAGACCTCGGCGCAGTATCTCTCGCTGACCGCCGGGAAGTAGCCGCCGCCATCTCCGGGGCGTGGCACGCGCGCCCAAAAATGGCCGCCATGTCCAGCGGCGCGCGCGAGGCAGCCCTGCTTACGATGGTCGAGGAAATGCGCGCGCGCACGGAAGAGTTCGCGCACATGATCACGGCCGAGACCGGCAAGCCGATCAGCCTCGCGCGCGGTGAAGTCACCCGCACCATCAACACGCTCTCGATCTGCGCCGAAGAAACCAAGCGCAGCCTTGGCGAGGTCATCCCGCTCGACACCACTCCGGCAAGCGAAGGCCGCTACGGCATTGTACGGCGCTTTCCCAAGGGCATCGTCGTCGCCATCACGCCGTTCAACTTTCCGCTGAACCTGGTGGCACACAAGATCGGCCCGGCGATAGCCGCCGGTTGCCCGATCATTCTCAAGCCCGCGCCGCAGGCGCCCCTGACCTCGCTGATGCTCGGCGCGTTGATGTCCAAGGCCAACCTGCCCGAGGGCGCGTTCAGCGTGCTGCCGTGCGAAAACGACGTCGCACAGCACCTCGCCACCGACGAACGCGTGGCCGTCATCTCGTTCACCGGCAGCGATTCCGTCGGCTGGCACCTGCGCGAGCTTGCCCCGCGCAAGACGGTCCTGCTCGAGCTCGGCGGCAACGCGGCCGTGATCGTCGAGCCGGACTGCGACATCGAGTCGGCCGCGCAGCGCATCGTGACGGGCGCCTTTGCGCACGCGGGGCAGGTCTGCATCAAGGTCCAGCGCGTGTTCGCGCATGACGACATCGCGCCGCAGCTGTTGAAGCGCATCATCGACCTGACCGAGACAATCGGCATCGGCGACCCCACGCACGAAGAGGTCATCTGCGGCCCGCTGATCAGCGAGCAGGCGGCGGTCAGGGTCGAAGCCTGGGTGAACGAGGCTCGCGCACAGGGCGCCAACGTGCTCTGCGGCGGTGAGCGCGACGGCCAGTTCTATCGACCGACCTGGCTGACCGACGTGGCCGAGGAGGCCAAGGTCTGCTGTGAGGAAGTCTTCGGCCCGGTCGGAGTGTTCTTCCGCTATCACGACTTCGAGGCCGCAATCCACGCCGTGAACTCATCCCAGTACGGCTTGCAGTGCGGCGTGTTCACCGGCTCGTTGCCCAAGGCCAGCCTGGCGTTCGAGATGCTTGAGGTCGGCGCGGTAATGATCAACGATATCCCCACCTACCGCGTAGACCACATGCCCTACGGCGGAGTAAAAGCATCTGGCCTCGGGCGGGAAGGCCCGAAGTATGTTATCGAAGAGTACACGGAACCCCGGTTGCTTGCTGTAAAGCCGCGCTAGCATGAGCATCGTCTACTACCTCGACTTTCCCTGCGAAGTCAAAGAACAGGTAAAGCCCGGCCGCATGCTGCGCCTGCTGTACGCGCGCGAGCGCGCCAATGAGGCCGTCAACCGCGCCCGCAAGGCCGACCCCGACGTGAAGCCGGAAAAGGTAAAGGTCGATCTCACGATCAAGGGCGAGGATCGCACCGGGCAGTTGAAGGTCACCAATGCAGCCGAGATCCAGAAGCAGTACGCGGAACTGGACGTGCTCGCGCCCGTGTGCAAGGACTGCCGTGCGCGGATTGAGCCGCAGTCTTTCGGCTGCCGCGGCAGGATTGACTTCCCCATCAGCCTCAAGGCCGAAGCGCTGCTGATGGGCCGCGTTCACGCCAGCCACGGCGACCCCACCGGCTCCATGCTGTGCAACTACTTCGAGAGCAACGGCATCACCGGCAACCGCACCGCCGAGATGCGCAAGCTGAAGGACGTGTTCTTCGAAGGCACGCTGCCACTCGTGCGCAGGCTCGACGACGGTCGCCGCATCAGCAGCAACCAGGTGTTTGAGCTCTTCTTCCTGACGGACAAGGTCAGCGCCAAGCACGCGCGCTTCTTGCTCGGGATGTTCGACCTGTACGAGCCAAACCTGCCGCTGGACCGCGGGCTGCACTCACTGCCGAACCTGTTCGTGATCGAGCGCGAAGAAGCCGGGATGCCCGTCTCGCGCGTCGGGTTGCGCCTGCAGGCTTCAAAGGAAGACGACCGCAGCACGCGGCAACTTCAGAACTTCTTCGGCGCGCTGTTGTTCGCCACCGAATACAACTGCGACCTGTGGGTCAAGTTGTAAGGGCGGGCAATGCCCGCCCTCTTTGTTTGAGCGCCTCGGGGATCAGTCGACAATCTCTTCGTCGACGCTCTTCTCGATCGGCTCTTCCACGTCGATCTTCCTGCCGGCCGGGGCGACGCCGCACCTGGTGACTCGTTTGGTCAGCTTTTCGCCCGTCTTGGTGCTGGGGAGCGCGTTGCCGTTGTCGTCGTAGTAGGTCCAGCCGCCGCTCAGCTGGCCACTCTCGTAGCTTGCGCTGGCGAACAGGCGCCCGTTGGCGTTGTACTGGTTGTACGCGCCGTCCAGCACGCCGTTCGTGTAGCCGTACTCGTACTCGATCTGGCCGTTGTCGCGGTAGGTGGTCCAGCGGCCTGCGTGCGCGCCGTTGATGTAAGCCCCGCTCTGGGCCAGGACTCCGTTGGCGTGCCAGGTGTATGCCGCGCCGTCGAGATTGCCGCGACGCCAGTTGTTCTCGGACGCGCAACTGCCGTCTTCGCGGAACTCGCGCCAGGTGCCGTCGCGAAGCTGGGTGCATTCCATGCCCGGCGGGACACGGCTCGCGTCGAAATCGGACTCTTCGCCGAACACCATGGGGTCGATCTTACGCACGCAGCGTTCAATGCACTCCACCTCTTCCAGGAGCTTTTTGATCTTTGCTTCTTCTTCGGTGGTGGGAACGATAGGGTCGATCGACGGCTCGGGCTCCGGTTTCGTAAGGGCGATCACGTAGGTGCCGGTGCGGCGCACCACGCCGTTGTCGTCACGGAAAGTCGTCTGGATGACGTCGCCGTCGTGGTAGTAATTGACCACGGACGTCAACTGGGGCTCGTCTGTATCGTCCACAACTACGGCCGGGTCTTCACTGTCATCATGTGGAGTATCCAGCGGCCCGCCCTGCCATTGCACTTCCAGCGGCTGGTGCGGAGCGGGCTGCGGCCGGGATGCTGCTTCGTCGCTCAGGGCCGCGCAGGGCTTCATGGCATGCGCTGACGCCGGCGCTTCGGCAAGGGCCAGCCAGGTTCCGGCCAGTCCCAGGACGGCACAGCCTGCCATGGCCGCGAGTTTGGGGAGTGTCATCAGCATCGTCGGTCTCCTTACAGGGACTCAGATGCCGCCCGTGCGGAACGGGTTCCCGGGTTTCTCAGTTTTTGACCACGAGGCTCAGCGTGTGCAGCCAGCCGCCGGCAATGAGGTTCAGGCTCGCGTCGCCCGAGGCCGCCACATCCGTGACGCTGCCCCCGGTGCGCAACAACTCGCGCCCGGACGCGACCTCGTAGAACACCAGCTCACCAGCCTCCAGGCTGACCAGCACGCTGCCTTCAAACAGCAGGCAGATCTCTTTCGGCGAGGCGATCGTGCGGACGGTTTCGGAGCTCTCGTCACCCAGCCCGTGGACCACTACGGTCGGGCCGTAGGCGATAGCGAGATGCGCGCCCGCGGCATCCAGCGCAAGCAGGTCCGGCGCGACGTCCACGCGGCTTGCCAGTTGCTGCAGGTCGCTGGCCATGTCGGACACGTACACGGTGTCGGCAACCCGGACCGCCGCCACCAGCCCCGCCGAAGAAAGCACCGTGGCATCCGGCGCACGTTCGCCGGGCAGCAGAAACTCGGACACGCCGCCCGAGCCCACGTGCTTCAGTTTCTGCCCGTGTGCGAACAGCAGCACGCTTCCGTCGGAAAAAGCACCGAGCAGCTTGCCCTGCTCGCGCGAGATCAACCCGCCGGGAAGCGTCAGGACGTCGCTGCTGAATGCCGCGCCCTTGGGGGCGATGGCGGCGTCGGCGACGTTGCCAAGCGCGCGCACTTGTCCGTCCAGCACGGCGAAGCAATCTGAATCCGGCGCGTGCAACACGAACCCGAACGCCTGCGGCTCAGCCACGTATTGGGGCGGCAGCATCATCAGCGGCATCCCGACGGTACGGAACTCCTCCTGCACCCGCACGCTCAACTCACCCTTGCGGTTGCCGAACACCAACCCCTGCGGGTGACGCCCTATGAAGCTGAGAGTGTAGCCGCCCAGCATCCACTCCTTCTTGTCGCTGAAGCTGAGCGTGATCAGCCGTCCCGACCGACCGACCCACACCGGCGTGTCGTCCGCGAGGAAGCACAGGTCTTCCGCGGGCTCGTCAGGCAGATCGTGCCGGGCGGTAATGATGTTCGGCTCATCGCCGGGCTTGATGGCGGCGAGGGCCAGCGATCGGCCGGTAAGCATGGCCGCATATACGGCGCCTGCGCCGTAGTGCAGGGCGACACGATCTGGGGCGTCTCCAAGGGCGTAAAGCAGCCCGGTGCGCCCGTCTTCGCCCACGTGGTAGATGCCGCGCGGCGTCGCGACGACGGGCTTGCCGTCGGCGATGCACACGGCGTCTACCTGCTGGCTTTGCAGGTCGAGTTCAATGCGGCGGCGCGACCACGCGGCCCCCGGGCCGTGCCGGAACAGGATCAACCCGCCTGCGCCGGTCGCCGCGTACACTTGGGAAAGATCGCTCGCACCTGCAATTGCCAGCACGGGAATCCCGCTTGGCTGGGTGTCGTCGCCCACTCTGCTCGCGGCCGATGAGACGCCGCCGTCGCCGAAGAACGTCCTGTCGCCGAGTTGCAGAAACCAGGAAGCTCCATCGCGGCTGAGCAGGAGTCTGCAGGTCGAGTCCGGCGCACGATCTGCCTTGACCGGCGGGTAGGCAAAGCGCAGCTTGCCGTCGAGTGCGCCATAGAGCTCAACGACGGCGCCGTCGGCAGTTTCACGCGCGACGCCGACGGTGGCACGGTCGCCGCTTACGGCGCCGGCCAGTATGGGGCTGTCCGCCAGCCCGCCCTCGAAGCGGACGGTTGCGTTCTGCGTCAGCTTCTCGATGAGCGGCGACCACGCCGGCGCACCCAGCAGGCGGGCTTCATCCAGCAACCCGCGCGCCCGCGCGAGATGCCCGTCGCGGATCTCGTGCATGGCGAGGCGGCACTTGGCCAGCGCCAACTGGTGCTCGGCCGACAGCAGGTCGGCGTGAACTTCCTGCAGCCGGCGCTCCAGGCGATCGGCCTGCGCGCGCGCCTGGCTTGCCCGCAACTCCGCGTCCTGCGCGGCGGCGAGGGCGTCCGCGGTTTCACGCTGCATCTTGCGATAGGCGCTGAGCCCGAGTGCGAACAGGCACACCAGCACAATCGCGAACGAGCCAAACACCACGCGCTGTAAGCGCATGCGCGCGAACAGCTGCACTTCGGGTGATGGTAAATCGCGACCTTTGTCCGGCTCGGCCATGCGTTCTTTGTACTTTTCCTTTGGCTTTCGCGCCGTAGCATGCCGGGGCGAGGGTTCCCGGGCACGGAGTATAGACCTACATGCTCATCCTGATGAAGTCGAACGCGAACGAGCAGCAGCTCGAGGCCGTGGCCGCTCGCGTCCGGGACCTCGGGTTGACCCCGCACCCGCTCAAATCCAGCAGCCGCACGGTCGTTGGCGTCACCGGCGAGTACAACGGGCTCGACCCGGCCGTGTTTTCGGCCCTGGCGGGCGTCAGCAAGGTCGTGCGCCTGAGCGTGCCGTTCAAGCTGGCGGCGCGCGAATTTCATGAAGACGACACGGTCGTCGACGTCGGCGGGGTCAAGATCGGCGCCGGGCAGAAGCTGTGCGTCATGGCCGGGCCGTGCAGCTTCGAGAGCGAAACCCAGGTGCTGCAGATCGCGCGCGCCGTGAAAGCCGCGGGCGCCAGCATCATGCGCGGCGGGCTGTTCAAGCCGCGCACCAGCCCGTTCAGCTTCCAGGGGCTGCAGGAAGGCGGCGCCAGGATCATGGACGTCGCCCGCAAGGAAACCGGGCTGCGCTTCGTGACCGAAGCGCTGGATGAAGCATCGCTCGATCTGGTCATTGAGCATGCCGACATGATCCAGATCGGCGCGCGCAACATGCAGAACTTCACGCTGCTCAAGAAAGCGGGCCAGGCGAAGAAGCCAGTCCTGCTCAAGCGCGGCATGAGCGCGACGCTGGAAGAATGGCTCACGGCGGCCGACTACATCCTGTCCGGCGGCAACACCCAGGTCGTGCTGTGCGAGCGCGGCATCCGCAGCTTCGCCACCCATACGCGCAACACGCTTGACCTGAGTGCCGTTCCCGCGGTGAAAGAGCTTTCGCATCTGCCGATCATCGTCGACCCCAGCCACGGCACCGGCATGCGCAACTACGTGCCGCCGATGGCGCTGGCGGCGGTCGCGGCCGGCGCGGACGGCATCATGGTTGAGGTCCACAACGACCCCGAGCAGGCCAAGAGCGACGGCGCCCAAAGCCTCTTCATCGAGCAGTTCGAGCAGATGATGAACCAGATCCCGGCCGTGGCCAAAGCGGTCGGCCGGGCGGTGTAGGGCGCAGCCCGTTGGAAACGTCATGTCCTACTTCATCGTTACGTTTGATACCGAAGTGAAGAACGAGGTCATGAAGGCTCTCAAGGCCGTGCCCGGCGTTGCCATCAACGGCGTGCCCCTGGCCAATGGCACCGTGCACGTCAAGACGGTCACCCGCTCACTCGACGACGAATCCGCGGCCGTGCACGCCATGGAAGACATCTTCGGCGTCATCGACGTCCGCTGGATCGAAAAGTAGCAAACGGCAATCTCGCACAGAGCCCACAGAGGGCACAGAGAAAAGCGGTGGCAGTTCTCCGTGAACTCCGTGGGCTCTGTGCGAGTCAGTGGTTGCAGTTAAGCTGTCGCCCAAACGGAGAACACCCATGCCGCATGAACTACTGACCGCCGCCGAGGGGATCCAGGACTGGCTCACCACCCAGCGCCGCACGCTGCACATGATGCCCGAGCTGTCGCTGCATGAGTTCAAGACCTCCGAGCATTGCGCCAACGAGATGTCCAAGCTCGGGCTGAAAGTCAGCAAGCTCTGGGGAGAAGGCTTCGTCGCCGACCTCGACGCCCCCAACGGCAAAGGCCGCGTCGCATTGCGTGCCGACATGGACGCGCTGCCGATCACCGAGCTGAACGACATCCCCTACCGCTCGCGCCACGACGGCGTCGCGCACATGTGCGGCCACGACACCCACATGACCGTACTGATGGGCGCCGCCCGCCTATTGACCGAACGCAAGGACAAGCTGACCCGCAGCGTCCGTTTCATCTTCCAGCCGTCCGAGGAGCTGCCGCCCGGCGGCGCACCCGGCATGATTGACAAGGGCTGCCTCGACGGCGTCGATGAGGTCTACGGGCTGCACAACTACCCGCAGATCGAAGTCGGCCGGATCAGCACCCGCGTCGGGCCCATGACCGCCGCCGCCGACATCTTCGAGATCAAGCTCATCGGGCGCGGCGGCCACGCGTCACGCCCGCACGACACGCTCGACCCGATCCCCGCGGCCGCGGAGCTGACCGGCATGCTGCAGACACTCGTTGCCCGTCGCGTCCAGCCCGGCAAGGCTGCCGTCGTCAGCGTCACCAAGCTGAAGGCCGGCACCACGCACAACATCATCCCCGACGAAGCCGAGCTGATGGGCACCGTGCGGACTTACGAGGAGCCGGTCCGCGCGCTGATCATCGCCGAGATGGAACGCATGGCGAACGCCGTCGCCGCCGCGCACGGGCTGAAGCTGCACTTCCATTACATCCGCGGCTACGACAGCATCATCAACCACGAGGCAGGCGTGAGCGCCGTCGCCAGGGCGGCCACCGAGGTCGTCGGCGACGCCAACGTCAGCACTGACTTCGAGCAGCAGACCTGGGGCGAAGACTTCGCCTACTACCTGCAGAACAGGCCCGGCGCGTTCTTCCTGCTGGGATCAGGCAACAAGGCCAAGGGCATCACCGAGCCGGTCCACAGCGCCCGCTTCAATGTGGATGAGCGCTGCCTGGCCATCGGGACGGCCGTGATGTCCCGGCTGGCACTTGGATAATGACCTGATGCGACAGGTTCGACTCTCATTTGAGAGTGCAGGTTGAGCATTTCCATGCGGATTGGGTATAGTCGTCCGAAACCCCGCGGAGAGGCTCATGTCCCCCATCATCCGTACAGCCTGCTCATGTTTCCTGATCGTGCTGATGACCTCGCTGGTCATGGCCGACGACGAAATTGATGAGTCAAAGCTCAAGGTCCCGGCCGACGCCAAGGACCAGATGAAGTTCATCGAGCGCAAGTGGAACTCGACGCGCGAAAAAGAGCAGCAGACGGTGATCGTCTGCGCGCGCCGCCTGAAAGAATCCGTTCCCGGCGACGAAGACCTGCAGAAGAAGTTTCTCTCAACCTTCGAGGGCTTCAAGGAAAAGTGCGCCGACGAAGCGCTGGCCGACGCGCTCAAGAAAGCCAAGGTCACCCCGCTCGGGCTGCGCAAGGAGTTCGAGAAGCTGCGCGAGCCCGCGCTGCAACTGATCGAATCCAACGAATACACGGAGAAAGACAAGAACAAGCTGCAGCCGGACGTGGACACGGCCACCAAGCCCCTGTTCCAGATCTGGCGCGAGCCCATGACTTACTGCATCGAGGCCAAGTCGCTCGACCTGGCCGAGGCGAAGAAGATCGACGAGCTGGTCAAGATGCTCGGCGAAATCGACGAGAGCGTCGCCAAGTGGCCCGAAGGCATCGAAAACTGCGAAGCCTACATGCGCGCCAAGGGCAACGAGCAGCTCGACGTCACCTACGTCGAATACAAGGCCCAGGGTGACTGGCTGGAAAAGAACAAGACGATGGAGATCGACGGGATCACCGACGAAGACCGCGAGCACGTCCGCATCCTCAACGACTACCGCATGATGATGGGCCGCAAGATGGTCCAGCTGCACCCGATGCTCTGCGAAGCCACCCGCCGCCACAGCGAGTGGATGGCCAAGACCGGCAAGATGGGCCACGACTTCCCCGAGCACCCGGACGGGCCGTCACCCAGCGACCGCGCCCTGCGCGCGGGCTTCCGCGGCAAGGTGTTCGAAAACTGCACCAGCGCCAAGGACGCCGACACCGCCGTCTGGCGCATGTACAAAGCCGCCGAGCACCACAAGAACATGCTGCGCGCCAGCCACAACACCGTCGGCGTCGGGCACTCCGGCAGCTACTGGACCGAGAACTTCTCGCCCGATGACAGTTGATACACGCGACAGGCTTGCCACGAACCCACCGGCCGCCATGATGCGGCCGGTGCCTGTTTCGTGGGGAATGCATGAAATCATTGCTGCTGATGGCGGGCATCTGCTCGCTGGTTCTGTCGTCGATCGTCACCGCACAGGATGCGCCGGCTGAGCCCGACATCCCGAAGAACATCCTGCACGAGACGTTCGACAAGCCCGACGCCGAGCCGGCGTGGAGCCTGCGCAAACACGCCGACGGCGCCGACCCCGTCGTGAAAGACGGCAAACTGCAACTGCTTGGCGCTGCGGCCAACGAGAACAACTCGGCCGCGTGGCCCGTGCAGGTGGACGGCGGCTATCGACGCGTCAAGGCCGAGCTGGTCTTCAGCATCACGCCAGAGGCGCGCGGCATGTCGTTCATGCTGCTGCACACCTCCCACTTCGCGCGCAAGGGCGCCGCGTTCTACCTGTACAAGGCCAAGGGCTTCCCCGGCGACCCGAAGCCGACCGAGCCCGACTGGGACGAGCCCAACCTGTGGGGCAGCTTCGCCGTCGCGCTCGACACCCACAACCCGCCCAGCGAAGACCCGTTCGACGCAAATGGCAACGTGCACGAGCGCCCGCAGCGCGAAGTCAGCCTGCACTTCGATGGACGTGAGATCGCCAACGCCTTCTGCGAGCCGGACTTCGTCACCGGCAAGGCGAGCGTGCTCGCGCTCGAGATCAACTTCGTCACCGGCGGCGCGGAGGTCACCGTCGGCGTCGGCGGGCAGTCGATCTACGACCGCTATTTCGTCCCGCACATGCTGCCCTATGAATCACGCGCGGCCGTCGGCGCACGCGGCGACGCCAAGTCCCGCTGCGACATCGACAGCCTGCACGTCGAGTGGGAATCGCAGGCGGGCGAAGTGCACGGCCCGCTGACGCTGCAGGCCGTAAAGAGCGGCTGGAGCCGCCCGGGCAAGCCGTACGAGGGCGACGTCCACCTGCTGCCGACGGGCCTTGAGTACGAGCGCGTCATCATGACCCTGCGCCTGAAGCCGATGGTCGAGCGCGATGAGTGGGACCGCCTCGGGCACGTCTGGGTGTGGGACGACCAGCAACGCTTCGAGCTCGCGCGCATACTTACTCCGTTCGAGCTGTGGGGCGAAACGTACGAGTACGTCTGCGACGTCACCGACTTCGGCAATCTGCTCAATGGCGCGCGCAAGATCGGCGTGGACCTCGGCGCGAACGTCGGCAACGGCTTCGTCTTTGATCTCGAGTTCAGCTACTACCGCCACGACGAGGGCGTTGCGTGGCTGCCAAAGGTCGTCGACGTGCAGAACGTCTGGAGCGGAACGGCCGACTTCAAGAGCGAAGACTCGCTCGCAAAGACGTTCGGCAAACGCACCGTGAAAGTGCCCGCCGACGCCAAAAGCGCCAAGCTGCGCATCTGCGTCACCGGCCACGGCACGCTGGAATTCACGCCGCTCGGCCGGACGGTGAAAGTCGGCGACAAGACGTTCGAGAACAAACTGTGGACGACGGACTGCTACTTGAACCCGTGGCGCCCGCAGTTCGGCACCTGGAAATACAACCGCGCAGGCTGGGGGCCCGGCAGCTTCGGCCGAATCTGGGAAATCGACATCAGCGACCAGATCAAGCCGGGCAAGGAGCTATCGCTCGAATACATCAGCGACAAGTTCGACGCCGAAGGCAAGTGGGCCAGCCACAACATCGAAAGCCAGATCGTGTTCTACGCGGAGTAGCAGCAAACCAAAGCCCAGCCCGGAAGGGCTGGGGAATGCCGGGACGCCAGTCGGCCATCGCACGATTCACCCCAGCCCTGGCGGGCTGGGCTTCGGTTAACCGACGAATGGTCTTGCTACGCCCTGCATGTCGGTTGGGATGTCCTTGCCGAAGTATTTGATGCACGTGGGCGCGAAGTCCATCAGGCTGAATGGTTCCAGCTCGCCTTCGGCGGGCACGCCGCCACCGGCCATGGCGAACACACCGTGCCAGTTGTGGTTGGCGTCATCGGGGCCGGTGTCGTTTTCGAACACGTGCAGGGGCGCGTCGGGCTCGGGGCTTACGCTCCCGATGCTGCGCCAGCCGAGGTCGCCGAAGATCACTATCAGATCCGGCGGGATGTTGTTCACCACCTTGTAGGTGTCGTGCGGGCGATACACGTGCGTGGTCATCGCCGCGCCGGTGTCGTCCGGGATTGCCTTGATCTTGGCGGTGATCTCCGCGGCGAGTTTGTCCACGTCGGCCGGGTCGACACAGCCCTCGGGCTCGCGCCCCTTGATGTTGAACTGGATGCGCGAGTAGTAGCCGCCCTCGGCCCAGATCTTCGTCTTCGCCCAATCCACCTGACCGGCTTTAATAAGCTTGCCCATGCCGGTGGGCGTGGACGGCCGTTCCTTCAGCGCCAGATAGCCCTCTCGGATCAGCCAGTCGTTGATCAGCACGCCGCCATCCATGCCGCGCGCGCCGTGGTCGGAAACGACAGCGATGGCCGTGTCCGGGTCGTTCTCGTAGGGCGCGATCAGCTCTCCCATCAGTTTGTCGCACAGGGCGTAGTAGTCGCGCATGGCGTTGTTGAGCGGGTGGTTGGCCTGGTAGTGGCGGTGCGTTTCGTCCGTGTAGCGCCAGAGCAGGTGGACAATGCGGTCGGTGCCCATCTCGACCATCATGAAGAAGTCCCACGGCTTGGTCTTCAGCAGGTGCGCGGCGAGCTGGAAGCGCCGGTGCGCCATGTCGATCAGGTTCTGCAGCACTTCTTCTTTCTTGTCGCTGCGGAACTCTTCGACGTCCGGGATGTAGTCGCAGACGGTCGCGATCTCGTTTTTCAGCGTGGCCGGGTAGGTCCAGGTGCCTTCCATGTCGGGCATCGGAAAGCCGCTGACCATCAGCCCGCGCAATGGCTTCGGCGGGTAGGTCTGCGGCACGCCCAGCACGATGTTGTTTAAGCCGCCGCGCGAGAGCACGTCCCACACGCGCGGCTCGCGCACCATCTTGCCGTCGGCGAACATGAACGAGTCGTAGGAGTAATCCTTGCGATTGCGGAAGCCGTACATGCCCAGCGTGCCGGGGTCCTTACCGGTCACCATGCACTGCCAGGCCGGAATGGTGATCGGCGGAATGGTGCTGCGCATGCGCGCGTAGACCCCGCGCTCACGCAGCTTCGTCAGGTTGGGCATCTGATCCGCCCAGCGCTCAAAGGCATAGGACGGCTCAAGGCAATCAAGGCCCACAACAATCAGTTTCTTCGGCATGACCGCGATACTTGCTTGCCCAACGCGAAAGGCAAGTAGCATGGGTGCCCTCACCCATGCATCGCGGGCTGCACCCGCGATAACCGGCGCGATGGCCCGGACACGGACGAGGACGTCGGTGCCACCAAGTTGCCTAGTCCTCGACGTAACCAAGGGCGGCGAGGTGGGCTTCGATCTTCTTTTCTTCGTCGGAGGCTGACCCGTCGCTGGCGCTCCGGGCTCCTGTGCTCTTCTTTGCTGCTGCGTCGATGGCCGTCAGATACGCCTGCATCTTCTGGGTTGTGTCGCGCTCGCTGGCTTTCACATCGTGGTGCTCGCCGGGGTCTTTCTTGAGATAGAACAGGCGGCGCGTTTTTGCCCCGAACAGGAACAGGTACGGGTCAATGTAGGCCGCCTTCAACAGACCCAGCAAACCCTTCTTGAAGTGGTGCCCATATAAAATTCCGAACATGCCGGGGCGCACGATCAGGGTCAGCGCGCGCCCGAGTTCCTTAAAATACTTCTTCACGCGTTTGCCGAATTTGGGCGGCGTGTACTCGATGTACTTCCAATCCTGGCTGCGCACGACGCGCGCCAGCTCTTCGCGGTGAAACGGGAACGGCACCTCCAGCACCACGGCCTCGTGCAACTGCTTGACCTGCTCCTCGAACACCGGGCGCAGCGACTTGCCCCGGAAATGCTTTTCCGGCTCGAGCCCGAGCGCGTCCATCACCGTCGGCGCGATGTCGATCAGCTGGACTATGCTGTCGAACACCTTGCCCTGAGGCAGCACCTGCGGGCCGCGCATCAGCAGCGGGACCTTCAGTTCTTCCTCCCACGGGAACTTGCCGTGGCCGGCGATGCCGTGCTCAAAGAACATTTCGCCGTGGTCGCCGCAGACGATGATGATCGTGTCATCGAGAATGCCGCGCTCGTTCAGCCCGGCCACGAACTCGCCGAACTTCTCGTCCTGGTAGCGCAGGCTGCCGTCGTAGAGATCCTCCAGCTGCTGCAAATCTCGACGATTCCGCACGCGGCTGAACGGGCGCCCTCGGCCGTCCACCGGGCCGTTGTAGCTGGGGTCCGCTTCCTTGTTGTATTCGTCGCCTTGCCGGAAGGGCTCGTGTGTATCGATCGACCAGACCAGCATGAAGAAAGGATCGTAGCTGTCCTTGCGATCATCCAGCCATTTCAGCGCCTTGACGTGCAGGTCTTCGCTGAGCGGCAAACAGTAATCATCGCCGCGCGCATCCTGGCCCCGGTCGCGGCAGCGCTGGATCGTGTCGGGGTCCTTAAATGTGTCATCGAACAGGTCAAAGCCACGATCGAAACCGCGCAGCTTCGACACCTGATACACGGCCGAGAATGCGACTGTGTCATACCCGTTGGCTTTCAGAATCTCCGGCAGCCACGGCATGTCGGTGTTGAGCGCGTCGCGCATCTTGTGGATGCCCGTGCGCGTCGGGTGCTGGCCGCTGAAGATGCTGGCGCCGCTGGGAGCGGTCCAGCCGCTGTTAGAATACGCCGTCGTGAACGCCACGCCCTCTTCGCAAAATTTGTCCAAGTTCGGCGTGCAGTCGCGCTCGTAACCCAGCGCATGAATGCGGTCCGCGCGCAGGCAATCCATCACGTAAAGAATCACGTTCATGGTCGGCGATGATCAATGATGTGCGCCGAATGATCAATGCCGCCTGCATCAAACTGAAAAAGCAATCTCGCACGGAGAACACAGAGTTCACAGAGAAGAACCAACCTGACGCAGTCCTCCGTGCCCTCTGTGATCTCTGTGCGAGGCCGCAGTTTCCGGCGTTCCTGCTTGCGTCGGGCCCGCGGATTCGTACACAGGGCCCTCCTCGGGAGAAATCATGTCTGACCGCATTGGCTTTACACTCTGGTTCACGGGGCTTTCGGGCGCGGGCAAGTCCACGCTTGCGGAAGCGCTCAGCGCGCGTATGAATGCACTCGAGCTGGCCCACGAAATCCTGGACGGTGACATCGTGCGCACCAACCTGTCGAAAGGCCTCGGCTTTTCCAAGGAAGACCGCGACACCAACATCCGCCGCATCGGCTTCGTCGCCAACCTGCTGACGCGCAACGGCGTGCCGGTGATGACGGCCGCGATCAGCCCGTACAAAGCCATCCGCGAAGAATGCCGCAGCCTGATCGGGCGCGACAACTTCGTCGAAGTGCACGTGCACGCGCCGCTGGAAGTGCTGATCGAGCGCGACACCAAGGGCCTCTACAAGAAGGCGCTGGCCGGCGAGATCAAGGAATTCACCGGCGTCAGCGACCCGTACGAAGAGCCGGAAAGCCCCGACGTAAAGGTGCACACCCACGAAGAATCCGTCGAGGAATCGCTCGACAAGATCTGGCAGCACCTCAAAGAGCGCGGCTTCGTCAAAGGCTAGGCGGCAGCAACTGCTTTCACTGCCGCCTGCCGCCCGCCGCCTTTCATTCCTGAGGCTCAACGCTATAAACACCGCCCACGGGCCACAAACCGGAGCAAACAAATGGCCATCACGCCGCTGGGCGGGAACCTGATCAATCGCGTGCTTGACGACAACGGCGCCGCCAAGCTCAAGAAAGACGCCGCGTCGCTGCCCTCCATCACGGTCAGCCCGGCCGAAGTGTGGGATTTGAAACTGATCGCGATCGGCGGCTACTCGCCGCTGCCCGGCTTCATGAACGAGCACGACTACGCGGCCGTCATCGGCAAGGGCCGCCTCACCGACGGCACGCCCTGGACCGTGCCGATCACGCTCAGCACCAGCGATGCCGTCAAACCCGGCAAGGCCGCGCTGAAGGACGAAGACGGCAACCTGCTCGGCAGCATCGAAGTGACGGGCACTTTTGCGCGCCGCTTCGAGGCCGAAGCCAAGGGCGTCTTCCAGACCACCGACGAGAAACACCCGGGCGTCGAGCGCATCAAGAACGCCGGGCAGACGCTGGTCGCGGGCGAAGTCAGCGTGCTGCCGGAAACTCTCCCCGCCGATGAGCAGGGCATGGAATACCGCCCGGCCGCCATCCGTGCGGAAATCGAGAAGCGCGGCTGGAAGAACGTCGTCGCCTTCCAGACGAGAAACCCGATCCACCGCGCGCACGAATACCTGCTGCGCACGGCGATGGAAACCGCCGACGGGCTGCTGATTCATCCGCTGGTCGGTGAAACGAAGGCGGGCGACATCCCGGCCGACGTGCGCACCGCCTGCTACAAGGCGCTGATCGAAAAGTACTTCCCGGCCGAGCGCGTGATTCTCGCCGCGCTGCCCGCGCCGATGCGCTATGCGGGCCCGAAGGAAGCGATCCACCACGCGCTGATGCGCCGCAACTACGGTGCGAACCAGTTCATTGTCGGGCGCGACCACGCGGGCGTCGGCGACTACTACGGGACATACGACGCGCAGAAGATCTTCGAGACCTACGACGATCTCGGCATCAGCAACCTGAACTTCGAACACTCGTTCTGGTGCAAGGGCGTCGGCAGCTACGCGACGCAGAAGACCAGCCCGTTCGGCAAGGAAATGCAGCTCACGATCAGCGGCACCAAGCTGCGCGAAATGCTCGGCAACGGCGAGCACCCGCCGGCCGAAATCGTCCGCCCCGAAATCGCCGACATCCTGATCGCCTACTACAAGACTTTGTAAACGGCGGTCTCGCACAGGGAACACAGAGGCCACGGAGAACGGCAAAGCTCTCCGTGGCCTTTCTCTGTGCACTCCGTGGTCTCTGTGCGAGATGCAGTTGGCAATTCGGCGCCGTCTTGGTCTGATCGCGGCATGGCAGCGGGCTTCATTACTTACTGCAACGACCTGGTCGCGCGTGCGAAGCATGCTGGCTGGAAGGTCGTTTCCGAAAAGACAATCCCCTACGGGCGCCAGTGGCAGATGGAAGACGCGGCCGGGTTCAAGGCGGTGTTGAACGCCTACTCGGGCAAGAAGGGTTTCTCGTTTCACGTCGGCGGCAAGGATGCGGAGCGATTGAACGAAGCGCTCGGTGGTACCACACCCACCGCCGCTGGCCCGGCCACATCTGGCGATCCATTCGGTCTCGGTGTGCCGCGCGTCGGCGGCGACGAGTCGGGCAAGGGCGACTTCTTCGGGCCACTGGTCGTGGCTGCGTTCTACCTGGATGAAGCGACGGCCGAGAAGCTGAAAGACTCCGGTATCGGCGACAGCAAGAAATTCAATGACAAGCAGATCGAGAAAATGGCCGGCGTGCTCGACAAACTCCAGTGCGGCGCATTCGCCCGGCTGATGCCGCGCGAGTACAACCCGCAGTACGCCAAGATCGGGAACCTCAACGTGCTGCTCGCCAAGATGCACGGCAAGTGCATCAACGCACTTTGCAAAGTCACGGGCCAGCCGAAGACCGTGCTGGTTGACCAGTTCGCCCGCGACCCGCGCGTGCTGGTGAAAGCCATCGCCGCCCCCGCAGGCGTGCAGGTCGTGACGCGTACCAAGGGCGAGGCCGACCTCGCCGTCGCCGCCGCGAGCATCATCGCGCGCGCAGAATTCGTGCGCGGGCTGAAAGAGCTGGAAACCGAGTTCGGGCAGTCGTTCCCACCCGGCGCAGGGCCACCCGTCATCAAGGCCGGGCGCGAGTTCGTCAAAACCTTCGGCCGCGACCAACTGGTCAATGTCGCCAAGCTTCACTTCAAAACCATCGACAGCCTTTAAACCGCGAAGAGCCGCCAAGGACCGCTAAGAACTACAAAGGCCTGAACCATACAAAGCAGCGAAGGCGCAAAGAGCTTTCTGGTGCCAGCCATCGCTTGGCGCCTTCGCGCCTTTGCGTGGAACCGCAGTTGCCTTTCTTCGCGGTCCTTTGCGGCCCTTAGCGGTTTCAAATGCAGTTGCCCTGCCTGCCGATGAACAGCGTAATTGGTATACTGGCAACGGTTTACGGCGGCGGCCTTTGACTGCCCGCTGCGGTCGCCCGATTGACAGGGCGAATCGCCCCGCTACCATTCCGCATTCGATTGAAAGGGCTGCAGTCTTGAAACGTGTTCTTGGTATTGGAATCCCGGCCGTCTTTGCAGGTCTCGCAGTCGCGCTGACGCTCGTGTTGGCGCAGCCGGCGCCCCCCACCGATGAGCCCTACAACTTTGCTCTCGGCAAAGACATTACGGCCGAGGCTGCCGACGTCGTCATCAACCCGAAGTTCAGCGCGGTCGCCGACGACCGCTTCGCCTACGAAGCCTACTACAACGCCACGCGCACCGGTGTCGTCAGCGACGGCGCCGAGGTGGTCGAGACGTTCCGCACCAAGGAAGCGTGGACCACGGCCTTCTCGCTGGTCTGCACCGAGGATCCGCTCGACGGGCGCAAGGACCTGCTGGTGCGGCTCGGCATCGACATGATCGAGTTCAACATCGACAACGGCGACGCGCGCTACACCGGCTACATCGGCCAGCAGACCGACATGCGCAAGCCCGGCTTCAAGGAAATCCTGCCCGACGGCAAGCGCAACGACGTCACCAACATCCCCGGCTGGGCCGGCATGAACTCCGGCGCGCTGGAAGCCAACCGCGGCACGCAGGCGACCAGCTACGGCGGCTCGGCCTGCTTCAGCGTCAACGACGCCGGTCGCATCTACAACGAGACCTACTACGCCGACTGGGGCAACAGCGACCAGACCAACTACCCCGGCCGACTGATCGAGCCGCTGCAACTGGCGCTCGCCGTGCAGCCCGAGTTCAAGTACGGCGCGGCATTGAAGCTGGGCGAGACGCTGGTCGTCCGCCGCCGCCTGCCGGTCAGCGCCGCGAGGGGCGGCACGATTGAGTACGACGTCACCTACAAGCTGGAAAAACTTTACGGGACGGTCGCCGAGCCTACGGCCGCGCGCCTCAGCTTCGACGCAGTCCCGGTGCAGCGCGAGATCACGCAGGAAGCCGGCGGGCTGGTCACCAGGTTCACCGCGCCCGACATCAAGGGCGGCAAGCTGCTGCTTGACCTGGTCAAGGGCGTCTCCGCCTGGGTGTCGTGGGATTTCAAACTTTCGGGCACGTTCACACAGCCGGGAACGGCGCTGTCGACCGCGTTCGACGTGAAGTTCGATTTGACGGCTTCTTTGCGCGAAACGAAGAAGCCGGAATAGTTTGCCGGCGGAGCTTCGGCAGCCGCCGCCAAGAAACACTTGCCGGGAAAATACCCGGGAGCAACAGGCGGGAAGGCCCGCCTGCAAAGGCCCTGGATGGGCCGGAGGATCACAGGTTCGCCGGAAGGCCTCACGGCTGCTCAGGCGAACGAGACCGATGACCGTAAGCCGGTATCGCATGCGCTTTGAAAAGCGCGAGGCGCTCAGGTTCATCTCGCACCACGACTTGATGCGGGTTTTTGAGCTGGCGCTGAGAAGGTCCGGCCTGAAGGTCGCGCACACGCAGGGTTTCAACCCTCACCCCAAGGTTTCGTTTGCACTGGCACTGCCGTTAGGCGTCGAAAGCCTCGACGAGATTGTCGATATCGACTTTGAACACGAGGCCGAAGCACCCTCACCCGAAAGCGTAGTCGAGCAGTTGGGCGAGCAAATGCCCCCCGGTTTGCGGCTGTTGTCAGCCGAGATCGCGAAGGGCCGGCCGAGAGTCACTGCGGTCGAATATGAGTGCGAGCTTCCGCCGGACTTTGCAGAACTTGACGAGCTTCAGGACAGGCTGGCCGCATTCATGGGCTCAGACGCGCACCCCTTCACCCGCGACCGCGGGCAAGGCAAGGCGCCCCGAAGCTTCGACGCGCGCGCTTTCACGCAAAGCGCAACGCTGGAAGGCCGGCTGCTGAAAATGCGCCTGTCATTCAGCCAGGAGGGCGGCATGAAGCCTTCCGACCTGCTGCAGGTTCTGCAACTTGATCCCAACCGGCACTTCGTCACGAAGACGAGGTCCATCCTGGCCGAGCTCTCGGAAATACAGGACGACGAGTCGTCCGAGTGAGAGAGAATGGCACGCAAGATCTACATGAATGTCGCCGAGGGCGACGAATGCCGCATCGCTGTGATGGAAGACGGCCGGTTGTATGAGTTCTTCATCGACCGCCCCAGCCAGCTGAAGCACGTCGGCAACATCTACAAGGGCATCATCAATAACATCGAGCCCGGCATACAGGCCGCGTTCGTCGACATCGGGCTTGAGCGCAACGGCTTCCTGCACGTCAGCGACGTCAGCTACTCCTACCAGGGCAACAACGATGTGAAGCAGTTGTTCAGCAAGACGCTGCGCATCAAGGAGCCGCTGTCGGAGGAAGAGCTGCTGCACGAGCGCAAGGAACGCGACGTCGAAGAGGTGGACGAATTTGTCGGCGACGGCACCAGCTCGGCCGAGGCAAAGAACGGCACATCCGAGGCGGAGTTCCTCGACAAGCTCGACGAAGAACACCCCGGCCACCAGGTAACGGATTCGCCGCTGGAGGTCGCGCCAGTCGAGAAAGAGGCTGCGCCCGCCGCCGAGGCAAAGCCGACGGAGGCGCCAAGACCCGAAGCGCCGAATCCTGAAGCGGCGCCGGCATCCGCAGGCGCCGGCGCGCCCGCCGACGGCGTGAAGAAGAAGCGCCGCCGTCGCGGTCGACGCGGCAAGAAACACGGCGCGGCGGCATCCGGCGCGTTCCCGGCCGTGCAGCCGGACAACACCACGGCACCGGCCGGCAAGCCGGAAGACAAGAGCCCTGCCAACGAGACCGCGGAAACGCCGCAGGCGCCGGCCTCCGTTGCGCAGCCGACAGAAGCCAAGTCGGACGCGCCGCCAAAGGCCGAGGCAAAGCCGGCAACCGAGCCTGCCAAATCCGACGCGCCCAAGAAGAAGCGCCGCCGCACGCCGAAACGCCGCGGCGGGCACCTGCCCAAGCGCGTTACCGACGAGATTGAAAACCCGAACGCCGGCACGACCAAGGCGCCGGAGGCCCCGAAGCCTGCGCCCGAGAAGCCGATCGACGGACCCTCAGGCGGCGACAACGGCACGCCCGGCCCGCTGTATCGCTACCACCGTCCGCCGCTGCCGAAGCTGCAGAACCTGCTGAAGCGCGGCCAGGAAGTCGTCTGCCAGGTCACCAAGGCAAGCCAGGGCGGCAAGGGCCCCGGGCTGAGCACGTTCGTCAGCCTGCCCGGGCGCTACATGGTGCTCACGCCGAACAGCGACCGCGGCGGTGTCAGCCGCAAGATCGAAGACGGCGGCGCGCGCAATGAGCTTCGCAAGATGCTCGACAAGCTGCCGGTGCCCGAGGGCATGGGCGTCATCGTCCGGACGGCCGCGATCAACCGCACGTTTGAGGACCTGCACCGCGACCTGAATTATCTGCTTCGCGTCTGGAGCGTGATCAGCGAACGCATTCACGACAGCGAAGCACCCGCGCTGCTCTACACGGACAGCGACCCCGCCATCCGCGCCGTGCGCGACTACTTCACGGCCGACACCACCGAGATCGTGATCGACGACAAGGTGGTGTTCGACCGCGTGCTGGCGTTCTTCGACCAGCTGATGCCCAGCTTCCGCGAACGCGTGAAGCTGTATGAAAGCGACGTGCCGCTGTTCTTCAGCGTGGGGCTGGAAAACCAGCTCGATCACATCTTCGACAAGAAGGTTAACCTGAAGTCGGGCGGCTACCTCTTCGTCGAGCAGACCGAGGCGCTGATCAGCATCGACGTCAACAGCGGCAAGTTCACCAGCGCCGGCGACGCCGAAAAAACGGCCTTCCAGACGAACATGGAGGCGATCCCCGAGATCTGCCGCCAGCTTCGCCTGCGCGATCTCGGCGGCATCGTCTGCTGCGACCTGATCGACATGGCCAGCGCCAAGCACCGCAGCGACGTCGAGCACGCCCTGCGCCGCGAGCTTCGCAAGGACCGCGCCCGCACCAAGGTCGCCAAGATGTCGCCCTTCGGCGTGATCGAAATGACCCGCCAGCGCGTGCGCCCGAGCATCAAGAATTACACCTACGTCAGCTGCCCCACCTGCGCCGGCTTCGGCATGGTGCGCAGCGCGGAAACCATGTGCCTCAGCCTGTTGCGCCGCATGAAGCTTGCGCTGCTGGAAGAGCGCGTGGTTGAGCTGGCGGTACAGATTCACCCGCACGTGCTGTCGCACCTGCATTCCGAATTCCGCGACGACATCAATGAGCTGGAAGACAAGTACGGCAAACGCATCGTGTTCGAGTACGCCAAGGACCTGATCCTCGGCCAGGCGCGCTTCTTCTATATCAACGACCGCGCCGCGCGCGTCCTCTATGACATGGACCAGCGCATCAACACCTTCGCCCAGGGCGGCCCCAAGGCCAGCACCAACGTTCCCCTGCCGCCCGCGACATCCGGCGCCGCAAGCCCGGCCGCGGGCCAGGCGGCCAAGGATGCCAAGGGGCGCCGCCGCCGCCGTGGCGGGCGCCGCCAGCGCGAGCGCGAACAGGAACGCACCCAGCGCGAGCAGCGTATCAAGGAAGACTCCAGCAAGGCCGTGACCTTCGGAGATACGCTGCCGGAGGCCCGCGTCGAGGTCGTCCGCGAAGAACCCAAGCGCGCCGATGCCGGCAAGCCGGGCGAAGGCAAACGCCGCCGCGGGCGACGTGGTGGTCGCAAGGCACGCGAGCGCGAGGCAGCCAAGGGCGGACGTACGGAACCCGCGGGCGCGCCCGCCAAGTCCGACCCGCCCGCCGCCGCAAGCGACTCCGCCCCGTCCACCAGGAAGTCTTCCGGACGCAAGGCCGCTGCAGCAAAGTCAGGCACCAGCAAGAGCTCCGGGCGCAAGGCGGCTGCAAGCAAGAGCCCAGCCCCAAGCAGCGGGGAGCCGACGAAGTCGACAACCCGCAAGCCGCCGGCAAAGAAGCCTGCCACGGCAAAGTCCTCTTCCGCCAAGAAGACAGCAACCAAGTCACCGGCAAAGACGGCAAAGAAGAGCGCCGCCAAGAAGACCACCGCCAAACCCGCGGCAAAGAAGCCCGCGGCGAAGAAGCCCGCAGCAAAGAAGGCTGCGCCAAAGAAAACACCGGCCAGGAAGTCCCCCGCCAAAAAGAAAACCAGCTAGCGAGGCTCAACAAAAAAGCCCCCGCAATCCGCGGGGGCTTTTTGCTTAGGGCTAGGCCCAGGCCCGCACGAGGCGGTGCGCGGCTTCTTTTACTTTCTCGATCGGCAGGGCGGTGAAGCCGATCGTAAGCGTGCTGGGTGCTGCCGCCGGGTCGAAGTAGCAGACGCTCTGGTCGTACACGCGCACCCCGGCGTGCTGTGCGGCCATCAGCGCATCTTGACGCGTCAAGTGTCGCGGCACGTTCAGCATGATCTTCATTCCGCCCGGCGGCACGGGGTCGGGCAGCACGCCCGGCAGACGCTCCTCGAGAATCGTGTTGAACGCCTTGCGCTTGTCGGCGTACAGCGTGCGCATGCGGCGCAGGTGCCGCTCGAAGTGGCCTTCTTCAATGAACTGCGCCAGCGCCGCGCTTTCCAGCATGGGCGGCATGAAGTCGATGTGCCAGCGCAGCCCCACCATCGCCTCGATCAGCCACTCGGGCGCGACCACGTAGCCGACGCGCAGCGCCGGGTACATCACCTTGCTGAAGCTGCCTACGTAGATCACCGCGCCCGCGCCGTCGATGCCCGCCAGCGCGCGCACTGGGCGGCCTTCGTAGCGATACTCGGAATCGTAATCATCCTCGACGATCATGAACCCGTGCTCGCTGGCCAGCTCCAGCAGCTCCATCCGCCGCGCCGCGCCAAGCGTGACGCCCGTCGGGTACTGGTGCGAGGGCGTCAGGTGCAGCAGCTTCGGTCGGATCCCGTCCGCCAGCGCACGCGCCACGGCCGCGGAATCCGCCCCATCCTCATCCACCGGTACGGCGATCAGCTTCGCCCGCACGCCCTGGAAAATCGCGCGCGCACCCAAATAGCCCGGGTCCTCCAGCATCACCGCATCGCCCTCGCCCACCAGCAGCGACGCCGCCAGCCACAAACCCTGCTGACTGCCGGCCGTGACCAGCACGTTCTTGTAGGTGCAGTCAATGCCGCGCGCGCGCCCGAGATAGGCGGCGATCTGCTCACGCAGCGTCTGCAGTCCGTAGGCGCTGCCGTAGTTCATGCGGTCGCGGCGGGCCACCAGCAGTTGATTGCCGACGATGCGGCGCCACTGGCGCAGCGGGAACGCGCTGATGTCCGGCGCGCCCAGCCGCATGTCGATGTCCACGCCGGGCGGCGACACCGGATCTTCCGGCTGCAACACGCGCGCATAGAATTCCGGCGGCAGCGGCGAGTTCGCGAACGCGACGCGCCGCAACCCGCTCTGTGAGCGCCGCGCGGACTTGACGTTGAAATTCGCCTGCGGCAATTCGCGCGCGACGTACGTGCCGCTGCCGTGCTTGCCCTCAAGAAAGCCCTCGCCCACCAGCTGCTCATACGCCTGCGCCACGGTGTTGCGGTTGACCTTCAGCTCTTTGGCCAGCGTGCGGGTGGACGGCACGCGCTCGCCACGCCGCAGTCGGCCTGCGAGCACGTCTGCACGAATGGAGTCCGCGATGCGCTGGTACAGCGGCGCATCCGATCGCGGCGTTTCAAGATCAACCAGAAGGTCAGGCATAGGCGCTAGTCCGGAGTCTGGAGTAGACGGTCTCGAGTCGCTGGGACTCCGGACCGTCGACTACGGGCTCGTAAAGAAGTGTCTCTTGCGTTTCTGAACGTCCGGGCAGGCCAATAGGCCCAGCGAAGTCTATCAAATCTTGCCCGGTGGGTATGCCACTTCCGCATCCACACTTGGGTTGGCCCGCCTCGGTGGGTATCCTCGAAGCATCACCCCTGACATGGAGAATCCCGTGGGCGACCCCAAAGGCAAGAAGAAGTCCAAGGCTCCGGCCGTACTCCTCATCCTGCTGCTCGCCGTGGTGGGCACTGTCGCGGCAGGCTATTTCAAGCCTGACCTGCCGATCATCGGGCCGGCCGTCGCCGGCTTCTTTGAAAAGGGCGCCGCCGGGATGGACAAGAGCGGCGTGTACACCGTCACGATCGAAAAGGTCGTGCTGGACCCGCAGGAGTTCAAGAAGGGCGAGACCATCGACGTGCAGGTGAAGGTGATCGTGACCGACAAGGAAGGCAAGGCCAAGACGGTCTGGGAGTCTTCCGAATTCGGCGACAACCTGCGCGAAGCAGGCGAGAACGAGCTTGCGGTCAACTTCCTCGAGACGCCGTTCGATGTTTCGTGGGAGAGCGGCTACCAGATCAGCGTCGAGGTGTGGGACTTCAAGGGCACGGACAGGCGCCTCGCGCGCTTCGCCACCGCGGCCAAGGACAAGGAGTTCGGGCTGAGCGGCACCAAGACGCTGCAACTGCTGGACGGCGAAAACCCGCGCAACCCGCGCGTAGGCGGCACCAACCAGGTCATCTTCAAAGCCAAGCGCAAGGGCGACCTGCCGCCCAAGGAATAAGGGCAGTCTCGCACAGAGACCACAGAGGGCGCGGAGATCAACCCGCTCACTGTGGTCTCCGTGTTCTCTGTGCGAGACTGCGGTTGCCTTTTACCGGCCACTGGCGCGGCGGCGCTGATTCTGGTTAATGGTCGCGCCTCTGGAGACCATCATGAAAGTCGGCAAGTACGAGCTGGACGGCAAGAAACTCTTCATTATCTCGGGCCCATGCGTGCTCGAGAACGAGGACATGCCGCGCCGCGTGGCCGAGCGCATGAAGGCCGCCTGCGCCGAGCACGGGCTGCCCTACATCTTCAAGGCCAGCTTCGACAAGGCCAATCGCACCAGCGGCAAGGCATTCCGCGGGCCCGGCATCGACGGCGGGCTCAAGCAGCTTGAGGCCATCAAGAAAGAGTTCGACGTCCCGATCCTGACCGACGTCCACACGGCCGAGCAGTGTGAAGCCGCGGGTGAAGTCGTCGACGTGCTGCAGATCCCCGCGTTCCTGTGCCGCCAGACCGACCTGCTGGAAGCGGCCGCGAAAACCGGGCGCATCGTGAACATCAAGAAGGGCCAGTTCCTCGCGCCGTGGGACATGGCGCAGGTCGTGAAGAAAATGAGCAGCTTCGGCGCGGAAGGCAAAGTGATGCTGACCGAGCGCGGCGCCAGTTTCGGCTACAACACGCTGGTCAGCGACATGCGCAGCATCCCGATCATGGGCAAGACCGGCTGCCCGGTCGTGTTCGACGCCACCCACAGCGTGCAGCAGCCCGGCGGCGCGGGCGACAAGTCCGGCGGGCAGCGTGAGTTCGCGCCCGTGCTGGCGCGCGCGGCGGTCGCGGCCGGCGCCGACGGAGTCTTCGCCGAGACCCACCCGGACCCTGACAAGGCCCTCAGCGACGGGCCGAACATGATCCCGCTCGTGGCGATGCCCGCCCTGCTGCGCATCCTGAACGCGCTGCACGAGCTGGTAAGCAACCCCAGCGCCGCCGTAGAAGCCGTCGAGCACGAACAGGAAGAATCCGAACACGGCCACAAGTAACTGCTCCGTCGCCAGGACGAGCAACGACACTCCGGCGCAAGCCAGAAGTGTTTCGCTTGGCGCGTCTTGGCGAACTGGCAGCAAATGCATTTCCGCCACACCAGCCCCGCCGCAAGAAGATTCGTGCCGGAAAACACCGGGCGTGGTATCCTGATGGCCGGAGGCGATGATGCGCTGGTCGCGGCTTTATCTTGTGCTTTCGATTGCTTCGCTGGCGGTCGGCGTTGGCATGGCCAACTGCAAGAAGCACGACTGCCGCGAGCGCATTGAGTGCACCGCCCCGGGCACTTCCCACAGGGTCGTCACTCCCCTCGCGCCGCTGAACGCCGCCTACGACGCACTGCGCGCGCGCGACTTCGCCGACATGGCCGCGCAGGCCGACCTGCTGATTGCCCACAAGGAAGCCGACATCGGGCACGCCCTGCGCGCCTACGCAGTGCGCGGGCAGGGACGCCATGAAGAAGCCATCATCCAGTACGGCACAACCATGCTGCTGCTGGGCGGCGCCGAAGGCAGCGACAACATCCCGCTGCTGGCCGACTGCTACATCGGTCGCGCCTCGTGCTACAAGGCGCTCGGCGAAACCGACCGCGCGCTGGAAGACATCGAAGCCGCGAAGCTGCTGGTGGGCGAGCAGTTGAAGTATCGCCGCGACGATTCCGCGCACTACCAGCTCGCATGCGTCTACGCCACCGAGTCAGAACTGCAGGAAGACATGCAGGCCGCCAGGACTCGCGGCAAGGCCATCGCGCAACTCAGGGTCGCCATCGCCAAGGGCTTCAACGACTGGGCGCACATGCGCGCGGATCTCGACCTCGACCCGCTGCGCGAGGACCCGGGTTTCAACGCGCTGTTCCCGCGCAACTAGAAGACACCTACCACGACAGCCCGGCACGCTTGTCCTGAGCCCGCCGAAGGGATTGTGCCGGGCTTGTTTTTTTTGGGCGCGTCCGAAATTCTTAAACTTTCTTTTCCGCTTTCCGGGCGGGTTTGGGGGCGGTGCGGGCATTTTTCTGCGCGCTTGGGTGTTCCATTGAACGGGATGGGTGAGGGGGATGGAGCCCTCGCCTGTGAACGATCGCGAACTACCAACTCACGAAGAACTGCTCAACGGGCGCATGGCCGATGGCTCGCAGCCGCCGCTGAGATCGGCCGAGCTGACGCCGGAGGCCAGGGACGTCCCGGGCGAAGAGGACAAGTCCCCGGCCGAGATCGAGCGCGACCGCCTGCACTACGACATCGACCGCCAGCACCTCGACGACCTCGACCTAGTCTGCAACTTCGCCCGCAAGATGGTGAACTTCGCCAGCCACGCAATCGACCACCCCGAAGAGTTCACCAACAACACGTCGCCCCGCCCCGCCCGACAGGGCGGGGATGACGACAGCAACACAACACTGGTCCCCAACACAGACAACAACGAAGCCAAGGCAGCACCGGCCCACCCCGCCCAACAGGGCGGGGATGACGACGAGGCCCTGTCTGATATCCCCGCCCTTCCGGGCGGGGCGGGGCGTGGGGCTGGCGGGCGCCCGAACTACAGCATGAACGGAACGTTCCGCAGCGTCGGGGCCGCCAACGTCCCGCACCCGCCCCACGACGGCGGCGACGCCGACATGCAGGCCATTCACAAACGCGAGGCCGAACTCAAACGAACCGTCCGCCAATACACCGGCGCGAGCAACCCGCCCGCCATGCCCAAACCCGGTCAGCTCAAGCTCGAGCAGGCCGTCGCCATCGGCGAGCGCGGCAGCAAGCTGCTGATCGTCGCATCCTCCAAGCGCGCGGCGATCGCGCACGCGCTGGTTGAGGTCGCGCTGCGGCTCGACACGCGCAAATCGTTCATGCAGAACCGCGCGATTGCCGTGGTGTACGCGACGCTGCTGCACCTGGATGACAGCTTCCAGGAGGTCGGCTTCGGCGCGTGGATGCCGTTCCGCTTCCCCGACCAGTGGCTGGCCTTCTGCGGCATCATGCGCCGCGTGCTTGCGGCCAACGGGCTGATCCACTCGAAGCACGCGGAGATCTACCGCAAGCTGCTGGACGAAACGCCGCCGGTCGAGACCGAAGACGACATCGACGAGCGCATCCGCCAGGCGCACATGCCCGCAAACCCGGCCCTGTGCGCGCGCAACCAGAGCGTGAAGTCGATGTACGAGCTGGCGAAGAAGCTGAATCTCCCGATCCCGCCGCCGTAGTCGCTGGCGATTGCGAACTGCTGAACTGCCACTGCCACACGCCAGGCCGCCAGGAGCAGTCACGACACCACGAGTGCTTTGGTAACGCGCATGCGTTTGCCAATGACTTCGTTGCGTCGTGGCTTTCGTTGCGTCTTGAGGCCGTTCAGCGGATCAGGTGCTGCGCCGGGCCTTCGCTGAGCAGCTTGATGGGATCGTTCACCACCGGCGCGACCTCGACACGGTAGGCCTCGGCGTGCAGGCAGCCGCATTTTAAACCGAAGTGCGCGGTGATGCTGAGAAACTGGTCGATGAAGCCGTCCTTGCTCATGCGCGTAAGCGGCTTGCCGTTTTCTTCCACTACCGTCTGGAACTGGCTCTTGTAGGCGAGAATCGCCTGCTTCTTCTGCTCGATCACGCTGCTGATATCGACGAAGAAGCTCGGCTCAAAGTGCTGGCTGTAGCGCGACGTCACAAGGCGCTGGATGCGGTGCGGGGGCAGGTCGGTCGTGTAGCCCTTCAGCGCGGCGAAGTGGACGGACTTGCGGGCGAGGCGCGCGGCGGCCTCGTGGTCCGGGTGGTGGCAGACGAGGTTCGGCGCGAGCACGACTTTCGGCTTCAGCCTGCGCAGGATGTCCACGAGCGTGCGCACGCTGTCTTCGTCGTCGTTGACGCTGCCGTCGCGCATGCCGGCGAACTCGATCGCCGCGCAGCCCATGACCTTGGCGGCGTCGCGCGCTTCAAGCTCGCGCTGTTCGGGCGTGCCGTGGGTGCCCATCTCGCCGCGCGTGAGGTGCAGCACGCCAGTGCGATAGCCCTGCTTCGCCGCGAGGCACAGGTAGCCGCCGGAGGTCATCTCGGCGTCGTCCGGGTGGGCGCCGATGGCGAGCAGGTCGAGTGGTTCCGTCATGGATGCCTCTGCAATTCGTTCCATATATAACGACCGGACGGCCCGAAGTCATTCGCGCTACCAGGCCAAAACCGGCGCGAGACGCTTGAGCGCGTCGGGGATGCGGCTGCCGAACCAGCACAGGTCCTGCCCGTCGCACAAGCGCAGCCGGGCGTCGTGCACCGCAGGCATGTCTTCGAAGTTGTCCCGCCAGAACTGCAGGTCTGACTCCTTGAAATGATAGGGCTCGTCCGGGAACAGCAGGATGTCGGGGCGCAGGGCGGCGATGTCGACCGGGTCCATGGCGAAGTAGCGCTCGGTGGATTGCTCGAGCACGTGGTCGCCGCCGAGGGTGCGGATCATGTCGCCGATGTACGTGTCCAGCCCGGCGACCATCCACGGGTCGTGCCAGATGAACGCGACGACGCGCGGGCGTACGTGATCGCGCGGCGTGACGCGCAGGCTGTTGTGTTCTTCCAGCTCGCGTGTGCGCTCCTGCGCGGCCACGATCTCGCGGGCGCCGTTGCGGACGATGGCGTCGGCGAGGTCTTCCACCTCAAACATGCGCCCGCAGGTGGAGACGTAGGCGAGCCCCTCCTCGACGGTGGTGGGCTGCGCGACGTGCACGTTGAGGTCTGCCGCGCGCAGGGCTTCGATGTCGGCGCGGCGGTTCTCTTCCTTGTTGGCGAGCACGAGCTGGGGATTCAGTTGGATGATGCGCTCTACATCAATGTCCTTGGTGCCGCCGATCTTCTCGATCTCGCGCACCTCGGGGTCAGGCGACACGCAGTAGCGCGTCCGCCCGACCAGGGTCTCGCCCCTGCCGAGCGCGAACAGCGTCTCGGTCACGCTGGGCACGAGGCTGACCACGCGGGTCAGCGGCTGCGGGATCTCGACTTCGGCAAAGGTGAGGTCGGTGATCTTCATGGGGCCAGACTGCCGCGGCTTGGGACGGCGTCAAAACAAAACCGGCCCGCCGAAGCGGGCCGGTTCGAAGGCTCAGTCCTAGCTCACGCCGGACAGCGCAAGCGAAAGCACGCCGGTGTTGGGCACCGGGGCGCCGCCGGCCGAGTCCGCCCGGTCAGTGGTGAGGGTCGAGTACAGGTTGTCCTTGAGCGTATCGACCATGTAGACGGTCCAGGTGCCCGAGGACGGCTCGCCGTTCAGGTTCGAGAGCGGGCCGGTCGGGGTGCTGGCGATCGTGAACTGGAACGTCAGCAGGTCCAGACCCGTGGAGATGTCCGATACGGTTTCGATAATGTCGTCATTCGTGAGCAGCCCAATGTGCCAGTTGCCGGACGGCGCCACGAGCACGTACCAGCTTTCTGTCGAGCCCGACGCGTCCGTAGGCTCATACACCGACAGCTCAAGCACGGCAGTCTGCACGAAGAACGAGGTCGTGAAGGTGAAGTCGTTGCGCAGCATGCGCTTCTCGCCAAACCAGCCGATGTCCATCTTGAAGCGCTTGCCCGTGGCTTCCGGGACCAGGCCGTAGTTGCCCGCCGCCGCGGAGACCGTCTGGTTCTCGTTCGGCGCGCCGCCAAGACCGGCCGCTTCGCCGCGGTTGATGTGCAGGCTGGCATTACGCATCACGCAGCGCCCATCCTTGTCATCGAGGTAGTCCTTCAACTGGATGCGCCAGTTGCCGTCGCTGATCATGCCGTCGAACTCGAACAGGAAGCCGACTTCGGCCTGCAGGTTCTCAGCCTCGGCCGTGAGCATCAGGTTCACGCCCTTCCAGGCGGACGCGGTGCCGTCCGGCGCCACGCAACGGCAGATGAGCTCGACTTCGTTCATCTCCTTGCCCAGCGGCGGCATGATGTAGAGGTGGGTGCGCACTTCGTCGACGGTCGCGCTGCCGCCCATCTGGAACTGGATGGTCAGCTCGTCGTCGTCGAAGTCGGTGCCTTCGGGAATCTTGAGGTCACGCATCTCTTCGGGAATGGTACGCGTGTCATAGTAGGCGCGCAGCAGGGGCGAGGAGGCAAAGGCCCGGTCCGGCAGCGGGCGGTCCTTCACGTCGTCGTCTTCCCAGGGCGCGCGGCAATCCGCGCCCATCAGAGCGAAGACCGTCAACACGAGCAGCAGGATCAGTGTGTCCTTGCGCATGGCTTCCCCCAAACACTCGGGTCCAGCTAACGATTGGTTGCAATGAGATTTACAAACTTAACCACGGGGCGCGCCACGGTCAACGGGCGTCATGTAAGCCCGCCAAATGCGCGCGTGCCTCGCTCCAGCTGCCGGGTACCGGGGAAGACTGAACACACTGGTCGCTCACATACAGTGTGTCTTCATCCAACCACGGTCCCGACAACTGGAGTGAGGCACGCTTGGGAGGTCGGGGGCAGGGGGGCCACCCCCGTTCCTCACCCATGCTGCTCGGAACATCAGAACAATACCACACGTAATGGAAGTGGCAAACAAAATCGCTCGTTTTGGCTGGATTTTTCTCGTGTAAGAAAACAGACTATTTCAAACTGTTCGATTATCTTACACGATTGTGAACGGAATGTTCGATACGTTCCCGCCCGCGCGTCAGCGACGCACCTTCAAAGACACGTCCAGAGCGGCTGCGGAGTGCGTCAGCGCCCCCACACTGATTCGCTCCACCCCGGTCTCGGCGTAATCTTTCACAGTGGCCAACGTCACGCCACCGGACACCTCGAGCTGTGTTTTCCTTACAGATTCATCGTCGCTGCCGCGGAACGCCACGGCCGCGCGGATGTCCTCCAGCGAAAAGTCGTCCAGAAGAACGATATCCGCGCCCGCATGAATCGCCGCCTGCGCCTCCGCCAGGTTCTCGGCCTCCGCGGTCAGGCGTGTGTCGGGGTGCGCTTCACGCAGCTTGCTGATCGCTTCGGGCAGCTTCAGCCCGCTGAGATACAGGTGATTCTCCTTGATCATCATCTCGTCGTAGAGCCCCATGCGGTGGTTCGCCCCCCCACCGCAGCGGACGGCGTACTTCTCGAAAGCGCGGAGCCCGGGCGTGGTCTTGCGCGTGTCGAACACCATGCAGCGCGTGCCCTCCATGGCGTCCATGAAACGCGCGGTCAGGGTCGCGATCCCGCTCAGGTGCTGGATCAGGTTCAGCGCCGTGCGCTCACCGGCCACCAGTTGCGGCAGCCCGCAGGTCACGCTGGCGACCACCGTGCCGGCGCGCACGCGGTCTCCGTCGACGGCCTCCATCTGCACGTTCACGGACTCATCGAGACGCCCGAACACCACCTCAAGCCATTGCAGCCCGCAGATCACGCCGTCTTGTTTCACTTTCAGGTCGGCCGTGCCGGTGGCGTCCGGATCAAGCAGTACGCCGCCGGTGAGGTCGCCGGGGCCGACGTCTTCCTGCAATGCCAGCACGGCCAACTGCTCGGCCAGCATCAGCAGGGTTTCATCCATGTAGTGGCGCATAGGTCGATTTTGGATTTCTGATTTTGGATTTTGGATTGGGCAGCACGCAGCCTGCCTCGGCAATCCAAAATCCAAAATCTAAAATCCAAAATGCCTTCAACTACGAGAGGCCTTCTCGATCAGCTCGTCGTACTTGCCCTTCAGCTCTTTGGGCAGCGGCTCCGTGCCCATGCGGTTGGCGAGCAGGTTGATGCAGTCGTCCTTGCGCCCGAGCGCGTAGTACTCGCTGGCCATCTGGTAGCGCAGCCACGGGCCGAGCGGGTCGCCCGCTTCGATGTGCATGAAGCCGCGCTCGTACCACTCAAAGGCTTCCTCATGCAGCCCCTTGGCCGACAGCGCGTCGCCGTAGCGCTGCGCACCCACGGCCGACTTCTTGCGCGTGCCCCACAGGCTTACGACAAAGCGCCGGTCGCGGTCGTCGCCGTCGGCCAGCTTCTTGCTGGCCGGCACGCCGACGGCCTCGTTGTCGCTGCCCATGCGATCGAACAGTCGGGTCAACTCGCCCTGGCGCACGGGCGGCGGCGGAACCATTTCATCCGGCGGATCCTGCGTACCGGCACAGGCGGCAAGGATCAGGACGAGCAGGCTCAGTGTGGCATACTTCATTGGTTTTGCTTTCGATCTGTTGATCGTCGATGGTTGATAGTCGATGGTCACCGCAACTGCCAAGCACTTCCATTAACTATCGACCATCAACCATTGACCGGTGTCTATCTCTTGTACGACCGGCGACGGCGCACGTTTGGCAAATCACCCGCCCCGTTTCAGGCGCCAGTAGTAATTCCAGCGGCAGTAGGAGTCAAACTGGGACAGGTCTTCAAACAGGTACTCGCCGCTGTCCGCGCCATCCGCCAGCCCCAACGTCGCGCCGGGCTGCGTGGCATCGCCCGCGAACGGCACAATCGCCTTCACGGCCGCGTGCAGGTTGCGCGCCCGGCTGCCCGTGTGCTCCAGCCCGGTGATGCGCCCCTTGCTGCTGACGCGCAGGCGCTCGAACGGCTTTGTGAACAGCAGGTCGAGCACCGTGTCGACCTTGCCGAAGCCTTCGACCACCGGCGTGCCGGCCGTCGCCTTGCCGCTCAGCGCGGCCTCAAGCGCCTCGCCGAGCTGCTTGTTCGCGTGCTCGATTTCGCGCGCCAGAGGGAAGACGCGGTCGCGCGCGCGCTCGAGTTGCTTGGCGGCCATGGATTGGCGGTCGGTCGCGTCGCTGAAGCCGTCTTCCTCGATCTTGTCGAACAGCCCGGCCGAGAGGGCATCCGGGTCCATAATCACGCCGCCGGCCAGCAGCACGAGGTTGTCCCAAGGCCACAGCTTCGGCATGCCCGCACCGGTGATGGAAGGCGTCGCGAAGCCTTCCTTGCCGATGCTGCTGAGCGAGACGTGAACGGGCTTGGGCAGGATCGGCAGCTCGGCATCGGGCACACTGACGGCTTCGACGCCAAAGTCTGCCAGCGTCTTCACAGCGTCCTTCGCAGCAGCTTCCTCAGCACCCTCAAACAGGATGCCGCGCTGCAGCCGGCAGGCGCGCACGGTGTCCGACTTGGGAAGCTTCAAAACACGAGCCAGCTCCGGCGCAACCAACGCCGGATCCAGCCAACTCACGGCCGTCAGGAGCACCGAAAAGCGCCCCTCCGCACGACTCAACCGAACAGCCATGAACGCATTAGAAAGTGCGCACGCACCCGTGGCCAGAGGTCATTAACTCGCTGAGACGCACGAGTCCGCGCACGGCGGCAATCGTCGACTAACGAACAGCTGCTAATGAGTGATGTTAGCATCTCGTTCCTGACACTCATCAACAGAATGGCAGTGTCGCAGAAGAGGTTACCCTAGGTGAAGCTTGTGTGCCTTGGAGACAGTCATTGCACTTTGACACGCCACGTCGACTTGCGAATTAGTCGCAGAACGAATCATGGCAGGAGCTAACCAAAACACCGGAGGCGCAGGTGAATGCTGAGTTGAACAAAGCACTGGAAACCGCCAAGGCGGTACTTACCAGCCAGACGAGCACGAAGCGCCTGGGAGACGCTCTTTCCAAGCAGACTAAAGAGTTAGAGCGCGCGCTAGAAACGGTGGTGATCTGGTCGAGCGTAATGCTCACACACGACCATCTACTTGGGTATGACCTCAGCCCACTCGTCCACGCCATTCAACAGCCGTGCATGGACTTAGCCGCGCTTGAAGATGCAATCTCCAAAGCACATCGTGAGAAAGGCGACATCCCTAGCGACCTCGCCGAGCGCTATGTTCCCCGATTCAAGAACTGGATTCAGTCTCTTGGCAAGGCTTGGACCCACTTGTTCCCCAATACACCGCTGACGAATGGACTGTCGGTTGATGAGTACGTTCGAACCGTTGACGAACGCATCTCAGCGGCACTTGCACAACTCCCGAAGGAAGTTGAAGCCGCAACGGAGCGGAAACTCGACGAGGTCGCTCAAAAGGCCGCCACCGCACAGGCTACTTCGGAATCAGTCAAGCAAGGCCTCGACAACATCCAGTCGAGTGTGACAAAGAGTGTCGCCAAGGCCGAAAAGGACGTTCAAGGGCGCCTCGACAAGAGTGAAGAGGCGCGGCTGGAGCTAGTCCAGCAGATGGACACCTACAGGAAGCAGACGGGCGATTTCTTGAAGGACCAGTTGGGCAAGATTACTGAAGACTTGCCGGAAGAATTGGACAGATTGCTCAAGGATCGCGAAGAGTACCTTGAAGGAAAGGCCGGCGAGGCAGAGGCCCTGGTTGAGCAAGTACGAAGCGCCAAGCAGCAACTGGACAAGTTGGCAGAAGCGTTCAGGGAAGTTGGCCAAGAGGTTGGCATTGCGAGCTATGCAAGAAACTTCTCCAACTTGGGCGACAGATACAGGCTCAACGCACAAGGTTGGTTTGCTGGGGCGGTTGGCACAGCACTGTTTCTTGGGCTAATGCTCGCATCCTTCATCGCCCTAGCGCTGCTGATGAGAGTTCGTGATATCGAGACACTCGTACAACTCATCACCATCAAAGTGACCGCGGCAGCTCTTGTAAGTACAGGGCTGTTTGTGTGCATCCGTAATCACCGCAGGTGCATGCATAATGCCGTCGTGAATGAACACCGTGCGAATGCGCTGAGTTCCTTTGAAGCCTTTACCATAGCGGCTGGTCAAGACCCAGAAGTGAAGCGTGAACTGTTGCTACAGGCCACGCAGACAATCTACTCGCACCGCGCAACTGGATACGACGATCAATCAGAGGACGTGATTCCCATGATGAACCAAACGCTCGACATCGTGAAGTCGGTCGCGCAGCGTCAGTAAGGCGAGCCACCGTGGCTCTCGTCAAAGGTTACCCACGCGTAATGCTCACCGCCGCGCCGAGGCCGCCGCTTACGCAGAGGGTTGCGAGCCCGCGTTTGGCTTTGCGTTGCTTCATGGCGTGTGTGAGCGTGGTGATGATTCTTGCGCCGGTGTTACCGATTGGGTGGCCCAGTGCGATGGCTCCACCGTTTACGTTCAAGCGGTCGCGGGGGATCTTCAGTTCGCCGTCGGAGGCCAGAGGCCGGCAAATGGCAGGCGCTTCCAATCCCTTCGTGTTGTGGCCGTCTCGGCCGCATCCCGGCCGGGCGTCTCGCCCGGTCGAGGTCTGAGCGGGACGCTCAGACCGGATGCGGGCAGGATGCCCACAACACGGTCAGGCCCTCCCGATGCTCAAGGCTGCGCCGAGGCCTCAGCTTGCTCAGAGGCGCCTGGCTTCCACGCTGACTCATGGTGTGGGTGCCTGACGACCCTGTGTCGCCCTCTGGCCGACCTCGGCGATTCAACGAGCTTCGGCAGGCAGGTAGTACAGACGGCTGCCTTCGAAATCGGAGCACCGGGCATAGCAGCCGCCCGCGCTAGCATTGATGTCCCAGTCCGATCCGCTTAGCGGCTTACTCCCTGCGTCGGTTGCGACTACGACTTCGCCGGTCTTGTCCACCCGGCCCAGCTGCTGCGCAATCGCCTCGATGTTGCCGGGGGCGAACGAACAGAACAGGCTCTGGCCCCAGCCCGCGGAGCCTGTCAGTTCCATCCCATCACCGGGCAGCTTGACCGCGATGAGTTCACCACCCGAGAAGCGAAAGGCACGACTCGTCGCCCCCTCATACACCGTCAACAAGCTGGCCTGGCCCTCAAACACGAAGAAGGAGTCATCTTTCAACTGGGCCGACACGCTTGTCTGCTCCTTCCATGAGTCGCCGTCCCGGGCCAGCAGCAGCATCTTGCGTGCGCCGTCTTCCGCCACGCGCCAGGCGGTGACGTAGAGCGTTGAGTCAGCAAAGTCAATGTCCACCGGGTGGAGGTCGGCATCGAACTTCAGCGCCGTGGCCTTGCCCCCATCAACCTTGTAGGCGGCAACAGCGGCGATGCCATCGAGATTGCGGTCCGGGTCAACGTCCACGATCAGGTCTTCCAGGGCCATCGGCAGATAGCGCACGAAATTCCCGCGCTGCCTGGCGTGCAGCTTCACATCCGCGTCCCCGTCAAGCTTGAGACGCACCCAGCTTGAGCGGTGGTAAGCCCAGCTTGATTCCGCAGCGATGCCGACCAGATCGTCGCCGGACTGCATGAAGTCGTTGAACTCAACGGCCGGGTCCGGGCCGGTGATCTGCGCGGCGCTCGCCCCGTCCAGCCGCCAGGGCTTGAGCTTCCCCTGATACTCCTTGACGAGGAAATAGTCGCGGCCGTTGCCCACCGGCAAGAGAGAGTCGCGCTTCAGCTCAAACTGCGCCCCACCGACGGTAACGGGCTCAACTTTGTCGCCGGCAAGGCACCACAGTGCGCTGCTCTTGCCACCGCGCCGGCCATCGCCGATCAACAGGATGCGATCACCCAGCACCTGATACTCGTCGCGCACGAGAAGCTTCTCGCCGGTCGGAGTGAGGAGTTCTTGCGCTTTGCCGTCTTTCAGGAAGTACACGCGGCGGGAGTTGTAGCCGTCATCGAATTGCAGCAAGTAGCTTGAGCCGGTGCAGGAAGCCAAGACCCCCTTGCCGGAAAGTGTGGTGCTGCCTTCCACGCTAACCAGTTGCCAGATCTCGGTCTTTTCCTTGACCTCGTCCTGCGCGGTAACGTTCAGCGCCGACAGCAGCAAGAGCGGTAGTACCACGAGCAGTTTCATCGGGCCCCCTTGTAACGATCGAAGATCAGCTCAGCCTGCGACAGCGCAGGGCAGCCGAAACTACACCCTTCCGCGGATTGATGCACGGGCTGAATTGAGCACGGGCGGTGTGGATTGTGCATCGCGGATGCACGTCCGCCTCGATCTCGCAAGATTTCTATGCGCGCACGATGCTCAGTGCTGCGCCGAGGCCGCCGCTTACGCAGAGGGTTGCGAGCCCGCGTTTGGCTTTGCGTTGCTTCATGGCGTGGGCGAGGGTGGTTACGATCCTTGCGCCGGTGTTGCCGATTGGGTGGCCCAGTGCGATGGCTCCGCCGTTTACGTTGAGGCGGTCGCGGGGGATCTTCAGTTCGCGGTCGCAGGCGAGCACCTGTGCCGCAAACGCTTCGTTCAGTTCAACCAGATCATAGTCCTCGATCTTCAGCCCGAGCTGCTTGTTCAACTTCTGCGTGGCCGGCACCGGACCGATGCCCATCACCTTCGGGTCCACGCCCGCAAACGCGAAGCCCTCAAGGCGCGCGAGCACTTCCAGCCCCAGTTCTTTGGCCTTGGCCGCCGTCATCAGCAGGACCGCACTTGCGCCGTCGGTGATGCCGCTGGCGTTGCCCGGCGTCACGCTGCCTTCATCCATGAACACCGGCTTCAGCTTCGCCAGCGCCGCCATGTTCTGGCCTTCGCGCACGGGCTCGTCATGCTCGATCACCGTCTCGCCCTTGCGGGTCTTGATCGTGACCGGGCTGATCTCCGCCTTGAACGCGCCCGCCTTGATTGCCGCCTCGGCCTTGTTGTGGCTGGCGACGGCGAATTCGTCCTGCTCCTCGCGGCTGAGGTTGTACTGCTCGCGCAAAGTCTCGGCCGTGCGGCCCATCAGCTGGTCGGCGAGCGGGCAGTGGAACCCGTCGCGGTACATCAGGTCGATGACTTCACCGTGCGTGAGGCGGTAACCGTCGCGCATACCGGTCAGCATGTGGGGCACGTTGGTCATGCTCTCCATGCCGCCTGCGACGACGACGTCGGCCACGCCAAGCTGGATCTGCTGCGCGCCCAGCACGATCGCCTTCAGCCCGCTGGCGCAGGCCTGGTTGATCGTGGTGGCGATTGCTGTTTCGGGGATGCCGGCGCGGATCGTCACCTGCCGCGCCGGGTTCGGGCCGCAGCCCGCCTGGCGCGCGTGGCCCATGTAGACTTCGTCGACCAGCTTCGGGTCAATGCCGGATTCCGCCAGCACGGCCTGTACGGCGTGCACGCCCATGTCGACGGCCGAGAGCGACGCCAGCCCGCCTGAGAACCTGCCAATCGGCGTGCGCTTGGCGTTGGTGATGACGATGTCTTTGAAGTCCATGTGAGCCTCCGCAACCTTGGTAACGGCCGTAATCGCCGCCGTGTTCCTACCGCGTGCGGGGCCGCCATGCAACCGGCAAGCGTTCCCTTGCTTGACGGGCAAATGGGCAGTGATACGCTCGCGCCCCGCTTCGAATCCGCAAGGGTGGAGAAGCAACTCGAAGGGCCCGCCCTGAGCGAGCGCAGCGAGTCGAAGGGTCAGGTAGCTCAGTTGGTAGAGCAGCGCATTGAAAATGCGCGGGTCGCCGGTTCAAGTCCGGCCCTGACCACCACAAAGAGCGGCCTCCTCTGGAGGCCGCTCTTTGTGTCCTGAGCGAGTTCAGCGAGTCGAAGGGCATCAACCTCGCCCCTCCACAGCTACTCCTTCTCGGGCAGCTTTTCGACTTTGTACTCGTGCGGCCTTTTCGCCAGCACCTTGGCGCTGATGATCCTTGAGCCGAGGCGCAGCTTGTCCATCACGTCCAGGCCCTCGCTGACCCGCCCGAAGACCGCGTAGCCTTCGTCCAGATGGTGCGTGGTGGCGCTGGCGAGGCAGAAGTAGAACTGACTTCCAGCACTGTCCGGGTCGGCGCTGCGGGCCATGCCCAGTGCGCCCCGGAAGTGTTTGCGCGTCGCCTCGCGCTTGATGCTGTAGCCCGGGCCGCCTTCGCCGGTGCCGTCCGGGTCGCCGCCCTGCACGACGAAGTGCGGCACCACGCGGTGGAAGACCAGCCCGTTGTAGAACCCCTTCTCAACCAGCTCGATGAAACTTGCGACGGTGTTGGGCGCGTCGTCTTCAAACAGCGTGATCACCATGCGGCCTTCACTGGTGACCATCTCGACTCGCGGCAAGTTCTCTTCGCCGTCATACAGCGCCTTCTCGGCGGGCCAGGTCTCGTTGAGCGTCTTGAACGTCTCGGCGTAGCGCTCCAGCCGCGCCTTCACGGGGTGGTCCGGGTTGGCTGCCAACTGCGCCTGGAGGTTTGCCAGCGCCGCCTGGTGATCGCCGCCGCGCGAGAGCAGCAGGGCGGGGAGCATGCAGTAGCTGCCGTACTCAGACAGGTCCTCGACCTTGGCGAGCGGGAGCGACTGCAGAACCGTCTCGGCCTCCTGGTAGGCGATCCGCCCGGCCAGGTCCCCCATCCCGATCAGCGCGCTGGCCTTCAACACCAGCAGGCGGAAGCGCTTGACCGGCGCGTCCTCCACCAGCCGAAGCATGCGCTGGAAGCCGCGCTCGGCGATGTCGTCCTCGCCGCTGATTACGAACAGGCGGTAGCAGCCCGGGCTGTCCAGCGTTGTGCCGTCGCCGGCGAAGCGATCGAACATTCGATCCGGGTCGGCGGCGTACAGGCCTTTCAACTTCTCGGCGTCGTCGGCTTCGCCGAAGATGGTCGCGATGAAACGGATTTCAGCGGCGCGCTCGGCCTGCCAGCCCAGCGCCACGTTTTCGGCCGGGGTGAGGTCTTTCCATTCTTCTGTCGCCTTGTCGACGTCATCGAGCAGCTTCAACGCCTCGGCCATGTGGAAGTGAGTCAGCGCGACCTCGGCGTCCGCGATACGCAGTTGCAGCGTGTCGCGCATCTCCTCACGCGGCGGTGGATCGTCAACTTTCTTCGTGGTCGTGCAACCGCACAGGACCAGCAGCACGGACAAGGCAAACATTCGGCGCATGGGTGTCTCCGCGCCTGACTATCCAACTTTACGCCCGCCCCGAAAAGACACTGGCCGGCAGGCCATTCGCCTACTTCTCCTTCTCCTTCTCTTCCTTCAGTCGATTCGTCAGCACCCATTGGGCGACGTGGTACTCGTGGCTGCAGCGCTGGTCGGCTTCAATGCATGCCTGCAACTGCTTGCGTGCCTCTTCGCTGTTTCCTGACAGGTAGGCGAGCATGCCGCGCATGTACGAATCGCGCGCGCCGACTTCGGCCGGCGTGATGCGCCCGCCGCCGTTGAAGCCCGGCACGCGCTCGCACCATCGTGCGCCGTGCCAATAGTGGCCTTCGTCCGCGGCGGGCAGGTCCTTCGCGGCGCGCATGCCTGCGAGAGTTTCCATGACAAGGCAATCCAGCACGCGGGCGCGCTCGGGCATGCGCAACACCGTTGATTTCTCGACGCACTGGAAGGGGTCCATGTCTTCCTGGTCGATCTCTTTCCACGCCAGGGCCCGCAGGATAGCGGCGTCGGCGTAGACCCCGGCGCTGCCCTCGATGCAATCCACGAGCCACGGCTCGGTACGGTAGGCCAGCAGGTCGAAGCTGCCTGCATCGAGAATTCCGCGGGCTTCATGGAACAAGCGGGTGTACGGCACCGCGCTTTCATACGCGAAGTTCCGGGCTTCCGGCCCGGTGGGCAGCTTGCGCACTTCTGCATACTTGCCGACTGCCATGTGCGCGCGACGCCAGAAGAACGGCAGGTACGCATCGTCGGGCTCAATGCCGTACTTCGTGATCTTCTCGATGGCCTTGTCGAGCAGCTGGTACTGATTGCCGCCGGTGATGCCGGACAGCATGAACGAGTCCAGATAGCGCGGCACGCCGACGTCATCGCCGCGCATGTCGTCGTAGCGGTCCCATTCACCGCTAAGCGTGCCCAGGCGGCCGTGCGCCTCCACCCAGGTCTGCGTGCCGACGAAGCGGCCGTAGCGGCTGACGCCGATCTTGTCCGCTGTCTCGACGAACTCGATGGCGCGCTTGGGATCGACGCGGCCCATGTGGCGCGCCATATCGAGCAGCACGTTCACGTCGCGCATGTTGTAGGCCGCGATGCAACTGTTGACCTGATTCAACTGGTACTCAAGCGACGGGCCGCCGAAATAGCGCACGACGTCCATGAACGAATAGGCGTTGTGCATGAAGGACGCGGACCAGAACACCTGGCGCATGATGTCGCGCGCGTTGGCATCCATTCGGTCCCACGAGACGGTGCTGAAACGCAGCAGGTTTCGCCAGTTCGGGTAGCGGGCGAACACGGCGTACACGATGGAATCAAAGTCCGTCTCACCCCAGAACAGATACGGCGGGCGAGTCTGCGCGATCTGCAGCGCCGCGCAGATCGACCAGCCGGGCTGGCCCGACCGAAGCGCGAGGGTGTTGTAGTACGCGGGCGTCTGCATGCAGGTCGGATGCAGCAGCGACAGGCGCCAGGTGGCGCGCGATATCGCCTCCCAGTTGCACAGCATGGCGGTGCCCGGCATCTCGTTGTGCGGCATCATGCGGTAGTGAACGTCGAAGTCGAGCGGCGAGGCCTGCAGCGATTTCGTCGCGAGGTCTGCCATCTTTTCGTTTTCATTCGCACGAAGCGCCTGGCGGGCTGCTTCCGCCAGCCCCGCGCCGCCCCATCGCTCCGAGTGTTTCTCCAGCTCTTCCAGCAGCTCCGGCTCCGGCGTGCCGTCATGTGCAAAGCTCTTGCGCCACGCCTGGAGAGCCGCGTTGAACTCAACGCCTGCGTCGGCGTCCTGGAACTTGCGCTCCAGCTCAAGCAGCGCCTTTGCGAACTCCTCGCCCTGCGCCTTCAGCATCGCGTCGTGTGCGGGGCGGGTAAGGTCGTCCAGGTTCCGCAGCCGGAACATCAGGTATTCGTACACGTTCGGCGTCATCTGCTTGCCCGGGCCACCCGCCGCGGCGATGGCGCGGATGTAATCCTTGCCGGCCGCCACAACGGCGCGCTGGCCTTCCTCGAACACGGCCCGGTTCAGCCAGTAGACGGCCAGCGCGCCGCCGTGGTACTTGCGTTCGTCTTCATTGCTGAAGACGGCAACCAGCGCGGCCTTTTGCGCGTCGCTGAGTTCCAGCCTGCGGCGGTCGCGCGGGTTGAGCACCTCCCACTTGCCGTCCTTGACCATGTCGGCCAGCGCCTTGAGTTCGTCGTTGCCGCTCGCCCGCAGTGCGTCCTGGTACTGCTTGCGCAGCTCGGGCATTGCGTCTGCGCGATAGAAAGCGCGCAGGATGTTGCGGTAGGCGTCAAGGCTGTCCCCGTCGAGCGCCAGGATCGCGCGCGCCGAGAGGCGGGTCAGCGTCTCGTCGCCGACCTCAAGCGATCGGGCCATGAGCGCGCGCTGTGAGATCGTGCGCCGGGGCATGCCGGCAAACGCCATGATCGTGGCGCACACGCGCTCCGACTCCTGCTCTTTGGGCAGGGCGTACACGCTGTAGGAGATCAGCGAGGTGCCCTTCGCGATGTAGGCGTTGCTGATGAAAAACTGCCGGTCAACCGTGGAAAAATCGGCGGTGTCGATGCTCGCGTTCAATGCGAACGTATCGATTGCCGTCTGCCGGTTCATGGCCTCGGGGATGGCCTCTTCGAACTTGAGCCGCAACGCGCTGATGGTTTCGGCGTCGCCTGCATCTGCGGCCAGAGCACCGATGCGCTCGCTGAGCCCGCCGTCCTTGAACTCTTTCGGCACCAATTCCATCTGGCGGATGATGTCCGGCGATCCGAGCAGATTCAGGGTGGCCTGGATGTTCTCATCGAGGTCGCGCTGGTCCGGGCGTTCTGAGTCTGAAAGCAAACGTGCCGGTTCAGGCAGCATGATCCAGCGCCCGCAATCCACGGCGGGGACCATGATGGCAATCAGCTTTTCGGCCGACTCTTTTTCGCTGTATCGCTCGCCGGTCCATGCCAGCGCCGCCTGCACCCAGTCGTTTTCGGGATCGAGCTTGACCAGCGCATCCATCGCGGCGGGGTCGCCGCAGCGCCAGGCGTGCAGAATCGCGCGGCACAACTGCGGGTCCGGGTTGCGGAAGCGTTTTTTCAACTCCTTGTAGCCCTTCAGTACGGCGGCCGTGTCCGTGCGCATCAGCAGCACTTCCCAGCCCTGCATGGCCCGCACCCAGTCGATGTCGGCGCGCAGAAGGCGATAGGGCCAGTCGTTGCCGCGCAGGCGCCCGGAAAGAATGGGGACGTACGTCAGACGCCCCGCATTCACTTCATCGACCGCATCCTCGTCTCCGGCAATCGCGTCTCCGACGAGTGCCCACGCGGTTGCCCAGTCAGGCTCGGTCTCAAGGAAGGGGCGCTCGTCGGTCGGTCCGCCGGCCTCGGCCGCCGGTTCTGGCTGCGGATCGGCCGTGGCGCGTCCGGATGAATTCAAGGCAAGCAGCAGCAGGACGGCCGACAGATAGGCGATGCGTCGCATGGGGGCCTTTCATACAGAGTCTCAGTTATGACCATGATGGCCCGCTACTCGACCTGCGCCAGTGGAATATTCGGGCGGCCGGAAACGTCCAATCCGTAGTAAACTACTGAGTGGAGGATGGTCATGACCATGACTGTAGGCGAATTGTCGAAGCAGGCCGGGGTGAACCTGGAAACCGTGCGCTTCTACGAGAAGCAGAAGCTGCTGCCGCGCCCGGAGCGCACAGCCGGCGGGCACCGGGTCTACAGCGAAGCGGATGTTGAGCGCCTCAAGTTCATCCAACGCGCCAAGTGGGTGGGCTTCACGCTGAAAGAGATCCGCACGCTGATGCGCGTGCGCGAAGCGGACCCGACTGAAAGCTGCGACGACGTCATGGACCTTGCCCGCCGCAAGCTGGCCGAAATCGAGGACAAACTGTCCGAGCTGGGCGAGATGCGCGAAACACTCCATCGCTTCATCGACTGTTGTCCCAATATCGATGCCGGGCACTGTCAGGTGCTCCACGGAATCGAACAGGTTCCTGAGCCAAAGGCTTGAACCTGTAGCCTGCTACAGGTGTATTCTCCAGCCCTCCCGGTGGTGCGGGTACGGAAAACCCTTGATGCGATTCATTTTACGCTGACTTCTTCTGCTGCTGCCGGCCGTGATGCCGGCCAGCCTGTTCGCCCACAACACGCTCTTCGGCCACGCGCCCCGTACCATATGGAAGGGCGGCATGGAGATTGAAGCCGAATACGAGTGGCAGATCTTCAAACGCTTCTATGAGGAAGACCACCCGGGCGCGAACCCTCGCGACGACCAGGTAACCATTCACGGCTTCACGGCGGCATGGACGTACGGGCTGCATCGCGACTGGGCGGTGCGGGTGTCCGTGCCGGTTATGTTCGCGACGCACACCAGCAAAGACGACACGGAAAGTCGCTTGGGGCTGGGCAACATCCCGTTCTCGCTGAAGTGGCGTTTCTACAACGACCCGTTCCCCGGCGGCTCGGTGCAGTCCGGTGCGTGGATACGCATCACCGTGCCCACGGCCGACCGCAGCGAGGATGGCAAGCTGCTTGGCGAAGACATCGAGTTCGGCAACGAAACCTGGAACTTCCAACTTGGCTGGACGGCAAGCTACAGCACGCGGCAGTTCTATTTCTGGTTCGACGTCGCGGCCGATGCCAGCACGCGGCGCTCCGGCACGGGTGCGGGGCCGGGCATCGCGTTCCACCCGGCGTTCGCGTGGCGCGTGTTTGAGCTGACCAGCTACAAGGACTTCGACCTGATCCTGCTGATCGAGTCGGACTTCGCGCTGCAAGGCAAGGGCTCGGTCAACAGCCGGCAGAACCCCAACAGCGGCTGGATCAAGACGCACCTTGAGGGCGGGATCCAGATGAACATCACCAACCGTGTAGAGATCAAGTTCGGCTATCACCTGCCGCTGTATCGCAGATTCTACGGGCGGCAGTTCGTCCACGAGGGCGAGTTCAAGTTTTCCTTCAACTACCTGATCTAGGTGAGACATGAAATTCAAGCGAACCATCGCATTCCTCTTCGCGCTGCTGGCGGGCCTGCCCGCCATAGCCTTGGCGACGGCGGGATGCCAGACGGCGCCGGTCGACAACACCAACAAGGCAAACAAAGAACCTGCGCCCAAAGAGAACACCGCGCCGGCGAACAACGCCGCGGCGAACTCGGACCCTGAGCCGACGCCCGAGCCGGAAGTCGACCCGGATGTGGTCAAGGGCCAGGACGGCAAGGAAGTGATCTTCGTCCTCGGCGTAGACGGCATGGACTGAGGACAGTGAGCGACGGGCATCATTGATGCCCTCGAATCCCGGTCCGGGATTACCGCAGCAAAGACCGACATCGTCGAAGCCATCGTCTACCTGAAAGGCAAGGCGGGCACCCAGTTGAAGAAGAGCGAGGTAAGGGCAATAGTGGAAGATGACTACGGCTTCGGCTTCCGCTCGCTCGAAACGACCGACAAAAAGTGGGATGACCTGCCGTAGCGGACTGTTGAGTCAGCGGACTACGGAGCAGACAGATGAAGAAGATCATGATGGTTGCCGTCGCGGCGCTGGCTCTGGCCGGCTGCACGCAGTCGGATTCGCAGGAACCGACGCAGGCGCCTTCCACAGAACAGGCGAAGCCGGTCGGCGGCGATGAGACGAAGAAGGATGACAACGTGAGCAACGCGCAGCTCGTAACTTATGAAGTCAAGGTCGACGGCATGATGTGCGACGGCTGCAAGAAGCACGTCACCGACATCCTTGCCGCACAGGAAGGCGTGAACGACGTGACGGTCGATCTCAAGACCGGCACCGCTATCGTGCACGTGAAGCCGGGCGCCACCTTTGACGAGGCCAAGGCCAAGGACGCGCTCGACGTCGACGACTACAAACTCACCGCCTGCACCCGCATCCCCAACTAGGACGCGGAATAGCCCACGGCCGCTTTCTGTTTGTTTGATGGCTTGTTAGACATCGAACAAACGGGAGGCGGCCATGTTGCGTACACCGAAGAAGATCATCACCGCGCACCGCCAGAGCGAAGGCGGCGGCTTCATCGTACGTCGCCCGTTTCCCACCAACGGGCTCGACATGGTCGACCCGTTTCTACTGTTGGACGAAATGGGGCCGGCCGACTACGCGCCCGGCAAGGCCGTCGGCGCGCCGGACCACCCCCACCGCGGCTTTGAGACGGTCACCTACATGCTGGACGGCGAGTTCACCCATGAGGACAGCGCGGGCCACAAGGGCACCCTGCGCCCCGGCGACGTGCAGTGGATGACGGCCGGGGCAGGCGTCGTGCACAGCGAGCTGCCCTCCGAGCGCATCATGAAAGAAGGCGGGCGCGTGCACGGCTTTCAGCTGTGGGTCAATTTGCCCGCGCGCGACAAGATGATCGCGCCGCGCTACCAGGAAGTCAGCGCCGACAGCATTCCCAAGGCGCACAGCGAAGACGGCAAGGCGCACGCGGCCGTGATCGCGGGCGAGGCTCTGGGCGTCAGCGCGGTGATCGACACGCACACGCCGATCATCTACCACGACTGGACGCTGCAGCCCGGCGCGGACGTGACCACGAAGGTCGCCGGCGAGATCAACGTGTTTGCCTACGTGTTCGAGGGCGAAGCGCTGGTCGGCGGCGAGAAGCTGACCGAGGGCCAGGTCGCATTTCTCGGCGAAGGCGACGAGGTACAGCTCGGCGCACCTGCCGACGCGGCACAGCCCGCGCGCCTGCTGCTGATCGGCGGCAAGCCGCTGGGAGAGCCGGTTGCGCGCTACGGGCCGTTCGTGATGAATACGCCCGAAGAAATCGTGAAGGCGATCCGCGACTTCCAGGCCGGCAAACTGGGTGAAATCGCCCGGTGATTGAGCTGCATCTGGAACCGCGAAGGGCCGCGAAGGACCGCGAAGAACTGCGAAGGGCAAAGGCAACCATAAGTACACATCAGTGAACATTCGGGCTTTGCGCCCATGTTCAGGTATGTGCACCGATGGTTGCTTTCGCCGCTGGCTTTCTTCGCGGTCCTTCGCGGCTCTTCGCGGTTACGGCTTGTAGTCCTTGAACGCTTGCGCGATCTCGGGGTCGTTGACGCGGCTGACTTCGTACTTCATGGGCGTGACGCTGATGTAGCCTTCGCGGATCGCGACCGTGTCCAGTTCCGGGTCGGTCTGCTTCTCGCGCGCGGCCTGCACGTCGTCCCAAACCGGCCAGTAGTAGCTGCGACCGTCCGGCGCCTCGCGCTCGAGGAAGTTGTCGCCCTTGATCGTCGGGTTCTGGCGCGTGATGCGCACGCCCTTCATCCGCTCGCGCGGGATCGGTGGCAGGTTGATGTTGTACAGCCAGTCGGGCCGCGAGTGCTTCGACTTCAGCAGGTGGCGGATCAGGTCGGCGCAGAGCTGGTCCAGCCCGCCCCACTCCACCTTGTTCGTCCAGTTCGCCAGGCTGAAGGCGATGCTCGGCACCCCGAAGCCGTGCGCCTCGGCCGCCGCGCTGACGGTGCCGCTGTGGAACACGTTCCAGCCCAGGTTGCCGCCGTGGTTGATGCCGCTGAGGCACAGGTCCGGCTTCTCGGGCAGAAGCTTGATCATGGCGAGCCGCACGCAATCGCAGGGCGTGCCCCCCACCGCGACGCGCATGGTTTCGTCATGTGTGTGCGGCAGGCGGTAGGCGAACACCGGTTGGCGGATCGTGATGGCGTGGCTCTGCGCGCTGTGTTCGCGCTCGGGGGCGACGACGTACACCTCGCCGCCAAGGCGCTGCGCCGCCTGCTCCAGCGTCACCAGCCCGGGGGCGTTCATCCCGTCATCGTTTGTAATGAGAATTCGCATGCAGTCAGTTGCTAGTTGTCAGTTGCCAGAAACTACCACTACCCACTGCGACGTACGCTGACAACTGCCAACCGGCAACTGCCAACTTCTACTCGATGCCGGCTTTCGTCAGCGCCTTCATGGCGGCTTCGAACAATGCCTGCGGCTTGGCCGTGGCCTGCTTCATCGCGCCCTCGTCACCCCGGATCATGGCGCGCACCAGCTCAACGTTTTCCGCGCTTGACGCGTAAAACCACACGATCACCCAGGCCGCCAGATAGTTGCCGCGCACGACGCCCGGCACGTAGAACTCGGCCGGTCGGGCGTCGATCGCCTGCTGCAGATGCTCGGGCGTGAGTACACCAAGCGGCGCTTCGCCGAAGGCGTAAAACTCGCTCGGCAGTTCGTCGTAATCCATGCGAGCCTCGCTGTCCTGGCGGCCCGCGGACAGGAACACGGCCATGCCCTCGTTCAGCCAGCGCGGCATGGTCTGCGTGCGCCCGGTGCTCGCGACGCACATGTGCCACAACTCGTGCACCAGCGTGCGCTGCAACTCATCTTCGCCGAAGGCGCGGCAGGCCATCACGGAGCGCGCGCCGCCGATCCCGTGCGGCAGGTACATGCCCGCGACATTGTCGAGATTGTCGCCCGCCACCAGCAGCGCGGCGTGCAGGTATTCGATCGGGCTGGAGAAGATGGCGAGCACGCCCTCATCCAGTTTCTCCGGCATGTCCGGCAGCCACAGGCGGATCTTCTCAGCGTACGGCTGCAGGCGCGCGACCATGACCTTGAGGCTCTCGTCGTCTAGATCGCTGATCAGGCGCAAACCGAACGGGCCTTCCAACTCCGTTGCCTGCAGCGTCGGCGGCTGTACCAGCACGTTGGCGGAGTCCGCAAATTCGGCGATCTGGACGTGATTCGGATAGTCGCGATGCGCCGCGGCCAGAATCTGCTGCGCGCCGCGGATGTCGCCCCGGTCGGCTGCAAGCCGTGCCTTCACCAGCGCGAAGTCCGGCTTCAGCACATCGGGCAGGTCGGCGCGCGCAAGCTTCAGTTTTTCCTCGGCGCTGGTGATCTCGCCGACGCGGCGATCCGCCTCGGCCAACGCCAGGCTCGTGACCGGCGTGCGCAACAGTTTGTCCGCCGCCTGCAGGAATGCGCGGCCTGCGTCAAGCTGCCCGACTGCAAGGGCCGCGATCCCGGCCTCGTGCTGCGCCGCCGCGAGTTTCGGGTGCATGGCGGCGATGCGCTGCAGGACCTCGGCGCGTTTGTGAATGTCGTCGCCCACGTTGGCGCGCTGGCGGACTTCTTCAGCGGAATAGCCCTTCAGTGCTTCCTCAATCTCCGGGTGCGGGTAGGCGATGATCCCGGCCAGCAGCCCGACGGTGGCGTATTCGCGCAGGCGTTCCAGCGTCCGGCGCGCGAGCAGGCGTTGGCCCGCCTCGATCATCCAGTCCGCGTCGAGCGTGACGTCCATCGACAGGTCCCGCACGCATGCGCGCTGGTCCGTGAACGACAGCCCCAGCCCGAGACCGTGCTTCAACTCGACGTTGGCAGTGCTCTGCGCCCCTGACGTGCCGAGACTCAGCAAGCCGCTCTTGATCTCGAAGGCCAGCTCGGCCGGCAAGGCCAGTTTCGGCAGAGCCTGCTTGCTGCCGGGGACGACCACAAAACGGCGCGCAGTGCGGGTGCGGATGCAGAGCTCCCAGCCATCCTGTGTGTGGCTGACTTCCAGCAGCCAGGCCGCGGCGGGGTCCGTTACGTCGCGCAGGTGCAGTGCGAATCGCCCGCCCTGGGCAAGCTCGACCAGTTTCAGCGTTCCCCGGGCGCGCGTCACGCCGACATCGAGCAGCACCTCGCAGCTCGGCTGGGTTGCGTCGGGCCTTACGTTCATGCCCTTGTCGTCGAAAGCGAAGTGGCCGCGCACGCGCCCCGGCCCCGAGCCGGTGAAGTCGACCCAATCGGGGGCTTCGGTGAGCGAGTGACTGAGGATGCCGGCGTCCGTGCGGTCCGGCTCCGCCCTGAAGCTGTCGCCGAAAAAACCGGCGGCGTCAAAGCCCTGCGCCGCGAGGGGCGTTGCCAGGGCCAGCGCCAGTGCGATCGCGAATGCTCGTGCGGTCGTCAATCTTCATCCCTCGGCCCCGGGGCCTGTATTCTATCAAAGCCACACAAAACACGAAGCGGCCGCCGGTATCACCCGACGGCCGCCCAGTCAATTGTACTGCGCCTAGATGCGACGCTCGGGGTGCACCCCGTACTGCTCGCCGCCGCCTTCTTCTTCAAACTTGCTGCGGCAATGAATGCAGATGCGCGTGTACGGCATCACCCGCAGGCGCTCGATGCTGATGTCGATGCCGCAGGCCTCGCACTCGCCGAACGTGCCGCCGTCGATCTTCTCGAGCGCGCGGGAGATTTCCTTCAACTCCTCGGTCTCGTTCTCGATCATCGACAGGTTGAACTCCTGCTCGTACTGCTCGAAGGAGCTGTCGGCGAGGTGGTTCGACGAAACGTGCTGGGTCTCGTCGCTGAACGCCTCGTTCTCGAGGTCGTTGACGTCGCCCTGCAACTGTGCGCGCCGGGTCGCGAGAAGCTGGCGGAACTCTTCCGCTTCCTTCTTCGTCGGCTTGCGGTGGTGCAGCGTGATCGGGTTCTGGCCGAGGCTCTTCTCGGTCGCGTTGACGTGGCGGAGCTTGACGCGCTCCTCCGGCGCCGCGGCCGGTGCGGGCCCGCTGCGCTTGAGACGGATCAGCACGCCCTTGCCGGAGACCTTCGATGCGGTGCGCGTGACCGCGGGCTTCTTTGAGCTTGCGCCGGCGGCCTTCTTGCCGCTTTTCTTGCTCGACCCTGACTTGCCAGCCATGGATGATTTCTTCCCTGATGATTTGCTTGCAGCGCTGGATTTCTTGGCCGCGGGCGCCTTGGCCGCCTTTTTTGATGACGACTTGCTGGCCGATTTCTTTGCGGACTTCGCCGGCTTCTTTGATGCCTTGGCAGACTTGCTCGATGACGCCTTCTTGCCTGCGCTCTTGGCCGGCTTATTCGCCGACTTCTTCGCCGACTTCTTGGCGACCTTCTTCGCCGACTTGCCGGCGTGCTTCTTGGCGGACTTCTTGGCCATTGGACTGCTCACTTTCTGCCGCCGCCGTGCAGGCCGGCTGATTTGAAAAAACGCCGCGAAAGCATAGGCGGGGGGCGTGGGGTGTCAAGCAAAACGCCCTCAAATGCGGTCAAACGGTGGCTGGATGATGATTTGTTCCAGGACGCGCAGATTTGGCTCGAGAAACTTCAGGTTGCGCACCTCGTGGGGAGGCAGCCAGCGGTGCTCCAGTGCGTCCGGCGCGGGCTGCGCCTCCGCCGGCTTGCGCCCGACAAAGAACGTAAGCCGGACGTGCCGCCCGGGATAGTCGGCCGCTGCCGTGGCATACTCCGCCAGGTCGGCAACGTCGTAGCCGATTTCCTCTTTCAGTTCGCGTCTGGCGCAGTCGACGGCGCTCTCTCCGCCGGTGCGCTTGCCGCCGGGCCACTCCCACCAGCCGCCGAAGTAGCTGCCCTCGGGGCGGCGGTTGACCAGCATCAGCGGCCCGTCGAACAGGATTACAACGGACACGTCAATCGTTGGGTCGGAAGCGGCCATCTGGCCAGTTTCCCGCCGACGACGCGGGTTGCAAGTCGTACAATGGTGTGGATGGAGTGGATTAAGAACAACTGGAAGCGCGTCCTGAAGTACGGTGGGCTTGGCTCAGGCTGTCTGGCCGTGGCGTTCGGCGGGTTCATTCTCGCCCGCTACGTGGCTTCCGGTGGTGAATTTGAGGGCAAGCTGCTCGACCTGGTACCGAACGACGTGTCCGTTGTCATGACGGTCGACAACGTCCCCGCGCGAAAAGGCGAGTTTGAACGCTTTCTCAACGACCTGGTCCAGCAGCCCGCGCTGCCGCAACTCGAGCGCTCCAGCCTGTGGCGCGATTCGCTGGGCAAGGCGTTCGGCGAATCGCTGCAGCAGTTCAAGGACGAGAAGTACGAGGGCGGGCTGAAGAAGGCGCGCAACGATGCGGACCAGCTCGGCATCGAGCTGTTCAAGGACGTGATGGCCGACGAAGTCGTGGTCGCCACCGACCCCGGGGGCGAAAGCAGCGACTTGCTGGTCCTCACGCGCCTCGCCCGCAACGCGCGCTTCAAGTGGCAGTTCCTGGACATTGCCTCCGGCTTCTTCCCCGATGAGCCAGGCCAGCCGAAGCTTGAGTACTCCAACGGCATCCTGAAAGTCACTCCCGTCGCACAGCCTGACCAGCCGCCGCCGCGCACGATGATGATCGCCGTCCTGGACGACGTGCTCGTGGTCAGTAACAGCGCGCGCCTGATGAACGGCGCGGTCGCGCACCACGCCGGCAAGAGCAAGGGCATTTCGGGCGACGCGGGCTATGAAGCGACCATCGCGCTGGTCGAGCCTGCAAGCCGCGACAGCCACTTCTGCGGCATCTGGATGAACCTGGATCGCCTGCGCGAACGCCTGCCCCCTGAGCCGGACGAGTCCGGGCGAGAAGTCAGCCCGGTGGACGCCTACAACTCCATGCCGGAAAGCGTGGTCGCGATCTACCCGGACATCTTCGGGCCGGTGAACCGCATCGTCAGCGCGGACGTGGACTCACGCCCGTTCCGCGCGGCCTACTACGGCATCGACATCAGCCAGCCCAGCCAGGTGACCTTTGACCAGTACCTGCTGGTGTCCGAAGATCGCATCGGGGCGGAAGAGTTCCAACACCTGCGCGAGACCTGGGCGCAGCCGCCCGCCATCGAGTCACAACTCGAGCTGCTGCCGCCGGACACCATGCTGCAGGTCAGCTATCGCCAGCCGCTGAGCATCCTGTACGACGACGTCTTTGACCAGCCTACGCGCGAAAGCCTCGTCGGCGACTTTGTCGTCGCCATGAAGTCGGAGGCCGTCGCCAAGTTCATGCCCAATGAGGCCGAAGAGCTGGTCTTCGCGGCCGTGCCGCGCAAGTACGCGCCGGATTCGTCCGTGCCGCTGTCGGGCACGGATATGCCGCTGCCGGGCTTCGCCATCGCCTTCCGCACGCCCGGCGCAAACCCGCTGATTGCCCGCGCGCTGCTGTCGGAGTACCTGCAGGTCCAGCGCGGGCGCAGCAGCAACAAGCCGGGCGACAACCCGGAAGAAAAGAAGGGACCGGTGCAGGTCGTCGACCGCTTTGTCGCCGGCCAGCAGGTCTACGGCTTCGACGATCCGCGCGAAGACGACAACTTCATCCGCCGCCTGAACCGCAGCATCCGAGCCGCGCTGGTGGGCGAATGGCTGATCCTGACAAATTCCGAGCAATTGCTTGAACACACGATTGGGGCGGCCAACGGCAAGGCCGTCGGGCTGGCGAAGGCACCGGGTTCGGCCTGGCGTGAGCTTTCCAGCAGCGGCAGCGCAACCGTGTACCTGAACTTCGAACAGTTCGTGAACTACGCGGCGAGCCCCGAGCTTTTCAAGGTACTGCGCGACAACAAGTTCAACCCGACTCTGCCCGAGGGGCGCGACCCGCGCGAGCTGCGCGAGGAAATCGCCCGCGAGCTGGGCTACAACCCGAGCGACACCGCAAGCCTGACCAAGCCCGACGTATCCGCCGAGTACAACCGTCGCAAGGCGGCCTGGGAGCAGAAGTGCGTCATCGAGGGCGACCGGTACATCTCCGAGCTGCAGGCGGACATGAACGGGCTGCGCTACTTCCGCGATCTTGCCCTGACCACCGACTTTGCCGAAGACCACCTGCACGTGCGCGGCATCCTGCGCATCGGTTCATAGCCCAACCGACGCCGATTTCCCTATACTGGCGGCATGAAAACACTGCGCGTAGTGCCGGCCTTCCTGCTGCTGATTGCGTTCTCGTTGCATGCCCCGCGTGCGCAGGACAGCGCCCCGAAGCCCGAGACCAAGAGCTTCAACTTCCTGATCTACTACATGGGCTCGCGCATCGGCTGGTCCAAGACGACCGTATCGGCCGAGAAGCTGGACGGCGCCAGCGTGACCCATGAGCACGAAGAATCCTGGCTGCAGATCAAGCGCAGCTTTGACGGGATGACCTTTGAATCCGCAAGCACGTGCGACTACTGGTATGAACTCGACGGGCGGCTGATCAAAGTCATCGACGTCACCAGGAACGGCAAGCAGTCGGTGACCGTCGAGACCGTTTACGGCGAAGAGCAAGTCAATATCAGCGAGACAGTCGACGGCGGCAAACCAAGCACAACCACGCTGACTCGCGGCGAGCGCACGATTTACGGCGACATGCGCGCGTGGCGGGTACTCAAGGACGGCAAGCGGCTGAAGCCCGGCGAAAAGCTGGACTTCTGGACCGTCGACGACGGCGACCACGCGTTCGTCGAGCAGCACTGGACGGTCAGCGGCCCCAGCAAGCGCAAGCTGAGCGACAAGAGCGTCGCGGAAGGCACCGAGATCAGCATCGTGAAAGGCGGACGCGCGTCGACGCTGATCATGGCCGACGACGACATGCCGCTGCTGTTCGAGGACGTCGGCGGGTTCAGCCTCGAGCGCACCGAGAAGATCCCCGAGCCTTTCAAGGTGGAAGAGGTCGAGCTGCGCAACACCATGGACGCAAACATCGCGATCCTCGAGTTTGCGCAACTGACCCAGCTGGACATTCACTTCGAATTTGAGCATGACGACGGCGAAGGCGTGCCGCCGATCGCGGACACCAACGAGTACCACGACGTTGTCAAGTACGACAAAGGCTACGCGATCCGCATGAAGTCGCGCCGCCTGAAGGCGGACTTCGAGTCGCCCAAGTATCCGCTGACCGATGTGCCCGACGACATCAAGAAGTACCTCGAGCCGACGGCCATGTGCCAGTGCGACGACGAGACGCTGAAGGAAGTCGCGCTGAAAGAGGTCAAGCGCAAGACCAGCGCGCTGTCGGCCGCCAAGGCGCTGATGCGATTTGCCAACAAGAAGCTGAGGGACGGTTCCGGAGAAACCGGCTCGGCCAGCGCGAAGCAGGCCTACGACGAAGGCCAGGGCGACTGCACGGAACACGCGGCACTGTTCGTGGCGCTCGCCCGCGCGGCCGGACTGCCGGCACGCAACGTGGGCGGGTTCGTTTACGCGTGCTCGCCGAACGGGACAACGTCGATCTTCGGCTACCACGCGTGGGCCGAAGTCTGGCTTGGCGAATGGATCCCGGTCGATGCCACGGTCGACGCCATGGGCACTTCCGCCCGCTACGTCCAGTTCGACATCGACGAGCCCGGCGAGACCTACGGCAAGTCGCGCTCGTCACGCTGCATTCGCCAGAAGATCCGCCCGATCATCGACGCCTACGAGCTGGCCGACGGCACGAAGTGGCGCCGCAAAGGCGCGCCCGACTTCGAATGGCCGAAAGCAGACGAAGATGCCGACGAAGATGCCAAGGAAGGGCAGCCCGACTAGTTGCGCTGCGGCACGGGCTGCGGCGCGGGCAGGCTGATCCGGAACGTGCTGCCCTTGCCGACTTCGCTTTCCGCGTCAACGCGCCCACCGTGCTTGATCGAGACGTGCTTGACGATCGCGAGCCCCAGCCCGGTGCCACCCAGGGCACGGGAGCGGGCTTTATCCACCCGATAGAAGCGCTCGAAAATGCGAGACAGCGCGTCCTCGGGGATGCCGCAACCGGTGTCCTTCACTTCAAGCTGCAGCCCGGTGTCCGGGCGTCGCACCGTGACGTCCACGCTGCCGTCCGGCGGCGTATAGCTGATTGCGTTGACGATCAGGTTGTCCACGGCCTCGGTCATGTCTTCTTCGTTGACCAGCGCGATCACCGGCTGCGCCGAGCGATGCATCCGCAGTTTCACGCCCTTCTTCTCGGCTGACTCGCGGTGTTTCTTCACGCAGTTGTCGGCCAGGTCGTTCAGGTCGAGGTGCTGGCGCGACTCGTCGCCGGTGCCGCTCTCGAGCCTGGAGAGGTTCAGGATGTCCGACACCAGCTTGCTCAGGCGCGTGGTGTTGGCCTGGATCTTCTGCAGGAACGGCACGCGCACGCTTTCGTCGTCGCTGGCGCCATCAAGCAGCGTCTCAACGTACGCACTGATGCTGGTGAGCGGCGTCTTGAGCTCGTGGCTGACGTTCGCGACAAAGTCCTGGCGCATCTCCAGCAATTTCTGGTCTTCGGTCGCGTCGCCTACCAGCAGCACCGCGTGCCGATTACCGGTGGCCGTCTCGAACAGCGGCGTCGCGACGAACTCCAGCACGCGCCGTTGCGCCCCCTGCGTGCGATCCTCGACCCATACGCGGCGCGGCTCCACCAGGTTTGGCAGGCTGCTCAACAGCTCGTCCACTTCCGGCAGGCGCACGCTTTCCCACAGGGGCTGCCCCGCAAGCGGCTTGTCGCCGGTCCCCAGCAGCGCAGCGGCAGCGCGATTCGCGAGCACGACATTGCCGCCGGCGTCCACCAGCAGCAGGCCCTCGGACATGTTGTCCATGATGGTGGACATCTCACGCCGGTTGGCCTCAAGCTGGCTGACGCGACTCAGCAATTCGCGGCCCATGCTGTTGAATGTTTCCACCAGTTGGCCGAACTCGTCGCGCCGGTCGAGCTCAACTTTCGTGTCGAGGTTGCCCTTGGCGATTTCCTGCGCGGCCGTGCGTGTCGCCTCGATCGGACGAACGATGTAGCGCGCCATCACAAAGCTCAGGATCATGCCGGACAGCGCCAGCAACCCCACCGTGATGTACAGACTGCTGCGGACCACATCGAGGCGCGTGCTTACCTGGCGCATCGGCAGGGCTACCCGGACGATGTCCGCGCTGCTGTTGTTGGGGTCGGTTACGGCAACGTACAGAAAATCCATGTGCCGCGTGGCGCTGTGCCGTACCGACGTGCCGACGCCCCTCGCAATGGCGGCTCGGACTTCCGGGCGTGTGCCATGGTCGTCCATCTCCTCGGCCATTGCCTCCGAGTCGGCCTTGACGCTGCCGGTTCGGTCAATGACGGTGACGCGCGCGCCGGACGCCTCGGCGTTGCCGGTGACGACGGCCTGCAGGTCGGCGCCTGGCGTCGCGTGAAGATTCTGCTGTACGAGGCGGGCGCGCGCTTCAAGGTCGCGGCCCGCGTTCTCAAGCAGGGTGTCCTTGAGATGGAATTCGAGGTACGCCGTCGAAAGCACCAGGAACAGTGAGACGGCTGCGGCGTTCATGGCGGTGAGTCGCCAGAACAAACGGCTGCGCCAGACGCTAGACTTCTTCGAAACGATAACCGACCCCTCGTACGGTCACGATGTAGCTGCCGTACTTGCCGAGCTTCTTGCGCAGGGCTGCCACGTGCACGTCGATGTTCCTTGCCGTGACAAATACATCCGGTCCTACCACCGCGTCCAGTAACTGGTCGCGGGTAAACACGCGTCCCTTCTTGCGCATCAGGAAGCTTAGCAGCTTGAACTCGCTCAGCGTAAGCTCCAGCGCCTTGCCGTCCACGCTTACTTCGTGCTTGCGCAGGTCCACGGTCAGCGAGCCCGCGTTCAGCGTTTCACTGTCGGAATCGCCCTCGCGCGGCTCAATGCGCCGCAGCACGGCCTTGATGCGCGCCATGAGCTCGGAGGTACTGAACGGTTTGACGACATAGTCGTCGGCCCCGAGAGTCAGACCGACCACGACGTCGGCCTCGGTCCCCTTGGCGGTCAGCATGATGACCGGCAGGTCGCGAGTGCGCTCGTCGTCGCGAAGCTTGCGGCAGACTTCCAGCCCGTCGATACCCGGCAGCATCAGGTCCAGCAGCACCAGGTCGGGCTGGGTCGCGCGCGCCGCGGCCAGCCCGTCTTCGCCGCTGCCGGCTGTGGCGACGCGATAGCGGTTCTTCTCGAGGTTGTACTTCAGGACCTCCATGATATCGGGCTCGTCCTCGATGATCAGGATGGTCTGCGCGCTGGTCGCGGAATTCATGGTATTGGTCGTCACTCCGTATGCCTCGAAATGTCGCCGGAAAGAATATACAGCACCTGCTCGGAGATATCCGTGGCGCGGTCGGCCGCGCGCTCAAGGTGCCGCACGAGGTGCATGGTGTTGAGCGCGACTTCAACCTGGTCGGAGTGCTGCTCCATCACCTCGATCATCTTGCTCGTAATGTTGCGGTACGCGGCGTCGACTTCGTTGTCCATCTCGATCACCTCGTGCGCACCCAGCTCATCCAGTTGCACGAAGGCCTGCAGCGCGCGGTCGAACATGTCCACCACGCGGACGCCGACGCCGGCGATGTCCACGTCAATCGGCAGCGGCGGGCGCGTCGCCAAAAACTTCGAGCGTTTGGCAATGTTCACGGCCGTGTCGCCGGTATTCTCAATCAGCTGGTTGATCTTGAGCGCGCTGGCGACATAGCGCAGGTCCTGCGCCACGGGTTGGTGAAGCGCGATGATGCGTAGGCACTCTTCCTCGACGCGTACTTCTTTTGCGTCCAGTACCTTGTCGGCCGCAGCGACTTCGCTGGCGAGGTCCACGCTGCGGGTGCGGTAGGACTCCAGCGCCTTGCTCAATTCTTCAAGGGCGAGCTTGCCGACGTGCAGCAGGTTGCGCTTCAGCGCCTCCAGTTCACGGACCATATGATGTGCTTGTCCGGGCATCCGAACTCCTTGACGAATTGGTTAACAGTACCAGATGAAGGAATTGTTAAGACGCGGATAAGCCCGGAATAACTTGTCCCGCCTAGCTTACGGGCTGGATCTCGGACGATTCGTCCGCAAGACGTTCCAGGTTCCGCAGCGCATCGCGGCGTTCTTCCCAGCGGCCGATCCGGGCGTCGATCAGGTTTACGGTATGGTTCTTGATGCGCCGCAGCGCAACGACCATGTCGCTGAACACCATGCCCGCCAGCGGCTCGCAACTGCCGCTGCGCACGCGCTCGAGGTGGCCGTCGCGGACCTTGTCGGCACGCTCGCCCATCGCGTCCGACAGCTTGATCAGCTCGCGGACGGACTCGTCCTCCATGTCGGCCTCCAGGCGCTCGACGACGAACTCGGCGGACGCCCGCAGGAAATCGCCGGTCATTTTCACGAGGTCGTCGAAGTCGCGCTGGGCGTCCTCCGAGAACTTCAGGTTGTCCCGGAACAGACGGGCGCGGTACTTGGCGAGGTTTTCACAGTAGTCGACGATACTCTCCAGCTCGTCGCTGAGGCGGATCAGGCTGTAGCCCCGCTTGGAACTCTCGGCCGAGAGCGGCAACTGCATCACTTCGGTGATGAACAGCGTCATTTCCATCTGGATGTTGTCGGTGACGTTTTCGAGATGGTTGATGTGGTTGAACAAATCCGGCTGGTCGGCCTGCAGGCGCACGTAGGTGCACGTCTCATCCCACGCGTCCAGCACGACGTCGCGCATCAGGCGCAGCTCGCCTTCGGCTTCCTCGAGTGCGAGCTCCGGCGACACCTTGCCGAGGTCACCGGCCAACTTCAGGCGCTTCTTGCTCTTGCGGCCCTTGTCGGGCTTCATCCAAGTGACCAGCCTCACCAGCAGGGGCAGCAGCGGCAGGAAGAACAGGTTGTTCGTGATGTTAAACATCGAGTGACCGGCGGCGATCTTCATCATCACCAGCTGGTCCAGCCCCTCGGCCGTGCCCTCGGAGCCCACCGCAAACAGGCTGGAAACCGCGCCCGGCACGGACTCGACAACGTATTCCACGACGCCGACGTACCACGGGAACAGGATCACCATCACCGAAACGCCGATCACGTTGAACATGATATGGGCGTAGCTTGCGCGCTTGGCGTCGATCGTGCCGCCGATCGCCGCGAGGTGCATGGTAATGGTCGTGCCGATGTTTTCGCCCAGCACGAGTGCCGCGGCCGTGTGGTAGTCGATCTGGCCCGCCGCCGCCAGCGACATGGTGATCGCAAGCATGGCGCTGCTGCTCTGGACAATGAACGTCAGCAGGCAACCGATTCCGACGCAGGCCAGCACCGAGAACATGTTGTCGGCGTCGAAGAAGTGCAGCAGCGAGTGGAAGTCGTCGGTCTTCGACAGCGGCTTGAACCCGCCGGACATGAAGGACAGCCCGAGGAAGATCATGCCCAGCGCGATCAGCACCTTGCCCAGGTTCTTCCAGCGCACGGACTTCAGGAAGAAGAACGGTACAAAGCCGGCACCCACCAGCAGCAGCCCGTACTTGCCGATCTTGATCGCGATAATCCAGCCGGTGATGGTGGTGCCGATGTTCGCGCCCAACACGACGCCGACCGCCTGCGTCAGCGTCATCAGCCCGGCGTTAATGAAGCCGACCAGCATCACGGTGGTCACGCTGCTGCTCTGGACAATCACCGTCAGCAGTACACCGACGCCCATGGCAACGACGCGGTTGTTGGTAAGCCAGCCGATCAGCTTGCGGATGAAATCACTGGCGAGGGTCTGCAAGCTCTCGCTCAGGAGCTTCATGCCGAACAGGAAAATGCCCAGCCCACCAAGCACGGTGTATGCGAGTGTGAACCAGTCGCTTCCTGACATCCGCTCGCTCCCGAGGTCGGGGCGACAATAGCGATGGGCGCACGCCGTATTAAGAGAAAGTGAAGGAATTGTTGCGATCAATTAGCTGCCGGGCTTCGCGAACTGTGATGCCCGGCATAGCCGCTCGCGGGGGCGCAGCCCACGGGGGCCCCGCGCCCCTTGCCACCCCAAATCAACTTCATGTGGTGCACTTTCGGGCTGGTTGCCGCTATGATCCCGCCAACATCGCGGAGGACAGGATGGACATCGAGCAGCAGGCAAGGGAGTTCGCGGAGACGGTCAACAAGCTCAAGGCCGAGATCGCCAAGGTGATCGTCGGTCACGCCGAAATCGTCGACAAGACGCTGATCGGCTTCGTCACCGGCGGCCACATCCTGCTGGAAGGCGTGCCGGGCCTCGGCAAGACCATGCTGGTCCGCACGCTGGCCGACGCCGTGGACGTTGACTTCAGCCGCATCCAGTTCACACCCGACCTGATGCCCGCGGACATCACCGGCACCAACATTGTCGTTGAGGAAGAAGGCCGCCGCCGCTTCGAGTTCCAGAAGGGCCCGATTTTCGGCAACATCATCCTGGCCGACGAAATCAACCGCGCGACACCCAAGACGCAAAGCGCGCTGCTCGAAGCCATGCAGGAAGGCAGCGTCACGTTCGCGGGCAACACGATGCGCTTTGACCAGCCGTTCTTCGTGCTGGCGACGCAGAACCCGATCGAGATGGAAGGCACCTACCCGTTGCCCGAAGCCCAGCTTGACCGCTTCATGTTCAAGCTGGACGTAAAGAGCCCCAGCGTCGCCGAACTGGCGAGCATTTTCGAAGGCACCACCGGCTCAGACAAAAAGCAGGCCGGCAAAGTGGTGGAAGGCAAACGCATCCTGGAGATGCGCGCACTCGCCGAGCAAGTGCCGATCGCGCAGCACCTGAACGAATACGTAGCGCGCATCGTGCTAGCTACGCACCCGGAAAGTCCCGAAGCCGCACCGATCGTGAAGCAGTTCGTGCGCGTGGGAAGCAGCCCCCGTGGCGGACAGGCGATCATCAAGGGCGCAAAGATGGTGGCGCTCGCACGCGGGCGCTACAACGTCAGCGCCGACGACATCCGTGAATGCGCCTTCCCGGCGCTTCGCCACCGGCTGATCCTCAACTTCGAGGGCGAGGCCGAAGGCATCAAGCCGGACGAAGTGATCGGCAAGGTGCTGGCGCACGTGCCGGACATCCCCGAGCGCGTGCGGAAACTGTAACCGGAGAGCGTGATGAACCAGCCAGTGGCCATGTCCGCGCCGCCCTTCCTGCCCACCAAGATGGTTCTGATGAAGGGCGACGGCATGTTCAAGAAGCGCCGGCTCTGCACCGGCGACCTGATCATGGAGCCGGGCCGAATGGGCTTCGTCGTCTACTTGGACCAGAGCCCGGTTTCGGGCAAACAGGTCGGCGGCAGCGCGTTCGGGCTGATCGGCGCGGCCGTCGGGGCGGCGATCGACGCCGCACGCAAGCCGAAGGACGTGGTGGACGCCACGCGCCAGTCGCAGCACGGAATGCCCCTGGATGACCGTGTGCGCTACCACGAGCTGAGCGCCATCTGGGGCGCGGGCGAAATCACCAAGTTCGTGGCAAGCTGGTTCTGGGGCACCTACCTGCAGGTGGGCAAGCACAAGTTCCCGTTTCCCGAACTCAGCAAGCCGGGCAAAGAGGCCATCAAGGCCTGGTGCCACCAGAACGGCGTGCAGGCGAAGTAAGCCGCAACTCAAGCGGCCCCGCTACCGCGGGTGTTTGAGTGGTGGCGCGGCGCCCTACTGCTCGGGCTTGCCGACGATTTTCATGATCTGCTCGCCGTAGCGCTCGGCGCGGGCTTTGCCCACCCGGGCGTTTTCCGCCAACGCTCCCGCATCGGGCGGCGGCTCGAGGATCAAGTCTTTCATCACGGCCGACGGCAGGATCGCCTGCAGACCGACGCCGCGCGCCTCCGCTTCTTTCTCGCGCCAGCGCTTGAGGCGGCCCAGGCGGTCGCGCTGCCCCGGGTCCATCCTTAGCGGCAGGGGGCCTGTCGGGCGGCGTTTTGGCGGCCTGACAGAGACCGGCTCGCCCTGCCCCTCCTCAATCGCCGCGAGCAGCTCCGTGCCGTTCTCGCGCACCAGCCATTCGCCGAGCCCTTTGATCTCGGCCAGCTTTTCGAGATCGCGAGGCAGCTTGCGCGCCATCTCCAGCAACGAGGAGTCGCCGACGATCCGGAACGGCGCACGGTCCAGGCGCTCGGCCACGCCGTTGCGCCAGGCGTACACGGCCTTCAGCACGCCGCGCTGCGGCTCGCTGAGGTCACCGTGGCCCTTGATCTTTCGAAAGCGCTCCGGGTCGAATTCGCGCTTGCGGGGCTCGGCCATTGCGACGGCTTCGCACTCGATGGCGTATTCATCCTGCAGCTCGTGCTTGTTCACCTCGTCGATGATCAGGTCGTGCAGCTTGAACAGGTGTCGCGTGTCGTTGATCAGGTAGTGCAGGTGCGCGTCCTCAATGGGGCGGCGGCTCCAGTCGTGGCGCTGCAGTTCTTTCTCGAGCTTGAGCCCGAGATACGCCTCGGACAGCGCGGCAAGACCCGTGTGCTGCAGCCCGAGCAGCATGGCCGCAACGGCCGTGTCGTGCACCAGCCCGAAGCGGAAGCCGTAGTCACGCTTGAGCGCGAGCACGTCATTCTGGCCCGAGTGCATCAGCACGGGCACGTCCGGGCGTTCGACCAGGCGCTGCATCTGCGCGCCCGCTTCGCCCAAGGCGATCGTGTCGATCACGTAGTCAACGTCTTCGCTGCTGAGCGTGACGATGCAGACACGGTCCTGGTAGTTGTAGAAGCCGTCGGATTCGATATCGAGCGCGACACGTGGCGCCGCCAACAGCTCTTCAATGACGCGGTTCAGCCGATCCGCGTCGGTTACGATCTCAGTTTCCGGCATGTATTCGCCGGCGAGGCTTGAGGCTCGAGGTTGGGGACTCGATCAGAGCCGCCAACCTCGAACCTCGATACTCGCCACTTCCTTCCTGTTCTCCTACGCCTTCCAGTCGCCTGACTTGCCGCCGGTCTTTTCGATCAGCCGCAAGCCACTGATTTCCATGCCCTTTTCCACCGCCTTGGCCATGTCGTAGATGGTCAGCGCGGCCACCGCGGCCGCGTGCAGCGCCTCCATCTCAACGCCGGTTCGCCCGGTGCATCTCACGTTCGAAACCACGCGAATGCCCGCGCGCCCCTGCTCGTCCGCCGCGACGTCCGTGAGGAACTCGATCTTTACGCCGTCGATCATCAGCGGATGGCACATGGGGATGGCCTCATGCGTTCGCTTGGCCGCCATGATACCGGCAATGCGCGCGGTGCTGAACACGTCGCCCTTGGGCAGGTTGCCACCGATGACAGCGGCGTGAGTCTGCCCGCTCATGCGCACGATAGCCTCCGCCGTGGCGCTGCGGGCGGTGACAGGCTTGCCCCCGACATCAACCATGCGCGCCTCGCCCTGCTCATTCAGGTGCGTAAGCCCGCCGGGCCCTGCGTGTTCAGATGCGTCTGGAGCCTTCGGGTCAGGCAATGGAGATCCCGGTCCTGCGCGTGAGCCTGCTCACCTTACCTCGTTGCGGCAGGATTTGCACCCCAACCAATGAAGCGCGATTTGTCGATGGGTCGTGCCGCCAAGAGGTTATAGTCTGGAAATTCCGACAGTGACACGGATCAGAACATGTTCGAGATGCTGATCTTCTTGGCGAAGAAGGGCGACACGTCGACGCTGCCGTTCATCCTTGCTTTGGTCGGCATGCTGGTCTTCGTGTTGGGGATAGCAGTCATTGTCGGGCTCGCGCAGGCGAAGAAACAGAAGGCCTGGGCGAACAGCGTGGGCCTGAAATACAACAACAAAGGGCTCTCCGGCGTGGACGACATGTCGGGCGTCTTCAACGGTTTCCAGGTTGAAGTCGGCCAGGACACGAGTTTCGGGGGTGGCAGCGTGAGTGCGCTGACGACCTTCACGTTATGGTTTCCGCAGCCGATATTACCGCCGTTCGAACTGCTCAAGGCGGACGTACCGGTCAAGTTCAGCGAGCGCGAAAACTTGCAGCCGGTGCGCACGGGACACGCCGGTCTGGATCGCACCTATGGAGTCTTTACGAATCATGCCCAGGAAGTCTGCGGCATGGTTACCGACCCACGCGTGGTAGGCATCCTGATGTCCGCCGCCTCGCGCTACCCGCGTGTTTGGATCAGCGAACTGGTCATGGTCTACTACACGCCGCCTCGAGGCACTTCGACGGCGGCCTATACGGGCCACCTAAAAGCGCTCACGGCTGCGGCGGCCGTGCTGTTCGAAATTGCAACCGGCCAACCAGCACCTCGCGGGCGTCCCGCTGGACGACAGCGCCGGGGCGGAAGACGTCTGCCGGGAAAGACCGTCGCTGCGCCACCTCCCGCTGCGCCGCCAACTGCCGGGCCCGTCGTGCAGGCACCCCAACCGTTGTCGCGACCTCACAGCAACCGCCAGTCCGCTGCGCCGGGCGCCCCACCGCGACCGCGCCGGCGTCCGCGATAGGCTAGGGAATCATCGCCACGGTTTCTCGGACGGCCTTTTCGATGCCTTCGGCGACGTGGGCAATGCTTGGCCCCAGCATGTAGGCGGGCGTCGATACGATCTTGCGCTCGCGGTCGACTACGAATTCCCGGACGGCGCAGGTCTCGTGCTTCGCGCCGCACTTCTCGATAGCATCGGCCGTGCCTTCGTCGTTGCCGATCGTCAGTACCGGGTGCTCTTCGCCGAGCACGCGGGCGATCACCGCCGGGGCGATGCAGATGGCGCAGATCGGTTTTCCGGCCTTGTGGACCTCACGAATCAGCCGCGCCACGTCATCGTTCACGTGCGAGTCCGGCCCCTTGGCCGCGAAGTTGCTCAAATTCAGCGCCGCGCCGAAGCCGCCGGGCATGACCAGCGCGTCGAGGTCAGCGGCTTTCACGTCCTTGATGTCTTTGATGTTGCCTCGCGCGATACGGGCGGATTCCACGAGCACGTTGCGTTTCTCTTTCGTGTTCTCGCCGGTCAGGTGGTTGGTGACCTGCGCCTGCTCAATGTTCGGCGCCATGCAGATCGTCTTGACGCCCATGCGGTCCAGCGCCAGCAGCGTGCAGACGCTTTCGTGCACTTCCGCGCCGTCCTGAAAACCGCAACCCGAAAGGATCACTCCGACTTTTTGAGGCATGGCGTCGCTCCGCAAGGCAAAGGGCAAAACAAAGGACCGAGCCCGGATAGTAGCTCGGTCCCTCAACTTTTGCCTTTTGACTTCTTACTTTTGCCCTGGCGGCGCAGCCGCTAGAGGTCGTCGCGGTGGGTAATCGTGAGCACTTCCTCAATCGTGGTCGTGCCCAGCAGCACCTTGCGTACGCCGTCTTCCTGCAGCGTCGTCATGCCGTTCTGGCGCGCCTCGTTGCGGATCTTCAGCCCGCTTGCGCGCTGGAACGTGTGCTCGCGAATCACGGCATTCATTTCCAGCAGCTCGTACACGCCCATTCGCCCGCGGTAGCCCTGGTTCTTGCATTCCTTGCAGCCGACGGCCTGGTACAGCGTCTTGCCCGCAACCTGCTGCGGCTTGAGCCCGACCGTCTTGAGCTCGGTCGCGTCAGGCGTGTAGGGCTTCTTGCAGTGCTTGCAGAGCACGCGAACCAGTCGCTGGGCAAGAATGGCCTGCACGGCGCTGGCAACCAGGAAGGGCTTGACGCCCATATCCATCAGGCGCGTCAATGCACCCGGCGCGTCGTTCGTGTGCAGCGTACTGAACACCAAGTGACCCGTGAGCGCCGCCTGGATGGCGATTTCGGCCGTCTCATGGTCTCGAATTTCACCCACCAGGATGATGTTCGGCGCCTGGCGCAGCATGGCGCGCAGGATGCGTGAGAACGACAGGTCAATCTGGTGGTTCACCTGGCTCTGGTTGATGCCGCTGAGGTTGTACTCAACGGGGTCCTCGGCCGTGATGATCTTGACGTCGGGCTGGTTCAGCGCGGTAAGCGCCGCGTACAGCGTCGTCGTCTTTCCTGAGCCGGTCGGGCCGGTGACCAGGAAGATGCCGTTGGGTTTCTTGAGGATCTTCTGGAAACGGTCGAAGTCCACCGGCGCCATGCCGAGCACTTCAAGCCCGACCAGGTTCTTCTGCTTGTCGAGAATACGCATCACCACCGACTCGCCCCAGCTGCACGGTAGTGCGCTTACACGCAAGTCGATGTCGCGGCCTTCGACGCGGGTCTTGATGCGCCCGTCCTGCGGGATGCGCTTTTCCTCGATCTTCATCTTGCTGAGGATCTTCACGCGCTGGATCAACGGGCCCTGCAGGCGCTTTGGCGGCGCCTCCATGACCTGACAGTCGCCGTCCACGCGGTAGCGTATGCGGAGCGTTTCTTCCATGGGCTCGATGTGAATGTCGCTGGCGCGCTGCTTGATGGCGTCGGTAATCAGAAGCTGCACCAACTGCGCGACGTAGCCTTCTTCGTCGTCGGTGGTGACTTCCATGGCGTCGAAGTCTTTGTACTTCACGTCTTCGTTGCCATCGCCGTGGATCATGTCGTCCATGCCGCCGATGCCGTAGTACTTCTTCATCGCGGTCTTGACGCTGCTCTCGGGGGCGATCACCCAGTCGACTTCGTTGCCGACGATGAAGCGCAGGTTGTCGAGCGCGTAAAACTCCAGCACGCGGTGCGTGGCCACGGTGACCATGCGGCCCTTCTTCATGACCGGCACGATCTCGTGCTCTTCGACCACGTCCTTCGTGACGAGCTGGATGATTTCCGGCGGAAGGTCGTACTTGTTCAGGTTGACGAACTTGACGCCCTGCTGCTTGGCAAGCGCCCGCGCGAGCTTTTCGTCGTCGAGATAGCTGAGCTCGATCAACGACTCGCCCAGCATCATCATGTTTTCTTTGCTGTGCTTGAGGCCCTCTTTGACCTGATCGACCGAGCAGAATTTGAGCCCGACCAGGATCTTGCCAAGGGGCATCTTCTTGGACTCTGTCAGCATTCGGTGTTCCTCAAGCGACGTAGCGAAGCATCGGGCGCGCCCGCCCGATGATCAAGCAACGGAAAGGGGGTTCCGATAAATCCGGGACGCAATACTCAGTCTACCCGCAAAGCCCTATGTGTCAACGTTTGGGGCGGCCGTGGCCGGACCGACTTTGACTGATATCAACATATCCAACAGTGCGCGCATCCCGGCAAGCAGACCAACCGCTCCACATACAACGCAGAGCGCCTGCGGCGTACTTCCCAGTGTCGCCCCCAGGTCGAAGCCACCCATGGCCGTGAACGGCAATGTCAAAAGGACCAGGTTGGCAAAAGAGGTCAGGATGCGGCGCAGGGTCTCGCCGGAGCTCAGCTTCAGCGGCGTACCTCTGGCGAGGCTGACGGTCTGCATCCCGCTGGCAAACAGCGCGTACAGCACGACGGCCACGGCCAGCATCAGCGCATAGGGCTGGTAAGCGGCGACACCCAATGCCGGCAGCCACTCCGCGGCGCCCCGGAATGTGCGGTCCAGCGGCATGCTGAAACGCGCGCGGGCCTGCATCAGCCCGATGGCGTCCGAGACCCCCGCCACGACAGCGCCGGGACCGGCCAGCCACACAGTCTCGAGGTATGCCCCCGCCAGCAGCGCAACCACCCCAAGCAGGGCAAACGTGAAGCGGAAATGAAGCAGGCGGCTGGACATCCGGCGCAGATTGGCGGAACGCCTGCCCCCGGTCAACGGGGGGCAAAATGCTAGACTGGCGGCATGGACGGACGGAAGCCCATCATCATCACGGCCCCCAGCGCCAACTGCGGCAAGACGGAGCTGGCCTGCCGCCTGATCGCCGGGCTGAAAGACGCCCAGGCACTCAAGATCACGCGCTTTCACCGCGAATCGCACTGCCCCGTACACGGCGTCGACGAGCAGGGCGAAGACAATTGCGACGGCTGCGCCCCGGCCCCCGCAGGCTTTGAGCTGGTGGATGATCCGGAAGCCCTGCGCACACCGGGCAAGGACTCGGACCGGATGATCCAAGCCGGGGCCGAGCCGGTGCTCTGGCTGCGGGCGGCGCCGCACGTGTTTGAGTACGCGCTGACGGCGTCGCTGAAGCGCTTCGACATGAACCGGCCTATGGTGCTGGAAGGCAACTCGGCCGCCACCGTCAGCGGGCTGGCCGGCACGGTCATTCTGCTATGGCCCCAAAAGACTCGCGGCGTCAAAGCCAGCGTGATGCCGGCGCTGAAACGCACCGACGTTCTGGTACTCGTGGAAGCCGCCGACGGGCCGCCAAGGCGCTGGCCGAATACGTTGAAACAGGCCCTCGCCAAGGCGGGGCGGGAGACGACCGACCTGCCCGAGCCCGTCTGGCTTCCGGCGGACTGGTGGCGCAAGCCGGCCTCCGAGGCTGAAACCAGGCTGCTTGACCGGCTGGAAGTAGCATTGCAGGCGTGAAATCGACATCGCCCACATTGCACAAAACGTTTAGTTGTGGTAAATTTGCGGAATGGGCTTGCTTGGGCAGGGAAGATTAGCACCCTCGTACCATTCTTCGGACGGAGTGTGAGTCCTGTCAAAGACTCAGACACCGATTGAAAGTCAGGAATCATGATTCAGACAACCCGCAGGGAGCTTGATGTCCCCATCGACACCAGGTCGTTGGCGCCCCTGCGTGAATTCGTACGCGAAGTGCTATCCGAGGGCAAGCTGGCCGCCAAGGCCACGCGGCAGGTCGTGATTGCCATTGATGAGGCGTGCAGCAGCATCATCCTGAATGCCAAAGAGCACGGGGCAAATGGCAACCTGCGCCTGCTGATCGACATCGACCCCACCCGGGTAAAGATCCACATCGCCGACACCGCCAACGACTACGACGTCGGCGACGTAACCCGCGAAGAGCTGCTGAAGGAATTCACCCGCAGCAAGAAGAACGAGCTCGGCACCTTCCTGATCCGCCGGGTGATGGACGAGTTCACCTACATCTTCCGCAAGGGCTTCCAGAGCGAGATCGAGATGATCAAGTTCCTGTACGAGAACCAGGAAGAACAGGCCAACTAGCGTTGGAAGTGCAAAGTCTGAAGTTCGAAGCCAGAAGTGCCCGCCTTGTGCGGGCACTTTCAATTGGCCGGGCTTTTCGCTTCGCACTTCAGACTTCGCACTTCTAACTTCCACGCCATGATCAAGGCCGTCTTCATCAAGATCGTCGCCATTGCCGGCATCGCGGCGTCTCTGCGCTTCGGCCAGGGCGCGGATGGCTGGATAGCGGCCGGGGTGATCCTGGCGCTGACGCTGGCCTGGATCAGCTGGGGCGTGTTCAACGTGAACTCGAGTCTCTGGGCCGACACGGTCTGGCGCGCGCCGGAGCCGGTCAAGTCCGTGGCGCTGACGTTCGACGACGGCCCGGACGCGCGCTTCACGCCGCAGATTCTGGAGATTCTCGCGGACAAGGGCGTCAAAGCCTGCTTCTTCAGCGTGGGCAGCCGGGTGATCGACAACCCGGACATCACGCACGCGATCCATCAGCAGGGGCACATGCTCGGCAATCACAGCGAGAGCCACGCCATGTGGATCAACTTCAGCCTGCACAAACGTCTGCGCCGGGAAGTTCGTGACACCAACGCCGCAATCAAACAGGCCGCCGGGGTTGTGCCGCGTTTCTACCGCGCTCCGCACGGCTTCAAGAACCCGGCACTGGGCGACATCCTCGCCCAGGAAAACATGCTGGCGGTCGGGTGGCAGGTGCGCGGATTCGACGCCGTCAGCGGCAACGCGGCCAAGATCGCCGAGCGCGTCGTGGACGGCGCCCGCGGCGGCGGCGTAATCCTGCTGCACGACGGCGCCGGGCTGCAAGGCAGCGACGACCGCAGTGCCACCGTGGACGCCTTGCCCGTAATCATCGACGGGCTGCGCGCCAAGGGGCTCGATATCGTCCGCCTGGATGAGTTGCTCAAGATCGACGCGTACAAGGTGCCGGAGCCCGCCGCGCCTGCCCTGAGCACGTCGAACGGGTGAGCGGTGGGGCCATTGCCAGAAATTCGGCACTGAAGATGTGCCTCAAACGGCGTTATAACGCCGGTGGAAGGAGACCAGCCATGCGCCACTGGATGATTGCCCTGTTGATGATCGCTGCGATCGCGCCGCTTGCGCTCGCGCAGGACGCGCCGAAGAAAGAAGACGCCCCGGCCAAGTCCGATGCCAAGAAGGAAGAGAAGCCGGAGACGCTCGAAGACTTGCTCAAGCGCGTCGAGAACGCCCACAAGGAACACAAGGACTTTAAGGGCAACTTCACGCAGACGAAGTACCTGCCGTTGTTCGACGACACCGTGGTCAGCAGCGGCCGATTTGTGTTCAAGAAATCGGATCACGTTCGCTGGGAGTACGAGAAGCCGCACAAGTCGATCCTGGTCGTCACCGGTGACACGGGCAAGAAATGGTCCGAAAGCACCGGGCGCGTGGAGGATTTCAAACTCGGCGACGACCGCGGGCTGGATGCGGTGGTGAAGCAGCTGTTCACCTGGTTCAAGGGTGAGTTCACCAAGCTGAAGGACGACTACGACGTCGAGATCGCCGAGCGCGACCCGGTGAAACTGAAGATGACGCCGAAGAAGGACATCGTGAAGAAGTTCATCGCCACCATTGAAGTGAAGTTCACCAAGGGCGAGGACCAGATCGAATCCGTCAAGATCATCGAGCCCAAGGATGAAGAAGACCTCGACGCCGCCTACACGCTATACGAATTCAAGGACACCAAGCTCGACAGCGACGTGAAGGACAGCGAGTTCGAGATCAAAAAGTGAGCCCATTTTGGATTTCAGATTTTGGATTGGGCCGCCGGCATGTGGAATCCAAAATCCGCAATCGTTTACGTTTCAAGCACATCACATCAAATCTTCGACGTTGACCACGACACGACTTGACCTGTCAATGCAACCCGCTATCGTTCTTCGCCTGAGAGAAATCATGAACCGCACACCGAACATCTTCGCACTCTACGCCTACTACTTTGGTGGGCGCGGGCGTGCGTATGGCTAAACGGTGTTTGACCGAACCAACGCAAGGCCCGCCGAGATCGGCGGGCCTTTTCTTTTGTCCACAGGAGATCGAGATGAAAACCGGAGACTCACGACGATACGTCCGCGTCGCCTACCAGGGCGGCCCGGGCAGTCATTCAGAACGCGCGGGCTTGAAACTGCTGGCGGAGCGATTTACCGGCTGGCCCTTCGCAAGCTTCGCCGATGCAGCGGCGGCGCTCGCGAACGCCCAGGCGGACTTGCTGCTTCTCCCGATTCACAACAGCACGACCGGCGACATCGACGACGCGCTGGAGGCCGCACAGGGTTTCATCAACCTGGGCGAAATCGAGTTGCCCGTTGAGCATTACCTGCTGGCCGTGCCCGGCGTGCGTCGCAATGAGCTGCGCGTCGCCTGGGCGCACCCGCAAGTGGAGCTGCAGTGCCGCAACTGGATCGAGAAGTCGGGGCTGACGGTGCGCATCGTCGATGACGGCGCACGCCGGGCACCGGATTTTCTGGCCAGCAACCTTCGCCACGTCGGCGTGCTGGGGCCGATCGGGATCGGGACCGCGACGGGTCTATACCCACTCGAAGGACCGATCCAGGACCGTGCGGACAACCGCACGACTTTCAGGCTGCTCGCGCGTGGCACAGGCAATCCTGCCTGTGCGCCTGAGCGGAACGAAGCCGACACTTCAAATTCTCGTCGCGGCGCAAGCGCCGCGACGGCCACAGACAAGATTGTCTGTGCCACAACAAGAGGATGACATGACAACCGGAACCATTACACCTGAGGGGGCCGCGAGCGCGGTCCAGACCGCGCGAGCCGGAGACGATTTTCTCGTCTTCGGCGCGCTGCGCGCCTCGATCAATCGAATCGACGAACGACTACTTCACCTGCTCGCGGAGCGCGCGAAGGTCGCCACGGACATCGGGCTCGCAAAGCGCATGACCGATCGGCCGATCCACGACGCCGCACGGGAGGCCGAACACGCGGACAGGCTGTGCACAGTCGGCGAAGCGCTCGGGCTCGCGCCGCAGGTGGTGCGCGACCTGTACCAGGTGCTCGCGCGCCAGGGCTTCTCCAACCAACTTGAAGCGCCAGTCGCAGCATCCGTGACAACCACGCCGCCCGACTCGGAGTCATTCCGCCTCGCGCGCATCGAGCCCGGCCGCTCGCCCACGGTCGTACAGGTCGGTGAGGCGCAAATTGGCGCCGGGCTGTTCGAGGTCATCGGCGGCCCGTGTGCCGTGGAAAGCGAGCAGCAGATCCACAATGCCGCCGACCATGCGCGCGCAGCAGGCGTGCGCATCCTTCGCGGCGGTGCATTCAAGCCGCGCACCAGCCCCTACGACTTCCAGGGGCACGGGATGCAGGGTTTGCGCTGGCTGGCGGAAGCCGCCCACTCACGCGGCATGGCGGTCGTCACGGAGGTGCTCAACCCGGCCGACGCCGAACAGGTCGCAGAGCACGCGGAGCTGCTGCAGATCGGCGCACGCAACATGCAGAATGCGCCACTATTGCGGGCGTGCGCCCGCACAGGCCGGGCGATCCTGCTGAAGCGCGGCCCAGCCGCCACCATTCGCGAATGGCTGTGCGCGGCCGAGTACATTCTGCTGGAAGGCAACGGCCAGGTAATTCTGTGCGAGCGCGGGCTGCGGACGTTCGAGCGCGAGACTCGCAACACGCTCGATCTCTCAAGCGTCGCGGCCCTGCGCCACTTGACGCACCTGCCTGTGATCGTGGACCCGAGCCATGCGGCCGGGCGGGACGAGTTGATTCGCCCGTTGTGCCGCGCCGCGCATGCCGTCGGTGCCGACGGGATTATTGTCGAGATGCATCCTTGTCGCGAGGAAGCGCGGTGTGACAAACGTCAGGCGCTCAGCCCGGGGCAACTGAGATCAATCACCAGCGACGTGCAATTAGTGCGAGTCCGGCGGGACGAGTGATCAACTCGACGTAAACGCTTGGGGGAAAACGCCCGACGTAGTCCCCCAAGCGCTATTCCAAACTCCATTGGCGCATTGCTTTTTGTTTGATAAGTGGCCCCATACGGGCTAGACTTCCAAGAGACAGAATGCCGACACCAACCGCAACTGAATGCTTCAAACTAGGCCGTCCTCCAACGTTGCCACACTTTTGTCACATCAGGCTTTAGGCTGGAAATCACTGGACAAATTGACAACATCTTTCGCTTTACCGGTCCTTCGGGAGCCATTGCATGAACGCACGCCAGAGCATCGTCCTCCTGATTGAAGATGATTCCGACTCCGCCTCCCAGTGCCGCCAACTGATCGAAGGCCTCGGCGCAACCTGTCACCCGGTTTCCAGCCTTGAAGACGCGGAGGCCATCCTGCACCACAACGCGCCGGACGTGGTCGTCGTGGACTATGACCTGCCGGACGGCAGCGGCATCGACCTGATCGGCGTACTGCGCCAGAGCATGAGCCACCGCAACACCCCGATCATTCTGCTGACCGGCGAAATCGACGCGCACGAGCTCGAGCGCGCTGTGATGATGGGCATCTACGCGTTCCTCGCGAAGCCGTTTTCATCGCAGGAATTCACCAAGCTGGTTCACTCGGCCATCGCCGAAGAGGCTGGCCGGGTTCGCAACGACAACGGCAAGTAACCGCTCATGATCTTTAAGCCCCGCGCCACTACATGGCGCGGGGCTTTCCTTTTAGAATCCCGCCATACGAGGAGCCGTGTATGCTTCCCTGGTGGGCTTGGGTTTTGATTGTCATCGGTGCGCTGCTGGTCGGCACGACGCTGATTGACATCTTCCAGCGCAAGCACTCGATCATGCGGAACTACCCGTTTTTCGGGCGCTTCCGCTATCTGTTTGAGGCCCTTGGCCCGCCGCTGCGCCAGTACATCGTCACCAGCGACCTCGTCGAGCGCCCCTTCAACCGCCTGCAGCGCACCTGGGCCTACCGTGCAGCCAAAGGCGAGCTCAACGCGATGCCCTTCGGCACCCAACTCGACCTCGAGACCCCGGGCGTCATCAAGTTCAACCCTTCGGCTTTTCCGACATACGACGTCGGCGCAACCGACGAGTGCGAGCCGATCGTGCTGGGCAAGAACCGCGCGCAACCCTACGGCGTGAAGCATGTCGCCAACGTCTCCGGCATGAGCTACGGCTCGCTCAGCAAGAACGCCGTGATGGCGCTCAGTGAGGGCGTCGCGCTGGCCGGCGGCTACATGAACACCGGCGAGGGCGGCTGCAGCCCTTATCACCTGCAAGGCGGCGGCGACATCATGTTCCAGCTTGGGACCGGCAAATTCGGCTGCCGCACGCCCGACGGCAGGTTCGACCCGGACAAGTTCAAGAAGTTGTGCGAGAACCCGCAGATCAAGGCGATCGAGCTGAAGCTCAGCCAGGGGGCCAAGCCGGGCAAGGGCGGCGTGCTGCCCAAGGAAAAGATCACCACGGAAATCAGCGAAATCCGCGGCGTTCCCATGGGCCAGGACTGCCACTCACCCAATCGCCACATCGAGGTCAACGACGTCGACTCTTTGATGGAGTTCTGCGACAAGCTGCGCGAGCTTTCCGGCGGCAAGCCCGTCGGCTTCAAGACCGTGCTGGGCGGCGAAGAATTCATCCGCGACGTGGCGCGCTACATAGCGGAGCACGACGACGGCCCCGATTTCATCACGATCGACGGGGCCGAAGGCGGCACCGGTGCGGCGCCGATGTCACTGTCGGACCACATGGGCCTCGGGTTGCAGGAAGCGCTGGTCATCGCCGACAATCACCTGCGCGAGGCGGGCGCCCGCAAGAAGGTCATGGTGATCGGCTCCGGACGTTGCATCACCGGCGCGGAAGTCGCGATCGCGCTCGGGCTCGGCGCGGACCTGGTACACATTGCGCGCGGCTTCATGTTCGCGCTGGGCTGCATCCAGGCGCTGCTGTGCGACACGAACCATTGCCCAACCGGCGTTGCGACGAACAGCCCGTGGCTGCAACGCGGGCTCGTGCCGAGTGAAAAGAAAGTCCGCGTCGCGAACTACCTGCACGCGATCCACCACGACGTGATGATGATCGTACGCGCGCTCGGCGTGACCCACCCGCAGGACATCGGGCGCCACCACATGAGCATGATCGTCGAGCCAGGCCGCCGCGTGGCCCTGACCGAGATCTACCCGACAACCATGAAAGCGTTCCACGAAACCCGCGTCATCCGCCGCGACAAGATGCCTGCGGCGTAGCTGCTCGAATTCGAGAAGGAGAAGCTCGACGCCCTTCGCCTGCCCAAGGGGTGGCGTCTATGCTGCCGCGCATGAAAAACCTGCTGACGATGCTGGCTTTTGCGATGCTGCTCGCTGCGTGTGCGGGCGACGGTGACGACGACAGCGGTGGAGGCGGCGGCGGGCCGACGCTGCCCGCCGGCACACTGCAAATCACAACAACCTCGCTGGCCAACGGCATGAACGGCGTGGCCTACGGCGAGAACGTCTATGCCACGGGCGGCACCGGCGTCGGCTACACATGGAGCATCTCGGGCGGCAGCCTCAACGCCGGACTGACGCTTGATTTCCGCGACGTGCCTCTCTCGTGGGGCGCATTCACGGCAACCGGCGCCATCGACCAGTCGCTGGGCGGCGGCAAACTCAGTGAGGTTTCCGGCATCGTGGCCAGCGCCAGCCAGCCGGGCGTGTTTTGTGTTCACGACGACAGCGGCGCAGGCCCGAGCTTCTACGCAATTGATGCAGCCGGCAACTACCTGCAGGAATACACGATCACAGCCGGCGCCCAGGACTGGGAGGACATCGCGATCGGCCCCGGCCCCGGCGGCGTCGACTATCTCTACCTCGCGGACGTCGGCGACAACAGCGTCAGCCGCACCAACTACCGCATCTATCGCGTGACCGAGCCCACCGTGCCGGGGACACCACAGGCGCCGATCAACGCTGCGCACGACGAGTTCTGGTTCACCTATCCCGGCGGCAGCCAGAACTGCGAGACAATGCTGGTGGACTGGACGACTGGCACGCCCTATCTGGTGGAAAAAGTCGGCACGGGCGCCCCGCAGGTGCACAAGTTCCCGATGCCCCTCAACACGGCCTGGACATCCGGCAGCCCGGTGACATTGATACAGGTGACGGCTGCGGGAACGTTCGACGCCACACTCACCGGCGGCGACTCGAGCCGTGACGGCCGGCGCGTCATCCTGCGCGGCTACTCAAGTGCCCGCGAGTACGCCGTGCCCGCCGGTGGCACCTTCGACAACCTGTTCAACCAGGCGGGTAGCGCCGTCACCGTGCCCGGCGGCCAGCAGTACGAGGCCATCTGCTACAGCGACGACGGAACGAAGCTGTACACCGCGACGGAGATCGCCGGACAGGCCAGCGCGCCGATCCAGGTTGCCGACGCAGTCGCCGACAACGGCTACACCACGATCAGCGGCACGCCGAGCACCGCTGGCGGCGCGGCATTTACGCTGAAGGTCATGGATTCAGCCGGCAATAGCGCCACGCGCCAGTTCACGTTGACCGTGAACTAGGCGGCCGGGCGGCGGCGTCTGAGGATGCCGGTCAGGCTCCAGCGCTTCGACGGGCGGCGGTTCGGGCCCGTGAAATTGCGGTCACGCAGCCCGTGCGCGAAGTCCGCGTGCTCAACACGCGTCAGCACACACCAGGCGCGTCCGTCGACGATCTCATCCGGGTTGCGAAGTCGCTCAACCTTGGCGGGATATCCGTTGGCGTGAATCAGGTCGCGAAGATATTCGGCGTCTTGCTCAATCAGGGGCGCGCCGATGCGCACCCATACTTGCGGGGCCACTGCAGTTCTCCAATGCCCATCAAGGGCACGCGGCCATTATAGCCCATCGTGGGCACTTGTCATCGCCACGAGCAGCGGTGGCCTGCAAGACCGGGCTACCGCTGCTGGGGCTCAACCGTGCGTCAGACGTCACGTTTGCGGACTTCCCGGTTCCGAATCTCTGCCTGCGGCGACTCTTGTGTCGTTGGTGCGGATTGACTCGCCGAGTTCGCAAAGCGCGCGACGGAAATCCCAACAGACAATAACATCCCGCAGAATGCGAGCGCGCAACCGGACACCAGCGCAAGCAGCACGCTGCCGCGCGCCAGCCAGCCAAGCGGTGCACCGGCCGCGAACCCGGCAACACTCGCTGCGGCGGGCGGCAGATACTGGCGCACGAGTGATTTCGCGCGCGGCGACACGGTAGCGGAAGACGGGCGGAAGTGTTGCTCTCGAATGGCAAGCGCCGCCCTGTGGTCCTGCCGATGCGCAAGTACGACGACACTGTGGCCGTCCGCAATGTCAGGCAGGTGCTTCAGTCGCGCAGGCAGCCCTGCATCCGAAATCAGTTTTTGAAGGAACTCGGCGTCTTGCTCTACAAGGGGCGCGCCGACTCGCACCCAGTCCAGCGGGTTCAAGGCAGTTCTCCGGTGTCCATTGCGGACACAGAATCATTCTAGCTGGCCGAACGCGGCGGTAAATCCGCACAAGCGGCGGGAGGATGCGATTCAGCGGCTACAGCCGCTGGGGTCAATCCTGCTTTGGTTCCTCGGCTTCGTCCGATGCTTCGGACGAGTCGGCAAGCTGCTCGGGCTCGGTGTTTTCTTCGCGGGTGTCGTTCATGCCCTGCTTGAACTCGTGCATGGTCTTGCCGATGTTGCGCGCGACTTCCGGCAGTTTCCCGCCGAACAGCACCAGCCCGATCGCGATGATCGCGAGAATCTCCGTGACCGAGAGGTTCATGTCGCTTCCTCCGTGCTGTCTGTCGTGCTGTCCTTGCGCTCCGGCGTCTCGTCTTCGGCGACTTCCTGCGCGCTGTCGTCTGAAGCCTGCTTCGGTTGGCCGCCGCTGAACAACAAACTGGCCGCAACCGCCAGCAGCGCCACCGCGCCCCCCACCGCAAGTGTTGCCAGCCCGCCGCCGCGCAGTTTCACGCCGACGCGCATGCCCATCAGCGCACCTGCCACGCCCATCACGGCCGTGCGGCCCCAGGGGCGCCCGCCGCGTTTCTTCCCGGGCTTCTCGGGCAGCAGGGTTTTCTCGCCGGGTGCCGGCTCGGCAAATTCGTTCGAGCGAATCTCGAGCGCCCACAGGCGGTGCTTCGGCTGCACCATCACAAACCAGGAGCGCCCTTCATCCGCGAGCGGCGAAGACGGGCTGTCCTCGAGTTTCAACGGAATGCTGTGTTTGCGAATCAACTCGGCCAGGTACTCGGCGTCCTGTTCAATCAGGGGAGTCCCGACCGCCACGTAGCCGGAAGTATCGTTCTCGTCCATCGCCTGCGTCCCAAAGCGTCTCCCCTACAATACGCGCAACACCCTCCAAATGCGAAGGGGCGGCCAGCAGCTAGGGATCAACGAGCCGACGCCGGTACGCCGGATCGAGCCAGATCGGCACCTTGGGGTAGTCGATGCGCGTAAGACTGCCCTTGGATGTCTGAAGCCACGCAAGAATCACGGTGCGACCTTCAGCACCGACACCGAAGTCATACTCCCAATAGTAATCACGGAAGAAGTTCCTGCCGATCTGGTACGTATGCTCCCTCATATAGCTCGGCGCTCCCGCAACCTGCCGGACGGTTTCCATACTTGCGCCGGGTTCCAGACCATCGAACGTCGCGTCATCGCCCTTTTGAAGGCATCCGCGGGTCATGTAGCCCGGAAGAAGACTGGGAGCCCGCCCGAGAAGCCGGAGCGTGCGCTGCGCAACGCAGCGGATATCCGTAAACGTCTCTATCCATTGGGGGCGCACGAACCGATATCCCGGCACGCTTGAATCGACCCCGCCGAGCTGGTTGGTCTTTTCAAGTTGTGCAACCAATTCTCCGGCGTCTGCAAGTCCTTGCTCATGCACTATGTTCAAAGAGTTAAACACCGCGCCGCGGAAATCTCTGGCCGTCGTTCCGCACTCCAGCACCGTTGTCCTAATGTCCAGAGGTTTTGGAGTTTGGTTGTCCCCGCGACCGAACACCTCGGCGTCCGTGCCCATCAACTCCGGTGTTTCCACAGCTTGGGCGATGGTCTTGATTGCAAATGCGGCCTCAAACTCGCGTAGTGCGCGGCCCTCTACACCGGCCGCATTCTCATAGTCCGCGCCGCGACACCACTCCCCCGCGGAAATGTTCAGAACGATGCGCCGGCCCCACCATGGCACGACCACAAAATAGCGTGCCCCGCCATCGCTCAGGAAGTACGCAATCGAGTGGCAAGACCACATCTGCCCCGCGGAGGTGTCGTGGATGTGCTCATCCACGTAGTCCGCAGATTCGCCGATCCCGCTGAAAACAGGCGTCGTAGAACTCATCGTAACGCCCGCAGCACGACGCCCCTTCGCGTCGATCACAAATACCTCGCCCATGCAGAAGACACCACACTCACCTTCATCGGATACGAAGAGGTATTCCGGTGATTCCTCACGCTCCGGCTGCCAGCGCTCCCAAACCAGTTCGCCGGTTCCCGCATCGCGACACTGGTAACGGAACATGCGCTGATAGCCAAACGGGCCGGGTTCGGGCACATCGAGCCCCGGTGGCGGCTGCACTTTGCCGTTCTCAGCGGAGAGCGCGTCCACCTCATAAAGGCCATTGGGTGAAACCGCACGCCTGTCGAAGAAGTCGACGTGAGTCATGTCTGCCTTCCCGTCTTGAGTATACCCGCGGCTGCGTTGCCTGTGGGGGCTGTACCGGTATAGTCTGCGCGACCTGAAGAAAGGCTGTCATGGCGAAGGGCGAGACACAGGCTGACAAAAAGAAAAAGTTCGAGCTTCCGGCTGACCGCATCCCCAACAAGGTCAGCCAGGCGCGCATGGATGGCGACGAGTGGAAGAAAAACGTCGAGGCCATGAATGCGCTGATCGCCAAACATCGCGAGACGGCCGAAAAGCTCCGGCTCGGCGGTGGCGCCAAGGCCATCGCAAAGAAGCAGGAAAAGGGCCAGCTTCCCCCGCGCGAGCGCGTGACGGCGCTGCTGGACAAAGACTCTAAGTTCCTCGAGTTCGGGCTGTACGGCGGGCTCGGCATGTATGACGAGTGGGGCATTCCTTCCGCGAACGTCATCACCGGCGTCGGCAAGGTGCACGGGCGCGACGTCATGATCGTCGCCAACGACGGCACCATCAAGGCCGGCGCGTTCTGCCCGATGACCAGCAAGAAAGTCCTGCGCGCCCAGCGAGTGGCGATGGAAAACCACCTGCCGTTGATCTACCTGGTGGACAGCGCGGGCGTGTTCCTGCCGTTGCAGGACGAAGTGTTCCCGGACAAGGACGACTTCGGCAAGGTCTTCGACTACGCCGCGCGCATCAGCGCCATGGGCATCCCCCAGGTCAGCGCGGTGATGGGGCTGTGCGTCGCCGGCGGCGCTTACCTGCCGGTGCTGTGCGACCACGTGCTGATGACCGAGGGCAGCGGCATGTACCTCGCCGCGGCGGCGCTGGCCAAGGCGGCCAAGACCACCGCGGGCGACGTCAGCAACGAAGAGATCGGCGGCGCGCGCGTGCATGCGGAGGTCTCGGGCACGGCCGACTACGTCTGCAAGACCGACGCGGAGTGCATCGAGAAGATCCGCAGCATCGTCAGCATGTTCAAGGACACGCCCAAGGCGCCCTTCAACCATGAGGAAGCCAAGCCGCCCGCATACAACGCGGGCGAGTTGGCGGGCATCATCCCGGCGAATCCGTACGCGGGCTATGAGATGCGCGACGTGATCGCGCGCCTGACCGACGACTCGATCTTCAACGAATACAAGCCCGACTACGGCAAGACGCTGCTGTGCGGCTATGCGCGCATTGGCGGCTGGGCGGTGGGCATCGTGGCAAACCAGAAAGACACCATCCGCCACAAGGACAAGCCGTGGGAAACCGGCGGCGTGATCTACCACGACGCCGCCGACAAGGCCGCGCGCTTCATCATGGACTGCAACCAGCTCGGCGTGCCGCTGGTATTTCTGCACGACGTGAACGGCTTCATGGTCGGGCCCGAAAGCGAGCACAACGGGATCATCCGCAAGGGCGCGAAGATGGTGAACGCGATGGCCAACAGCGTCGTGCCAAAGTTCAGCATCATCGTCGGCGGCAGCTTCGGCGCGGGCCACTATGCCATGTGCGGGCGCGCGTACCGCCCTCGCTACATCGCCGCCTGGCCGAGCGCGCGCTACGCCGTGATGGGCGGCGAGGCCGCGAGCAACACACTGCTCACGCTGCAGATCAGCAAGATGAAAGCGCAGGGCAAAGAGGTCAGCGACGCAGACGCCAAGGCGCTGCTTGATGACATCAAGAAGCGCTACACGGACGCCATGCACCCGGCCTACGGCGCGGCACGCCTGTGGCTTGACGCGATCATCGAGCCCGAAGAGACCCGCGACGCACTGATCCAGGCGATCGAAATGTCCGCCAACAACCCCGACCTGCCCGAGTACAAGACAGGCGTGCTGCAAACCTGATCGGCCGCGCGTTTTGTGTCTCGATCCTGAGTCGTCTGCGATAGAATGGTGCGACTCTTCGGCGGGGAAACACGATGCGGGCAATTCTCTTGTTGCTGATGCTGGGACTGGCCACATTCGCGGGGGCGGAGGAGTTCACACACGCTGACTTTCACTTCACCGTGCCCGCCGGCTTCAGCACATCGCCCGTACCCAAAGATACTCGCATGATTTGCGCGTACCGGCGCCCGGCCCAGGGCGCAACGTCCGAGGCATGGCTGTTCATCGAGCCTTTCCCGGGGCTGGTTCCGGACCGCATGGAAGACCCGTCCAAGATCTTCGTCATGGAGCCCGGCTTTCAGGTCAACAATCGCTGGATCACTGACTGGAACGGCACCCGCATCGGCATCGCGGAAGGGCAGATGAAGAGCACGAGCGGCGTGAATCGTCACGGCCAGCAGACGGCAACCTACGACTACCTTGCGCTCGCTTTCTTGCCGGCCCACCCCCAGGCCTTGAGAGTGTCCGTACTGGGCAACCCGGCCGAAGCGCCACAGCTCAAGGAATTGCTGCTCTCCACACTTGGGACATTACACCCGACAGCACCCGCCCCCGGCAGCGCTGCAACTCCCTCCAACGCCCCGGAAGAGGGCGCAGACAATGCAACCATCATCGTGCTGATACTGGTTGTGGCCGGGCTGCTGTTCGCGGGCGGTGCGGCGTTCATCATTCTCCGCAAACGGACGGCTAACGCCGCCCCGGTCGCTTACAACCCGATGACCAGCTCAGCGGCCCCAAGCCAATCGTCGGATCGCGCACCCACCGATCGCGCGCCCTGGGAGTAGCGGGCGCGACGCGTCGCATCGGGTGTGCTATGATGTATCCAGTTGTTCGGAGCCTGCACGATGAGACTTGCTTCGCGCTCACTCCTTTGCCTGTTCCTGGCCGCCGCCTTCTGTGGAAGCGCCTCGGCGGTCGAGGTTGGCGACCCCGCGCCTGACTTCAGCTTCATGCAGACCTGGAACATGGGCGCCGGCAAGAATCGCCTCAGCGATTTCCGGGGCTCGGTGGTACTCCTCGAATGCTGGGCAAGCTGGTGCGGGCCCTGCCGCCAGATCGTCCCGCACATGAACGAGATCGCGGCCGTGTACATCCCGCAGGGGCTGAGCATCGTCTCGGTCAGCGACGAAGATGTCGCCACGATCAAGAGGTTCATGCGCGAGCAGAGCATGGAGTACCCCATCGCCCGCGCAAAGAACGTGCTTGGTATGTACGGGAGAAACACCATCCCGAGTGCCTGGCTGATTGACGCCAACGGTGTCGTGATGTGGGAGGGCCACCCCGGCAGCCTGAATTCCGCGGACATCGCGGCCGCGCTGAACCATGGGACGGGCGCGGCGGTACCCGGGAGTCCTGTACCCTCAGGAGTCGAGGAATCGAACTGGTGGATCTGGCTGATCGTCCTGCCGGCATTGCTGTTCGCAGGCGCGATGGGCTGGTTTGTCTGGAGCACGCGCGACAAATCCTCAAAGCAGGCGATGACGACGTGGTACCAGGCGCCGCCGCAAGCACAGCCCTACCCCCCACAAGGCCCGCCCTACCCGCAGCAGCCCGGATACCCGCCGCCGCAACCGCAGGGATATCCGCCGCCGCAGGACGCCCAGCCGCCCGTCCAATACGGCGGCTACGCCGGTGCGCCGCCCATGCCGAGCCAGCCGCGCGTCGGGGGTGGGACCACTCGCTACGGCGCGGATGGGCTTACCGAAAGCCCCGGCGCGTATACCAAGCCTGCGCCACCGCCGATCGACGAGCGCCCGTTCATCGGCCAGAACCCGGAGCAATCCGGGCAGGATGGCGGTCAGTTCCCGCCGTACGACACGAATCAGAATCGGCCGGGCAATCCTTACCGGTAAGTACCCTTGTGCCGGAGTCCCCGGCGCTGATAATGCTGCCGGAGAAACGATGCCCTACGACGAGAGACTTTTTGAGCGGATGCTGGATGCGCTCGAGCGCAAAGAAGGCTGGTCCGAAAAGAACATGTACGGCGGGCGCGTCTGCGTGGTGAACGGCCACGCGTTCGTCGGCGCCGTCGACGGCGGGCTGATCGCGCTGTGTCCGGAAGAGGCTCTCAGGAAGCATCTCGAGCTCAAGCATTGCACGCCCTTCAAGCAGGACGGCAAAGAGCACGCCGGCTGGGTGAAGGTGAGCATGGACGCACTCAAGACAGCCAAGCAACTCTCTCGCTGGGTGGACGCCAGCTTCACGCATGCATCCGCGCTGCCGGCGGCGAAGGCCAAGCCCAAAGCGCGCAAGAAGTAAGGTGGAATAGCGGGTGCATCCCGGCTGTTCACGCGTCATGCAACGAATCCTGAACAACCTTGCGTTTCTGCTTCCGGCGCTGGTGCTGATCGGCGTCGCCGTCTACGCAATCTGGATCCGCGAACTTCCACAGGCGGAGGGTCGCATCACCGGCGACTTCGAGGCCGCGAACGAGCTGGCACAACAAAGCGGCGTCCCGCTTTACGTAGCCGTAGATACCGCACCCTCCTGATGGTCGTGCCCGTCGCTGGTCCAGCGAATGGAGAAGACGCCCGCGGTAAAATCCGCGGTGTCGCGCGATGAAATTGTGGTCGCCTGCGCCTACCAGGGGCATGTTGCCGATGACGTTCTCGCTGCGCTGCCACCTGGCTTCAGCCACGTCCGCTATGTCGCGAAATTTGTGGACGGGGTGCTGGTCGCGCTCCAGCCTGGTACTCCCGAAAGTTCCATCCTGCAACTGCTTGGCGTCGGGCCGACTGACGAACACAAACCCTGTGAAGACGGCACTTGCGACGACGGGCAAGGCGCCCCAAAGCCCTGAAAAAACCGGATGCGCCTGACCTCGCGAAGCGTTTAGGCTGACGAGACAGTTTTGCTATAGTGATCTTCAGTTCGCTCACGAACACGAAACGTATTCATGGAGTCCCCCATGGCGCGTTGGATCCTTCTCTTCATCTCAGGTGCGGTTCTGTTTGGAGCGCCGCTTGCGGCCGATACTGTCGTCCAGTACCAGGACGACGTTTATCTGCGCGACCACGAAACTGTCCGCTATCGCGTGGACATCGACTACGGCACGGGCACATCGGCGCAATTGAATGCGACGGTGCGTGGCTTCGACACTCCGCCGCGCGTGCGAATTCTCGACAGCAACTATCGTGAGCTGCGCGACGTTCGCGACTCAGACGGCGACTGGCAGGTTGAGCCCAGCATCACCGCCTTTGACAGCCACGACCACTACTTCATCGAAGTCGATTCCGCCAATGCCTGGCATGAGGGTCTGTTCGAGGTGACCATCACGGTCGGCGCCGACTCGGCCGACAACCCGGACGCCGACGTCTCGTTCGTGAAGTACTTCTATGACTACGAATCGGGCGACCCGTCCGACCACAACGACTGCGCGGCCAACGTCGGGGCAAGCGGATGGCCGCTGGCGCTGATCGCAACGCTGGGTGCCGCGGCCGTGCTCTTGCGCCGTCGCAGGCTTCGCCCGGCGAGGCAGCGCTCATAGAATGGACGCGGCCGAAGCATTCCTGACCGGAACAATCGCACGCCTGCGCGGCGTGAAGGCGCTTGGTGACGGCGTTCTCGCGCAAGTCAGCGACACCGAGCTGTTTCACCTGACGGACGCGGAGGCCAACAGCGTGGCGATCGTCGTGCGCCATCTGCACGGCAACATGCTGTCGCGCTGGACGGACTTTCTCACGACGGACGGCGACAAGCCAAACCGCCAACGCGACCGCGAATTCGAGCAGCCCGCCGAGAACCGCGCCGAGGTTATGCGCCTGTGGGAAGAAGGCTGGGCGTGCACCTTCAACGCTCTTGAGCCGCTGAAGCCGGCCGACGTGTTGCGCGAAATCAAGATTCGCGGCGTGGCCCTGACGGTGATGGACTCGATGCTGCGTCAGCTCGCGCACTACAGCTACCACGTCGGACAGATGGTGACGCTGGCCCGGCAGCAGCTGGGCGGGCGCTGGATGACGCTCAGCATCGCGCGCGGCAAGTCGGCGGACTACAAACCGATTGAGCGCGCCAGTGGCATCCGCGAATAGAAACCGGCGCACTGATGTGCGCCGGTTTGCTGCCACTTCCCGGTTGTCCTACTTCGTGCGACGCAGCGCGCCGAGCGCGTAGCAGGTGCACAGCACCGGGCTGTCTTCCTGCCACTCGGCATCGTCGTTCACCCAGCTGCCGTCAGCGTTCTGCAGGCCCTTCATGCGCTTGACGAGGTCCTGCTTCCAGTCGTGCTTCAGCCCGCGTTCCGGCTCTTCGACCACGTCAACGTCCATGGCGTCGAGCGTCTTGGCCATGCTGAGCATGTAGTAGTAGAGGCCGTGGTTGTACTTCTTCTCGTCGCTGTAGCCGGGCACGCGCTCCAGCGTGTAGTTGCGCTGGATCCAGCCCCAGGCGAGCTTCACCGGCACGCTGTCTTTCTTCAGGCCCGCGAACAGGTAGGCGCGCAGCAGGTTGTAGGTCATGCTGCCGTAGCTGGTCAGCGTGACGGTGCCGTCTTCGTTTTCGATCACGCCGGCCTTGCTGGTTTCTTCGCTGTAGATCGAGCCGCCGTAGTTGGGGTCGCCCTTCTCGGCCATCTTGACCTTCTTGTCCTTGTACATGGCCTGGAAGCCTTCGTCCTGCACTTCGCCCGCGTTCTGGTTGCGCTTGAGGAACGTCAGCGCGTCCTGCCAGAGCGGGTCGTCCTGGTCCACGCCGCAGGCATGCAGGGCGTCAATCGCGAAGCTGCTGGTGCTCATGTTGGAGGCGGGTTTGCCCTTGCCCTTCACCGCGTCGTCGATTTCTTCCTTGCTGTAGGCCCAGCCGCCGAAGCCGACCTTTTCCTTCTCATAATCCGGTGCGGGGCCGTCCGGGTTGCCGACCTGCGACTGCTTGATGTAGTCGCGGGCCTTGGCGATCGTGTCGTTCAGCTTGCCCTTCCACGGACCGTCAAGCTTGTTCAGGTCCGCAAACAATGTCGCAACGATGCTGGTGATGTAGACCGCCCGAACACCCTTCGCCTGCGGGAGTACGTCGGCCGGCGCGTAGCTGTAGCCGCCGCCCGGCTCCTGCACGGACACCAGCCACTCGACGCTGTCCTTGATCTTCGGGTTCGCCGGGTCCCAGGCCTTCGTGCCGAGGATCGCGTCCAGAACCATCGCCGTGTATGGGATGTTGGTCGAGTTCTTGCCCCAACCGCCCGGGATGCCGACGTGGTTCTCGTCCATCGTCTTGTCGTCGCCTTCGTACATGCCTTCGAGGTACTTCCAGGCCTTGGCGACGACCGCGTCTCGTTCCGCGGCCGTGTCAAATCCCCCACCGCCGTTGTTCTCGCCGCCGCCGTCCGTTCCGCCGTCAGTGCCGGCGGTTGAATTGTCGGCAGGCGTGTTGCCCACCGGGGCGTTGCCGCCGCCGGTGTTGTTGGCGCCGCCGCCGCACGCTGCAAACACCAGCACAGCCGCCAGCATGGCAAGCATCGTCGCGATCTTGATTCGGTTCATCTCTACTCCCAGGACCAAGTGTTCGGCCGGGTTATCAGCCCCGGCTGGCGATTTCAATTCAACTACTTCGCATTCCGCAGGGCTTCAAGCGCATACGCCGTGCACAGCACGGGGCTGTTTTCCTGATAGTCGGCGTTGGTGTTGACCCAGCTGCCGTCGTCCGCCTGGCGCGACTTGAGCGCGTTGACCAGGTCCTTGCGCCAGTCGTGCTTCAGCCCGCGCTCCGGCTCTTCGACCGTGTTTTCACCAAGCGCGTTCAGGGTCTTGCCCATGCTCATGTAGTAGTAGTACAGACCCTTCTCGTAGTCCTTCTCGTCACGCATGCCGGGCACGCGCTCGACGGTGTAGTTGCGCTGGATCCAGCCCATCGCGAGCTTCACGGGCACGCTGTCCTTCTTCAGGCCGGCGAACAGGTAGCTGCGCAGCAGGTTGTAGGTCATCGTGCCGTAGCTGAAGAACGTGACGCTGCCGTCTTCGTTCTCTTCCCCGCCGGCGCTGCTGCCCTCGGCGTAGACCGCGCCGCCGTAGTCCGGGCTGTCCTTGCCGGCCGGCTTGACTTTGCGTCCCTTGCTGTCCGTCGCCTGCCAGCCTTCTTCCTGTACTTCGCCCGCGTTCTGGTTGCGCTTGAGGAACTTCAGCGCGCGCTGCCACATCTCGTCGTCTTCCTTGACGCCGCAGGCGTGCAGCGCATCGATCGCGAAACTGCTGGTGCTCATGTTCGACGCCGGCTTCTTGCCCTGGCCGATCTCTTCCTTGCTGTAGGCCCAGCCGCCGTAGCCTTCCTTCTTCTCGTCGTAGTCCTTGGCGGGGCCGTCCGGGTCGCCAACCTGCGCCTGCTTTAGATAGTCGCGGGCCTTGGCGACGTTGTCGTTCAGCTTGCCCTTCCAGGCGCCATCGGCGTTCAGCTCAGCCATCAGCTGGGCGACGATGCCGGTCACGTAGACCGCGTACATGCCCTTGGCCTGCGGGATGCCGGGCATGAAGCTCCAGTCCCCGCCGGCTTCCTGCGTCTCGACCAGCCAGTTCACACTGTCCTCGAACATGGCCTCGTCATCGGACCAGACTTCGGTGCCGTGCAGCGCCTGCAACACCAGCGCGGTGTAGGGCGTGTTCATCGATTTGGGGCCCCAGCCGGCCTTGATCTGCGCGCGGTCTTCGCGCGGGGCGGGCTTGTTGTACATGGTCTTGAGGTAGCCCCATGCCTTCTCGAGGGCCTGCTTGCGCAGCGCATCGGGGTTCGGCTCGGAGTCATCACCGGCCGCCTTCTGCAGTGGAATCGCCTTGGTGGAAGGCGCGGCCTGCACCTGAACCATGCTCGTGCCCAACACAGAAGCACCCACGCACAGTGCGAGCACCACTCCCGGAAGTTTCAGCATCTCGGCTCCTTTGGCCCCTGTCATGTCTGTTCCGTGCCTAATTGGCTTCTGACCGTCAAAATCCTGCATCGTCTACCGCATCGCGGGCAAGGCTTTCGGTGAAAATCTGCAGCCGCGCCTCGATGAACCGCTGCTCGCCCAGAGCGCCGGCTTCATCCGGCGCCATGTCGAGCAACTGAAACTCGCGGTCGGAGTTGCCGCGCCCGACTTCCTTCTGGCTCTTCGTATCCACCAGCACGACCGTCATGGCCATGCGGATGTTGCCGGTCTGGCGCAGCTCCGTCATGTCAAACAGCGTAACTGCCGAGTGAACCTGGTACTTCGGACCGCTGTTGAAACGGCTATCTTCGCCATCCAGCTCGACGCGATAGCCCAGCTCATCCAGTCGCGCATACACGGCCGCTTCGGCCAGCAAGGCGATGTCGACGTCGTCGACATCCAGCCCGGCCACTTCGCCGCCCGCGTCCCCGAGGTAGATTTCCGGCACCTTCAGCGTCACGCCGGACAGGTTCTTGACCGGCTTCACGACCATCGTGTCCGGCGAGAACATGCCCGCCTCGACCTCAAGTTGTTTCGAGGCGCAAGCGGACAAAAGCAACGCGACCAGAATCAGGCTATATCGCATCCGTCAGCTCCTCGCCCGTCAGGGCGCGCCGCAGGATACCCCCGATTTCCAGGATGCCCACGCAGGTTTTCGGCAGATTGAAGCCGCGCGCAAGCAACACCGGTCGGTCCATCGGGTGCGCGTTCTGCGGGGCAGGCCGGCCGTCAGCCAGTGCCCAAACGGAGAGCACCACAAGCGGGCCGTCCGTCTTCGCGACTTCGGCATCAAGCGCCTTCAGGGCGGCGGGAACATCCGGTCGCAAGTCGCGCGTCAGCCAACGCAGTCGTGGCTGCTTCGCCAGCGCTCGCCACTCGGGTCGCAACGGGTGCGCGGGCTCAACGTGGGCGGGAATCTCGGCCGCTTGCCAGAACGGCACGCCGCGCCCGCCTGCGACATACTCCGGAAGCACGCCGGTGAACAGCGAGCTTTCAAGCTGCTCGGGCGAGGCACCGTCCACGACCACGACGCTCGCCGCGGAGTGCACGCGCGCGATCTTGGAGAGTTGCGGCAGGACGCCCTCGTGCTCGGTCAGCATGCGCACGCTCAGGCCGGGAACGCTGAAGACAGTCAATGAAAGCGGCTCGGGCATGGATGCGTTATGCCAGCCGCGGCGCGCTTGGAAAGCCTACGACTTCCACTCTTCGAGCAGCTTCTTGGCTGCCTCATTGCCCGCATCGGCCGCCTTCTTCGCCCATTCGTTGGCTTTGTCTGCATCCTTATCGATGCCGGTGCCATCGTGATAGACCTTCGCCAGCTCCACCATGGAAGGCAGGCAACCCCCTTCGGCCGCTTTCTTGAACCACTCGTTGGCTTTGGCATCCTGCTTGTCCTCACGCTTCAGCTCGCCCAGTCGGTGCATGGCGTAGACAGCGCCGGCCTCCGCAACCGCCTCATACACCCAGATCGCTCCGCGCCGATCCGGCTCAGCCCCCAGCCCCTGCTCCATCATCTGGGCGAGGAAGTAGCTCGACAGTGCCTCGCCCGCTTCGTCTGTCAGGTACAGCCGCGCGGCCGAATAGTCCCGGGCTATCCCATGTCCCTTCATCAGACAGATGCCATAGAGCCCAAGGTCGGCCCTCCTGGTTGCTGCACGTTGAGCCAATCCAGCAATCCAGGGATGCGAGGTGAGAAACGCCGCCGGAGAGCAATCCCGGGCAATGGCCTCGTCGAGTTGCGCTGCCAACTCGGCACACCTGCGAATGTCATCCGCCCGGTCCAAGGCGGCCTGCCGCGCCGCCGCGTCATCACAAGTCTCTAAATCGCGCGCCGCTATTCTGAGCGCCCACGCGGCCTTGTCCGAGTCAGCGTGTTCACTTTCGGAGTAGTAGTCAAAAAGCCTGAGCGCGCTGGGACCATCGCCAGACTTCGCGGTTGCTTCCAGCCACGGCAGCCACGTTGGACGCAGTGGCGTGCTCTGCCTGGCAAGAAGTTTCGCTGAAGTTTCGTCACCCGCTTCGGCCAGTTTCTCCAGTTGCTGTATTGCCTCATCCCAGTCGAGGACGGGAACAGCTCGGACTCCGAGGTTGAGATCGCCATAGAACCCGCCCAGCCTGCTGAACGTTATCTGGCACTGAAGGCGCAATGCCGGGCGGAAACCAGCCTTCACCGCGTCGCACAAGTACAGCACCGCAACTTTGCGCCCGGCTTCGTCGCCTCGCTCCAGCCGTGCCTCCGCGTACAGCAGTGACGCCGCAGGGTACTTGTCCGTGCGCGCGACTTGATTCAGCCAGTGAATCCCGAGTTCAGGGTCGGCCGACACGCCGCCGACGCCGCGCAAGAGGCACTCTCCATACATCGTTCGGGCATGGGCAATCTCGTCTTCTGACAAGCCGGAGTCCTCGGGAGGTTCGACCATCGGCTTTAGAAGTTCACCGGCCCCGGAACATACGACCAACACCGGGTTGGGCGGTGTAGTCAGGATCGTCCTGCCATTCCCATCTTTTGACTCGGTGGGCACCGCCCAGTGTTCGACGTAGCTGTCATAGAGTTCGCCGAAGGTCAGCCTGTCAAACTCGACGCCTGGCAACACGGCAAGTTCATGCATAGCCCACTTGTCACCAGCTTCGGCGGCTCTGGTGAGATAGTCACGACACTTGGCGAGGTTCGGCTCCTGCCCGTTGGGATAGGCATAGAACCGCGCTAGTTCCTGCAGCGCGGGCCAGTAGCTGGCGTCGGCCGCCTTGCCTAGCCAATCCAGTCCGCCCGCTTTGTCGCGTTCGATCGCTCCGCCGCGCACCAGCTGGTGGCCTAACCAGGTCATTGCGGGAAGACAGCCGCCTTCGGCCGCCAGTACCAGGCAGGCCCGCTGCTGCCGGGAGTTTTCTTCGTCCGTCAGTCGGCTCTCAACACGCTGAGTAAGCATCAGGTAGGCCGAGGGATAGCCACCTTCTGCCAAGGCCTTGATGTCCGCCCACAGCTCGGTTTGACTGCGCCCCTCCTGCTCGCGGAGTTGAACGCGGAACGAGTCGCCCGAATACGTGACGGAAAGTTCTTCGCGGTAGCGAAGATATGGGTCCGACCTCCTGAGCCCGTCACTCGCCCACTGGTACAGCCGCGCGATGTCCAGATCCTTCGGCGCACCCGCAATGCCGCGCGTGTATGCGATCTGCAGCAAGTAGTCTACGCGCAGGTCGCCGGGTTGATCGTAATCCGTGCAGCCGTCGATCAAGGTTGCCCCGAGCGGCCCGAGTTTTTCGATCAGCGTGGGATCGTCCAGCACGCGCCAGCCTTCGAGTGTGCGGGAGTCTTCCTGCTTCCACTTCTCAAAGAGAGCGTCGACGTCGAAGTCGGCGGCTAGGCAGGTGCCTGCGGCCACCAGCAAGACGGCCGTCGCGAGTGCGCGCATGGTTCTCTCCGTGGCCCCGGTGCCTGCAGTGTAGGGCGTGGGCGGTACGCGGGTTAAACAAAAAGCCCCCGCGAGCGGGAGCTTCGTGCCTTCGAGGTGTGACCCCCGAAGAAGTGTCCAGTGGCCTGGGTCGTGGAGACAGCCCTCCACTCAACGCGATCGGGGCGGCTATTCCCTTCTCACGTCCCGGTCTTACGACCGGCTGGCGGTTGAGCGGCGTCGACGCCGCAAAGGTTTGACCAGCTTCCGGCTGACTCTCGTCTTCCGGCAACCTGTCGCTCGAGGCGTCAGGTCAAACCCCGGGGAATCCATCGCAGCGGATTCTCCCGCAACCCGGTGCTGCATCACCGCGCTGCACAGGAAGAACCATATCCCGCTAAAAGCGCTTGTCCAACGGTGTCAGCGGATAGTTGATATGGGGACAACTTTGCCGTTGCCGACACACCCGGCGCGCTAGAATCCACCCATGATCTCGGCCGAGTCCGCCTACCTGTTCCGCCATGCACTCATGCGCGACGCCGCTTATGAGTTGCAACTGCCCAGCGACCGGGCGAAGCTGCATGGGCTTGCGTTTGTACTGCTCGAGGACGTCTTCGGGGGTCGGGCCCCGGAGTTGGCGCCGCTTGATGCCACCGACCCGCCGGAGTTCGCGGCCCACCCCACGGACTATCTGGCGGAAGAGCTCGTACGTCATCTGAGCATTGCCATGGATGCCGGCGCCGGTGCTTCAAGCGAACTCACCGCCGCACGCCTGCTGTACCTGCGCAGGGCAGCTGAGCACGCCACGAAACAGTACCGAACGGACGCAGCCGTGCGCTGCTGGGAATCTCTCTCGCGTTTGGTCGAAGGTGCGTCGCGCGCCGAGGCCCGGCGCAGAGTGGGCGTCGCGTGGCTCAGGGCAGGCAGGCCAAGAAACGCGGAGGGTCCGATTGAGGAGGCGCTGGCCCTCGCACGCGAGGCGGGCAGCCGAACAGTAGAGGCTATGGCGCTGGGCGTTCAGGCGCTGATCGACCATGAAACCGGGCGCATTGAGCAGGCCGAAAAAACCTACGAGCGGTTGCTCGCACTCTACCGTGAATTGGGAAGTCGCGAGCATGAAGGTGTTGAGCTTGGCAATCTGGCGCTCCTGTACCGCGCCACCGGGCGGACGGATCAGGCCGAGCAGGCCTTTGGGCAGGCCCTGGCGATTCACCGCGAGGTGAACGACCGGCGCTACGAAGGAATTGCGCTTGGCGGCCTCGGGCTCGTGTACCAGGAAAGCGGACGTGCGCAGGAGGCGGAGCAGGCCTTCCGTCAGGCACTGGAGATTCATCGCGAGGTGGGGAATCGTCGCTTCGAGGCGATGACACTGGGAAACCTCGCGCTGCTGTTTCAGCGCACAGGCCGCATGCGCGAGTCTGAGCAAACCCACGCGCAGACATTCGAAGTCTTGCAGGAGGTCGGCGACCGCAATTCCGAAGGGATCTGTCTGGGCAACCTCGCCCTTCTGTATCAGGCCACCGGGCGCACGGCGCAGGCGGAAGAAGCCTTTGGGAGGGCGCTGGAGATCGCTCGAGAGACCAACAACCGGCACTTCGAGGGGATCACGCTGGCCAACCTGGCATCGGTGTACCACACGGCGGGGCGCGTGGCGCAGTCCGAGCGGAACTACGCGCAGTCCGTCGAGATTGCCCGGGAGCTCGGCGACAAGGCGTTTGAAGGCGGCGCGCTGGGAAACATGGCGATGCTCCTTCGCGACACCGGCCGCCTGGAACAGGCCGAGCAGATTCTTGAGCAAGCACTGTCGATCCACCGTGGAGTCAAGAATCGGCGCTCGGAGGGGCACACGCTGAGCAACCTCGCGCTCGTGTACCGGCAAACCGCACGCATGGAACTCGCGGAGGCGACGTTTGAGCAGGCGCTGGCCGTGCTGCGCGAAGTGGGCGACCGTTCATTCGAGGGCACGGCATTGGGAAACCTCGCATACGTGTACTACGCAACCGGGCGCCTTGAGCTGGCGGAACAAACCTTCCGGGAAGCGCTGTCGATTCACCGTGACGTAGCCAACCGGCGCTTCGAAGGCATGCATCTGTGCGACTACGGCCTGTGCCTGCTCGCGCTGGGCCGCGAAGAAGAGGCCCGCGATACCTGGCGCACTGGTGCAGCACTGCTGCGCGAAGTCGGGGCCACACCCACTCTCGATCAAAGGCTCAAGTCCATGCGCGAGGCCTGCGCCACCGCCGGGGTGCAACCCTTCGAAGAGCCCGCAGACGGGCCAGCTGCAAACGAGCAGTAGCGTTCGCTACGGGTGGGCCAGGGCGAAGTCGATCGCGGCGCAGACGGCCACGGCCTGGGCTTCGTTGCATTCTTCCGGGTTCGTCCGCGGGCTGTCGGGATAGACTTCCGTGGTTGTCCGATACTTCGCACTTGTGACTCCGGCGCAAAGCCCCAGCTCATGGAACGGGTAACGGATTACGCCCGCGCCGACTGTGTCCGTGTCGATCATCTTGCCCTTCCGGTCGGAGGGCGCGATGTGGGTGACCTTCTCGACGGCGGCGATGATGGCGGCGTGGAACTCCGGCTGTGGGCTGACCGTATCGTCAACGAGGTAGAACCCGTCCGGGATGGTGCCCGGCTTGTGGGGCTTGCCGTCTCGCGCCGCAAGCGCCGGGCCGAACTCGGATTCGTCGGTGTCGGTGGTCTCATGCAGGTCCAGGTGCACCAACACCGTCAGCGGCGCAACCAGGCGCATCAGTGCCGCGCACTCTTCGACAGTTGTGCCGGGCTTGAAGGAGCGGTTGGGGTCGATTGCGTGCGGCGTCCAGCGGTGGATTCGCTCATAGCCCCAGGGACAGACGCACGGCGCGATCAGGATGTTGCAGCGGCCGTCGTAGTCCGCCGCGTGCTTGTCGGCGAATCGCAGCGCACCGTGCACGCCGCTGGTTTCGTAGCCATGCACGCCGCCCGTGACCAGCACCACGGGCAAGTCTTCGCGCCAGTCACGGTTGCGCAGCGCGAACAGCGCGTATCGGTCGGGCGGGTATTCAAGCCGGCCGTACTGATGAACATCAAAGCGCGCACGCAGACGCTCAATCTCACTCAGCACGTCCGCACTGTAGCTGCGGTGACGCACTTGCTTGGACAACCACGCCGCCTTTTCGAGATCACCCCAAGGCTGACCGGGAGTGCCGATGGGATATGTGCCAGTCATGCTCGCTAGCTCCGGAAAACCTCGTTTGCCGCCACGGGGAATCTACCAATAGCGGCATCGCGACTACATGGGAGGACTCCAGATGCCGGAACCGGCGCAGAGGCCACGGCGGAACTTCCTGTCGAGTGTTTCGTCGCTGAATTCTCCCGTGAAGCCGTACTTGTGACCCTGGCGCTGTCCGCGTCCAGAAGCATGGCGTTGCCGGCGCGGGAAGTGCTCACTCTTGAACTGGTGTTCGCTGCGGGCTGCTTCCACACCGGAGGTTTCCTGATCCACAGCGCAGGCATAGCGGGTAATCTGCCGCCATGTACGCCGAACAAGCCTACTTGTTTCGCCACGCACTGATGCGCGATGCCGCGTATGAGATGCAGCTGCCGGGCGACCGGGCGAGGCTGCATGAGTTGTCGTTCTACCTGATCGAAGAAGCCTTCGGCGGCCGGCCGCCCGAACCCCAGAACTTTGTGCGGCGCGGCGTGATGTCCGATGCACACCCGACGGATGCGATCGCCATTGAGCTTGTTGAGCACGCCGACCTCGCCGATTCGGCCGGGCTGAACACTGACCTGCAAACCGCTCGGCGCCTGTATGTGCGTCGGGCCGCGGAGCATGCGGAGCGTGTGTTTGACCACGCCCTCGCCATTCGCCTCTGGGATCGTCTGATCCCTGAACTCAAGGGCAGCGCCGCGCTGGAAGCCAACAGCCGCGCCGGCAACATCGAGTTCGTAAGCGGTCGAACAACCGACGCCAGACGACGCATCGCCCGCTCATTGCAGGACGCTCGTGAGATCGGCGACCGGCACTACGAAGCCATCGCGCTCGGTAGCGCCGCCGCGGCAAGCCTCGAAGCAGGAGACACTGCGGCGGCCGAGAGTGGTTGCAACGAAGCATTGAGACTCTTGCGCGAGGTCGGCGACCGCACGGGTGAATGCAAGACGCTTGGAGATCTTGCATTGATCCAGGAACAGACAGGGCGCAAGCCAATGGCAGAGCGCACCTATCATCAGGCACTTCAACTCGCGCGCGAGATCGGGCTTCTACGACAGGAATCGGTGCTGCTGATCCACCTCGCAAACCTTCATTGGTTCATGGAACGGCTGGACATCGCCGAAGACTGCCTGGAGCAGGCAAGAGCAATCGCGAAGCAGATCGGCGATCGACGAGTAGAAGGCGTGGCACTCGGCAACCTTGGCACAATCTACGTGAATGCCGGCCGCAGCTCTGAAGCAGAAACAACCTACCTGGACGCACTGACCGTGCACCGCGAAGTGGGCAATCGCCGCAGTGTTGGCGTTGTGCTCGGCAATCTCGCGAACCACTACGGGCGAACCGGACGCGCCCATGAGGCAGAAGTGCACTACATCGAGGCACTGGCAATCCATCACGAAGTCGGACATCGACGGTTTGTCGGTTCTTGCTCGTGCGACTACGCGAGTTTGCAGGTTGCGCTGGGCCGCGGCGACGAGGCACGAGAGCTCTGGCGGAAGGGCGCTGCGATTCTCAGGCAGTTGGGTGATGTAGACGAGCTGCAACGCAAGGCAAACGAAATGAAAGTCGCGTGCAGCAGGGTGGGCATGCAACCATTCGACGCTGACTAAGAAAACGGGGACGGATTTCTCCGCCCCCGTTTGAACTGAATGGGTACACCTACGCCGAGTTCTTTGTGCCTGCGTGGGTGGCCTTCTGGTAGGCCCACGGGTCGTTGGGGATCTTCTTTTCCTCGATCCAGCTTGGATCCTTGAAGATGTCCGCGACCGTCGCGAGGTCCTTCTCGTTCGGCAGCACTTCTTCGAGGTGCTTCTTGTATTCCTCTTCGCTCAGAAGCTCGCCCTTCACGCTGTACGGTTGGTTGGCGTAGCGCCCGATTGCGCGGTGGAACTTGATGTCCGGTACGTACAACTTCGGTTGGCCCTCGGGTACGAAGGTGTTGAGGCGGTTGACGATGTCCGTCACCTCCGCGTGGTAGAGGTCGCGGTTGTGATGGTTCAGCTCCTTGCGGTTGAAGTCCATGTTGCCGGCCTTGCGCTGCTCATCTTCGTCAAAGCGGCTCTTGAGGCCCCACACGTAGGCCCATTCGGCCGTGCTGCTTTCGTCCTTGCCGAACAGGTCAGTGGCGACGCTGATCCACTTGTTGAACCACTTCTGCAGCAGCGCGGTCGGAACCTTTCCGGCCTTGATGATGCGGCCAAGCCCGTCGTTGCCAGAACCGAGGTGGAAAGCTTCCTCTTTGAGCATCGGGCCGGCGCTGCGGGCCAGCGGCGCGAAGCCGCAGGGCGACAGCATCTTGAGCTGGTACTTGCCGTCGCGGTCGACGAAGCAGGTGTAGGTGTAAAAGTCGATCCAGTTGTCGACGGCTTCGTTGAACGCACCAAGCAGGCGCGGGTTCTTCTCCTCGGGGAAGGCGCCGCTTGCGCGACGCTCCAGCAGCTTGCGTGCTTCCAGCTTGCCGCTTGAGCCGAAGTGACTCACCAGCACGTTCGCCATCTGCATCCCGTGGCGCATTTCCTCAAGCATGATGCGCACGGCCGCGTAGCGGTCGTAGTCGTGCGGAACGTTGTCCAGCAGGCGGCGCTGCTGTTCGGTGCTGGCGAACTCGGTGTCGCCCTGCACGAACACAAGCTGCAGCAGCGCGTCGCGCATGGTCTGGTTCGGGACCTGGCCGATGCGCTCCCACTTGTGCTGGCCGGCGAAGTCGCCGAACTCGACTTCGTTGCTGGGCTTGTCGTCGTAGAGCGGCGTCATGAAGAAGCTCTCGGCTTCCGGGATTTCGACGCCCACGTCATCGCGCCACATCTTGAAGTAGTCGGTCCAGTCGTCCCACGTGTTGATCGTCTTTCGTACCTGCATGGCTCTCTCCGTCATGGGGCCTGTGCCCCGTTGGTTGCGTGCTATTTGGTCTTCGGAAGTTTGCCCTGAGCGCGGTCAAGGCCACCCTGAGCGCGGTCAAGGCCGCCCTGAGCGCGGTCAAGGCCGCCCTGACTCAGGCCCTTCACGAACAGGTCTGAATACATGCGCCCGATGTCGGAGGCCTGGAAGGCGCCGTCCGGGCGATACCATTTGCTGATCCAGTTGATCGCGCCGAGGATCGCGAACGTTGCGAGCTTGCTGTCGACGTTGCGGAACTCGCCGGCCTTGACGCCTTCGTTGATCACCACGCGCATGCTGCGCTCAAACTGGTCGCGCTTGGTAATGATCTGCGCCAGCAACTCGTCGCGCAGGGCCGCGAAGTCAAGCGCGAGCGCGCTGCCCTGCAGCTCGTCGATCATCACGTGCACCAGCGCGTCAATCAGCGCCGACAGTTTCTCGGCGGCACTGGCGTCCTTCTGCTCTTCCAGCACTTCGCGCGTGCGCTCAAGCACGCGGTCGAGGCTGAAGTCGTGGCAAGCGAAGAGAATCTCTTCCTTGTCCTTGAAGTAGTAGTACAGGCTGCCCTTGGTCATCAGCAGCGCGTCGCTGATGTCTTCCATGCTGGTGCCGTGGTAGCCCTTGCGACGGAACGCCGCGGCCGCGCTGCGCAGAATCGCTTCGCGCTTGAGCTCGGTCTTTTTCTGTCTGCGTTCGGCTGCCTGCATGGTCGCTTTCGGCTTCGAAACTTGAACATTCATTCAAAAGCATACGCATGGTACAGGAATCTGACCCAATAGTCAACAACAGGTGCACGCATGCAAGTCCCTTCATCGCAGATGCTTACGGAATCACGGCCTAGCTGCCTTGGGTAATGATCGTGCTGTGTTCGCCCGGCTTCAGGCTGAACTCACGACAGTCTTTCGGCGCAGCCCCGGGCCAGGGAATCAGGCGATAGTGCCCGGGCGGCAGCAGCATGTCGCGGAACGTGAACTCAAGACGGCCGTCCGGCATGTACTCGCTGAGGTAGTCAAGTTTCACAACTCGCTGGCCCATATCGAGAGCAACCAGTCGCGGCGCTCGCGGCCCCTGCTCGGGGAACCACCAGGCGTCCTCGCACTGCTCCGGTGAGCCGTGCCCCTTGAACACCAGATCGAGCGTCGCGTAGGGCGTGTACTTCTGCTTGCCGAGTTCAACCACGGTCAACTTGCCTTGCACGTTCACTTCGAATTGCGCAACGAAGTTCCGGCACGAGTCGTCTTCCAGGTATTCCGCGCGATGCACAATGACTCGCATCGTGCCATGTGGTACGTCGAACGCGCTCCAGTCGGTGCTGCGCCAGAACCAGCCGTCATCGCCGTACATCTCGATGTCGTACCTGATTTCCTTGATGCCGTCCTTCGGGCCCTCGAAGTCGTTTTCGCCGGCGTAGGGATCGTCGGCATTGGCCAATTCCTCGACGAAGAGGACCTCGGGTTCCTCCGACTCGGCCAGGCGCTTGGCATTCACGACCAGCTTTCCCGGCACCTTCGCGAGGGATGAGCAGTACCGATCGCCGCTCTTGACCTGCACAGCCACGGTGCCCGGCGGCGCGAACACCACGTAATGGTCGCCGTCAACCTGAAGCAGGCTCGCGTGCAGCGGGTCAAACAGGTCGTGATAGAGCGCAGTGGGCTCCTCCAGGTACATGCTGGTACTCAGGAAGTGGTCGGCCGGCTCGATGCAGAGACCTTCTGCGTCATCGACGGTCACCTGGGGCTGCTGGTCCGCCTCGAAGCCGACTAGCTCAACCTCGAGCACCGCGCAGCCCGGCAGCGACTGCAGGTCGAATTTGACTTTCGTCGGCCCGTCGGCGCTGAAACGGATTCGTCCCTTCAACTTCTGCCGGCTTCCTGTCAACGACCACTCATACTCGCCGGTGGGCACGAACCACGTGGTCGTGGCGTCGGGCAGCAGCTGCTCGTAACCGGCGTCGCGCGTATGCATGCCGGCGCGCAGTGACCGGAGGTGTGCGGCATCGCGCCAGTCCCCGACTGCTTCCAGCTCGAGTCCCACGGCTTCGTCCGGCTCTCCCAGCAACGCCGCAAGCTCACCGCTGATGGCGAACTGCACGTTCAGCACCTTCAGCTCGAACACGTCGCTGCGCGTCTCGCCCGGCTTGAGGGTGAAATGAAACGGCGGCAGGGTGGGCACCAAGGCTGTCCACTCACCCGGCGACAGCTCGATCGGGCTGGTCTTGCCGGTTGCGGCGTCGTAGCGCACTGCGGCAGGATTTCGCCAGACAATGCCGCCCCCGATCAGCACCAGGTCTGCTTCCGCCAGCTGCTCGCCGTCGCACCTGATGATCGGCGTCCAGCGGCATACGGTGTCATCGCCGAGCAGCAGTTGCACGGTCTTCGACTCGCCCGGCGCCAGCTCAACCAGCACGCCCGCCCCCGGGCCGACGTCCGGGATCGCCAAGTGCCACCAACCGGCGGGGACGCCCGTCAGCACCAGCTCAGAGCTTTCGTCGCCCGCCGGAACTTCCCATTGAAGTTGCGTCCCTTCGTCGGCGTACTTCAGGGGCCCGGTCCGGCCGTAGGGCCCGCTGTCCGTAAGCATGACTTCAATTTCGTCTTCCGGGTTGTCGGGCTTGGGCGACCAGTTCACGCGCACGTGCAACTCGGCCGTGCGGGTATTCGGGAACACGACTTCAAGAGTGTTCGCGTCGGCGCCGAGATCCATGCGCGCCGAGACGACGCCGTACAGGCGGTGCCATGCGAAGGCGACGACCGTCAGCCGCGGCAACGCGTCGAACTCCGTGGTGCCGAAGCTGCCGACGGGCCTGAACCCGAGATCCTCGACGTCGCCGTCTTCCATTTCTTCCTGCAGTTCAGCCTCGGTCTTCTCCTCGCCGTTCCATTTGCACACGATCTGCCGCGGCAGCAGCTCGCGCTCGACCGCATCCTCCTTCGGCGGCGAGAAGAGTCGCGACTCCGCCCGCGGCAATCCGCTGAACACGTCATGCCAGTCGGTATCTTCGTAGCTGTCGGTCAGCACGTTCAGGCGCAGCTGGGCGTCGCTGACGGGCACGCCTGACTGATCACGCACGTTGACGGTCAAGGACGCGAAGCGCCGGACGGGCACGTCAATCGGCGCATCCGTTGGCTTGGCGGTGAGTTCGTAGATGGCGAGGCCCAACCGGAAAGTACCGACCAGCGGGTACCAGCCGGGCGGCACCGGCACATACAGCCGCGACGCCTGCCGGGCGAAGTCGTCAAAGGCGACATCGGCGTCTTCGTCCGGCTCACCCTCAAGCGGCGAGACTGTGAGGGCAAGCCGCCCTTCGGCGTCCGTGCGCCGGGGTGCCGGCCGTGTTGCGTCATTAAGGTAGCCGAAGGTCGAGCCGTTGTTGTCGCGCCCGGCCGGGAACAGCTCAACCTGCGTATCCGCCAACGGCTGCTGGGTGTCGGCGTCGACCACCCTCAGCCAGACCCTGCCGGCAGCCGGGTCGTTGTCCAAGGGCGCCGGCGGCGGCTCGGGCGGGATGTCGGGCTCGGCATTCTTCGGCGGCGCTTCATTGACCTGCGACCGGCCGGGCAGTGTGTGCACGTCATTCGCGGGCGCGGCGCAAGATGTGGCTTCCGGAACCTGCGGCTGTGGCGCCTTGACCGTGCCACTCGACAACCACAGGCCGACTGCGACCAGCGCGCCGGCAACCAGCAGGGAACCAAGCAAGTGTCGCGTCTTCATCCAGCCCGCCTGATCGAATCACTGTTTCGCGATTGTACCCGGGATGCGACCCTACGCCCGTCACTTGCCGCCCTGGACAACCACGCTTGTCGCTTCGCCGGGCTTCACTTCGAAGGTCACGCACCACTTCTCGGCCGCGCCGCGCCACGGGATGACCTTGTAGCGCCCGGGTGGAAGGACGCGGTTGTCGTAGACGAAGGCCATCGCGCCGTCGGGCATGTAACGATCCGGATGTTCCAGCCGCACATAGCGCGGCATCCCGCCGATCTGCTGATCGAGCGCGAGAATCAGCGGCATCTCGGGACCCTCTTCGTTGAACCACCAAGGATCGAACGGGCTGTCAGGCGCGCCGCGGCCTTTGAAGGTCAAGCTTACCCGGCCGTATCGCCGGAAGTTGAGCGTATCCAGACGAATCTTCTGCGACTCACGCGTAATGGTCGCCTGAACGGTCGCGAACGAGAAACGATTGGCGGCGTCCTGGCGCTCTTCATAGTCATCTCGTGTGACCATCAACGTCACCTTGCCCAGCGGCATCGCGATCACGTCTTCGCCGTCGTATTCGCCGGTGTCACCCGACTCGTGGTAAGCGAGTACGTGGAAGTAAATATTGTCGCGCTCGGGCTCATCTTCGTCGCCGTGCGTGGTCAGGATCAGCTCGCCCTCCGGCTTCTCTTGCAGGTCATACGGGCCGATCGTCATGCGCCCCGGGAATCTCACGCAGAACCAGCCGCTCGCTTCGCGTGCATACACGCTCAAGTGGCGCATGCCGGGCGGGCTGAACGCATACGCGCGCTTGCCGTCCGCACTGCGCAGGATCTGCGGCCCGTACTCATCGCCGATCACATCCGAGACCCCGGTGTTGATCTCATCCCAATCGTAGCGGCGCATGGCGTTGATGGCCGTGTCGGCCATGGGGTCGCTGCTGAAAGAAAGCTCCACGCGCTCGTCGTCGCCGAAGCCTGACAGGTCAATCTCGAGCATGACTCGTCCGGGCAGACTGTTCAGGCCGAAGGTGACGGACGTCGGGCCGGTCGGCGTAATCTCGATGTGGCCCTCCAGCGATTCATCGTCGCCGGCAAGTTCCCAGTAGTATTTGCCCGGCGGGACCATCCAGCTGCGGGTAACGCCCGGGCTGAGGATGTCGTACTTCTCATCGCGCTTGCGAAGGCGCGCGTCCAGCGCGTGCAGGTGGTCTTCGGCATCGCTCCAGCCATCCTGCGGGTAGAGGTTGAGCATCACCTCACTGCTCTCCCGACTCAGCAACTCCGCGAGGTTCGCGTCGATTGCGAAACGGATACTGGTGCTCAGCAATTCGTAGACGTCGCTGCGGGTCTCGCCGGGGCCGAGCGTCAACTCGAACGGCTGCAATGTCGGAATCCAGATCGTGTAGCTGCCGGCCGACAGATCGAGCACGTCGGTCTCGCCGGACTCGGGGTCGTGATAGATCGAGTACTCAACCGGCGTCGTTTCGCCGCCGCCGAGAATCCGCAGGGATGAGTTCTCCAACTGGACTCCGCCGCTCTGGATGATCGGCTTCCAGTGCGCGCCCGATTTCGCACCGGCGTACAACGTGACGCTGCGGGTCTCGAGCGGCAGCAACTGGAAGTGCGCCGTGCCGCTGTAGGAACTGCCCAGCCCGGCCTCAAGCCACCAGTAGCCAGGAGGCAGGTTCCGAATCTCGCCGACCCAGACGCCGGTTTCAGACCGCTTGAGATCCCAGCTGCAGTCGATTCGTTCATCGTTGTCTTCGATGCCTTCGTTGCGCCCGAGCGGGCCGACGTTGTGGATTTGCAGATACGGCTGCTGCAACGCGGCGGGCTCATCGTCGAGCCACTCGATGCGCAGCTTCACGGTCGAGGAAGCAACCGGGCGCAGGTAGACGTTCAGCTCATTGCTGCCGGGCACCAGCTGCACCGTGGCCTGCCCGAACCCGAACGTCGGGTCCCACGCCATCGCGCCGATGGACAACTGCGGCAGGTCCTTGAGAAATACACTCCCGCGCACCGGCTGCCATTCGACGGTGGAATCGATCCTCGGCTCGAAGTCCGGCTCCGGCTCTTCGCTCAGCGTGCAGATTACGCCGTCACGCGTGTGGTTGCGGCGAAACAGATCGGTCTCCTGGTTCCAGTTGCCCAGGCTCAGGTCATCGATCGGCGCTTCATCCATCCAGTACCACAGTTCCTGCGAGTCACCTGTCGAGATGACGCGAACTTCAAGCTCCGCGTCTGGCAGCGGCGCACCCCATTCGTCGCGTGCCGTAATGCGAAGCGTTGAAGACGGCGCCAGAAGCACGTCAATCGGCGCGTTGTTGTCCGCCACCTTGAGTGCGCCGATGCTTTCGGCCAGCTTGTCGATGGGCGTCACCGGCTGCCACCCGCGCGGAACCGGGTAGCTGAACCAGTCCACCAGCTCATAGAACAGGCAGACGTCCCACACCGCGTTGTTGTAGTCGTCGCTGAAGTCCTCCTCGTCGTCGGCGTCTACTACACCGACGGACAATCCGACCAGACCGTCGCGGTCGGCCGTGCGTCGCCCGACAACTTCCCGCTGGTACCAGCCCTCGTTGTAGGGCAGCCGCCACAGCGCGCAGTCCGCGTCCGCAAGCGGGCGGTTGCTGCGCGAATCCAGCAGGCGCAGCCAGATCTTGCCCTTGGCAGGGTCATTCTCGACCAGGGGCGCGGGCGGCGGCGGCGCGATGACGGGCTTCGCTTCCGCGCTGTCCCTTTGCACTTCAACGTCGTCAAGGATCGGGACGTCCGACGCATCGGGCGTCAGCGCGCGCCCACCCTGCAGCGGCTCGTCAATATTCGCGCCCGCGAACTGGCGCGGCTTGATGGGCTTGGAGTGCCGCGGCTCCGTGTTCAATTGCCACACGGCAGCAAGCACGATCGCGCCGAGCATTGCGAGAGCAGCAACAAAGAATCGAGTCTGCATCAACAGGCGCCTTGGGGACGCCCCGGGGAATTCGAGTATACCCGGCGGATGCAAACCCGCAAAACCTGATGCCAATCGACTTCGCGCATCAGGAAACACTGGCATGCGCCTTCGCCGAAACCGCTAGCGGACGATGGCCGGGCCGCTGTCGAGCACGCCGACAACCGCGTCCAGGCTCATCATTCCGTCGTCTTCCTCGATGCGGATCAGGGCCTTGCCATCCTTGGCGGCCGTGAGTTTCCAGAGCTTGTTGTCGCAGCACGGCTCGGCCTTGATGTCGGCCGCCTCGAACTCGTGCTCCTTGGATGAAAACGCCTGCAGCATCTCCCCCACCTGCGCGACCATTGCCTCAAGCGGGTGGCCGAAGCTGGCCGCCAGGTCTTCGAACTTGGGCATCATCTCTTTCTTTAGCCCGTCGAAGTCCTTGGCGTTGAACATGTCGCGCAGCTTGAGCGCGTAGTCGACAATGGCCTTTTCGTCGGCGGGCTTCAGCTGGCCAAGCAGAGTAGCGAAGCCTTCCTGCGGCGAGTCAAACTTGATCTCGACGACGTGCGGCGGGTCGCCGTCGGGCAGCTTGATCTCGGCCGCGTTGCCGGTGTCCACGATGTCGCCGGTCATCGCGTCCTCGACGCTGCAGTTCAGGGTCGCGTCCTTGGTCTTGGCCGTGACTTCGATGCGCAGGACATTGCCCTTGCCGATCAGGAACGGGTTCAGCGGGGCGGTCGTGAAGCCGGATTCGCCCGATTCACCGGTGTCAGCCGAGATGCAGGGAAAGCCGTTGATCGAACCTGTAGCCGTGATGCCCTGGTAGTTCGCGGATAGCTGCCAGATCTGCGCCATGGTGTCCTCCTTGCGGGCGAGCCTAGCGGATGAATCCCGCGATGCCCCGAAGAAAATGCGGCCACGGCAAGACAAATGCAAACCGCCCCGGAATCAGCTCCCGGGGCGGTTTCTGGTCTGGAGGTGGCGGGGGGATTCGAACCCCCGTGTGACGGATTTGCAATCCGTTGCCTAACCACTTGGCTACGCCACCGATGTCAATCCGTTTGAGGGCATACGGCGGCGGTGACTTGCACCGCCGCCATTGTTTGGTGACCCCTACGGGACTCGAACCCGTATCGCGGCCTTGAAAGGGCCGTATCCTAACCATTAGATGAAGGGGCCTTGCCCTGCCCCTGCGGTCTCCCGCAGGGCGCTAACTAAATACCAAAGCGCGCTTTGCGCGCAACCCCGAGTCACTCCTGAGGACCCAGTTCAAACCCGGGCTCATCACCCTTTTCAACGCGCGAGAGATTCACCCGCAGCATCTCCGATTTCGGGCGCAGCTCCAACGCGCGCTCAAGCACCTTCTTCGCCGCGTCGCGGTTGCCGCCGCGAAACAGCGCCACCGACAGCAACACCACCGAGAATGTGTCGCCCGGGCGCCGGGCCACGAGCTTGCGCAGCGCCTCGGCCGCGCTGTCGTTCAACCCGCGTTCGAGTTGCAAAATCCCCATGGCGCGCAGCGCGGCCGGGAAGTCGCCGCAGCGGCGGTAGAGCACCATGGCCTCGCGCTCGTTGCCGCTGCCTTCGGCGCATGAGCCAAGCGCGAACAGCACCGGCGCGGGCGCAAGGCGGTACTCCGGGTATTTCAGCAGCTCCCGTAGCGTGAACTTCGCGGCCTCCCACTCCTCTTTTTTGATCATGGCCGAGGCGTCCGCCCACAGGCGGCGCATGCGTTTGCGCCGCAGGATCAGGTACACGAAAAACGCCAGTTCAAACACCGTCAGCGCGAAGGCGGCGACTACCGCGACCATCGAGCGCGTGCTGCCCGGCTCGGCGTGCATGTAAATCACGGCCGCGAAGCCGAGCATGTAGCCGACGCCGCCCGCGACCAGCCCGTGGGCTATGTGCAGGGACATCGGCAGCCATGACGGCGTTTGCGGCAGGCGCTTCACGGTACTCCCGGTTGGGACGGAGGTTCCTATATCAACGGGCACGGGCGCGCGGCGTTCAATCGCGGATTCCGGCACGCAGCTTGTAGCCCTGCACGAACTCACGCGGCAGGCCGTCCCCCCGCTCGTCCCACAAGGCCTGCAGCGGAGACGGCACGCCCTCGCCGACCCAGAGCAGGTTCTTGAGCGTACTCGCCACCGGCGGCGCGAACTCCTCGTCATCCAGCATGGGCTTGAGCTGCTCAACCAGCTCCTGCACGCCTTCTGGCTTGAGATCACTCGGCGGGCGCCCCATCGATTGCAGCGCCGCAAGCTTACCCGCCCGAGTCCGCATGCGCGCTGCGCCGTAGATGCGCGCGCGATAGTCATCGGTCGTCTGGGCCGAGCCGCATTTCTGCAGGCAGTGTTTGAGCGGGTCGATCAACTCCGGCTGCTCGGTGGCCATGTCGTCGATCAATTCCAGCACCCAAGGGCGGTGCTGGCGGTAGCCGACGTCGAACTCGAGCCGCGTGTGTTTCAGAATCCAGTCGCGCACCTGGCCCGTCACGTACGGCAGGCGGTGCAGCAGGATCTCGTTGCACATGTGGCGGTAGTTCTTCTCGCGCCCGATGGCCGTCTGCACACCCATCAGCGCCGCATGACAGTAGTCTTCGTAGCCGTGCTCATTGGCCCACTCGGCGATCTCAAGCAGCAGCTTCACCGTGCCCGCGTCACCAAGCGAGAGCGAAAACAGCAGCCCCTTGCTGCCCGGGTGCGCGAAGCCGTACTTCTGGCCAACGCGAATCACCAGGTTGCGGATCTTCAGGTCCTTGCCGCAGATCAGCTTGCCGAGGATGCCGCACATGGCTTTATCCAGCTCGGCCGGTGCAGTCAGCATGTACGCCACGTAGCGCGGCAGCAGCGCCGGAAGCTCTTTGCAGTAGCTGTGCGGCCATGAATCGAGCGCGACGGCCATCTTGATCTGCTCGGCCAGGTCGGTGCCGTTGAGGATCCCCCACACCAGCGCCTCGCAGCTCCAGTTGGCGTAGTCCTTGGTCGGATCGACGGGTGGCCTGGGCGGCGGGCCGTCCGGCAGCTCCGGCTCGAGGCGGCGCAGGCGGCGCACGACCTTGCTGTCTGTGCCGCAGAACTGGCAGGTCATGACGGCCGATTCCGCCTCAAGCTCAAGTGACGCGCCGCAGCCGGGGCAGTACGCCCGGTCGGCCCTGGAATCGAAGGCAAGTTCTGTCATGGCGTCAGTCTACCCAACGGCGACCCCAGCGGTTAGATTGCAGCTTCGCTGACGGAAGAGGGGTGAGATTCCCCCGCGGCCCCGCCACTGTAAAGCCAGACCTGTCCGCGACTGGATTGCTCTGAAGGCTCGAGGGAGGCCGGGGGGCGCGCGCCGCCGTGCACGCGTCTTCCTGCGTGCAGATGAAGAACCACCCGCTGATTGTTGTGGTTGTCGCCGCCGTGCTGGCCATTGGGCTCGCCGTGGGGCTGTCGCTGGCGTTTCACAAGCCGGAGCCGGAAGCACCACCCACGGCCAGGACCGTGGTCTCGCTGTCGCCGCCCATCACCGAGACGCTGTTCGAGATCGGCGCCGGCGACCAGGTCATCGGGCGCAGCGACTACTGCCAGTTCCCGCCGCAGGTCGAGGACCTGCCGAAATGCGGCACGGCACTCAGCCCGAACGCGGAAGCCATCGTGCGACTGGCACCGGGACTGATCGTTGCGGACAGCTCGGTCAGTACTCCCAAGGATGGGATCGGCAAGCTGGGCCCTGCCGCATTCCTGCCGTGGCTCACGGCCGAGGACATCATCAACAGCACGCGCGAACTCGGGCGACTCACGGACCACGTCGTTGAGGCCGACAAACTTGCCAACGATCTCGCGGAGGCCTTGAGCCGGCGCGCGCCGGGCGACGCACCGCGTGTGCTGCTGGTAATGACGCCGACGCCGGGCAAGCTTTCGCCGATCACGTTCTTCCGCCGCAACTCGATCCATGGGCGAATGCTGGAAGCCGCGGGTGGTCGCAACGCGGCCGACTTCGATGAAACCGGCGTGCCGATCATGCCTGCCGAGACGGTCATTGAGCTTGATCCTGACATGATCATCGTGATCGATCTTGACGACGAGCTGAGCGACAACCGCAAGCAGCAGATCCTGCACGACTGGGGGACGCTTGAGCCGCTGTCGGCCGTGAAACGCGGACGGATCGGCGTACTGCACGGGCAGCATTTCTACGGCGCCGGGCGGCGCCTGCTGCGCGCGATCGACGAGCTGCGCGCGGAGATCCAGCGACTGCAGAAGTCATGACGAACAGCCTTGAGCTAAGGGATGTCAGCGTGCATGCGAGGGGCAAATCCCTCGTCGAAGGCGTGAGCCTGTCGCTGCAACCAGGCGAGTTCGTCGCGCTGATCGGGCCTAACGGTGCAGGCAAGACTACGTTGCTGCGCGCGGCGCTTGGGCTCGCCCGTGCCACCGGCACAGTCCATCTCGGCGGCAATGACGTGGCGGCCATGACGCCGCGCCAGCGCGCCGGGCACGTCGCGTGGCTGCCGCAGCAGGCCCTGATTTCCGAGCCCATCTCGGTGTACCAGTTTGTGCTGGCGGCGCGCTTTCGCTTCAGAGAGACGCACGCCGTCGCGGAACGCGAAACGCTCGCCGCGCTGGCGAAGGCGAACGCGCTGGGTTTCCTGAGCAGGCCGGTGATTGAGCTCAGCGGGGGCGAGCAGCAACGCGTGGCCGTGGCTGCCCTTATTGCGCAGGGCGCACCGTTGCTGCTGCTGGACGAGCCCGCGAACCACCTCGACCCGGCACAGCAGATCGAGCTGTACTCCCTGTTCGGAAACCTGTGGCGCAACGGGCATGGCGTGCTGTGCATTACGCACGACATCAACATGCTTCGGCACGTGGGCGACGGCGCGCAGGACATCCGGGTTGTCGGCATGGCTCAAGGGCGAATCGGATTCGAGAGCAGCTTTGACGCCCCCGACCTGCCCGAACACGTCGGCAAACTCTTCGACGTCCAGATGCAGGTGGTGCAGTCCGACGACGGGCGATTGCTGATCCCGGCAAGGAAGGGTTCGGCATGAAGCTGCGCATCCTGCTGCTGAGCCTTGCAAGCGTCGTGGTTGTCGCCGCGTCGCCGTGGCTTGGCCAGTCGCTGGAAGGCGACACTGGCTCGTTCATCCTGATGAACCTGCGCATTCCGCGCGTGCTGATGGCCGTGCTGGTCGGCGGGACGATGTCGCTGGTCGGCGCGTGCTACCAGACCATCTTTGCCAACCCGCTGGCCGCACCGAGCACCGTCGGCACCACTGCCGGCGCGACGCTGGGCGCGCTTGTCGCCGTTGTCGTTGGTCCGCTGCTGGGTTTGGGTGCGGCGGGCGGTCTGCCACTGACCGCCGGCTTCGCGTTTGTCGGTGCACTGGTTGTCAGCCTCGTGGTTGCGGCGATTGCGGCGTCGGGTCGGGCGCGCGTGAACGACATCCTGCTTGCCGGCATTGCGATTTCGCTCGCGGCCGGGGCGATTTCCGCGGGTCTGCAGTTCACAGCCGACCAGCTGCAGCTGTACGCGGCCATTCAATGGTCGCTGGGGCACCTGCCGCAGGTGGGTTATCGCGGCGTGGTTCTGATTCTGCCTTTTGTGGCGGTTTGCTGGGCGGCCTTGCTGGCAAATACGCGGGGGCTGCAGACGTTGCTGGGCGGCGAAGACCGCGCGCATTCCCAGGGCGTCAACGTGCCCTGGCTGCGGTCGATCGTGCTCGGGGTTGGGGCGCTGGGTGTGGCGGCGTGCGTGGCGTGGTGCGGGCCGATCGCGTTCATCGGGCTGATCGTGCCGCATATCGTCCGCCTTGGGGTGGGCGCCAACCGCCGGGTGATGCTGCCGATGTCCGTGGTGACGGGCGCGGGCTTTCTGGCGGCGTGCGATACGCTGTCGCGCCTGGTGCTGCCCGGGCGCGACTTGCCGGTAGGCGTCGTGACCAGCGCGATCGGCGCGCCCCTGCTGGTTTGGCTGGTTGTGCGCCAACACCGAAAATAATCCATCGAATTGTGAATAAAGGCGTTACACGCTATACAGCCTGACCGGAGGTGGCACTTGGCCCTAATAGAGGAAAGCGATCTGCATCCCGCAGAGCCGGCCCAACAGCCGGAGCCTCGTGTCATTATCCAGCAGGCGCCGCGCAGCAAGCTGGTGCCGGCGTTGCTCGTGCTGCTGATCATTCTGCTGCTGGCGATCGTTGCGCTGACGGCCGTGGTCGTGCTGCCAATGCTCAAGAACAACAGCGGTTCGCCTGACACTGAGCCGACGGCGATCGCCGAGCTCGACCCCTCCATGCTGATGACCCCCACCGGGCGCAAGCTCGACGCGGTGGAGTTCGGCGGCTACGTCTTCGAGATTACGCGCCTCGCCTACAGCAACGTGCCCCGCGCGCGCAGCGTGACTATCACCGTGCCCGGCAAGCCGCCGCAGATGGGTGTGTTCCACATCGGTGAAAGCTTCGCAGGCGGCAAGGTACGCGTCGTCGAGATCACCGGCAGCTCGGTCGTGCTGGAAGCCGACGGCCAGCAGAAGGTATTCCCCATCCTGGGCTCCGACCCGGGCGAGATCTGGGACCGCGCGCCGTCAGGCACGCAGATCATTCCGCCGACAGGCACCGGCGCGATCCCCGACATGCCGGCGGGACAGGTTCGTGCGCCGAAAGACCCGCGCACGGAGATTCCTGCCGACACGACTGAGCCCGGCAAGAAACCCGGCAGCCTGCTGGGCAACGACGAGGACCCGGAAGACGTGAAGGGCCTCGAGGATCTGGACCTGCCGTACATCATCGATGTGCCGCTTGCGCGCGCCGACTACCTGCGCCTAGTGCGCGACATGGCCGACAAGTTCGAAAAGGACTTCGTGCTGGCATTCGCCATGGAGCGCGACACCCGCGCGGTCTACGGGCTCGAGATCAAGAACATCGCGCCCTCCAGCATCTTCGGCGCCCACGGGCTGCTTCGCGGCGACGTGATTCTTTCGCTGAACGATCAGCCGGTGCACAGCATCGCCGAGCTGACGCTCATCGCCCGCAGCAACGTCTTCCGCAATGAAGTCCGCATCGACATCGAGCGCGAGACGGGAGTGGTTACTTTCGTTTTCAAGCCCGGTGTGCCAGACTAGTCGGCCTTGGGGGCGGTCTCACTCAAACTATGATTTCGTGCGCCGGCGCTGCCGGCCGTGCCCATTGGAGTGAGTACCCGTGATGAAGTACCTGCCCGTAGCGCTTGCCCTGCTGTTTGCGTCCTGTGCCTGCGCACAATCCGTTGAGCTGGTGGGCCTGCAGCAGCCCGCGACCGCATTCGTTCAGCCGGGCACGACCAACCACGAAGTTCTGCAGTTGCGCATCTACAAGGACAACGGCTCGGCGGCGTCCAACATGACGCAACTGAAGGTTGCGCTGACCGGCTCGGCGACCAGCAGCGACTGGACTGCCGTCGACTTGTACTACGATGCCGATCACAGCCGCACCATCAACACCGGTGACACGCTGCTCGGCACGGCCACCGTGACGACCGCCGGCAAGGTTACGTTCAGCGGCTTGAGCGAGCCGATCCCCGATACCTTCGCCAACGGACGCGACTACGTTGTCGGCGTAGACGTGGCCGGCGGGGCGAGCCCCGGCAACACGTTTGTCTTTGAAGCAACGGCTGCCGACGTGACGGTTTCATCCGGCACCGTCAGTACGCCGTTCGGCACGGTGCAGTCCAACGTGCACACGGTGCGCACGGACAACGGCGCCGAAATCGACGTGCAGCGCAACTCGACGTCGATTCCCTCCAGCACCTACCTCACACACGATGTCGGCTACATCGACACCAGCGGCGGCAACCTGACGTTCACGATCCTGAATACCGGCACCGGCTCGCTCACACTGAACGGCGCGCAGCCCGTCACGGTCACGTTCACCAGCAATTGCACGGCGACGGTCTCAGCACAGCCCGGCTCTCCGGTCGCTTCCGGGGGCGGCAGCACCACGTTTACCGTCGCAGTCGATCCGGTCACGGCAACAGGCTTTGGCTTTACGCTCAGCATCGACAGCAGCGACTTTGACGAATACCCCTACGTCATCCAGTGCGTCGGCACGGCGCAGCCCCAGCCGGAAATCTCGATCGAGTACATGTCCAACCCGGTCGCGGACGCAGGAACCATCACGCTCGGCAGCTACACGGCCGGACTGCCGGCAACCATGAACCTGACGATCTACAACACCGGGCCCGCAGCGCTGATCCTGAACGGCAGCCCGATCGTCGACTTCCCGACCCAGAACAACGTGAATTGCTCGCTCCAGACGGCGCCGACCACGCCCGTTGCGGCCACCAGCGGCTCGACTTCATTCACGGTCCAGTTCACGCCGGCGGGCAGCGGCAACTGGACCTTCGTCATCTGGGTGGAAAACAACGACTCCAACGAGAATCCGTACAACATCACGGTGGACGGAACTTCGCCGCCAGTGACCGCGACAAAGCTGGGGGTCTACCGCAGCCCGGCCGGTGCAAGCGCAACGATTGCGTTCGGCACGCAGCCGATCGTCTCAGTGCAGGACGTGAACGGCGCCGTGGACACGTCCGACAACAGCTCGGTGATCGTGGCCAGCATCACGACGGGCACAGGCGCCAGCGGCGCTTCGCTCGGCGGCACGCTGACCGCCACCTGCGTCAATGGCTATGCCACGTTCACGGACCTCACGATCAACAAAGAAGGCATGGCGTATACGCTGACATTTACTCACCAGGCCGGAACTCTGACGCCCACAACCTCGTCCCCGTTCAACGTGGGCGCGGCGCCACCGCCCGAGAAGAAGAAGAAGAAGAAGGATGACGGCGGCGGCTGCAGCACCGGTGAGCCGGGCTGGCCGTGGATGGCATTCGCCGCCGCACTTGCAATGCTGACGCTTGCGACGCGCAGGGCGAAACGCTTACGCTGAGCCGCGTTCAGGGCAGCAATGATGAGCGAGAAACTCTCGGATCAAGTTGAGCAAGCACCTCGGGCGCTGGATGATGCCATCACGCCGATCAGCGGCGCGCATTCCGTGCCGCACACCGCCCGCCCGCCGCGCCTCACCGCGGCCCTGCCGCGCCGGAACTGGCAGGGACTCTGGCTTGTGCTGCTGGTCGTTGTTCTGTTTGCCGCGGCGCTGTTTGCATTTGTGAAGTGGAAGGGCCCGGCGCTCGAGGGCGCGCCCCAGGCGAATTCGGCCGGCAACCAGTAGCCCGGTTCAGCCTGCGCCCAATTGGCGCTTCAGGGTGTTCAGGAACTGGTGGCCCAGCGGCTCGATCCCGTTTGCACCCCTCAGCACGAACTCGACGCCCCGAATGATGTTGGTGCGGTTGGCCTCATTTCCGTCCTGCACCAGAATCGAAGCCTGCTGCCACAGGTCCGCCTCAAGGTCCACGACCGCCACCGGCGCGGACAACTGGCGCTGAATGCGCGCCTTGGCCGTCGGTCCCAGCAGCTTCGCGGCGACATTGCGCGCGCGCGGCAACGCTTCATTCACGCGTTCCGGATCGACCGACGCGGCCAGTGCGAGGATCCAAAGCATCGCGACTTTCGGTGAAGGCACAACAGCGCTCGTCGCGCCTTCCGGCGGTACGTAGGCCTGCTGCGGTGGAGGCGGCGGCGGCGCGTACTGCTGCTGCCCGCCCCCATACTGTTGCGGATCGTACTGCTGGCCGTACTGCTGCTGGGGCGGATACGCTGGATACGCCTGCGGGTAGCCCCCGCCTTGCGCCGATTGGGCCTTGAACGCGTTGATGCCGGTCAGGATCAGCGCCACGTTCGGCACAATCCAGCACATCGCACCGCCTATGTTTCCGGTGAACAGGCTCAGCAGCGCCAGCAGTGTGGAGCCGACAATGTCCACCGCGCCCATGTACAGCCCGGCCATGTGGCCCTTCAGGGCGAGCACTCCGCCGGTGATCGCGTAGCCGAGCCAGACCAGAAAAATCATCACGATCAGCCCGAGGCCCGCGCCGATTCCGTCCAGCTGCGACATCGGTACCAGGCTGGCCGCAAACAGGAACAGCAGGATGATCCCGCCGACCACCACCCCGCGCACCGTCATGTACGCAATGCCGAAACGCCGCAACTCCGCGTTCGGCCGTCGTGGCTCCGCGTAGCTGAACTGCTGTCCGTAAGGTTGATAGCCGCCCGCCATCGTCGCCTCGGCCCGGATTGTAGTCGGAGCAACCGCCATCCGGAATCATTGTTTACGCAAACAGGCCAGCCGAGAGGGCCACGCGAAACCGCATTTTCTGCGCAAAGCCCCATTTCATGGGGTACGCTCAGCGTGCGTAGAAAACCCCGTGCCTTCCCCTTGGGGAGCCGATCATGCGTTCATCGCATTCGGTGCACCGTCGTTACCTTGTTCTGGGAATTGCGTTACCAATCATCATCGGAATGTGGTCGGCCCGCGAACGGGCCTATGTTGTGGCGTACGGGACGTGAATCCACTTCGCGGACTCCCGTGAGGAGGCTGATACACGCTTGATGGCTATAGCAGATGCCGCCAGCGCCGACTGGCACCACGGCGGCGACCCGGGCAGGGCGGCGCGACAAGCCCGTTCGCTCGTTCCGGAAGGGAGGTGGACCTCGGCCCAAGACTACGAGGTCGAGGGGCCTGACGCAGGCGACTCCGTCATGCGTGTGGTCTACACCCCGGACGTCGGTCGCGCGCTCAGCGATCCGCGACAGCGCGTACGAGAGATCGACCTGAGCACTGGCACCGTGAAGCAGTGGGATCGCTGGCCGCCCAGGCTGACCGCAATGATGCTCGGCGCGATGGCGCTGATTGCCACACTGGCCGGCCTGATGTTCTGGCGCCTCTCGCGCCCGCTTCGGACCAGCTATGAGATCGAAGGTCGGCTGGCGGAAAAGCAGATCCTGAACGATCGCGATGCACGCGAGCTGATAACGCGCATGCAGTCACGTGACGCCTAGAGGCGCATGTTCCATCCTCCCGGCTGCTTGGCAGAATGCGGCCGGGAGATGTGGGCATGAGCGAATTCGTCTGGAAGCCTGACACAGCAACCATTGAGAACGCGAACATCACGCGGCTGATGCGGCGGCTCGGCCATGAGGTCGACCCCGCGCATCCCGACAAGTGCTTCAAGGAGGCGCGCGACTTCGTCAAACGCACGCAGGACGACCCGGCCGGGTTCTGGGACGCCGCGTTGCGCGACATGGACGTCGACTGGTTCAAGCCGTACGAAACCACGCTGGATACCTCCCGCGGTAACGCGTGGGCGGACTGGTTCATCGGCGGCGAAACCAACATCGCGCTGAATTGCGTCGACCGCCACGTCGAGTCCGAGCGCGCGGCCCAGATCGCGCTGATCGCTGAAACCGAAGACGGCAGCGTGCGCGAGTTTTCGTTCGCGCAGCTCGGCGCCGAGGTCAACAAGGTCGCCAACGCGCTGAAAGAATGCGGCGTCGGCAAGGGCGACACCGTCGCCTGCTACATGCCCATGGTGGCGGAGGTCGTGTTCGCCATGCTCGCCACGCAGAAGCTCGGCGCGATCTTCATCCCGGTCTTCAGCGGCTATGCCCCGCCCGCGCTGCGCGAGCGCCTTGAGGACGCCGAGGTCAAAGTCCTGTTCACGGCCGACGGCAGCATGCGCCGCGGCAAGGGCTTCGGGCTGAAAGACCAGGCCGACCTCGCGGTCGACGGGCTGGAATGCATCCAGCGCGTCATCGTCTACCGCCGCATCGGCGATGAGCTGGAGTGCCCGATGACCGACGGGCGCGACGTCTTCTGGCACGACATCGTCGATCAGCAGCAGCCGAAATGCGACACCCTGCCCGTACCCAGCCTGACGCCCGCGCTGATGCTGTACACCAGCGGCACCACCGGCAAACCCAAGGGCACCGTGCACACGCACGCCGGCTGCATGGCGCAGATGGGCAAAGAGCTCGAGTACAACTTTGACGTGAAGGACGGCGACCGTTTCTGGTGGTTCAGCGACATCGGCTGGATGATGGGCCCGTGGGAGATCATCGGCTGCTTCATGCACGGGGTGACGCTGATCGTGTTTGAAGGCGCGCCGAACTACCCGGAGCCGGACCGGCTCTGGAAATCGATCGAACGCCACAAGGCCACGCACCTCGGCATCTCCCCCACCGCGATCCGTATGCTCATGCGCGCGGGCGACGAGTGGGTCGACAAGTACGAGATGTACTCGCTGCGCGTACTCGGCAGCACCGGCGAGCCGTGGGACCCGGAAAGCTACATGTGGTACTTCGACAAGGTGGGCAAGGGGAAGCTGCCGATCATCAACATCAGCGGCGGCACGGACATTGTGGGCTGCTTTCTGGCGCCGCTGCCGATCATGCCTCTCAAAGCCTGCACGCTGCAGTCGCCCGGGCTCGGCATGGCGATTGACGTCTTCAACGATGACGGCGTGAGCGTGGTCGATGAAGTCGGCTACCTCGTCTGCAAAAAGCCCGCGCCGAGCATGACGCGCGGCTTGTGGAAGAACGAGGCGAAGTACCTCGAGACCTACTGGTCCAAGTTCCCCAACACCTGGAACCACGGCGACTGGGCGAAAGTCGACGGCGAGGGCTACTGGTTCCTGTTCGGGCGCGCCGACGACACCATGAAAATCGCAGGCCGTCGCGTCGGCCCGGGCGAGATCGAAAGCGCCCTGATAGACCATGACGCAGTCAGCGAAGCGGCCGCCATCGGCGTGCCTGACGAGCTGAAGGGCACAGAAGTGGTCTGTTTCGTGGTGCTGCACAAGCAGTTCAAGGAGACTGAAGAGCTCCGCGCCGAGTTGGTGCAGACGGTCGTAAACGCGCTCGGCAAAGTCGATCGCCCGAAAGACGTAAAGTTCGTCGACGACCTGCCCAAGACACGCAGCGCCAAAATCCTCCGCCGCCTGATCCAGAAGAAGTATTTAGGCGAAAAGGAAATCGGCGACCTGAGCAGCGTAGCGAACCCGGAAGCGCTGGAAGCCATCGGCAAAGCCCGTTAGAGACCCTATATGTACCCCACACCGAAGCATCTCCGAGCCATCGTCAAGCCGCGCCAGCTGGATGATAGCGAAGCGGATGAAACCAGTTTTGCGGGCGACCTCAGATGCCCTTGCGGCGGCGATGAGTTCCTCCTGCTTCATGCCGGTGGCGTTCTTGGAAAGGGCAAGCTCAAGGACGTGGGGTACGCAGACGTCAATGGCCAACACTTCTTGATTGTCAAAGTCAGGTGTACCAAGTGCGATGCAGAACACACGGTGTTTGACGACGACTATCACGGCTGGAATGGTTACGTGTGCGCACCAGAAGAGGGGCTTCGGGACCGCCCGCGACCACCTCTCACGCCTTGGGAGTGTTCGAATTGCGGCTGCATGGCACACAGGGCGGTTGTGTTCCTGATTGGTGAGAGTAGAGAGCACGCACTCTCTGAAGGTGAAGGCGTGTTGACGGACGACGACTGGTTTGAGGCATTTGGTGCCATCGTCATGGATATCGAGTGCGTGACTTGTGAATTCAAACGTGGTGGTTGGCTGAACCACGAGACAATGTGAGGGAAAGTCAATGAAGAACGTCGACATGAAGGTGGAAGGCGACAAGCTGACGATCACGGTGGACTTGAGTAAGGAGTTCGGGCCCAGCTCGTCGGGCAAGACGATCATTGTTGCCAGCAGCGAGGGCAACCAGACCGTCGAGTACAAAGACGGCAACTACAAGATCGGGCTGAACGTCTACCGCAAGCCTTAGCCGGGCGCGCCTTGCCTGAAAGGCAACACATGCCGCGCGACTATCGACGCTCACCCAAGCCTTGGAAGCTTCGACCGGTTACTGATCTGGCCGATCTATACGACCATATCCCGGATCCCGATCGCGCAGACGCCGCCGTTGCCAGACTTCATGCCTCGGCCCCTTCCGCACGGGGGATTCCGAAGATGCCGGAACCTCTCCCGCTGCTTGGCGTGATTCAGGAGGTTGCCCTGTATCCGTTCGCGTTCCTGTTTGCGAACGGCTTGCTTGGCGTCGGCCTTCTGACGCCGCTGGTCGCCAGCGGTGAGAAGGGCGGAATGCCTCTTCCTGTATCGATTGGGATCGTCGTCGTTGCAGGCGGGCTGCTCGTACTCTCGAACTTCATGATCCTGCGCAACCTGCGAAAGGTTGCCTCGAAGTGCCGGGCAGCAACTCGCGGATACAGGACGTGGGCGCTCGTCTGGCGCATAGAACGGCGAGAGTTCTATTCAGGCAAACGTCGTTCCGGGTCTCCGTCCGTGAGCTACCACGCGCACTACGTCTACCTCGCCCACAACGACGAGGTGCAGTTTGCAATGGACGATGTCGGCAGCTGGCATGAGCGGGTCATCGACCACGAGTTTGAACCGGTCGTGCTGGACCCCAAGCCGCCGCATAGTCCGTTTCTCGCGGACAATCTTTTCCCGGGCACGCGCATGCGCCCCGATGGCCGGTTTCTGAGCGGAATTGGATGGTCCAACCTGTTCATGTTTGTCGTGAGTCATGCTGCGCTGGCCCTGGTCGTGTATGCCGCATACCGGCTCTTCGAGCACCGGGCTCGACACCGACTGCAGGAAGTGCCGCAGTATGAGGCTGAGCCGACGATTGAATACACTCCACGATCAAACAAGTCCGGTACCGAAGACAATGTGAGTCCCGAAGACGACGGGGCGAACAGCCGTTCGCGATGGCGATAGACCCGGCAGCGGGGCACTTCCGGCTTTGCGCCGGCAGTGCAGATGACCCCGCGGGCCAACGCAGAAACGACTGAGATCTTGGTAGAGTGGGCCCGAGGCTCAGTTCGTCGGGCCATGCGATCATCATCGCCAGCAGCGAGGCCAATCAGACGATCGAGTACAAGGACGGCTACAAGATCGGTCTAAACGTCTACCGCAAGCCGTAAGTGGTGTGGGCGTCTCGCCCGCAGCCATGTCGGCATCCTGCCGACATGGCATTCAGATTCGCCAAAACGGAAAGCGGGGCCTTTCGGCCCCGCTTTTGCGGGCAGGATGCCCACATCACGCTAGATGCCCACATCACGCGAATCCCCGCCGGCGGAGGCTTCTTCGGGGTTCTGGTCGCGGTCGAGGTCGCGGGCCTTGGTAATCAGGGTCGCGAAGTTGAGCACCTCGGTGTCGTCCGTTTCGGCGATCAGCTTCTTCACGTCCTCCAGCAGCGCGTCGTAGCTGGCGCCCTTGGCCCAGTAGCTCTTGCGCAGCATCTCACCGAACTCGGCCACGTTGCCCGCAAGGCGCAGACTGACCGGCGCCGCATCCCAGCTTGCCGCGATGTCGCCGGTGCGGATCTCGCGGTTGACCTCGAAGAACTCGTCGCGCTCGTCATGCTTGTAGCGCACGGTTGCGGTGCCGATCGGGCCGCTGGCGTTGTCGAACAGCTTCAGCTCGTATACGGCGGTCACGCTGTGGCCGCTGCCGACTTCGCCGCCGTCCACCTTGTCGTTTCTAAAGTCCTCGTCGGCCACGTCGCGGTTTTCGTAGCCGAGCAGGCGCCAGGACTTCACGACCTCCGGGTTGAACTCGACCTGCACTTTGGTGTCGCGGGCAACCACCTGCAGCGTGCCGGTCAGATTCTCGACGAAGATGCGCTTGGCTTCGTCCAGCGTGTCGACGTAGGCGTAGTGCCCGTCGCCCTTGTCACCCATCTGCTCGATCAGCTCGTCGTTGTAGTTGCTCATGCCGAAGCCGATGGCGCTGAGCGTGATGCCCTTGCGGCGCTGGCGCTCGATCATCTTCAGCAGGTTCTCGACTTGCGTTTCGCCGTTGTTGGCGACGCCGTCCGTGCACAGGATGACGCGGTTGATGCTGCCTTCGCGGAACGCCTCTTCGGCCATGTCGTAGCCGATGCGGATGCCTTCCTCGGCGTTGGTGCTGCCGTCCGGGTTGAGTCGATCCAGCGCGTCGATGATTGCCTCGGGGTCGTTCGTGGGGCTGAGCACCTTGCGCCCGCGGCTGCCGTAGACGGCGATGCCGACGTAGTCGTCGCGGCGCAGTTGCTTGACCAGCATGGTGAGCGCCTTCTTCACGTAGCCGAGGCGGTTGTCCATCTCCATGCTGCCGCTGACGTCGATCACGAACGTCAGGTTGGCCGGCTTGCGCTTGTCGGGGTCGATCTTCTTGGCCTGCATCCCGACACGCATCAGGTAGCAGTTCTTCAGATCCTGCCCGTAGCGCGACGGCGCGGCGTCCATGCTGATGGCGAAGGTGTCTTCGTAGGGTGCTTCATACTTGTAGTCGAAGTAGTTGACGAACTCTTCGACACGAGCATATCCCTGAGGCGGGAGCCCGCCGCGGTTGATGTAGTCACGGCACTTGGTGTAAGCGCCGGTGTCGACATCGACGGCAAAGGTCGATAGGCGGTCGTCCTCGGAATCGACGAACGGGTTCGTGTCGTACTTCTTCCAGAACTCGTCGTAGGGCTGACCGTCCGTGGGACGCCCGTCGGGCTCGTTGCCAAGCCGGTCGTCGTAGATGTGTTCGAACCGGCCGCGGATGTCCTGATTGAAATTGACCGGCGGGCTGTCGGGATCGTTGTTGTTGAAAAAGATGCCCGCCTGCGGGTTCTCGGCGCCGCCGCTGTCATCCATCCGAACGTCGCGGCCGCCTGATTCGTAGGCGTGGCTGCTGCATGCGGCGAGGAACACAACGGTCGTAAGCGCGGCAACCGCGAGCGCGCTGAAGGTCTTCGTTCTGGTCTTCATTTCCTGCCCTTCGAATAGGGGTAGTTGTGAATTTCCGTTCGAGGCTTCACCCGCTTTGCGGGTGTCCCCGGCTTTTCAGCCAGGGCTCTATTTCAGTTTGTTTGCCTTCTCCACCAGCTCGATCAGTTCATCGACCTTGTCATCTCTGAAGTCCTGCTGGATCAGTTTCAGGTCTTCCAGCACGCCCGAGAAGCTGCCCTGCTTTGCATAAAAGCCCTTGGCCAGCAGCTCGGCGAACTCGGCCACGTCGCCGGCCAGGCGCAGGCCCTTGTCGGCCGTCTCCCAAGTGCCGGCGATCTGCTGGGTGAAGACCTCCTGGCTGATTTCCTTGGGCTCGTCGCGCTCGTCTTCCTTGTAGCGGATGGTCGCGTTGGCCATGGCGCCGAAGCCGTTCTCGTACAGCTTGATCTCGTACAGCGCGGTCGCGGAGTGGCCGGCGCTGATCTCGCCGCCGTCTACCGCATCATTGCGGAAGTCCTCGTCCTTGATGTCGCGGTTGACGTAGCCGATCAGGCGGTACGACTTCACCACCAGCGGGTTGAACTCGACTTGTATTTTGACGTCTCGACCAACCACCTCGAGTGCGCCCGTTAAATTGTCGGCGAAGATGCGCCTGGCTTCGTCGATGCTGTCCACGTAGGCGTAGTGCCCGTCGCCCTTGTCGCCGAGCTGTTCCATCAGGTTGTCGTTGTAGTCGCCCATGCCGAAGCCGACCGTGCTGAGCGTGATGCCCTTGCGGCGGTTCTCGACGATGGTTTGCAGGATGCCTTCGACCCGCGTCCGGCCGACGTTGGCAACGCCGTCGCTACAGAGGACGACGCGGTTGGTCCAGCCTTCGCGGAAGGCGCTGCTGGCCATGCTGTAGCCGATTTTCAAACCTTCCTCGGCGTTGGTGCTGCCTTCGGTCTTGAGCTTGTCGATGGCCGCGAGGATTTCGTCTTTCTGCCAGGCGTCCTTGTAGTCCATGTACTGGTAGCCGCGTGCGCCGAAGACCGCGATTCCGACCTTGTCGCCTTCGCGCAGTTGTTCCACGAGCAGCTTCAGCCCGGCCTTCACCAGCGGCAAGCGCTCGACGCTGTCCATGCTGCCGCTGACGTCGATCACGAAAGTCAGCACGGCCGGCTTGCGGTCGGCCTCGGGAATCTGCCGTGCCTGCACGCCGATGCGCAGCAGGTAGCAGTTGGCAAGGTCCTGCCCGTAGCGCGACGGCGCGGCATCCATGGTGATGGCGAAGGGGTCGCTGGTGGGCGCCACGTAGCCGTAGCCGAAGTAGTTGATGAACTCCTCGGCGCGTACGGCCGCTTCCGGCGGAAGCGCACCATTGTCGAGGTAGCCACGGGCAACGGCATAGCTGCCGGTGTCGTGCTCCAGCGCGAACGTCGAGAGTTGATCGTCCTCTGTATCCACAAACGGATTGGAACCGTTCGCCTTGAAGTTCGGATCGCGCGGACCTACCGATGGAATCTCCGTCGGTAGTGTGGTGTCCGCAGGCGGCAATTTCGTGAACACTCCGCCAATCGGCCTGTCGTGTTTGCGAGGCCCGGACTTCGATTCCGAGGCAGGCGTCGTGAAGTAGATGCCCCCGGCACTGTCCTCCGAACCCATTGCCACATCTGCAAGCGGATCCTCCGCCGATTTCTCGGCGACTCTGTCTTCCGGGACCTTTGACAGCGTCAACTGCGAGCCTGTCACCGTCACCAGTCCGACTACGATTGCCACAGCGGCAGCCGCGGCCAGGCCGGTGCCCCAGGCACGCCATGCGGGACGGGGCCTGGCCAACGGCTGCTTGGGGGGGAGCGCTTCCGCACCCGCTTTCGCGAGCGTCTGCGCGATGAGGTCCGGCGGGCTCTTGCCGCCCAGCACTTCTTCCAGTGCCGCCTCGATAATGGGGTCATGCTCGTTCATGGTTCTTTCCCTGGTGCCTTGGGTCTCGGGTTCGGGCTTCGCTCTGCTCAGCCCCACCGACAGGATTGTCGGTGCCACCCAACTACTTGACCCTCAGCTCCATGCACTTTCGAAGGCGTGCCTTGGTCCTTCGCAAGAGTGTCTTGATGCCGTCGTCGGTCATGCCCAGCGCCTCGGCAATCTCGACGCGTTGCTTGCTTTCCTTGTACTGCAGGTCCAGCGCCTGGCGCGGCTTGTCGTCCAGTTGCTTGAGGCATTCCCGCAGCGCGTTCGCCAGTGCCTCGCCGTCGCCTTCACCCGCCAGTTCGTTCCAATCCGACTCGATGTGCTCCAGCTCGGCGACCGCGACCATCTTTCCGTCCTTGCGCCGCGCCTTGAGCAGCAGGTTCTTCGCCACGATCCGCAGGTAGGCGACCGTCTGACCGCGCGACCGCTGCTCGAACGGCTTGCGGTACACGGCCAGAAACACTTCCTGCGTCAGGTCATCCGCCAGCGACGCATCGGCCCCCAGCGCGCGCAGGTAGCGCCACACGCCCGCCTGGTGCTCACGCATCAGGCTTGCCAGGTCGAGGTCGTTTTCGGCCGTTGTCATCGGCATCGATCATAGAGTCCGGCGGGCTCACGGATGGGTTCACGATTCCGGAGAATTTCGCGGATCGCCGCGGCAGGGCTTGGGGTATGGGGCACTGCTTCGTCTGGACTTTCCCCAAGCCCTGTGCCCCAAGACCGCCCCCAGGCCTCCAAATGCGAACAGGGGCCCGGTGCTCCGGGCCCCTGTTCTACCGTTTGGTTTACTGCCTACTGCACGTTCAACGTGACGTTCTTCTTGGTGCTGCGAACCGCGTAGAAGCCCCACTGCGCCCACCAACCGGAAGCCGGCTGGCAGACAACGGCCGTGAAGGTTGCTGTGGTCGTACCCCGGGCAAGCCCGGTCATCATGTCGCTGGAGGGCGTGTACTTGGCAACGCTGGTGTTGGACATGCCGACGCCGTCAAACCCGCCGACCGGCGCTCCCGCACCGACGCCGATCCAGCTGAAGAAAGCATTCACCGCGCTGTAGGGCAGGTTCAACAGGTTGGCGACGATGCCCGCGATGTCGAAGCGGTACTGGGCCATATCCAGCTCGAAGTTGGGAATCGCAAACACGGTGAAGTTCTGGCCCGGCACCACGCTGGCGGAGATGTAGCCGTTCTGCGTAAGCCAGTTCGTGATCCAGCCCGGAACCATCGAGGCCACCTGCTGCACGTAGCCGGTGTAGGGCGACAGCACCTGGCTCTGGCTCATCTGCCCGGTAACCCACGTCGCGGCCTGGCTGACGTAGGTGGAGATCGTGGTGGTGAACAACTGCTGGTTGAACGGGCCTTCCGTCTCGTAGCGGCCCTTGGCACGGGCGGGCAGGCTCTGGCCAACGCTGATTGAGTAGGACGGCGACAGCGTGGTCAGCTGCACCAGGTCGCTTGGCACCATCGTGTTGATGAAGTCCTGCGCCGGCTGCAGCTGTGCGGAAAGACCGGTGGCCCAGTTGGCCACGCCCTGCGCCCAGTTGCCGATGATCGGCCAGCCGGAAATCTGGTTCATGACATAGGCCAGCAGGTTGAGGCAGCCGCGGACTTCACCGATCAGCAGGCTGGCGAAGTCGGCCTTGATCAGGGCGGACTCGATCAGCGAAGCCGTCACGCTGTGCAGCGCGCTGGTCTGGCTGCCGGTCGTGCCGAGGGTCACGCCGCCGGCGTCGGCCAGGAACTGCAGGATGCCGGAGTTGTCCAGCAGCTGCTCAAGCAGCGCGAGCTGGCTGGAGTTGAGGTTGTCATTGTAGATGTCGACGGTATTGAGGATCGCGACCTGCTGGTTCAAGGCATCGCGGATCAAGGTCGCGCTGGCGCTGTTGATCTGGCCCTCCTGCTCGAGCGCGTCCACGCTTTCGACGCCGAGTTCAACAAAGCGCGAAAGCCCGCTGCCGATCGCCTGATCGAAGCTGTCGGCGGTGAACGCCTCGGACGTGGCCCAGGCGCCGACTTCTAGGGTCTGCGGGTGGACATCCTGGACGTTGCCGTCCATGTCCACGATGGCGACCTCAACACCGAGGGCCGTCGCGTCAGCGATCGGCGGAACCATCACGTACGCCTTGCCCCCGTCACAGTGGAACGCGGGCACGCAAACGCTGTTTCCGAGGTAGCTGAAGCGAACGTGGAAGCCCTTGGCGGCCTCCGATGAGCTGCCCTGTACCGGAAGCGCGAGCATTTCGCCCGGCTCGGCCGCGGCTACCGGCAACACATCCGATGCAAAAGTCACAGGTTGTGGCTTTTCACCGTTGCCGTCGTCACCCGACTGGCAGGCCGCGCTGAAGCCGACCATGACAATGGCCGCCAACAGGGCCAGCCGCTTTACTGCCGCACCTTGAGTCCACATATGCAATGTCCCCACGTCTTGGGTCCGTTGAAATGCCCCCTCCGCAAGGGGCGTAAGATTCGAGAAGGCGGTGAGAGTAGGGATGACGTTTTGGACTTCAAGCAGTTTTGGTGATTTACGGAGAAAAAGTTGTGACAAGACCGTGATAATTAGGCTGTGCGTTTTAGGCGTCCGTTTGAACCCTCCTTGCTTCAAGGTCTTACAAAGAAGAGAATATAAGCATTGGAGAGCGGCAACCCCTGCACGGGAGTGTCTATGAAGTTCAGCCCTCTTCCCCTGCTTCACCTCGCGCTGATTGCGCTGTTGGTCGCGGCGTGTTCCGCGCCGCAAACCGTTGAACGCCAGGGGCGCTCCACGCCTCCGTACGAGGTGCTGGTCCATGCATTGGGCCCGGCGCGCGTTTCTGATGACGGGTTTGATGCGCGCTTCGAGTTCGAGGTCGTCAGCCCGCTGGACCTGCAGCGCAACTCACTGGTGCAGGAACTGAAGCAGACCATCACCTTCGAGTACGAAGACGGCAGCGCACGCGAGCGCCACCTCACGCTGGTGGAGGCCTTCCGACTGCGCCTGGAGTACATCGACGCCGCACGCCAGTACCACTACCGCATCTACGTCGGGCAGAGCGACCGGCACTCCATGCGCGGCATGAACGACCTGGCCGACGACGTGGTCGCCGTGCGTATCGACCGCCATGTGTTTGCCTATGTCGCCAACGTGATGGGCGCGGACTTCACCGAGGCCGGCTTTGCACACCTGCCCCGCAACGAAGACGGCACCGTGGTCTCGGAGATCCCGGAGAAGTTCAACTCGAATTACCAGAGCAAGCACGACACCCGCGGCTGGATCGCCAACAGCGGCGACTCACTCGGGCTCACCTACCGGATCAAGTACCGCCTGGTGCGCACCGGCGTGGACAGCCCCCACTTCGAGGTGGACCGCGGCGGCGGCTACGGCGTAGTCGAAGCGCCGGCCGTCGTCTGGATGCCTTCGCGCTAACGGCTGAAACAACACAACCCCGCCGCAATCGGCGGGGTTGTCGTTTGACGGATGGTTATGCGGCCTGGTTGTAGAAACCGCTGAGGGCGACTTCGCTTTCCTCGTCCAACGCCTCGAAGGCGAGCCCGATGGTGCGCCCGCTGAGCGAGCGATGGCGTTCGACAAACGCGAGCCGGGCCGTGAGCTGGATGACCTTGCCCTCCTCGACAGTGAACGCCGCGTGGGCCGTGCTCTTGCCGACTTCGTTCTCGATGGCCTGCAACTGCTCCGGCGCGAGCTTGCAGTCCGTGGCGTCAATCGCGACACCGCGGCTGCTGAGGTCGATGGTCTTTGTCTTCAGGCTGACGCCGCCGATCTCAAGCTCGACCGGCAGGTCCACGTGCACCCTCGGCGCCGTGCGGCGCTGCGACTGGCGGAACATGTTGTTCAGCGCGTTCTGGACGGCTTCCTTCACGCTGCGCCCGCGGATCGGGCGGTGGAACTTGCCGGAAAGCTGCACGTCCTTCAGGCGGCGCTCGTAGTCCGGGCGCGTCAGCGCGACCACCGGCAGCCCCGGCAGCATCTCGTTGGCGAACATACCGACGGCGAGGTTGTCATCGACGATCGTGCCGTAGTCCATCACCAGCACGTCGAACAGCCCGGTGCTGAGCTTGGCCTCGGCATCGGCGCGGCTGACCGCGATGCTGACTGCATGGCCGACGCCGCGCAGCAGGCTGCGCACGAGATAGGCGGATTCCTCAAACAGGTCCGTGATGAGCACGTTCGCCATGACTGACTCCAGCTGTGTTTCGCGTGAGATAACGGTGCCGTCGGCACTGTCAGATAATCGGCGCAATGTGTGCAACTCTTTGGTTTTTTCGCGCGCGCGTTAAAAGAAACGTGGTGCGGCCGTCTCGGCTGCATGGCGCGCGGGCGTCCCGCTCGCGCGTGTCGTGTGCGGGACGCACACGACGGCTGCGGGCAGGATGCCCACAACACGTCCCTACTTGGCCTGCGCTTTGACTTCCTCGATGTGCTTCTCGACGCGCTCGAGCTCGGCGACGATTTCGCTGAGTCGGTCGCGGTCGCGCTGCACCACGTCCTTGGGCGCGCGCTCGATGTAGTTCAGGTTCTCGAGCTTGCGCTTCAGCTTGGTCACTCCCTCGTTCAGCTTCGCCTGGTTGGCCTCGAGCCGCAGCAGCTCCATCTTGAAGTCGATCAGGCCTTCCAGGTTCACGTAGACTTCGTTGCCGCCGCCCAGCACCACCGTGGCGCTTGCCTTGGGCTTGCGCGCCCCCACCGCCACCTCGAAGCCCGACATGTTCACCAGCTTGCTCACCGTGTCGCGCTCGGCCTCGGCCAGCAAGTCGAGCGTCGCCTTGTCCGCCACGTTGAGTGCGGCGCTGATCGGCGTCTTCGGGTCAAGGTTGTGCTCGGCGCGGATGTTGCGCAGGGCCCGCGTCACGTCCTGCATGAAGCCGAAGCGTTTGCGCTCGGGCAGGAACAGACGCTCCTTGCTTGCCTTTGGCCACGCCGCGATCGCCAGCGCGAGCTCGGGCGTGTCGCCGCGCAGCGCCGCCGATAGCGGGCGCAGGTTCTGCCAGATCTCCTCGGTAATGAACGGCACGAACGGGTGCAGCATCTTCAGGATGCCGTCCAGCACGCGCACCAGTGTGCTCTGTGCGCGCAGCCTTGAGCGCTCGCCGCCCTTGCCGTCGTACAGGCGCGGCTTCACCACCTCGAGGTACCAGTCGCAGAAGTCGTCCCACACGAAGTGGTACAGCGCCTGGGCGGCCTCGTTGAACTTGTAGCGCTCAAGCGCGTCGGTCACGTCCACGATGGTGCTCGTGAGGCAGCCCTCGATGTAGCAATCCTCAAGCTCCACCACCTGGCCTTCGTTCAGCCCGGCGCGCTCGGAATCCGACAGCTTGCCGATGGCTTCTTCAAAGTCGCCCAGGTTGGTCAGCGCAAAGCGCGATGCGTTCCACAACTTGTTGCAGAAGTTGCGGCCCATCTCGAACTTGCTCTCGGCCAGCTTGATGTCCTGGCCTTCGCTGGTGAGCATCGGCAGCGTCAGGCGCACCGCGTCCACGCCCCACTGCTCGGCCATGTCTAATGGATCAATGCCGTTGCTGAGCGACTTGCTCATGCGACGGCCCTGCCCGTCGAGCACCGTCGCGTGGATGTACACCGTGCTGAACGGCTTCTCGCCGGTGAACTCGTAGCTGGCCATCACCATGCGGGCCACCCACAAATAGATGATATCCCGTGCGGTGCTGAGGAAATGCGTCGGGTAGAAGTAGCCGAGGTCGGCGGTCTTTTCCGGCCAGCCCAGCGTGCTGAACGGCCACAGCCACGAGCTTGCCCAGGTGTCCAGCACGTCGTCGTCGCGGCGCACCAGCGGCTTGCCGGACTTCGGGTGCAATGCGCCCTCGGGCGGGTCTTCCTTCAGCGCCACGGCGTTGCCGTCTGCGTCGTACCACACCGGGATGCGATGCCCCCACCACAACTGGCGCGAGATGCACCAGTCGCGCACGTTCTCGAGCCAGCTCAGGTACACGCGCTCCCAGCGTTCGGGCACGAAGGTGATCTCGCGCTTGCCCTCGGCGTTGGGCTTCACGGCCGCGATCGCCGGCTGCGCGAGCTCTTTCATCTTCACGAACCACTGCTCGCTGAGCAGAGGCTCCACGGGCGTCTTGCTTCGGTCGCTGTGCGGCACGTTGTTGGTGTAGTCTTCCACGCGCTCAAGCAGCCCGAGCTCGTCCAGCTCGTCGACCAGCTGCTTGCGGGCCTTCAGACGCTCGATGCCCTGGTACTTGCCCGCCTGCTCGTTGAGCGTGCCGTCCTTGTTCAGCACGTTGATCATCGGCAGGTCGTGCCGCTGGCCGCGCTCATAGTCGTTGAAGTCGTGGCCGGGCGTCACCTTCACGGCGCCGGTGCCGAATTCCGGGTTCACGGTGTCGTCGGCGATCACGGGTATTTCGCGCCCGAGGATCGGCAGGATCAGCTGCTTGCCCACCAGGTTGCTGTAGCGGTCGTCGTCGCCGTTCACCGCCACGGCCGTGTCGCCGAAGAGTGTTTCGGGGCGCGTGGTCGCCACCACCACGAACTTTTCCGGCTGGTCCTTGATCTGGTAGCGGATGTACCAGAGGTGGCCGCGGGTTTCGGTGGTTTCGATTTCGTCGTCGCTGATCGCGGTCTGCAGCTTGCAGTCCCAGTTGATCATGCGGTAGCCGCGGTAGATGAGGCCTTTTTCCCACAGCTTCACGAAGGATTCGCGCACGGCGCGGGTCAGGCCTTCGTCCATGGTAAAGCGGGTGCGCGACCAGTCGCAGGATGCGCCGAGTTTGCGAAGCTGGTTGAGGATGCGGTTGCCGTACTCATCCTTCCACTTCCACACTTCCTCGAGGAACTTCTCGCGCCCGAGCTCGTTGCGGGTGGTCTTCTGCTCGGCGAACAGCTTCTTTTCGACAACTGCCTGGGTCGCAATGCCCGCGTGATCCGTGCCCGGCAGCCACAGCACGCAGAAGCCCTGCATGCGCTTGAAGCGGGCCACGGCGTCCTGCAGCGTGTTGTTGAGCGCGTGCCCCATGTGCAGCGCGCCGGTCACGTTCGGCGGCGGGATCATGATGGTGAAGGGCTTTTTGCGAATGTCGCGCACGGCCTTGAACAGGTCGTGCGAAGCCCAGAATTCGTACCACTTGGTTTCAATGGTTCCAGGCTGGAACCGCGGGGGCATCTCTGCCGGCATGGTTGTCTCCTTGCCCCATGTCGCGGGGCGGCCGCTTTGCCCTTTCAAAGAGTGCCTCCGTGCGGACGACACCCGGCAAAGCGTGCGGAATGATAACGACGCGCGGTTGCAGGAAAAGGGGCGGCCCCCGCGTTGCAGGCTGGTAGATTGGCCAGCATCCACCGGAGAATGCCCATGCGACGCCTTGGTCTGGCCATACTGGCTGTGCTTGTCGTGCTCGCGATTGCCCGAGGGCAGGAGGAGAAGCCAGTCCCCGATCAACCCCAATGGAAAAGCGACGCGGCCAAGGCGGGTCTCGACGAAGCCGCCATCAAGCAACTGGATCGCGACGGGCTGCTGATCGCAGACCAGCCGCTCCGGCAGGCGTTTTCGGTGTACGTTGAGGGCAAGCTGCCGACGTTCATCACCAGCGACGCCGTGCTGAACGCATTCCACGTCCTGTTCGAGGAATCGGTCAAACGTCTGGAAGAAACCCGCGCGGAATCCCTTCGCGAGCTGCTGGTGGAGGTGTACGCGGCCTTGCCCAAGGCGATCGAGCGTGAAGGCCGGGCCAAGCCGGACGAGATCTTCATAGCGTCTATGCCGCGTGCGCGGATGGTGCTGGCGGTCGCCCTGCGCCTGCTCGGCGAGAAGGTGGAACTGTCCGAGGACGAAGCCAAGCTGGTAGAGGCTGAGGTAAGACAGGCGGAAGGCGCCGTCGGCTCCGGCAAGCCGGAGTGGCTGGGCAAGCCGGACAAGGGCTTCCTCGCGATCGACTACACCCGCTTCAAACCTCTCGGCTTCTATACAGACAGCACGGAGCTGCAGCGCTACTTCCGCGCCAATCGCTGGCTGCAGACCATTCCCTTCCGCGTCGACCGCGACGAGGAGCTGGCCGCAGCCCTGCTGATCGGCTGGGCATTCTCTGCGGAGGGTGGTGGTAAGTCCCGAAATCCACGGCGCGAGATGTATTTCTACGACTGGTTCCTCGGCACAGGCGACGACCTCGACCTCGCCGCAGCGGCGGACCGTGGACGTTTTTTGAGCCTCGGGTTGGAAAACGCGAGAGAGTCGATTCTCGACGACATCAAAGACATGCCGGCCATCAACGACCAGTTGCGCTTCATCCCCGAGAATCCGCAGGAAGTTGCGGAACTGTCCTTCCGCCTGATGCCCAGCTTCCGTCTGCCCGACGCCGTGCTGTTCCAGCGCACGACGAATCCGGAAGCATTCGAGCGAACCTTTCCGCAAGGCCTGGAAGTGGCGGCGATGCTGGGCAACGGCGTCGCCCGCGATGCACTGGACAAGAAAGTCCTGGCCGAGGCGGACCGGGCAATCGCGCTGACGCAGGGCTCAAGCATGTACTGCGAATCCCTGCGCGCGTTGGCCACGCTGAATGCCCCGGCCGAAAAGGAGGCGCCCGCGCTGTTCCGCAGCACAGCATGGCAAGTCAAGAGCTGTAACACGCAGCTTGCCGGCTGGGCGCAGATGCGTCACGCCTGGCTACTGCAGGCCAAGGAGAACGTCCTGTACGCGGGCCTGGCGCAAGTGCCCGCCGGCTTCGTTGAGCCGAACCCCGAATTCTGGTGCTCCCTCGCCGCGCTATGCGAAAGAACGCAAACCGCGCTCAAGGACCTCGGCGCGTTGCGCGTGAATTACACCGCAATCATTCAGGATTGCCGCGCGCTGGCAAAGCTTATCGAGGACAAGAACTTCTCGCTGTTCGAGGATTCTCCGCAGGATGCCGGGCTGACGGAAGCCGAGACGGAAACTTTGATACGAACCGGATACACCCTGATGCTCGTCGACCTGGCAGGGTTGAAGGACATCAAAGACAAGGAGAAGAGGAACAAGGAGTTCGCCAAGCGCCTGCGCGACGCCGCCACCGATATCGAAGGCGGTAACCCAAAGTCTCCCGAAGTCATCGAAGAGGTACTGGCCGAGAACGGCGGCGACCTCGACACCGCATGGACGGCGCTGATCTCCCTGATCCGCCGCATCGAGACGCTGTCGCACAAGCAGTTGCGCGGCATCGACTTCAACGAGGACGAGCGGAAGTTTATCCAGCACGTCGGACAGTCGCTCGCTTCATGCATGTTCTACGGCGGCAACAGCTGGCTGACACCTCGCGACGATGCGCCCCGCGCGGCCGTTGTGGCTTCCAACCCGCAGCTGGGGAAGTTTCTGCATGTAGGGATCGGAAGGCCGAGGGTGATGTACATCCTCTACGAGTGGAAGTCCGAGCGCATACTGTGCAAGGGCGCAGTGTTGCCCTACGCGGAATTCACACACGCCACGCGCCTGACGGACACTGAATGGACGGCAATGCAAAGCACCGCAGAACGCCCGGCGGCGCCGGAATGGCTCAAGCCGATCATTGAGGGTGGTAAGTTCAACAACAACAGCCCCGACGAAGATTAATCGGCCGGTGCGCGTTTGCCGAAGATGATGTGGACCCAGGTTTTTCCCGCGTTGCCGAAGTCATCGAGGATCGTGTACAGCAGCGGCACCAGCACGAGCGTGTAGACCATGCTGACCAGGATTCCTCCCAGCACCATGCGCCCCATCGGGTAGTACGGCGTGCCGACGAAGTTGGCGTCGCCGATCGCCATCGGGATCAGCCCGAACGCCGTCGTCAGGCTGGTCAGCAGAATCGGGCGCATGCGCTGTCGCGCGGCCGTCTCGACGGCCTCTGTCCGGGGTACGCCGTCCTGGCGCAGTCGATTGATCAGGTCCACCAGCACGATGCCGTTGTTGACCACGACGCCGATCAGCACCACCAGCCCCAGCCCGGTCATCACGTCGAACGGAGTGTTGCTCAGCCACAGCGCGCCGTAGCCGCCCAGCAACGCGCCCGGCACGCTGACGACGAGAATGCAGACCGGCTTCAGGAAACTCTCGAACAGGAAGCACATCACCAGGAACACCAGCAGCCCGGCCCAGATCGTCGAGTTGAACAGCTCACCAAAGCGCGCCTCAAAGTCACCGAAGCGGCCGCCCAGTTCCTGCGTGTAGCCCGCGGGAAATTTCACGCCCTCCATCGCCATGTTCACCTGCTGGCGGATGCGATCGAGATCTTCCGTGCTGGTGGTGCCTACCACGCGCAGACTGGTCTGGCGGTTGCGCCGGCGGATTTCCCCCAGCCCGGACTTTGCCAGCCCGCTGGATTTCGTAATCGCCTTGGCCGCCACCGTGCCGCCGGTTCCCGTGAAGATGCGCGTCTCGTTCACGTCCTGCAGGTTGGGGTCGCGCGCGTTGCCCTGCGCATCGGCCGGTGCCGCGAACCGCACGCGCAGCGGCAGCAGGTTGTCGCCCTGCTGGAAGTCGCGCAGCGTCGTGCCGGACAACTGGAACGCGAGCACCTGCGAAAGCATGTTCGGCTCAACCCCGAATGCGGCCGCGCGCTGGCGGTCCACGCCGACCGTCACCTCGTCCAGCCCTTCGGCCGTGTCGACCTGCACGCCCTCAAGCCCCTCGATGCTCTGCAGGCGCACGGCCACTTCGTCCGCGAGCAGCAGAAGTTTCTCGGTGTCGGGTCCGTTCACGCGGATGCTGACTTCGCTGCTGCTGCTGCCGCCTTCGAACTGCCCGCGCAGCTCAACGCCGGCGCGCTCGGGCAGCGCTGCCATCATGTTCTTGTACAGCTCGCCGCTTTCGCCGACGCGGTCAGGCTGGACGTAGATCCAGAACTGCGCGCGCGAGGCGCTGAAGCTGACGCTCAGGGACTCGATGCCGAATTCCTGCTTCGCTTCCTCTTTGGTGCGCCCGTAGATCGCCTTGGCCTGTTCCTCGGTCATGCCGAGTTCTTTCACCGCGCGGTCGCGCTTTTCGCGCGCGTTCTCAACGCCGAGCAGGATGTCCTCGACCTCGAACACGTACTTGGTCCAGATCGTGTCGCGCAGCGCCTGCGTGTCCTCCATCTGCCCCTTGATGCCGGTCGGGCCGGCGGGGATCTCGACCGAGCCCGTCGAGGCGCCACGCGCGAGGTCAAGCTGAATCAGCGCGCCCTCGGGCACGCTGTTCGCAAGCTCGTCCAGGTCCTCCTGCGAGTTCACCGGGCGGTTGTTGTAGCCCAGCACGTAGTCGCCCACGCGCGCCCCGGCCTTCGCCGCAAGGCTGCCTTCCGCGATCTCGGTAATCAGCAGCGCGCGCTTCTGGATCATGATGTCCGAGCCGCCGGGGAAGCCGACGCGCAGGTTGATGCGGTCGCGGTTGCCCTGGTTCTGGTCGGTCTTGTCCATCGCGTCGCTGGCGAGCTTGAACAGCCCCATCGTCGCAATCAGCACCACCGGCACGAACATGAAGCGCATCGGCATCAGCCATTTGACCGTACGCACGTACGCCGCGGCGACTTTGTCCACGATCGGCGTCGAGGGCACGCCCTCCGCGTTGCGCCCGGCCACCAGCGCCACGGCCTCCCACAATGCGAAGCCGGGCACCAGCATCATGCGCGCGAGACCTTTGCGCTCACGCCAGCGATACAGCAGCTTGGCGCGCAGCCCGGTAAACCAGCGGCGCGTGCGCGACGTCTGCGCGGCCGTGAGCAAGCCCGCGCGGAACATGGTCATCGGGATTACCCCGATCGCGAGCACGATGCTGAACGCAAGACTGAGGCAAACCGGCAGCCCGATCTTTCCCATCACGAAGCTGATGAACTCCTCGCCCGCCAGGAAGATCACACTTACAAACACGATCACGGTTGTGCTGGTGGCCAGGATCAGCGCCAGCCCGACTTCGCCCGCGCCGCGCACGACCGCGGCCTCGGCCTGTTCGCCGAGCGCGTGTCTTCGGTAGACGTTCTCCGCGACGACGATGCTGTTGTCGAGCAACATGCCGCCCGCGAGCGTGAAGCCCATCAGCGCCAGCAGGTTGATGGTCTGGTCCATCAGGAACATCACGGCCAGCGTCAGCGTCATCGACAGCGGAATCGACAGCGCGATCACCAGCGCCAGACGCCAGCTCTTGAGGAACACGAGCAGCACAACGAACGCCAGCAGCCCGCCCCACGCCAGCGTCTCGAGCAGGTTGCCGATGCTCTCCTTGATCGTGTCGCCCTGGTTCCAGGCGATGCGCACGCTGAAGCCCTTCAGCTGCGGCTTGGATTTCAACTCCTCCAGCGCCTTCTCAACGCGCTCGCCGACGGCGACCGTGTTCGCGTCGCCGGTCTTGAAAATCATGCAGGTTGCGCCCCACTTGCCGTCGACGCGCACATAGCTGCTGACGCCGGCCGTCTCGTAGACACCCTTGTGGCTTTCGCCCTCCGAGATTCCGTGGCGCGTAATGTCGGACACGCGCAATCCCGGGCGCACCGGCAGGTTTTCGATCTCCTCGATGCTGTGGAAGCGCGAATCGGCCACGAGGTAGACGTCACGTTCCTGCACCTGGCCTGAGCCGAGGTCCATCTTCTGGCGCACGGTGGTCTTGCCGGCCGGCGCGCGGAAATTGTCGCCGCGCAGGCGCTGCAGCAGCTCGGACAGGTTTACGCCGTAGGCGCGCGTTTTCTCCGGGTCGAGGTCCACGGCGATGAACTTGCGCCGCGTGCCGAAGAAGGAAACGCTGGCCACGCCGTCGACGGATTCCAGGTAGGGCTGGATCACGTTCTCGAGCGTCAGGTCCGGCTCGATGGCGCTTGCCTCCCACGAGAAGTTCACGAACGCGATCGGCCAGCCGCCGCTGCTGCCTCGGAAGCGGCGCACCTGGATGCGCCCGACGTCGCTGGGCAGGCGCAGGCGCGCGCGCTCGACGGCCGCCATGATCTCGGCGTAGGCCTCGTCCATGTCCCGGTCGCCGTCGAATTCGAGGTCGAAGTCCGCGCCGTCGCGCGACGAAGTGGCATTCAGGTCCTGCACGCCGGGAATGGTCGATAGTTCCGCCTCGACCGGCAGCGTCACCTCACGTTCTACAGTTAAAGGAGAGACGGTGTCGCCGGCCTTGTTGTAGGGCACCGAAACGCTGAGCGACTTGGGCTCAAACCCCGCCGGGAAAAGCTCCACGGGCGTGAGCTGCAGGCTGATGACGCCCAGCACCGTGGTGGCAAGCAGCAACACGGTCACCGTCACCGGCCGGCGCGCAAAGAACGCCAGGATCGGGTGCTGTTCGCGGGCCTGCATGGGCGTGAACAGGTCCTTCATGAATACAGTTATACGGACGAGCAGGGGTTTGGGGCATAGGAGTTAGGGCTTGGGGACCCTGCCGCGCCCTTGCCCCATGCCCGAAGCCCCACGGCCTGAATCCCGGGTGCAGATTGCAGTCATTCGGTACTTCTTTGATTGAAGATCAGCCCGCTTGTCAGTCGATCTACGTTCGGGAATGCCGCTATGAAAAAGATCTACTTCCTGACCAGGCCTGTGGGCGCCGCAACGCGGTCCGGAAAGTGGCGTAACCGGCTGAAGAACACCTACAAGAGCACGGACGCCATCCGCGACATCATCGACTGGACCACCGAAGGCCGCGAGTTCTACGTCGCGATCATCTTCCACTCGACCGGCGAGCGCCGTGTGTTCCACATGAACCCGCCCGGCAGCGCCGAGATCTGCACCGACTTCGCCACCAAGCGCCCGGTGCTGAACGTGATCGACCAGATCCTGCGCCTGACAGCCCAGAACGCCGACATCGACATCTGCCTGCTGCAACGCCGCCGCGGTGGAAACCCCGACAGCGGCCGCTGGGACGGCCCCCCCAGCGCGGCGTAACACCCAAGCTGACTGACACACCCCGTGAAAACTTTTTTCGTGGGGCTTGATTATATAACGGCGTTATTTATAACGCCGTTATGCACACACTTCGCCAACAGCCCTGCGATTCGTGCGATCTGCATACGGGCCTTATCGATACCGCCCGCGCTCGGCGACCGCACCAGTCCACATTTTATTGCGGACTAATAGAGTCTCTTTCTCCGCGTAAACCCCGTTCCGCACGCAACCGTCGCGGCGAAAGGCGGGCTTGCGTAATACATGCCACCGCAATACTTTCTCGGCCTGCTACCAGTACCAAAACAGTCTGGATTGATCCTTCGCGAGGCTCGAAAGTGATCATTACCTCCAAATCGGATTACGGGCTAAGGGCGGCGCTATACCTTGCCGAACGCGGTGTGCGCGTGCGTCTGCGCGACATCAGCGCCAGCCAGCACATCCCCGAAAGCGTCTGCGCACAGGTCATGCGCAAGCTGGTGGCCGCGCAGATCGTGCTTTCACAGGCCGGACCGGCGGGCGGCTACACACTGGCGCGTTCACCGGAGACGATCTCGGTTGCCAGCGTGCTCTCGGCCGCTGACCGTGACATCTGCATTTTCCGCTGCGTCGAGGATGGCCCCGAGGGGCTGCCGGGCTGCGACTGCGACCTCGACGGCAAGTGTGCGTTCCAGATGGTGCTGAAGGGCTTCGGCAAAGGCATTGCCGACTACCTCGACCATCTGTCGCTGGCCGACCTGCGCGAGCAGAACGGCAGGCTTCCTGAATTTCATCTTCCTGCACTCACCGCTGGAAAGGCGAGCTGATGTCGAACGAGAAGCAACTTCCGGATGAGCTGATCATCGGTCTCGACGTAGGCAGCACCACGGTCAAGGCCGTCGTGATGCACCCCGAGAACAACGAAATCCTGTGGTCCGACTATCGCCGCCACGAAACCAAGCAGCCTGAAAAGGTGCTGGAGTTCCTGAAGGAAATCACCGCGGCGTTCCCGAACCACAAGAAGGAAAAGATCCGCCTGTTCATCACCGGCAGCGGCGGCGGCAGCATCGCGCCGCTGGTCGGCGCGAAGTTCGTGCAGGAGGTGAACGCGGTCAGCCTCGCGGTCGAGATCTTCTACCCGAGCGCGGGCAGCGTGATCGAGCTCGGCGGACAGGACGCCAAGATCATCATCTGGAAGGAAGACCCGAACGGCGGCAAGCGCAAGATTCCGTCGATGAACGACAAATGCGCCGGCGGCACCGGCGCGGTGATCGACAAGATCAACGCCAAGGTCAAGCTGACCATCCCTGAGCTGGTCGCGCTGGATTACCACGGCGTGAAGCTGCACCCCGTCGCCGGCAAGTGCGGCGTGTTCGCCGAGACCGACATCAACGGGCTGCAGAAGCAGGGCGTGCCGCCCTCCGAGCTGATGGCCTCGCTGTTTGAAGCCATCGTGCAGCAGAACCTGTCCGTACTCACGCGCGGCAACACGCTGCGCCCTGTGTGTCTCCTGCTGGGCGGGCCGAACACGTTCATTCCGGCCATGCAGGACGCCTGGCGCCACAACATCATGAAGGTGTGGGAAGAGCGCAAGTTCCCGCTGCCCGAGAACCCGGACCCGATGAAGCTGATCGTGGTGCCCGACAACGCCCAGTACTTCGCGGCTATCGGCGCGGTGCTGTACGGCAAGAACGAAGACCCGGAAGTCGCGCGCTTTTCCGGCATCGAGGCGCTGCAGGAATTCGTCGAGGTCGGGCGCGACAAGATGCGCGCGGCCGGCGGCGCGGCCAAGAGCCTGTCCAAGTCGCCCGAAGAGCTCAACGAGTTCAAAGAGCAGTACACGATCCCCAAGCACACCTTCCCCGAGTTCAAGCCGGGCGAAATCGTCGAGGGCTGGGTCGGCATCGACGGCGGCAGCACAAGCACCAAGGCCGTGCTGCTGAACAAGGACGGCAAGCTGATCGGCGCCTACTACGACCTCAGCAAGGGCAACCCGATCGAGGACACCAAGGTCGTGATGGCCGGGCTGCGCGACTCGATCGAGTCGCAGGGGGCCACGCTCAAGATCATGGGCGTCGGCACCACCGGCTACGCCAAGGACATTTTGAAGGACACCATCGGGGCGGACGTCGCGCTGGTGGAGACGGTTGCACACACACAGGCGGCGCTGCACTTCTACGACAACGTGGACGTGATCGTCGACGTCGGCGGCCAGGACATCAAGGTCATCATGCTCAAGAACGGGCGTGTGGCCGACTTCAAGCTCAATACCCAGTGCAGCGCGGGCAACGGCTACTTCCTGCAGAGCACGTCCTCACGCTTCGGGCACCCCATCGAGAACTTCGCGGACATCGCCTTCAAGGCCAAGGGCCTGCCGGTGTTCAGCTACGGCTGCGCCGTGTTCATGGAATCCGACATCGTCAACTTCCAGCAGCTCGGCTGGAGCGCCGACCAGATCATGGCCGGGCTCGCCCACGTGCTGCCGAAGAACATCTGGCTGTACGTCGTGCAGGAGCCGAACCTGGCAAAGCTCGGGCGCAAGTTCATCCTGCAGGGCGGCACGCAGCGCAACCTCGCGGCCGTGAAGGCGCAGGTCGACTTCATCAAGGGCAAGGTGCCCGACGCCGAAGTCATCGTGCACAAGTTCTGCGGCGAATCCGGCGCGATCGGCTGCGGCATCGAGGCGATCCGCGTCACGCAGCGCACGGGCCACACGCACTTCATCGGCATGGACGCGCTGCTGGGCCTCGGCTTCAGCAGCAAGCGCGACGAATCCACCCGCTGCTACTTCTGCAAGAACAAGTGCCTGCGCACGTTCATCGACACCAAGACGCCCGCCGGTGACGAACGCCGTTTCATCATCGCCACGTGCGAAAAGGGCACGGTCGAAGACGTTGCCAAGATGCGCGACATCAAGGGCAAGATGGACGAGAAGAAGAAGCACAACCCGAACTTCGTCGATCTCGCCGCCAAGAAGGTGTTCGAGAGCTTCAATGTCACGCCGGTCCTGAAGGAAGACAAGCGCGGGATGCTCAGCCGCTTCCGCCTGCCCGGCGTGAAGGAGCAGCTTGAGAAGCGCGCCCGCATCAAGGACATCAAGATCGGCATGCCGCGCGCGCTGAACATGTACAGCACGGGCACCTTCTGGAAGACGTACCTCGAGGCCATCGGAGTCAACCCGAAGAACATCACCTGGTCCGACTTCACCAACGAAGAGCTGTACAAGAAGGGCTCGCGACGCGGCAGCATTGACCAGTGCTTCCCGGCCAAGGTCAGCCTCGCGCACGTGCACGACCTCGTGTACGCCAAGAAGAAGCCGGACGTCATCATGTTCCCCATCCCGAACACGCTGCCGACCGACATGACGGACATGCTCGACTCATGCTCGTGCCCCACCGTCACGGCGACGCCGGAAGTGGTCAAGGCCGCCTTCACCAAGGAAGGCGACATCTTCAAGGACCAGGGCATCGAGTACTGGGACCCGGTGGTGGACCTCTACCGCCCGGCGCTGGCCGAGAAGCAGATGTTCAAGTTCTTCAGCGACAAGTTCGGCATCAGCAAGGAAGAAAACGCCGCGGCGCTCAAGCAGGCGTTTGCCGCGCTGGAACATTTCAAGGTCAACGTCCTGCGCGAGCCCGCCCGCAAGGTGCTCGACAAGCTCAAGGCCGACGGCAAGCTCGGCGTCGTGCTGCTGGCTCGCCCGTACCACCACGACCCGGGCCTGAACCACGAGATCGTCGAGGAGCTGCAGATGATGGGCTACCCCGTCTTCAGCCTCGACAGCCTGCCGATTGACCAAGACGTGCTCGAGGAAGTCTTCGGCGCCGACGTGAAGGCCGGCAACATCCCCAACGGGATGGCCGTGACGGACGTCTGGAAGAACGCCTACTCGACGAACAGCGCGCAGAAGCTGTGGGCGGCCAAGTACGTGGCGCGGCACCCGAACCTGATCGGGCTGGATCTTTCATCATTCAAGTGCGGCCACGACGCGCCGATCTACAGCGCCGTAGAGGAAATCGTGACGGACAGCCTGACGCCGTACTTCACCTTCCACGACATCGACGAAAACAAGCCGACCGGCGCCATCAAGATCCGCACCGAGACGATCGACTACTTCCTCAAGCGCTACATCGAGGACATGCAGGACAAGAAGGCAAAGAAGACCGAGCTGTTGCAGAAGCTCGAGGCCAAGAAGGCCGAACTGATCGCCAAACAACAGGCCGAGCAGGACCAGTCAGACCCGGCGCTGGCGTCCGTCAGTTCCTGACGGACAAGGGTGGCCGGTGGTCAGTGACCAGTGGCCGGAAGAAGCAGAGACGACAGCGGAAAAGTGAAACCGGCGGTTGTACTTTCTGACCACTGACCACCGGACACTGACCACTGGATACAAAATGGACAAGCCAACGATCGCATCGATTCTCGGAACCATCCTCGGCCTCGCGGCCGGGATTGGCGGCATGCTGCTGCTCAGCCAGCAGCCCGCCGGCGACAACACCGAGCTGAACAACAAGCTCGCCGCCGCCATCCGCGAACGCGACGACGCCACCAAAGCCGCCGAAGACGCCCAGCGCGCGCTGGACGAAGGCAACGGGAAGCTCAAGCTGATCGAGCAGGCCAACCGCGACCTCGCTGAAGAGCTCGACCGCCAGGCCGGCAAGAACGGCGACGACTCCGCCCGCGCCAAGGAGCTGAAGGACGAGCTCGACAAGCTCAAGACCGACAGCGCGGAAGCCCAGCGCCAAAACAAGGCCCGCATAGAAAAACTCGAAGGCATGCTCGCCGACCACGGAATCTTCGAGTTCCTGAGCGACGAGGAAGTCGCCAAGCGCGTCAGCGAGCTCAAGGTGACGTTCGAAACCGCGTTCACCGGCAAGGACAAGGCCGCCGCCATGGCCGCCCTGCGCGACCTGCAGAAGCTCGGCCCGCGCGCGTACGACGACGCGATCGAAGTCTGGCGCAAGATGGCCGAAGACTTCGGGCTCGACCCATGGGGCCAGGGCCCCGGCGAGCTGGGCATGACCTTCCAGGACTACGTCTCATTGATTACCAACTTCGGCATCGTCGAGTACGGGCTCACCAACCCTGATGTCGGCGCCGACTTCCGCATCGCCAGCATCTACAACCTGCCCTGGTGGAGCAACGAGAGCGCCAGCAAACGCGCGCAGCTCGCGGGCGACGCGCTGGCAAAGGCCAGCGGCTACGAGGCACAGGCGGCCGTCGACGCGCTCAAGGACATCGCCGACCCCAGCACCGCCCGCTACCTCGCCGACTACGTCAAGTCCAACACCGACAACCCGGACGCGCGCCGCGCCGCCATCCTCGCGCTCGCGCTGAAGAACACCGACGAAGGCTGGGCAGCCGTGCAGTTCGCCGCCGAGAACGACAGCGACCCGGGCGTAAAGGAAGCGGCCCAGAGCGCGCTGAACCAGAAGGACGTGCCGGTCGCGGGCGTACTGATCACGCAGGTGATCGACGAGTACCAGGCGGCGCTGGCGGGCATCAAGGTGGGCGACATTCTCACGCACTACAACGGCGTGCGCATCAAGACGCTGGAAGACGTCAACAAGGCAAAGAAGGACGTGGGCGCGGGGCAGAGCGTGCAGGTGATCCTGCGGCGCGGTGACAAGGACGTCACGCTGACACTCGGCGCAGGAATGATCGGAATCAACGGCGTGGCAGTAACGCCGAAATAGCAGGGACTGACAAACAAATTCACGAACCTCTGGAAAGGTCCGTCATGACACCGAACGACGTAATGGAAGCGAAGGTCGAAGAAGAACTGAAGGCATACGAAGCCCAGCTGCGGAAAGAGCTCGGGCTTGAAGACGAGGAGATCAACCAGTTCGCAAAGCCCATCGAGCACCGCTTCCTGAAGCAGTCGCGCGAGACGACGACCGTGCTGTTCGGCGGGCTGACGATCGCCCACGACCAGCTGATCAAGCGTGCCGTGGCCGGGCTCGGCTACAAGGTCGATCCGCTGGACGTGCCGGACAACGAGGCGCTGACCATCGGCAAGGAATTCGGCAACCGCGGCCAGTGCAACCCGACCTACTACACCGTCGGCAACCTGGTGAAGCACCTGCAGGGGCTGCGCGACAACGAAGGCATGACCATCCCCGAGATCAAGGAAAAGTACGTCTTCCTGACCGCGGGCGCGTGCGGCCCGTGCCGCTTCGGCATGTACGAGGCCGAGTACCGCAAGGCCCTGCGAGACGCGGGCTTCGATGGCTTCCGCGTGCTGCTGTTCGAACAGTCCAAGGGCATCAGCCAGGCGGCCGGTGATTCCGAGGCCGACGAAGGCGGCATTGATTTCAACAAGGACTTCTTCATGGCGATTATCGCCGCGGTCATGGCAGGCGACCTGCTGAACGACCTCGGCTACCAGATCCGCCCGTACGAGAAAAAGGTCGGCAGCACCGACGCCGTGCTGGAAAAGGCCAAGCAGATGCTCGGCGACACGATGGAAGCGGGCGAGAAGATTGAGCCGACGTTCAAGAAGATCCGCACCCTGTTCGACGAGATCGAGTGCGACTTCACCCGCGTGAAGCCGCGCGTGAAGATCACCGGCGAGTTCTGGGCCATGACGACCGAGGGCGACGGCAACTACCACATGGCCCGCTGGCTGGAAAGCGAGGGCGCGCAGGTGCAGGTTGAGCCGGTCAGCACCTGGGTTGACTACCTGCTCTACATCGGCAAGCACGACCTGAAGAAGGCCTGGGGCGTGCCCGACAACGACGGCAACAAGTTCAGCCACGTGAAGGCGATGAAGACCTACGCGCTGCTGAGCGCCCTGAAAATGTACTTCCGCGGGCGCTACGACAAGTACCGCAAGCTGCTGGGCATGAAGGCGTTCGCGCTGCCCGACCAGAAGAAAATCCACAAGCTGGCGCAGGAGTACTACAACATCGACCTGCGCGGCGGCGAAGGCCACATGGAAGTGGGCAAGAACATCTACAGCGTGCTCGAGAAAAAAGCCCACATGGTCATCAGCGTGAAGCCCTTCGGCTGCATGCCGAGCACCCAGAGCGACGGCGTCCAGAGCAAGGTAGTGAACGACTACCCGGAATGCATTTTCATCCCGATCGAGACCAGCGGCGACGGCGAAGTGAACATCAAGAGCCGCGTGCAGATGAAGCTGTACGAGGCCAAGGTGCGCTGCCGCGAAGAGTTCAACCGCGTGCTTGAGGGCTACGGCTTTGACGTCAAGCAGTTCCGTGAATACGTCGACGCGAACCCGGAGCTGAACAAGGCGCTCATCAACCTGCCCCACGAGGAAGTCGGCGTGGCCAGCAACCTCCTGCACATGGTGGCCAAGAAGATGAAGATCCACTACAGCAAGAAGGCCGACAAGCTGATGACCGCCGAGGAAGTGGAACGCCTCGCCCGCGAGGCCGCCAGGGCCGAAGGCGCAAAGTGCGTCGCGCAGACCGAAGCCGACCTGGAAGCCAAGGCCGACGCCCGCGGCGCCCAGCGCATCGAGGACGACAAGGCCGAGCACGACGCCCAGTTTGCCGAAGACGCCTGCTGCAGCAGCGGCGACTGCGGCGACAGCCTGCCCGGCGAAGTGAAGGAGCGCAGCATCGAGGAAACCGTCAAGGCCTCCACCGGCGGAGGCTGCGGCGACTCCTGCGGCTGCGAGTAAGCACCATCAACAGGCAAAGCCCCCGCAGTCATGCGGGGGCTTTTGTTTGGGCCACAAGAACAAACGACGCCGTCACCTGCTGCGAATCCTTTTGTGTCTTCGTCGCCAACTACAGGAGCCATCCACCAATCTTCACGAATCGACACGAAGAAGGGCAAAGGCATTTCTTCGTGAAGATTCGTGTGAATTCGTGGATAAGCAGTTCGCTTCTTACGGCGACTACCCTAGCGCGAAACGACCGCGTCCGGGTCGACCGTGCGTTCCTGCGTGTCGGCCGTCGGCTGGGCGCTCTGGCCCGGCAGATGGATCGCGCCGGAGACCATCAGCACCGCGAACGTAATCGCCGCCACGGCCATCATCACAGCAACGCCGGTCAGCGCGAATTGAGTCCGCGACGTGCGTTTGAAATGTTCCTCGATGCGGTTGAAGTGCCGGGCCTGCTCGCGCGCCATGGCGTTCATGCGGCTCTGCTGGGTGCGGGCGACCTCGGTCTGGTGGCGGCGCTGGCTGCGGCGGGCGAGCTCGCTGCTCTTGAGCGCGAGCGACGCCTGCTTCAGCTGCGCCTTCTGGAACTTGCCCATCTCCTCGACGGCCGCCTTGATCTCGGTCGTCTTCGACTCGTTGCCCAGCGCCAGCGTCTCGACCATCACCTTGACCTGCTCGGCCTGGTCCTTGGCCGCCGTGTTGCCTTCCTCGAGCTGTTTGGTCAGCTCGTTGATCGCCCACATCTGCTTCCGCGCGGTCTCGGGCAGGTTGGCGGCCGCCTGCACGAACTGCGGCAGCGGCTTGAGCGCTTCCACGAACGTGCGGTTGGCTTCCGTCTGCTCGTCCATCGCCAGCTTCAGCGCGCCAAGCGCGCGGTTCTGTTCCTCTGCGTTCGGCAGCACGTCCTTCAGCGTCGCAGGCAGATTCGACAGCGCCTCGATCAGCTTTGCCTGGCCCATGCTCTGCGCGTGCAGGCGCTGGCCGAGCATGCGGATGTGCTGGCCGAGGTCGTTCAGCCCGGTCTTGATCTCGACCACCGCGCGGCTGCGCGCCGACATGTTGGCCGGGTCGTTCGGGTTCACCGGCGCGAGCAGGCGGCTGTTCAGCATCACCACTTCTTCGGCCGGGATCTCGTCGTGTTCTTCAACCAGTATGGGATTCAATTCCGGGTCATCGCTCGGCAGCTCATAGGGCGTTTCGACTTCGGTGTGCTTCTTGCGGAACATGCGGGTGACGAACTTGAACATGGTGGGCTCCGATGAATGACCGATAACGACAACGCGATCACTCGCGCCCCCCTGAAATCGGAGCCTTAGCGTGTGAACTTTGGTGAATTTGGATTGAAGACGAAACCACGAATCTTCACGAATCGACACGAATGGCCCCAAGGGCCAGGCAGTGATTCGTGAAGATTGGTGCAGATTTGTGGCTAACGCAGTTCTAGATCGCGTCGCTGCCGCGTTCGCCGGTGCGGATTCGGATCACGTCGTCGAGCTTCAGCACCAGCAGCTTGCCCGCCCCCACCGCGTCGTCGCCTGCGGCTTTCACCACCGCGTCGATGGTCGGCTGCACGAAGTTGTCGTTGACCGCAATCTCGAGCTTCAGCTTCTTGAACATCTCGATGTCGAGCTTGCTCTCGCCCGCCTCGGCCGCGTCGCGCTGGTGGCCCGTGCCCAGCACTTCGCTGATGGTAAAGCGAAACACCTCGGCCTCAGCCAGCGCGTCTTTGACGGCGTCAAGCTTCTCGGGAGCAATGATGACCTGGACGAGTTTCATCAGCGACTCCACTTGCACAAGCCATACCCATGCTTGATAATGATGGCCGGAGCACAGGCTATGATCACCGAAGCATACAAGGAAGCCATTCTCCGCATGTCCAAGGCAGAGCGGATGGAGTTGCTCGAGTTCATCTCCGAGACATTCGTGGATGACCTTCCCGACTTGTCGGATGCCCAAAAGAAGCTGCTGGATGAGCGCCTTGCCGAACACCATGCCAACCCGAACGAGGGTGAAGACGTGCATGTCGTCATGGCACGGCTTCGGGCACGCAAGGAATGACCTTTAGAATCCGCGCCGGCGCGCAACGGTACCTCGCGGAGATCCGTGAATGGTATGACGCCGAGTTTTCGGGGCTCGGCGATGAGTTCCTCAGCGCGTTCGCGCAGACAACCAGTCACATCCGTACGTTTCCTCGCGCCGGCAGAATCGTCTACCGCGAGTATCGCTGCGCCAAGGTACGCAGGTTTCCGTACCTCGTCTTCTACATCGCAGACGCGGAATCCGTGGTGATCGTCGCCGTGATTCACCAGCACCGCGATCCCGACGTATGGAAAGACCGCGTTCGCTAGTCTTCGAACTCGATCTTGTCGATGCGGACGATGGGCAGCGGCTCGCCGTCGATGCGCAGCGCCCGCAGGCCCACACCCGCGGCGATATCGGCGATCAATGGGCGGATCAGCGTGCTGCGGCCCTGCCGCACGTTCTTGGCCTCGGCAAACTCGGTGAACAGATAAAACAGCGGCATCAGCCCGCTGATGACTTCGCCGCTTCGCATCTCGATCAGCACACCGGTCGCCGGCGCGGGCTGGGCGAACTCGATGCTGCGAATCTCGCCGAACGGAATGAACTGCAGCTCGCTGTTGCGCACCAGCTCAAGGGTCGCGCCGGTCAGCGCGTCCGCATCTTCCACCAGCTCGCACTCGCGCGACTCCGGGCCGTCCTCATCCGGCAGCACGCGCAGTTGCAGCTTCGCCCGTTGCGGCTGAAAGCGCTCGTTGCTGCGCATCAGCTCGACGGCTTGCGCGAAGTTGCGCGCCAGCAGCGCCAGCTCCGGCTGTGCCTCCTCGGGCAGCTCCTTCAGCCAGCGCGTGATCGCGTCCGGCGTGTCGACGGGCAGACCGGGCTCGACCACCAGCCGGATCAGCTCGGGACGCATGATGCGCATGAACGTCAGGTGCGCCAGGCGCTGCAGCTTGTCGGCATCCAGGCTGCCCTGCTGCGCGGCCTCGAACAGTTGCAGATAGTCTTCCTGCTGAAAGGTGAAGTAGCGTCGCCGCATGGCCGACACGAACTCGGCCGCGACGCCGTCTTCTTCCGGCAGTTGCTCAAACGCTGCCGAGATGTGCGGGTAGCCCGTCTCGTGGTCGCCCTGCAGGAAACACACGCGACTGTACAGCAGGTGCGCGACGCCGTTGTCTTCGTCGTGCGCCAACACCGTCGTCAGCAGGTTGCGCGCCTCGTGCAACTGGTCCTGGTCAAGCGCGATGCTGGCGAGATTCAGATTTGCGGCGGGATGAATCGGATCCTGCTGCAGTATCTCGCCGTAAATGCGCGCGGCACCCGCTACGTCGCCGTCGCGATGTTTGCTCAAACCTTCCTGCAGAAGCTCTTCGATATCCACTAAGCTACATCCACCAAGCCGCGCCCGTCAGGCCGCCGATCCCCAGCGCACCTTGTGGAAGATGCGGGTGGCGACGGCATCCAGAATCATCAGTCCGCCGAAAGTCACCGGCCAGAAGTGCGGAAACAGGTCCCCCCACGCCAGCCACAGCGTCAGGGTGGCAAAGCCTGCGGCATTCGCAAGCACCGCGCACAGAAACAACGGGCGGGCGTACTTGAAACCCAGCAGCGCGCCAAGCACAACGCCGACGCCGAGCCCGAAGATGGCATACAGTTCATCCATGGTCGCGAGGTACACGCCGCCGCCGAGCGCGCAGCCGCCAAGCATCATCCCCGTCAGCGTCACGTTGATCAGCATGTTCGCGAGCAGCAGCCGCGGCGCCAGCCACGCGCCAATCGCCGCGCCGGCCGCGCCGCCCGCCCACATGATCCACGGGTCCACTTGCAGAAAGAACAGCGTCACGCCCGCAATGCCGCCAAGGATCGCCGCCGCCAGCAAACGCACGAACACCGCCATCAGGATCAGCCCGATGCCGCCGACCAGCAGCGCGATCAGCGTGGCGAACTTGCGGTAGCTGTCGAACTGGTCGCCCGCGATGCTCCGAATCTCAGCCCGCAGCGCCTCCAGCGTCAGTGGAATCTTCGCGTCGTCTTCGGGCTCGGCTTCCGGGCCGTCGATGAGCTTCTCTGCGTTGCGCTTGCGCTGCTGCAGCTCGCGGATGCGATCCTGGATCTTCTCGCGCTCGCGCACCAGCTCATCGGCCTTGCGGGCCTGCTCGGCTTCTTCCTGTTTGATGAGCCCGGATTTCTCGGCGCTCTGGATAAGCTGGCGGCGCTCGACGCGCTGGGCAAGCTCCTGCACGCCGATGCAGATCAGCAGCGTCAGCAGCACCCACTTCATGGGCAGGTCGGTCAGCTTGGCCGCGGCGGGCAGCTCTTCGCGCTCGAGGCTGACGCGCTGGTCGGCCTCGATCTCGGTGATCGTCTTGGCCTGCACGTCCTCGAACGGGTCGGTGACCGGCGGTGCCTGCTTCTTGTCGGACCGCTTCGCCATCGTGCAGTGCTTACCCGAGTCGCTTCTCGATAAAATACAGGATGATCGGCTTGGCGCACTCGTAGCAGTAGCCGTAGGTGCGGTCCATGTTCTCGATCAGGTTGAGGGTGGCGCTTGCCGCGCCCTCGCCCTCCGCCTTCAGGTGTTTATCAAGCTCGTCCCGCGACTTGCAGCGCTCCAGGTTTCGCTTGATGGCGCTCCAGTTCACCTTGTTGCGCATCTCGCGGTACAGGCTGCGGTGCAGCTCTTTGAACACGTCCGCGTAGACTTCCTGCAGGTCGATGCCGATCGGGTCCATGCCCGCCTTCATCTTCTGCGTGCCGGTGGTCATGGCGTTCGTCAGGCGGCTTACCATGCGGAAGCGGAAGAAGTCGCGCTCGGAATCCTCGACGCTCATCAGGTCTTCGACCTTGCGCATCATCTGCTGGTCCGGCTCGAGGTCCGCGCCCGTCACCGCGTTCTTGACCTTTTCCTTGCGGTTGTAGGCCGTCACGTGCGTCAGGTACTCGCGGATGCGCTTCTCGATGTCGATGGCGTTCACGTTGACGATGCTGTTCTCGATTTCACTGGCGAGGATTTCGTCGTAGCGCTGGCGCAGCACGGCCGTGAAGGCGCGGAAGTCGTGGTAGCCGTCGTCGCGCTGACGGGCCAGGAAGTCGTAGTTGACGGGCCCCTGGTCGACGACCTTGTCGAGCAGCACGAAGACGGCGAACGGCGTGATGCAGTCGACGGCGTCGTCCTCGCAGATATCGGCGAAGACGTTCTGCAGGATGCGGGTCGGGATGCCGTCCATGCCCTCGCCGACGAACTCGTTGCGCAGGCGTTTGCGGACTTCGCGGCTCAGCGTCTGGCGCTCACGATTGGTAAGAAACGGCGGGTACTCGCCCGAGTACACCAGCGCCTTGGCCAGCGGGTTCAGCTTGCTCAGCACCTGCCGCGCTTCCTCAGGCAGGTCGCTGGCGTTGGGCAGGTCGGACTTTTCCAGCCGCGACATGACCGCCCAGAGCGCGGCCAGCTCGGTGGCGTGCGGCGCGATGCGGTGATAGCGCTTGGCCTGGCGCAGCCCGCGGTTGTAGATCTTTTCCTCGTCTACGTAATTCAGCAGATACGGCACGTCGATCTTGCGCATGCGGCTGCGAAGCGCCTTGGAGAGCGGGTCTGAGCGCAGCGCCTGATACTCGGCCAGGTTGGTGGTGCCGAGGATCATTACGTCGATGTCGCAGCCCACTTCGCCGAAGTCCATCTTGTGTTCTTCGACGGCGCTCAGCAGGTGCTGCAGGTAATTGCTGGGCTTCTTGAAGATGTCGCTGTAGTGCACCAGCCCGCGGTTGCCGCGCACGTATTTCCCGAAGAAGCGTACGAGGCTGACGCTGCTCAGCAGGTTCGCGATGTACTTGAAATTCTCGTCCATCGTGACCGGCTGGGATGCCGTCTCGACGTTGCCTTCCGGCGGAATCTTGGCGATGCCGATGCCGCCCGATTCCGTGAACACGATGCGCTGGACCACGATGTGGTCCATCACCTTCAGCCAGTCACCCTTGTAGCGCCTGAGCAGGAACGAATAGATCTGCTTGCTGTTGTAGTCGAGGTCGCCCTCAAGAATCTTGTGCGGGATCGGGTATTTGCTGTCGAGCCCGTTCTGCTTCCACAGCTTCTCCAGCAGCTCGCGCCGCCCCTGGCGCGGGATCAGCAGCAACGGGTGCTCGTGCATCTGGCTGGGCAGCACGGCGACGGGGTTGTGGGTACCGGCGTAGTCCGGCTTGGCGCTGCCGAAGCCGAGACTGCCCCCATCCTCGGTGTGGAAGTCTTTGCCGAAGCGCCACGCGAAGCTGTAGACCGCGCCGTCATTGGTGCCGGTGTAGGCCTCGAGCCCGCGCCCGATCAGGTCGATGATGCTGGTCTTGGCCGTGCCCACCGGGCCGTGCAGCACGAAGATGCGTTCCTTGCCCTCTTCGCGCGCGCCGGCGCGGATGTACTTCACCAGGCGGCTGATGGTGCGCTCGAGCCCGTAGATCGCATTCTTGCCGTTGCTGAACGGGTCGTCGAACAGCTTATAGCGCCGCACCTGCTCGCCGCTGTCTTCGAACGTGTCCGAGCCGAAGTGCTGGATCATGTCGAACGTGAGCTGGTAGGTCGTACGGGTGTGCTTGTACGGATCGGCGCACACCTGGTTCAGGTACTCGAGGTAGCTGCCCTCCCACGAGACCTGCTCAAATTGGCTGCGGTTGCGCTCGACGATGAAGTCGGTGACGGATGCTTCGTTAATGCTCGGCCGTTCCATGGTTCTCCGGACTTGAGCCTGCCCTACCATGATCGGTGCTGGGCGGGGCTACGTCAAACCCGGGGAAGCGTTGTTGATGAGCGCTTTGGGCTTGCGCGGCGGGCTAGTCCTTCTTCGTCTCCTCGGGCGGCGGGTCATCGCTCTTGGATTCGGCCTGCCGCTTCTCGGTCTCTTCCTTGCGCAGCTTCTGGGTCGCGAGCTTCCTGGCCAGCTTCTCCGCGTCGGTCAACTCGGGGTTGTCCTCGGCCTGCTCCTGTGCCTCTTCCGCGTCCTCGACCGCCTCCGCGACGGGCTTTTCCGTATTGGTTTCCTTGCGTTCCTTGTGCAGCTCGGCCTCGCGATTGGCGAGTGTTTCGGCGCGGTCGCGCTCCTCGACGGACATGCCCTGCATGGCGATCTCTTCTTCCGTCAACTCGCCGCGCATCTTGCGCACGTAGCGCAGCAGGTTGGCACGCTTGCGGCGCACGTCCTGCGCCCGTTCCTTGCTGTCCTGGTCGGCGTAGGACTTGTAGCTGACCACGCGCTGCGGCCACGGAATCTCGATTCCCAGCTCGTCGAACTTCAGCTTGCAGCGTCGCAGGAACTCGCGCGACACGCCCCACTGCTCGCCGGCGCGGGTCTTGAGCAACATGCGGATGGTGACGGCGCTGTCGCCCAGCTCGGTGACCCCCATCAGGATGGCGTCGAGCACCTTCTTGCCCCACACCTCGTCGTCGCGCATCTCCTTGGCAACAATCTCGAGCACGGCCCCGACGTCGTCCGTGTTTTCCTCATATCCGACGCCGATGTCCACGATCGCGCGGGACCACAGCTTGGTCTGGTTGGTGGTCACGGAGATTTCGCCGTTCGGGATGGTGTGCACGTCGCCGCTGAGGCTGCGGATCACCGTTGTGCGCAGGTTCAGGTTCTCGACCGTGCCGGTCTTGCCGTTGATCTCGACCACGTCGCCGATGCTGAACTGGCCTTCCAGCAGAATGAAGAACCCCGCGAAGAAGTCCTTCACCAGCGTCTGCGCGCCGAAGCCTACCGCCAGCGAAACGCCGCCGGCCGCGACCAGCAGCGGGCCGTAATCCACGTCAAACTGCGCGATCGCGAACATGATGGCAGTGATGTACACCACCACCCGCGCTGTCGTCATGAACACGGTCATCAAGGTGCGCGCGCGCTGCTGCTCGTCCGCACTGAAGCCGGACTTCTTGTCGGCCCGGCGCACGACGCCCTCGATCAGCGGCTCACCGAGCTTGCGGATCAAGAACAGCAGCAGCCACGCCACCAGCAGGACGCCGATGACCTTTGCGGCCCGGATGCCGCTGGTCTGCGCAATGGCCTCGTAGTACCTTACCCGCGTCTCCGGCAGCAGCTCGTTCTCGATTTCTGCGTTCCGGTTCTTCAGGCGCTCGGCACGGCGCTCGACCACTTCCAGCTGCGTCTGCGCCTGGCGCGTGTCACGCTTGGCGTTGCTGAGGCGCTGCTGCACGGCCTTGATGTGCTCGCGCAGCGCGAACAGCACGATGGCCGGACGGCGTTCGTACTGTTTCACCTCGACGCTGGGCTTCTTTGGTTTGTCGCCGTTGGCATCGGGCTTGAGGAACTGGTACTCGATCGCGTCGATTTCGGCCTGTGTCTGCTCGACTTCCTGGGTGACGGACTTCTCGGTCTCGCGCTTCGTGATCACCAGTTTGCTGAGGGTGTCGCGTTCGCCGGCGAGCTTGTCCAGCTCGATCCTGTTGTCCTTCAGCGACTGCTTGTAGTCGTCAATCTCTTTGCCGAGCTTCTGGTAGTCGGCCATCTCGCCGGTCTTGTCCGAGCTCTCGTCCGTGGCCTCCCCGGCCGCCGCCGTGGAGTCCGTCTCGGCGAGGATGTTCTTCAGGCGCTCCGCATCCTGCTCAAGCCTCTCACGGTAGTCTTCGCGTACGTCGATCTCTTCCTGGATCGCCTGCAGCCTCCCGCGCCAGGTCGTGACCACCAGCTCGGCGTTGTCGCCCAACTGGCCGGAGCGCGCCTGGTAGAGGCGTTCGATCTTGCGGGACGTCGTCTGGAGTTCTTTCACGTCGCGTGCGGCTTCGGGCATCTTCAGGCTTGCCGCCGGCGTCTTCTCGATCTGCTTCCAGGCTTCCCGGGCTCTCGCAATCGCCGCCAGCCCCTCGAGCTCTCTCTCCGCGTATGCCCGGTAGGAGTCGAACACCTCCTTGTTCAGGTGATCGTACGCGTCGATCGAGAGCTGCGCGCGCTCGCCGGCCCAACGAAGTTCGTACTCCACTTTCTCGAGGTCGGACAGCCTGTCGTACACGCGGGTCTTGGCGAAATCGAACGACTCCGCCAGCGCCGCCAGCTGCTCGATGCGCTTCTGCTCTGCTTCGGCTTCACGAATCGCCTTGGCGTATGCGCCGTCCGGCGTTGAGGCGATCTCGGAATCCTCCGGCTGCTCATCCGCGGGAGACAGGTCCTTCAGCACCTGCTCCGCCAGCGCGCAGGCCGCGTCGTACTTCAGGCGCTCATCGAGTTGCGCCTGCGTGGGGCCGGTCTTGGACGTTGCCAGGGCCTCTTCCAGCGCCTTGAGCTGTCCGTCGAGCGCCTTGATCGTCGTCTCGGTGTCGGTGACGGCCTTGTCGGCCGCTGCCTTTTCTTCCTCAGACAGCCCCGGCTTCTCGGCGGCTTCCTTCTGCTCTTTCAGCCGGACGTTCAGCTGCTCGATCTGCGCCTTGGTAGCGTCGATGTGCGCCTGCAGCGCCTCTGCGTGCTCCTTGACGTAGGGCGCCGTGGGCATGGGCGGCAGCGGCTTTGGCTGGACGGCCTCGCCTTCGGGCTTGGGATTCGGTGGTGGGTCCTGGGCAGCAACCGCAAACGGCAACAACATCAAGGCAAGAAGGACTGCGATTCGCGTGGCTGTCTGCATTTCTCTTTCCGTTGCCCTTATTCTCCGAATTCTTCGCTAGGCAGCAGGCGCTCCACCTCGGCGTCCAGCAGGTCGGTGATCTCGTCCGCGGCGTCCAGCGCCATCGCCTTGCCCGCCAGTTCCACCGCCTCGGCAACCGTCACACGGCTCAGCAGCGTGCGCAACTCGGGCAGCGCGGTCGGGCCCACGCTGAAGTCACGCAAGCCGAAGCCGAGCAGGATCACCGCAAAGCGCGCCTCCCCCGCCATCTCGCCGCATACGCTGACCGGGCGATTGTTCTTCACGGCCGTGTCGATCACCAGCTTCACCAGCCGCAGCACGGCCGGGCTCGTATGTTTGAAAAGGTTTGCGACGTACTGGTTATTCCGGTCAACCGCGAGGGTGTACTGGACGAGGTCGTTCGTGCCGATGCTGAAGAACTCGCACTCCTTGATGAAGCTGTCGATGGTGAGCGCCGCGGACGGCACCTCCACCATCATGCCCAGCGGCACGTCGGGCGCGAACGGGATTCCTTCGCGCTTCAGGTCAGTCTTCACGTTCTCGAAGATCACCCGCGCCGCGCGGAACTCCTCGATGCTGCCGACCATGGGCAGCATCAGGCGCGTCGGCCCCAGCACCGATGCGCGCAGCGCGGCCCGCATCTGGGTGATCAGCAGGTGCGGCTCGCGCAGTGAAAGGCGGATGCTGCGGCAGCCGAGGAACGGGTTCTCTTCGCGCTCGAGGCCAACCTCGCTGGCAAACTTGTCGGCGCCGAAGTCCATGGTGCGCAGCGTCAACGTCCGCCCGTCGAGCATCGCGTGGGCGCGCTTGTACACGTCGTAGTGCTGCTCTTCGGTCGGGTGCGCGCCGAACTTGCTGTAGATGAACTCGGTGCGGAACAACCCGACGCCGTCGGCGCCCAGCCGGTTGGCAAGCTCGATCTCGTCGTCCCACTCGATGTTGGCGTACAGGTTGACCTTTTCGCCGTCCTTGGTGGTGCGCAGCGCCTTGGAGGCCGCCTCGAACATGCGCTTTTCGCGGTCGATATAGCCCTGGCCGCGCACCTCGTACTTTTCGCGCGTCGCGTCGTCCGGGTTGACGATCACGCGCCCGGACTTGCCGTCGACGATGACCACGTCGCCGCCGCTGATGTCGCTGCTGATGGTGCCGAGCCCCACCACGGCCGGGATGCCGAGCGCGTTGGCGAGGATCGCCGTGTGGCTGGTCGCGCCGCCGACGTCGGTGATGAAACCCGCGACCATCTTCTTGTCGAGCGTCGCGGTCTGGCTGGGCGTCAGGTCGTGCGCGACGACGACGACCTTGCGGTCGAGCGCCGTGAGGTCGTGCGCGCGCTGGCCCAGCAGGTTGCGCAGCAGGCGTTTCTGGATGTCGTAGAAATCGTTGACGCGCTGGATGAAGTAGGCGTCGTTGATCTCCTTGATCGGCTTGATGATTTTCTTGAACACGCGGCTGACCGCGTACTCCGGCGTGTAGCGCTTGGTCTTGATCTTCTCGGGGATTTCCTTGGTGATCAGCGGGTCCTCGAGCATGCGCATGTGCGCGTCGAAGATCAGCCCGACCTCTTCCTTGGCGACGGAATGCACGCTGTCGCGGATGTCGGAGATTTCGCCCAGCGCCTTGGCGCGCGCGAGTTCAAAGCGCTTCAGCTCCGTGTCGACTTCATCCTTGCGTATGAAGCGGCGCGGGATCCGGAAGCTTTCCGAATCCAGCACCAACGCGGGCGCGATGGCGACGCCCGGCGAAACCGGGATGCCGTTCTTGATTTCCATTCCGTCTCCAGAGGGCCAACGGGGAAGAGTGCGCTTGGCGCAGCCTTGACTGCGCACAGGCTCCCATCTCTTCCGACCCTGCGAATGCGCGGGTTTTATAGCAGGCGAGGGGGTGCGGGTCTGCCCCCGGGGCTCATTTTCGCGAAAGCCGCTGGCGGGCCATTTCAAGCAGCTCCAGGCCCGGTTTGCTGCCGTGGCCGCCCTTGATGTCGCGCTCGGCCGCGGCCTGCGCCTCCGCCAGCAGCGCGTCCACCTTCGCGAGATCTTCACCGGGCAGGCTGGCGCGTGCGAAGCCGGCCATCCGCGTGGGCGTGATGCCGAAGTGGTACCATTCGGCGATGCGCTGCAGCCCGTCGCGCAGGCGCTCAAGCCGGTTCTCGGGCGTGACGCCGAAGCCGTTGCTGTCGGCCATCATCTCGTCGTAGCTGAAGCCGTGCTGCTTCGCGATCTGTTGCTTGTACTCGGCGATCACCTGCCGCTGCGCGTCGCCCTGGCGCACGAAGCGCTTCACCTGCGAGGTACAGTACGGGCACTTGTCGGACAGCTGCCCGGCCGCGAGATCAAGCCGGTTGCCGCAACCGTGGCAGATCACGGAGACGGCGTTCGCCGGCTCAAAATTCACGTGCCGCGCGCAGTAGCAGCCGGGGCAGGTCAGCTTGTCGGCCTGCGGGACTTGCGGTGAGAACAGCCCGCACTGCGGGCACTCCCAGTCGAAGTAGACGCTGTAGTCCTGCCCGCTGATGTCCACGGCGCCAATGGCGCTTTCCCCATATATGCGGCGCAGCAGCTCCAGCTGCAGCTCGGGTGAAACCATGCGGATGTAGCCCGCCACCATTTGCGAAACGGTAACGCGCAGGCGGCCTTCGCGGCTCAGGCCCTCGGGATCGGGCGGTGCGCCGAGGCGGTAGCGCTCGTCGTTCATCTCGCGCAGCACGTCGAGCATTTTTTCAAACGCGGGCATCGGGTTTTCGTTCGCGCCGAAGCCGATCGCCGCGGCGGCCTCGTTCAGCCTGCGCTGCATGTCGGGGTACTTGCCGGGCAGCTTGTGCTGCATCAGCTCGAAGCCGAGCCAGAGCTTGTAGGCCTCGCGCTTGTCGGAATCCTTCTTCGCCCCGCCCGGCATCGCCCACGGCGTTTCGTCGATCAGGAACTCGGCCGCCTTGGCCGCAAGCTTCAGCCCCTTCTCGGGCGACTTGCGGAAAGTCTGCGCGGCCTTCACCACCGCCGCATCGTGATCCTGCCAGCGCTTCACGTAGCCCTGCGGGTCCTTCATGCTGCGGCGCATGAACTCGGCGTATTCGGGCGACTCGGCCGAGCTGGTGAAATCGAAGCCGACCAGCGAGCCGCAGCTCGTGCAGCGAATCCAGGGCGGGTCCGAGGCATCCGCCGGCGCGCCGCACTGCTCACAACGCAGATGAATCACGTGGCCCATGGCTGGATTCTAGCGACAACCGCGAAAAGCCGTTAACCACGAAGGACCACGAAGCGCCACCAAGAGCGCTTTATTGACCGGCGACTTCGTGGTCCTTGGTGGTCCTTCGTGGTTAACCGCAGTTGCGGTTAGCTGCGGACTTCCAACGTGACCTCAAAATCCTGCCGCAGGTAGAGGCAGGTACCGTCGGCGTCCTCGCAGACGTAGTAGAGCGCGTAGCCGGTCAGCTTGACCTTGCCCGCCTTTGCGTCCTTGGGCGCGCGCACTTCGAACTCGATATTGCGCTCGATGGTGTCCGTGGCGCCTTCGCCGGCGGGCAGCGTGAACAGGTGTTTCTCGACGCTCCAGCCGTCCGGGACGTCGACCCACGCCACGCTGTCGCCCGATTCGTTGTTCCAGTGCGCCTTCAGCTTCGCGTTGGCACTGAACGTGAGGTGCACACGCGACGCTTCGCCCGCCTTGATCCGGCCCGGCACCGGCACCGAATCGATGCTGATCAGCTTGTCGCCGTCGCGGTTGATCTTGCCCTCCGGGTCGGGTTTCGTTTCCGCCTCGCCTTCCTTGAATTCTTTCTCGGGGTACGCGAACTCTGCGCCGCTGGGCTCGACGGCCAGTTTCGCGGGCTTTTCGCCGCGCGCGGTGATGTCCTTGCGCGCCTCGTTGATCCAGTCATAGAACGAGTACGGCTTGTCCAGGCGCGGCCCGTACTGCTGGATGCGCCGACGCCAGATGTACTGGTTCGGGTTCAGCTCAAGGGCCTTTTCCCAGTCGCTGACCGCGCTTGCGAAATCCGTCTCCCGCCGCCGCTCGCTGTCGAACCGCTTGCGGTACGCCACGCCGCGCCGAAACCACGCGCGCGAAACTCCCGCGTTCGCGTCCAGCACAACCGAGTACATCTCGATCGCTGCGTCCAGGCGCTCCTCGCCGCCCCACAGCACCAGCTGGTCCGCCAGCGCGAGGTGCTCCTCCAAGCCCATCTGGCCTTCAAGTTTCTGTTTGCGCAGGGTGCCAAGCCTCTTGTCGAGCTGCTCGGCGTCGGGTGCCTTGCGGTCGGCCGACTCGGCAAGCGAGTCGTCCTTGTAGTCGGTCTTCAGGAATGTCTCGAGGTCCGCATCCTTGGGCTTCACGTAGCGGATCATGCCATCCCCATCCACAAGGATGGTGTAGGGCACCTTCTCGACCCGCAGAAGATTGAGCGAGTCGACAAGGATCGGCCAGTCCATCTGCTTCCACTGCATGAACAGGCGGCAGCGGTCCGGGTGCTGTTCCTGGATGATGCCGATCTGCTGGATGCCGGTGTCTTTCAGTTTCTCGTGCCACCCGGGCACGTGCTTGCGACAGCCCGCTCACCACGACGCGAAGATGTGGATCGCCAGCTTCTTGCCCTCGTAGTCGCGCACGGAGCGCGGCTTGCCGTCGAGGTCCGGCAGCGGGGCGACGATGAACTCCTGCCCCACCTCAAGCTCCGCGACATAGCCGGCGTCGTCGTCAGCCACATCGTTGGCCGTCACAGTGCCCAGGCACGCCACCAGCAGCGCCAGCGCAGCGATCGTGATTCGCATGGTTCCTCCGCGGCAATCCTAGCCTGCAACAGTCCGGCCCGGGCCAACATTCCGGGCGAATGGGGCGGCAGTAGTTCTCGCCACGTGCGCCGAAGGCGCCATGAAAGCAAAGGCCTTTGGCAGTTGGTGGCGCACCTGGCGAGAGGAAGGTGGTCGATCCGGAACAGCCTGAAAACTTTTTCATGCCTATTTTAGCCCGTCAAACAGGGCTTCGTGGGCGACAGGGCTGTCGAGCAGCCGGAATTTGTCGCATGCCTTCTTACACCGGATGGGTCGAGCGCGGTTGTCGCGCTGGTTTGATTCAAGAGGTACCTGTCATGTCACGCTACCCAAACGTCAGGGGCAAGAAGGACCGCGGTCGGCGCCACACGCCAACGCAGCCCTCGCCGCGCGAGGCCGACGCAAAACGCTTCGAGGCCATGCAGCAAGCCGTGGCCGAACTTTACCTGGAACGCGGCGGCGACCGCATTGATGCCGCCATCAAACGCGCCGATCGCTTGCTCGCGCTCCACGATCGCGAAGCGGAAGGGCTGCTGGCGGATGAGCCGCGCCCCCATCGCTGGACCGTCTCGCCGCAGATGATCCTGCGCCTGCAGGCCGAAGTCGAACGCCTGCAGAAGCGCCGCGAAGAGCTGATGGAGGACTGCTACCAGCTCGTGCTCCAGGCGACTGAGCAGTACCAGCGCGACGGCCAACCCCGCGCGATTTCGCCGCAGGAACTGGCAACGGCCGAAGCCGCGCCGCAGGCGGAAAGGAGCACGGCCGAAGCCGCCACCCAGGCGACGTAGTCAAGTGGTGTGGGCTTCCAGCCCGCATTCGTGGTGCAGGCATCCTGCCTGCACTTGCGGCCAGGATGGCCACACCACGACTAGGGCAAATAGCCCGTGAAGTCCTCGACGATCGCGCGGGCGATGCAGATGGGTTTGTCGTCGCGCTTGCCGCCGGCGTCGTTGTACTCGGCCTGCAGGTTCTGCTGGGCGCGGTAGAGGCTGGTCTGGTTTTCCACCAGGCCGGGGTCTTCAATTGCCTCACCGTCGGCGAAGTTGAGCTCACACGCGAGTACGCGGTCCGGCTTATCGGGATTATAGATCGGCACGCCGAACTTGCGGCACATGATCGGGCGTGCCTCGTACATCCCGCACGCCCCGGCGTCGTCCAGCGCCGGGCAGGGTGTGCCTTTGCCGCGCGGGACGGTGCTGCCCCATTGTTCGGGCCCGCCAAACAGCTTCGCGCGCGCGGCCAGGTTGGCGCGTGCTTTCTCGCGCAGTTCCAATTTCACTTTGTGTGGCAAAGTAGCGACCCAAGCGGAGATGCGGGCGGCCTCGACCTCGGTGATCTGGAAGATCTGCGAGCAACAAGAGCTGCAGCCGGGCGCGCAATGAATCCGCTCGCCGTGGACCGCCGCGCCGCGGTCAAACTCGGCATTGGCCTGCTTGCAGACGCGCTTGAGGTGATCGATCAGTGGGTGCGCCGAAACGTCCATGGCGCTATCTTCGCGCGACCGGCAGAATGCGCAACCACGGAGAGGCGGCAGTCGACAGGCGGCAGGCGGCAGTATTGGTAGCCCTGAAACCTGTAACCTGCCCCCTGAAACCCGACGCGAGGAGCGTCCGATGACCGAGTCGAAGAAGGCCAGTGAGAGTGAAAGCAAGCTCGCCTGGATCGTTACGCCGGCTGACCTGAACCGCCACGGCACGCTGTTTGGCGGGCAGTTGCTGGCGATGTGCGACCGCGTGGCGGCCATGGCGGCGCTGCGGCACTCACGGCTGGATTGCGTCACCGTCAGCATCGACAAGGTCGACTTCGTAGCACCCGTGCACAACGGCTACATCCTCGACATGACCTCGCGCGTGCACTTCACGGCCCGCACCAGCATGGAGATCTACGTGGAGGCCTACGCCGAGGAGCCCCGCAGCGGCGACCGCGACCTCGTGTGCGAAGCCTTCTTCAGCTTCGTCGCCGTCGGCGCGCACAACCGCCCGATCCCGATCCCGCAGGTCGAGCTCGAAACCGAACGCGACAAGCGCCTTAATAAGGAAGCAAAGGCCCGCTACGACGCCCGCAAAGCCGGGCGCGCCCAAGCCCGCACGGCGATCATCGACAAGAAGGACTAGCCATGGGCTCAAACTCTCATCAGGAATCGTCGCGAATCAGCGGCCAGGTCCGCCAGGCGCTTGTCGGGGATGCGTGGTACGGCCCGCCGATTCTCACCATCCTCACGGGAGTCAATGCTGATCTGGCCGCCGGGAAACCACTAAAGCACGCGCACAGTATCTGGGAGATCGTTCTGCATCTCGTGGCGACGCAACGCGTTTTGATCCGCCGGCTCGATGGTGATCGCGATACGTTGAACCCTCCACAGTCGGAAGAGTGGCCCGAGGTGGCCGGCAAAACCGAATCCGACTGGCGTGATCTGGTTGAGCAATTCCGGGCCAACGACGAGTTGCTGCGCGAGCGAATTCGGAACTTCCGCGACGACCGCCTGGACGCACCGCTGGTCCCGGGAGGAAGCAGCGCGTACAACAACTTTCACGGCTACATCCAGCACAACATTTACCATGCCGCCCAGATCGGGCTGCTGAAGAAGATGCAGAGTTCCTGAAAGTCGCCTACGCCACACAGACCGGCTTGATGTTGACAAACTCGCAACCGTAGCCTGACAGCTCCACGCCGCCGAACGGCAGGCGGCGCCCGCACACCGCACCGGCCTCCAGTTCTTCTTCGGCGACAAGCGAGTACCCTTTGCAATGTCCAGGGTAAACACGGGCGCGCCCAAGCCCGCACGGCGATGGTCGACAAGAAGGGCTAGCCCGCACAGAGGCCACAGAGAACTGCTTTTCTCCGTGCGCTCTGTGTTCTCTGTGCGAGATTGCTGTTGCAGCTCTGCGTTCAAGCCGCGTAGGCTGAACGTGTCCATGGGGAACAACCATGCGCCTCGCAACACTGCTTGTGCTCACGTTCGCGTCCGCGCTGAGCGCCGCGACCTTCTATGTCGACCCGGCGAAGGGCAAGGCCTCCAACAACGGCTCCAAGTCCGCGCCGTGGAGCACGCTGGAAGAAGTCGTCAACGGCGGCGGGCTGCGCGACGTAAAGCCGGGCGACACGATTCTGCTGCGCGATGGCATGCACGGGCGCGTCGTGTTCAGCGGCGCGAACGATGACTTCGTTACGATCGCGGCCGACGAAGGCTGCCGCCCGAAGTTGAGCTACCTCGAAATCACCAGCGGCAAGAAGTGGCACATCAAGGGGCTGACGATCAGCGCCAGCTTCGGCGAGCCGTACGACGGCGCAATGCTCAAGTTCGCCGACGGCGGCGACAGCGACGAAATCATCGTCGAGGACTGCTTCGTCTACGGCGCGCTGGATGCATCGAGCTGGACCGCCGAGCAGTGGATGAAGTGCAACAGCGGCATCACCATGGGCCGCCACGGCAAGGGCCACGTGGTGCGCAACTGCTACGTGATGAACACGCGATTCGGAATCAACCTTTGCGCCGAGGACTCGATCTGCGAAGGCAACATCGTCTCGCACTTCTCGGGCGACGGCATCCGCACCACGCGCGACGGGCAGGTGGTGCAGCACAACGTGATCCGCAACGTCTGCGTCTCGGCCAAGGACGGCGACGACAACCACGACGACGCCATCCAGTGCTTTCTGTTCAACAAGGGCACCGGCACCGTCCGCAACGTGACGATCCGCGAGAACCTGATCATCATGCGCGAAAGCGAAGAGCTGCCCTGGCCCGCACCGATGCAGGCCGTTGGCTGCTTCGACGGCCCGCTGATCGGCTTCCTGGTTGAGGGCAACGTCATCAACACCAGCCACTGGCACGGTGTCACGCTGTTCGACGCGCAGGACTGCAAGATCCTCAGCAACGTCGCCTACACCCAATGGACCGAGGAAAAACTGCGCCCGTGGGTGCAGCTCGGCGGCAAGGACAAGGGCGAGATCAAGGGCAACACCGTCAAGGACAACTACGCCTACACCTTCGACCTAAAGGCCGACAAGGACGTCGTCGCCGAGAACAACAAGGTCGTCACGGAAGAGATCTACAACAAGCGCCGCGAAGAGCTGCTGAAGCTGATCAACGAAAAGTACGGCGACGTGCACCCGGCCGCGGGCTTCCGGCGCGTGGGGCTGGAGAAGCCGCGCTGGCTGGAAGGCCGCGTGGTGGACGGCGAAGATGGCAAGGTGATCGACAGCGTGCAGGCGAGCCTCAACCAGGGCAGGCTGATCGTGCTGTTTGTGTTCACGCACGATGAAAAGGACAAGCGCGGCACCGACGCGTGCACCGAGTTCGAGCGCGAAGTGCTGGACGATGAGCAAGTCGGCAAGCTGCTCGACGATTGCGCGACGATTGGCGTGCAGCTCGGAGACGATCTGCCGAAAGAAGTCAGGAAACGCTACGGCATCAGCAAGTCGCCCGGCGTGGTGATCCTGAACCCCGACGGAACCGAAGCCTGGAGCGGCAAGCCAAGCAACGCCAAGGCGCTCATCAAGAAGCTGGAATCAGCCAAGGAAGACCTGGCCGGCGGCTAGAACCTTGCCGACCCGCCCCGGGCGATTGCCCGGGGATGCCGAGGGAGAGCTTGCGGAACTCCCCGCCTTTTCGGGCGGGGCGGATCGAAGGGGGTACGGATGCGAACCATCTTCCTTCTATTGATGATGCTCTGCGCGGGCGCGTTGTTCGCGACCGACTTCTATGTCGACCCGAATACCGGCAGCGCAGGCGGCACGGGCACGTCCGGCGACCCGTGGCTGACGCTCGAGCAGGTCGTCACGGACAACCTGATCGAAAGCCGCGACTGGAACGCGCACCCGTACACCTCCGGCGCGACACTGCAGGCCAAGAACGCAGGCGCGCCGGTCAAGGCGGGCGACACCATCTGGCTGCGCGACGGCTACCACGGCGAGCTGGTGCTCAACGGCTACTACAACGCGAGCGACATCAGCATCCGCGCGCAAACCGGCCACACGCCCGAGCTGAGCCGCGTCAGCATCATCGGCGCAAGCAACTGGGTTCTCGACGGCATCTCCATCAGCCCGGCGCACGCGACGACCTACGTGCAGCAGACCATCATCACCCTGCGCGACGACGGCTTCTGGGGCCCGGCCGATCATCTCGACGTGATCAACTGCGACGTCTTCAACATCGACGACTCCAGCGCATGGACCGCGCAAAACTGGATCGACAACGCCAGCACCGCCTTCGACGTGCGCTCGGGCTACAGCGAGCTGCTCGACAACACCATCCGGAACACGCGCTTTGGCGTCGCGGTCTCAGGCGCCCACTGCCTCGTGCGCGGCAACGTGGTCGAGAACTTCTCCGGCGACGGGATGCGCGGCTTGGGCGACTACGACGTCTTCGAGTACAACGTGATCAAGAACGGTCTCGACGTCGGCGACGGCAACCACGACGACGGCTTCCAGAGCTGGAGCGTCGGCGCGGGCGGCGTCGGCAAGGGCACGGTGTACGGGCTGGTGCTGCGCGGCAACACGATCATCAACCACGAAAACCCCAGCCACCCGCTGCGCACGACGCTGCAGGGCATCGGCTGCTTCGACGGCTGGTTCGAGGACTGGGTCATCGAAAACAACGTCGTCATCACCGACCACTGGCACGGCATCAGCCTGTACGGCGCGCGCAACTGCCGCATCGTCAACAACACGGTGATCGACATGTACAGCGGCACGCCCGGACCCTGCTGGATCGCCATCCAGCCGCACAAGGACGGGCCGGTGAGTGAAAACTGCATCGTGCGCAACAACCTGACGAACTCGCTCAACATCGCCGGCGGCCAGACCAACATCGTTGAGGACCACAACATTCTCGTCACCAATCCGGGCGCGTTCTTCGTGGACCCGGCGAACTTCGACATGCACCTGCTGCAGACCGCCACGGGCGTGGATGCAGGCAGCAGCTCGCTGGCGCCGGCGAAGGACCGGGACCAGATCGGGCGCCCCTACAACGGCGTGGTGGACGTCGGCGCGTACGAATGGCACCCCGCCGGCTGGACCGGACCTCCGTCCGGTGGCAACGGCGGTGGTGGTGATGGCGGCGACGGCGGCTGCAGCACGGAAGAAGCCGGCCGAGGACTCTACTGGCTGCTGGCGATTTGCGTGGCTACGCTGCTGATCAGGCAAGGATCGGCACGGGGTTTGCATTCCTCAGGGCGGAGAGGACATGGCCGGCGCTACCCAATTGCAAACCACAACAGCGGGCCGGCACTGGACGGTGCTGCAGGCCGTTGCGATGTGCGCCGGGATCGGGCTGTTCGCGGCCCTGCTGGCGGCTCCTGAGACCGGGCTGCACCTGCTGTGGGACGTTGCGGTCCCGCTTCTTCCTTTATTACTGGTCATCGCACCGGGTGTCTGGCGTAACGCCTGCCCGCTCTCGACCGTTTCGTTGTTACCGAGCCGAACCGGGCTTTCGCGCCGCCGCCCGCTTTCGCGCAGGTGGCAGACGCGGTTGCTGGGCTCGGGCATCGTGCTGCTGCTGCTGATCCTGCCGCTGCGTCACCTGCTGCTGAACGGGTCGGCGACGGCAACCGCATTGCTGCTTGGCGGCTTCGCGCTTGCCGCGTTCTCGCTCGGGTTCGTGTTTGATCTCAAGAGCGCCTGGTGCTCGGGCCTCTGCCCGCTCCATCCGCTCGAGCTGTTGTACGGCTCGCGCCCGCAGGTCACGGTCAAGAACGCCCAGTGCCGCGCGTGCAGCGGCTGCACGGCAATCTGCCGCGACTCGACAGCGGGCGTCGCACCGCTGAACGCAAACTGCTCGCGCTTGCTGCCCACCCTGCTCGTCGGCGGCTTCCCGGGCTTCGTGCTGGGCTGGTTCCTGGTTGAGCTGCAGCCCGGCTGGTCGCTCGCCCGTGCGCTGCTGGTTGCCTACGGGTTGCCGCTGCTCGGGCTGACATGCAGCCTTGCGCTGTACCTGCTGGCCGCGCGCGTCTGGCGCACCGGCGCGCCGCGCCTGTTTGCCTTTGCGGCGATCGCAATCTTCTACTGGTTCAAAGTTCCCGAACTCGCCGGACTTTCTCGCGACGCGTCACAAGCCATCATCGACCTGCGCACCGCCCTGCCCCACTGGGCCGTCTGGCCGCTCCGCGCGGGCGTTCTGGGGCTGCTTGCGGCGCTCATGATGCGTAACGGCCCTGTCAAAGCGTGGTCATTCCGCCCGCAACCGGAACGAAGAAGCTTGCACCGGTAGCACCCTCCGGGTTTACTTTTCTGTTCATGAGCAAGGCCCGCGGCACATTCGCATGTCTCCTCGCGCTTGCAGTGCTGCTGCTGCCGTTGCCAACGTTTCATTACGGGCTGGGCGAATCGCTCCACATTGATGCTGTTTCGCTCCACGGTGACCAGGCCCACACCTGCGATTGCGAGCACTCGGATCGCGATGTTCCCGCCAGGGTAAGCAATGAGCACCAGACCAAACAGCCGGTCTGGATCACGGGCACCGCGCCGCTTGCGCTTGTAGCGCTGCAACCTGTTCGCGGCTTCACACCGCTGCCTGCGCAGCCTGCGCCGGGCTTTGCCCCGATTCACCGCAGCGACATTCGCGGGCCGCCGCGAAGTACCCTCGCATTGTTCTGCACGCTTCGCGTCTAAGCCACACCGCTCCTTTCTTCATTGGGTGCGGTCTGGAGACGTGATGTATCTTCGTTGCTGTTTGTTGTGTTGTGTCGTGCTGCTGGCGGCGTGCCAGTCCTACGAGCCATTGCCGCTCGACCCCGACGCACACCTGAAGTCATGGGCCGAGCGCGACCCGGGCAGTGAAACCGTCGTCGCCTACGCCAAGCGGCTCGCTGAGCGGGACTCGCTACCGCGCGGCAAGTACGACCTCGGCGACGGCGCATCACTGCGCGAAGCCGAGGTGATCGCGCTGTTCTTCAATCCCGCGCTGCGCACCACGCGCCTGCACGCCGACGCGGCGCTGGCCGGCGCGCGCGAAGCCGGGCACTGGCAAGACCCCGAGCTGAACGTCGACGCCGCCTGGATCATCGCCAGCATCTCGCAGCCGTGGGCGCTGGGCGCGGGGCTGTCGTTCACCATCCCGTTCTCCGGCACGCCGGGCGTCGAGCGCGACCTCGCGTTCGCGGGCTATGACGTGACGTACCGCGAAGTCGTCGCCGCGGAGTGGCAGACGCTGATCGAGCTGCGCGTGGAATGGAATCACGCGGCGGCCGTCAGCGAGCGCATCCGCCTGACGCGCGACTTCATCGGGCGCATCGAGTCGGTGAAGGAAATCGCCGACCGGCTGGCCGACTCCGGCGAGCTCACAAACATCGACGCGCGCGTCTTCGCGCTGGAGTTGGTGTCGCAACGCGCCGAGTTGATGAGCCTGCAGGCCGAGCTGCGCGGCCACGAGTTCAGACTGCACGAGCTGATGGGCCTTCGACCCGACGCTCCGCTGAAGCTGAACCTGCAGCTCACACCCGAGGCCGCCATGCCGGCGGGCGCCGAGAAGACGCTGCTGGCGCGCAACCCGGCGCTGGCCGTCAAGCGCGCAGAGTATGAGGTCGCCGAGCAGCAGTTCCGGCTCGAAATCCACAAGCAGTACCCGGACCTCGCCATCGGCCCGAGCTACGAGATCGACGAAGGCCAGTCGCGCATCGGCATCGGCTTCGGGCTGCCGATTCCGATCATCAATTTGAACCGCGAAGGCATCGCCCGCTCACGCGCCGAGCGCCTGGCCGTGCGCAGCGAGTTCGAGGGCGAGTTGGAAACCCTGCTGCACGCGCTGGCGCAGGCAGGCAACGAGCTGAAATCCGCGCACGACCTGCACTCGTACATCGAGCGCGAGCTTGCGCCGCTGGCGGACCAACAGATCGCCGACGCCGAGCGGCTTGCCGAAGTCGGCGAGTTTGACGCGCTCGTGCAACTCGACGCCTGGACGCGCCGCCACGAGGCGCGCCTGCAGGTGCTGGACGCAACACTGACCGAGGCACTTGCGCTTGAGCAGGTGCTCGCGTTGCTCGGCCCGACGTACCAGCCGGAGCCGAAGGAGAGTGAAGATGAATAAGAAATGGACACTGCTGCTGCCGGTGCTGCTGCTTGCCGCGTGCGGCGGAGGCGGCGGCGAAACTCCGCCTGCGGGCGGCGGCGAGGGCGAGCCGGTCAAGATCACTAACCGCATCGACATCCCGCACGCGGTCGTGCAGAACCTCGGCATCACGTTCGCCAGGGTCGAGCGCCGCCGCGTCGAGCAGACCCTGCGCGTGCCCGGCAACTTCGAGAGCCCGCCCGAGGCGCGCCGCGAATACCACACCATGCTGCCCGGACGCGTCGAGGTGCTGGTGAAGCAGTACCAGCTTGTCGAGCCGGGCACCGAGCTGTTCCGCCTGGAGTCGCCCGAGTGGCGACGCATGCAGGAGAGCCTCGCGGCGACCGACGTGGCGATCAGCACCCTGCAGTCCGACCGCACGGTGCTCGACGCCGAGCGCGCGGCGGCCGTGAAAGCGCTCGAATCCTTCCCGCCTCGCATCGACGCGCAGCGCGCGCTGATGGACGCCAGCGACGATCACCTGATGCGACTTGGGGAAGCACGCGACAACTGGCTCGAGCGCGTCGCGCAGATCGAGGAGCTGCAGAAGCGCGGCGCAGGCAAAGCCGCCGAGCTGGCGGAGGCGCGCGCCGAGTTGCAGAACGCACTCGTCGGCCTAGCCGAAGAGCAGGAGAAGCGCGCCGAACTGGCAGAGCAACGCGCCAACCTTGATGCCGAGAAGGCAGCGGCCGAGCTTGCGATCCCGGTCATCGACTCCCACATCGCGGCCAAGGACGCCCAGATCGTGCATGCCAAAGACGCCATGCAGCGCGCGCTGAAGTCGGCGGCGGGCGCGCTCGGCATGACGGCGCGAGCGCTGGCTGAAGGCGACGCGTGGCGCACGCTCGAAACGTTCACCATACGCGCCACCGCGGTCGGCACCGTGGACCACGTGCACGCCAGCACCGGCGCCTGGGTCGAGGCCAACACCGAGATCATCGCGACCATCGACCTCACCAACCTGCGCTTCCGCGGACGCGCCCTGCAGAGCGACCTCGGGCTGCTGAAGGAAGGGCTTCCCGCGCGCGTTGTGCCGCCGCAGGGCGGCAGTCTCGAAGACGCCACGCCGGCCGAGGGCACGCTGTACATCCCGGTGGAGGCCGACCCGGGCGAGCGCATGATCGACCTGCTCGCCGTGCTTCAGGAAGTACCGGGCTGGGCGCGCCCCGGCGTCAGCGGCGAGCTGGAAGTCGTGTGGGACTCGACGTCCGAGCCGCAGCTGGCAATCCCCAACCGCGCCATCGTGCGCGACGGGCTCGACCATGTGTTCTTCGTGCGCGACTTCAAGGACGACAACAAGGTCATCCGCACGGTCTCGCCGCTCGGCATCAGCGACGGGCGCTGGACGGTCGTCGACACCGGCGTGATGGAAGGCAGCGAAGTGGTGATCGAAGGCGTGTACGAGCTGAAGCTTACGGGCGGCGGCAAGCCGCTTGGCAAAGGCCACTTCCACGCGGACGGCACCTGGCACGCGGGCGCGGATCACGACTAGGGGAAAGCATGTTCCAGGCAATGACAGCATTCGCACTGCGGCGCACCTCACTGGTGCTGCTGTTCGCGGGTTTGCTGATCGTCGCGGCGGGCGTGTACATCCCGCGCATCCCGGTCGACGTGTTCCCTGAGCTGAACGCGCCGACCGTGACGATCATGACCGAGTGCGGCGGGCTCAGCGCCGACGAGGTCGAGCAGTACGTGACCTTCCCGCTGGAGAGCAGCGTCAACGGGCTGCCCGGCGTACGCCGCGTGCGCAGCAGCAGCGCCATGAGCCTCAGCATCGTGTGGGTGGAGTTCGAGTTCGGCGAGGACATCTACCGCGCCCGCCAGCTCGTCAGCGAACGGCTTGATCAGGCGCGCGAGCAGCTGCCGGAAGATGTCCACGCCGAGATCGCCCCCATCGCGGGCATCATGGGCGAGATGATGCTGCTGTCGGTCAGCAGCCCGGATGGCCAGGTCAGCCCGCTCGAGCTGCGCGGCTGGGCCGAGTTCGAGCTGCGCAATCGCCTGCTCACCGTCGGCGGCATCGCCGAGATCGTGGTGATCGGCGGCCAGCTTCCCGAGTACCAGATCAACGTCGACCAGGAACGCCTCGCGCTCTACGACCTCACCATCCAGGACGTCGTCGAGGCCGCCGAGAAGGCCCACGCCATAAGCTCGGCGGGCTACCTGCCCAACATCGAGGGCAAGGAGATGCCGCTGCGCCAGAACGCGCGCGTCGAGTCGGCCGAGGATATCCGCGGCACGGTCATCAAGTACCACGAGGGCGTGCCGGTCACGATCGGCGACGTCACCAAGCCCGGCGGCGTGGACCTCGGCGCAGCGCCCGCCCGCGGCACCGGCGCCGACGCGGGCAACCCGGCCGTGATCATCACCGTAGAGAAGGCACCGAACACCAACACGCTCGAGCTGACCAAGCAGATGGACGTGGTGCTCGACGGGCTCTACGACCGCGACGAGAACGGCAACCTGCTCGAGACCGTCACGATCCACCTGCCTGACGGACGCACCGGCAAGGTGCACCTGAACCGCCACGTCATGCGCCAGAGCGACTTCATCGGGCTGGCGGTGAGCAACGTGCTGACGGTACTGCGCGACGCGGCGATCCTCGTCGCGATCCTGCTGGTGCTGTTCCTGATGAACGTGCGCACCACCATCATCACGCTGACCGCGCTGCCGCTCAGCCTCGCCGTTGCAGTGCTCGCGCTCTGGATGCTCGGGCTGAACGTCAACGTGATGACGCTGGGCGGGCTCGCGGTCGCGATCGGCGAGCTGGTGGACGACGCGATCATTTACGTCGAGAACGTCTTCCGAAGACTCCGCGAAAACCGCGCCTTGCCGCCCGAGCTGCAACGCGGGCACACGGCCGTCGTAGGCTCAGCCAGCAACGAGATCCGCAGCAGCGTCGTGTTCGCCACGGTCATCATCGTGATGGTGTTCGTGCCGCTGCTGTTCTTGCAGGGCCTGGAAGGCCGCTTCTTCAGGCCGCTGGGGCTGGCCTACATCATCTCGATCTTCGCTTCGCTGCTGGTGGCGGTGATGGTCACGCCCGCGATGTGCAAGCTGCTGCTGCGCAAGGCCAAAACCGAAGGCCACGAGAAGGAGTCGGTACTGGTGCGCGCGCTCAAGCGCGGCTACACGCCTACGCTGAAGGCCGCGATCAAGCTGCGCGTGGTCGTGATGGTACTGGCGCTGGCGGGGACGGTCGGCAGCATCGCGTTCGCGGGCACATACGGCACGCGCTTCCTGCCAGAGTTCAACGAGGGCACGTTCACGGTATTCCTGAACGCGCCGCCGGGTACGTCGCTGTACGAGAGTGACCGCCTCGCCGTCGGCGTCGAGAAGCGCCTCGCCGAAATCGAAGGCGTGAAGCATGTGGTGCGCCGCACCGGGCGCGCCGAGCGCGACCAGCACGCCCACGGCGTCAGCGTCAGCGAAATCGAAGTCAGTGTCGCGCCCGGCTACACAAAGGAAGAAGTACGCGGACACATCGACGAAGTGCTGTCGAAGATTCCCGGCATCACCTCGATGGTCGGGCAGCCGATCGAGCACCGCCTGTCGCACCTGCTGTCCGGCACGCCGGCGGCGATTGCGATCAACGTCTACGGCGACGACCTCGACACGCTCCGCAAGATCGCCAAAGAGATCGAAGGCCAGCTCACCGGGCTGCCGGGTGCGCGCGACATCGCCGCCAACCGCGAAGTGATGATCGAAACCATCCCGATTCACTACCGCCGCGCCGACCTGGCCCGCTACGGCTTCTCGCCCGGCGACGCGGCGACGCAGGTCGAAGCCGCGTTCAACGGCGTAAAAGTCGCGGACGTAAACCAGGGCGTGCGCCGCTACGAGATGGTCGTGCGCCTCGACCCGGAGCAGCGCACCAACATCGAGCAGGTGAAACAGCTCATCCTCGTCGCCCCCACCGGCGCGCACGTGCGCCTGCGCGAAGTCGCCGACATCGGCGTCGAGCAGGCCAGCGACCTGATCGCCCGCGAGAACGGGCAGCGCAAGGCCGTGATCTCGCTCAACGTCGCCGAGGGCTACAACCTCGGCCACCTCGTCGAGCAGGTGCAGGAACGCGTCGACCCGATCGTGCGCAAGTACGGCTACACGGTGCACTACGGCGGGCAATTCGAGGCGCAGCAGTCGGCGAGCCGCACCATCTACATTATGGGCGCGGGCGTCGTGATCGCGATCCTGATCCTGCTCTATATCGCGCTGGGCACATTGCGCGCGGCACTGCTGGTCATGCTGAACCTGCCGCTGGCGCTGATCGGCGGCATCGTGGCGATCTTCCTCAGCGAATCGCCGAACCCGTGGACCAACCTGATGGCCTTGTTTACGGGCGGGCATTACGTCGCGCCGGTGATCAGCATCGCGAGCATGGTCGGCTTCATCACACTGTTCGGCATCGCGGTGCGCAACGGCATCCTGCTGGTGGCGCACTACAAGCACCTGCAGCTCGAAGGCATGCCGCGCAAGGAGGCGATCATCAAGGGCTCAAGCGAGCGGCTGGTGCCGATCCTGATGACCGCGCTCGCGGCCGTGCTGGGGCTCGTACCGCTGGCGATGGCAAGCGGAGAGCCTGGCAGCGAGCTGCTCGCGCCGCTGGCGGTCGTGGTGCTGGGCGGTCTTGTCACGTCAACATTCCTGAACCTCGTAGTTGTACCCGCGGGCTACGCGCTGATCGGCCCGCGTGAAGTGAACCTGAAACCCACGGAAGACACGCCTATCAAGGAGGGCACATGAATCGACTGATGGTACTGGTGATGTTCGCGGCGGCGTTCGCGTTCGCCGCATGCGGCGGTGGTGCAAACAACGCGGGCGGCGGCAATGCAGGCAACGCTGGCGGCAACGAAGCCGGCCATTCGCATGAAGACGGCGGCCACCACCACGAAGGTGAGCAGCACGACCTTGGCCACCGCACCAAGGACGACTGGCACTACGGCGCGACGCAGATCGGCGACCCGGAAGCGGGCGGCGAGCTGGTGTTCGAAGTCCACCTGCAGAAGGGCGGCAAGGACGTGTCGGACGCGACGGTCGCGGTCTGGATCGGCGACAAGGACGGCAAGGAACTCGCACCGCGAGGCACAGGAAGCTGGTCGGCCGACGAAGGCGTCTACGACTGCCACACGCAGCTTCCCAAGGAGTTGAAGGAAGGCATGAAGTTCTGGGTCGCCGTAAAGCAGGGCGGCAGCGAGGTCATCAAGGACAGCTTCGACGTCGTCATGGAGTAGCAGCAGCCACCAACACAAACTCGCCCGGCGCTTGCCGGGCGAGTTCTTTGTTTGGGCTAGCGCGCTGTCTTGGCTTCGTCCTCAGCCATGTGGCACTTTTTGTACTTCTTGCCGGAGCCGCACCAGCAGGGCTCGTTGGGGCCGGGGAGCTTTTTCTTTTCTCTGGCCCGGTAGCCGGTGTTGGCGCTGGGTGCGCTTTGCGAAGCGGCGTCCATCTGGCGGCGCGTTTCGGCCTGTGCGGCGGTGGGCTGCGGCGGGGCCATGCCGCTGGTTGAGGTCGTGCCGATCGCGGGCTTGTTAGCCACGGCACCGGCATCCATCGCGCGCTGCGGCTTCGGTGGTTCCTCGAACTTGACCTCGATGCGGAACAGCGTGCTGATGACCTCAAGGTCCACCTGGTCGAGCATGATCTCGAAAATCTCGTGGCCCTTTTTCTTGTACGCATCCTTCGGGTCTTTCTGTGCGTAGCTTTCCCAGTGGATGCTGCCCTTCAGCACGTCGAGGTTGCGCAGATGCTGCTTCCAGTGCTCGTCGATGCTTTGCAGAAGCAGGTAGCGCTCGAGCTGGCGCATGCGCCCGTTGGCGGGGCGGCCGGCCGGCGTCTTCAGCGGGTTGCCTTCCGGGTCACTGCAGATCTTCTTCTCGCGCTCCTCGTACAGCTTGAGCGCCTGGTCGAGCATGTGGTTCTTGAGCGCGGTCGCGTGCTCGGGCCCGCCTTCGCCCTTGGGCAGCGCGTCGATGTCGAGCTTGTCGTTGAAGGCCTTGTGGTACTCGGCGGCGACTTCCGGCAGGTTCCAGAGTTCCTTGCGCTCGACGTCTTTCAGTACGTTCTTCTCGAGCATCGCCTGGATGACGTTGTCGATGCGGTCGACCACGGCCTCGCGCAGCTTTTCGCCGTGCACGCGCCCGCGGACTGTCTGCGCCAGGCGGAACACGGCCTCTTCGCACATGATGTCGCGCAGGGCGTCTTCGCTGATCTCGGCCTGGTGCTCCTTGTCGGCCCACTCGCTGAGTTCCTTGGCGACTCTTGCCGAGAAGCGCGTCTTGTCGGTCACGCTGTCGAGCTTGTCGATCTCGCGGATCTGCGCGCGGACGTGCTTGCGGACCTGGTTCTCAAGCTCGAAGTAGTCGCCGCGTGACATGCCGGCCAGGAACACCTGGCGCATACGGTAGACCGCCTTGCGCTGTCCGTTGTTGACGTCGTCGTATTCGATCAGGTTCTTGCGGATGTCAAAGTTTCGCTGCTCGACCTTCTTCTGCGCGCGCTCGACGCTGCTGCTGACCATCTTGGCCTGGATCGGCTGCCCGTCCTTGAGGCCAAGCGTCTGCATCAGCCCCTTAATGCGGGGGCCGGCAAACAGGCGCATCAGGTCGTCTTCCAATGACAAGAAAAACTGGCTGGAGCCCGGGTCGCCCTGGCGACCGCAGCGACCGCGCAGCTGGTTGTCGATGCGGCGCGACTCGTGTCGTTCCGTTCCGATCACGCACAGCCCGCCGACCTCGATGATCGCGTCGTGCTCGGCCTCGCACTCGGGCGCGTACTTCTTGGCGCGCTCGCTGATCATCTCGTCGAACTCGACTTCGGCCTTCAGCAGCGTGTCGCGCGGGACGGTCCACGACGGCACGTTCTGCAGCTCGGTGGGCAGCAGCGACTCGACGCTGATGCCTTCCTTTTTAAGGTCCTGCAGCCCGAGGTACTTCGGGTTGCCGCCGAGCAGAATGTCCGTGCCGCGGCCTGCCATGTTCGTGGCGACCGTGATGGCGCCCTTCTTGCCGGCCTGCGCGACAATGTCGGCCTCGCGCTCGTGGAACTTGGCGTTGAGCGTGTTGTGCTTCAGCCCGCGCTGATCGAGCAGGCGGGACAGATGCTCGGACTTCTCGACGCTGGTGGTGCCGACGAGGATCGGGCGCCCGATCTCGTGCATCTTGGCGATCTCGTCGGCGATGGCGTTCCACTTCTCTTCGCCGGTGCCGTAGATCAGGTCTTCGCGGTCCTCGCGCACCAGCGGGCGGTTGGTCGGCATGGCGACGACGTCGAGGTTGTAAATCTTGGCGAACTCGGCCGCCTCGGTCATGGCCGTGCCGGTCATGCCGGACAGCTTGTTGTACAGCTTGAAGTAGTTCTGCAGCGTGATGGTCGCCAGCGTGAAGCTTTCGGCGCGGGGCTTCAGGTTGTGCTTGGCTTCGACGGCCTGGTGCAGCCCGTCCGACCAGCGGCGCCCGTGCTGCATGCGCCCGGTGAACTCGTCGACGATGACGACTTCCGTGCCCTCGTCGCCGTCATAGATCACGTATTCCTTGTCGAGGTGAAACAGGTTGTTGGCGCGCAGGGCCTGCTCAATCAAGTGGGGCCACTGCATGTGCGCGCCGTCGTACAGGTTCTTGATGCCCAGCGCTTTCTCGACCTTCTTGACGCCCGTCTCGGTCAGAAGGCACTGGCTTTCCTTTTCCTTCTTCTCGAAGTCGTAGTCGGACAGGGCATCCAGATAGATGTTCTTGTCCTGCATCATCACGTTCTTGCCGTGCTTGTCCGCGAGCTTTTCCTTCAGCTCTTCGGCGTCGACGCCCTCGAGCGTCTTGGCGATCTTGTCCGCCTGGGCGTACAGCTCGGCCGTGCCCTCTGGGCTGCCGCTGATGATGAGCGGGGTTCGGGCTTCGTCGATGAGAATGCTGTCGACTTCGTCGATGATGGCGTAGTGCAGGTCGCGCTGGCACTGCTGGCGCGGGTCGACCTTCATGTTGTCGCGCAGGTAGTCGAAGCCGAACTCGTTGTTGGTGCCGTAGGTGACGTCGCGCCCGTACATGGCGCGGCGTTCTTCGTTGTCCATGTCGGACTGGATGAAGCCGACCGTCATGCCCAGCAGCCCGAGCACGCGGCCCTGTTCCTCGGCATCGCGGCGGGCGAGGTAGTCGTTGACGGTGATGACGTGGACGCCGCGGCCTTCGAGTGCGTTGAGGTACATGGCCAGCGTCGCAACGAAGGTCTTGCCTTCGCCGGTGACCATCTCGGCGATCAGCCCGCTGTGCAGCACCATGCCGCCCATCAGCTGGACGGGGAAATGCGCCTTGTAGGGAATCTCCTGCCCGGTTCGCGGGTCGGTAACCCAGCGCCGGGCGCCGAGCATTCGCCAGCTTGCCTCACGCACGCAGGCAAAGGCCTCGACCTGCAGATCGTCGAGCGTCTCGCCATCGCGGAGGCGTTGCTTGAACTCGGCCGTCTTGGCCTTGAGCTCGTCGTCGGTCAGCTTGTTCGTCTCGGGAAACAGGGAGACGATCTGGTCCACTTTCGGCTTCATCGACCGCACCAGGCGCTCATTGCGCGTGCCGACGAAGAAACGAAGGACTGTGTCTACTACACCCATCGTGAGGCTCGTGTCTCGAACTCGGTAACCTGGCTGCGTGCCCAAGCGGCAGTGCTATCGTCACAGGTGGCAAGCCGTTATACTCACGGGCAAGCGCCAGTGGGTCAAGCGTCCGGATTATTCAGGTAACGCTTTGGCCGGTTGCATTGTTTCTGAAACCGGAGCGCCGTCCATGAAACTCAGGCTGTCCATCCTGATTCTCGCGCTGGCCACGCTGCCCCTGATCAGCGCGCCTTCGGGCGCACAGGACGCCACGGAGCGGCGGGTCGAGATCCGCCTGGTGGCCCTGAGCCGAGGCTACCTGCGGCCCATGAGCGAAACCGCCGGGCGCATCGCGGGCGTCGAGGGCATCAAGAACGTCGAAATGCTGGGCTTTTCCGGCGACATGGCCCGCTATCGCCTGACCACGGCGCTGACCGACCAGGCCCTCGCGGACGCCCTTGAGTTGAAGCTGGTTGGAAGCAGCGACGGGATGGTCACCATGGCCGCCGAGCTGAGCTCAAGGGCCAAGCACGCCGAGGCCCGGGGCATCCTGACCCAGATTGCGACCGCAATCATGGCCGAGCCCAAGCCGACCTGGCGCGGCAACAGCGAGCCCCTGTTCAACGAAAAGGACGCGCTCCCCCAGCGGCTGGAACGCCTGGGGCTGAGCATGGACCTGCTGAAAGGCACCACCTACGACCCCAAGCAGTTCCACATTGAGGAGCTGTGGCAGGGCTCCGGCGGCACCTACAAGATCTGGGCCGGCGACGAGTGGGAGGGCATCTACGTTCCCAGCAGCGACTGGTACCTCGACACGAACGACGAGGACAACCCGACCAAGGCGCCCAAGCCGGATTCCAATTTCGTCGGCATCCGCGTCTACCGCAGCCCCTACTCCAACAGCATGTCGTGGGTCGACATGGAAGGCCTGCTGTTGACCGGCTTTGACGGCCAGCGCGACGACACCAACGCCGAGGGAGAACTCTACGTCAAGCTGGGCGCAGACTGGATCACGCTGCTGTTGAAGGCCGTCGCGGCAAAGCGCATCAAGGAGCCGAAGCTGAAAACGGACCGGCTGCCCCGAGGGCGCGGCTGGGAAATTCTGCAGGCGTTCAACTATGACGACAGCCTGAACCTCGAAGTGCGCCACTACAGCATGGAAGACTTCGACCTGAGCTGGCGCGACGACGACGGGCGCATGATCGCGACGCTGAAGGCCCACCACCCGGCGCACCCGTTCTACCTCGAGGCTGAGCTGGACACGACGGCCGTGGTGGACGCCTACAAGAAGCTGGCCGACGACAAGGACCCCGAGGCGAACAACGTCGAAAACCCGCAGCTTGGCGAGGCCCTGAAATGGATCGTCGGGGCCGAGCAGAGCTACGAAGTGTTTGAGAAACGCCGCGCCGAAGCCGCCGCGAACATCGAAAAGGTGTGCGAGGGCATCCGCAAGCTCGCGCCGGACTTCGACCTCGACAAACTGTTGGGCAAGCTCGACGACGCCGGGGTGCAGGCCGCGCTTGGCGCGAATCTTGAGCCGGGCGACTACACCCTCGGCGACTACAGCATCCACCGCCAGTTGCTGGGCGACCTCGAGATCAGCGTCGGCAGCGTGCGCTCGGGCGGTCGCCAGTGGGTGCTGATCAACGCAAGAACGGGCAAGATTATCCGGAGCAGCGAATGAAGCCGCTGATGTTTGCACTCTGCCTACTGCTTACAGGCGCCTGTGTTCTGTTGACCGCCTGTGAGGACGAGTTCGGGAATGGCGCCAATCGCGGCCGTATCGTCGAGCAGGATCGACTGGACAACCCGCTCGTGGACATCACGCCGGTAGACTCCGCTGTACAGACCGAAGCGGTCACAGCCATGGGTACGATCGCCCAGCAGGTGAAGTTGAAAGCCAGCTTCGCCAGCGACCGTGCTGCTTTCTACCGATCCATTAGCGGCAAGCTTGACGCAGCAAAGTGTTCCAAACTCGGCATCACTGAGGACACTTTGAAGGGCACTTACTACCAAGCGAGCGACTACTCGCTCGTGATCAGCGGCAGAAAACTCACGATCCACGCGGCCGAAGTTGGCTCGCGCGGTAGGGTTGAGCCCCGCAGCTACGACGTCCCGTAGGCTAGGTAGGCTTCGGACGACGCCCGGAGAGTTTGCTGTCTCGATGCGGCTGCTGATCAAGCCGCTCTGGGTGCACGATTGCGCCGGCGCATGCGGCCGTGGCCGCCGCGACGATTCCCGCCCGCCAGCAGTTGGCCTCGCCTGTCACACATGTAACAAGCGCGCCGTCGCCGCACAGGGAAGCGACCGGCGTGCCGGGCGGATACACATGCACGCCGCCCTCCACGAGCTGCCCGATCACGTCATGCGCCAGCGCGGACTCGTACACCTCGCGGCTGTCCGGCACGATGGCGCATTCCACCTGCGGGCTCTTGCGGCGCAGCTTGATGATCTCGGCGGCGGTCTTCAGCGCTTCGTGCCCGCAGGTTGACTGCCCGCCGATCACGACGCGCCGCACGGGCTCGCCGCTCGCTTCACCGATGGTGCGCCATTGGTCCACACCTTCGGGCGGCACGACGCTTATCTGTGCATGCGCCAGGTCGGCCGTGGCGCGGTGCGCGTAGGCGGCGTCCTTCTCCGGCTCGATCGTCGTGTACGGTCGCGCGATGCGCTTGTTGAGCTCGGCCACGCCTGCGCGGTCCGGCAGGCACATCACGCCCGCCACGCCCGCGTGCGCGGCCTGCGCGCAGAGCCCCATGCGCTCGTGCAGCGCCAGGGTTGCCAGCCCGTCGCCGCCGATTTCAAGCGCGCGCCCGAGCAGGCGGTCGCGTCCCAGTTCGCGCCGCAGTGTGAAGAACACGTCGCGCCCGGAAACCAGCGCCTGCCGCTGGCCCGCCAGGTCGGCGCGCACGCTTTGCGGCACGGTGACAGAAAGGGGCCTGCCGGCAAGCAGCCCGGCCAGGTCGCGCACCGTGCCGCGCAGCCCCAGCGCACCGATTCCGCCAAGCAGGTGGATTTCGGGCAGGTTGGAGACGGCCAGTTCGCCCGGCACAACCAGTGCGTTATCGAGGCAGTGTGCCAACTCGCAACCGGCGCGGGCGATGATGCGGGTGACGCCCGCCTGCGCGGCTGCATCCATCAACTGTTTGCGTCGCCCGGCCGCGGCTGCGTCGGGCGCGGGCAGGTTGTCATCGCTGAACAGCACGACGCGCGCGGGATCGGCCACTTTGTCGCCACCGGCAAGCCGAAACGCCTTCAGCGCCGCAAGCCCGTCGCGTGGGCCAAGCACAATCAGGTGCGGCTGCACGCCGATGCGGTCACCCGGCGCAATGTTGCGCGCGGCAGTGACGCCTTGCAGCAAACGGGTGACAGCGGTTTGAGGTGTATGCGGCATGGTTCGGGCCAACAGACATAGAGAACTACTTTAGTATTTGGACAGGACAGTCAGGACATTTAGGACATTGGCATCACTTCCCTACTGGTCCAGGAGCCATCCCATGCGTCATGAAGAACTTACCCATCGAATCATCGGCATCTGCATTGATGTGTTTCGAGAACTTGGTGCCGGTTTCAGTGAATCCGTTTACCACAAGGCTCTGCTGATCGCACTCAAGCAGGCTGGTTTCAACGCGCAAAGCGAAGTAGCGGTTGAAGTGTTGTTCAGAGGCGAAGTCGTTGGGAGCTTTTTTGCAGACATCATGGTCGATGAAACCGTGATCATTGAGCTGAAGGCCGTCGCAAAACTCTTGCCCGAACACCAATCGCAGGTCATCAACTACCTGAAGGGCACCGGTAAGGAGGTCGGCCTGCTCGTGAACTTTGGCGGCCGTCGCTTGGACTTCAAGCGACTGGAACACCCGGAACTGTTTGATGCGCGCGAATAGCCACTGCTGGAACAACACGCAACCCGCTTCCTGGACGTCCTGACTGTCCTGTCCATGTGGCAGTTCGGCTACCTCGCGCCCTCGCCCATGATTTCGTACAGCGGGTTGCGCCAGGCGCTGACCAACTCGGCCACCGGCACGTCGATCGGCACCGTGCCCTGCAACGCCGTAATGTGCAGGCGCGGGTCCTTGGTGACTTCGCCGATCTCGAACAACGGCACGCCCTCAAAGAACCGATACAACCCGGCCTCGTTGCTGGGCTCGACCTCGAGCACGAGGCGGCTGTTGCTTTCGCCGAACAGCAGCACGTTGTCGTCGATGTCGTTGTCGGTTGCGGCGAGTTCCTGGCTCAGGCGCACCTTCGCGCCGAGGCGCCCGCCGATGCACATCTCTGCGAGGCAGACGGCCAGCCCGCCCTCGGCGCAGTCGTGTGCGGCGCGCACGATGCCCGCCTCCTGCGCCGCGTTGATCGCGCGGAATGCCTTGAGCGCCAGCGCCGGGTCCACGCGCGGCGGCATGTCGCCCCTACGCCCCGTGACCATCTCGAAGTGCGAGCCGGCGAACTCGCGCCGCGTGTGCCCCACGAGGAACAGCTTGTTGCCGGGCTTTTTCAGGTCTGACGTCGTCAGCGCATCGAGGCTGACGGCCTTGCCGATGGCGCTGATCAGCAGCGTGTGCGGGATGTGAATGCTCACGCCCGCCTCGGTCAGGAACTCGTTATTGAGGCTGTCCTTGCCCGAGATGAACGGCGTGCCGTACGCGCGCGCCGCGTGCAGGCAGGCGTAGCAGGCCCGCACGGCCGCGCCGAGCCGGTCATCCTTGTTGCAGTTGCCCCAGGAGAAGTTGTCGAGGATCGCGCAGTGGTCGATGTCGCCGCCGGTCGCCACGTAGTTGCGCAGCGCTTCGTCGATGTTGGACATCGCCATCCAGTACGGGTCCACGTCGCCGTAGCGGGTGTTCAAGCCGTTGCTGACAACAAGCGCGTCGTCGCTGTCGAGCTTGGGCACAACCGCGCAGCCGTCACTGGGCCCGTCGCGCTTCACGCCGGTGAACGGTTTAACAGCGCTGCCGGCCTGCACTTCGTGGTCGTACTGGCGCACGACCCATTCCTTGCTGCAGACGTTCCACGCGCCGAGGATCGCCTTGAGCACGCCGGTCGCATCTTCGGGCTTCACACTGCCGCCCGCCACCACTCGATGCTCCGGCGCGGTCCAGACGGCGTCGCGCCAGACTTTCGGCATCCCGTCGTGCAGGAATTCCATGCCGACGTCGCAGACCACTTCGCCGTGCCACGTCAGGCGCAGTTGCTTGTCGCCGGTGAACGTGCCGATGTCGGTCGCTTCCACATCCTCGGACTCGAACAGCTCCAGCGCCTCTTTGACCTTCATCTCGGGCACGGAGATCACCATCCGCTCCTGCGCTTCGCTGATCCAGGTCTCGAGGTACGTCAGGCCTTCGTACTTCAGCGGCACGCGCGCAAGCTCGACCTCGGCGCCGAGTTCCTCGCCCATCTCCCCTACCGCGCTGGACAGCCCGCCCGCGCCGCAGTCGGTGACGGCCGTGAACAGCCCGCGATCGCGCGCTTTGAGCAGGGTTTCGAGCACCATCTGCTCCTGGATGGCGTTGCCGATCTGGACGGCGCCGCTGCTGACAACCTCGCTCTTGCTGGTGAGTTCTTCGCTGCTGAAGGTCGCGCCGCCGATTCCGTCGCGGCCTGTGCGCCCGCCGATCACGAGGATGTGGTCGCCGGTCCTGGCGCGTTTCTCGATCTTGTCGCGCGGCATGATCCCGACGCTGCCGGCATACACCAGCGGGTTGCCGGTGTAGCGCGGGTCGAAGTGCAGGCTGCCGTTCGCCGTCGGTATGCCCATGCGGTTGCCATAGTCGCGCACGCCGCTGACCACCCCCTGCATGATCTTGCGCGGGTGCAGCGCGCCGCGCGGCACATCCTCGCGCGGCAGGTCCGGCGGGCCGAAACAGAACACGTCGGTGTTCACAATCGGGCGCGCGCCGAGGCCCGTGCCGAGAATGTCGCGGATCACGCCGCCGATGCCGGTGCCCGCGCCGCCGTAGGGCTCAATCGCGCTGGGGTGGTTGTGTGTCTCGACCTTGAAGCAGATGGCGTCCTGCTCATCGAACGCGATCACGCCCGCGTTGTCCTTGAACACGCTCAGGCACCAGTCCTTGTTCAGCTCGGTGGTAGCCTTGAAGATCGTGTCTTTCAGCAGGTTGTCGATCTTGCCGTTTTGCGGCAGGTCCGGCAGGTCGAACAGGCTGTCCTGCTCGACGTGGTCTTCGCCGTTCGCGCCTTTTTCGCGGTAGTAGACGTGGCCGCCGAGCGTCTTGTGCTTGCAGTGCTCGGACCATGTCTGCGCGACGGTCTGCAGCTCGATATCCGTCGGCTCGCGCTTGAGGCCTTCGAAGTGGTCGCGCACGGCGCGCATCTCGTCGGCGTTGAGAGCAAGCCGGTGCTGCTTGTTCACCTGCGCCAGGTGCTCGTCGTCGAAGCTGCGCACCTCGACCTCAATGCGCCGGAATTCGTACTTGCGCCCGCGCGGCAGCTTCTCGAGCGTCAGCGGCCCGTGGTGCGCCTCGTCTACAACGATATTGCCCAGGGTCGGCGCGGCGCGAGAAAGATCCTGCGCGCTCGGCTTGTCCTTGAACACGTACTGGTCGGCCGACTTGACCGCCTCCGGCTCAACGCCCATGTCACGAAGCGCGCGGGTCAGTGAGGCCTCCACCGGGTCCATCACGCCTGTGCGGCGCATGATGTGGTACAGGCGGTCGCCCTCGGGCTCGGCCGCTGTGCCTTCGTAGACCTCGGCCTTTTCCAGCACCGGGTCGCGCAGCAGGCTGTTCGCCGCGCGCTCGGCTTCGTCTTCGCTGATCAGCCCCTCAATAAGGAAGAGACGGTGGTGAACGATGCCTTCCGCGTGCACGCCGGCCGATGCGAGCCGCTTCGCAACCCGCAGGCTTTCGGGGCTCGCGGCCCCCTGAGTCGGAATCAGTCGGATTTTCCAGAGCATGGGCGCGAAGATACAGCGCGCCGCCCGAAAGGGAACGGTGTGGGCAAACTCCGGATAGGGGCTGCCGCAGACGCCCCGTCCGACTACACTGGGTCCCCCGTTTCGGCCCCTGGGGCGCACATATTGCTTCGCGCACTTTCGGCAATCCTGCTGGCTTTACCGTGGCTGCTGGCAAGCGGGTCTCCGCTGGCCCAGGACGCTGCGTGGACGCTGACCCGCGTCAACGGCAACGACGGCAAGGCTTTCCGCGTTGAGGTTTCCCGCCGCGGCGGCGCGCCGGAAGTACGCCCGAACGGCTCAAGCTACTTTCTCGGCGGCGACCAGTTCACCGAGGATCCACCCGTCTGGTACGTCGACGGCACCACGGTCAGCCCGGTACTGGGCTACAAGCGCGGCAGCGGCAAACGCGTCAGCCTTGAGCTGGTGCAGTCGGGCGGCGCGACGTTCATCACCTACGTCCGCGACGGCGTCAACGAGTTCTGGAAGCTCAAGGGCGCCGAGGCCGAGCAAGTACGCCTGAATACCGGCAAGGCGTTCGCCATGCGCGCCCGCATCACCCGCGGCGGCGAGCGCGTCTTCCTGTACGACACGGACTACGAAGGCCGCAACAGCATCTACGAAATCAAGGGAACCACGGCCGAGCCGCTGGTATTGAGCGACAAGGCCAACCACGGCGGCGCAAGCTACGCCTGGTGGACCGACAACCGGCTGCTGGTGGCGTTCTACAGCGCCGGGACATACGACTTCTACTGGCTGAAGGACGGGACGTTCGTGCCCTGCTGGGAGCGCAACGGAGTCGAGGACTACGACCGTCAGGTGGACCGCATCCTGAGCCTGATCGCCGGCGGGCGGCTGTACCTCAACGTCGTCTGCAACGACAAGTCGGCGAGCATCTGGACGGTCGACGCTGACGGGCTCGCGCCGGTAGTCCATGCCGACGCCGCCCGGGTCTACGCCTGGGACGACGGCGCGCGCACGTGCGTCAACGACGCCGGGCTCTACTTCGTCGCCGAGAACCAAGGCAAGCAGAACCAGGTGTTTCTAGCGAACGGCGCGAGCATCACGCCGCTGAAGTCCGGCGACGGCCCGCTGGTGGCGGCGTTCATCCACTGCAAAGGCGGGGCCGTGCTCGCGGGCGGCAGCATGATCGACGGCACCAGCGCAACGCCGCTCCCGGCCGACGAATCCGAGCAGCCCGGCACATATGAGCTGGCCGCACGCCTGGGCGGTTTTGACCTGCTGCAGCGCGGCAGCAAGCTCTATCGCTACCAGCAAGGCAAGCTCAATGAGCAGAAGCTGGAGGGCGCACCAGCCGACTTCGGGCGGATCGTCGGCTCATGGAACGTCGGCGAGCGCGCCTACCTGATCGAGCGCGTCGGCGGCGACCTGCTTGAATTCCGGCTCTGGAAGCTTGAGTAGCATCGGCGTCCCGCCGATGTAGTCGGCACTGGCCGGAGGCCGATGCAAGGACAGGCCAGAGGCCCGTCCAAGCGCCATCGGCTGGAAGCCAATGCTACTCGTCGGTCTTCTTGAGTCGCTGGCTGCGCTGGACCAGCGCCTTCTTCTGGAACTCGCGGAATTGCGGGCAGTCGCGCAGGGGCGTGAGGTCCGGGTCGTTGGTCAGGTGCTCGAAATCCGTGAACCCAAGCTGGCAGGCCTTCTCCAGCGCGGCCAGCGCTTCCTCAGTGCGCCCGAGGCAGCAAAGCCCGCAGGCGTAGTTGTAGTGATGGCGCGGGTTGTCCGGCTCGGCCTTCAGCAGCTCGGCTGACGCCTGCAGGGCGTCCGCATGCCGCCCGGCCGCGGCGTAGGTGACCACCAACCCGTCCAGCACGCGGCGCGAGCGCGGATACAACGTTCGGCCTAGCTCATAGAGCCCCAGCTCGAAGTTGATGGAGAGTTCGTCGTGCGATTCCGATTGCTTCATCCGGGGATATATCAACACAGACGGGCATCTGCGGCAACGGTGCAAAACCGCCCCCCGTATGGCATAAGGGGGCATCGCCAGTCGTTACGCTGTGAGACAAGTGACAAGGGGACGAGATGACAATCCGGGACGAAGCACGCGCGACACTTAAGACTCCGCTGGGTGACAAGACGATCTACCGCCTCGACAAGGTGAAGGGCGCAGAGAACCTGCCCTACACAATCAAGATCCTGCTCGAGAGCATCCTCCGCAACCTCGACGGCGAGGGCTACACCGAAGAAGATGTGAAGGCGCTGGCGAGCTACGACGCCAAAACGATTGCGCAGAAGGACGTCGAGATCAACTTCATGCCCGGGCGCGTGGTGCTGCAGGATTTTACAGGCGTGCCCGCGGTGGTTGACCTTGCCGCGATGCGCGCCGCCATGAAGCGCATGGGCGGCGACCCGCAGAAGGTAAACCCGCTCGTCCCGTGCGATCTCGTGATCGACCACAGCGTGCAGGTCGACGCCTTCGGCACACCGGACGCGCTGAAGACCAACTCGCGCATCGAGTTCGAGCGCAACAACGAGCGCTATGAGTTTCTCAAGTGGGGCCAGACCGCGTTCGACAACTTCCGCGTCGTCCCGCCCGCTACGGGCATCGTGCACCAGGTCAACCTTGAGTACCTCGCCAAGGTCGTCTGGGAGAAAGACGGCACGCTGTTCCCCGACTCGCTGGTCGGCACCGACAGCCACACGACGATGATCAACGGGCTCGGCGTGCTGGGCTGGGGCGTCGGCGGCATCGAGGCCGAGGCCGTGATGCTCGGCCAGCCGGTCGCCATGCTGGTTCCCGAGGTCGTCGGCATGGAACTGAAGGGCAAGCTGCCCGAAGGCGCGACGGCGACCGACCTGGTGCTGCGCGTCACCCAGATGCTGCGCGCCCACGGCGTGGTCGGCAAGTTCGTGGAGTTCTACGGCAGCGGGCTCGACGACATGTCGCTCGCCACGCGCGCGACGATCGCCAACATGGCCCCCGAATACGGCGCGACCTGCGGCTTCTTCCCGGTGGACCAGCACACGCTGGACTACATGAAGCTCTCCGGGCGCGACGACGACCTGATCAAGACCGTCGAGCTGTACTGCCGCGAGCAGGGCCTCTGGCGCGACGCCAAGCGCAAGATCAGCTACAGCGCCGAGCTGCACCTCGACCTCGCGGACGTGAAGCCCGCGCTCGCCGGCCCCAAGCGCCCGCAGGACCGCATCGACCTCGACTCGATGAAGCCGCAGTGGCACAAGGACCTCGCCGATACCTTCGGTGTCAAATCGCAGGCCGCGGCCGCACGCGTCGGCAGCATGGCCGACGAAGGCGGGGCGGCAGCGGCCAGGAAGGACAACGGCGTCGCGACGGCCGTCGCCGATGAGCCGGGCGTGGACGTCGAATACAACGGCCAGAAGTTCAAGCTGAACCACGGCGCGGTGGTGATCGCGGCGATCACCAGTTGCACGAACACCAGCAACCCGTCGGTCATGTTGGGCGCCGGGCTGCTCGCGCGCAACGCGGTCAAGCGCGGGCTCAAGCAGAAGCCGTGGGTGAAGACCAGTCTCGCGCCGGGCAGCCAGGTTGTGACCGACTACCTGAAGAAGGCCGGCGTACTGGGCGACCTCGAGAAGCTGGGATACGACATCGTCGGCTACGGCTGCACGACCTGCATCGGCAACTCCGGCCCGCTGCCCGACGCGATCGGCAACGCGGTGCGCGAGCACAACCTGGTCGCGGCCAGCGTGCTCAGCGGCAACCGCAACTTCGAAGGCCGCGTGCATGCGGACGTGAAGGCGAACTACCTCGCCAGCCCGCCGCTGGTGGTGGCCTACGCGCTGGCCGGCACGGTCGACATTGACCTCACTTCCGACCCCATCGGCAAGGACAGCGAGGGCAAGGACGTCTTCCTGAAAGACATCTGGCCGACGCAGAAAGAGATTGAGGCGGCCATCCACTCGGCCGTGACGCGCGAGCAGTTCCAGCAGCGCTACGCGGGAGTGTTCGAAGGGGGCGGCGACGAGTGGCAGGCGATCACGCCGGGCGGCGGCGCGCTGTACGACTGGAACAGCAAGAGCACCTACATCCAGGAGCCGACGTTCTTCATGGACATGGCCACTGAGCCCGCGCCGATCGAAAGCATCAAGGGCGCGCGCTGCCTGCTGAAGCTGGCGGATTCCGTGACGACGGACCACATCTCGCCGGCCGGCAGCATCGACCCGAAGACGCCGGCAGGCGAGTACCTGCTGTCGCACGGCGTGGAGAAGAAGGACTTTAACAGCTACGGCTCACGCCGCGGCAACCACGAAGTGATGATGCGCGGGACGTTCGCCAACAAGCGCATTCGCAACCAGCTCGCGCCGGGCACCGAGGGCGGCTGGACGACGGATTACACGGACGGGAAAGTCCGCTACGTCTACCCGGCCAGCGAGCACTACATCAAGGCGGGCACGCCGCTGATTGTGCTGGCGGGCAAGGACTACGGCATGGGCAGCAGCCGCGACTGGGCGGCCAAGGGCACGCTGCTGCTGGGCATCAAGGCGGTGATCGCCGAGAGCTACGAGCGCATTCACCGCTCAAACCTGATCGGCATGGGCGTGCTGCCCCTGACCTTCAAGGACGGCGAGAACGCGGCCAGCCTCGGGCTGACGGGCGACGAGACCTTCGACATCGAGGTGCCCAACGACGTGAAGCCCAAGCAAACGCTGATCGTGAAGACCGGCGACAAGCAGTTCGAAGTGACCTGCCGCCTCCACAACGCCATGGAAGTCGAGTACTACCGCAACGGCGGCATTCTTCACACGGTCCTGCGCCGCATGGCGAAGTCATAGCCCGGCCAGCAATGGCCCGGGATCACGACCGGCGACGAGCGGGAATCACACCCGGGCTTTGCAGCCCGGGCTATCCCGCCGCCGTGCGTTGCCACTTTGCCGGGTCTTGCTTGAAGTAGCGGCTTAGGGCGGCGTAGAGGTCGGGGTGGTGCTCCTTGAGCTGGTGGGCTTTCTCGAAGAAGGTCTCGACACAGACGGCGAAAAACTCGGCCGGGTTGGTGGCGCCGTACTCGTCGATAAGCGTCTCGATGTTGCTGTCAACGTCGTCGCACAGGCGCTTGTACTCGAGCCTGAACACGTCTGCCCATTGCTCGGCCTGCTCGCGTGATTCCATTTCGGGAGCGCCGTCGACGTCGCCGGCCTCGGAATCAAGCTGGTGGGCGAACTCGTGGATGATCACGTTCAGCCCGTCGCGCGGGTCGAGCGCGCCGCGCTTGGCCGTGTCCCAGGCGATGATCACATTGCCGCGGTCCCAGCTTTCGCCGGCGTTTTCCATCACCTCGGTCATCTCGAAGCCGTGCTCGTCCACTTCCTTGTGCTCGACGAAAAAGACGCTGGGGTAGACCAGGATGGTCAGCAGTTCGCGAAAGTAGTTCGTCTCGCGGTGCATCAGCAGCAGGCAGGCGTTGCCCGCGATGGTGACGCGGATTTCGTCGTCGATTTCGACGCCGCGGCAGCCTTCAAAATACTTCTCGGCGAGGAAGACCTGGATGTGCCCGTGCAGCTCGAGCTGGTCTTCGGGCGACAGGCGCGGGTAGAGCCCCATGTTCTTGCGCAGGATGTCCACCCACGCAGACGGGAACGCCCGTTGCCGAATCTTGTTGCGCCGCCAGCGTGTGATGAATCCGAACATGCAGGACCATTGCCCACCAAGACACACGAAGTCGCACGAAGAGTGTAGCCTTGTTCCGCGCCCTTTGTGCCTCTTCGTGTGGCTTCGTGGGCCAAAGAAGGGAATCAACCGCCGTTCAATCGTTCTTCCGCGATGCGTTTCATGGTTCTCAAATCCATCTTGCCGGTGCCGAGTACCGGCAGAGCTTCCACGGCCACAAAGTCGCGCGGCTTGGGGATGAAGATATTTGGCAGGCCCTGGCCCTTGAGCTCGTTGAGCACGAACTCGATCTCGTGCGTGCAGTTCGCGTGCAGCACGGCCAGTCGCTCGCCCTTCTTCTCGTCGCGAATGCTGGTGACGGCAAAGATCTGGTCCGTCGAGCTGATCGCCGCGTGCAGTGCTTCCTCAACCTTCCCGTGCGGGACCATCTCGCCGCCGATCTTGCTGAAGCGGCTGAGCCGGTCCGTAATGATCAGAAAGCCGTCGTCATCCTGCTTCACGATGTCGCCGGTCGTGTACCAGCCGTCATCCATCACGGCCGCGGTCTTTTCCGGCGCGTCGAGGTAGCCGCGCATCACGTTCGGGCCTTTCACGAGTATCAGCCCGGGCTCGCCGCGCTTGACCGGCTCGCGCGTGTCGGGGTCGACGATGCGGATCTGTATGCCGGGCAGCGGGCGCCCGACGCCGCCGTTCAGGCTGCCGCGCTGGTCGCGGTAATCAGGCAGGTTGACGCCCACGACCGGCGAGCACTCGGTGCAGCCGTAGCCCTCCCAGATCGGCACGCCGTATTTCTCCAGCCAGCGCGCGGCAAACGGCTGCGGCAGCTTCTCGGCGCCGGCGACGATGATGCGCAGGCTGGCGAACTGCTCCGGCGTGCACTTCTTGCAGTAGATCTGGAAGAAGGTCGGCGTGGCGACCAGGATCGTCGCCTTGTACTTCTGCGCCATCGCGCCGACTGCGTCCGCATCCAGCGGATTGGGCAGGAAATACATCGCCGCGCCCCAGTGCAGCCCGGCCCACAGCAGGAAATTTCCAAACGTATGGAAGAACGGCAGCATGTGGATCAGCCCGTCGTGCTCATCGAGATCCAGCACGCGCGCCGCCTGCTCAATGTTGCTGACGATGTTGAAATGCGTGACCGGGATGCCTTTCGGCTCGGCCGTGCTGCCGCTGCTGAAGATGACGGCGTGGTCGTCGTCCATCGAGGCTTCGCGCAGCGCACCGGCGAATGACAGCAGTGACCTGTACGGCAAATACTTTGCGGCAAGCAGCGCCTTGAGCTTCGCGAAGCCGCCGATGCCGCGGGCCACGTCCTCAAGGTAGATCACCTCGACGTTCGCCGGCGGCTGGATGTTGCCCTTGCGCAGGAACTGCTTGCTCGCGAGCACGGTCTTGAGTCCGGCCTGCTTTACCGCGCACTCCATGCCCTCGGCGCCGGTGGTGTAGTTGAGGTTGACGACCGTGCGCCCCTGCAGGATCGCGGCCATGTTGGCCAGCGCGCCGCCGACGCTGGGGGGCAGCAGGATGCCTACGCGCTTCTGCTCGCCCCAGCGTTTTCGCATTGCGCGCGCGATTGCGACGGCGCCGGTCAGCGCCTTGATGCGCGAGACGTCGCCGCGCACGGGGTCGGCCAGTGCCAGCTTGTCCGGGTCCTCGCGCAGGCGCTGGACCATGCTGAACGACAGCGGCTGCAGGTCACGCTTGCGCGCCATCCAGACTTCGGACTCGAGCGCGAGCAGCGCTGCGTGGTAGCCAGCGGCGTCGGTCGGATGCCCGATGCTCAGGCTCACGGGCAGGTCGCCGCGGCGCGGCAGCAGGTAGTCCTCGACGCCTTCCTTGTATCTGTTGGACCAGGGGCCATCGAAATAGATCGGCACGATCGGCGCGCCGATCTGCAGCGCGGCAATCAGCTGCGGGATGTCGCCGCCCTTGGTCAGGTGCGCGTCGATCAGCACGCACACCTTGTTGCCGCCCGCGAGCGCCTCTTTCAACTGCGACTGAACGCCCGGGTCGGTGACGTCGCCGTGCAGCATGTTGGGCCCGACGTTCGGGTTCGCGGGGATGTGCTTCAGGTAAGCGCCGGCGCCGATCGTCTTCGGGCGCCCCGGCACGAACTTGGCCACCAGCTCGGCGTCCATCGGCGTGAAGTGCTCGCCCACCAGCACGCACGGGCCGGGCGGCAGGCGCTCGGCCCAGTTCACCCTGCTTGCGATTCTGTGTCCCGCATGCGACACGCCGGCCTCGTACATAATGTCGTTATATTATTTCCCGCAGCGCGGGAAAAAGCAAGCCAGATCACGCATCACCTGAATGGGGACGGTGAGTTTACCGTTGCAACAGGGGCTGTGACCAGCATAGTCGCCCCCGTCACCACGGCGGTCTCTATGGCGGACAGCGCGTCCTCCCAATCAGCGAAGGCACGGTTCGGCACCTTCGGCGGCGTATTCGTCCCGAACGTGCTGACCATCCTCGGGCTGATTTACTTCCTGCGTACCGGCTGGGTTGTCGGCCAGGTGGGCATGGTCGGCGCGCTGATCATCGTCGCCATTGCCAACGCCATCTCGCTGATGACAGGGCTGTCGCTCTCGGCCGTCGCCACCAGCATGACCGTGCGCACCGGCGGCGCGTACTACATCCTGACCCGCACCCTGGGCCTTGAGTTCGGCGGCTCGATCGGCATTCCGCTGTTTCTTTCCCAGGCCGTGTCGGTCGCGTTCTACGTGATCGGCTTCACCGAGGCCCTTGAATGGGTAGTACCGGACGCCTACCCCTACGCGCGCTGGATCAGTACCGGCATCGTGCTCGCGTTCGGGCTGTTGGCCTGGGTCGGCGCGGACTTCGCCATCAAGGTCCAGTACTTTGTCCTGGCGATCCTGCTCGCCGGCATCGCCAGCTTCTACCTCGGCGGCTGGACCGGGCCGCTTGAGCCCGTGCTCGGCGCCGTCGACCCTAACCTGCACCTGACCATAGAGAACGCCATCCAGCGCGAGCTGGCCCAGCCGCAGGGCTTCTGGGTGGTCTTCGCCGTCTACTTCCCGGCCGTCACCGGCATCATGGTCGGCGCCAGCATGTCGGGTGACCTCAAGAACCCGGGCAAGGCGATCCCGCGCGGCACGCTGCTCAGCATCGGCTTCACGGCTGTCATCTATCTCACCAGCACGGTCTGGATCAGCCTGACCAGCAACCGCCACGATCTGCTCACCAACAACCTGGTCATGCAGGAAATCGCGATCTGGCCGCACCTGAAGCTGGTGCTGGTCGGCGTGTGGGCAGCAACGCTCAGCTCGGCACTTGGCAGCGTACTCGCGGCGCCGCGAACCCTGCAGGCGTTGGCCATTGACCGGGTGGTCCCCCACTTTCTCGCAAGCCAGCTCAAGCACAAAACCGAGCCGCGCGCGGCCGTGCTGGTTACCACCGCGATCGCCGTCGGCATCGTCTGGGCGGGCAGCCTGAACTTCGTGGCGACCATCATTACGATGTTCTTCCTCAGCACGTACGGCACCATGAATCTCGCGGCGGGCATCGAGAAGCTGATCGGCAACCCCAGCTACCGTCCGACGTTCCAGTTGCACTGGTCGGTCTCCATCTTCGGCGCGCTTGCCTGCTTCGCCGTGATGTTCCTGATCAACGTGCCGGCGACACTGGTGGTGATCGCGGTGATCGCGCTGGTGTTCCTGATGCTGGAGCGGCGCTCGCTGAAGACCGAGTTCGGCGACCTGCGCAGCGGCATCTGGGCCAGCGTTGCGCGCCACAGTCTGCTCAAGCTCGAGGCTGCACCCAAGCGCACCAAGAACTGGCGCCCGAACGTGATCGCCTTCACCGGCCAGCCGCGCAACCGCAAGCACCTGGTACAGATCGGCCGCTGGTTGCTGCGCGGGCAGGGCATTCTGTCGTTCGTCGAGATCGTGGTTGGCGACGTCGGCAAGCTCGCGCTGACCGGCGTGCGACACGAGCGACGAGACGCCATCGCCAAGTTCCTGCGCGAGCAGGACGTGGACGGCTTTGCCGAGTGCCAGCTCGCGGCGGATTTCTTCGAGGGCGCGATCACGGTCGCCCAGAGCCATGGACTGGCCGGGCTCGAGCCGAACACCATCCTGATGGGCCTGAGTGAAACGCCCGAGGGGCTGGCAAAGCAGGCGGCACTGATCCCGGTGTTCAGCTCACTGCGCAAATCCGTGCTGCTGCTCAGTTTCGACCCCAGCCGCCGCTACGGCGAGCAAGGGCGCATCGACGTCTGGTGGGGCGGCAAGTCCCGAAACGGCGAGCTCATGCTGCTGCTGGCGCACATCATCCGCAGCCATCGCGAATGGTCCGGCGCGAAGATCCGCCTGTTGCAGGTGACGGACAGCGAGGCCGACGCCGAGACCGCCCGCGAACGCCTGGCCAAGCTTCTGGCCGACGTACGCGTAAAGGCGAGCCCCAAACCGGTCGTGCGCAGGGAAGGCGAGAGCATCGCGCAGGCGATCGCGCGCACCAGCGGCGACGCCGACCTGACCATCATCGGGATGCAGATGCCGACGGACACCAACGCGCAGGAAGTCGCCGACCGCGTGCATGAGCTGATCGACCCGCTCGGGAGCGTCCTGATGGTGCGCAGCGCCGAGGAGCAGGACGTGCTCAGTGGCGACACGGTGATGATCGAAGCCCTGCCTTAACCCACCTATCGCATTCGGCCGAGCGTTTTCGTGAGTTCGCTTTCGGCGACATCGCAATTCCGCGAGTCGAGTTTTGGCCCGAATTCGAGCGCGAGCCCGCGCCGGGATACATTTGTGGCGGGCCGGCATCCCTGCCTTCCACCGCACCGGCAGGTGGGCGAGGTTGGCCCGGCAAATTCGAGGGGCTCGCCGAATTCCGCAGACGGCGAGCCTGAGTCCAGACCCCACGCTGGGCACCAATGAGAACCCGAGGCCAGGCCTCGGGTTTCTCATTTCTGGCCAAGCCCGCCCCCACCGGATAACGTCGCGCCATGGCCCTTCGCATGATCGAATTGATCCTGCCGCGCGACTACGCGGAGAAGTTGAAGGAGTCCTTCGACGCCAGCGACTTCGAAGTACACGGCATCTGGACCGAGGAACTCGACGAGGGCAAGAAGCTCGTACGCGTGCTCGCGTCAGCGGGCGGCACCGAGGCCGTGCTGGACGAGTTTGAGAAGCGCTTCAACTGGCTGAAGGATTACCGTGTCGTTCTGATACCCGCCGAAGCGACCCTGCCCCGGCCGGAAGAGCCCCGGAAGACCGACAAGCCCAAGAGAGACGTCGGTCGAATCAACCGTGAAGAGCTGTACGCGGACGTGCTTGAAACGGCCAGGCTGAGCCGCGTTTTCATGGTCATGGTCGCCCTGAGTACCGTCGTCGCGGGCGTGGGGCTGGTGCGCGACAGCAGCGTAATCGTGCTGAGCGCCATGGTCATTGCGCCGCTGTTAGGCCCGAACGTGGCCCTCGCTCTGGCAACAACTCTCGGAGATCGCAAATTGGCCCGCACGGCACTGCGCAGCTCGACGGCCGGTTTTGGGCTGGCGATCGGGCTGGCGGTGATCTACGGACTGATCTTTCGGGTGCACGCGGGCACAGACGAAATCGCCTCGCGCACGCACGTGGGCTTTGGCGATATTGCGCTGGCGCTGGCGGCCGGGACCGCCGGCGCGCTCAGCCTGACCGCCGGGGCCAGCGGAACGCTTATCGGCGTGATGGTTGCAGTCGCGCTGCTGCCGCCCACGATCGTGACCGGCATGCTGATCGGCAGCGGACACTTCGCGGCAGCAACGGGCGCGGCGGAGCTGGTGGCGATCAACCTCGTCTGCCTGATTCTCGCGGCGATCGTCACATTCCTGGTGCAAGGCATTCGCCCCACAAGTTGGTGGGAAGCCGAGGCCGCAAAGAAAGCCACGCGCCGCGCGCTGATTGCCGGCGGAGTACTGCTGGCGCTGCTTGCAGGACTCATACTTCTTCAAGTTGGCTAGAAGCCCCAGCCGATCCGTTCGGATTCTTCGGCGGAGCGTCTACATAGCCGTGCTCCACGAACCAGGCCGCCGCGCGGTGCAGCGTCTCCGTAATCGGGCGGGTTGGCAGCCCCAGCTCAGAGACGGCCTTGCTGTTGTCGTACCACATCGGCTGCAGGGCCATGCGCACGCCCGCGAGCGGCACGACCGGCGGCTTGCCCGTGACCTTCGATTTCAGCTCGCTGAAAAACCCCGTGGCCAGCGCGACCGCCTTGGGCACCTTGAATCCGGGCGCGGGCAGCCCGGTAATCTCGGACAGCAACTGGAAGATCTTCAGGATCGGCAGGTTCTCGTGCGCGAGAATGTAGCGCTCACCGGGTTTGCCCTTCTGCGCCGCGAGGATGTGCCCGCGCGCGCAGTCGTCGACGTCGATGACATTCAACCCGGTCTCCATGTAGCCGGGCATCTTGCCGCGCATGAAGTCCAGCACGACGCGCCCTGTGCTGGTGGGCTTCACGTCCCACGGGCCCATCGGCGCGCTCGGGTTAACGATGACGACCGGGGCGCCTTCATCCGCGAGTTTCTTGGCGCGCAGCTCGCCCAGGAGTTTGCTACGAGCGTAGTGCACGCTCAGCTCGTGTTCGTGGACCAGGTCATTCTCGTTGGCGTGGCGGTCCTCACCCTTGGACGGGCGCCCGACCGCCACCACCGAGCTGCAGTGGACAATGGCTGTGCAGCCTGCCTCCGCGGCCGTGCGCAGGACGACCCCGGCACCGCGATCATTGGCCTCATAGATCGCCTTGATCTCCTCGCGTCCGCGCAGGGAGATGTTGTTCATGCCCGCGACGTGAAAGCAGGCGTCCGCGCCGACCAAGCCTTTGCTGAGCGCGGCGATATCCTGCAGTCCGCCTTCGATCACCTCGACGTCAAGTGCGTCGATCGTGCGGCGGTCCGAGCCTCGGCGCATTAGCACACGAACCTGCACACCGTCGCGCAGCAGTTCGCGCACGACGGCCGAGCCGATGAACCCGCTGGCGCCTGTGACGAAAGCCGTCTTCATGCGGGCGCAGTGTAGAGGAAACGCCCGGAGCCGGTAGTTCCTGCCGCCTGATGACTGCCGCCTGACGACTCCATTGCTAGATTGCCCCCGTGACCGATGAGCCCAAAACCGGCAGGCGACAACGCGCGCTGATGGCGCTGGCGCGTTTCGTGTGCCGGCGCGCATTGCTGATTGTGGCGATCGGGCTGGTCGCCGCGCTGGCTTCCGTGATCTACACCGCGATCAGCCTCGAGTTCGTCACGGACCGGAATGCGCTGGTCGCCCCGGACGCTGAGTACAACAAGCGCTTCCTGAAATTCATGCGCAACTTCGGCGACCAGGAGCTGATGCTGCTGATGGTCGCGCCGGCACCCGGGCCGGTCGGGCATCCGGACTATGACCCCGGCATCCCCGGCGACCTCACCCGCAGAGAGATGAAGGCCGCGGCGAGCGAAGTCGTGGCCGAGCTGCGCAAGAAACCGGACTACTTCCCGGTGATCATCGACCGCGTGGACCCGGAAGGCTTCGGCGGCACGCGCATGCTGTACCTGCCGCAGCAGGATCTGAAGTCGATCAACCAGCAGGTGCAGGCCGGCAAGCCGCTGATCGAGCAACTGGCTGTAGAGCCCAGCTATCCGTCCATGTTGCTTGGCATGCGCCGCGGCATTGAAGAAGGCTCGCTCGACCAGGCGCCTGATGACGCCTCGCTGCAACGCGCCGGCAGTGAGATGGCCAAGCTGCTGCAGGGCGTGCACGACAACCTCGCCGCCCAGCGCGACGAGCCGCCCATGAAGGACCTGTTCGCCTTCGACAGCAGCGATCCGACGCTCGACAAGGATGGCTACTTCTTCCTTTGGGAGGGCCGGCTGTTGCTGGTCGCGATCCGACCTACCAAGGACACCGGCGCACTCAACCAGGTGCAGGAGCCGCTGGCGTACGCGCGCGAGGTCATTGAGAAAGTCCAGCCCCAGCACCCCAAGCTCGCCATCGGGCTGTCGGGGCGTCCGGTGATCTACAGCGACGAAATGGCGGCCAGCGGGCGCGACATGACCATCGCCACCATCTTCGCGATCTTCGCCGTCGGGCTGATGTTCGTGATCGCGTTCCGCAGTCTTGCACGACCCGCGCTGGCCGTGCTGTCGCTGGTGCTGGCGCTGTGCTGGACCATCGGGGCCACCACGTTGTTTATCGGCCACCTGAACATCTTCGCGATGGTGTTCGGCGTGGTGCTGGTCGGGCTCGGCATCGATTTCGGCATCCACCTGCTGGCCCACTACCGCCACGGCATAGAGCGCGGGCTGGGCGTGCGCGACGCGTTGATCGAGGTCTATCGCGAGATCGGCATGGGCACGGTGCTGGGCGCCGTTACTACGGCCGCCGCCTTGAGCACGGCCGCGTTCACCGACTTTCTCGGGCTGGCCGAGTTGGGGATCATCTGCGGCATCGGCATCATGCTGTGCCTGGTCGCGATGTTGCTGGTGTTCCCGGCCATGCTCGTCGTCGTGGACAGCCGCCGCCTTGGCGACGGCGATCCCGCGCTGCAGGCGACGATGGCCGCGCAGGACTCGCAACTCGCCGCGGAGCCTCACCCCGCCGCCGGGAAGAGTCACAAGATCGGCGCGCTGATTGTGGCGCTGCTGATGATCGGCGGAATCGCGACCAGCGGCATTGAGCTGAGCCGGGGGTGGGTGCCGTTTGACTACAATCTTCTCGAGTTGAACGACCCAAGCAGCGAGGGCATTCACTGGGAGAAGCTGCTGATCGACCACGACCAGCGCTCCAGCTACGCCGTCAGCACCAGCCACTCGCTGGATGAGCTGCGAAAGCTGCAGGCCGAATACGACGCCCTGGCAGGCACAGGAATCGTGCGCAGCACCGAAAGCATCCTGCCGGATCACGAGCAGGCCAAGCGCGAAACGCTGGCGGAGATTCACAAGGCGCTGCCCGCCGAGTTTGCAACCGTCGGGACGCCCAGCACGGCGAAAGACCTGCGCAGTGCGGCACGCAAACTCCAGGGCGCCTTGCGCCAGTTGCAGACGCGCGGTGAGAAGTACGAGAAGGCGTTCCAGCCCGCGGCCGTGCAGGTGCAGGAGATCGTCGAGCTGTGCACCCAGCGACCGGACGGCGTGGATGTGCGGCTGGCGCAAGTCGAGCCGGTGTTCTTCGGAAATCTCGTCAAGCTGATGAGGGACCTGAAGCGCGACTCCGACCCGCCGCCGGTCACGGCCGATACGCTGCCGCCGGTGCTGCGCTCGCGCTACGTCGGCACCGACGATGACGGCAAGACGGTCTATGCGCTGTACGTCTACCCGGCGAAGAACGTGTGGGAGCGCGAGCTGGCCGGCGAATTCAACGCAGCCATCCTGAAGGCCGACCCGGAAGCAACCGGCGTGACGATCCAGATTCACGAAAGCGGGACACTTATTGTGGAAGGCTTCGGACGCAGCGTCCTGTACGCCTTCATCGCAATCTTCCTGCTGCTGTTTGTGGACCTGCGCCGCCCGCTGGCGGTGGGTATCGCACTGCTGCCGCTGCTGACGGCACTGTCGATCCTGCTTGGCGTGATGACGCTGACGGACCTGAGCTTCAACTTCGCCAACTTCTTCGGCGTGCCGATTCTGATCGGCACCAGCGTGGACGCCGGCGTCTACCTCGTGCACAGCCAGCGCCACGGCGACGCCCGGCGAACACTCAAGCAGACGCGACGCGCCTGCCTGTTATGCGGCATGACGACGCTGCTCGGCTTTGGGTCGCTCGTCACGGCCAGCCACCTGGGCATCGTTTCGCTGGGCATGGTGCTGGTTGTCGGCTGCTTGTCCGGCGTGCTGGGCAGCTACTATGTCGTGCCGGTGGTGCTGGCTTGGTTTAATGAACGACGACGCAGGGTTTAGTCGTTTGAGTAGTGGGCCGTAATCGAGAGTCGTATGAAACGCATGGTTGCCGCAATCGCCCTCCTGATGCTTGCCCTCACCGGCATCGCCGGGCAGGACGCGCCCAAGTCGGAATACGGGCTGGTTGTCTATAAGCTGGGCGAGAAGTACGCGACCGACAAGCAGGCCGGTGAAACCATCGACAGCCTGGCTGACTACCTCGACAAGAACATCGCCGGATCCGACTTCAAACGCATCGGGGTACGCAACAAGCCGGACGATGCGCTGAAGCTGTTCCAGGACGAAAAGAACCCGGTGGCGGTGGCGATCGTCAGCCCGGGCTTCTACTTCAAGAACAAGACGGACCTGAAGTTCACGGTGCTCGCCGAGGCACAGCGCGGCGGCAAAGACGGCGAGCAGTTCACGCTGGTCGGCCGCAAGGAAATGAAGGAGTACCCGGCGGGCAAGAAAGTCGCGACCACCATGACGGCCGACCTCGACTGGCTGAACAAGGCCGTGCTGCGAGCGCCCGACGGCGCGAAGCCGATCGATTGGGTACAGTACGACAACCTGGCCGACGCGGGCTATGAGATCATCGACGAAGAAGACGGCGCGCCGGACTTTGTGCTGGTGGACCGCGCGACGCTTGACGTGTTCGGCAAGGACCCGGATCTCAAGTCGCTCAAGAGCGGGCTGCAGAGCGATCTGTTGCCGCAGGACCTTGTCGTGGAAGTCGACGCGCGCCTGGGCGATAAACGTGCGGACTTGAAGAAGGTGCTGGGCGCGCTCGACCAGAACGAAGCGGGCAAGAAGCTCGGCGAAAACCTGCAGTCTCCGAAGTTCCCGGCGGCCGATGACGCGCGGCTCGAGAAAGTTGCCAAGTGGTACGACACCAAGTAGCCGTGGGCCTGATCGTCGCGCTGGCAGCGTTCGCCGCGCTGCTGGTGTTTCCGGCCGCCTGCAAGCAGGTGTCAACTGAGACACTGCACAACAACGCCAATAAGGAAGAAACAGACGTCAAGCCGGCCGAGATCGCGCTGGACGCGACGGCGGCATTTGACGAGACGCCGCGAACGCTTGAGCGCGTACGCATCAGCTCGTCGATGTTCGCGCGCGCGCTTGAGTACGAGTCCGCCCGCAGTTACGAGACGCTCTGGAAGGCCGCGCGCACGGAGGCCTGGATCGCCGAGTACTCCACCGACAACGTGGAGCGCGAGCGCCACGCCAATCGCGGCATTACCTACGCCAACACGGCGCTGAAACTCAAGGAGGGCGCAGCGGAAGCGACCTTTTTCCATGGCGTCCTGGCTGGATTCATCGGCGACCTCGACCACGACTACGGGCTCGACGCGGTCAGCAACATCGAAGCCGACATGAAGCTGCTGATGGACTCCGACACGGATTTTGCCAACGGCGGTCCGTGGCGCGTGTTCGGCGTGCTTCAGTTACGCGCCCCGGGGCCGCCGGTGAGCATCGGCAGCCTGCGCAACGGCAAGAAGAACCTTGAAAAGGCGCTGGAGAAAGCGCCCGACTGGCCCGAGAACCACCTGTACATGGCCGAAGCCGAGCTGATGTGGGCCAGTGAGAAGGACAAGCCCGAGTTCAAAGACCAGGCACGTGAGCGGCTCGAAAAGTATCTGCTGGGCGCGGATGCCCGCGCACCGGCCGGGTATGAAACCGAGTTCGCCGTCTGGCAGGAAAAGGCCCGCGCCCTGCTGGAAGCGAACAAGTAGCCATGCTGATCGATACACACTGCCACATCAACTTCCGCGACTACGACCTCGACAGAGAGTCGATGTTGCAGCGCGCGCTCGACAACGGCGTCGAGAAGGTGGTCTGCATCGGCATGCTGCCGGAAGGCGGTCGCGAGGCACTGGCGCTGGCGCGCAAGTTCGCGGGCCGCGTGTACTGCAGCGTAGGCGCGCACCCCTACGACGCGGGCAAGCTCGATGACGCCACGCTGGCCGAGTTCCGATCACTGCTCTCAGAGCCCGAGATGGTGCTGATGGGCGAGATGGGCGTGGATACAGTCAAGGCGCCCGACCCGGTCGATGTACAGGAGCGCGCGTTTGCACGGCAGCTTGAGCTGGCCGGCGAGCTGGATCTGCCCGTCTGCATCCACAGCCGGGATGCGTTCAAGCAATGCGAACGCGTCATCCGCAGCGTGCATCCCAAGGGCTGGAAAGGCTTCGCACACTGTTTCAGCGACGGGCCGGAAGAGGCGCTCGGCTGGAAAGAACTCGGCTTCAAGATCAGCTTCGCGGGCCAGGTGACATTCAAGAACAAGTCCTGCGACGTGATCCGCGAGGCCGCCAGGGTCCTCACGCCCGAAGACGTCGTGGTCGAAACCGACGCGCCCTTCCTGACACCGGCCCCCCACCGCGGCCAGCGCAATGAGCCAGCGTTCGTCCGCCATACGGCCGAGAAGCTCGCGGAAATCTGGGGCCTGACGCCCCAGGAAGTATTCACCCGCACAACCGCAACCGCGCGCGCAGTGCTCGGAATCTGAAGCCCAAAATGAAACCGGGGCGGCCAAGGCCGCCCCGGCAGAACGTTGGGTCACTTGCTAGGCGCGACGTCGGCGAACAGCAGCCCCGCCAAGCGCAATCACAGCAAGCAGGGCAAGCCACGGTGCCGTGCTGCCGGAGTCGCTGGCGCAACCGCCGCCTCCGCCGCCTCCGCCACCACCACCGCTGCCTCCACCACCTCCCGTACCCACGATGATGGTCAGCGCCTGCGAATCGTTGGCAGCCACGGAATCCGTCACCATGATGGTGAAGTTGTAGGTACCGGCCGTATCCGGGCGTCCGCTAAATCCCAAGACGGCAGTCGTCGAGCCGTCCAGCGTCAACCCACTCGGCAGGTTGCCGGACGCCACGGACCACGTGTACGGGCCGGTACCGCCGGTGCAGGTCACTGAGCCGAGATAGAGCTGGTTAACCGTTCCGTTTGGCATGCTCGTCGTGGTGATGTTGAGCGCGCCCGATGCCAGCACCAGCAGCGAAACCGCCTGCGTGTCCGTCTCGCTTGAGGTCGCGGTTACGATAACCGAGAAATTGTACGGCCCGGCGCTGCCAGACGGAGGCGTACCGGAAATAGTGGCTGTCAAACCCGTGCCGCTGATATTCAGCCAGGCCGGCGCACCAATCAGACCCCAGCTGTACGGGCTGGTGGTTCCAAGCTCCGTCGCGGTCACGGGCTGGCTGTACGCCGCCAGCTCAGTGGCGTCCGGCAGCGTCGTGGTAGTGATGTCGATGTAGTTCGGCGGATTTACGGTAAGTGTCACCGCCTGCGTATCTGTCTCACTGGAAGTTGCGAGAACCGTAATCGAGAAGTTGTACGTCCCTGCGCTGGAAGCCGGCGGATTGCCCGAAAGCGTAGCCGTCAGCCCGGTACCGGAGATGCTCAACCAGCCCGGCGCACCGGTCAGGCTCCAGGTGTACGGGCCTGAGGTGCTGACCTCGGCGGCCGTTACAGGCGTCGAGTACGCGACCTGCTCAACGGCGTTGGGCAGGGTCGTCGTGGTGATGTCAATCGCGGGGTTGGTGACGCTGGTGCCGGAGACTCCGATGGACAGGTCCACATTATTGGAGTTGTAGTCCTGGGCCTGCTCGTACGGAGTTGAGCCAGTGTATTGGCTGACTGCATCATTCCAGAAGGCGGTCAGGTTGTTCAGCGGATTGCCCGCACCGTTGAAGCCGCTGGCAGTGCAGTTGAACGAGTTGCCCATTGCGGACGTCGTTGCCGGGCGAACGCCGATGTAGTAGGTGCCCGCGGTCAACGTCAGCGGCGTTCCGAACTGGATGAAGGTCGTGTACTCATAATAGATCGTGTACTGGGCCGACGTCCCGTAGCGGGCTGTGGTCGCGGCAATCCCCGTACCACTCTGGACTACCGTGCCGCCTACGCCCGGCGACATGCCGGTGCGAATCTCATAGTCCGCAGTAGTTACACCGCTCACGTCACTGATCAGGAAATTCGCAAACAGTGCAGTGATCGTCCACGTTTCGCCCAGCCCGACGTCAACCTGCTCGTATGTCCAGGCGTCCTGAGGCCCGCCGAAGCCCGAGCCGCAAGCGAGCCCGTCGTTGCCGTCCCAGTCGCCGCCATAGAACAACAAGGTGTTGCCCGTGCTGACGCCCCGGAAGTCGAGCACAAACGGGTTCTCCCCACCTGTCGTGTCGTTGTTGGTTATTGAGATCTGGAGCGAAAACACGCCAAAGCCGAGCGGTGTAACCGGCATCGTCAGCGCCGACGTCCCGCCCGGGCCTGTCGACGCGGCCAGCGTAATTGCGCCCGTAGTACAGTTTACGGAGGAGCCGGTAACGGTCGCGTTGTGCGTCAGCGTAGCCGTACCCGGGTTCTGAATGGTCAACACCAGCGTGAATTGCGCTGTCGTGTGTTGACCGACATAAACCGTCGCGTTGTTGTTGACATTGACAGCCGTGTAGGAGGCGTTGATCTCCGGCCCCGAGTAGTAGTAGACCTGAACGTTGTCGAAGGCGGCAAACCAGCCCCATGAGCCCGGGTCAACATAGTGGAACCGGACCTGGTTGGTCGTGGCCTTGTACGCCGTGATGTCGACAGTAATCGTCGCCGGCGTCCACACACCCTGCCCGCCCGCTGTTGCAACGCTGTATGCCGCAACATTTTGCCACGTCGCGCCGTCGAAGACCTCGACGTCGAAGGTCTCGTTCTGCCAGATGCTGTAGGCGACGTCGAACTTGAACTCCAGCGTGCCCGCCGCCGTGGTGCCATCGAATTGGGGGCTGGCTGCATAGGTGTCAATCGTGACACCGGTTCCCCCCACCGTATCTGCATCCAGCAACAGGAACGCCGTGGCATTGAAACTCTGAATGTCGCCGTTGCTGGGCGAAGTGTAGTTGCCCAGACTTCCGATCCACTGCTGCCCGGAAGTCGAGGTGTTGGTGATGGTCCAGCCGGCTGTACCGGTGTCAAACGTATCATCCAGCAGGAAGGTCTGCGCAAAGGCCGTGGAAGCACACAGCGTTGCCAATAGCACGGCCAGAATCAGGCTAAAGCGGAACATGCTCTTCTCCGATATCGTCCTGGAGGCGCGCCTGCGTCGGACAAGCCCGCCCTTGCAATTCGCGTATATGGATAAGTTCCCCAACGGGTTCCGTCCTTACAAGCGGAAACGGTGGTTGCGAGGGAAACTCGGTCTTGTGACGGGTTCCGGCTAGCGGCGGTGGAAGATCTTTTCCAGGTCGGTGAAGCCGAGCTTGTAGGTTGTCGGGCGCCCGTGTGGGCAGCTGAACGTGTGCGGGACGGTCTCGCCGAGCAGCAACAGGTTCTTGATCTGCTGCGGCTCGAGAACGTCGCCCGCTTTGATGGCCGCGTGGCACGCCACACTCTCGACCATGCTTTTGCGCATCTCTTGCGGGGTATTGGGTTTGCGCCCCTGCGCCAGCTCCTCGAGGATTTCCTGGACAACCTCGAGGTGCTTGCCGCCGACTGAGTACTTCGGCACCGCGCGCAGCGCCCACGCCCCGTGACCGAACGCCTCCAGCTCGAAGCCGAACTCTTTCAGGGCATCCAGGTGCGCACCCGCAAGATCGGCTGCCGCAATGGAAAGCTCAAGCGGCTGCGGAACCAGCAGTCTCTGGCGCTCCATCGGCTGGGCGGAAATCCGGTTCTCGAGCAGCCAGTACAGGATCCGCTCGTGGTATGCGTGCTGGTCAATCACGACCATCCCGTCCGCGACCTCGACAACAATGTACGTCGCACCGACCTGGAACAGGGCTTTCGCCTGCGCCAGCAGGCCTGTATCCGGCGTCTGTCGGCTGATTTCTTCGGACTTCGCAGTCGCGGCAGGCTCCGGGCCGGCGCTTGCGGCACGCACTTCGAAGCGCGAAATCGCCGGCCCCATCGCTTCGTCCAGCACGCGCCGCGCATCCTGCCAGCGATGCTCCGCATCGCGTGCTCGCTGCTCGGACTGCGAGTCGAACAGGCGATGCTGCGAAACATCAAAGGTGGGCTCAAACGGCGAGTCCGGCCTTGCCTGCGGCAGCGCCGGTCCGTGCAGCTTGATGGCGGGCAACACGCCGCTGTTGATCAGCTTCTCCGTCAGCGCAGACTTCACCAGCGAGAACAGACGGTTGTGCTCCATGAACCGCACTTCCGTCTTGGCCGGGTGCACGTTCACGTCGATGCTGTCCGGCTCAACGGTCAGAAACAGCACGGCGACCGGGTAACGGCCCGGCGGCAGGAATTCGCGGTAGGCCAGGATCACCGCCTGGATCAGCGAACGGTCCTTGATCGGGCGACGATTGGCGAACAGCAGCAGCCCCTTGCTGTTCGGGCGATGCATGGCGGGCGGGGCGACAAATCCGTCCAGCCGCCCGTACGGCTCGTACTCGTGGATTTCCAGCATCCCCTCGCGGAAACGATCGCCGTACAGGTCGCGGACGCGGTCGGACTGATTCTGCCCCTCCGGCACGTCGAAAGCCTTGCGCGAGCCGTGGGTCAGAGAAAAACCGACTTCCGGGTTCGCGGCCGCGATCGCCTGCATCAGCTCAACCACGTGGCTGAACTCCGTGGAATCGCCCTTGAGCCAACGGCGCCGTGCGGGAACGTTGAAGAACAGATCGCGGATCTCGACGACGGTGCCCGGCGCGCCGGCCGTCTCGCGAATCTCCCCCAGTTCACCGCCGCTGCTCTCGAGTTCCAGCGCGGCCTGCGCTGTGCCGGTGCGGGTCGTGAGCCTGGCGCGCGAAACGCTCTGGATGCTGGCAAGCGCCTCGCCGCGGAAGCCGTGGGTCAGCACGTGAAACAGTTGCTCCACGCTGGTGAGCTTGCTGGTGGCGTGGGGCTCGAAGGCCAGCGCGAGGTCGGCGGCGTCCATGCCGGCGCCGTTGTCGGCGACGCGGATCAGCGTCTTGCCCGCGTCGACCAGCTGCACGTCCACGCGCGTGGCACCGGCGTCGAGCGCGTTTTCCACCAGCTCTTTGACGACGCTCGCCGGGCGTTCGACCACCTCGCCGGCGGCGATCTTGTTGGCAAGCTCAGGGGGCAGCAATTGGATGCGCGCCATGCCGCGATGGTAAGGGCACGTGCGACATCCACAACGAGTGTCGAGGGTATGTTGGCGGGAGTGGAAAACGACACCGCTGCCTGAAAGCGCACAAATTATTCCCCACGCCAGATGCGTTCAATTGAGCCTCCGGCGGCGGTCGGAGACTTTTGTCTTGACTGGAACGCCAGAATTCCTATTGGGCTGTGGCAGTATTTGTTGCAGGCCGCTGACCCGGAGGAGTCCTATGGCAGCAAAAGCCAAGTCCGGAACCCGCAAGTCGAAAGGCGGCAAGTCCGCGAAGCCCGTGAAGAAGTCGGCCAAGAGCCCGGCCGGGAAGTCCGCGGCCCGAAAGTCCAAACCGGCGCCCAAAAAGTCGGCGAAGAAGGCTGCCAAAAAGACCGCGAAAAAGTCCGCAGCCAAGAAGGCGGCGCCGGGCGCTGCGAAGAAATCCGCCTCCGGGACGAAGCGGAAACCGGCAAGCGTTAAGAAGGCCGGCAAGGCATCGGCCCGCCGTAGCGCGGGCAAGAAAAACACAGAACCAGCCAGGACCACCACCAAGAAGAGCACAACCGGGAAGAAGAAGTCTATGGCCAGCAAGTCAGCAACGAAGGGCAAGCCCGCCAAGAGCAAGCCGGCGTCCAAGAGCAAATCCGCAAGCAAGGCCAAGTCCGCGAGCAAGTCGTCCGGCAAGAAGGAAGCGGTCGGCGCGGGCAAGACCCCCGCACACCCGAATCCGCCGCGCCCGGGCGCGATGGCCAACGAGCCGTCGGACGTCGACGAGTACGAAACCATGCGCCAGGCCGCCGTCGAGCCGTTCCGCCGCGACGGCGCGATGCCGAAGCCCGGCGCCGCCGGCCGACTGTTCGACGACGAGGAAGAACTCGAGGACTACGACCCGTTGTTCGACGAAGTTGGCGAAGAAGAAGACGAGTAGAGACGAGTCCGGAGTCGAGTGCCCGCAGTCCGGCGTCGGACGGCACAGGCAAGCGCTCCTGACCCCTGACACCGGACCGGCGACTTTCCATGCCCCACTTCGCACCAGTCGATGAGCAACTGGCCGACCTGCTGCGCGGTGCGGCCGACGTCATCTCTGAAGAAGAGCTGCGCAAGCGCCTGCGCAAGTCGGCCGACGCGCAAAAGCCGCTGCGCGTGAAGCTGGGCATCGACCCCAGCAGCCCCGACATCCACCTCGGTCACACGGTCGTGCTGCGCAAGCTTCGCGCATTCCAGGATCACGGGCACCAGGCCGTGCTGATCATCGGCGACTACACCGCCATGGTTGGCGACCCCAGCGGAAAGAACAAAACCCGACCGCAGCTCGGCATCGAGCAGGTCGAGCGCAACGCGCTCACGTACATCGCCCAGGCCGCCAAGGTGCTGGACATGGACAAGACCGAGGTCGTCCGCAACGGCGAGTGGTTCCACAAGATGGAATTCCTCGACGTGCTGAAGCTCTCGGCGCGCACCACTGTGTCACAGATGCTCGAGCGCGACGACTTCACCAAACGCTACGACGCCGAGCAGCCGATCAGCCTGCACGAGTTCCTGTACCCGCTGATGCAGGGCTGGGACAGCGTCATGGTCAAGGCCGACGTCGAGCTTGGCGGCACTGACCAGCTGTTTAACCTGCTCATGGGCCGCCGCCTGCAGGAGCAGGAGGGCATGCAGCCCCAGGTCTGCCTGACCACGCCGATCATCCCCGGGCTGGACGGCGAGCAGAAGATGTCCAAGAGCCTCGGCAATGCCATAGGCGTAAATGACGAGCCAAACGACATGTACGGCAAGGTCATGAGCATTCCCGACAGGCTCATGAACGACTGGTACACGCTGCTGACCCGCGAGCCAATGGCGCACCTGAAAAGGCTGCTGGACCCCGAGCAAACGCCGGCCGTCGAGGCCAAGCATGCGCTGGCCCACCTGATCGTGCAGGAGATGCACAGCGCTGAAGCCGCCAATGCGGCGCGCGAGCATTTCTACGACGTTCACAAGCGCGGCAAGCTGCCGGATGACATTCCCGAAGTCGAAGTCGCGCTGCAGGACGACGGCATTCCGGCATTTGCGCTGATCAAGGAAGTGCACAAGGTTTCGGGGGGTGATGCCCGGCGTCTCCTGAAACAGGGCGGCGTGAAGCTGATCCAACCCGACAACGACGACGAATTCAGCGTCGACGACGAGAAAGCCGCCTTCACGGCCGAAGACCTGCAAGGGCGCATTCTCAAGGTCGGCAAGCGCCACTTTTACCGCCTGAAGCTCAAGTAGCGGCTGCCTCCCTCCAAAATCGCAATCCGATTGGAACAGCCCGCCGCTGATTCCGTACTACTGTTAACCACGACATTGGGCGGCGGCGTATGATGTCCGCCGGTATCGGGAGACGGCATGCGCAACAACAAGCTTGTGATTGTGGCATTGGGTGTGGTTCTTCTGCTGGCCCTGGCAGGGGGCATCTACGTGGTTGCGGGACCGGGGCTGGGCACCGGCCGCTCCGGCAACAGTATCGCCGGCGGCAACGGGGGCCTCGACGGTGCCCCCCTGGATGGCGACCCGCTGGCCGGCGCCGATGGCGGCGATTCGCCCCTCGGGACGAACCCGAACGACAAGGGAACCGACAACAACTCCAAGGGCAGCCAGGTCAAGGGCCCCGGCGACAACCAGAACAACGGCAGCGACCCCAACAACAAGGGCACCGGCAAGACCGGCGCAGGCACCGACAACGATTCGACCGACCCCGACGCAACCGAACCACAACCCGAGCAGGAGTGGGAGCCCGTTGAAACCGTTGCGTTCGTTCACGGGCGCGTGACTTTCAAGTCCGACGGGCGGCCGGCCGTCGGCGCCAAAGTCACGGCCGAGATCACCGACGGCCAGAACTTCGGCTGGGGCCGTGTTCGGCCGATGCTGCCCGCGCAGGACAAGAACAAGCCCAAGCCCGAGATCAGCGGCAGCGCCACCACAGACGGTGCCGGCGAATACCGCATCGAGCTGAAAATGAAAAGCTGGCAGGCCAAGCCCAAGGACGGCGAAAGCGGTGAAGACCGCGCGGGCTGGGCCGGGCAGACCTGGGGCGTGGACATGACCTGCATCGTCGCGACCCTGCCGGGCTATGCGCCATCCAAGTCGGCGGCGTTCCAGCTTGATCCCGAGTCCGACACGGAGATGAACCTCAAGCTCGCCGTGCCTGCAGCCATCACCGGGCGGGTCATCGACGCGGAAACGCGCGAGGGCATCCCGGGCGCAACCGGGAGCCTGCAGGACTCGGAGGCCTGGGCCGATGGAGGATCCGTCCCCCGCAACTTCACGACCGACGAGCGCGGCTACTTCTCGCTGAACTCGCTGCCCGCGAGCACCTACGTGCTGAGCATCGAGGCCGCAGGCTACGCGCCATACAACGGATGGCAGGGTCAGGGACGGATCAACCTGAGCGGCGGCGGCGAAAAGAACATCGGCGACATTGCGCTGATGCGTGCCGCAACGGTCCGCGGACGCGTCATCAGCGCTGACAACGCTGAGCCCATTGCCAACGCGAGCATCGAATTCACGCAGGGAAACCGCTGGGGCGCATGGTCCAACAGCAACGGCACGTCCGGCGAAGACGGCACCTTCGTAATCGAGGACGTCGAGCCGGGCAGCTACACGATCAAAGTGCGCGCTTCAAGCTACGCGCTGCTGGAGATGCCCGCCCAAACCATCGAAGCGGGCAAAACCCTCGACCTCGGCGACCTCAAACTCGACCACGGTCTGACGCTGAGCGGCAAGGTTACCAATGCGGATGGCCAGCCGGTCGCGGGCGCGCACTTGCGCCTGTCCGAAATCCCTGAGGGTATGTCATGGGGACGCTGGGGCCAGGAAGTAGGCAGCACGGAAAGTGGCGAAGACGGGACGTACACGCTTGGCGGCGCCAGCATCGGTGAGTGGCGCTTCACTGTCACGGCCGACGGCTATGCCAACTTTGAGCAGACCGTGAAGATCGGCGGTGCGGGCCAGACGATCGACGTGAAGCTCGAAAAGGGCGGCACGATCATCGGGCGCGTGCTCGACTCCGACGGCAACCCGGTAAAGGACGTGTCGGTCAGTTGTGTCAGCCACGCTGACCAGGCCTACTCTCTCTGGAAGTCACAGCCTACGACGATGGCCGGCGTGCTGTTCGGCGCCGCAAGAAACTCTGCCAACACGCTCGAGGATGGCTCGTTCCGGCTCGAAAACGTCGCGGCCGGCGAATACCTGGTGATCGCGGGCGGCTTCAATGAGTCCACCGCATTCAAGGACAACATCCGCGTCGAGAACGATCGCGAAGTCAGCGCCGGCGACATCAAGTTCGGCGGCAAGGGCGCAGCGCGCATCACGATTACCGAAGACGGTGTGCCCGTCCCCACCATGACGGTCCGCGTCACCGAAAACATGGGCTTCGGGGGCATGAACAACTTCCAGGGCGTCACCGACAGCATGGGTGTTGCGCTTATCGAAAAGATCCCGGCCGGTACCTACTACATCCGCACGGATCGCGATGAGGGGACGTTCGACACCGACATGCTCAGCCAGCGCCGCGTCATCATCAAGGTCGGCGAGACGAGCGAGCTGACCGTCGAGTTGCGCCCCAAAGACGGCGTCTACCTGCACGGCAAGCTCACCATGAACGGCAAGGCGACGTTCGCCGACATCATCCTGATCGGAACCGGCGACCGCGCGGACGTGGTCAAGACGACCAAGCCCGTCGAGGGCGGCGTCTATGAATTCGTCGGACTGAAGCCGGGCACGTACGTGCTTCACGCACGCGAGTCGGATTCACACGTGACGGCGAAAGCGACACTGACCCTGACGCAGGCGGGTGATTTCCCGTTCGACCGCGACTTCAAGGGCTACGTCGTCTCCGGCGTCGTGAACACGCCGGACAACTCGGCCGCCCAGCGCACGTCGGTCTCGGTCAGCATCAATCACACCGTCAATGAAAAGCCTGAGTACGCCCAGTGGCTGCGCGGGCGCGCCACGCCGGACGCCGACGGCAAGTTCAGGCTGGAGAACGTCACGCCCGGTACCTACGTGATCAGCGCATCATTGGAGGGTGTCGGGCACGCGTCCACCGAAGTGACAGTCGGCGACGGCGACGTAGTCGGCCTAAGCATCTCCATCGCCCAGAACAGCGGCAGTATCAAGGTCACGGTCAGCAAGCTGAACGGCACTCCGGTCAGCGGCAGCGCTTTCGCCCTGCTTTCGCTGGAGACGCCGGAGGGCTCGCCCGTGGATCTTGGTGAGAACTTCCAGGGCTTCTTCATGCTGTCCGAGGGCTCGGCGCAGACTATCCCGACCGTGCAGCCCGGCACCTACACCGTGATCCTCAACGGCGCGGGCTACATCAGCGAACGCAAGGCAAACGTCGTCGTCACGAACGGCCAGGTTACGCTCGTGAACATGGAACTCACGGCCGCGGCCGAGCTGCACCTGACGTTCACCAATACTGAAGTCACGCAGGCGATGCTCGACGCGGCGTCGATTCGATACTTCAACGCCCAGGGCGCAGAGGTGCCCAGGGAGTCGAGCGTGTTCGATGCCATGGGCCAGCCGGAAGTACCCGAAGCGCCCACGCTGAAAGCCAAGTACCTCAACAGCCAGGTGACGGAGGTGCGAGTCAAGGTCGCCGGCTACGCGGAGCTGGTGGTGCCGGTTGAATTCGCAATCGGCAAGAAAATCGAGAAACAGGAATCACTCATCGCGGAATAGCCGCCAGGGCGGGTGCGTTCTTGCCGGGGCGAATCTCGCCCCGGCTTGCTTTTGTGACAGATGCGGCGGATTTCGCCCCTGCACATCGCGCACACGCGTACTACAGTGGATCCTTTACATCTGCGGACCGGGCAGGGCAGCGGAGAAGAAGTACATGAAGGACCAATTGACCGAGCTCGCAAAACGAGCAGAAGCCGACTACTGCGAGATTCGGGTCGAAGACAGCCGCCAGACCTCCATTGCCTTCCAGGGCAAAGACCTCGAGAACGTGCAGGAATCCCACATGTTCGGCGGCAACGTTCGCGCCTGCGTGAACGGCTGTTGGGGCTTTGTGACCTTCAATGACCTGAACACGCTTGAGTCGCGCGTGCAGGAGGCAGTCCGCAACGCCCGCGCCGCGGCGGCCGCGAACGCCGAGAAGACAGTCCTCGCGCCGGTTGAGCCGGTCGAAGACGTGGTGCGGCTGGACGTGAAATCCGACCCGCGCGAAGTCAGCCTGGAAGACAAGCTCAGCCTGTTCGGCGGCTACAACGAGCGCATGCTCGGCCACGACGGCGTGACCAGCACCAACCTGCGCTACTTCGACACCTTCACCCACCTGCACTTCGCGAACAGCGAGGGCACCTGGCTGGATCGCGAGGCCCTCGACATGGGCATGGGCGGCAGCGCCGTCGCCCGCAACAACGGCACCACCGCGCGCGGCTCCGCCAGCGAAGGCGGGCGCGCCGATTTTGAGGCGTTCCGAGGTTTGGAAAAGCGCTTCGACGAAGCGGCCGAAGCGGCGGTCGACGCCGCCAAGTCCGAAGTCGTCGAAGGCGGCACCTACACCGTGATCTGCGACCCGCACCTGGCGGGCGTGTTCGTACACGAAGCCTTCGGGCACCTGTCCGAGGGCGACAACGTCGCCGAGGACCCGCGCATGCAGGAAGTGCTCAGGCTCGGGCGCCGCTTCGGTGAGAACTACCTGAACATCTGGGACACCGGGCTCGACAACGGGCTGCGCGGCTACCTGCCCTACGACGACGAAGGCGTGCCGACGCAAAAGACCTGGCTGATCCGCGAGGGCGAGCTTGTTGGTCGCCTCCACAGCCGCGAAACCGCCGGGCGCATGAAAGAGAAACCGACCGGCAATGCGCGCGCCATCAACTATCGCTTCCCGCCCATCCCGCGCATGCGCAACACCTGCATCGGCAACGGGCCGCACGGCGGCTTCGAGGACCTTATCAAGGACGTCAAGCTCGGCATTTACGCGATCAACAGCTCCGGCGGCCAGACCAACGGCGAGCTGTTCACGTTCACGGCCGGGCAGGCATTCATGATCCGCGACGGCAAACTGGCCGAGCGCGTCCGCGACGTCACGCTCAGCGGCAACGTGTTCGACACGCTGCGCAACATCACAGGCATTGCCGGCGACTTCCACGTGCAGGACGGCGCAGGCGGCTGCGGCAAGGGCGGCCAGATGCCTCTGCCGGTCAGCCACGGCAGCCCCCACATCCGTATCAAGGATGTCGTGATCGGAGGGCGCTAGATGAAAGAGTCCACAAACAAGGTCGCCGAAGACGCCAAGCCCGGGGACTTCACGGGCAAGCTGGCCACGCTCGCCGATGCCTTCGAGATGTACCAGGCGGAGGGGCGCTCGCTGAACGTCGGCTTCGAAAATGATCGCCTGAACGAAATTCGCCAGGGCCAGAGCTCAGGCGTCAGCATCCGAGCGGTCAAGGACGGCAAGATCGGCTTCAGCTACAGCAGCAAGCCCGATGAGCTGGACTACGTCGCGCAGGCCGCCATCCGCATGGCGCCGTACGGCAAGGCTTACGACTACCAGTTTGCGGGCGAGGCGCGCAGCAGCCACACGCGCCCGTTCGACCCGGCATGCGGTGACCTGAACCCGGACCAGCTCGTGGCCATCTGCAACCGCATCAAGGACACGGTCAAGGCGATCGACTCCGAGGCGCTGGTGGATTGCTCGGTCGGCGGCGGGATCGGCAGCGCGCGCATCGTGACCAGCAACGGCCAGGACTGCCGCGAGGAACAGAGCAACTTCTCGTTCTTCGTTTCGCTGCGTCTCGCCGAAGAGGGCAACTTCGTTCAGAACTATCGCTTCGGCTCGGCCAACGAGATCATCCCCCAGGAGACGATTCTTGCCGAGGCCAAAGCCACGGCCGAAGAGTTCCAGATCGCCCGCAAGCGCGCCGAGATCAGCAAGGGCAAGTACACGGTGCTGGTCGCGCCGTCGGCGTTGTCCGACCTGCTGATGCCGATCATGGTTTCGGTCAACGGCAACGCGATCGAGAAGAAGACCAGCCGCTTTGTGGACGCGCTCGGCGAGAAGCTGTTCGACGAGCGACTCACGCTGACGGACGACCCGTTCCACAAGGACGGCGTCGGCGGCGGGCTCTACGACGGCGAAGGCGTACCAACGCAGAAGCGCGCGATCATCGACAAGGGCACGGTCAGCGGCTTCGTGCACACGCTCAGCACCGCCAACCGCTGCGGGCAGGAGCCGACGGGCAACGCCCAGCGCGGCGTGAGCAGCCTGCCCTCGCCCGGGATGCACAACCTGGTGATGGACGCCGGCAGCGACAACCTCGCCGACCTCATGACCAAAGCCGACGGCGGCATTTACCTGCGCTCGCTGCTCGGCTCGTTCACCAGCAACTTCCTCGCCGGGCAGGTCAGCGGCAACATTTCGCTGGGCTTTCTGGTCAAGGACGGCCAGTTGGTAGGCCGCGTGAAGAACTGCGCGCTTAACGTGAACAGCTTCGACCTGCTGAAGTCCAACATCCTCGGCATCAGCAAGGAGCGCGAGTGGATGGGCGGGCGCTACCTGCCCTGGCTGCTCGTCGAGGGCGTGCAGATCAGCGCACGATGATTTCGCATTCACAAAGCCGGCCCGGGTGGCAACATGCCGCCATGGGCCGGTTTTCTCTTACATTCGCAGTTCTCATGCTTTGCGCGCTGGCTGCGTGCGGCAATCCGCGCACCGACGGCGGTGGCGCCGGTGACGGCTCGGCGAACAACGATGAAGGCCGCCCAAAGGAAAACGCGCGCCCGGCGATCACGCTTCGCCCCTCCAACAAGTCCGGCGACCGTTTCCGCACCACGCGGACATTGCGCGTCGAAGAACTGACTGAGTCGGAGCGCTACCTGACCGAATCCGAAGAGGTCACGCTCACGGAAGTCCTTCGCGTGGACGACGGCGGACGCCTGATGGCCGTTCGACGCAGTTGGGAGAGCAGCACCACCAGCCTCACCAACGGCTACGGCAGCCCCGAAGTCGCCCGCGGGGAACTCGACGGCTGCACGCTCGAGCTGACCCAGCGCGCAAACGGCGTCGAGGCCAGGCTGATCAGCGGCGACGCAAATATCCGCGGCGCAAACTTTCTCGTGGAAGGCTTCGACACCGGCCTGCTTCCGCTCGACCCGGTGCGCGAGGGCGACTACTGGCAACTCGAGGGCAGCCGCCTCAGCGGGTTGAACCGCTTCATCGAGGCCATGCAGTTCAAGATCGACAAGAACAAGCTGACCTGCCAGCTCAAGGACGTGACGCCCGAAACGGCCACCATGTCGCTCGACTGGCGCATCAGCGGCGAGCTTGGCGGCCTGGCCGCTGTGCTGGAGTTCTCCGGCGAGCTCCTGTTCGATCGCAAGCCCGGCATGATCCGCGAGTTCAGCCTCAAGGGCGGGCGCCAAGCCGACGGCGGCCCGAAGCAGCAGATCGAAATCGCCATCCATCGCCGCGCGGTGAAGGGCTGGCTGGACCTGGACCGCTGATTACTTCTTGCCGGTTTTCTTCGCGCTCTTCTTCTTGGGCTCGGTTTCGCCGTTGCCGGCGGGCTCGCGGTTGTTGAAGCCGATCGGGCGCTCGTCGGATGGACGCGTAAGCACGTTGATCCGGTAGATCGTCATGTAGCGGATGTAGGCGTTGTAGGTGTTGGCGCAATCGCGCGTGTCGACGAACGCATTCACCAGCATGTAGTCCTGCTTCAGCTCGATGATGTAGGCAACGTCCAGCACCTGGCCCGACGTCAGCATGATCTCCATCACCGGCGTCTGGTTATCAATCGCGCACACCTGCTTCATCTGGTCGAAGAAGTGGGTGCGGAAGAAGCGCGGGCCGAAGGCGTCCTCTTCAACGCTGCTGCCGGCCGGGTTGATGGGATAGTAGCCGATCATGGATGCTCCTCAGGTCTCGTGATTAGCGCAGCGGGTTGTAGCTTAGATGCGCACCCTACTACGGGGCGTCCGGTCCATGAAGCTAGGTCTGTTGCAAATCAACCCGGTGATTGCCGACTTCGACGGCAACCTCGCCGCTATCGAAAAGGCAGCCCGCGAGTGCGTCGGGCGCGGGGCGGAGTTATGTATCGCCCCCGAGCTGGCCGTCTCCGGCTATCCGCCATACGACCTGGTCCAGTATCCCGACTTCGTGAAACAGAACCTCCAGGCACTCGAACGCCTGCTGAAGCTGTCGGCCGAGCTGAACTGCGGGCTGGTGTTCGGGCTCGTGCTGCCCACCAAGAACGATTGGGGCAAGCCGCTGCACAACTCGGCCGTGCTGTGTGACAAGGGCGAGATCAAAGCCACCAAGAACAAGGCGCTGCTGCCCACCTACGATGTGTTCGACGAGCGCCGCTACTTCGAGCCCGACCCCACGCCCTGCGTCGCGGCATTCCGCGGGCATCGCATCGGGCTGCTGATCTGTGAGGACATCTGGACCGACAGCGGGCTTCTCGGGCGCATCCCCTACGACAGCGACCCTGCGCTGGCCTGCCTGCGCGGCGGCGCGGAGATGCTGATCAACGTGAGTGCATCCCCATGGGGCACAGGCAAACACAGGCTTCGCGAGAGGCTGGTGAAATCCGTCGCAAAGCGCACCGGGCTGACCACGATTCTGGTCAACCAGGTCGGCGCCAATGACGACCTGATCTTTGACGGGGGTAGCGTGGTCGTCTCCGGCGGCGGCGCGGTGCTGGCGCGCCTGCCGATATTCAGGGAAGACGCGGGTGTGCTCGACCTGACCGAGCCGCCAAAGACGGCCGAGTGGCGCGACGACGACGTAGCCGACGAGATCGAAGCGCTGACGCTCGGCATCAGGGACTACTTCCGCAAGACCGGATTCGGTAAGGCCTTGATCGGGCTGTCCGGCGGCATCGACAGCGCGGTGGTGACCTGCCTCGCGGTCCGGGCGCTGGGCAAGGAAAACGTCCACGCCATCAGCATGCCGACCCGCTTTTCCAGCAAGGGCAGCGTCGAGGATAGCCGCCAATTGGCCGACGCGCTGGGTTGCGGGTTTGAGGTCGTGGACATCGACGCCGCGTTCGAGCTGCAGCGCAAGCTCGCCGGTGAGCCCGGCGGCGTTGCCGAGGAGAACCTGCAGGCACGCCTGCGCGGTGTGGTCCTGATGACTCGCAGCAACGCCGGCGGCAGCCTCGTGCTGGCAACCGGCAACCGCAGCGAGCTGGCCGTGGGCTACAGCACCTTGTACGGCGACATGTGCGGCGCGCTGGAGGTCATTGGCGACGTCCCCAAGACACGCGTCTATGAGCTGGCCCGGCGCTTCCGTGAAATGCCCGAGGCAATACTCACGAAGCCGCCCAGCGCCGAGTTGCGCCCGGACCAGACCGACCAGGACAGCCTGCCCCCTTACGATGTGCTCGACCGCATCCTTGAGGCCTACCTGGACGACCATGCCGACCTGGCGGCCATGGAGGAACGCGGGCTGGAGCCCGCACTGTGCCGCAAGATCGTCCGAATGGTCGAAATCGCGGAGTACAAGCGACGTCAGGCGCCGATTGTGCTGCGGGTCAGCAAGGCCGCATTTGGAGCCGGCCGGCGCATCCCCGTGGCCAAAAAGCTGTAGCGCCTACCCTATATAGTTCGCGGGCTATTCTGTGGCGTGCCGATCATTGCCCCGGCGCGGGCCGCTGCTATCCTGCCGCGTTCTGTTCATAGGCTGTTGAAGGACGAATCAGTGGCTCTTGAGAACTACACGCGCGGCCAGAAGATCTTCATGGTGACCCTCATCGTCGTGCTGGCGGCGATGTTCACCGTCACCGGCGCGATGCTTTCGCTAACCGGCCAGGGCGGCAAGGCCGCGCCGGCCGACCAGGGCACCGTGGATGGAGAAGCCATCCGCCTGATGGAGTTCCAGCGTAAACGCAGCGCGCTGCGCATCATCCTGGGCCTGGACCGCGCCAGCACTCCGAACGCGCCCGACGCGCCCGAATACATCTACGCCCGCGTGCCAACGATGTCCGTGCAGCCGCAGCGCGGCCACGACTGGCCCTACAACGCCCAGCGCCCTGTAGACACAAGCCTGCTGGAAGTCTGGCCCGAGTACCAGGACCAGTACATCTGGTGCCACATGGTGCTCGTCAAGGAAGCCCGCGCCTCAGGTATTGAGGAGCGCGGCAACCTGTACATCGGCAAGGTCATCACGGCGCTCATGAATCAGATGCGCCAGGACATCGACAAGTTCGACCAGAAGGACCTGCCCAAGCGATTCCACGACAGCTACGGGCAGAGCATCGAAGACCTGCTGCCGACCTTCCGGGAAGCACTGATGGTGCGCGATTACGTTGAGTCCCGCGTCGCCGACGAGCAGGCCCGACTTGAGCAGGTCGCCAGCATCGCGGAAGGCAACAACGAAGAAGTGAAGGCCGAGTTCATCCGCCTCAAGATCGGCTACTTCCTCGAGCAGGCCCGTAAAGACGTCATTCGCGAGAGCTTCCGCTACAAGTCGGCGCACGCCGCGGCCGGCTTTGGCGTCGGCACCAGCACGTTCGGCTACGACCGCTTCGAGGAAGCCTACGACAAGAACAAGGCCAAGACACTCACGTCCGACGCCAGCTTCAGCTTCCAGGTCATCGAAGCGTTCCCGCAGGCGATGATCGACAAGGACAAGGTCCAGTTCGAGGAAGAGATGCTCGAGCTGATGTACAAGGCCGTCCGCGACGAGATGTTCAAGGCCACCGACGACGACAAGGCCAGGATCGATGCGCGCCTGAACGACGAGTTCCAGAACTACTCGCTGAAGCACGCGGAAGAGACCAAGGACTGGGGCCCGGAGCAGATTGAGAAGTTCAAAGCCGACCACCGCGATGACCTGATGAAGTATCGCTCGTTCTACGAGGCCCAGGTCGACCTGCGCGAATCGTTGATGCGCAAGGAGTCCCTGAAGTTCGCCCAGAGTTCCATCGCGGCGTTCCTCCGCAAAGTGGACGAAGAAAAGGCCCGCAAGCAGCGCCAGCTTACCGCGCAGATTGACGTCATCAGGAAGGAAGAAGCGGTATGGGAAGGCAAGCGCGCGTACGTCGATGACCTGCGGAGCCGCTTCGATACGATGCAGATGCAGCTTTTCGCAAAGGCTCGCAGCGTTTCGAACCAGATGGACAACTCGGCCGAGGGCACGGATGCAACGGCGAATTCCAACGCGCTGATCCGTATTGTCGACGAGTTCGTGCGCGTGCTCGCCGACTTTGACCGGGAGCAGATCGGAACGATCATCAGCACGGCCAACGTGACGGTCCAGGACCTCTCCTCCCAGCTCAATAACAAGCTGGCGGAACAGGACGAGTTCCTGGCCGAAACCGACCATCGCACCTCTGACAACAAGGTCATGTCGGCCGAGGAAGTCGAGGCGAAGAAGCAGCAGTTCAAGCTCGAGATCGAGGCGATCAACGAAAAGATGCGCCTGCGTGACGCCAAGGCACCGCTGGTCGAAAAGTTCGCCGAAGAGCTGCGCGGCAAGCTTGCCGACTACGAGCTTCAGATCCGCAACGCGAAGCCCGGTGACGCCGGAAACGTCGATCTTCGCCGCTACGCGCTGCGCGAGCTGCTGGTCGAGCTGCCGGTTGAGCTCGGCAAGTTCATCAAGGCGCAACAGGACGCTATCGTCCCGCAGGACGAGGCCGACGAGTACCGCAACCAGGCCGAGCTGATCCGCGCCGACCACCAGGCCCGCCAGAAGAACCTGGCCAAGGATGCCGGCGATACCCGCAACTGGAACATCTCCCAGTGGACCGGGCCGCTCGGGCTGGACGTTGAAGAACAGTCGACACCGGTAACCTGGGAGCGCGTGCTGGAAAGCAAGCTTTCCTGGCTCGAGAACGTCGACGGCGCCCGGGACTTCCTGGAACAGCCGACCAACTACGCCGGCTCCGTAAGCAAGATCATGGCCGCCCCGGGCAAGGGCTACATCATCCTGCAGTTGAAGGAAAAGACGCCCAAGTACACGCTGGGCCGCGAAGAAGCCAGGGACAAGGTGATCGAGATTGCCGCCATGAAGCGCGCACGCGAGCTCGCGGTGGAGGCGCTCAAGGCCCTGCGTCGCGATATCGTCGACAACGGCTGGTCCGGCCCGGTCGAAAAGGCCAAGGCCAAGTACGGCGAGTTCATGGAGGTCGACAAGACCCCGTTCTTCAACGAGAAGATGGACATCCCCGGCATCTACAGCGACAGCGACAATGACGTGCTGAAGCTCAGCTCGAGCCCGTCGGCCGTGGCCCCCGATCAGCCGTTCGTGTCACGCATCAAGGACATCGACCCGGCCGAAGGCATCACCAAGGTGATCTCGGAAAAGCACAACCCGGACCCGCTGAAGCGCCCCGAAAACGAAGAGTGGGCGTACCTGCTGGCACGCGTGATCGAGCGTCGCCTCGTGACGCGCCGCCTGACGGAAGACAACCTGAAGGAACACCAGTACGGCTCCACCCCGGCTGAGATCTGGCGCAACCGCCGCCTCGCGACCAGCGAAGTGGTGCGCAAGCTGATCACGCCGGCGGAACTGCTGGAAGGCCACGAGATCATCCAGCAGAAGCCGGACTCAAAGAAGGATAACTCCGAGGGCAACGAAGAGGACAAGTCCTAGGTGTCTGTTTGCGCCATCATCCTCGCAGGCGGGCAGGCCAGCCGCATGCAGGGCGAAAAGCCGCTGAGGCTGCTGCGGGGCAAAACACTTCTCGAACACAGCAGGGATCTCGTCGCGCCGCTGGCCGACGAGATCCTTGTCGCTTCCGGCGCCCGCGACCTGCCGCTTCCGGCGGGCGTTGCGCCCGTACCCGATGCCGCCGAGTTCAAGGGCCGTGGCCCGCTGGCCGGCGTGCTGGCGGGGCTTGAGGCAACCGGCCACGGGCGCGCAATCGTGCTTGCCTGCGACGTGCCCAACGTTCCAACCACGCTGCTGGAGCGACTGTTGCACACGCTCGGCGACGACTGCGACTGCTGCTGGACACAGCACAACGACCACCCGGAGCCACTGGTCGCGGCCCTGAACGTCGCCCCGGCCCGCGTTGCCGTCCGTAAAGCCTTGGAAAACGGGGCCCACAAAGTGGTACCATGTTGGGCATCCATGGCCCACCGCGTGTTGGGCGAGGATGAGCTGGCCGAATTCGCCCCCCTCGAGCGCGCCTTCGCGAACCTGAACACGCTTGCCGACCTTGAACGTGAGTCGCAACGCGATTCCTGAGCCTCCCCCTGCGTTGTAGCCCCCCACCCCACGTGTTATCGTCCACACCCGACATGAGGCAGCTCCAATGAGTGCAGACACCAACAACGCCCCGGATTCCGCCGCCCAGGCCGCAAAGGCAATCCTCGCGCGCCTCTACACGCCGATCCTCACGGAGCTGAAGCAGGTCGAGGAGATGTACCGCACCGAGCTCTCCAGCGATGACCCGTACATCGCCAACCTGCTCGAATACATCGAAGATTACTCCGGCAAGAAGCTGCGTCCTGCGCTGCTGCTGCTGGCGGGCAAGGCGTGTGGCACGGTCGGCCGTGACCACATCATCCTCGGCGTCGTCGCCGAGATGCTGCACACGGCGACGCTGGTCCACGACGATATTCTCGATGACGCGCTGCTGCGCCGCAAACGCGCCAGCATCAATGCGCTCGCCGGCAACGAAGTCAGCGTGCTGCTCGGCGACCATATCTTCAGCCACGCGTTTGAGATCAGCCTTGAATGCACCACGCCCGTAGGCGCGCGAGAATTCAGCCGAGCCATGGCGCGCACCTGCTTCGGCGAGATCATGCAGGTGCACAACCGGAACAACTTCGAGCTGTCCGAGGCCAAGTACTTCGAGATCATCGAGGGCAAGACGGCCGAGCTGTATGCCACCAGCGCCATGCTGGGCGCGCACTACAGCGGCGCCGACGAGAAGACCTGCCGGGCGTTCTACGACTACGGGATGAACCTCGGGCGCGCATTCCAGATCATGGACGACCTGCTGGACCTGCTGGGCGAGGAGTCCCTGGTTGGCAAGACCCTCGGCAGCGACGTCGAGAAGGGCAAGCCCACGCTGCCGCTGATCCACCACCTGACCCACGTGAACGAGGCCGGACGCGCACAGGCGCTCAAGGCCGCGGCCGAGGGCAAGCGAGCCGAACTGATGGAGCTGCTGCACCAGACCGGCAGCTTCAAGTACGCGGCCGCGCGCGCCAACGCCTTCGTCAGCGCCGCCAAGAAGGGGCTGGATGTGCTGCCCGGCGGCGACATGCGCGACCTGCTGTACGAAGTGGCCGAGTTCGTCCTGTCCCGCGAGCTGTAAGCCCCCATTTTCCGGGCTGTACGACCTGCGACTTTCGGCGCAGCAGCCCGCCGCTTGACGCTGGCCCCGCTATCCCGAAAAGCTAGACTCCGCCGCGGCAGCAATGCTAAGGAAGGCCATGGCCCAGACCGTTGACAGGCCGGACATCGACGCCGGCGAAGACATCACGACGCGGACGCTGAATATCAACTTCGGCCCGCAGCACCCGGCGACCCACGGCACGCTCCGCGTGAAGATGGAGTTGCTGGGGGAAAACGTCGTCAACGCGGACCCCGAAATCGGCTTCCTGCACACCGGCTTCGAAAAGCTGGGCGAATACCACACCTTCAACCAGTTCGTCTGCACCACGGACCGCATGAACTACATGAGCCCGTTGTGCAACAACTTCGGGTTCGTCTACGCGGTGGAAGAGCTGCTCGATATCGAGCTGACACCACGCGCCCAGCACCTGCGCGTAATCCTGTGTGAGTTGACCCGCATCGCCGACCACGTGATCTGCTGCGGGCTGCAGGCGATGGACCTCGGCGCGTTCACCATCCTGCTGTGGAGCTTCGTCGAGCGCGAAAAGCTGTACGACCTGTTCGAAATGGTCACCGGCGCGCGCCTCACCACCAGCTACGCCCGCGTCGGCGGCATGATGCAGGACGTGCCCGGCGAGTTCGTGCCGCGCTGCCGCAAGTTCGTGCGCGAGTTCCCGCTGGCGCTCAAAGAAATCGAAAAGATGCTCAGCCGCAACCGCATCTTCCTCGACCGCACCATCGGCATCGCCGCCATCAACGCCGAGGACGCCCTCAGTCACGGCATGACCGGCCCGCTGCTGCGCGCCACCGGCGTCGAGTACGACGTCCGCCGCGCTCGCCCCTACTGGGTCTACGACGAGCTGGACTTCGACGTCATCACCCGCACCGAAGGCGACGTGTACGCCCGCTTCCTGGTGCGCATGAACGAAATGCGCGAAAGCGTCAAGATCATCAGCCAGGCCCTCGACCGCCTGCCGGGCGGCCCCGTGAACATCGACGACTGGAAGATCGTGCTGCCCGAAAAGGCGGCGGTCTACACCCAGATGGAGTCGCTGATCACGCACTTCAAGCTGATCATGAAGGGCCACGGCATCCACACGCCGAAGAACGGCAAGATCTACAGCTGCACCGAAAGCCCCAACGGTGAGCTTGGCTGGTACATCGAAACCGACGGCTCGGCCGTGAGCTACCGCCTGCGCTGCCGTCCGCCCAGCTACATCAATTACGGCGCGATGCCGCAGATGGTGAAGGGCGGCTACATCGCCGACGTGGTGGCATGCCTCAGCAGTCTGAACGTGATCGCAGGCGAGCTTGATCGCTAGGAAGAAATGACGACCGAGACCGCAAACACAACGCTGAAACCCGAAACGATGCAGGCCATCACGGCGCTGACCAAGCGCTTCCCGCAGCCGGACGGCGCTCTTTTGACCGCCCTGCGCATCGCCGAGCGAGAGGTCGGGTTCATCAACCCGCACGTCTGCGAGCAGGTGGCAGAAGCGATCGGCATGGCGCCCGCCAAGGTCTGGGGCGTCGTCAGCTTCTACAGCACCTTCCGCCGCGACACTGACGGCAAGTACATCGTCTACGTCTGCAGCACACTGCCTTGCGCCCTGCGCGGCAGTGAGCGCGTGTTCGACCACCTCGCCGGCAAGCTCGGCATCAAGAACGGCCAAACCACGCCCGACGGCAAGTTCACCCTGCGCAAGGCCGAATGCCTCGGCTCCTGCGGCACGGCGCCCTGCCTGCAGGTGAACCAGGACGAATACTACGAGGGCCTGAGCCTGCAGATGGTCGATGAGATCATTGAAGACCTCGGCAACGACAAGTGCCCGGCCCGCCACCACACGGTGTAGCTGATTCCGGATCCGTAACTATCGAAACGGGCCCTTCGGGGCCCGTGCTAATTCAGGTCCAATCCAGCGCCCGGAATCTAGAATTCAACATCGCATGACCCTTCGCTCCTCAGCCCGCAGCATCAAGGCCCGCAAGCGTGCCTTCGACAACGGCGTCAAGGCGGTGGCATGGTACGTCGGCTGGATCGGGCTGGCCGTGCTGGCGCTGTGCGGGCTGCTGTGGATCGTCCCCGCGGGCAACTGGGACGGCGCCGCCGGCCTGCAAGCGGAACGCCTGCCGCTCTACACTATGATGGCAATGCTCGCCGCCAGCCTCGTCGGATGGCTGTACGTAAACAAAGGCGAAGACCGCATCAAGCAGCGCCTCGGCCGCAACGTGAACCTGGTGCTGTTCGTGATCCTGCCCGTCGCCTGCATGATCGCGGGCTATCTGCAAGTCTGGTTGACCGAGCAGACCGGCTGGCAGCCGCCCGGCCATCCGTTCTGGGTCTTCGTTCACTGGTACCCGACCGTGCTGGTCATCGTCTGCGCAGCCGTGTTCCTGGGCTGGAAGGCCAAGCCGCGCAAGCACGTCTATCTCGATCGCGGCTTCGGCTACGCACTGTTGTTCCTGCCTTACGGGTTGCTGTTTGCCTACCTGGTGCTGGGCGTGCGTCTGGACTGGATCGGGCAATCGATGCAGGAGACGCTCACGGCCATGGGGCGATATTCGCTGGCCATCCAGTTGGTGATCGCCTATTTCATCGGCGGCGACTGATTCCGCGCTACCGCCGCCACCAGCGGGGGTGCAATGAACCACCCAATCGGAGGCGCCATGAACAGACTCTTCGCGTTTGCGGGCATCTGCGCCCTGACGCTGCTTTGGTCCGCCCTTCCGGCCGACGCCCAGCGGCGCGGCGGCGCCAACCCGTTCGGCGACTTCCACAAGCAGGCTGAGCTGGCGGTCGGCAAGCCCGCACCGGCGATGCACCTCGAAAACAGCGACGGCGACGAGTTCGACCTGCGCGACAAGCTCGGCAGCTGGGTGTTCATTGAGTTCGGCAGCTACACGTGACCGCCCTGCGTCGCCCAGTTCGGGGACCTCAAGAAGCTCGAAGAAGCCTACGGCGACAAGGTCGCATTCCTGTTCGTCTACACCAAGGAAGCACACCCGGACGACGGCCCCGACAACAAGCGCGACGCCACGCCGACGGGCGGCTGGAAGATCAAGGGCAACGCCCACAAGATCGACCAGCACGTGACCTACAAAGACCGCCTGAAGGTCGCCAAGGACCTCAAGAAAGAAGGCAAGGAAGACTGGACCGTGCTGGTCGACGCCATGGACGACCGCACGCAGAAGGCCTGGGGCAACCTGCCCAACATGGGCTACCTGATCAACCCGCACGGGCGCATCGCGCAGAAGTGGTCATGGGTTTCCTCCAGCACCGGCAAGGCCAGGAAGAACGGCGACGAGGACACCAGGGATGTCTACACGCTCCTGAAGGAAGCCGGCGACCTGACGCCGTACTCCGTCGCCGACGACCCGCAGTTGCCGCTGTACGACACGCGTGACGGCGAGTGGATCAAGTACGGCGACGAGACCGTCACCTTCACCCCGGCCGGTGAGAACAAGGTCAAGCGCGGCGCAGAGACCATTGAGCTGAAGGCCCCTGAACTGCCGGACAAGCGCGCCAAGCCCAAGACAGAAACCCTGAAAGTCGGCGAGCTCAAGTTGCCCTGTATCGTGGTTGTGCAGGACAGCGTCGAAACCTGGTACTCAAGCTGGCTGCCCGGCGATGGCGTTGCCAAGGTGGTCCAAGACGGCAAGGTCGTCCGGGAAGTCACCGATGCCGGCTTCGAAAAGGGCAAGAGCTGCCTGGTCGAGTACGATCCCGAGCCGAAGAAGTAGCTTACCCGAACATGCGGGCGCCTACGGGCGCTCGCTCTGCATTTGCAAACGGGGAGCAGACTGGCGCGTTTCAATCAACGGCCGGCCATTGGATCTCGCCCCGGGACGCCGGGGCACCCCAAACCAGGAGATTGCAATGGCAAGGAACCACAGGCGTGGCTTCACTCTAATTGAGTTGATGGTCGTGATAGTGATTCTAGGGATCATCGGCACGATCGGCTTCTTTTACGCGACCCGAAACGTTGACCCGGCGAAGTGGGAGTCCGCCCGCACCGAGATGTCGGAAATGCACAAGGCCCTGCTGAACTGGTCGCTGAACAACGACAGCGAGTTCCCGGACAGCCTCGAAGCAATCGCTGCGGACTTCCCCGGCGGGCGCGTCCCGACAGACCCGTTCACGAAGGCGCCGTACTCCTATGAGCGAACCGAAAGCGGGTTCCGCCTGACCTGTCTGGGCAAGGACGGTGCCGAAGGCGGCACGGAAAAGGAGGATCGCGATATCGTCTTTGATGAGCGCGGCCAGGCCGAGCCCGCCGAGTAGCCCGGAAACCGGGAAAATTCCCATCGGAATGGCCCCGTGGTGCGTATCATCTGTAGCCGCTAAGCTAACGGACGGCGACATACAGGAGCAGCCAACAATGACTCAACGCAAGAACAGGCGCGGCTTTACGCTCGTCGAGCTGATGGTCGTAATCGTCATTCTGGGCATCATCGGCACGATGGCGTTTGTGTTCGTACTCGACAAGCCGGACAAGGCCAAGTGGACGAAGGCCCAGACCGAAATGGGCGAAATCCAGAAGGCGCTGAACCAGTACTCGCTCGACCACGACGGCGACTACCCGGATTCGCTCGACGTACTGACGGAAAGCTACTTCAAGAGCGGCTTGCCAAAGGACCCGTTCACAAAAGACGACTACGTCTATGAGCGGTCCGACACCGGCTTCCTGCTTACGTGCTACGGTAAAGACCAGGCGCAGGGCGGTGCCGAGGTTCCGGACAAGGACATCGTCTTCAACGAAGCCGGTCCGGTGAATGAGCAAGTCGGCGGATAGCCAGTGATAAGCAAGGGCCACAACCTACCGGGCGGCCTGCGGGCCGCCCGTTCCGCGAGACGCGGCTTCACCCTGGTGGAAATCACCATGGTGCTGCTGCTGCTGGGCCTGTTGATCGTCATCATTGTGGTCTCCAGCTACTTCGCGTTCCGCAACAAAGAGCAGCTGAAGGACGAAGCCCGCAGCCTCGCCGGGTTCCTTGAGGAAGTGCGCACGCTGTCGGCCATCAACGGCAAGCGCTACACAGTCGAGTACAGTCTTGAGGAAGACGCGCAGAAGTACTTCGTGTGGGCGCCCCGCAAGGTCGAGCCGGGCGACGTAGTCGAGCCGACCAGCGAAGACGAAGAAACGCGTGTTGCCATCGGCTTCCACACCATGCCGACCCGCACCCGCGGCGACGGCAGCCTTGTCTATGCCGTCTGGATTGACCACATCGCGTTCGGCGACGGCACCACAACCGACGACGCGACGGTCAAGATCGACTTCATGCCCAGCGGCGGCAGTCACTGGCACTTGATCTACCTGACGAACGAAGACGGCGAGTTCTACACCGTCGAAGTGAACCCCTTTACCGGCGCGGCCGAGGTGTACCCGGGCGAGTTGAAACCCGAAGAGCCGGAGAGATTGAAGTGAGCAGCCCGCGCAAAACTACGCGTTCCGGGTTTGCACTCATCGAAGTGCTGGTGGCGGTGCTGTTCCTCGCGATCTTCCTGCTGGCGCTGCTGCAGGTGCGCAATCAGGCGCTGCACCAGTTTCTGCTCAGCGGCGACCAGCACACCGGCGCGTGGCTGGCCGAAATGAAGATGGCCGAAGTGATCAGCGAACGCCTGCCCGACCCCGAGGACGAGGACACCTGGGAGTCCTTCGAAAGCGGCGACTTCGCGTACCTGGACGACCGAAACAACGACATCAACCGCAGCGTCAACGAAGAGTGGTCAGATCGCACGAAGTTCGCGAACTTCGAATGGTCCGTGACCAAAGAGCTGGTCTTCATAGGGCCCAACTTCATCGGCAGCCGCGAAGACCTTGATGCATGGGAGCAGCCGCTCGATGAAAACGGCGAGCCCACCACCGATGCCGACCCCACCACCAAGCCGGCCGCGCGCATAGTGCGCATCACGTTGATCGTCACGCTGCCTGAAACGAGACAGTCACCGAACCCTGAGGCGGAAATCTCCGAGCGCCCGACCATCAAACTCGTCACCTACGTGGATCCGTCAATCCTGTTCAACGCCGAGCCGGACACCGAAGCAGCACCCACGCCGGAAGGGACGGGGGGCTAGCATGAAACGCAAACACTCATCCGCAGGCTTCACGCTGATCGAGATCGTCATCGCGATCCTGATCACCGCGCTGATCGTCACACCGCTCGGCGTCATCGTCAAATCGACCGTGGATGCCAAGATCGCCGTCGAGTCCGAAGCTCGCGCACGCCGCCTCGGCCCGAACATCATCGCGACCGTCGCCAACGACCTGCGTAACACCTGGGCCACCGGCCCCGACGACGTGGCCGAGATCGACGGCTCGTGGTTCCGCGGCGATCACAACGGCGACGACGACAGCGCCCAGGACGAAATCTGGTTCGTTACCTCAATCAACAGCTACATGCGCTACGAGGGCATCAGCAGCGACCTGACCGAAGTCGGCTATTACCTGAAAGAGAACGACGTCGAGTCCGGCAGCGCGCTCGAGGGCCTGTATTCACTGTATCGGCGCGAGGATTTCTCCGTCGACAAACGGCCGGATGAAGGCGGGCTCGGCATCAAGATGCACGACCGCGTCGTCAGCTTCCGCATCTGGTACTACGACCTGCCACGTGACGCCGTGACCGACGAGGGCAAGCTCGACCCGACCGCACTGGAAGAAATCGTCGATCGCGGCTCGGCCGACGAAAAGGACAGTTGGGACGCTGATGAAGAAGGCCGCCTGCCCTACGCCGTCCGCGTAGAGTTGATTCTCGATGCCACGCCGATTGATGCCTACAACCGCCGCCAGAAGAAGCGCTACGCGGTGTATGAGACCGTGGTTCGCCTGCCCGACTTCCCGGCGCTCGACGACAATTTCAAGCTGTTCAGCGCGCAGGCGCCCGCCGCACCGGCGCCTGCCCAACCTGACCCCAACGGCAACGGCAATGGTAACGGGAATGGCAACGGAAACGGCAACGGCGGCTAGCCGACACCGTTCAACAACCTGTTCACAGGGCCCCGAATGGGGCCCTTTTTCACATGATGCCGTGGATGTCTCAACAGCTTGTATGATCGACGGCCATGACTGAATTCGCCCATCTGCACGTCCACTCGGACTACAGCTTCCTCGACGGCGGCGCGACCGTTGCAGGTCTTGCCAAGCGCGCGGCCGATCTCGGCATGGGCTCACTGGCGCTCACCGACCACGGCAACATGTGCGGCATCGTCGACCTCGTGCGCGAGTGCGGCAAGCAGGGCATCAAGCCGATCCTGGGCTGCGAGATTTACGTCGTCCCGTACGACATGCACGAGAAGAAGGCGCCCGAACTCGCCGGCGCACCCGGCGGCGACGCGGGCGTGAAAGAAAATGCGCACCTCGTGCTGCTGGCCGAAAACGAAGTCGGCTACCGCAATCTCTGCAAAGTTGTCAGCAAGGGCTTTACCGAAGGCTTCCACCGCAAGCCGCGCGTGGACTACGAAACGCTCAGCAACCACCGGGAAGGGCTGATCGCTCTGACGGCCTGCCTCGGCGGCGAGATCCCGCAGGCCATCATGCGCGGCAAGGACTCCGATCCCGCGCTCTGCAAGATCGACGAATACATCAACATCTTCGGGCGCGAGAACCTGTTCCTTGAAATACAGGCGCACCGGGACTCTCGCAGCGGCGAGCTCGAAGACCTTGTCAGCAGCCGCATGTTTGAGCTGGCCGAGAAGTCGAAGCTGCGCATCGCGCTCACCAACGACAGCCACTACCTGAACCCGACCGACTATGAGGCGCACAACGCGCTGCTGTGCATCAACACCGGGCGAAAGCTCAGCGACGCGAACCGCCTCGACTACGGGCCGGACTTCTACCTGAAGTCGCCCGAGGAGATGCTTGGGCTGTTTCCCAAGAACCCCGAGATCCTGCGCCACACGGTGGAGATCGCCGAGCGCTGCAACGTCCAGCTCAAGAACGAAGGCTACCACCTGCCCGAGTTCAAGTGCCCGGACGGGCTCAGCAGCAAGCAATACCTGCGGCAGCTCTGCGAGCAGGGCGTGCGTGAACGCTACGGCGACGGCGCACTGGCCGAAGGCACGCCGATTCGAGAGCGCCTCGAATTCGAGCTGGCGACCATCGACCGCATGGGCTTCAACAGCTACTTCCTCGTGGTCTGGGACTTCATCAAGTGGTCGAAAGATCGCGGCATACCCGTCGGCCCCGGGCGCGGCTCGGCCGCGGGCGCGATCGTCGCCTACTCACTCGGCATCACCAACCTCGACCCGCTGCGCTACAACCTGCTGTTCGAGCGCTTCCTGAACCCGGACCGCATTTCGATGCCCGACATCGACATCGACTTCTGCGTCGAGCGTCGCGGCGAAGTCATCGAGTACGTCCGCAAGAAGTACGGCGAAGAGTGCGTCTGCCAGATCGGGACGTTCGGCAAGTTGCTCGCACGCGCCGCCATCAAGGACACCGGCCGTGTGCTCGACGTGCCGCTGAAAAAGGTCAACGAGCTGACCAAGTTGGTGCCGGTCATCCAGGGCAAAGTAAAGCCGCTCGCCAAGTGCATCGAAGAAGAGGAAGACTTCCGCAAGGCCTACGAGGGCGACACCGAGATCAAGAATCTCGTCGACCGCGCCATGAAGCTCGAGGGCCTCAATCGAGGCTCCGGCGTGCACGCGGCCGGCGTCGTGATCGCCGACGCCGACGTCACGAACTACTTGCCGCTAATGCGCCAGGAGGGCAACGAGAAAGACGAGCAGGGCAACAAGACCTACGTGATCGCAACGCAGTACAGCATGAACGAGGTGGAGAATCAGGGCCTGCTGAAGATGGATTTCCTCGGGCTGCGAAACTTGACCATCATGCAGAAGGCCGTCGAGTTGATTGAGCACGCGGGCGGGCCGCGGATCGACCTCGACCCGGTGACAGCGCCGGCGGACGCGCCCTACAAGTCGCTGCACACGCTCGACGATGCTGAAACCTACAAGACGCTGGCGGCCGGCGACGGCTTCGGCGTGTTCCAGGTTGAAAGCGAAGGCATGTGCCGCCTGCTGCAGTCGATCAAGCCCAGCACATTCGAAGACATCTCGGCCGTGCTGGCCATTTATCGCCCGGGTCCGCTCAGCGCCGGCGTCGATAAGGAGTTCGCCGCGCGCAAGCACGGGCGCGTCGAAGTCAGCATGCCGGGCGAAAAGGAAGGCTACGCCAACGAGCAGGCCGTCGCAGAGCTGCGCAAGATCATGTCCGACACATACGGGACATTGATCTACCAGGAACAGGCGATGCTCATGAGCCGTGCGCTGGCGGGCTTCACGCCCGGTGAAGCAGACGTGCTGCGCAAGGCCATCGGCAAGAAGAAGCAGGACCTGATGGACAAGCTGCGCCCGCAGTTTGTGAAGGGCTGCGAAAAGAACGGCTATGGCAAGAAGCTCGGCGAGCACCTGTGGGCCCAGATGGAAGGCTTCGGCGCTTACGGCTTCAACAAGGCGCACACGGCCGCCTACGGGCTGATCACCTACCAGACCGCCTGGCTCAAGACCCACTATCCGCACGAGTACTTCGCCGCGTTGCTCAGCAGCATGATCGGCAACAACGACAAGATCGTTGAGTACATGCGCAACATCCGCGGCGCCGGCATCAAGGTGACCCCGCCGGACATCAACCTGTCCGAGGCCGAGTTCACGGCCGTGGACGGCAAGGTCGTGTTCGGGCTCAGCGGCATGAAGGGCGTCGGCACCAGGGCGGTCGAGAAAATCGTCGAGGCGCGTCGCAAGGTCGGCAAGTTCAAAGGCTTCATGCACTTCCTCGACCACATTGATCTCACGCTCGTGAACCGGGCGACGCTCGAGTCACTGATCAAGGGCGGCGCATTCGACAGCCTGCAACTGAATCGCAATTCGCTGCTGAGTGGTCTGGAGGCTGCCCTGCGCGTGGCATCCGAAGGCGCAGCCGATCGCGCCAGGGGCCAAAAGGGTCTGTTCGCGGCGGCCAAGGCTGCCGACGTTGACGAGCATCAGCGCGACCTGGAAACCCTGCCCGACAAGCCGCCGTTCACGGAGGCCGAGCGCCAGCGTCACGAGAAGGAGACCTTCGGGCTGTACATCACCAGCTCGCCGCTCGACACCTACCGCGAAGTCTTCGAGAAGTACGCCAAGAATCGTGCCAGCAACCTGCAGGAATCGGACGCCGGCGGCGCGGTCATCCTTGGCGGTCTGATCAGCGGGCTGCAGATCAACACCGTCCGCAACGAGAACAGTCGCAACTACGGGCGAAAGATGGCGCGCTTCGATCTGGTCGACGAAACCGGATTCACGAAGGTAACGGTCTTCCCCGACGTCTACGACCAGCTGCAGGAGGTGATCCAGGACGATGCGCCGGTGTTCGTGCGCGGAATGCTTGAGTGGCAGGGCGACGACGAAAACGCCACTATTCTCGTCAGCAAGATCATCCACGTCACCGACGCCGAGACCGAGTTCGCGCAGGACGACAGCCTGCGTTTCGACGACGAATTCAAACTGTTCACCAGCACCACGCCGGACGAGCTGCCCCTGCTTGAAGAAGGCACAACGGTGCGGGTCGGCGGCGCCGTCGCGGGGCTGCGCAAGGGCGAAAGCAAGCGCGGCAACAACTACGCAACGTTCAATCTCTCGGGACCCAAGGGCTCGTTCCGCGTGCTTGCCTTTGGCGAGATCGCCGACCAATGGGTGGCCAGGCTGAAAGAAGGCATGGCCTTGTTCGCAATCGGCGAAGCCCAGGCCGACCGCGACGGTCGGTACGCCATCAAGGCGGATGAATTGATCCCCGCCGCCGCCGCGCGAGGACGCTTCACCAGCGGCATCTGCCTGACACTCACGACAAACGAGATCAACAGCGAGTTGCTCGGAACGCTCAGCGAAGTCGCGTTGGCCAATCAGGGCACGACGCCGCTCTACTTCAAGGTGCTCGGCGAGGACGGCCAACCACTCGAATTGATTGAAGCCGCCCCCACCTTCCGCGTGACTCCCAACAAGCAATTCGAAGAGCGCGTAGTAGGGCTGTTGGCGCCAGACCGCATCCAGTACGCAAGCTGATGCCACGTTTGTTCATAGCAATCGACCTGCCGCCGGACGTGAAGGAGTGGATCGGCGCGCTGTGCCACGGAATCAGCGGCGCCCGCTGGGTCAAGCCGGATCAGCTGCACCTGACTCTGAGATTCATCGGCGACGCAGAAGCCGACCAGACCGCGGACTTGAAGGCTGCACTCGACAAGGTGAACGGCCACGCCTTCCGAATGCAGATTGAGGGTGTCGGCACCTTCCCTTCCCCAGGCAAGAGAAGGGCCGCCCGGGTTTTGTGGCTGGGCGTTCGGCCGGGCGCTGAGCTGACTACGTTGCAGGCACAGATTGAAGAGTCTGTGCAGAGTGCGGGTTTCCCGCCCGAGACCAGGCCGTACCACCCCCATATCACGTTGGCGAGGTTCACGAAGGCACCGGGAAATGATCTCACCCGCTGGTTGGAGAAAAACCGGATGGCGGTCGTAGACCCGTTCCCTGTAAGCGACTTCCGTTTGTACGAAAGCATCCTCGGCGCGGCCGAAGCTCGATACTCATGCACGCTGATAAAGAGCCTGATGCCCGCGATGCCATAGCAACCCCACTTGACGCCCGGACCTCAAGCGGCATGATTTGGCCAGCAACAAAGCGGGCGTAGCTCAGTGGTAGAGCTCCTGCTTCCCAAGCAGGTGGTCGAGGGTTCGAACCCCTTCGCCCGCTCCAATCAAACCCGCCCGGAGAGCTGATCTTCGGGCGGTTTTGATTTTTGAATTCGCGGCAACCGTCGGTTGTACATGATTTTGTACACGATAAAAATTTTTCGTGGGACGGGGAGCCGTTTTTTGGATTACCAGCTTCGCGCTTTGTCGCGGGAGCCGCCTCCGGCTGATCTGCCTCAAGTACGCCGTTGGCCTTTGTCCTGACCCAAACCCAAATCCTCTCCTGCGGCTCGCCGCAATGCTGCTGCTAGAAGCGCAGCTACAAGGCGATCTGCGTCCCCACGCGATATCCATTCGTTACAGTTGTCCTCAACTTCATCGTACACTCCCAATGAACACACCGGTAACTGGAGCTCCTCACTGACCTCACGGACGTCATCTTGGCTCGCCCCGGCAAAACCCGGTACATTCCGCGACCACGGCTCCGCAATGGAATCGAGGTTAACAACCAGCCCCCGAGCACCACCTTCGAACGTTCCGAACGCAACCTCAAACTCTCCACCCAAGTACGGCTCCCAAAACCGTCGCTCGGGCCAGAACACTTGAGTTCCGTCACGCCCAAGCTGCCTAACCTCCTGATTCGTAAGCACTTTCATAGTTCTCTTCCTGCAGTTGTTGACCCCGAACCATCGGAGCCTCAAGCGTACAGGGATTGAGTAAACAACTATTCGTGAGTCCCACTGTGAAATGACACTGGCTACCGGACAAACGCAACGACCCAACACCAAACCCGCCCTTTGAGTCGCTATGCGGAGCGAATTCTCGACCCCGCGGGGCCAATCAACTCCTTCGATGAACACTGTAATCTGCGGTCATGGCAGTTAGCCAACTGCTCGGATCGACGTTTCGTGATTGGCAACACCAGTCGCGCATCAGCTTAGTCCTTCTTCGGCTTGGGATTAGCATTCGATCTCTGGCCATTCTCAGGCGTCCCTCCGCTCTTCTTTATGGCACGCTTGGTGGACTTTGGGTTCACGGGCCCGTCGGATGACTTGGCCTTCTTGCCCGAGAGCACTCTGGACTCGACTGTCGACGACGGTCTCACTCGGCGAGGCCCCCCACGGTCTTCAGAAAGGAGTCCTCGGTACGTGTCTATGCCAACCGATCCCAGCATGTTGATCAGGCGATAGCATTCCTCCTTGGCTGCAACGTCGTCCCCGCTGGCTGCTGACTCGATCAACTTATCGGTCTCCTGCAGCCAATGAGAGAGCCCAAAGTCGCTCAAATGACTTTCAACCAGAAGCCGGAGAGCATGAATCGCCTTCGCTTCAAGCGGGTGACCTGCATAACTGGAAAACTTCCTTGCGAGTTCAGTGCCGTACAGTCCGCCACCGCTTCGAGCCCATGCCATGCTCTCGACTACCCTATCTAGAACCCATTCCTCGTCGCCATCGAACGCCTGTTTGCCCCGGAAAGTAACGGACTCACGCTCTACTTGGGGATTCAACACAACTCGTGTGCGAACGGAGTTCCCTGCTGTGAAGAAGCTCAGGAAGGAATGCATCTCTCTTTCGAATCCAATGCCATGGTTGGCTGCCGCTGCTTGGTTTCGAACCAACCAAAGCCTCTTAAGCAGTTCTGTAGGGTCATCCTCTCGATCGGCGCTACGAAGGAAGTTGGCGTACTCGTTGCCGATGTAGTGGATTGCCCAGGCACGCAACGAATCGCTGGCCTTGGAGAAAAATGTACTAAGCGGCGGCTCTTCTAGCGTGGCTTCCCCCCACCAGTAAATGATCATCAGGTGAAGCGCCAAGCGGTTTCGCGCCTCGACACCAACGTGGTCCTTTTCGTCTTCCGTATCCGTGAGCCGCTCAGTCTCCTTGATGAACTGCTGACGTAGCAGTTTGCTAGCCGTGGCGTTTGCATGGTATCGCCGGATGAACGTTGTCCACACGGCTGTATGGCGCATCGGCGGGCTGTCATCATCTGGAAAGAGTTTGGGCAGGGCTCCGATCACCCAATCTTGCCCCAGCCAGATCAACCATGTAAGTGAGGCACCGTACACTGACCAAACTGCGGGGTGTTCGTTTGGATCGTCTAGATGTCTATCCAGCACTTCGGCCAATCCAGGAATGTCGGCCATTCGTGACGCGGACTGCGCCCTCTCTTCACGTTCAGCCTTGTTGCGGTACGTGTTGAACACCCACCAAACACCGTACAGGACGGCACAATGTAGCGCGTCAGACCGAACCGAGTTCAGTGCTGTTTGATCGTAGTCCGGCGTTCCATTTCTCGTGGAAACTCTCTCGGGAGTCGGGTCTGGATCTTTCAGCAACTCTCCGATCATGCTCCACACTTGCTCTCGCAACGCGAAAGGAAGCCCTAACGCCTCGTCATCTACGCCCAGGCCACGCTTCAATAGAGTGATGACGCACATCCGACTCCACTGCATGTTCGTTGAGAAATCGTTATGTGGGTAACCCTCGGCTCGATGGCTGCGCTTGTTTGGGCCCCAATCGACAAGTGTGCGGCAGAACGCAAGCAGCCCTGGCCAATCACGATCCGTCCATGCAACATCGCGCCATCCGTGGAGCACTGCCCCGGACCAAGTCGGGTCGTCTAGCTGGATTACTCGGTCTCTATGCCTGAAGTAATCTCGCGGTCGCGCCTTTACGTCCTCTGCTAACTCTATTGAGAGAGCACGAGCCGACCTCGTGTTGCTGAAAAAACTCGTGTCGGGCTTCCAACCACTCTCTAAGAAGTCAAACACCTCTCCTACGCTCATCGAGGCGAGTTCGTCCTTACTTTTGGGACCATCTATCCGCTGAAATCCCTTGGGAGCGCGCTCCATCTGTTCCGCCTCGCGGCCCCCTTGCATCGCGTGCCATGCCTCGAACTTCTTGGAAAGTGCCTCCGGCAGTACATCCCTGATCGACCACAGCAAGCGTACTTTGCGGTACGCCTCGTAGTCAGATTGCTCAAGGTCCGACGGCGGCCTCCCGTGCTCGGCTTCAAATCTTTGCTTCCGAGCGTTCATATCTGGATAGGCAGCCGTCCAAGCCAGCAGCTTGTTTCGTTCTCCATCCGACATTGAGGCCAGGGCAATGCGAAGCACCTCAAAGTACTCCGGTAGTTCGCGCCAGTGCTCCTGCCATCGAGGATCCCGCAAGACCAACAACATCTCTGGACTACCTGGAGCAGTCGTGCTTGCGATGACATGAAGCGCTATCCGCCAGAAAACATGCCAGTCCCTATCAAGCAGGTACTTCACGAGCACCAACCGACTGCGCTCGTCTTCGGCAAGTGCCATTGCAGCATCACGCAAAGGTGAAACGAGCGTCTGATGAGCATCGTCGCGGTAGACTGGTTTGGCATCTCCGATTCGCAAGCGCCAGATGTAGCTGTGATCAGCTGGTGCCTGCTTTTGGTACCCATCGTGCCGAATCGCAAACTCAAGCAAGTCGGCGAGGCGACTAACAGTGGTCATGCCAAGTTTTGGAGTAAGTCGCTCCGCCATTGCTGCGGCGATCTCGCCATACTCGTGGTCATCTACCTTCATGAGAGCCACACTGCGTTCGGCTTCGCCGCCTTCCCCAAGATCGCCAAACAGTGGCCGTGTGTCCGGAGTAGCACGCAAACGCAGCAGCGCGTCCGCGAGATCGAATGCAAGGTCTGGGAGCCCGTTAGCAGCCAAGCGGTCGATCATCTTCCGGGCTTTCATCGACGTCCAGAGGTGCACACTCTCAGCTTTGCGTATGCGTTGCACCTGCCGCTCCACAAATGGAACTGCAAGCTCGGATCGCAGTTCAAGTGCCATCTCGAACAGATGACCGTTCACGAGATCGTTGTCCGTCTCAGGAAGGGAGCTCAGTATCCTTGCAACTCCTTCAGGATCGGACTTCAGTAGCGAGTGGAGTGCGAGTGCTGCCGGCCAGCCTGGAAACGAGAGTCCTTCGCCCGCATGGATCACTGGCGGAATCTCATTGAAGAACCCCGCCTTCTCAAGCAACGGCAACCACTTCCTGTTGGTCAGCTTGCTGAAGAAGCGCCGAAAAGTGACTTCGTCATTGGGGGCGTACTTCTGCAGAAACTCGGCATCCGCAAATTTCGGATCTTCCTTCTGCAGTAGGTCGTCTAGCCTTGCCTGGTACTTAAGATAGTGCGCCTCGAAGTACTCAAGCACGCCATCAAGTACCTCCTCAAAGTCCGCAAAGAGCGGACCGATCTCGGAGTCTGGGAACCTAGGTCCCTTCAGGTTGTCCCGATGGGCCCAACTATGAAGTCCTCGCTTCTCGCCCTTCACCAACTGATGCCATGCTTCTCGAAGGGGTGAGCTCGCTGGGACGTTTAGGTGATCAAGCACACGTCGTATTGAGGCTATATGAGAGTCTTCTCCCTTTCCCTTGACAGGGTCGGGATCAAGTACGTCCCTCATCGCACTTTCTGTTTCACGAAACAGGTGGCCGACCAACTGTGGCAGTGTATGCAATTGGCAGGTCTTCGGGTCTTCGGTCATCAAGGCAAGGGCATCTTCGTAGTAGCTCGCGGGTCCAGGCCCCAATAGACGGATTCGCCGCCGAATACGCCCCTTCCGCTGTTTGTTCTCGGGATCCTGCGATCCTCTGGTAGTGGTCATGGTCTACACCGTTTGCGTCTACGTACACGCATTGAACGAAGTCTGGTTGCTCGCTGTAGACATTCTAATGAAAACGCTCGACTAGGCCTCTTGCACCGTTCTAAAGGCTTTCAATAGGTCCGTGTTCGGGTAGCGATCCAACCGCACCACGGCATGCCAACCCCTCAGGTTTAGCTCACTCAAGCCCAATGTGTTTGCCTATCGGTCCCATGCAGCACAGACCGGCCGAATGTACGTCTACGATTGGGCCTCGCGCAGTTTTCGAACGAACTGGTCGATGGGTACTCCGTACTCTTGCCATACTTCATTGTTAACGGAAAAGCGTGGAGACTCATCCTCGTACTGTAGCTCGACTCCAGTGCTTGTTGCGGGTCGAGTCGTCACCAGCTCGTTAATGTCATCGAGCTTCCTTACCGACTCCGCTAGCCTGGGCGCCATGTCAAAGACGAATCGCGCGGACGCTGCGACTTCTTCTTTGGTAGGACTGGTGCTGGAAATGGGCACGACGCAGAGTACGAACCTATCTACGTCAGAGATCGCAGTTCGAGCCTGAGTCTCGGTCATTCTGACGGCAGTGCTCCGTGCTGACTTGATCTCGATTAGCGTGGCAACCTCAGGTGCAGCAATCTTCAGGTAGACTTCTTGCCCACGATCTATCAGGTCGTACTCCACCATACAGTCCGAACCACGCCCCGTGCGCTCTACGCGAAGACCTTGGTCTGCCAAGACTTCCATCAACAGCTGCTCAACTAGCCCACCGACCTGATTGTTTACGACCGCAGCTCGCTTCTTGGTTCGTCGGTCTCTGAGCAACTCAAGAACTTCCGGCGAAGTTTGGATGTCTTCTGCTATCCACTCCAAGTCCTCGACGTTGCTGTTCAATAGAAACTTGGCAAGCGCATTCACCGCCCGGTCCCTCTGGTCTTCGTCGGGTGCAATCGAGCGCAGCACCATGTTGCTCAGGTCTATCTTGAGCGCCCTGCAGAGCTTCATAGCAAGACTACCGTCCAGGACGTCCTTCCCCGTGTTTCCAGCCAATTGAAGAAGTCGCGAAAGCGAGTCGGCACTAGGCCGATCAGATCGCTTGTCACCCACCGGCACCCAGCTAACCCTCGAAAGGGTGTTCAGCCATTTGGCGGGATAGTAGGTGTGCTTGCTTCCACAAGCTTCGCAATCCGCTTCCATTGGCTCAAGAGCTTCAGGTTGAATAGGCAACACGTTCTGAACTAGCGTGCGAATCAACTGGACTGCCCTGGCGGGACTCTGTCGGACGGAACGAATCACATTCGACGTACCACCATGAAAATGCAGGATGTCGATTAGCCTCACTGGGTCTCGGCTAGAGTGGCTAAGGGTCTTTCCATCTTTGCCCTCAGGCAAAGGCTCGTCAGGTAGAAACACGTCCACCTGCTCCTGAATCGACTGAACTGGAGTCGCCAAAACGCAACCCTCTTCGGCCAACGCCCGCCACCCAACTTCATTAATGGTCTCGCAGTACGCTTCATGCAAGATGAATTGGGGCGGGATGAATTCTCCGAGAGCCCGTAATTCAGGTGGCCATTGCGATACAGGGACGAGAGGGATCGGCGTAGAGGGGGCTGATCGAACGACCAACGCATCAGGGAGGGAACCTGTGTCCATGATTGTCGGTACACCAAGGCATTCCGACTGGTACCCGTTCATTGCCAGCCAACTGAAGAGTCGGACGTAGAGTCGTTTCACCGCATCGGGCAATTCGTCCTCGTTTACCGTCTTTTGTGTGGCTCTCACCGCTTTAGAAATGACATCTGCGCTCGTCATCTCTTTCAGCAGTTTGCCGACGCCTGGGGCCGTAACCTCAGAGGCAAGTAGCTGAGAACTGACTTCGCACCCTAGCTCATCCGCAATGGCACACAGATCCGCATCAATCTCCGTCCCAAGCGAAAGTTCGCTTCGCTTCCGAAGGCTCCCACCTCTGCTTGGCAGAACACTGTACGTATCGAAGAGCTTGTCTTCATCTCGGCTGAGAATAAGTCGGTAGAGAGAGTCTAGCCAATCGAATGGCGACTGGCCTTCGCCGATGCTTCCGGCAAGACTGTCCAAGTCCCTTGCGTTGGAGACAGATTCGCAAATATCGGTGAGTGTGAAGTGGACGCCGGTCACGTCATTTGCTACTCCAAGCTCACTCCACAGCGCAAGGGCTTCTGCCCACTCGTTTGACTCATGGTCGACAGGGAGTTTGGACGACAACGGTTTCCAGTGATTCACCAACCGATACAAGGCCCTGTGCTCTTCTCCTCGACCAGCTAGGATGCATGCATTTCGCGGAATAACGTGCGTATCCCCCTGCGTGAGCAGCATTGGCAACTCTAGGACGTCGGAGAGCACTTCCACCAGAGCCTCCTTGAGCCAGGATTGGTCTAGCCACTCCTTCTCTGGCGTTCGCGGGAACAACAGGAGCGAAAGTCTGCCCTCCCACCCCAGTCTCACGGCCTCACGGCAGAACTCGACCATTCCGCTCAACGCCGCAGCAAGGATCTCCTTGTTCTTTCCGGTGCTCGGTCCGTCCTTGGCCAGATAAATTCCGTCCCGATCCTCAAGTGGGTGGAACTCCTCACTGGAAACAACCATCGGGATTGGAAACTGCTCGCTATCAAGCAGCGGAAACGCCACAAACAGCTTTGGACAATCGGATGTCATGGCGACCCGCACATGATCTTCCTCGACAATAAGAGGCACCAACAACGAGAAGCTCTCGGCATCCAGTGTTGCATAGTGGTGCACAACACCCTGCTGATTGTCCTGTCGTTCCTGAACCCTGACATGATGCAATAGCTCACTGCCCTCGAATGGAGACCGCTCAATACAGGAGTAGTCGGACCTCTGCCCAACGTCATTGACGCAAACGATTGATCGGATTCGTCGATTCAGGGCTACGACAAGCGGAGCGGTAGAGAGCAAGTCCGCAATACCAGCCCTAGCCGTCGGCAAGCTAAACTCATCGAGCGGGTACTCGAAACTCGTAGGCCCACCGTTCTTATGCCGCTGTCTACAGAAGTCTTTGAAGGCATCCCACGTTGCATTCATGGCCTCGGCCAAAGTGGTCTGATCGCGTCCTGACCTGTCCAACTTGACCTCAAAGGATTCGCCTGACGCGAGCTGCCCGCGAACGAACACGATGGACGAAAGTAAGTGGGTGGTTATGAACCCCGATCCGTAACGGCCTACTGCGTTTTCGTCTCCGTGTTTGCTTGAACCGTGGAAGATCAGGTGGGCGATCTCGTCGGCTCCGAAGGGCCGACCACTGTGCTGGAACACCACCTCCTGCTTGTTCAGTGTTATGCTAGCGTTCACGCCCTCGTCGCCTGCGGCATCGCGCGCGTTCTGCATTAACTCCCACACCCACCGTCGCTTGAAGCGATCGCCAGCATTCTCCATCTTGTCAAGGTATGCGAGCACCCCCTGCGCATTGGTTTCCATCAATGCTGAATTCTTAGCCGCATCCAGATCTTCCAACGACATTCAGTTCCCCAAGGTTGAGACGTCCACTAGTAGCGGCACTTGTCAGTAGGATCTCGTAAGCCCCTACTCCTTCGTCGTCGTTGACTACTGTACCGCCTGTCCCGGCAGTGCCTTTGATACGTTCTTCGGGGTCGAGTGCACACTTCCGATCAGATAGAGGTTTGCCTCCGCTTCTACCGTGAGCCACGCCTCGAGATACGTTTCCGTCCGCCATCCAGGACGCCATCAACGCCACCTGCTTTGGTTGTTTCCAGTGACTATGTAGGGTTCTCTCTGTCAGCCTGTCACTTCAGCATCCCAGTACCTCACGCGGCTGGATCGGGTAGAGTCCGTTACCCAGCCAGCCGTCTGTTCGCCGAATGGAGCTCAACCAAACTATCCAGCAAGTCCCCTACCAAATCCCGAACGGCTCTCAGCACGGCTACGTTCAGGCTCCAGAAGTTGTCTGCGACGGTGCGGTCATGACCTCGCGAGAACTGGGTGAATACGTCCAGGAGTTCTTGGTCTACTACTCTGAGGCGTCCCTTGTCTTTGCCGTAGGGGGCAAACAACCGGACGTACTCCGCTTGCACACTGGACTGTCTCAGGTCCACTTCGCAAGTTGAATCAAAGGGCCAGATGTGATGGAACGCGTGACTCCTAGCGTTGCTGATCACGCCGTGATACGCCTCCAAACTTGCCTTCTCTCCCAAGTTGTTCCAAGGCAACGCATTGATGGTCGATTCCAGCGCGATTTGCTTGTCCAACGTACACCACAGGAGGACGGACTTAAGGTCACACGCACTCATGATGAGGTACACCAGTGGCAACGCGTCACTGCTGAAGTTGTAGGCGATGCGCAGCACCTCATTGAAGTTCTGCCTGTTGTCCGGAGCGCGACGGTAATTCTCAACCGCGGCCTCGTATTCAGCGACCTGGCGGGCAACGGCAGTCTTCACTCTTCCCAAGATCGTATTGTCCACGTCTATCGCGTCGGCTCCAGGCATTGCGACTGAAGTCGTAGCCTCGTCTTGTAGGTCCGCAAGTGCCTTTGCGATCCTTCTTTCGTCTTCTCCGCTGACTGTCTCGTCCCGTTGTGCAGCTTGCTCACGGACCGCTCCGAGCAACTCGTCCAAGCTTGGCAGGTTCACCATCGAAAACTTGCCTTCATCGGAGAGAACAAATGCTTGTTGGATTCCAGGGTCGATCTCAAGCACCTTGACCACCCCGCCCCCCTGGACCTGAATGGTGCAAGCCCGTAGACCCTCCAATTGGCCGAGCAATATGAAGATCACCTGCCCTATGTCCGCGATCTCGCCTTGAATTGCTTCGGGAAGGGGAGTTGTGGTTACATTGGCATCTCGCTCTAGGATCGCAAACGAGCCCCGAACGTTGCGCTCCTCAGAGAGGACAGAGGTAGTGAGCGCGGCAATCTGACCATCCTCGTTGTGCACGTCTACAACTATCCGCTTCTGAGAGAGTCGGGTCTTCAGCACCTTCTTGTTTCGGTGGATAAATGAACTGTTCAGCAGCAGCTTGATGTCTCGATGAGCTGACCCCTCTCGAATGCTCTCGTTGGCCTGAGCAAGCTGACCGAGTGCACGATCAACCGCGCTTTGCACGCGTCGTTCAATAGCGGTCAACGCAACGCGGCCTTGCGTACCTGCGACAGCAGCCCGTCGTCTTGCCATCTTGCCCTCGCAATCAAGTAACACACTCCACGATGACCATAGGAGCTTCGGCCGTGATGCTTTGAACCTGCGAACGACCCCTTACACCACCCGACAACTGAATCGCTATGGGGCGAGAAGTCTCGACCCCGGAATTCACGGAGTTTCCTGAGCCTCATCCCCATCTTCGGACAACCGCTTGTAGATGCGCTTCGTGAAGTAGTCTTTGACGGTTTCGCGGAACTTCTCTTCGTTCAGAATTCGCGCTGCTGTGTCCTCGTTCTGGTCCATTCTGTCCACCACCAGCTGCGTCAGTATCTCGTCCAACGCCAAACCGAAGTTCTCTTCCGAGTTCACCTTCGCAGCCTGGCGGACAGCATCATCCGCTACTGCGTCCTCTTCAATCTGATCGAAGAACAGCTGGTCGGCATTCGTGAACTCGGTTCCAAATCGCTCGTTCAGAACCTGGATGAGTTCGGACAGGGCAACTTCCTCAGTGTGTGCAACACCAGTTCCAACGTCGCTAGGACCCTTGAGGCCTTCACCTGCACCTGGCTGCAGAGCGATCGAACCCTCATTGATGAGCTGTAGTCGATAGTACTCCAACGCCACGTCATCACCAAAGTTGTATGCAGGTCCGGTGTCGGCTCTTGGCAACTTCTTGATCAGGAACCGGATGAACGAGTACAGCTTCTCAAGGTCGGAATCCTGAAACGGGATCACTTGCGATAGGAAGGAGTAGAGGCTCTTGTATCCCGCCAGCACCTGTCGGAACTCCTCCTGCTCCTCACCCTCACGCTCGCTGAATCGCACTACTACGGGATCGATCACAGCGTTCATTTTTCCGTGATCCAGCGAGGTCTGCTTCGGCTTCGGCTTGTAGAACACTTCACAGAAGTCGTTCACTTCCTGCTCGAAGTAGATCTGATAGCCGGCCAATCGTGAACGCAGTTCGTAAAGCTGCTGTACCGTCGCTTCTCCTTCCACGGTCGTTCGCTCGTAGTACGGCTGAAATGACTTCTCGATCTCCTCTGTTTCGTTCACGAAATCGAGTACGAACGTGTCCTCCTTGCCTGGGGCCGTTCGGTTCAGTCTGGAGAGCGTCTGTACCGCCTGAATCCCCGACAACCTCTTGTCAACGTACATCGTGTGCAACAACGGCTGGTCAAAGCCCGTCTGGTACTTTTCCGCCACGATCAGCACATGGAACTCCGGCGTGTCGAATCTGTCTGGAAGTTCCTTCATGCCAACCTTCTTCCCGTTGGCATCGATGTTCATGCCGGGCTCGGTGTACTCGACACCGGCTACATCCGGGTCGGCCACCGTCCCTGAAAAGGCAACAAGCGTCCTGATGTCCGTGTAGCCCTTTTCCTTGATGTACGCATCAAATGCCTGCTTGTAGCGAACAGCATGCAGACGACTTGAGGTCACCAACATCGCTTTCGCTCGACCACCGATCTTGTGTCGCGTAACCGCCCTGAAATGCTCAATCATCACCTCGGTCTTCTGAGCAATATTGTGCGGGTGCAAGCTCATGAATCGCGCGAGAGCACGTGCAGCCTTCTTCTTGTCCACTTCCGGGTCGTCCTCGATGGACTTCACCAGTCGGTAGAAGGCTTTGTAGGTCGTGTAGTTAGCCAGCACGTCCAAGATGAAGCCTTCATCGATGGCTTGCCTCATCGTGTAGTTATGGAACGCCGTTGGCTGGCCGTCCGCACCCGTATGACCGAACACCTGAAGCGTCTTGAACTTGGGGGTAGCGGTAAACGCAAAGAAGCTCACGTTCGGCTGCCTGCCACGCTCGTGCATCACCTTCAGAATCTCTTCCTCGGTGTCGGTCAGGTTCTCTTCTTCTTTGGCTTTTGCTGCGGCTTCCTCAATCTGGGCCTTGGAAAGCACGCTTTTCATTTCCTTGGCTGATTCGCCGCTTTGGCTGCTGTGGGCCTCGTCAATCACAACAGCGTACTTGCGCTTAACCGCTGCACCCATCTTCTCCGCGGCAAACGGAAACTTCTGAAGAGTCGTGATGATGATCGGCGTTCCGCCCTCCAAGGCGGTCGCTAGCTGGGTCGAGTCCTCGTCAATCTTGACCACGACACCCGGCTTGTGCTCAAACTGGAACACCGTGTCTTGAAGCTGTTTGTCCAGGACGATTCGGTCGGTCACAACGATCACCGAGTCGAACACCTTGGCATCCTTCTCATCGTGAAGCGTAGATAGCTGATGGGATAGCCAAGCAATACTGTTGCTCTTGCCACTACCGGCGGAGTGCTGCACGAGATAGTTGTTGCCTGTGCCATTTTCGCGTGCGTCCGCGATCAGCTTCCGTACGCAGTCAAGCTGGTGGTAGCGGGGAAAGATCATGGTCTCTTTCTTGACCTTCTTCCCGTTCGACAACTTCTTCTCTGTCACCTCAAGATGAATGTAGCGCGCCAGGATGTTCAGCAGGCTGTCGCGCGTAAGGACCTGTTCCCAAAGGTAGGAGGTTTTCCAACCGTCCGGATTAGGTGGATTCCCCGCCCCGCCGTTGTTGCCTCTGTTGAACGGCAAGAAGTACGTCTTTGGACCGTTCAAGCGAGTCGTCATGAACACTTCGTCTGTGTCGACGGCAAAGTGGACAAGCGAACGCTTCTTGAACTGGAACATCAAGTCTTTGGGGTCACGATCTGACTTGTACTGGTTGATCGCGTTGCCGACCTTCTGGCCCGTAAACGCGTTTTTCAGCTCAGCAGTAACCAGTGGAATGCCGTTCAGGGCCAAGGTCACGTCGAGTTCATTGTTGTGGGCTTCGTTGTACCTTAGCTGCCGTGTAATCGTGAGGATGTTGGCCTTGTACTTCGTCAATACATCCGGGTTCATTCCGCTCGCTGGAGCGAACTGGGCCAACTTGAACGTCTTCCCGAAGCACTTGAATCCGTGACGCAACACATGAAGGGAGCCCTCGTGATCGCTGTCCAGTGCTCTGCAAAGGTCAGCCAGCAGCGTTTCCGCCGCCTTGTCACCTTGCAGGTTGACGAGGTAGTCCCACTCCTTCGGTTGCGTCTTCTGTACAAACGCCAACACGTCTTCCGGGAAAATCGCCCGAGCCTTGTCGAACTTGTCCTTGTCGCCGGCTGTGTAGCCGCCCTTCGAAAGCAGCGTGTGCTCTATGGCGTTCTCGAAGTGCTCCTCTTTGGTTTGCCCGGCCACTATTCGCCCTCCCAGCGTGATGAACTGCCAATGAGCGCTGTACCATCCCCAGCTATGCTCTCTTTGAGGTCACGCTCCACCCGGTAGTCGTTCAGGATTTCGAAGGCGTTTTGAGGTGATTGATAGAGCGCCTCCATTAGTCCAAACTCCAAGTTCGGGTGTATATAGTCTGCAAAACGCCCGAGAATGCGACGTAACTTGATGACGCGGAAGTCAACGCCTCGCGGCGTTCGAATGACTCTTGGTTTGAACTCGTTCAAGGCACGAATGATGCCTTCGTAGTACACCTCAAAGAAGCGCTCGCGATCGACCTCCCATGCTTCGTCTTCCTTGTCGTCAGCCGCCGGATCGTCCAACAAGACCGAAATAGGCTTCGCATGAAGCGACGTAATACAAGCTGATGTTGTCTCTGGCACTTGCCCTTCCACGCTAGTGACTTTGGACGCCTGCGTCTTGGCGTGTGCCACAACCGAGATTGCGTACGGGTCGCTTCTCCCCTTCGCCTCAATGACGTGCCATTTGCTCGCGTCGTCGTGTCCTACAAGGTCTCCCCTTTGGTTGGAGCCCGCCGTTGTAGTCAGAGCGCCCTGCGCCTTCATCTTGTCGACTTGGGCAAGCCAACGGATGCTAAGCACCCTGCTTGCGGCGACTTTGGCAAAAGCCATGCCAAGTAGCTGGGAGGACATTCCAATCTCAGACGAGTCTGGATCCTTGTATGAGTTGTGAAGTTGAAGGCCATCTGTGCTGTTCTGCAACATGAACAAGGTCCCCATTGCGTCAAACGCCCGCTTTCCCAGCCTCCGCCACCCCCACTCCCTCCACTCCCTACCACTCTGCGCTCCTACGACAAGCGATGCCAGGAGAACGCTGCGTTTCGTGCATCCAAGACGCCCTGAACCGTTCAGGGGGGTCCACGCACCTGCATAGCCTTGGCATGTCACTACGATTCTTGACATCGCTCAGCTCCCTAGCTTCACCGACAGCTTCCCCGTGACTGCCGACGAAATCACTGCAAGTCGGTACTCGGTAAGCAAGCTAATAGATCTATCAATGAGTGTGACAATCTCATCGATACGCATAGTCTCTTCGTTCAAGTGCTCGACAATGGCCGTCTGCTCATCCAAGCTCGGAACGGCAATCCATAGATCCGCATACTTCTCAGCGCTAACGTTTTGAATGGTCGCCTGAATGTTTACTGTGGATATCCACTCCCAGTAGTAATACGATTGCGTTACGTAGTGCATGAACTTTGGCACGTGTTGCTGAACGTCGAAGCGGGCTCTAATCATGTATCCAGCGAATGCGGCCCTCCCCCACTCAGGTGTGTAGTAGAATGATTTCCCTACGGTAGCACCGCTGCGCGCCAGCAGAACGTCTCCTTCTTTCAACAGGTATGGCTGCGCAACTTCCTCGGGCAGTGACCTGAAGGTCTCTTCCCTAAGGCCACCATCGGCATCAATGTCTGTAATCCGAACATATCGTGGCTGGGATGGATCGTCCTCGTCGGCAGCTTCGTTCGCGCCATACTTCAACGGCTCGGCAATCAGGAACTTCAACCGTTTAGCGTTCCAGTGTTCGGGGATGTCGCCAAGCCATTCGATCCCTGACGGCTTCAATTTTGCACTTGGATCAATCCCTTTGGTGATGGCTTCTGTAATGAGACCAATTCGCTTTTCACGAAGCAGCTCAACCTGTTTCTTCTTCTTGGCAATCAGGTCGTCGATCCGTTTGGTTTCGTGGTCTAAAAAAGCACTTATGGCCTCCTGTTCCTGAAGTGGAGGTACTCCAAACAGTCCGTTGTCGATGGCGTACTTGCCCAGCCCATACCGAGTGACACCCGTTGACTCAGCTTCAAATTGGGCCTTCGGGCCGACAGCCTCAAAGCTTCTGGCAAGAAACCGGCCGTCAATTCTCCTAGCAAAAGGCCTGACCTGGGCCAGGTGATACCCACAGAGTACCCCCGGCAATGCCTCAGCGACTACTGAAGGTACTGCAATGTCGTCAGCGGCCTCCGAGTCTTTTGTAACCAGCACGTCGTTCACCTGAAGCTGAAACTTTCGGAGCTCAACTTCAGTCGCTGTTGCGTCCATGAAGTCAATGGATGAGTCTATGTGGTCGTGGTAGTAGACGTCCACGTAGTTGCAGAGGCGCACTGGAAGCTCGTCCTCGTGAGAATGCTTGTCGACGTTGCTGAACACAACGTTCGCGAGATACTTCAGCCTCTTGACATCCCAGTGAACCGGGATGTCTCGCATCCAATTGTGTACGGTCGAGTCTGGAAACCTGATTGTCACGTGCTGCTCCTCCTGGACAGTCCGTCTGCAATCGCTGGAATCACATAAACTGTCCGCAGAAGGTGCTCTGCTATCTCAATGCCTTTGATTAGATCGTCGTTGGTGTGCGCCAGCATCTCGTGCGCTGCAACATTTCCCATCAACCGCGTCGCGTGAAGCACCCTCGCTCCGTCCGAAGTCAGAAAGCCCTTTGGGACAAGGTCATCGATGCGGCTCTCTAATGTCCGCCCTGTGGCGGACACGTGCTTGCAGACGGCTTCCACAATCGCACGAACACCGATCCCGGCCAGTATCGGCAAGTTTGACCTTAGGGCGGCAAGTGTCTCTTCGTAGATTGGCAGCACTTCGGCTGGGATCAGATGGGCATCAGGTATCGCCCGTCGATTGTTGATGCGCTGCGGGTAGTGCTCAATCGTTTCATCTGCCTCACCTCTCGACAGATCCACACTCTCCGAATCAGCGTACACTTTCCGGAACGAGCAGCGTTTACAGCCCTTGCATTCAACAACCTGGTAGTCGTCCCAGAACTGCATTGACCGGCTCTCGCTCGATCCGAGTTGGACGACATTGGTGAGGACCGTGTGGTAGGTGTCGCGCCCACAGTCAGGACAAGGGCACCTGACATCTTCGCCCTCGTGGGTGCCGTGATTGTAGGAGAGGTCCCAGTCGTCGCTCATGCCTTCCCTCTCCCTTTGAGCATCTCGGCGATGACCGCCTCAATTGAGAGCAAGTCCGCTTCGATCTTGTCCAGATCGCGCGGTGGCACATACTTGTAGAAGTAACGGTTGAAGTTGATCTCGTAGCCCGTCTTGGTCTTCGCTTCATCGATCCAGGCATCTGGAACATGTGGAAGAACCTCACGGGCCATGTACTCCTGAATGTTGTCCTTCAATGGCACGTTCTCGTAGTCGCGGAGCTCCGCGTCAGGTTCGGGTTTGCCGTCTCTGTCCGTGCAGATTTCAGCGGATTCATCGCGCTCGGACAGGCCGTACAAAACCGCTTTGAGAACAGTCGGAGCGAGCTTCACGCCAGCGTCATTCATCGTCTTGCGGAGCAACTTGCTGAACTCGTCACGACTCTTGACTACTCCTTGCTTGGCTAGCGGCTTCAGGGCACTCAGTATCTGTTGCTGCTGCTGCTTCCCCGCTTCGACTTCCTTTGCGGCGGCCACCTTGTCTTTGCGTTTCTTGCTGGTTGCGAGGTTCTGGAACGCACTGGCCGACTCCACCTGATTCAAGCGATCTTCAGTAACCGCAAAGTTAAGCTTCAGGGGGCGTTCCACGGTAATGCGTTGGTAGCCGAAGTCGTCATTGTCGAAAATCTTGACGTACTCACCCTCTTTGAATTCGCCGTAGAGGCGAGTGATCTCGTTGCGGTGTTTTTCGCTGATTTCGTTGCGCTTGTTTCCGAGGCTCTTGCGCATCTTGCTTGAGAACGCCGTTGCGTTGATGAGCTGAATCTTGCCCTTCCGCCTGTCTTCTTTGCGGTTTGTGATGACCCATAGGTATGTGTAGATGCCTGTGTTGTAAAACAACTGGTCTGGAAGGGCGACGACCGCTTCGAGCCAATCGTTCTCGATGATCCACTTTCGGATGTTGCTTTCGCCTGAACCGGCACTGCCTGTGAACAATGGAGAGCCGTTGAATACGATGGCTAATCGCGTTCCGCCTTCGTTGACAGGCTTCATCTTGCTGATCATGTGCATAAGGAACAGCAGCGAACCGTCGTTGATCCGTGGCAAGCCAGCAGCAAACCGACCAAGCTGCCCGCGTTCAGCTTCCGCCTTGATGAACTCAGCTTGGGGCTTCCATTCCACGCCAAAGGGCGGGTTGGCGAGCATGTAGTCGAACTTTTTCCCCTTGAACTGGTCTGCAGTGAACGAGTCACCAAAGGCAATGTTGTCGACACTGTGGCCCTTGATCATCATGTCCGAGCCACACACGGCATACGACTCGTCGTTGTAATCCTGGCCGTAAACTTTGAGCTTGGCGTCCGGGTTCAGCTCCTTCATGTAATCTTCGGAAACACTGAGCATGCCTCCCGTACCACAGGCAGGATCGAACAGGGTCTTGAGGATTTCCTTTTTGACGAGGACATCCTCATCCGGCGTGAAGATGAGGTTGACCGCCAAACGGACAACCTCACGTGGGGTGAAGTGATCGCCGGCCGTTTCGTTTGAAGCCTCGTTGAACCTTTGGATGAGGTTCTCGAAGATGTAGCCCATCTCGGTGTTGAGGACCTTGTCCGGGTGAAGGTCGATTTCGCAGAACTTCTGAATGACCAGAAAAAGGCGGTTGTGCTTGTCGAGCTTCTCGATCTGCTCTTCGAACCGGAAGTGCTTGAGGATGTCGCGGGCACGGTCCGAGAACCCGTTGATGTAGTTCGTCAGGTTTGCAGCCAGGTGGGTTGGATCACCCTTTAGCTTTTCGAAGCTGTACTGGCTGGTGTTGTAGAACGGAACACCTGCAGCACCTTCCAGCTTCGCACGCAGAACACCTTCGCCCTTTTCTGCCCACTTCTTGTTGGCTTCGTGGACGGCCTGCCGGGTTGGTTCAAGCACGCAATCGAGACGCCTTAGAACGGTCAACGGGAGCATGACGTCCTTGAACTGATTGGGCTTGTAGGGGCCACGGATGAGGTCTGCGACCTTCCAAATGAAGTCTGACTTGTCGTCTAGCGCCTTTTGCACGGGACCCCTCATGATGAGGTCGCCTTGGTCAGGCGACCGAATGGCACGGTTGACCGGTTACGACAAGTTTTTATCGGATGTGCCATCCGCTGGGAAGAGTGCAAAGTCACTGGACGCCAGGAGGCGTGTTCAGCAAGCAGCGCAGTCGTCTGGGATTTGGAAGCACCCGTCGCTCAACGGGGTCGCGGGAAGGGCTAGACCATCGAAGTAAGCTGCTAGCGCTTGTTCAACGCTGATCTCGAACGCCTGCTGCTGGGTGACACCTAGCAGTTGGGCAAGGACCCTTAGCAGCTTGTGGTGGTTGTCGTTGATCTTGACCGTCCGCGTTGTTCGCGGTCGCTGCGCTTGAGCTTCCATTGGGCTTCCTCCGTGAGAACACCAGAACACTGGAGGCATGGTGAAACACAAAAGCGCTGGCTGGACTTGTCCTACTTCACGATTTTGAGGTACTTGTTGAATGCTGCAACCTCGTCCTCGTTTACGGATTCGCCTGAGATTGGGTCCTTCAGGACTCGCGGCACACGGAAGAGCCCATCTCTCGACAAGCCTGAGTCGTGAGGCTTGCCAAAGAATCGCAGCTTCACGGCCTCGTCCTCAGGGACCGCAATCGTCAGGTGTTGCTCAATAAGCATCTTCCTGCACCTCAAGGACTTGGTTCGGGTGATCTGCTGCCATCCTTCATTGATGTAGGGGTAGATTGCCGTTATCTCGCACCACGTATCGAACGCCGTGTAGAATCGCACGCTGACAACGGCCTCGAGCCGACCGCTTTCAGCGGAACCGTCTGCAGGGTTCAACGCTGCTACGACGTAGCCACCCATCACAAACAGAAAGTCGAACAACCCGCCTCCCGTCCATTCGCGTGGATCGTCGGAAAGGCCGGCTGTGAGGCTTCTTGGGTCTACCATGTAGTTGTCGAAGCCAATCTCGCTCCGTGGGATTGCGTTCCGAGCGAACTTCAGTTCCCGATCCACGTGCATCGTAAAATGGACTTGCCGTTGAACCGCCTTTGCCTCAAGGAGGAGGAGGTTGTCCGCCAGCAGGAAGTGAGAGCTTCCCTTTCCGCCTGGAAGGGAGGCATGGGCCCTGCGAATCTGCTCTTGAAGGTCGGCGTTCTGAATCCCGTCAAACGCGATGTCCTCAGCTTTGTTCTTTGGGGACTTGCGAAGCTCGTCAAACCAGGCTTTCGATCCCTTAGCTGGAGGGGAGAGAGTCGTTGGAGAGTCGACATCGCCTGTACCGTTAGCTTCCGCGGGGGGCTTGACGTCACTTGGATCGGGCGTGTCGTCGACATCCTCGACTGGTGCTTCGTTGTCGGGACTCCCGATGGAGTTACCTAAGTCGGCGTCTTGAGAATTTGCATCACCCGGAGAAGTGCCGTTCACTTCCGCAGTCGTGTCGTTCGCTTCGGTGGGGTCGCCTTCGCGCAGATGCTCCCACACCGCAATTCCCCCAAAAAGAAGAGCCAGCATGATCCCACATACCAGCGAAGCATTGAGTAGGTCCTTGGTTGTGCTTTTCATGATCTCGCCTCCTTGCGTCGAAGTCGACTGCGCCCGCTAACGCCATCGTTCGGGACACGGGCAAACGTCGGGGAACTAGCAAGTTTTCAGCGGAGAGCGGGGGCAGGAGTCCCCAGAAACAACGGAGGAGCGACCCACGCCGCCCTCATCCAGGCTCCACCAAGAGCCCTCATGCAAGCAGACACGCAGGTCGCCCCAATTGGGGCGCCTGGTATCTGCGGTGCATGTTGAAGCTTGGTGGATTCGGATGAGCCGCAGAAACTTCAGTTTTGGCGCTACGTTGTCTAGTGATGTTTCCCGTGACTGCTCACGGGGTTCTCTCCTCCTGCCCTCTAGCCAGTAGTCTACCCTGAACCCGCTTCAAGGGCCATCGACACACACGCCTGCCGCTGGCGGCTGCCATGAACACCACGCCCTCCCCGAGCCCTGCATAGCCGTTTCTGGTGTCAACAATCCATGCACCGCTCTCCCGTGTCGCGGCTGTTGGTAAGCTTGATTCCGGGGCGCAGTTGCGAGCAAGGAGTCCGACAATGGCTTACGCGTTCAATTGGGAGTACCAGTTTGACAAACCAAGCTATGAGCCTGGCGAGGATGCACAGATTCGGCTGACCGTCACCAACACGGGGGACGTTCCGATCCTGGTGTGTTCCGTGGCACTTCGCACTGCCTTCGGCGTTTACTCGTTCGAGATAGCAAAGGTCATCATCGAACCAAATCACCGAGCTGCTGTTGGAACCCTTCGCGCGAAGCTGCCTTCAGATCGCGTGGGGTCATTCTGCTTGTCCGTTGAGATGTCGGTGACGTACGCAACCGATGGGCAATGGCAACCCTTCCGTCAAGAGTACTGGGAAAATGTAAGCCTCCTGAATATTCGGCCAGCTGAAGTCCTCCCGGTTTTTGTCTCACGTGGCGTCCGGTCAGAGGACCGAGCAATCAGCGACCCCTTGGTCTCGATCCTGCGTGACTGGGGGCTCGACACTCGAACCGTTGGTGTCGAGATCCTCGTTCCAAGCGACCAAGTTCCTGACCGCGTTCGGCAAGAAGTCTTGGCGGCTCCAGGTTTGATACTCGTCGCTACACCTAGGAGCTTGGACGCAATCACGCGTGCCTGGAAAACTTTCGAGTGGGCCCACGCAGAGGTAGCAATGGCATACGCACAAGATCGCCCCATCTTGGTGTTGTGCGAGGCATCCGTAGAGCCCTCTGGCCTGCCCAGCTATCTCGAAAGTCTGGGGCTCGTGCGATGCATCAAGTTTAGCGCAAGTGATCCGTTGGCTACACGCGACGCTATCAACGCCAACATGGCGTGGTTCCGAGCAAATGTGAAAGCCTGCCAGAAACAGATGCGCTCATCGGAGTTTTGGAACGGCATGAAGGGGGTCCTTGCCTTCGTCGGTGGCTTGGCAACAGCGGGTGCAATCGCCGGCATGGTGAGTGGATCCGATGATGATGACGACGAATAAACCAGTGCTCGGACTGAAGTTCGCGCAGCTGCCAAACCGCACCGAGCCTTACGACCCAACACACGAACCCGACCCTGGTTCGCGATTCTGCGCGAAGTCTCGAACCCGTATGGCACGGTTTCAGCCCCACCGGACCCCTTAGTTCAGCCAGGCGGTTCCGTGGGTGCTGTTTTCGAGGATTCGGCCGCCGAGTTCCTGCAGGTTGTGGCGGTACTCGATGGGGAGCGTCTCGGCATTGCCCGCTCGGGTGATCGCGTTGACCGCGTGGTACATCGTATCGCCAGGCTCCACCACGAACGCTTCGCTGACAGCCTGCAATTGGGCTTCGGTGAGCGCGTACCGAGTGGCGACCTTCTTGAACAGTCCCGGCATGTCGGGCACGCGGATTCCGTGGAGTGCCGTGAAACCTTCCATCGCGGTTGGGGTGGCATCGCGTAGACGGATAACGGCCTCTTTGACTCGATTGGCAAGGTCGCCGTTGCCGATGTGACGCTTTCTCCACTGCTGATTGCGACCGGCAAGGATCAGCCCGTTCAGGCAAATCTGCCGGTAGATCAAACCGTGGACTTCGACGCACGCCAGTCCGACTTCACTGTTCCGCACGGCAACACCGTTGTTCAGTCGGTCTCCAGGTCGCACTGCAAAATCCTTGGACTGCACGACGTGCATAGTCATGTAGCCTTCGGTGACCTCGAAACGCAGGTTCGGCTGGGGGCCGAGCGCGTCACGCATCCACGCAACGATGTCCGTGTTGTTCACGATCGCGTACCGGTTGGAGAGGATTGCGCGTACTTGGTTGCCGTCACAGCGAACTAGCAGGTCGGACCGTTGGCGTTCCAGCCAATGGTTGACGTTGGCAGCACGGAGTTCGGACGGACAACGCTGAAGGTAGTTGGCCGGGATGTTCAGCTTGGTCGCCATCTGACTCAGGGCCAGCGGCTTGAAGTCGTAGTCCCGGGAGATCGGCCGGATGGCGAGCGTGCCGGTACGTTCATCAACGTGGAGGTCTTTGGGGCTGACGATGTGGTCGTGATGACCCCGGCTTACGTCAGCCAACAGGTCCTGCAGTTCGTCGAGCGTACGGGTGGGCTTCTCCCGCAGCGTCGGGATTTGTTCGGTTCCTAGCACGATTCTCTCCTGAGGTTTCTGGAAATAGGCAAAAACTAGCAAGGATCGGCGGCTTGCTGGCTCTGTGGTTGATCGCATGAGGCTCGGCAGGCCTTCGCATAGCCGCAGTAGTCACACAGCCATCCGCGGCGACGGGGGAACGCACCCGTGCTGATTCCTAGCAAGTATCCGCGGATGGTGTCCTTGAGCTCCTGCAGGTCGCCGGCGTTTCGGACCACTGGCAATATCTTGAGGTCCGGCTCCTTCGTTTTCATCAACAGCCAGTATTCGAATTCGATCTTGTCGGCCTCGGGTACGATCTCACGCAGGGCAGCGATGTAGACGGTTGGCTGAAGGTCGTAGAGCAAACGGTCCTGGGTGTACGTCCTCTTGGCCGTCTTGAGTTCGATGATCTTGTAGGAGTTCTCGCCGGTACGGACGACGCAATCCATGAAGCCCTTGAGCACGCAACCTTCGGCAGTCTTCACGTCGAAAGCGTATTCGGTGTGCATGACGTCTAGGTCGCGATCAACCTTGTCAACGAAGCACGCGAGCATCTTCTGGCCCTTCTCGACGGTCTCCTCGAAGTTGGTGTCGCCCCACTCCATGGGGCATCCCATCGTTTCGGCCACGTAGACTTCGTCCGCAAAGGCTCGCTCGAACGCCGCATGAACCTCGTCGAGGATCAAGGGTGCCTTCGCTTTGAGGCCTTCAAAGAATGCAGCAACCGCCTCGTGGATCGCGGAGCCGAACACCAGCGGAACACTGGTCCCGTCCTCCTCGGCCTCGAGGACGTACGAGTACTCGTACTTCTTGGGGCAGTCGAGCCACGTGCTCAGTCTGGTGTGTGAGACGTGTGGCAATGCGGGTGCCTCGTCCATGATTTGATCTGGCATCGCGAAGACTCCGGAACTAGCAAGATTCTCGTGAACAGTTGGCTCTAGCTGCGCCCTTGCAGGGCGTCGATCAGCTCGCTGGCCTGTTTCTTGGTTAGGTCATTGAGCGCGCAACCGAATTGCTGGTTCACCCAGCCCTTCACTTGATCCGCTGCCCAGTTGCGCGTACGTCGAGCTGTCGCAAGCAAGAAGCCGACCTGCTTCTTGGTCGCTCTGGCATCCGGATTTGGAGTCGAAACAGCAGCGGGAGCGGCAACCTGAGCACTCGGGCCAAACGGCGGAGCGCCTGAGCCGTTGTTGTTGTGCCCGTTGCCGTTCTGGTTTCCATTCCCGTTGCTCGGCGCTCCGTGATGCGGAACACCGGGGTAGGGTGCGGGAACACCGTGACCGTGGTGACCGTTGCCGTTGGGACCGTGGCCGTTCCCGTTTCCGGGGTACGCCATGGTGTTCGGCTGGTTCTGCTGGAAAGTCGGACCGGGGTTGGGCCCGGAGGGCAGAGCTGGGTTGAACGGCTCAGCGTTCAATCGGTTGGTTACGTGGTTGTTGCTCTGCTGCCGAGCAAGCTCAGCCTCAACGGCGTCCCGCAACATCGCCCACGCGCCCGACAAACGAGTGCGGATCTGTCCGATCTCACTGTCGGCGATCTCAAAGTCGATGCTGGCTGAAGCCTGGCAACTGGAGTACGGAGAGTCGCCGGGAACTTTGCGTCCGTAGTTCGCGTGAAGTCGGATCATGAGAGTGGCCCCTGAATACTTGAACGCCTAGTAGACAGGGGCCATCGCAAGTACTTTTACTTACGGGACTTGTATTCTCCTTTTCTCTTACTACCCCGCGCTTCTGTACCAAGCACCACTACAAATTCTCATATTCCTCTTGCCACAACTGTTCGGCTTCATCCCTCGCAAGACCCGGCTTATCCATGAGGTCGCGAAGCATCTCCTCGTGGGGGTCGGGCAGGACATGCTGACGCCTTCCATTGGAGTTATGTCTTTCTCTTTCCCCACGCCTCTGCACATCATCTTTCCGCGGCCTAGTCGACTTCGATCCGCTCAAGAGATCCTCCGACATCTGTTGTGTTGCAATCTGTATTGCTTCCTGCAGGCTGCCCGCCTTCACTTTGCCGGATGGGGATTCAACGACAAATGTATCATCACCGTCTGCAAAACACTTGTACCCCCTTCTCCCAAGTGCCTGAATTAGAGCGTCCCGTTGAACTGCCTCATTCTTCTTGTCTTTCATAGTCTATCTCCAATTAGTGATTTCAAGGATACGCCACGCCAGTAGCTCGGTACGCGGGCGTAGGGAAGGTCGGGGTTCTCGTTTACAAGGAGGTTGTGAATGTACTTGGCAAACATGATCCACCCGTCGTTTCCCAGCACGGCCGGTAGCCGTTTGTGCTGAAATGTCAGTGGAGAGCAACCGTGCCGTGTTATGGGAACAAACTCAAAGCGGGCTAGTTTGGGGCTCCGGTTACGTTTGAAGCCCTGGTGACTGATGACGGCCTCGTAGGTGAAGGGGTGGTCTTCGTAGCCCGGCAACTTTGCTTCGAGCCGGTGGGATTCGAGCACCTTCCCGCCGAAGCGACGAATACGAGGATCGCGAGTTGCTCTGCCTTCCTCTTCGGCACGCAAGTACGACTCTGCGTCGAGAGCCGTAATCAATTCAACAAACGGGCAGGGCAATGGACTCAAATCGCGGACCTGGATCTTGACACCCGCCACAACACCAAGGCGATCCAAAAAGTGGAACACATCGGCGTCGGGGTCAGCGCTTCGTGAATCGAGCTCAAACCTCCAATCATCCCTGCATCTGTAGATCGCAACCTTTTGCAGGGGGAGTTCGAACGCATTCACTATCTCGTGAAAGCGAAGGACAGCGTAACTCGAACTAACCAGTGATAGATGCGGACTCCGTGAACTCTTCCCTTCGGAATGGTATCTAACCGCCCGCTCTCGCTGCTTCACCGCAGTCGCCACCAACGCAGAGTGGAAAGGCAGCGCAATCACCTCGGGAACACTAAAGGCAGTAACGTGGGTGCGCCGGTAAATCTCGTCGGGCCTAGGCATTATCGAAGCCCTCCCGGAACCATTGCTCCCGCCGTTCAACAGACCACTTCGACCAGTCAGCTCGAAGGGCAACCTTGTATCTGAGGTCTTCGATTACGTCTTGAACTAGCAGGTCTTTCGGCATTGCGTCGTCACTGTTCCCGATCCACTGGCCGAGCAACCGAGGAACCGTACCAGTGAAAGGAAGGGGCATAGATCTCCACACTGGCGGCACTGGCGAGACCTCCGACTTGGCATCGACCACGACCGACTCGATCCAACCCGCGAAGGCATGAGCGACCTCAATCCAAGCTGTTTCGCTGGTCATTGGTAAGGTTCGAATCGGCCCGCCGTGGCTTCCTTTCCAGCGTCGCCTGTCAATCGGACGAACCTCCAGCTTGAAGTAGTCTGGTGTTCGATTCAGGTGTGGCGCTAGTTGGTAAATGCATGCCTCGGCAGGGATCAGCGGATAGTTGTCAACCTTGAACAGCAATGGCAACGCTAGCAGGTTGTTTCGATTGGGCTTCGTTAGCCTTGGGTCCTTTGCTCTGCCAAATCGCTTTGCGATGGACTGAGCAGCGCCGATGTCCAGAGCAACCATGGTTTCGACATAGGGGACACCTACTGGGGTCCAGCTGCCGGGATCCAGTCGGACTCCATATTGATCCTGAAGCATCTCCAGCATGTCCAGGAGGCGACGTTCACCGTCGGGTCCCGTACAGCCAAACTCCAGGACCCCCTTGATGTTGGAATAAAGGTGGGTGGCGCGCAGCTTGCTCCATTGAAAGATATGGGGTCCCAGAAGCGATACGCGTTCGGGATCGCAAATGAGCTTGGGTACTCCCCGCCTGCCGGAGAATCCTTTCCTTCTGGCGCTCGCGACCAGACGCTCATCGGCTTGCTCACCCGTCATGGTCAGAACGTCCAACAGGGTGGGAGCATCAGGGCCTGTGTGAAATCGGATGTCATACGCGTGGATGTGAGCCCACATGGATCCTGCCCTCTCGACTACGAGCGTTAGATAAAAGTCTTCATCTCTTTTTGTTCCGACTGCGTTGGATATGAACCATCGCTTCGGCCCTCACTCTTGGCCGTCATCTACGCTGGCGGATGCCGTGTCTCAGTCGAAATACCCATCATCTCTCACGCCTTTAGGACTGACTTCCTGGTCTCGGGACCAGCCTGCGATGTCCGGCCACACCCTCCAGCCAAGCGGCCAGGTCTTGTTCGCTCACAAGAATCTTGGAGTTGGATCCGGGCCTAAGCCGGTAGCAGCGAAGCCGTCCAGCATGAACTTCGCGACGGAGAACCTTGACCGAGACTTCAGGTCCAAGCGCATCAGCAGCTTGCTTAAGGGACATGAGACGTGGTAAAGTTGTCATTCTCGCGCCAACCCCAACTCACTTGAGTCGCCTCTTCGCACGTACCGCATCCGGCGGGTGCGGCGACCCTATTAATTCCCTCCTAGGAGCAAGATTTTTGGGAACTATTCGTGCTGAAAACAAGCACCAGCGAATGCCACAATACCGCTTAAACGCTCTACTATAAGCCATTTGAGAACGATAGCAGCTGCTGCTGTTCCGTTATGAATAAGGTAGCGGCGTGCTGATAATGTGCGGTCGAGAAATACGCCCGGATAGTGCCGTTCGTTAGGACTTATCCGACGTCCGATGGTCAGACACACGCGACCTTAGGTCGATGGCTTCGTACCGTATTTTACCCCGAAAGGTCCGCAGGTCTTTGCGACTGATTAGCCCGTCAGGCAGGGTGAGCAATGCGATGAGTCCCTGCGCTGTGTCTATGGCCTTGTAAGGGGCACGACACTTCCCGGTTCGTCCCAGCTCAAGGAGTGCACTAACCTGGGCCTTGGTCACCGGCTTCTTCTTCCCGTTGTACTCTGCTACGGCACCCCCGCGGGCCCAGCGTCGGTTGTCATCGGAGATAATGATCATCGGCTCTTGCGAAAGAACTTCGAGAACAGCACCTAGTTTCCGGGCCCCTATTCGAAGCCGCTTCGCGCCATCGTGGAGCCTCTTGAGGTTGCCCTCAACATCGCGGAAGGCACCGATTCGCCGCCCGGACACGGCCCTGGAAGCACGAAGAACTTCTGCAAGAGCCTCACGGACGCTCATCGGCGTCTGACCGATCAGCCGGCTACACTCCACATCTACTTCCCTCACCAGATTGTTGATCTGGAGTAGGAACGGACGCCAGTCTACCGCGACTCCGCGCTCAGCTACCGTGTTCGTCGACCGGTCAACGAGTTCAACGTCGGGTGCATGCCTGGCTGCAGCGTGCAACGCACGCGCAGCTGCCAAGGCTGATCTCAGCCGAACCGTTCGCTCGGAGGTGCTAGGCGAGGGAGCCATCTAGACTAGATCCTTCTCGTCCAAACCCATTGCGTGCTCGAATGATGTGCCGGGCCGTCGGTCCAAGACTTGCGCCCGATAGTGTTTCTCAGCGACTTCCGTACCGTGCCCTTGCCACAGTGCCGAAACAGCTGCTGGTATACCCAGGGATGCCGCATAGCTAGTGAAGTTCTGCCTCAGCCTTTGAGGCGTAATCCGCGGGCCCGTGGTGGCATCGTTGACACCTTTCCATGCCCCTTTCGGGAACACTGGCCCGTCAAGTCCGTCGTGAGGCAGTACGAACTCCCGCGCTTCGTCCTCCTCTCGCCATTGCTTCAAGAGCTTCACCAACCCAGGAGCTACGTCCCCTTCCGGTGCACCCGCCAGCGGCAGCCATCTTGTCCTTCCCGTTTTTTGTGCACGAATGGTAATCCGGCCACGGTCAAGGTCTACGTCAGTCCACTTGAGACTCAGCGCCTCCCCCACTCGGCAACCCGTCAACGCCAGCAAAACGAACAACCTGGACACGGGCGTGACCGCGTTCTTCACGGTCCGCATTTGGAACTTCTCGGACTTACCTGTGCTCGACTTCGCCCGTCGTACCTCCACAACTTTGTTGGGTTGCTCGCGCTCCAACGCCTTCTCAAGGAACGCCTGCAATTCCTCGGGCGAATACGCTGTCGGAGTCGTCGCGTCCTCACGCAATGGTTTGAGTGAATTTGCAAGGTATGCGTAATCTGGAAAGCGCGGCGGACGCCGACTGTTGATCCACGCAAGGCATGTCTTCAATGTTCGGATGTACGCGTTCACTGTCGCAGGTGATCGCTTTATGCCCTTTCTGTTGCCCAACCGCGCGGGCTCAGATGCTAGGTCATCCACGTACTCCGTCAAAGTTGGGCCGTCGAGGTGACCGGTCTGTAGTTCCTCAGTTCGCTTCGATTCCAACCATGACTTGAAGTGACCAAGCACGTGATGGATCACTTCAGATGTCTTCGCACTCAAACCCGATCTGGCTTTCGGGTTAGCCTCGCGTGCCTTCTCCCGCTTTTTCGTGGCTTCGAGGTAGTCGTCGATCTCATCGATCAGCAGACGGTCGTAGGCAAGACCTCCACCCCGCTTGAGCACTTCCGCCCGTTCGTTGACTTCTTTCCCTCGGTACTCTTGCTCCAAGTCCTTCCGTTGTTCAGCATTGAATGCCTTGAGGCTGCTGCAGGCCACGCGAACTTGACGGCCCGTGCTATAGTCGGTGTAGAACAGGTACCACTCGCCTCTCCAGCGTCGAATCCGAGCCGGTTTTTTCGCCCTACCCATCGTCGGAACCCCTGACCACCTGCTCACAAGGCAGGTGGTCTACCGTGAGAAAGCTGTACACGATATGTACACGAAATCCGAGCTAAATCAAGGTAAGCAGGGTCAAGCGGAAACTAGTCGACTCGCTCTGTACCACGCTTGAAATAGCAGGTTTAGGCAGGATTGGGTAGGCAGGGGTAAGTGAGGGGATTTGGCTACTTATCGCTTCCCAAGCAGGTGGTCGAGGGTTTGAACCCCTTCGCCCGCTCCAGTTTTCGGCCCGCTCTGGAGTGTATCCAGGAGCGGGCCTTGTTTTGCGCTCATCCTACTTGCCAGAGCGGTTTGGGTACTTGGGCTTTGGGGGCGCGACCGGCGGATTGTCTTTCAGTTCGGCCTGCAACTCCTCTATGGCGCGTTCGATTTCCGGGTCTCCTCCGCGGGCGACCTTTGTCGGGTGCGCGATGACTTCGATGTCCGGGTCGACGCCGTAGCCTTCTATGATCCATTCACCCTTCGTGTTGTAGATCCCGAACGTCGGCGCGATCACGGTGCCGCCATCCACGAGGCGCGGCACGCCTGTGTAGCCGATCAGCCCTCCCCACGTACGCGTGCCGATCAACTTCCCGCAGCCTTCGGTCTTGAAGTAGTACGGGAACGCATCGCCACCGCTGCCGGCGCGCCCGTTGATGAGCATCGCCTTCGGTCCGTGGTGGGCGAACATCGGCGTCTGCCAATCGTGGCCGTCGCGTACGCCCCAGTAGTTGAGGATCGGGCGATTCATCAGCTCCACGAACCGATCCGGCAACTGCCCGCCGCCGTTCCAGCGCTCGTCGATGATCATCGCCTTCTTCTTGAACTGTGCGCGGAGCTGGCGCACCAGCTCGTTCTGCCCGTTGCGCCCGGTGTTTGGCACGTACACGTACCCAACTTGCCCGTTGCTCAGTTTGTCGACGCGCGCGCGCGTTTCCTCGATCGCAGTCAGATAGCGCAAGCGACTCTCGCTGCTCATCGTCGTCACGAACACCTTGCGCGCACCTTCAAGCTTTGGCTCCGCGTTGATTGTCAGCTCGACCGTCTTGCCCCCGAGCCCCTGGAAAGCGGCCCACGGATCCTCGTGAACGTCGATCTCCACGCCGTTCACGGCCAACAGATACGTCCCCGCGGAAATGTTCAGCCCGGGCTCATTGAGCGGCGACCGGACCTCGCTGTCCCACGCCGCGCCGTCGTAGATGCGCGCGATTCGATAGCGCCCGTTTTCCAATGTGTAGTCGCAACCCAGCAGTCCGACGCTGAGTGACTTGGCGGACTCAGAGTCACCGCCCCAACGATACGTGTGTGAGGAGTTGATCTCGCCGATCATCTCGCCCAGCAGATAATCAACGTCCCAGCGGGTCACGCACTCGCCCAGCAGCGCGCCGTACTGTTCGTGCACGGCATGCCAGTCCACGCCGTGCATGCCCGGGTCGTAGAAGTAGTCACGCTCAATGCGCCACGCATCGTCGAAGATCTGGCGCCACTCGGCCGCCGGGTCGACGGTCACTTGCATATCCGCCAGTGACAGCCCGAGCTTCTCCTTCTTCGCAGAATCATCCTCGGGCATTGCGCGGCCGCGTGATCCGCCGAAGCTGCCGCCACCTCCGATGCTCCGAATCGTCCAGCTTCCCCGGCTGTTGACGAGCATCTTCCTGCCGTTTGCGGAGACCTGGAAACTCGATGCGTTCTCCTCAATCGTCTTCTCTTCGCGGTCCTCAAGTGAGTACGAAACGATCTGGCTGGTGCGATCAGCCGAGCCGTTGCGAGGACCGCGCAGATAGATCAGTTTGCCTTCGACGGGCTGAAGCTGCGCGTAGCGTCCGGGTGCGATCGGCAACTCCACTGCCCGCCGCTCGAAGTCTTCAAGATCGATCTCAACCGGCTTGACCTGGGGCTTCTCGCCCTTTTTGGCGTCGTCTGGCTTTTTCTCATCCTCACTGGGCGCTTCGTCATCGTTCCGGGTCGCCAGTGGCGACTTCACGTCCAGCCGCAATGGCACGGCGAAGAGTTGCATGGTGTTGGTGTAGATCCACGTCTCGTCAATGTCGCTGTAGATCGGGTTGAAGCTGCGCCCCGATGCGAAGTAGAGATAGTCCCCGGCCGGATCAAACGCCGGCTGGGAGTCATTGTAGTAGCCTGCCGTAACCTGATGGCCGGCCTTGGCCTTTGTGTCGTAGATGTAGATCGCGCTGTTCTGGTTTTCCTGACCGCGCGCGTAGGTAAACCAGCGACTGTCGGAGGACCAACTTACCCGGAAGCCCTCCAGGTCGCCGTGGTACATCCACAGCCCTTTGTCGAACTGCATGGTCTGGCCACTATCGAGATCGTGCCAGTACATCTTCATCGCCTTGTCAACGAACACGATCTTGCGCGAGTCGGGCGACCATTGCGGCAGATACTTGTAGCCCGCCCCCACCGACGTCAGCTTCTTCTCATCCCCACCCTCGGCCGGACGGATCGTCAGCTCGTACTCGCCGCTGCCGTCGGAGAAACAGGCGATCGACTTTCCATCGGGCGACCAGGCCGGGTAGCGCTCGGCGACGCCGCTGGAGAGCGTGATGTTGCGCGTAACCCCGTGCTCTGCTGGAACGGTGAAGATCTCGCCGCGGGCCTCGAATGCCGCGCGCTCACCGGAAGGAGAGATTGTCCCGTTGTCTGCCTCGCCCCCAACGTTCACGACCTTCGGGCGCAACGTCGCCCCGTCTGTCACGACCTTGACCGGAACCTCACGGACGTTGCCGCTCTTGAGGTCCAGCAGCTTCAGCCCACCTCCGTGCTCGAACACGATCTCGCCATTGCCAAGTGATGGGAAGCGCACGTCGAAGTCGTTGAACTGCGTAATTTGGCGGCTCTTGCCGGTCTTCACGTCGTACTCGAAGATGTTGCTTCGGCACGCTTCGCATTCGTCGCCGAGATAGTAGACCTTGTCGCCGTACCACATAGGGTTGCTGAAGTTAGAAGGTCCATTCGAGATCTCCGTGGCGTTCAGGCTCTCGAGGTCAAACATCCACATTCGCGACGCCATGCCGCCGCGATAACGCTTCCAGGTGCGGAAGTCGCGCGACCAGGGCGTGTATGCGATGCGCTTGCCGTCAGGCGACAGGGAGCCGTTGTCGCCCCATGGCACCGGCAGTTTGTTCGGCAGCCCGCCCTCGGCGCTCACCGTGTACAGCTCGCTGTAGCGCCCGGTCGGGCTGGTTGCACCTGTGGAGTACAGCAACGACTTGCCATCCGGCGACCAGTCGATCATGAGGTCCGAAGCCGGGTGATGCGTAACGCGCTCGACAATTCCTCCGTCCGCTGGGATGACGTACAGGTCGGTATTGCCGTCATAGTTGCCACTGAACGCGATGCGCTCGCCATCCGGCGAGAACTTCGGCTTGTACTCTTCCCCGGCCGCCGTGCTGAGCCGACGCGCGTCGCCGCCTTCCTTGGGCACCACCCAGATGTCGCCGGCGTAGACGAAGGCAATCCGGGTAGCCGACACATCGGGGAACCTGAGCATGCGCGCGTTGGTCACGCTCGTCGCGTCGCGTGCAGGCGCGGGCACGTTCTGGGCGGACTCCTGCTCGCGCAGGCCCATAGCGGCAAACAGCACCAGGATCATCAAAGCCGACAGCATCACGCGGGTGAAGTCTCGCATCTCAAGCTCCGTGCAGCGCACCATGGATGTGACAGGGTTGAAAACACTGGCATTGCAGCCCGCCACGTGTCGAGCAGAAAACTGACCGATTCATCATGTGGCCTGCCCCGCAATGCCGTCGCAAGCGCCGCCTTGCCAAGGAATTATGCCTGTGTGTGAAATCCTGCACGAAGTCGGGAACCGGGATGTAGCGTTGGCGTTTCAAGCAGGCTGAAACTGAGGTGCGAAATGAGGATTGCCATATTTGCGTTTGCCGCGGTGCTCGCGGCCGGCGTGGCCGCGGGAAGCTGGTTTCTGGCGGCGAGGGCCGAGGAACCGGTCACACCCACGCCCAAGCATGCCGCGCTGATCGTCGACAATACTGTCGGGCCTGAAAAGCCCCGCTGCTCCAGTTGCGGCGACGCGCGCCACCCTACTCCCCCACTGTTGAAGACCGAATTCGATCAGCTGATAGCGCAGTACGCGACGGATCCGATTGACGACTCGGCGTCTCTGGACACGCTCTGCTACTACGGCGTCCAGACCCGCGACATGCTCAAGGAATTCGGCGCCGGTGCACTCGACGAAGACCACGCGGCTTTCCTGCGGCGCGAGCTGTCGCGCACGTACGTCTACCTTTCCGTTCGCATCACAGACGACGACGGCGTGGTTCGCGTCAGCTTCGACCACCGCAAGGTCAACATTGACGAGCGCAATCACCACGCTGTGGACGCCGTAAACAACGTCATCCCGCCCGAGATCAGCGGCACGATGAAACGCGTCGGGCTGTACCACATCTGGTCGCGCTTCTGAGTGGACGGCAGCCACTTTGTGGCAGGACCGTGGTTCGCGGTCATGAAAAGCGGTGACGACTGGAAGTTCCTCGAAACCATCTGGCTCACGGACGGCGAGAAGAGCATTCACGCCCGTGTTGAATACAAGGTCGAGCTCGGTGAGCCCGACCCTGCTCCCGTTGTCATTGCAGACAAGTAGCGCACGCAGAAACACAGGAAATCGCCATGAGAAACAAGCTCACGAACACACTTCTGATCGCCATCGCCGCCAGCCTTATCGCAAGCGCAGCATCGGCCGACCCGTGCGGCATGGTGCCGCCGATCTGGACCGGGCCCGGCCCTGCAATCGAGCGCGTCGGGCTGCAGAAGACGTACGTCTTCTACAAAGACGGCGTCGAGACCTTCGCCGTGCGCCCCGGCTTCCAGGGCAAGGTCGACAACTTCGGCATGCTGATTCCGGTGCCGAGCGTGCCCGCCATCAAGAAGATTGGCGACGATACTTTCGCGCACATCGCGGCCGCGATCGACCCGCCCGAAATCGAAGTATATGTCGGCGACTACGGCTGGGGCGGCATGCCGATGGAAGATGCGGCCCGGCCGACCGCGGCCACGCGCGACGAGGCGGGCCTTCGCTATCGTAACGAAGACGTCGTGAACGTCGTCAAAGAAGAGGCGATGGGCATGTACCAGGTGGTCGTGCTCGACGCCGGCAGCGCGCGGGCTCTCAAGCTCTGGATGGAAGAGCACAAGTACACGTACCCGCAGGGCATGGACGAAGTCTGTCAGGACTACGTCAACGCCGGCTGGATGTTCGTAGCGGTCAAGGCAAAGGTCGGCCAGAAGGAAGGCGTCAACCCGAAGCCGGGCATGCACGAGGACGACGTCAACCCGGACCGTCCGCAGGGCAGCGTGTTCGACGGCCACGTGCAGGGTATGGCATTCCGGTTCAAGAGCGACAAGCTGGTCGTCCCGATGCGCCTCAGCAGCTACAACGCGGGCGAGCTGCACAACGTTCTCTACATCCTCAGCGATGACCCGTCGGCCGTGGAGGACATCCCGCTCGAACTGGTGAAGCGGCAGGTGTCCGGCGAGCAATTGTACCTCAACCTGACCCAGCCCCTTCCGCTGCGCATCTACGGTGGCGGCTACGACGATATCCCGGAATGGCAGCGCGCCGGGCTTGCCACGCAGCGCGACCCGAAGCACAGCAACGGCCTGGCGCGTGAGCTGTTTGCGGCGGACCTGCTGGCAGCGCGCACAGGCGAGCTGACGCTGATGTTCGAAGAGAAAGAGAAAGAGCTGCTGAACATATCCGAGCGCTTGGGGCTCCGCGGCGAAGAGATCGACCGCCTGCACCGCGCCGCCCTGGAGACTGAGCGGGAGCACGAGCTGAACGCAGTGCTGATGGATCTGCTCGATATGACCCTCACCGTCGTCGATGGTGATTTCCAACGCGACGTGCTGCGCCGCGACAACCTGCACTTTGTCAGCTACCAGATGCCGGCGAAGATCAACAATCCTGAGACCTACCACGCGCCGACATTCACGGCGCGCCCGGTGAACAACGATGACTGGCGCGGCAAGGCTCTGATCTGGGTCGACCAGGACCGTCACGAAGCCGCTCTCGAAGTCGCCCGCATGCTCAAGGACAAGAGCCTGCCGGAGCGCAAGGAAGCGATGGCCGCGGCCGAAGCGCAGGGCACCGACATCTTCAACCCGCTTGGTCGGCCGACGATGCCTGCCTCGGAAGGCAGTTCACTGCCCTGGGTGATTGCCGCGATCTCCGCGCTGCTGGCGCTGGGCATCGGCGTCGGGGTCGGCGTCAAGCTCCGCAAGGGCGCAGGAGCGGGCGCCATACTGCTGACTCTCGGCTTCGCGTTTGCGGCCGGCACGACGAGCATCAAGGCAAAGGACGTGGCTGCGCCGCCCGACGTGGACCCGGAAACCCAGGCACTGCTTGCCCAGTTGCATGATGCAGGCAAAGCCTCTGCCGCCGTCGACAAGCTCGTGGCGCAGGGGGAGAAGTCTGTGCCCGGGCTGATTGTGATGGCCTTCACCAGTGAACAGCCGGCGCCTCAAGGCTGGGCAATCGCCGCGCTCGCTGAGATTGGCGGCGAAGGCGTGGACCGAAAGTTGAGCGTACTTCACGAAGACACGACCAAGAGCGAGCTCGTGCGTACCTGGGCCGCCGCGGCGCGAGTCCAACTGACCAGCGACACGAAGCAGCTGGTCGAGCTGGCCCGCATGGCATCGAGCATGCCTGCGCTCGGGCGTCCGATCGCCAAGAAGCTGGTCGAAGGTGGCGGCGACAACAGCGCCGAGGCGCTGATCGGGCTGTCACTGACGGTGCCCAGCCTCACCACGGCCCTGCAGCCCGCGATCATGGAACTCTCGGCCGAGGACCTTGCCCGGGCCATGACCACCGCACACGAACAGAACGTGCGCTACTACGCCGCCAGCTACCTCGGCGGCAAGTTCCAGGCCGGCGACAAAACCGTGCCTCAGGCCGTGATCGACGTGTACGCCTGGAACAAGGACGCAAAGAAGGCTCCCTGGGACGGCGGTGCGCTTTACGTGCCCGGCATCAACTGGAGCAAGGAGGACGGCTCCGCCCTGGTGCGCAACCTGCTTGAGTGGGGCGTCTGGTGCGAACGCAAGGAGAAGACAAACGAGTTCGGGCAGATCCACAACAACCTGTGCTCGCTGGGGCTGGCGCAGGCGGTCGGCTACCAGATCAACTGGAACAACCGCGACATCACAGGCTGGCTCGTCACCTGCGGGCGTGCGCTCGGCAAGGGCGTCATCGAAGAGCTGCTCAAGAGTCAGGGCGTCGAGGAGGAAAAGCGCTACAAAGATGTGCTGGATCAATTGAAGTAGACAGCCGGAAACAAACCGGGCCCCTCTGGAGGGGCCCGTTGCTATTTGCCCTCTACCACTGTGCGGATGATGTCCGCGCCCGCACGCGGGCGTCCATTATCGCGTGCGGCCCTCTGCATGCGCGAGCGCATGGCTTCGTCGGACAGGAACTTGCCGACCTTGTAGCGCAACGCGCCGGGGCTGCGGGCGATCAGCGCGGCGCCCTGCTCGGTCAGGTATTCGGCGTTGCGTTCTTCCTGGCCGGGGATCGGGTTGGGAATCAGCATCGGCAGGCCCATCGCGAGGCATTCGGAAGTGGTCAGCCCGCCGGCTTTTGTGACGCAAAGGTCGCTCAGCGCCATCAGCTCGTGCACATAGTTCACGTAGCCGAGCGCCGCTACGCGCGAGCCTTGCGGCACCGGCACATCCACGACGCGCTTCTGCATGCGCTCGTTGCGCCCGCACACCGCGATCACCTGCACCGGCGAGTGCTGCAGGATGTTCTCCACCAGCGTCGGCATGCCTGCTGCGCCCCAGCCGCCGCTCATGGCGAGGACCGTGGGCAGCGACGGGTCCAGCCCGTGTTTGACCGCGCACTCTTCGCGCGAGTAGCTCCTGGCGAACTTTCCGAGGATCGGGATGCCCGCGACGTGGATCTTCGCCCGGTCCACGCCGTGCGAAACCAGCTCCTCGACGCCCTCGCCGCTTGAGCAGAAATAGCTGTCCGCGTTCGGCTGCGCCCAGAAGGCGTGCGCCATGAAGTCCGTGACCGCGAGGTGCAGCTTGAAGGTGTACCAGTCCTTCTCGACGTAAGGTCGCAGCACCTGCGCGGGCAGGAAGTGTGAACAGATCAGGTGGTCCGGCTCATACTCGCGCAGCATGGCGCGGAACTTGCGGAACTCGATGTGGTCATATGCGCGAATGATGCGCGCCTGGCGCTTTTTGGCGCGCTTGCGGTCACTGGTGTTGTACAGGTAGCCCCACAACTCGGGCGCGCTGTCGGCAAGCCGCAGGTAGCTGGCGGCGTAGGCTTTGCGGTAGATGACGTCCGTGTAGTCGAGGATGTCGATGTTCCGGACCTCGGCATCCGGGTACAGCTCGCGCGCCCATTCCTCAAGCGCGTTTGCCGCCACCACGTGGCCGTGACCGGCGGATGCGGAAATCATCAACAGTCGCATGCAGAGACGCTAGATCAGCCCGATTCACACGGGAAGGGCAAAGTCAGGTCAAGTAGATGTGAAGGCGGTGCCTGTCACCCGGCCGCCCCATGCGGCCGGCTCGACACGGGCCTGTCCGAGATTCGACAGACACCGCCCTCTTATTTGTGCGCCTCTTTGTGGACGGCGACCTCGCGCGCGAACGGGTGCGTCGGCTCACGCTTCACGGCGCGGGCAGGCCGCGCGCCCAGCGCCCTCAGCTCGTCCGCGGCGATGCTGTCCAGCGACCCCGCGTTGAACACCGCGACGCTTCCGTCCAGAGGACGGGCGCTGAACGCATGCTCGCGCGCCGCACCGATCACGATGATTGCCGGCGTCCAGTCGGCCGGGTTGGCAAGCAGAGCTGCCAACTCGCCCAGCGAGGTCTCGGCAATCGCCTCGCGCGGGGTGCCGCCGCGCGCGACAACGACCACCGGCTCGTCGCTTGCCCTGCCGGCATGGATGAACTCGTCGGCAATGTCCGCCGCCCGGTTTACACCCATGTACACAACCACCGGCCCCGGATACTCCGCCCACTGACGGAACTCGGTCTTGTCCGTCGCACCCGCGCCGCTGAAAACGGCAAAGCCGCGATTGCGCCCTCGCGTCGTGAGCGCCACACCGGCTGCGCCGAGCACGCCGTTCAACGATGTCACACCCGGGATCACGCGGAACGGCACACCAGCGCGGTGCAGCGCTTCGATCTCTTCTGTGCCGCGCCCGAAGATGAACGGGTCGCCGCCCTTCAGGCGAACGACATTTCGCCCTAACGAGCCTTCGCGGATCAGAATGCTGCTGATCGTCTCCTGCGCGGTCTGTTTGCCGAAGGGCAGCTTGCCGACATCGATCATCTCGGCGCCTGCTGCGAACTCCAGAATCTCGGGGCAGACCAGGTTGTCGTACACCACCACATCGGCGCGGCTGAGTGCACGCGCAGCGCCAAGGGTCAGCAGGTCCGGGTCGCCGGGGCCCGCGCCCACCAGCGTCACGATTCCGGTTTTGTCGCTCATGACCGCGTCTCCTGCTTTCGGTGCAGCCCGCACTCCGTCTTGGCCAAACCGGGCCAGCGGCCGTCCCGTTCCCCTTCCCCGGCTCTCACCGCTCGCGTGCACGGCTCGCAGCCGACGCTGCGATAGCCGCGATGCTGTAATGGATGTTGCGGAATGCCGTAGCTGCGCAACTCGGCGTCAATCCAGTCGCGAGTGACGAACGCCAGCGGCTGGACCTTGATGACTCCGTCAAACTCGCGCTCGAGCACTCCGGCCTGTTCGCGCTCGCCGCCCTGGTCGCGTCGCACGCCGGAGACCCAGGCACGTTTGCCCTTGCGCAACTCGGCCAGCACCCGCACCTTTCGGATCTGGCAGCACAGGTTGGGATCGCGCTCCCACAGGCGTTCTCCGTAGATCTCGCTGAACTCACGCTCCGCGAGACCGCTTCCGACAGCGATCAGGTTCAATCCGAACTCGTCGCGCAACTGGCGATAGTACGCCAGCGTTTCGTCAAACAACTTGCCGGTCTCGATCAGGAACGATGCGTGTGCCGGTGCCAGTTCCTTCAGGTACTGGGCCAGCAGAACGCCGCCGGCACCCAGCGCGCTGGTGACGAGCAGCGACTCGCCATATGTATCCAGCGCCCACTGAAGAATCGCGCGCGGGGATTGTAGTTCCAGCGTGCGCGACACAGACTCGACGGCCTCGAGCGTGGTCGGAGTTTCCACCGACACGTCCGCGACCCACTCCCCCTGTTTCAGTTCCACCTCGGCCTTCAGCAGTCTCGCGAACACCTGCAAGCCGATTCGATCGATCAGGGCATCAAATGGCTCGTCGTTGTGTGCTGTGCGCGCGTACACGCGCACGGCGGCCGTCGCGGCTGACACAACGTCGTCCTGATCCAGCAGCGTTGCGTACTGCTGTGCGAGCAGCGTTCGCCCGTACAGGCGCCCGCCAATCAGCAAGTCGTAGCCCTTCACGACCTGGCCGCGCGCCTTGCCCGCGTTGCCGCGGAAGCCGATGTCGTAAAGCTGCGGCTGCGAGCAACTGTTGGGGCAGCCGCTGACGCTGATTCGCAGGCGCTTCGCAAACTCCGGCGCGTCGACGGATTCCAGCGCATCGGACAGCGTCTGCGCAAACTCATGCGTCTCCACAAAGCCCTTGCGGCAACTGGTAGCACCCGGGCAGGCGACGATGTCACGCGCACCAAACCAGCCGGAGGGCGGATATCCCAGCGCCTCAAGTTTCGCCACCAGCGCAGGCACCTTCTCGGGCGCGACATCGGGGATGGACAGGTTCTGCCGCACCGAGAGAACCACCTGCGCCGCCCCGGCGCGCTCGGCCGCGTTGGCGATGCCTTTGGCCTGCAGCCCCGTAAGATCACCGGCCACAACCGGCACGCGCACGCGGAACAGCCCGTTTTCCTGAGCGTGGATGCCGTCGGTGGTGAACCGGCCGGGCGGAGAGTTCAGCCCCAGCCGTGGTGCGGTGTCCACTTCGGCCGGCGGCACCCACTTTTCCAGGATCAGGTTGCGGACGTTTGCGAGCCCCAGGTCATCCAGCACAAACTTCAAGCGCGCGCGCGCACGGTTCTTGCGATTTGAATTCTCGTTGTGGACCAGCACTGTTGCGGCCACCAGCCCGGATACCGCCTTCTCCGGGACGTGTTTGAACAGGAGATCGCCGAGGCGGGGCTCGCGCCCGAGCCCGCCGCCGATCCAGACGGTGAATCGCAAGGGGCCGTTCGAGTCTTCCTCAATGAACCCGAGATCGTTGATGCGATGCAGCGGTTCGCGGTCGTCGGCCGCATAGAACGCGATCTTGAACTTGCGCGGCAGCGTCTCGAACTCCGGCTTGCCCGCGAACATGCGGGTGAGGTCGTCCACGACGCGCTGCACGCGCGTGACGCTGGCGCTCGCGCTCTCGCTGCCAGTCACGATGTTTCGCACGCTATCGCCGCAAGCACCACGGGTACTGAGCCCGGTCGTCTCGATGGCTTCGACGAACTGAATGAGTCGCGCCTCGGGAACGCCGTGGAATTCCACGTTGGCGCGGGTATCCACGTGCCACTCGCCGCCGGCGTATTCGTAGCCGAGATCTGCCAGTGCATAGGCCTGCGCGATGGTCAGCACGCCGCCCGGCACGCGCACGCGAACCATATATGTGCCGGGGTTGCGCTCCGGGTATACGCCGTCAATTGTCACCTCGCCGCTGCTTCGCAGTACGCGGTGCTTGGACAGATCGGTCTTCGCTATGTGCCTGACTTCAGGTTCCATCGTCTTCTCGTTTCTAGTGCGCAATCCAGATCAGCACCGCGCCGGCCGCGAGCGCCCACAGCGCAACGCCGACCAGCACCGGGCGAACGCCAATGCGCCGAATGACATCCAGGCGTGTCCTGAAGCCCACGCCGACCAGGGCAATGAAGAATGCGTAGCGCGTCAGGTGCCCGAGCTGCACACGCTCGTCCGCCGTGAACGCGCCCAGGGCGCCGGCAATCGCGACGGCCGCAAAACCCCACACAAAGTACGGAATGCGGGCAACCAGCGTGCGCACCGCGCCCGCGCCGTGGGCCAGTTCGCTCTTCGGCGCAAACACCCAGAGGTACAGCAGGATCGGCACCCCCTGCAGCGCATTCACCAGCAGCTTGTAGCCTGCCGCGACACCCATCGCTTCGTCACCGTGAAGTGCGGCGGTGGCGACGGACTCAGCGCTGTTGGCAAGCGTGATGCCGGCGAACGTTCCGAACGCGGCCGCGTCGAGGCCGAGCGCTGAGCCGATCACCGGATAGACCAGCAGCCCGATCGCTCCGGACACGAGCACCACCAGCGTCGCATAGACGGCCGGCACGCCTGCCGCCTTGCGGTCCGTCTGCGCGGCGCCGGTAATCGCCGTGACGCCGCAGCCAATCAGCCCGAGCGCAAAGAGGCCTGCCAGCCGTGGCGTCAGCAGACCGGTGCGAGAGACAATCCACAACACGCCCGCAACGCCCAGCCAGAACGCGCCCACGGCAAGCGCGCCCTGCCAGCCGATCAGCGAAAACAACCGCGGATCGAGCTGCGCTCCCAGCAGAATCAGCCCGACCGTCAGCGGCAGGTGATACGGCAGAGCGGGAACCGTGTGAGCCCGCGCTGATCCGCTGCCCGCAAGAATGCCGAACCCGAGGGCCCACACGGCACCCGGAACCTGCGGTGCAATCACGTGCGCCAGCTTGGCGATCAACGCCAGCACAATCAGCGAGAGCGTTCCCGCCAGCAGCCCGTTCGTACGCCGGGCCTCTGCGCCCGGCTCTAATGTTGAAGCGGTCGTCATGGCTATCCGGCGATCAGGCTCACGATTCCGATTTTGACGACCGCGATCAGCACCAGCGCCACCATGGCGGCTGCGAAGTCCCGGCTGAATGCGCGTTTGGTTGCTGCAGTCTTCATCTCTCATCCTCTGTAACCGGCCAAACAAAAAGGCCGCCCCTTGGCGGCCCGTGTCGGTGAACAATGTTCACGTCAACACGAGCCTGCACCCATGCAGCACATGGCGGGCTTGCAGCACTTCTTCATGTTGGCCTTGTTCGTCATGTCTCTAGCCCTGCAGTACGGCCTGCTCGACTCGGATGAACTCGCGGTCGATCAGGTGGTTCCAGATGCGGTCTGCGGATTCCTCGACCGTCTCGGTCTCGCTGTTGACTGTCACGTCCGCCTTGGTCGGCGCCTCGTAGGGATCGCTCACGCCGGTGAAGTTCTTGATCTCTCCATGCAGGGCCTTGGCATACAGACCCTTCACGTCGCGACGGACGAGTTCATCAAGGCTGGCGGTCACGAACACTTCCACGAAACGCTCGCCGCCGATCTTGCGGCGCACTTCTTCACGCACAGCGCGGTAGGGGCTGATTGCGGCCGTGATGACCGGGATGTCGTTGCGGGTCAGCAGCTCGGCAACGAAGCCGATGCGGCGGATGTTGGTGTCGCGGTCTTCGCGCGAAAAGCCGAGGCCTTTGGACAGGTTGGTGCGCACGACGTCGCCGTCGAGAATCTCGTGCCCGACGCCCTGCTCGTTGAGGCGGCGTGAAATCTCTTCCGCCAGCGTGCTCTTGCCCGCGCCGCTAAGCCCGGTGAACCAGAGTGTGAAGCCCTTTGCCGATGCCATTGTCCTTCTCCGTAGTCTGAAAATGAAAGAAGCCACCGCGGTTGCGGTGGCTTCGTGAACAGGTTGGTCTTTGAACTACAAAGCCATGCCTGAGCACGCACCACCGTTGTGGGCGCACATCAGACAGCAGGTCTTGGCCTTGTTGCTCATGGCGCGAAAAGATAGCGGCGGAAATTGACCGGTCAACAGCAGCTTCGAATTTTTTTCCATTCAGGCTTCGTGAACGCTTGAAGCAGCAAGCATCACACCCCCACCGGCGCGCGGAACTCCGCGAGCCTCCGCACATCCCCCATCAGCGCGCTGAATTCGACGTAATGCAGGCTCTGACGCCCGTCGCTGAGCGCCTTTGACGGGTCCGGGTGCACTTCGACCATCACGCCGTCTGCCCCCACGGCGAGCGCCGCCAGCGTCAGCGAGTGCACGTACTCGCGTTTGCCCGCGGCGTGGCTTGGGTCGATGATGATCGGCAGATGCGAAAGCTGCTTCACCACAGGCACGGCCGCGATGTCGAGCGTATTGCGTGTGGCAGTTTCATAGGTACGTATCCCGCGCTCGCACAGGATCACGCGCGGATTGCCGGCATCGACGATGTACTCGGCCGCGAGCAGCAACTCTTCGATCTTGCTGCTGGGCCCGCGCTTGAGCAGCACGGGCTTGTCTGTGCGCCCGACCTCGCGCAGCAGGTCGAAGTTCTGCATGTTGCGCGCGCCGACCTGCAGCACGTCAAGATACTCAACGGCTTCGGCGACCTGGCTGATCGACATGACTTCGCTGACCGCGGCGAGCCCGTGAGCATCCGCCGCGGCACGCATCATCTTCAGGCCCGGCACGCCGAGACCCTGAAACGCATAGGGTGACGTACGCGGCTTGTATGCGCCGCCGCGCAGGCCCTTGGCGCCTTGTGCGGCCACATGCGCCGCGACGCCGTCTATCTGCTCCTCGTTCTCGATCGCGCACGGCCCCGCAATCACGCAGAACCTGCCGCCGCCGAAGACCGCCGGGCCGGCCGTGATCACCGTGTCTTCCGGGTGATAGTCGCGGCTGACCTTCTTGAACGGGTGCACGTCCTGGTGAACGTCGCGCACGCCGGACAGCGAACGCAGCTGCTGGTCCTCAATCGGAATCTTGCTGGTAGCGGCCGTGATCAGCGTACAGCCGCAATCCCGTGAGATGGACGGCTGCGCGCCGAAGCCCTCAAGCGAGCGGATCACCGCGGAGATTTCCTTCAGCGTGGCGCCGGGTTGCATGGTGACGATCATGAGTCTGTTCCTGTGGTGATGGTTGCGTCGCACGCCTGCCGCAATGGGGCCAGAACATCGGCGACCGAGCCACCTGACTCGATGGCACGAATCAGCGCCGAGCCGACTATGAAGCCGTCCGCGTGCTCACGCAGTTGTTCAACGTGTTGTGGTTTGCTGATGCCGAAGCCTACGCAGACGGGCGCGCTCGAAGCTTGTGCAGCCTCGCGGATGTAGTCCAGCGTCTCGGGCGGGAATGCGTCGCGCGCCCCGGTTACGCCCGCAACGCTGATGAGATAGGCGAATCCCTGCGCCTGCCGCAGGATCGCGGACTTGCGGGCGGCGTCGGTGGTCGGCGCAAGCATGGCTATCAGCACCAGCCCGTGCCGGGCGAAGATCTCGCGCAGCTCGGTCGATTCCTCGAATGGCAGGTCGGGCACGATTGCGCCGCTTGCGCCCGCCTCAACGATGCGCCGCGCAACACGCTCAAGACCATGCGCCAGCAACTGGTTGCAGCTGAGCATCAGCAGAATCGGCGGCCCGTCTTCGCGGGCGGCGATTGCGGCCAGCGTTGACGCCAGCGTGGTCCCGTGCTTGAGGGCCTCGGCGGCCGCGGCCTGGATCACGGGGCCGTCCGCCAGCGGGTCGCTGAAGGGAACGCCCACCTCGATCACGTCGGCGTACTTGCCGGCCTCCGCAAGATTGCGGGCAAACTGATCCGGCGTCGGGTGGCCGGACATCAGGAAGGGCACGAGCGCCTTGCGGGCTTCCCTGCCTGCCGCATCAAAGGCGGCGTTGATCGCGTCGAGGCTCATAGCAGCTCCCTTTCCATCAGAGACGGGAGGTCCTTGTCGCCACGCCCGGAGAGATTAACGATCAGGCTCAGCCCCGGACGCTCGCGCAGCAAGCGCTTCGCGAACGCCAGCGCGTGGCTGCTTTCAAGCGCCGGGATGATTCCCTCACTGCGCGACAGTTCCTTGAAAGCCGCCAGTGCTTCGTCGTCGCGCACGATGTGGTACTTCGCGCGGCCAATGTCCTTGAGAAAGCTGTGTTCCGGGCCAACGCCGGGGTAGTCAAGGCCGGCCGCAACCGAGTGCGTGTCGAGAATCTGGCCGTCGTCGTCCTGCAGCAGGTACTGCATCGCGCCATGCAGCACACCCGGCGTGCCGGAATTCAGGGGCGCGGCGTGCGTCGCGCCTGTACCGCCTGCCTCCACCCCATGCAGCTCGACCTTGTCATCGACAAAACCGGCGAAGATTCCCATGGCATTGCTTCCGCCGCCGACACAGGCGATCACCGCATCGGGCAAGCGCCCTTCGTGCCGGATGAACTGGTCGCGCGCCTCTCGGCCGATCACGCTCTGGAAATCGCGCACGATGGTCGGGTACGGGTGCGGGCCGACGACGCTGCCGATCAGGTAGTGCGTATCGCCCGGGCGGCTGATCCAGTCGCGGATGGCTTCGTTGATTGCGATCTTCAGGTTGCGGCTGCCGGCTTCGCACGGCACGACCTTCGCGCCGAGCAGTTTCATACGCTCCACGTTCGGGCGCTGGCGCTCGCAGTCGAGCGCACCCATATACACCACGCACTCCAGCCCCAGTCGCGCGCAGGCAGCCGCCGTGGCGACGCCGTGCTGGCCGGCGCCCGTCTCGGCGACGATGCGCGACTTGCCGATCCGCTTCGCCAACAGCGCCTGGCCGACCGCGTTGTTGATCTTGTGCGCGCCGGTGTGTGCCAGATCCTCGCGTTTCAGGAAGACTCGCCCGCCCCAGTCGGCACTCAGACGGCGTGCCTGGTATAGCGGGGTCGCACGCCCCACGAACTCGCGCAGCGTGATTTCCAGTTCTGCGGCAAAGTCCGGGTCGGCCTGCGCCTCTGCGTAGGCCGCCTCCAGCTCGTTCAGGTTGGCAATCAGCGTCTCCGGCGCGTACTGGCCGCCGTAGATGCCGAAACGTCCCTTTGTCTTCACTGCCGTCGTCACTTGCCTGCTCCGATCCGCTCCACACGATTCAACGCTTCGCGCGCAGCCGTCACGAACGCCTTGATCAAGCCATGGTCCTTCCGCCCGCGCTCGCGCTCGACCCCGCTGGAGACATCCACGCCGTAAGGGCGTGTGCGGGCAATCGCGTCGCCGACGTTGTCCGGCGTCAGCCCGCCCGCGAGAATGATGCGCTTGCCCGAGACATAGCGACTGGCACTTTCAAAATTCCATGGCACGCCGCTGCCTTCTCCGTACGGCGAGTCGACCAGCACCCGGCAGTGGCGCAGCTCGCCCACAAACTCGACGCGCACGCCGGGGATTACCTCGCGCCCGTGCAGCACGGATGGCAGATCTTCCGCGCGGTGAACCTGCACGGCGTCGAGCTCGACGGATTCCAGGATCCCCGGCAGCGCGTCCAGATCCGCCCGGCGGAACACGCCGATGCGCTCGATGCCTTCCGGCAGGCCCGCGACAATTTCGGCCGCCTGCCGGGCCGATACCCGCCGGGGAGAGTCGGCGAATACCAGCCCGATGGCAGTTGCACCCGCGCGCACGGCGACTTCCGCGGTGGACGCGTCCGTGATTCCGCAAATCTTGATCATCGCGACCCCTCCACGTGCGCGCCGCGCAGTCGCCCAATGGCGGCGGCCGGATCGTCCTCAAGCATCAGCGCGCTGCCGATCAGCACAGCGTGATAGCCCTGCTCGGCCACGCGCTGAAACTGGTCTGATGTGGTGATTCCGCTTTCGGCGACGGCGATGCGGTCCGGGTCGATCAGCGGCCTAAGCCGCGCAAAGCGCTCGAAGTCGACACTCAGGTCGCGCAGGTTGCGGCAGTTCACGCCAACGATCTCTGCACCCGCACACTGCGCGCGCTCCACGTCCACTTCGTCGAAGGCCTCCACCAGCGCGAACATGCCGAGGTAGCTGGCGGCCTGCAGCATGTCCCTCAACGGCGCATCGTCCAGGATCGCGGCGATCAACAGCGCGCCGTCGGCGCCGTTGGCACGGGCCTCGAAAACCTGGAACGGATCCACCAGAAAGTCCTTACGCATGAGGGGCGCATCCGCCGACGCGGCAGCACGCAGGTCGGCAAGCGCGCCACGGAATTCATCCGGCTCGGTCAGCACGGAGATCGCGGTCGCACCCGCCCCGGCGTATGCCGCGGCGCGGGTCGCCACGTCCACGTCTTCGCGCAATACGCCCGATGAGGGCGCGACGCGCTTGATCTCGGCGATCACGCCCGGAGTATCGTCAAGCTTCAACGGGCGCGCCGGCGGCATGTGTTCCGCGGCGCGGCGCATTTCATTCAGCGGTGTCGCGGCTCGCGCGGCGGCCGCGCGGCGGGACGAGCCCTCGGCCATCTTCTTGAGAAAGTCAGACATGGGCTTCGCTCCGGCGCAGCGTGTCCAGCAGCGCGCCCGCTTTGCCCGAATCCAGGCCCGACGCAGCCAGCTCCGCTGCCTCGGTCGGCCGGCTTGCGCGCCCGACAAGCATCAGCGTCAGTGCGGCGTTGAGCACCACAGTGTCGCGCGTGGGGCCGCGCTCGCCGTCAAAGATGGATTCGATGATCGCAGCGTTCTCGGCCGCCTCGCCGCCGCGCAGATCGGCCGTTGTGCAGCCCCGGAGGCCGAAGTCCCCGCCCGTGAAGTCGGCGGCCGTGATCGCATCGGGGCGCACGTCCACCACCGTGAACCGACCGGCTGGGGTTGCTTCATCCAGCCCCGGCTCGCCATGGACGACGAATGCGCGTTTGCGCCCGAGCCCCTGAAGGGCGCGCGCGACGTCGGGCATTTGCTCGCGGGTCGCAACGCCAACCAGCTGGAAATCGGGGCGCGCAGGATTCGCAAGCGGGCCGACCAGGTTGAACACCGTGCGAATACCGAGCGCCCTGCGAATCGGTCCAATGCGCTTCAGCGCAGGGTGGAAATGCGGCGCAAACAGGAAACTGAACTTGGCCCCGGCGGCTGTGTCGGGCTCCGTGAACGGGACCGCGAGTGCCTCCATCACGTCGGCGCTGCCGCTGCGGCTGGTCACGCTCCGGTTGCCGTGCTTGACGACCGGGACGTCCAGCGCAGCGACGAGCAGCGCGGCGGCCGTGCTGATGTTGAAGGTACCCGCGCCGTCGCCGCCGGTACCGCAGGTGTCGACGGCGCCCGCCGGCACTTCGCGCAGCGGCTTTGCCGCACTGAGCAGCGCGCGGGTAATGCCAAGCAGCTCTTCGCCGCACTCACCCTTGGTTCGCAGCGCCGTCAGGACGCCGGCTATGAGCGTCTCGGGCGTGGACTCGTCGAGCAGGCATGCGGCCAGCGTCTCGGCCTGGTCGGCATCAAGGTGCGCCCCGCGGGCAAGTTGTTCGAGTGTCTCGGTCGTCATCGGTCTCTCCGTTACCGCTTCTGGCGGCTCCCCGGCTTTTCAGCCGGGGCCCTAGGCGATGGCAGCTATTCGGCTGAGGAAGTTCTGAAGCAGTCGCGTGCCCTGCGGCGTAAGGATGCTTTCCGGGTGGAACTGCACGCCTTCGACGGGCAGCTCGCGGTGGCGGATGCCCATGATCTCGCCTTCGTTCGTGTAGCTGGCGATTTCGAATTCGGTGGGCACCGATGCCTCCTCAACGATCAGCGAGTGGTAGCGCCCCACCTCGAACGGGTTCGGCAACCCGTCGTAGAGCCCGCGTGAGTCGTGGTAGATACGCGAGGTCTTGCCGTGCATCAGGCGCGGCGCGCGAATCACTTTGCCACCGAAGGCCTGCGCAATCGCCTGGTGCCCGAGGCACACGCCGAGAATCGGCAGCCGGCCGGCCTGTGTGCGGATCACCTCTAGTGTTTGCCCCGCGGAATCCGGCGTGCCCGGCCCGGGCGAGATCACGATCGCGTCCGCGCCCTCGAGATCAGCCGCGCGCACCTGGTCGTTGTAGCGCACGTTCAGCTCGGCGCCGAGCTCGCCCAGCGCCTGGTAGAGGTTGAAGGTGAATGAATCGTAGTTGTCGATCAGCAGAATCATCTTGGTGTTCCGTGTTCAGTGTTTGGTTTCCGCTACAGCTCATCCCTGGCGAATTCCAAAGCCTTGAGAAGTGCCGCTGCCTTGTTGCGGATTTCCTGGTACTCGTTTGCGGGCACGGAGTCGGCGACGATGCCGGCGCCGGCCTGCGCCGAGTAGCGGCCGTTATTCATGACGATCGTTCGAATGGTGATGGCCTGGTCGAAGTCGCCGGCGGCAGTGAAATAACCGACGCTGCCCGCATAAAAGCCGCGCGGGTTGGGCTCCAGTTCGTTGATGATCTGCAGGGCCCGTATCTTCGGCGCGCCGCTGACCGTGCCTGCGGGGAATGCACTGGCGAACGCATCCAGCGGGCTTGCGCGCCCGGCCAGCGTGCCCGTTACGCTGCTGCAGATGTGCATGACGTGTGAGTAGCGCTCAACCGCGCGCAGGTCGGGAACGCGAACGCTGCCGATCTCGGCCACGCGCCCGACGTCGTTGCGGGCGAGGTCCACCAGCATGTTGTGTTCGGCCAGTTCCTTGGCGTCTGCCCGCAGGTCGGCCTCAAGCGCCGCGTCCTCTTCATCGTTTGCGCCGCGCTTGCGCGTGCCTGCAATCGGTCGGATGGACAGCTTGCCGTCCTGCAAACGCACGAGTGCTTCCGGGCTGCTGCCGATGATCTGGTAGCTCCCGAAGTCCAGATAGTAGAGATAGGGCGATGGGTTCAGGTGGCGCAGCGCGCGATAGACCTGGTACGGGTGCAGATCGGTCTCGCCCTCGAACGCCAGCGACAGCACCACCTGGAAAATGTCACCGGCCGTGATGTGTTCTTTCGCGCGCTCGACCATCGTCTTGAAGTCAGGCTCGCTGATGGTTGCCGCGGGCTCAGTGAATTCGCCGCCCGCCGGCAGGTTGGGGATCGGCAGCGCCATGGCGGTGCGAATGTCGGCCAGCAGCCCGGCGGCCGCATCCGGGCCATCGGCGTGGTCCAGCGTGATGCGTCGCGCCGCGTGATCGAACGTAAGCACGGCGCGCGGCACGACGAAGGATGCCAGCGGCTGGTCAGCGCGGCCTCGACGTGCGACGCCCGTGGGGAGCATCTCGTGCACGTTTTCGCAGGCAATCGCGCCGACCAGCGCGCCGGTCAGTCCGGGTGCGCCCGGGTTGAGGGCGGCAAGCTCGCGCTCGATCAGCGCGCGCAGCTCGCCCTCGCCGCGGTATTCGATCGTCTTGACGGGGTCTAGCCCGATGAAGGAATAGCGTCCGACCTTTTCGCCGTGCGTGACGGACTCCAGCAGAAACGCGGGCTTGAAGTCGCGCAGTTTCAGGAACAGCGAGGTTGGTGTTTCGAGGTCGGCAATCGTCGAGGCAGTCATGGCGGTCTCAAGTGCTCAGAAAACAAAAACGCCCGGAGCAAGTCCGGGCGTGGTCAGCGAGTCAGCAAACAACTACGCGGCGCACCACCCGGAGGAGGTCCACCACTGCCAAGCGAAGTTGTTCATGCGCGTATTCATCACGAAGATAGATACGCCGGAAAGGCCACATGAGCAAAGCACAAGCAGGCAATTGCTTCAAAAAAGATGCGGAATTCGTTTCGGTGTGGTTACTTTAGATCGAAAGCAACCGGGATGACTACGCTGTGTCCATCAAGTCCACCCTCATCATTTCGTTAGCCATCGCCGTACTCGGCGCGGCCGTCGCAGCGATCTGGCTGGTGGTCAGCAAGGATGCCACCGAAGGCAGGCAGGAAGCCCTTACGCTTGAGGAACACCTCGAAGCCGAGTTCTCGCGACTCATGCAAGGGAAAGACAACCACAGCTTGCCGCCGGCAGAGCAAGCCATTGCGGACAACCTCAATTCCAACAGCAGTATGGCCGACTTCAAGGCGGCCTTTCTGCACGTCGCCGCCCGCAATGTCTCCGGCAGACTGGCCGACCACATGCGTAGAGACCGCCGGGTGGACAGCATGACCACCATCCGCATCGTCAACACTACGGGAAGGAACGGATGGCCCGATCTCGAACGCGCTCTGAAAACTGCCATCCGGATGGACCCGGTCATGCAGTCGCACTACACCAAACTCCGCACGGCGACGACCGATACGGCCGACGAAGCAAACTACGGCCACATTGTCTCAGGCACCAGCTCGGCAGCGCAAAGTGTGCTTGAGGCCGCTGACAGCGACTACATTCAGTGGGAGAAGTCCAGCGACAGGGACTTGTTGAACGACCTGCCCAAGCTCGCGCAGCTGCTGTCCATGAGGGCCCGCATGCTCGCGCTGATGCAGGACCGCGATGCGACACTGGCACCGGCAGCTCTGTGGAGAGTGATCGACAAGCTGAATCTGTCCGGGCCGCAAAACCTGTCGGCCGCAGCGAGGGCAGTGCGGCTTGTGCTCGACGACGGTGGCTATCAGCTATTTGAAGAACGGTTATGTGGCGAGAACGCTTTCGCGGCATTCACCTCTATCTATGTGCATTGGCCGAGTTGTGACCAGGCGTTGGTGTCCGCGGCCTACGACCAAGCCCGAGACATTGAAAAACTGATGTGGCTTCAGCCAGAGGATGAACCCGAAGTCATCGATCAGTTCGTTGCGCAAATCGGGATGAAGTATGGAAACAAACCGCTTGGGCAGTGGATCAACGACTTGTACGAGGAAAACAGAGCCAACGTTGACGAAACTCTCGACGTGGCTGCTGAGCTTCACGACGCGCTGCACCAGGATCCGACGCTTGCCCGCTCTGCGCTGGCCGACTTGGAATCCCGACTGTCGCCCTACAGAGACCGACTCGAGGCAGTCTGCCTGACCAAACTGGAAGCGCTCTACGTGCAGGCACTGGCGTGCGAACGCGGACGCTTCAAGAACTCGGACGGGAGTCTGTCAGCAACGGATGTGCTCGCATCTGTCCCAAGTGACAGTGGTTTGACCGCTACCCAAGACGGCAACAGCGTGATCATCAAGTTGGCCGAGGATGATCTACTCGCCGACTACTTCCCTGCTGAGTGTCGGAATGCTCAAGCGACGCTGGCGATTCGCTAGGCTTCCAGCTCGTCGAGCGCCGAGAGCAGCTCGTTCATTACGCGGCTCCAGGCCGCTTCGTTGCGCTTGCGGTACAGGTAGATGCTGGTCTGTTTCAGTTCGCGGATTCGGACGCCGTAGCCCTGCTCGATCGGCGCGGGCTCGCCGTGGTCGAACGACTCGAACTCGAGGTGGAACGGGCCGCGGCCTGGCTTGCGCTGGACCTTCCAGATGACCGGGCGCCCGTCTTCACCGCGCTCTTCCGCGACGACCTTCCAGTCGCTTTCGCCCAGCTTGCCGCGCAGCTCATCGAGATGTTTGTCGGCCATGCCTATTGACCCGACTTCTGCATTGCCTGGAACACTGCCGCGTACATCTTGATCTGCTTCACCATGGCGGCAAGTCCATTCGCGCGTGTCTGCGACAAATGTCCGGCCAAACCGGTGGCGTCGACAAAGCTGGGCGGCGTGGCGATGATTTCGCCCGGCGTGGCCCCCGAATAGACCTTCAGCAACAGCGCGATCAACCCGCGCACGATCATCGCGTCGCTGTCGCCCTGGTACTCAACCGCGTCGCCCTTGCGCTCCGCGTGCAGCCACACCGTGCTCTGGCAGCCCTTGACCTTGTTCTTGTCGGTCTTGTGCTGCTCGTCCATCGGGGCGATGTCACGCCCGTACTCGATGATGCGCTTGTAGCGGTCCTCCCAGTCGGACATGGCCGAGAACTCATCGATGATCTGCTGCTGGCGTTCGTTGATTCCCATCTTAAACCCGCTGCTGAAAGGACCTATGTGTCCTGATACCATAAGTACCCGGAGCACCTCTTCCTTTAATAGGACAGCACCGGGGATAAAGGACTAATTCAGTCCAGTTTTACCCCTTGTAGCACAGGGGGGCAGGGGTAATTTAGGACTAGAGGGGTCCACTATTGGACCCCGTCGTTTTCAGGTGCATCATGGCCGACAAGAACGAAAGCATCCAGGCGCTGGCCGAGCAGGAGTACAAGCACGGCTGGGTCAGCGACGTCGACGCCGACCAGCTTCCGCCCGGGCTCAGCGAAGACATCGTACGCGCCATTTCGGCCAAGAAGAATGAGCCGGAGTGGCTCACGGAGTGGCGCCTGCGCGCCTACCGCCACTGGCTGAAGATGAAAGAGCCGGACTGGCAGAAGCCCAAGCACGCAAAGATCGAGTACGACAAGATCATCTACTACTCGGCCCCGAAGAAGAAGCCGACCGTCACCAGCCTGGACGAAGTCGACCCCGAGTTGCTTGAAACCTTCGAGAAGCTGGGCATCTCGCTGGATGAGCAGAAACGCCTGTCCGGCGTGGCCGTGGACGCCGTGTTCGACAGCGTCAGCGTGAAGACGACATTCCGCGAAGAGCTTTCCAAGCAGGGCATCGTCTTCTGCAGCTTCAGCGAGGCCGTGGCCGACCACCCCGAGCTGGTAAAGAAGTACCTCGGCAGCGTGGTCCCCTACACCGACAACTATTTCGCCACGCTGAACAGCGCGGTGTTTTCCGACGGCAGCTTCTGCTACATCCCGCCGGGTGTGCGCTGCCCGATGGAGCTGTCCACCTACTTCCGCATCAACAGCGCCGGCACCGGCCAGTTCGAGCGCACGCTGCTGATCGCCGACGAGGGCGCGTACGTCAGCTACCTCGAGGGCTGCACCGCGCCGCAGCGCGACGAGAACCAGTTGCACGCGGCCGTAGTCGAGCTGGTCGCGCTGAAAGGCGCGCATATCAAGTACAGCACCGTCCAGAACTGGTACCCCGGCGACAAGGACGGCAAGGGCGGCGTCTACAACTTCGTCACCAAGCGCGGCAAGGCCGAGGAGAACGCCAAGATCTCCTGGACCCAGGTGGAAACCGGCAGCGCGATCACCTGGAAGTACCCGAGTTGCGTGCTGAAGGGCGACAACAGCGTCGGCGAGTTCTACAGCGTGGCCTTAACCCGCGACCGCCAGATGGCGGACACCGGCACCAAGATGATCCACATCGGCAAGAACACCAAGAGCACGATCATCAGCAAGGGCATCAGCGCGGGCAAAGGCGACCAGACCTATCGCGGGCTGGTGCAGATCATGCCGCGCGCCACGGGGGCAAGAAACTACAGCGTGTGCGACAGCCTGCTGCTCGGCAGCGAGTGCGGCGCGCACACGGTGCCGTACATCGAAAGCGGCAACAGCAGCGCGGTGATCGAGCACGAAGCAAGCACCAGCAAGATCAGCGATGATCAGATCTTTTTCCTCAGGCAGCGCGGGCTGAGCGAAGAAGACGCGGTCAGCATGATCGTGAACGGGTTCTGCAAGGACGTATTGAGCGAGTTGCCCATGGAGTTCGCCGTCGAGGCCCAGAAGCTGCTCGGCGTGAAACTTGAGGGCGCCGTGGGGTAAGGCTTCTGAAACCATCGGTGCACATAGGTGAACATCCAGTGACGTGTGACCGACGGTGATTGTTGATGTTCAAGTGTGTTCACCGATGGTTGCATTGCAGTTTGAGGACGAGACATGGGCGCACCGCTTCTTGAGATCAAAGACCTGCATGTCGCCGTGGACGGCACCGAGATCCTGCACGGGCTGAACCTGACCGTGAACGCGGGCGAAGTGCACGCAATCATGGGCACCAACGGCTCCGGCAAGAGCACGCTGACCAAGGTGATCGCGGGCCACCCGGACTACGAGGTCACCAAGGGTGACGTCCTCTACAACGGCAAGTCGATCCTCGAGGAAGAGCCGGAAGACCGCGCCCGCGCGGGCATCTTCCTGGCCTTCCAGTACCCGGTCGAGGTGCCCGGCGTCAGCAACATGTACTTCCTGCGCAGCGCGCTCAACGCGCAGCGCAAGTCACGCGGCGAGCCCGAGCTCAGCGGCGCCGAGTTCCTCGAGCTGGTGAAGGAAAAAGCCAGGCTCGTGGACATCGACTCCGGGCTGCTCAACCGCAGCGTGAACGAAGGCTTCTCGGGCGGCGAGAAGAAGCGCAACGAAATCTTCCAGCTCGCAGTGCTTGCGCCGACGCTGGCGATTCTTGATGAGACCGACTCGGGGCTGGATATTGACGCTCTCAAGACTGTCGCCGACGGCGTGAACAGCATGCGCGACGCCGCGCGCGCGTTCCTGCTAGTGACCCACTATCAGCGTCTTCTGAACTACATCGAGCCGGACCGCGTGCACGTGCTGCTAGACGGGCGCATCGTGAAGTCCGGCGGCAAAGAACTCGCCCTGCAGCTTGAGGACAAGGGCTACGCCTGGATCGAACAGGAAACCGCGACGGCATGACGGCAGCGATGCAAAACTTGTTCGAGCACGCCTACAAGGCGCTGCGCAAGGCCCAGCCGCAGGAGCCGGGCTGGCTGTCGGAGTTGCGCGAAGAGGCGTTCGAGAACTTCCGCGCGCTCGGTCTGCCGACCATCAAGCACGAAGAGTGGCGCTGGACGAACCTGAAAGCCATCGCGGCGCGCGACTGGCAACCGGCCGGGCCGACGCACATCGATGAGGCCGCGCTCAAGCCGTACCTGATTCCTGACGCCGACGAAATCCGCCTGGTGTTCGTCAACGGGCACTTCGCCGAGTCGCTCTGCAAGCTGCCGCCGCTGCCCGAGGGGCTGGTGGTCCAGCCAATCAGCCGTGTGCTCGAAAGCGACGAGAGCCTGCATCTCAAGCTTGCGCGCTACGCCGAGCAGACCAACCCTTTCACTGCGCTGAACACCGCACTGTTCACGGACGGCGCGTACATCCGCGCCGGCAACAGCCTCACGGTCGAGACGCCGATCCACGTACTGTATGTCAGCACGCTCGACGAGCCGGCCGAGATTTCGCCGCGCACGCTGGTGCTGGCGGGCGAAAACGCGGAGATCCGCGTGGTCGAGAGCTACGCAGGTCTGGGCTCAAGCGCGCGCTTCGTGAACTCGGTCAGCGAGATTGTCGCAAAACGCAACGCGAAGATTCGCCACGTCAAGCTGCTGCGTGAGACGGACGCCACAAGCCACGTCGGCTGGAATGAAATCAACGTCGAGCGCGACGCCGAAGTCACCGCCCACAGCATCAACCTGGGTGCGGGGCTTGCGCGCAACGACGTGCACGCGCTGCTCGCGGCCGAGGGGGCGCACTGCAATCTCAACGGGCTCGTGCTGGGACACGGCAGCCAGCACTTTGACAACCATGTGGTCGTCGAGCACATGCTGCCGCACGGCACCAGCAACCAGTTGTATCGAGCGGTTGTCGACGACAAGTCGCGCAGCGTGTTCGCGGGCAAGGTGATCGTGCGCCCCGGTGCGTTCGCCACCAACGCCCAGCAGCAGAACAACAACCTGCTGCTCAGCGACGACGCCAAGGTGGACACCAAGCCGCAGCTCGAGATCTACTGCGACGACGTGAAATGCAGCCACGGCGCGACGTCCGGCCAGCTCGACCCGAACGCGGTGTTCTTCCTGCGCTCGCGCGGGCTGGATGAACGCGCGGCGCGGAACCTGCTGACCTACGCCTTCGCCAACGACGTGATCGAGCACATCCGGATCGACGCCGTGCGCACATACCTTGAAACCATCATGGCCGAGCGTTTCGCCGGACTACTGGGCGGGTAGACATGGACGCGACCAGGACATTCGACGTGCAGAAGCTGCGGGCGGACTTTCCGATCCTGTCTCGCACGGTGCACGGCAAGCCGCTGGTCTACCTCGACAACGGTGCAAGCGCGCAGAAGCCGCGCGCGGTGATCGATGCCATCCGCAATGTCTACGAGCACGAGTACTCCAACGTCCACCGCGCGGCGCACGAGCTGTCGGCCGCGTGCACCGAGAAGTTCGAGCAGGCCCGCCGCACCGTGCAGCGCTTTCTCAACGCGCCGGAGGACCGCGAAGTCATCTTCGTGCGCGGTACCACGGAAGGCATCAACCTCGTCGCGCAGACCTTCGGGCGCGCGAACATCGGACAAGGCGACGAAATCGTCATCACGGCCATGGAGCACCACAGCAACATCGTGCCCTGGCAGATGCTGTGCGAAGAGAAGGGCGCGAAGCTGCGCGTCGCGCCGATGGACGACACCGGCACGCTGATTTTCGACGAGTACGTGAAGCTGGTCAACGACCGCACAAAGCTGGTCGGCGTGGTGCACGTCTCCAACGCGCTCGGCACGGTCAACCCCGTCAAGCGGATGGCCGAGGCCGCCCACAAGGTCGGCGCGGTCATCCTCGTTGACGGCGCGCAGGCCGCGCCGCACATGCGCATTGACGTCCAGGAGCTGGGTGTCGACTTCTACGCATTCTCCGGCCACAAGGCGTTCGGGCCGACCGGCATCGGCGCACTCTGGGGTCGCGCGGAGTTGCTCGAGGCCATGCCGCCGTGGCAGGGCGGCGGCGAGATGATCAAGACCGTCAAGTTCGAGAAGACCACCTACGCGGCGATCCCCCACAAGTTCGAGGCGGGCACGCCCAACATCGCCGACACCATCGGGCTGGCGGCCGGGCTCGAATACCTGATGGAAATCGGGCTCGACAACATGGAAGCCTACGAGCACGAGCTGCTCGAATACGCCACGACACAGGTCAGCGCGATCGAAGGCGTGCGTGTCATTGGAACTGCACAGAACAAGGCCGGCGTGATCAGCTTCGTGCTGGACGGCATCCATGCGGCCGACGCGGGCATGATCCTCGATGAGCAGGGCATCGCCGTTCGCGTCGGCCAGCACTGCGCCGAGCCGGTGATGGACTTCTTCAAGATCCCCGCCACCGTGCGCGCCAGCTTCGCGTTCTACAACACCAGGGAAGAAGTCGACGCGCTGGTGAAGGGAATTCACAAAGTCAAAGAGTTGTTCGCATAGAGCCCCGGGTGAAAACCCGGGGACGGCGCGCAGCGCCGAAAGCACGATCATGACAGAAGACAAGAAAACCGAACCGCATCCCGAGGGCGCAGCCAAACTGGTCTCGGCTGACAAGGTGAAGCCGGTCGAGCCCGAGGTCGATTCGTCGCTGGTGAACCGCGGCGCGCCCGGCCAGGCGGGCGCAGCACCGGCCGAGAAGGCCGAGAGTACGGGACCAGACCTCTCAAAGCTCCCCAAGGACGAGCAGGGCAACCCGCGCGACTTCACGGTGCCGGAAGCCAAGGCACTGAAGGAGGCCGTGATTGACTGTCTGCGCACGATCTACGACCCCGAAATCCCGGTAAACGTGTATGAGCTGGGGCTGATCTACAACGTCGGCGTCGGCATGAAGGGGGACGTGCACGTGAAGATGACGCTCACGTCGCCGGCCTGCCCGGTCGCGGGCACGCTTCCAGGCGAAGTCGAGCACAAGATCAAGCAGATCCAGTACGTGACCAGCGCAAAGGTCGAGCTGGTCTGGAGCCCGCAGTGGACCAAGGACATGATGTCCGAAGCCGCCAAGCTTGAGCTCAATGTTTTCTAGCTAGAAGTGGCATCGGCGTCCCGCCGATGGCCGTCATGGCGGTTCGAATGCCCAACAACATCCAAGTTCGGCAGGGCTCGAATCTCCCCCATTGGACCAGCGAAGGCGCGACATACTTCGTCACGTTCCGTCTGGCAGACTCATTGCCAAAGAGCGCGATTCAGAAACTGCGGGCTGAGGCCGCCCTCCTCGACAACAAGCTCGCAATGTCACCCGACGACATCACGCCTGAAGAACTCATCAGGCGTGCCAAGCTCAAATCAGACGCCTACCTGAAGCTGTTGGACGCGGGCTTTGGAGCATGCGTCTTGCGACGCGACGACGTCGCAAAGGTCGTTTCCGACGCACTCAATCACTTCGACGGTCGCAGATACGAACTGTTCGCCTGGTGCGTAATGCCGAACCATGTGCATGTAGTCTTTCGGCCGATTGCGGACTTCGAGCTACCGGGAATCTTGCACAGCTGGAAGTCCTTCACGGCAAAGCAGGCCAATAGGCTGCTGGGACGAACAGGGGCCTTCTGGCAATCAGAATCGTACGACCACCTGGTCCGGGACGAGCATGACTTCGCCCACGCGGTGAGCTACACACTCGAGAACCCGGCGGCTGCAGGCCTTCGTGACTGGAAATGGGTGGGCGCAAAGGAAGGATTGGGGTAGCTCGGGCCATGGCCGGGACGGCCATGCCACTTCAGACGATCTGCCAGGCCAGCTCGGGGGCTTTGCGGCGTGTGATGGCTTCGGCCACGGCGCTGCGCAGACGCCCGGTGTTTTCGTGCAAGGCCGTGAGCAGGGCCAGCGGGTCGCCGTCGGCGTGCACGCTCACCAGCAGGTGCCCCGCATCCGGCGCGGGCTGGACGTCCTCGACATAGGCCGTAAGCAACGCATCGTCGCCCGTCTCGGACAACGCAAACGACAGCGCCTTCTGCACCTGTCGGCACAGTTGCAGTGTCTTGCGGTCCGCAGTTTTGCCGTCTCTTGCCATCGCGCTATCATAACGTCCGGAGGTTTCGATGCGTCATGCCCGTGAAGACGCCCTGAACGAGCTTGAGCCGCTGATCGAACGCCTGCGCAAGCTGCCCGGTCTGCGCGAGCGCAAACGCGGCGCCTTCTACCGCGGCGGCAGCGGGTTCCTGCACTTTCACGAAGACCCGGCCGGGCTGTTCGCCGACCTGAAGGTGAACGGCGAATGGACCCGAATGCCCGTGGACACAAACGCACAACGCAACGCGCTGGTGCGCGCCGCCCGCAATTCTCTGACGTGATCTGCCTACGGTTGGTGCCGGGATTCGCGTATAAACTTTCGCGATGCGACGCCGCACGACCGAAACGCTCACCCCAACTGCGGAAACGGAATACCTCTTCCGCCATGCCGCCGCGCGCGACGCGGCCTACCAGTTGCTGCCGCTGAGCCAGCGGGCACGCCTGCACGCGCTCGCACTCGACATCCTGGAAGAGTCGACGTCATTCGCCAGCCTTGACGCCGTGTATGCGCTCGCCGAGCACGCGCGCCTGGCGCAGACCGGCGTAACGATCCCCGGCAGCGAGCTGCGTTATCGCGAGCTGCGCTATCTTCGACTCTCTGCCTTCAATGCCGCCTCCAAGTACGAGAACGACGAATCCACCCGCCTGTGGGAACGCATCGCCGATCACCCGGCCGCCTCCGACACGGAGCGCGCCGAGGCACTGGCGGAGGCGGGCGTGCTGCACTGGATGCTCGGACGTCGCGAGCCCGCGCTGCGCTGCTTCACCCGTGCCATCGACATCAAGGGGGCGCGCAGTGACCGGGTAGCGTACTGCCTGATTGAGCGCGGCACGCTCTTCCGCGACGTGCGCGAGTACGAGGCAGCCCGGCGTGACCTCGGCGACGCGCTCGAACTCGCCCGCAAGGCCGGTGACAAACACCTGCAGCTGCGCGCACTCGGCAACCTCTGCACCGTCGAAGACGAAAACATGACGCAGGGCGGCGCGCGCGAGCTGTATGCCCCCGTGCAGAAGCTGGCACGCGAGATTGGAGACTCACGCGCCATTGGTGTAGCCGAAGGCCAGATCGGGCTCGCGTGCAGCCGCGGCGGCGACTTTGCCGACGCCGAGAAGCACCTCACGGAGTCCATCCGCCTGCTGCGCGACGCCGGCGACAAACTCAACGAATGCGAGATGGTCTCCGCGCTCGGCGCGCTCTACCGCGACCGTACCGATGGCGACCGGCGGCTGAACCTGATGCGCGCGCTTCAGTACTTCCGCGAGGCGCTCGAGCTGAAGGACCAGCTCGGCTTCCTGTTCCAGCGCTCCAGCGCGCTCTCCGGGCTGGCTTCGGCGCACCGGCTGTCCGGCTTGCTCGACGAAGCGGAACGCCACGCGCGCGAGGCGCTGCGCGTGGCGATCGAAGTCGGCGACCCGGAGGCGGTCGGCGCAGCCTACCTCGAACTGGGCGAAACTCTTGAGGCCATGGGCGACCACAGCATGGCCGAGCGCACCCTCAGCTACGGCATCGTCGCGATTGAGGACAGCGGCGCCGACAGGATAAAGATCGATCTGCTGGCGGCCCTGGCCCGCCTGCTTGCGGCGCAGGGCGACTGGGAAGTCGCGCAGGAGCACGCCCACAGCGCCGACGAGCTGGCGGCCGGCACCAGGGACACCCGCACCCGTACCCGCACCAAGGCACTGCTGCGGGCCATCCGGAAACGGGACCCGAAGCCCGAAAACACCCCCTCCTGAAATAGTCGAAAAGTTTTTTCACACCGGCCGGGAACGCCTTCATGAACGGCATTCCCGGCCGTTTGCGGCGCTCGCGAAAGCGTCGAAACGCCCGAAAAATGTCGCAATGGTGGGCTACCCTCTTCGCGGGCACGGTTGCCGGACCAAACAACCGGGCAATGCAGACCGAACCGGCAAGCGCACCAAAGGAGGCCACATGCCAAAGCAGAACACCAAGTCCAAGTCAGAGACCGCGTTTCGCCTGCTGGACGAGATGCACGAGATGCTGAACGACATCGCCGCCAGCGCCACGATCCTGGGCGCCACGCCCTTCAACGGCGCTGGGCCATCCAAAGCGCTGGCCGTGAAACTTCACGAAGCCCTGCTTGAATTCGAGATCGGGCTGGCCGCCATCGGGCGACACAGCTTCGAAGTAAAGTCTTGACACGTCAATAGTCTGTTGTCATGCTGACCGCATGAAGAAGCTATTTGATGAAATCATTGTGCTGGACCTCGAATGCACCTGCTGGGACGGCGCGCCGCCGCCAGGCCAGGGCCAGGAGATCATTGAGATCGGGCTGTGCATGCTTCGACTCGACACGCTTGAGGAAGCGGAGTTCCGTTCCATCCTCGTTCGGCCGGAGAATTCGAGCGTAAGCGAGTTCTGCACCCAGCTGACCAGCCTGACGCAGGAGCAGGTTGACGGCGGCATCTCATTCCGGGAAGCCTGCCGGGTCCTGAAGAAGGAGTTCCTGAGCAAGGAACGTACCTGGGCATCGTGGGGCGCGTTCGACCGACGTCAGTTCGAGCGCCAGTGCTCAGCGACCGGCTGCGGCTACCCCTTTGGGCCGACCCACCTGAATGCGAAGAACCTGTTCACGCTGGCGCACGGGCTGAGGGATGAGTTGGGGATGGATGCAGCTTTGAGGCATCTTCGCCTCGAGCTGGTCGGACATCACCATCGCGGCGTCGACGACGCACGTAACATCGCCAAGATCCTGGCTGACACCCTTAGACGCGCCCGGTAGCAGCGTTCAGATTGCTTGCGATGTGCTTCTTGCGCAGCTTCCAGATGAAGCCGTCCACGATGTAGTGGTGGAAGTTTACGCCCTGGAACACCAGCAGGGTGATCGGCAGCGTGGTGATGACGACGTTTTCCAGCACGCCCTGCACGCCGAGATAGAAGATGCCGGTGACGCCCATGCAGGTGATCACGTAAAGCAGCACGTTGCGCGGCTGGCTGATCGTGGAGAGCAACCGGTGCTTCTTGTCGACGCCGTCCTTGAACCGGTTCACGTTGAACAGCCACACCACCATCAGGTATTGGATGTTGTGCCACACGTTCAGCACCACCCAGCCGGTCGTGATGTCCTCAATCAGGCGATAGCCGACCAGGAACACCAGCACGTGACTCATGACGTAGGCCGTGTGCAGCAGGTTGCGCCGCCGGAACTCGCCCTGCAGCAGGTAGCGGATCAGCCAGAACACGAACAGCGAGACGAACACGCCGCCCAGCGTAATGCTGACCCACTGCGGAATCGGGATGTACTTGATGTCCGCGCCCAGGAACGTCTGCTGCCCGATGAACGAGCGGTGCGCGAGCCCCCACGCGGCAACGCCATAGATCACGCCCTTGTTCAGCCACGCCGAGCCCGTGCCCCCCGCGCGCCGGTAAAACATGCGCTCCACGCCGTAGCTCTGGCGCGTGTAGTGGAACCATTGCCAGTGGAAATAGACGATGACCACGCCCATCGCGCCCCAGGTGGCGTACAGCGCGTAGGTCCCGCCGACGACGATCACCGGCAGCACGAACACAAAGAACCAGTAGCGCTTCAGGCTCTCGACGTCGAACACGAGACGCGTGTAGGTCGCAATCACGTGGTGGAAGCCGAGCAGCCACATGTCCACGGCGATGATGTACGGGTACCAGTCAGGCCGAAGCAGGAGCGCAACGCCCGAGCCAATCGCGATCAGCGCGGCGCCGATGATTAACGAAACATCGAAACGCGGGTTGCGAATCCACGCGACCGAGTAATTCGGCGTGTTCAGAGTCAGGGTTGCCCCGGCCATGGCCTGATTCTACCGCGCAGGCAAGGGGCTAGCTAGCGAATCACGCTTATGCGGCCGGGGTGGTCGGCGACGACCTCGCCAATCACGGCGTGGGACAATGCGCCATGTTTCTTCAGGCTGGCGACCATGGCGTCGCACTTGTCCGCAGGCACGCTGATCACCATGCCACCGGAAGTCTGGGCGTCGCAGACCAGCAGTTGCTCTTCATCCGTCAAGCCTTCGGCGAAGTCGATGTGTTCTTTGAAATACAGCCAGTTCTTGCGAGTGCCGCCCGGGAAGCACTTCTGCGCCAGCAGGTCCATAGTCTCCGGCAGCACCGGCAGCGCGCTGAAGTTCAGCTTCATGCCGACCTTGCCCGCCTTGGCCGCCTGCACCAGGTGCCCACCGAGCCCGAACCCGGTGATGTCGGTCGCCGCGTTGGCGCCGACTTCTTCCACGGCCTCGCCGCCCGGGCGGTTCAGCGCCGCCATGCAGCGGATGGCGGGCTCGATCTGCGCTTCGGTGCGCAGCCCGCGCTTCACGGCCGTGGTCAAAACGCCGACGCCCAGCGGCTTGGTGAGCACCAGCTTGTCGCCGGGCCTGGCTGCGTTTGTTGCTGCGATCTTGTTCGGGTGGATGATGCCGGTGACGCACATGCCGTACTTGGGCTCGGCGTCATCAATGCTGTGCCCGCCGGTGACGAAGATGCCGGCCTCGCCGGCCTTGTCCGCGCCGCCCTTCAGGATCTGCGCCAGCACGTCGTGTCCCAGCGCCGCCAGCGGGAAGCCGACGATGTTCAGCGCGAACAGCGGCTTGGCGCCCATCGCGTAGATATCGGAGATCGCGTTGGCGGCGGCGATCTGGCCGAAGGTGTACGGGTCGTCAACGATCGGCGTAAAGAAGTCGAGCGTCTGCACGATCGCCTGCTCGTCGTTGACCTTGTAGACACAAGCGTCATCGGCCCACTCGTGCCCGACGAGCACGTTGGTATCCGTGATTTTGGGAAGTCCCTTCAGCACCTGCCCGAGGTCTGCAGCCGAAAGCTTGCAGCCTCAGCCGGCGCCATGGCTGAGCTGTGTCAGCCGGGGCTTCTCATCCTTCGCCTGTTCCGTAGCCAATGAAGTCTCCAGTCAACGTGCAGCCAACATACAACACACGGCCACGGAAACCCATTCCGCGGCCGTGTGGTTCCAGATGAGACAAAGGCTATCCCGGGTCGGGTATCGGATCGGGGGGCTCCGGCGGGCCGTCGGGAGTCGGCGCCCCTTGCTCCTTGACCGGAAGCAGAATGCTCAACGCGGATTCCTTCTTTTCCTTGCGGGCGGCATTGACGGCAAGGCAGGCGCGATAGGCCAGATCAACCATCACCCAGGGGGATTCGACTTTGTCGTCCTGTTTGTTCACCTTCAGCGCCAGCTTGTCGACGCCGAGCTCCGACATGAACACCAGTCCCGTGATGGCCTGTTTGATCGCATCGCGCACCGCGTCACGCTTGGTCGCGTCCTGAGACTTCAGGTCTGCCGCCGAAATCTCTGAGTTGTTCACGCGCGAAAGGCTGCCCTCGGTTCCAACGGTGAAGCTGCCCGTCTGCTTCTCGGAGTCCCAATTGACGCGAACGATGAGGGTTTCCCGTCGCAGCGCGGGCGCACTGTTGAACCCGTCGTCGATGGGGAGATCAAAGTGCAGGTAGCCGGCATCGAGCTTGTCGAGGTCGGGCGCGGCGCCGCCCTTCAGGGGCTCCTTGAGTTGCTCATTGACCCCGAAGACCATCTGGTAGATTGCCTTGCCGGCCGCCGCGGTAACCAGGTCCAGGACATCCGCGTAGTCGGTCATTGCGTCGATGTGGGCGACCAGCGGGTTCAGCGAAATGCCGCGCTCGTCCTTGCCCTTCCAGCCGCCGTCTTCATACGTGTACGCGGCCAGTTTGCCGAGCAGATCGCGAAGCGCCTCTTTGTCGAGCGGCTTCTCCTGCCCCGGCTTCAGCACCGTCGTCTTTTCCTTGACGAGCTTCAGCTGAACCAGCGGCAACTCAGGCTTGTACGCCTCTTCGTCAGCCCTTGCGCTGGCCAACGTGACTGACAGCGCAACAACACTCAGCGCGATACGCGCCCAAACGCTCCATCGCATGCAGGCCCTCCGTCGAAGTTGGGTGGTAACCGGACCGATATCTTAGGCAACGGACTACAATGCGTCATCCCTCTAGGCGACGGGGTGCTGGCTATTCCTCACGCCATTCCGTTTCGAGGGCCAGGGCGGCGATCGCGGTGCTGTAGACTCGACCGCCGGCGGTGCCCCAGGCGCCTACCGGGTCCCAGCTTCCGTGCTCGTCGAGGGCTTCGGGCGTATCGAGCTTGGCATCCTTGTCCTGCTTGCAGAAGCCTCGCTGGTGGTCTTGGAGCACTTCGTCGAGCTGCTTCTTCCAGGCCTTCCACTCTTTGCCGCCGAGCGCGTACAAGGCGCTTGTGGCGTAGTACCAGTAGTAAAGGTCGATCTTGAAGCGGTCCCATTGCGGCAGTGCGTCCTTGGTGTTGAAGGATCCCGCGAGGGCCTTCAGGTCCTTGTCCTTGGGCTTGGCCTTTTCCATCGCGAGCAGGCACTTCACATGCATCGCGTCCATGGTGCCGTTGTGCTCAAACTCCTGGGCGCTGCGCAGGCGGGCATTGTTGCTGCCGGGGCTGTCGTAGCCGGTCTTCGGCACCTTGTTGACGGGCGTTGTGACGCGCTTGAGCCAAGCGGCCGCATCGTCGTATGACTGTTTCACGTCGGTCTCGATGCCCGCCAGCTTCGCCGCGTGAAGTGCCATCACCATCCATGTCGTGACGGACGTGTCGCTGATGCCGGGCTGCACGCCGTAACGCCAGCCGAGTCCGGGGTTCTGCGCCTTCAGGATGAACTCGACGGCCTTCTCGACGATCGGCTTCAGCACCGCGTCCTGCGACAGCCCGTACGCCTCGGCCATGGCCATGGCGGCGATGGCGTGGTTGTAGACGAAATGGTCGTCGTCCTTCGGCCCGAAGCAGCCGTCGTTGTCCTGCACCTTGCGCAGCGACAGGATTCCCATGCGCAGCACGCGCTTGTAATCGCCGCTCTTGTGATTGTAGCCGTTGCCGGTGAACGCCAGCATGGCGAGGCCGGTCAGCCCGATGTTGTTGGTGTCTTTCCAGCCGTTGTCACGATCTGCGCCCAGGTCGAACTCAATGTTGCCTGTCTTCTTGGCGCCATCGCGGGTTGAGGCCTCGGCGAACTCGTTGGCGATCCAGTCGCCGCCGCGGGACTGGTGATCCTCGAGCCACTTGAGCGCGGCCAGCACGCGGTCTTCACCTTTTCGCGTGGTTTTCTTGACGCGGTGCGCATAGCCCTTGGCGGGCTCTACAGGCTGCTCCGGCTCGGGATCGCCCTTTTCCACGGGAGGCTCGTCCGGCGGCACGGGCGGCGGCGGCTCTTGTGCGAACAGCGGCGTGCAGAACGCGAATAGCAAGCAGGCATGCAGGATCGAGCGCAGCATCACAATCTCCCGGTAGTGATCTGGCGTGGCAATGCCCGATTGTGTCTCGCGCCTGCGCCCGGCGCTATTCTTTCTCGGACCAGGGGGTCTCGAGGCAGAGCGCGCCCATGGCCGTGGCGTACACCCGCCCGCCGGCCGTGCCCCATGCGCCTACCGGGTCCCAGCTGCCGTGTTCATCGAGGTCTTGGGCGAGGCGCCTGCCTTCGTCGACGTCGGCGTAGCCACGCTGGTGATCGCAGATGGTCTTGAGCCCCTTCACTCTCCAGGTGTCCCAGCCCGCGCCGCCGACTTTGAAGACGGCACGGCTGGCCTGGTACCAGTAGTAGAAGTCGATCTTCTCACGCTTCCACGTCGGCATCGCGTCTTCCTCAACGCAGCCGCGCGCGAGCGACTTGATTGTCTTGTCGCGGGTGTCGGCCTTGCCCATCGCGAGCATGGCGTTGACGTACATGGCGTCCATCGTCGGGTTGTGCTCATACTCCTGAGTGGAGCGCAGACGAGCGTTGTTACTGCCGGGGCTGTCGTAGCCGCACTTGGGATAGCCGTTGACGTCGACGGTGACCATCTTGAACCAAGTGTCTGCATCGCTGTAAGCCTTCGTCGAATCAAATTCGACGCCCGCCTTCTTTGCGGCATGCAGGGCCATCACCATCCAGCAGGTAACCGAGCTGTCGTTGTTGCCGGGCTGCACGCCGTAGCGCCAGCCGAGGCCCGGGTTCTGGCACTTCAGGATGAAATCGACGGCCGTGTCGATGATCGGCTTCAGCACGGCATCGCCGGAGAGCCCGTAAATCTCGGCCAGCGCAAGTGTGCAGATCGCGTGGTTGTAGACGAACCAGTCGTCCTCCTTGTCGCCGAAGCAGCCGTCGTTGTCCTGTACCCTGCGCAGATAGATCACGGCCTGCCGTACAGTTGCCCTGTAGTCGCCGCTCTTGTGATCGGCACCGATGCCCGCATAGGCGAGCAACGCAAGCCCGGTCAGTCCGATGTCGCAGGTGGCTTCCCAGCCCGTGTCGGCCGGGCAGTCCTTGGTGAACTCGGCGTTGCCCGTTTTCTTCGCGGATCCACGGGTGCTGTCAGCCCCGAACTCCGTCGCGCTCCAGTGGCCTTCCCTTTTCTGGTGGTCGCGCAGCCAGTTCAGCGCCGCCAGCACGCGGTCTTCGTTCTCGCGGACTTCGTCTTTGCCCTTGATCCGGCCCATGAAGTGGCGAGTGCCGCGATACTCCTCGGGCGCAACCTTGCCGACGCCCGGACGTTGCAAGCGAAACGGCCACCAGACCTGCATGCTCGCGGCCTCGGGCCAGTTGCCAGGCTTATAGAAGGTCGCACACGCCCGCCCGGCCAGTTCGTACCAGACCCACGCGGCGGGCTCATTGCTTTCGCGTTTCATGGAGTCGATCTTGCCAGGCACCGGGGCCACCTCGCGCTTGATGATCTCGATGGCGTCGGCATCGGCATCTGACAGATCCATCGCCAACTTGATGGCGCGTACGAGGTCATCCACCACCTGCCGGCGCAGTGCTTCTTTCTTCTCGCGCACCGCGGCCGTGTCGTCCTGGCTGAAAATCAGGTCCTCGGCGCGCGCGGCCGTGCGGTCCGCAACGACCCGTGTGTTCTGGCCGATGCTTGCGCTGAACACGTGCCCGCTGGTGCTGTCTTCGAGCTTCACGGTCACAGCATCGATCACGTTGCGGGTCATGCCCAGGTTGATGCGCAGGTAGGCGGCGTCGAGGTCGTCGGACGCGGGTGCGCGGTCTTTGGGCAGCGCCTTCGCTTCGCCGGAGTCGGCGATCGCATAGTGCTCAATGCCGGCTTCCCGCGCCTTTTCGAGCAACCACCAGAGTACGGCTTCAGGGGCGTGCGAATCGACGTGAAGCACCAGGATGTTCCGGCTGTAGCCGTCCTCATCGAGACCCGGCCAGCCGGTCTTATCGTCCGAGTAGCCGGCGAAGTTTTTCAGCAGCCCCGGCAGGTCACCCGTCTTCAGTTCAGCGCCGTGACGCTGCCACGACCAGCGGCTGCCTTCCGGCTTCAGTTCAAGCAGCGGGACGGTCGGCTTGAATTCTTCGGCGTGGATGAACGGGGCAAACGACAACAGTGCCAGCAGCAGCATGGCAACAGGCGGCTTCATAACAGCCTCCGCAATCGTGTACTTCCCCGGGATTGCAGCTTCATTCTACCCGCTCAACACGGGCAACTGCCTCTAAAATGCAAACGGGCCGGCAATGCTGTCGGCCCGTTTTTCTAGGCGTTCGCCATTTCGCCCTCGACGGGCAGGCCGGCTTCGTGCCATTCCTTGATTCCTCCACGGTAGTCGTGGACGTTGCGGTAGCCCAGCTCAATGGCCACACGGGCCGCTTTGGTGGAAGCGTCTCAGCTGTAGCCTGCTCAGTAGAACACGAGCATCGCGTTCACGTCGGCGGGCAGGTGCTCCTTCACCGCGCTGACGCTCAGCTGCTGCGCGCCCTTGATGTGCAGGTTGGCGTAGCTTCCCGGGCCGCGATTGTCGTACAGCCCGTCCACGCGGCCTGCGTCGAGGGCGCGCTTCAGTTCGTCTCTTGCAATGACCTTGATCATGCGATTCCGCCCCTTCTCTCCTTGCTGGTATAACGGCGCATAAATCCCGGTCTCTTCCGGCTTTATCGTGCCGAAGCGGTTGCTATGCTGCCGCGCCATAAAGCTGTGGCGGGTTGTGGAATAGTGGACCGGTGTTGTCTACTATGCGCCCTCGCCCGATACGGGCCACGAAAGAAGCAGGAGAAAGCACCATGCCGGACCCCAACGAAAAGTGGGAAGACAACCTTCCGGGGCCGTGGTACGTCGACAAGAGCTGCATTTTCTGCGGACTCTGCCCGCAGCTTGCGCCGGAGAATTTCCGCGAGTCTGAAGACGGCACCCACGACCTGGTTTACAAGCAGCCCGAGAACGACGAAGAAAAGGCCCAGTGCGAAGACGCCGCGGCCCAGTGCCCAGTGCAGGCCATCGGCGCTGACGGATAGCCTGATCTCCCACCCAAACACCCGGCCCCGGCCGGGTGTTTTCGTTTCACACAAGCCACTCCTCTGAAAGCACTTGCCAGGCAGGACTGCGTGCGCGCAAGAAACTGCAATCAGTCAGGATGGACAGGAAGCGAGAGGATGCTGCACTTGCGGCAGCGAGCCGAGCCCCCGTTCGGAAGGTGTGCAGGGCGGCACTGTTTCGAGCCCGCATCCGTTCCCCTCCTGTCCATCCTGACAAACGCCGTTGCAGTACCTTGCCAACCGCGCGCGACGCCCTACTTTGCGGGCATGACCTCGCCCGTGGACATTTCGCCGGTTGCGCTTGAGCAGATCCCGCAGATCCAGGATCGCCGCTACGACTTCCGCGAAGTCTTCGGCAACGACGCGCCCGTCGAGCTCGAACTCGGCATCGGCAAAGGCCGCTTCCTGATCCAGCAGGCGGGAACCCGCCCCCAGACAAACTTCGTGGGCGTCGAGTGGGCCAGCCGCTACTACCGCCTGGTCGCCGAACGCGCCGCCAAGCGGGGGCTCAGCAACCTGCGCGTGCTGCGTGACGACGCCGGCAAGGTCGTGCGCGACAATGTAGCCGACAACTGCATCAGCGTGCTGCACGTCTACTTTCCCGACCCGTGGCCGAAGGCCAAACACAACAAGCGCCGCCTGATACAGCCGCCGTTCGCCATCGAGGCCGCCCGCATCCTCCACGACGGCGGGCTGGTGCGGCTCGCGACCGATCACGAAGACTACGCCGTGCAGATGGAGCAGGTGTTCCGTGAAGACCCGCATTTCACCCAGACCTTCCGCGCCATCGGCGACGCCGCCCCCGAAGGCGTCACCAACTGGGAAGTCAAGTTCCGCCGCGAGGGGCGAACCATCCACAAGTTCGAGTTCACGCGGAAGCCTCGCGAATCCGCATGAAGGAAGCATTATCGGACGTGCTTTCCACGGCGCCCCGGTTGCATCTTCCCCCCTTGTCTGCGACAATTCAGGCCCTCTTTTGGGCCCCGGAAGTACATACGTCACCCCGTCGGAGTTGATGCATGCGCAGGATGATTGTGGCCGCAGTTGCGGTTGTGGCACTCTTCGCCGCTGGCTGCCAGGACAATGAGGCACGAAACCAGAACGCCAAGCTGCAGGCCGAGCTTGATGCCATGAAGGCCAAGCAGTCGGGCGGCGGCAATGACGCCCTGATCGCCCTGCTGGCGAACCAGAACAAGGGCGGCGACAGCAGCGCGCTTGAGCGCAAGCTCACCTCGCTGGCCGAAGACATCAACGCCGGCCAGGACAAGATCGAAAAGAAACTCGAGGATTCGGACGGCGCGAACAAGAAGCGCATGGACGACCTCGAGGACAAGCTCAAGCAGGTCAATGACCTGCAGTCGACCATCACCACGCTCAAGACGATGATTGAGTCGCTTGAAACCAAGGTGAAGAACGTCGACCCGAACGAGGTCCTGAACGCCCAGAAAGAGCTGATCAACAAGGAAGCCGACCTGCGCATGGAAAAGCAGGCCCGGGCAGCGGCCGAGTCGCAGATCGAAGACCTCAAGAAGCAGCTCGCGGACGCGCAGGCCGAGATCGAAACGGTCAAGGGCGAGATGGTCGGGCTGCAGGGCTCGGACATCAGCAAGCACCCGGACTACAAGGCCCTCGAATCCGAGAACCGCAAGCTGAAGAGCGACCTCAAGAACGCGCAGACCGACTACGACAACCTGAAGCGCCAGTACGACGCGATGGTGGAACAGTTGAAGAAGGGCTCAAACCCCGTTCCTGAAGAGCCGGGCCCGGCGGTCGACGACTACGATTTCTCCGGCAGCGTGACCGAGGTCAGCAAGGGCTCGCGCCCGGATGGCCCCAGCTACCTGCTGATCGCAAGCCTGAAGGGCACCGTGCCCGCCATCGGCACCGAGATGGTAGTGCTGGATGCCAAGCAGAACCCGGTATGCCGCGTCAAGATCGTGCGCCACTACCACTTCAGCGACAACGAAGACCTGCCCGTTGAGGAAGTCGGCTGCCAGACCATCGACGAACAGGTCTCGCGCCCGGTGGCAAAGGGCGACACGGTTGCCTACGTGAAGAAGAAGGACGAAACCGGCGGCGACAACTCCGGCAAGTCCGACGCCGATGCAAACAAGGGCAGCGCGGGCGGCGATTAATCGGCCGTCAAAGGGCTGAAAACCGTACAAGCAAAGGGGCGCGTGGCCAACCCGCGCCCCTTTGCTATGCTGGCCAAGCCAATTGATTCGAGGACGCAGATGAAATACTTCGTCGCCCTGATGCTGGCCCTGCTGATCGCGCCGGCCGCCCTGTCCGCCCAGGACAACAAACTCAGCGAAGAGGCCGGCAAGCTGCTCGACCGCGTCGCCAAGCGCCCGGAAAAGGCCTGGGACTACGCGTTCGCGCTGCGCAACATGCTTGAGGCCGAGGGCGGCAGCGGGCTGATCGCCGACTTTGAACGCGGGCTCGACAACGAGTCCGAAGCCGTACGCATGGTGTGCAGCCAGCTGGTACTGCTGCACGGCACCCCCGAGCTGGCATTCGAGGCCTGGGGCGGCCTGATCGAGAGTGAAGACAGCGCCATCGTCGAGGCCGTCGCCATGATGATCAGCGCCGAAGGCCCCGAAGACGAAGAGTTGATTGAGCATCTGCGCGGCGCGTGGGAAGACAGCGAAGACCTGTCCGCCGGCGCACGCACCGCACTGTGCGAAGCGCTGCTTGTAACCGAGAAGGACGAGCTGGCCCTCGAGCAGTTGCGCGAGTTCCTGTCGTCGCCGGACCACGAGCTGGTCGGGCGCTCGGCGCTGGTGCTGTCCGAGCGCGGCCACCCGGCCGAGGTCGCCGCCCGCATCGACACGCTCAGCAAGGAGCCGGGCGACATCGGGCGCCTGGCGCGCATCGGGCGCGAAGTCGTCAAGATCGACCAGGCCGTGGAAGACCACAAGTCCGGCAAGTTCAAGCGCAAGGACTACCTGGTCGAGACCGAAATCCGCACGATCCGCAAGCATTACGTGGATGACTACTTCATCTACGCCGACAAGCACAATGAGCTCAGCGGCGAGAACCTCGTCGACAACGCCTGCCGCGCCATGTGCGCCGCGACCGATCGCTATGCCGCCTACATGACGCGCAAAGAGATCGACGACATGAACCAGGACCAGGAAGGCAACTACGTCGGCATCGGCGCGCACGTCGCGGTCGGCGACGACGGTCTGATCTACATCACCCAGCCGATCTACGAAGGCCCCGGCTACAAGGCCGGCATCCGCAGCGGCGACAAGCTGGTCGCAATCCTCGGGCCGGACGGCAACCGCGTGGACCTGACCGGCATCTCGCTTGAGGAAGGCGTCAGCCATGTTCGCGGCCCCGAAAACAGCACGGCGACAGTGTTCATCAAACGCCGCGGCAACGAGGGCGAAATCAAGCTCGAGATTCCGCGCACCATGGTGCACGTCGACACGGCGCTTGAAGAGATGCTGCCGGGCCAGGTCGGCTACGTGCGCCTGACCCGCTTCGGCGCCAACAGCGCCAAGGACATGAAGGAGTCGCTCGACAACCTGCGCAAGCTGGGCATGAAGTCCCTGATCCTCGACCTGCGCGACAACCCGGGCGGGCAGCTCTCGGCCGTGATCGAGATCGCCGACATGTTCCTGCCCAAGGGCGCGGTCATAAGCAGCACCGGCGGTCGCTTCGGCGACTGGAAAGGCCGCCAGCGCCCCTTCCGCTCCGACGGCGGCGACTACAACGACATCCCGATGGTCGTGTTCATTGACGAAAACAGCGCCTCGGGCAGTGAGATGCTGTCCGGCGCGCTGAAGGACAACGACCGCGCTACGCTGATCGGGCGTGCCAGCTTCGGCAAGGGCATCGGCCAGAGCTTCTTCACGGTCGACAACAGCGGCGGCTCGCGCGTGCTGAAGTGCACGGTGTTCCGCTACTTCCTGCCCAGCGGCATCAGCATTGACCGCTACGAAGGCGAAGGCGGCGTGACCCCGCACATCACCATGGACCGCGACCTGCTCGAGGCGTGGGAGGTCTACGCGATCGACAAGCTGCGCGACAGCAACAAGCTGCAGGACTACCTCGACGAGCACTACAAGGGCGCCGCCAAGGCCGAGTACATGAAGCTGGCGACGTTCGACGCGCTGGACACCGCCATGTGGCCGGACTTCGACAAGCTGTATGCGTCGCTGAACACGCCGCTCGCGCGCGACGACGTCCGCCGCGAGCTGCGCTTCGCCCTGCGCACACGCGTGCAGGACGACCGCGGCGCAGAGTTCACCCAGAACTTCCAGGAAGACAGCGTCATCCTGCGCGGCGTGAAAGAACTGTTCGCCAAGACCAAGCAGGACACCAACAGCGTCCCCGAATACAAGGCGGTCATGAAGTAACGTGTTGCGGGCGTCCCGCCCGCAGTCGCGGGGGGGGGGGGCCCCCCCCCCCGCGACTTGTTAACCCGCTCGCGAAGGCATTGCGGGCGAGACGCCCGCAACACATGCTCTTCACATGAAGCAGGTCCTCAAACAGCTGCGCCGTTTCCTGCCGCTGGCATTCAGCCTGGCGGTGCTGGTGTACCTGTTCGGCTACCGCACCGACCCCGTCGAGAACTGGAACACAGCCCGCAGCGTCACGCCCTCGATGCTCTACATCGCGCTGCTGCTTGGCCTCGTCAGCTTCGTGTTCCAGGCCGTGCGCCTGAAGATCCTGGTCGAGGTGCTGGGCCACAAGGTCAGCCTGACGCGCATGCTGGTCTACACGCTGATCGGGCAGTTCTACAACTCGGCCATCCCCGGCGGCTCCGTCGGAGGCGACGCGATCAAGGCGCTTTACCTGTCCAACGCGACACGCAGCAAGCCGCAGGCCTTCGCGGCCGTGCTGGTGGACCGCCTGTGCGGGCTGTTCATGCTGGCAACGCTGGCGCTGCTGGTGCTGCTCCCGAGCATCGGCGAAGAATCCATGCGGCAGGCCGCGGCCGTGATCATCGTGTTCACCGGCGGCGCTACGCTGGCGATTGTCAGCATGACCAGCCGGCGCATCCGCAAGCTGGTGCCCAGTGGATTGTCGAGCCGCCTGCCGTTCCACGACACGATCCGCGCGTTCGACGAAGCGATGCAGATCTACCGTGGCCACAAGAAGGGGCTGGTGCTCGCGCTGCTGCTGAGCGTGCTGCCGCAGGCGGGCTGGATCGGGATGCACATCGCGGTCGGGCAGGGCATCGGGATTCAACTCATCTGGACGGACTACGCGGTGCTGATCCCGGTCGCGGGCATGGTGGCAGCGCTGCCGATCAGCTTCGGCGGCTGGGGCGTCGGCGAGGCCGCGAGCGTGCACTTCTTCGGGCTGCGCGGAATCGGTAAAGTGGAGGCACAGGTGCTGTCCCTGATGGGCCGCCTGATCCAGCTTGTGTGGGCGCTCGTCGGGCTGCCGCTAAGCTGGGCCCTGCCGCGACCAAAAGACATCAGCGCGGCCGTGCACGGAGACGCCGTCCTGCCCGACAAGCAAGTGGAAGCAGCAGCGGAGGCCCCAAGCCCCAGGCCCTGATTCTATGCACATCGCCTACCTCGAATTCGACATGCAGGAAGCCCTCCGCCGGATGGGCATGAAGCAGCTTAAGAAGCTGTGGAACGAGCTGCTGTTGATGGCCGCGGGCGACGTCGACCAGGCGCTGCAGTGGATGGAAGAGCTCTGGGAGCGTCACGACCTGATGCAGTGTCAGATGACGTTCGAGGAGTTCATGCGGCAGCTCGAGCAGGAGGGCCTGATCCAGCGGCGCGAAGGCCAGTTCGACCCCAACAACCCGCAAGGCGGCCCGGGCGCGCAGTTCGAGCTGACCAAGAAGGGCGAGCGCGGCATCCGCAAGGACAGCCTTGAGCACATCTTCCGCAACCTGAACTCACTCGGCGACGGCGACCACCGCACGCCCAACGCAGGGGCAAGCAACGAGCGCCTGCCGGAAACGCGCCCGTTCGCGTTCGGCGACCTGAGCAGCGACATCGACTTCAACATCAGCATTCGCAACGCCCTCAAGCGCGGCATTGACGACGTAGCGCTGGTGGAAGACGACCTCGAAGTCTACGAGACCGAGCAGCACGCAAGCTGCGCAACCGTGCTGATGATCGACATCAGCCACAGCATGATCCTATACGGCGAGGACCGCATCACGCCCGCCAAGAAGGTCGCGATCGCGCTGACCGAGCTGATCAAGCAGAAGTACCCGAAAGACAGCGTCGAGGTGATCACTTTCGGCAACGAGGCACAGCAGGTGCCCGCGCACCGCCTGCCCTACCTGCAGGTCGGCCCGTTCCACACGAATACGCAGGCCGGGCTGCAACTCGCGCAGCGCCTGCTCGGGCGCAAGAAGCATACGAACAAGCAGATCTTCATGATCACCGACGGCAAGCCGACCGTGATCCATGAGCAGGGGCAACTCTACCGCAACGTAAGCTGGATCCTCGACCCGCTGATCGTGAACCGCACACTCGAAGAGGCCGAGCTGTGCCGCCGCCGCGGCATCACCATCAGCACCTTCATGATCGCCGACGACCCGCACCTGGTGGAATTCGTCGACAAGCTGACGCAGGTTAACCGCGGGCGCGCCTACTTCAGCGCGCTCGACAAACTCGGCGGCAACATCTTCGTCGACTACATGAAAAACCGCCGCCGCCGCGTGCGCTGACCTTAGTACGAGGCGCGCAAGTCTCGCCTGAGCTGCGAGCCGCCTGACGTCGGGCCTTGAGGCTTGCCGCGATGCAGCATGGCAATCAACAGAGGAGTTCCCATCAGACCGGCATCCAGCCGAACTGGCCCAATGGCGAGGTTCAGCAACGTTAGTTGCTGCCAAACACAGACGCCGGAAACCAGAAGTGCCAGCGCGGAGATGAAAATGCCACGCGCAGGCAGTCCTTTCCGCGCGAGAATTCGACAAGGCCACAGAACAAGCAAGATGGTGAAGAAATGACCGAGCACCACTAGGAAAGCGACGCCTCCCAGGTCATCACTTCCTTTGCTGTAGCCGCGGCTTGTTCCTGTGCCGCCGCCACCCGCGTACTCCCAAACGTCACTTTGTTCGTCGTACGCGGTCGGAATCGTCGAGGCGGCAATCTCCGTCGAGGTAAATGTTCGCATCTTGTGATCGGGAGAACGCAACCGGAACGAAACATAGTTCGCGCTCACGGACGTTTGCCGAAGAATGGCCGCCTCGTTCAGCCCAAAGGTCAAGACGACCGAGAACATGCAGAAATAGACCAGCGCCGCCGCGGGTAGAGCTGCATTCGGACGTGGAGTAGCCGCTCGAGCAGGCATCAGCGCAAGAAGTAGAAAGGCCACGTAATACATCGCGGGATCAAAACTCCAGCGAGTGGCCGTCACCAGATTGCCCGGGAACTCACGCCAGCTGGTTTCGTACGAGTGCCAACAAACCACGACCATTACGCATACATAAGCAACGCCGAGCAGCCAGCGTCGTGCCTGAAAAGCCGCCAACAGCGGCCACAGGCTCAGCAGCAACAGGAACATGGGTACGACAGTCAGGAGCCAGGGCGGCACGCCGCGCAGCTCAACGCTCGTGGCCCGCGAGCCAGTATCCCTCCCCGCCTCCACCAGAACCGTGTCCGGAGACACTTCAGAAAGGGGTACGTAGCCGCTGCTGGTAGCCGCGTGCTGCTCTCTGTCGCGGCCGTATTGGTCGAATCCGCGCTGTTCGGCGTGCCTGGGCAAAACCACGACGTCGTTCCACGACTCGCTGGTTTCGTACATCAGGCCCGGGCCGTTATGTACGGCAATGCCTACGATGATCGTCATCGCCAGCGCAATCAACAGCCCTGCGAACACGCCATTGGTCGGACTCAGAAATTCTACGAGGGCACGTCTCATGGACGACAATGATACGGCGTTCCACTTCCCGCGCGAATCAAATCGCCGCTGACGCGAATGGGGACGCCGGCGCGTCCCCATTTTGCTACTTGCGTGATTCCATGATCTGCTGCTTCACGTGCTGCGGGGCCTGCTCGTAGCCTGCGGGCTCCATGCTGTACGTGCCGCGGCCCTGCGTCAGCCCGCGCATGTCGCCCACGTAGCCGAACATCTCCGCCAGCGGCACCACCGCGCGCACGACGCTTTCGCCTTCCAGCGCCTCCACGTCGGTGATCCGCCCGCGCCGCGCGTTCAGGTCACCGATGACCGGCCCCGTGAACTCATCCGGCACGCGGACTTCCACGCGCACGACCGGCTCGAGAATCTCCGTGCCCGCCTCCTCCAGCAGCGCCTTGAACGCGAGGCGTGCGGCGTCGGCGAACGCGAAGTCCTTGCCGTCCACGTCGTGGCTCGTCCCGTCGTACAGCTCGGCCCGGATGCCGCCGACCGGGAAGCCCGCTAGCCCGCCCGTGGCAGCGGCCGCGCGCACACCCGCCTCAACGCTGCGGATGAACGCCTTCGGAATCACGCCGCCGCGGGTCGAGTCCACGAACTCCACCTGGTCAAACTGCTCCGCCGGCAGACTGCTCCAGCGGATCTTCACGTGCCCGAAGCTGCCCGACCCGCCGGACTGCTTGCGATGCAGCCCTTCGGTGGCCAACCCGTCGGCCGGGATCGCCTCCCGGAATGCCACGCGCGGCGGCCCGAAACTCACCTGCAGCCCGTGCAGCGTCTGCAGGCGCTCGCGCAGAACCTCGAGCTGCAGCTCGCCGATTCCGGCGACCAGCGTTTCGCCGGTCGCGCGGTCGGTGCTGACGCGCAGGGTGGGGTCGTCCCGCTCGCGCGCCGCCAGCGCCTCGGCCAGCTTGCCCGCGTCCGCATTCAGCGCCGCCTCCACGGCCATCACGATGACCGGCTCGGGGAAGCGGATCGGCTCCAGCGCAATCGCCGGGTCGCAGCCGGTCAGCGTGTCACCGGTGCGGACGTCGCCCTGTGCGACGACGGCAACGAAGTCACCGGCCTGGGCGCTTTCCACGGGTTCTCGATGCTGCGCATGCATCCGGTACATGCGTCCCACGCGAACCCGCCTGGCGGTTCGGGCATTCAGCAGGCCCTCGCCGACCGTGAGCTCCCCCGCGAACAGGCGGACGTAGCTGAGCGTACCGTAGGCGTCGCTGACCGTCTTGAACACCAGTCCCGTCGTGGCGACCTCGGGCGTCACTTCCACCGGCTCTTCAGTTTCGACGCCGGTCGCCCGTTGCGGCGGCACCTCCTCTGGCGACGGCAGATAGTCGACCACGGCGTCCAGCAACGGCTGCACGCCCGCATAGAGCCGCGCCGAGCCGCACAACACCGGCACCGCCGCCCGACGCAGTGTCGCGGCTCGTACGGCGTTCCGGATCTGCTCCGGCGTGATGTCGTCACGCCGCCCGTCCAGAACCAGACCGGCAATCGCGTCATCCAGGTCCGCCAGGCGATCTACGAGCGCACGACGCGCCGCTTCCGCTTCCGCCGCCATGGCGTCCGGAACGGAAGAGCGGGCAACGCTCGCGCCGTACTCGCCGCCGAAACGAACGGCCTGCATTTCCAGCAGATCGACGAGTCCATCGAAATCATCGCCCGTGTCGACCGGAATCTGCAACGGCAGCGGGTGCACACGCAGACGTAGCTCAAGGTCGGCAAGGCAGCGCCCGAAGTCGGCCCCGCGCTTGTCGATCTTGTTCACGAACACCACGCATGGCACCGCATAGCGCGTCGCCTGACGCCACACGGTTTCCGTCTGGGCCTCCACACCCTCCTTGCCGTCGAGAACGCAAACGGCGCCGTCCAGCACGCGCAGCGAGCGCTCGACCTCGGCCGTGAAGTCGACGTGCCCCGGCGTGTCGATCAGGTTGATGTGGCAATGCACGCCCGTCAGCGAATGTCGCCATTCGCAGAACGTGGCCGCGGCATTGATGGTGATGCCCTTGCGCTGCTCGATCGTGTCGTGGTCGAGCACCGTGTTGCCGTCGTGGGTGTCGCCCGGCGCGTGAACACGCCCCGTGTAGTGCAGGATGCGCTCGCTCACCGTTGTTTTGCCGGCGTCGATGTGGGCAATGATCCCGATGTTTCGTCGTAATCGCATGACTCTCTCCAGAATACGCATTCCGGCGGCAAAGCGCCGCCGCACACCGAATAACGACAGCGCGGTTCAGCCGGGGCGGGCGCGGATTTGACGAAAAGTTTCTTAGCTTCTGTTGCGGGCAAGACTTACGCGGCTCGTCGCGCGCCGCGGCCCGAAAAATGTCGCGATGGTGGGTAATACTGGGGCGTCGGGCGCGGATGTCGCGCCGGTATCAAACGGAGTTGAACCATGTCCAGGTACCCCAACGTCAGGCCGAAGCCGGCCAGGCACCAGCCGCCGAAGAGCGCGGCCCCCAGCCGTGAGCAGCAGGTCGAGCTTTCGATCCAGCAGGCGGCAAGTCAGCTGTACGCCGAGCGCGACGGCCACAGCATCGACGCCTCCATCACGCGCTATGAGAACCTGCTGAAGCTGCACGATGAAGAGATGCTCAAGCTGCACGGCAAAGAGGACCAGCCGTACCGCTGGAAGGTCGCGCCCACGGTGGTGATCCGCATCAGCCGCGAGATCGAACGCCTGCAGCAACGCCGCGAAGAGCTGAAAGAGGATTGCTTCCGCATCGCGCACCAGATGATCCAGGACTGGATGCAGGGCGGCGAGGCACGCGAAGAAATCGAACGCGTCGCGGCCGAAGCCGGCGTGAAGCCTCCATCAACTCCCGAAACTGCCGCGCCCGACGGCGTCGCCGAAAGGAGTACGGCCGACGCCCTCACGCATGCGGTGTGAGTCAGGCGCGGCGGCGCAGATACAGCGTGCAGGCCCCGGCCAGCAGCAGCCAGATCAGCAGCGCGGGCAGGCTTGACCGGTCAACGGCGCAACCGCCCCCACCGCCGCCTCCGCCATCGGAGTTGCCGCCACCGCCCGGCGGCGGACCGCCGACGGTGACGGTGAGCAGCGCTGCCGCACTGGTGGCGCTTCCCGCGGTGTTGCTGACCACGCAGGTGTAGCTGTTGCCGGAATCCGCCAGCGTGAGCACCGGCGTCGTGTAGCTGCTGTTTGTCGCGCCGCCGATGTCGCTGCCGTTCAGCTGCCACTGGTAGGCAAGCGTGCCGCTGCCGCTGGCGCCGATCACGAATGTCGCCGTCGCACCTTCCGCGACGCTGGCGCTCGCCGGCTGGGTGTTGATGGTTGGCGGCAGCCCGGTCACGGTCACGCTGGTGACGACGCCGGTGGACAGGTCGTTGTAGCTGCCGCTCGGCACGCTTTGCAGCTTCGCCGCGCGCACCATGTACCAGACGGTGCCGGTGGGCGGGTTGGTGTCGGTATAGCTGGTGCCCGTCACGGCGCTTGAAGTCAGGCGAGTGTACGGCCCGAGCTTGGCCGTGGCGCGGTACACGTGGTAGCCGCCGACGCTGTCGGTGCTGGCGGTCCAGGTGACGTCCACGCTGCCGCCGTTCTGTGCAGCGGCCGGTGAGCCGGCCGGGGCGATGTAGCGCATGCGCAGCGTCGGCGCGCCCATCAGCCCGACGTGCACGCCGTTGTTGGCAAAGCCGGAAAGCGGCGGGTCATTGATCGTCTCCATGAAGCTGGCGCCGATCGGCTCGCCGATGCCCATGCTGTGGAAGTACCACCACGGGCGCCCCGACCACGCGCAGGTCAGCGCGCCGGAGCCGAGCGGCGAACGCAGGAAGTTGTTGTCGCTGTCCCAGTCGCCGAGGTAGCTGCCGAACAGGCAAGTGAACGCTACATCAAGCGACGCGGCCGCGATGTTCGCCGTGGTCCCGATGCCGCTGGCACTGGTGTAGCTGCCGCCGCCGCAGCCGTAGGCCCACAGGTAGTCGCCGCTTGTGGTGCTGGTGATGAAGTCGCCGCTCGCCACGTTGCCGGGCCCAACCAGCGGCGAGAAGCTGCGCCATGCGCTGGCGGCAAAGGCCTCGCCGCTGAAGTAGCCGAAGTTGTCGTCGATCACCGCGCGCTCCTGCGGGCGCCAGGCGGCCGTCACGAAGTCGTGGTGGCGGCTTAGGTAGGCCTGCAGCAATTGCTCTTCGGTCTGGCTGAAGCTGGACATGTTGGCGAGGTCCACACGACCGACCATCAGCTCGAGCGTGCTGGGAATGACGGACTGGTCGAACTTGCCGTCGCCCGGAACGTTGTGGTTGCGGGTCTGGCCGGAGGTCGTGTTGTTGATCGTGCTGTCGGTCCAGGCGCCGTTCATGTCGCCGTAGTAGCCGTCGGCCGGCCATGCGCCGATGTGGTTGGAGTGGCCGTCCGGGTTCAACTCACCGGAGTACGGCACGGGCACGTGGCCCAGCAGGAAGACGGCCTTCACGTTGGAGGGGTCGGCGTTGTAGTCGGCGACGATCAGCGACTTGATCGATGCCGCGGTGCCGGTGCGGGACACATCGTGGCGGATCACGCGCCAACCGTCGCCGACCAGATCCTCCTCCAACTGGCTGATCTCGGTGGCAAGCGGTGTGGTGAACGTGTTGTCGACGAGCAGGATGACCTTGCCGCGGCTGTCCTTCTGCGGCGCCTGGATCGCGGCGGTGATCAGCCCCCAGCCGGTGTCGCTGGCGAGCTGCTTGCCGACAGCGTACTCATAGACCGTGCCGACGGAGACGCTTGAGTCGGCGTAGCTGGTGGCGCCCGCGCCGTAGCTGGCGATCGGCCCGGTCCAGCCGCTGCTGCCCCAGGTGCGCTTGTAGACGACCCAGGCGGTCGCGTTCGCGTCGCCCGGCCAGCTGATCGTGATCTTCGCCGGCGAAGTCTGCAACGTGGCGGTGACGTCAACGGAAAGGTCGTGGCAGGTTTGCGCTGTCAGCGCGCCCGCAAATACGACCAGCAGGCAAAGGCAAAGACGCATGGGCAACTCCGCACCGAATGGGGTGCCCAAGTTTATCTGTGCCCGCCCGTGCCCCCCAAATCAGGGCGCAAAGCGGACTCGCAAATTCAGGAAGGGAAATGCTGCGACTCGCGAATCTAGCCCTTTTCGGGCTTCGCGGCGGGCTCGCGTTCGTCCTTGAGCTGCGCCGCCCAGCGTTCGTAGCTCAACTGCAGCTCTCGCGCCGACGATGCGATTTCGGCTTCCTTGTTGTCTTCTGCGAACTTCTTGAAGATGCCCGCGGCGGCCGTGGCGGCGGCGAGCAGCTTGTCCTTGTCCTCGCCCGCCGTTTCAAACGGACGCCAGGCATCCAGGCGGGCGGCAAGGAACGCGTGCCGGGCCTTCATCTCGGGCGCGTAGTTATCCAGTTTGCGGATTCGTTCCGCCTCTGCGGCTGGGTCCGGCACATCTTCCAAGCCTTTGAAATGGGCCGCCAGCTCGTTCCAGCAGGCGATGGCAAGCTCGTAGCGCCCGCAGATTTCATGCACCTCGGCGCGATTGCGCAGCGTGTCGCGCATGTCCTCGATTCGCTCGACCATGGCCTCGGCCTGCTCGATGACCTTGTCGGACTCGTCGCTCTCCGCCACCTTCGAGGCAAGTTGCCAGGCCGCGACGTAGCGGCCCTCGCCGAACGCTTCGGCCGCGTCGTTGAGCGGCGAGTAGACCCGGCGCAGCCCCAGCCGCGGATACTTGACCTTCTTGAGCTCGGTCATTGCCGCTTCTTCCCAGCCTTGCTGGTTCGCATGCACGACCTTGCCGTCCACGCCGATCACCCAGACGCAGCACAGAATCGGCGCTTCAAAGCGCGATTCGAAGAAGCCGTCGAGTGCCACGGGGTAGGTGATCTTGAGGTCGGCGACTGTCTTCTCGATCTTCTCGAGCGTCTGGAACTGCACGTAGGAAGTGACGATGTGCAGGCCCTTGTCGCCGTACTGCTTGTCCAGCTCAACCATGCGGCGCAACTGCGCCAGGCAGGGCGGTCAGGTGCAACCCCATTTCTTGAAGACGACGACGTCGCCCTTGAGGTCGGAAAACTCGGTCCAGGCCGGCGGGTTGATCCAGTGCTCGACGGCGTGGTCATCGATTTCGTCGCCGACGCCGTACGGCTCCTGCGCCGAAACGGCCAGAGGCATCAACAAAGCGAGCAGAAGCAGATAGCGAAGCATGAACGACCTCCCTGCACCGCAAACAGGCTAGCCGCGAACGCGCGTGAGGCAAGCACTTCAGGCGCGCGCGCCGAGCAGCTCCAGGTGCTTCGCGCGTACCTTGCCGAAGAATTCGTCGTAGCGACCGCTGGCAAAGTCAGGAAACGTGTAGTCGCGCTTGAGCCAGCCGCCGTCCTTGTAGCTCATGGTGACCTCGGCCGAGATGCCCTGCCCCACATACACGCGATGGGCGAGCCCCTTCACGCTGGCCAGCACCAGCTTGGCGCCGGTGAGGTAGCCGGGGTCGAGGTTGATCGGGCGATACTCGCCGAAGCGCGAGGCGGCCTGTTCCTCAAGCTGGTTGGTCTGGACCTTCCAGTGGGCCAGCAGCGAAGGGTCGGCCAGCGGGTCGAACGAGTAAAAGCGGCGCCTGAGCCCGGCGCCCATTTCGGATTCATAGTGGTCGGTCAGGTCGAAGGGCCAGACTTCGCTGACGAGGTCCACGTCGCCCATCAGGTGCTCAACCCACATCATGGCGTCGTCGACGACGGTGGCGTCGCGAAAGATCACGCCAAGAATCGGCGTGACAGGCTGAACGGACACGATACGGCCCATGGGTTCCCGGACGAACTGCTTGAGCGACCAGTCATTCTAACCACGCACGTCGCATCACGCCCGTGCATTCGCTCAGTCGTCCTTGGGGAAGCCGGGGAAGCCCGGGATGCCGCCGGGCTGTGCTTCCTTGCCGAAGAACACGGCCTTGCCGCCGGTCTTGTGCGCGATCGGGCGCAACCAGTCCATCTGCGCCTCGCCGATGCCGACGCACTGGATGCGCACGCGGCGCACGAGGTTCATGCGTTCGATTTCGTCCAGCAGGTTGTTCAGCGCCGGTCCGGCGAAGAAGAAGCCGCGGCTGGTCTCATCCGCATAGGGCCCGTTCTCGTCGAGGTCGTTGAACTGGTACTTCACGGTTTCCTTCTTGCGCCAGACCTTGCGTGCGGGCTGCGCCGGGTAGCCCGGTACCTTGATCCTGGTGATCGCGCCGGTTTCCGGGTCGCGCTGCTCGATCTCGCGCTCCGGGATCGCGGGCTGGGCGGGGATCTCGACCCACTGGCCCTCGCCCGGCTGCTGGCTGGAGTAGTCGCGGAACGTCGTGAATTCGTAGTCGATCTCGGGCGTCATCCCGCTGAAGCCGTCGCGGATGGGCGCGCCGTCGGACAGCAGGAAAATCGCGTCCGCGCCCTCGGTGACCAGCTTCATGTCATAGCCTTCGCGCGGGGCATCCATCACCCCGCCGCGCCCCATGCGGTACGCGCTGAGCAGCGCCTGGTAGTAGTTCGTCTCGCCCAGCAGCACGCCGTTCGGGCGCTTGGCCTTCATGTCGTCCGGCGCGTCTTTCGGGCGAACGGCGTCGAGCGAGCCGTTGATGCGCTTGGCGTTGATCTTGCTCGCCGAGATGAAGCCGTCGGTGATGCCCAGCGGCTCGGCGCTGTCGCCGAACAGGATGACGCACACCTGCTTGTCCTTGGGCAGGCGCGAGACGGTCCACTTGACGTGTTCGCGCGCGGCGTCAAAGCGGTTCTTGACGCGCCTCCAGTCGATCTCGTAGCCGTCGTCCTTGCTGCCCTTCTTCGGCTTGTCGCCGGTGATCGGGTTCTTGAGCGACTCCAGGTCTTCACCGCTGAGCGGGTTCAGCATCGAGTCGCTGGCGTCGACCAGGAACACGATGCGGTCCCCCATCACGTCCAACCCCATGAAGCTTGCGAACGTGCGCCCGTCGTCGTCGCCCAGCGGGTCCAGCCCGTTGTCGAACAGCAGACGCCACATGGAAGCGTACTGGTATGGGAACTTGGTCCGGAAGCAGAACTGCATCGCCAGCGCGGCTTCGCGCACGCTTCGCCCGAGCGTCTCTTCGCTCTCCATCACCGCGGCAATGCAGTCGAACACCGGTCGCCACTCCTTCGACACGGGCTCGCTGGCCTTCCAGAGCGGGCGGTAGGCGCGCGCGGCCGCCCAGCAGATGGCTTCGTACATAACCGCGCCTTCCGCCTTCTTGAAGTCTTCCTGCAGCATCACCTCGAGCGCGCGGCGCAGGTAGGGAAAGCCGCCGTGGGCCAGCGCCTCGATCATGGCGGCGCGGATCACCGGCGGAGACTTCTTGTCGCCCACGACCTCGAGCAATTCCATGCCGATGTCCGGGTCATCCTCAAGCGCGAGGATGCAGCCCGCGCAGTACACGCCCCAGACTTCCTCGGCGCGGCGGCTGTTGGATTTGAGGAACTTGCGCAGCGCCGTGATGTCGGCCGGCGACGGCTCCATGCGCATGATGAAGCGGCGCTCGTCGTCGTCGCTCGCGTTGGGGACGTCGTGCCGGTTGCGGAACGCCGCGGCGGCGAGATAGCGCATGTTGACTTCAAACGGGGCGGGCGGCTTCTCATAGATCGCCAGCAGGCGCGGCAGCACGTCATCGCCCTCGTAGCGCGCCCAGGCCTGCATCTGCGTGGCGTTCCAGCGCAGGGACTTGGACTCGGCCAGCTTGTCGAGCATGTCGGCCGTCGCCTGCTTGCGCTCGGCGTCGGGCTGCAGCTTGTCTTTGGCCGCGCCGGGAACGGCGACGAGCAGCAGGGCAAGGGCGGAGAGGGGCAACAACAGGGCGCGCATGGCGAATCGCATCGGCATCTCCATGCGACGAGTCTACCACATGCCCGAGGGCATCCCATCTTGGCGAACCGAGCCCCGTTCGTTTTGTTGCAGAACAGCAAAGCGACCGGGGCCCATCGCGCGAGGCTACATGATGCCCGGCTTGCCGACCTGGCGGCGGAGCAGCCCGATTTGACCAAGGTGATAGGACTCGTGGAACGAGATCACCGAGAGCAGGGTGCCGATTGTTTCATGCGGGTTGCCGGTGGGGCTGACGGGCGACTTCTCGGCCAGCTTCTCGGGCGTGACCGCGGCAATGGCTTCCGCGAGCGGCGCGCTGCTGCGGCGATAGCGCGCCAGCAGATCTTCCAGCGGCAGCGCCCCGCCCGACGTCAGCGGCGACGAGCCGCGCACGTAGCGCGCAAGCTCCTCCCGCGGCCACAGCGGCTCCCCCTTCAGGAGCGCGGCCACGCCGTTGCGGGCATCGGCGAGATGGCCGACGAGCCAGTTGATCGTGTTGCCCGTCGCGGAGGGCGTCAGGCTCTCGTCGTTCGTAAGACCCTCGGTGTAGGCGTCCATGAGCCACGCGCATACGCCGAGTTGATGGTTGATCGTTTCACTGTGCATGGTTGTCTCCTGCGGGGACGGCGCCCCGGATGGTTTCAATGACTCGAAGGAATGCCTTGTAGTCGCGCTCGGATACCTGGCTCATCAGCTGGTTCTCGATCTCCCGCACCTGCTCGCCGATTTCATTGACCAGCTTGCGCCCCTTCGGCGTCACGGCGACGAGGAACGACCGACGGTCGGCCGGGTTGACCTCACGCTTCAGCAGGCGGCGCTTCTCGAGCTTGTCGAGCTGCCCGGTCAGGGTTGCGCCCTTGATGCCGAAGACGTCGGCGATCTTGCCCACGGCGCAAGGCCCGTAGCGCGCGACGTAGGAGAGCAGGTGGCCCTCGGAGCTTTCGATCCTCGTGGTGAAGCGGCGCTCAAACTCGCGCGACAGCTCGCGGTACGCGGCGTGCACCGGCGAGACAAAACGGGAACGGTAATTCCGGATATCGTTCATATTCCGAAATATACGGTTACCGAAATAAATGGCAAACGAAAAGGGCCGGCGTTTCGGCCGGCCCTTGTCAGTCCCTACTTGGCTTCTTTGCCGTAGACGTTGACGGTGGCCTTGCCGTCGCGGATGCCCTTGGTGCTGTACTCGAACACCATGCGCTCGACGGTGCGGGCGTCGCCGGGGAAGTCCACCTGGCGGGTGCGGCTGCCTTCGTCGAACTCGAGCTTGGTCTTCACCTCGTGCTGCTTGCCGTTGCCGAAGGTGATGATGATGTTCTTCAACTCAAGGTCCGCGTCTTCGACCTCCAGCATGAAGCCCGTGAACTTGCCCTTGCTTTCACCGACAATGATCACGTCCTTGTCCTTGCCGAAGTCCACCTCGCGGCTGCCGAGGTGCGAGTAGCCCGGGTAGCGGTCGTTCACGCCGGCCGGCTTGCCGTACAGCTTCACGGTCGCCTTGCCGTCGCGAATCTTGCTCTTGTAGAAGAACGTCACCTTCTTGATCACGCGAGCGTCGCCCGGCAGGTCGATCACGCGGCTGCGCGACTTTTCATCGAAGTTGGCGCGCACGTCCGGCGAGTAAGTTTCGTCGTTACGGAAGTCCACCTTGATGTCCCACATCTCCAGCTCGGCGTCGGACACGCCGATCACGATCGCCGTGAAGCGGCCCTCGGCGGCGGTCACTTCGATCGTGTCGCGGTCGGCGCCAAAGTCGACCTTGCGCTCACCCAGCAGCTGGTAGCCCTCGCTGCTCTTGGGCAGGTGGTCCTTCCAGTCGCCCTTGTCCGGGCCGGGCTTGTCCGGCTTGTCGTCCTTGCCCGCTTCGCCCGGCTTGCCGAACAGCTTCACGGTCGCCTTGCCCTTGCGCAGCTTGCTCTTGTACTTGAACTCGACCTTGCGGATCACACGGGCTTCGCCCGGCAGATCGATCTGGCGTGAACGCTCGCCTTCCTTGAACGTCTGGCGCACGTCCGGCGAGAAGGTGTCGTCGTTGCCGAAGGTGAACTTGATGTCGTACATCTCGAGGTTGCCGTTGATCACGCCGATCAACACGCTGACGAAACGGCCTTCATTGCCGGAGACCTCAATCGTGTCCTTGTCGCCGCCGAAGTCGACCCTGCGCTCGCCCAGCAGCTCGTAGTTCGGGAACTTCTCTTTCCAGTTCGGCTCGTCTTCGTCGGCCTTGATCGTGCTGACGCTGACCAGGCTCATCGCCAGCAACACCAGTACCATCCACGCGGTCTTCATGGCTCTCCCTTTGTCCGTATCACGTTGAGCGACGTGTTATGCCGACTACACCCCGCTGCTGCCATCAGGTTTCACACAAAAAGTAATGAGACTTTCGTCGAAGGCTATTCCGTTTTTCGGGCGCAACCGGTGGGATACGCTGGTGTTGCATTCAACCGCTCACATACCGCACAGGAGTTTTCGATGACGACGGCAAGACTGTCAGTGATGTTGCTTCTTCTGATCGCGCTCGGCGCCAGCACGGGCTGCGGAGGTCGCGGCGCCAGGCCGATCAACACCCAGGACGGCGACGCCGACCGTGTCGAGCTGCTGGGCACGCGCAAAGTCGACTTCAAGGGCGATTTCGACACCATCATGGTGACGCTGAAGGAAGGCACCTTCCACGCCCTGCGCATCGACGTCGACGGCAGCGCGCTGGAGATGTGGGACGTTGACGTGTTCTTCAGCAACGGCGGACACGAAGACATCGCCACGCGCATGAACTTCGCCGAGGGGTCATGGAGCCGCCGGATCGACCTGCGGGGCGGCGCCCGCGGCATCAAGAAAGTCACGTTCAAGTACAAGAGCAAGAAGGCACGCACAGGCAAGGCCACCGTCAAGCTGTACGGGATTCACTAGCCCGATTTTGGACCCAACCGGCCCGGATTGTTCCGGGCCGGTTGGCATTTGCGCCCGGCCGGATGCGGTCTAGATTGCGGGCGTGCAGTTCGTCTGGAGACAGCGGTGAAGATAGTCAGCATTGGCGGCGGGCCGGCGGGGCTCTATTTCGCGATCCTGATGAAGAAGCAGGATCCCGCGCACGACATCACGGTGGTCGAGCGCAACCGGCCTTACGACACGTTCGGTTGGGGCGTGGTGTTTTCCGACGAAACGCTCGGCGGCTTCGAAGAGGCCGACAAGGAGAGCTACGACCGCATCGTCAAGGAGTTCGCCTACTGGCCCGACATCGACACCTTCATCAAGGGCGAGTGCATCCGCAGCACGGGCCACGGCTTCGCCGGCATGAGCCGCAAGCGCCTGCTGAACATCTTCCAGGAACGCTGCGAGGAACTGGGCGTCAAGCTGGTGTTCGACACCGAGGTGAAATCGCTCGAGCCGTACAAGGACGCCGACCTGATCCTCGGCGCGGACGGCGTGAACTCCTGGGTGCGCGAGCATTTCAAGCAGACCTTCAAGCCCGACATCGACTGGCGCAAGTGCAAGTTCAGCTGGCTCGGCACCGACCTGCGAGTGCCGGCGTTCACGTTTATCTACGAAGAGAACGAACACGGGCTGTTCGCCGTGCACGCCTACCCGTTCGAAGAAAACCTCAGCACCTTCATCGTCGAGTGCCGCGAGGAAACGTGGAAGAAGGCCGGGCTCGACAAGGCCGATGAGGCCGAAACTATCGCCTACTGCGAGAAGCTGTTTGCGAAGTACCTGAAAGGCCACAGGCTGCTCGGCAACAAGAGCGTGTGGCGAACCTTCCCGACTGTGCGCAACGAGACCTGGGTGCACGAGAACGTGGTGCTGATGGGCGACGCCGCGCACACGGCCCACTTCAGCATCGGCAGCGGCACCAAACTGGCGATGGAAGACGCGATCGAGCTGGCAAAGGCTTTTGCCGACAACGGCAGCAGCGACGTGAACGCCACGCTGAAGCTCTATGAAGACCGCCGCTGGGTGGACGGCGCCAAGCTGCAGAAGACCGCACAGACCAGCCTCGAGTGGTTCGAGAACGTCGCGCGCTACTACAAGACCCAGCACCCGATCCGCTTCACCTTCAACCAGCTCTCACGCAGCAAGCGTATTACGTATGACAACCTGCGCATGCGCGACCCGGCATTCGTCGAGAAGGCAACCAACTGGTTTGCGAACCAGAACCAGTTCAAGAACGTCAAAGTCGCGCCGCCCGCCTATGCGGCGGAGACCGAAGAACGCACCATCCGCGCCCACTTCGAGCGCGAGGGCAAATCGCAGGGACTGCCCACCGCGCCGCCGGTGTTCCAGCCCTACCAGCTGCGTGAGATGGGCCTGGCCAATCGGCTCGTGGTAAGCCCGATGTGCCAGTACAGCAGCGTTGACGGCATGCCGCACGACTGGCACATGGTGCACCTCGGTAGCCGCGCGATCGGCGGCGCGGGGCTGCTCTACACCGAGGCCACCCACGTCAGCCCCGAGGGCCGCATCACGCCCGGCTGCGCGGGCATGTACAAGCCGGAGCACGTGCCGGCCTGGAAGCGCATCGTCGAGTTCGTCCACGGACACAGCAAGGCGAAGTTCTGCATGCAGCTCGCGCACGCAGGGCGCAAGGCCAGCACCGACCTGCCGTGGAAGGGCGGCAACGCGCTGACGCCTGAGCAGGGTGCATGGGAAACTGTCGCGGCGTCAGCAATCCCGTACAAGCAGGGCTGGCACACGCCGCGCGAAATGACCCGCGCCGACATGGACAAGGTGCAGGCCGACTTCGTGCAGTCCGCCAGGTGGGCCGAGCAGGCGGGCTTCGACATGATCGAGCTGCACTACGCCCACGGCTACCTGATGAACTCGTTCATCAGCCCGCTCACCAACAAGCGCACCGACAAGTATGGCGGCTCGCTGGAAGCGCGCATGCAGTACCCGCTCGAATGTTTTAGATCCGTGCGGGAAATCTGGCCTGCAGAGAAACCGATGAGCGTCCGCATCTCGGCGACCGAATGGCACGAGGACGGACTGAGCGACGACGACCGCGTCGAGATCGCCAAGATGTTCAAAGACGCGGGCCTCGACATCATCGACGTCAGCGCCGGCCAGGTCGTGCCGGACCAGCAGCCGATCTACGGGCGTATGTTCCAGACGCCGTTCAGCGATTTAATACGCAACGAGGCGCACATCGCGACCATGACCGTCGGCGCCGTGCAGACCGTTGACCAGGCCAACACCATCCTGCTGGCAGGCCGCGCCGACCTGGTAATGATGGCGCGCCCCCACCTGTTCGATCCGTACATGCTCGCGCACGCGGCCGCCGACTACGACTACGACCTTCAATACTGGCCGCCCCAGTACCTCGCAGGCAAACCCGCACCGAGGAGCAGCTGATGCGCGTAACGCTGCCCGTGAAGCTCAAGCGCCTGCCGCACGGGGAAGGGCTGCCGGTGCCGGGCTACCAGACCGAGCACGCGGCCGGCGCCGACGTGCATGCGGCCTTGGAGGGGCCGGTGCTGCTGCAACCGGGCAGGCACGCGATGATCCCGACAGGTTTCTGCTACGAGATTCCGCCGGGCTACGAGATGCAGGTGCGTCCGCGCAGCGGACTGGCCGCGAAACACGGCATAACAGTGCTGAACGCGCCGGGCACGATCGACGCGGACTATCGCGGCGAGCTGAAGGTGCTGCTGATCAACCACGGGCCGGAGCCGTTCGAGATCCAGCGCGGCGAACGCATCGCCCAGATCATCATCGCCCCGGTCGTGATGGCGGCCTTCAAGGAAGTCAACGAGCTGTCCGACACCAGCCGCGGCCAAGGCGGCTTCGGCTCAACAGGCAAGTAGTGTGTTGCGGGCATCTTGCCCGCATCCGTTCCGGGCGTCCCGCCCGGAACACAGTCACGAGCGAGACGCTCGTGAAGGTTGCCGGCTGGAAGCCCGCAACACGGATCAATCCCAAAGACTCGTCGAGTAGTAGCGTTCGCCTGTGTCTGCGAAGACGGTGACGATTTTGGCGTTCGGCTCGCGCTCGGCGATCTTTGCCGCGACCGCGAGATTTGCGCCGCTGCTCTGCCCGACGAAGATGCCGTTGCGCGCCAGCAGCTGGCAGTGATCGGCCGCCTCGTCGATCGTCACGTCCACGCGCTCGTCCACGAGTGACTCATCGAAGATCTTCGGGCGGATCGCGTCCGGCGCGCGCAGCGGTTTCAGACCTTCGATGCCGGGGAAATCATCCGGCAGCGCCTGCACGATGCTGATCGCAGGGTCGTGCTCTTTCAATCGCTTCGCGATGCCGGTCAGCGTGCCTCCAGTGCCGACGCCCGCGATGAAATGCGTGATCTCGTCCGTCTGGCGCAGGATCTCGACCGCCGTGCCTTCGTAGTGCGCCCGCCAGTTTGCGTCGTTGGCGTACTGGTCGACCAGCAGGTACTTGTCCGGGTGCGCCTCGGCCAGCTCGTGCGCGTGGCGCATGGCCTCGTCGTAGCCGAGCACGGGATCGGTCAGGATCAGTTCGGCCCCGTGGGCCTTGATGCGGCGCTGGCGCTCAATGCTCGCGTTGCCGGGCACAACCAGCGTGACCGGGATACCGAGCGCCGCGCCGATCATGGCGTATGCGATCCCGCTGTTCCCGCTGGTGCTGTCCAGCACGCGGCGACCTTGCAGCGCTTCCTCATCGAGTGCTCGCGCCAGCATGCGCAGCACCGCGCGGTCCTTGATGCTGCCGCCCGGGTTCATCCATTCGGCCTTGGCCTTGAGGCTCAGCCCGGGGAAGCGGCTCTCGAGTACGTTCACTTCAAGCACCGGCGTGTTGCCTATTAAACCCAGGGCCGGGACGCGGCGGGTGATCTCGTGAAGGATGTCGGTCTTGGTCGTCATGGCGGTGTCCGTAGTCAGAACGTTGGTTTCGCAGCGCAGGCTTCCGGCCTGCTCGTGTTGCGGCCGTCCCGGCCGCGTGCGGGCTGGAATCCCGCACCACGACTACAGACATCGCACCTCTTCCTGGCTGAATTGCTCGCCGTGCAGCTCGAACGAATGAAAGTCGCCGACGACGCCTTCGTTCACGGCGACAATCACGTAGCTGTAGCCTTCCCACGCCGCCGCGCGATCGGTTTCGCTGGGCCGCGCGGGGTGGTCCGGGTGGCTGTGGTAGATGCCGATGATGTCGAGCCCGGCCGCGCGCGCCTGTTTGTCGACGCGCATGTAGTCCTTGGGATCGAGCGTGAAACGGTCGTGCGCACGCTCGGTGTTGAGGTTACCGGTGCGGTGGGCTTCGACACCGACGCGTGAGTCTTCGACACGCCCGACGATCACGCCGCAGCATTCGTGCGGGTAGGTCGCAACGGCGTGGGCTTCAATGTGGGCCCGAATCTCGGGCGTAATGGTCAACATGGCGTTTGATTGAACAGGGTCTCAAATGAAGTCAGCAACGGCGGGAGCCGTTATCGACAACAAAGACAGCTGTTCACGCGCATGGTCATCGGGCGAAATGGTAGCGGAGGAAGGGTATCGGTCAAGGGGGTCTCGCGCAAAGCCACCAAGCGCCCCACAAAGCCTCGGCCGCGAACAGCCTGGACGCGGCGCTTCGCGGCTTTGCGAGAGGCAGGTACCCCGTGCTTTCTGGTAGACTGACGCGATGCTTGTTCGCCCCCGCATGTCGTGGCTAGTCGCGGCACTCACCTTCACGCTGGTTGTTGCCTGCGCAGGTTGCGGCTCAAGAACGGATACACCGACAGAGGCGGAGGCCAAGGCTTACTTTTCAGCGCTTCAGCAAGCCATCGAAGAACAGCTCAAGGCGGGGAGCGACGTCGAAAAAGCGGTCGCGAACATCGACTGGTCAGACGAGAAGCTGGGTTTGTTTGATCGAGACAAAGTCGCTGTGGTCGATCTTAGAAGCCAAGGCGACAAGTTAATCCGCGGCCAACTCCGCGCCGAGAAACGCATGTCGAACCCGCGCGGGCCCGGTGAATTCTCAATGTGGTTCACCTACTCCATCGAATCGGGCGAAGTCCTCATTGAACAGTAGCCTCCGCGTTACTCCGTGGCTGACTTCACCCACTCGCCTTCGATCAGCAGCTCGTGGGGCTGGTATTGGCGCTTGTAGTCCATGGTGCTGCAACCTTCGATCCAGTAGCCGAGGTAGTAGTACGGGATCTTCTTCTGGATGCACAGCTCGATCTCTTTGAGCACGCTGTAGACGCCGAGGCTGCGCTTGCCCTCGTCCGGGTCGAAGAAGTGGTAGACGCTACTGATGCTGCGGCGGCTGACGTCGCAGATGCTGACGGCCAGCAGCTTGTCGGCCGCGTCGCGGTACTCGATTTCCACCGACGCCACGCAGCTTGAGTACAGGAAGTCCCGCATGCTCTCCATGTCTTCACCCTGCGGGCTCTTGTCGTGCTGGGCGCGCAGGTAGCGCTTGTAGACGTCGTGCTTTTCGGCCGTGAGTTCGGGCTCGTGCACGATCATGCGCACGTCGCGGTTTCGGGCGAGCGCGCGGCGCTGGCTGCGCGACGGCTTGAACTCCTCCACGCGGACGCGGATCGGCACGCACTTGCGGCAACTCGCGCACGCAGTGCGGTACAGAATGTTGCCGCTGCGACGGAAGCCGCGGTCCATCAGCTCGTGGTAGGCCGCGGGCGAGATCTGCCAGACCAGCCACGCCTCCTCGGTCGCGCTGCGGCGCGTGAGGTAGCTGCAGTCGTGGCTGTGCTTGCCCAGCGGCACCGAGTGCGGGCCGATCAACGCTTCCAGGCTCAGCCGATGGCTGGTCATGGGAGCGATTATCCTACGAGCCCGACCAAATACATAGTAGATGCCCGGGCGAAACTGGAGCCGGCAGCGGAAGCTGCCGGGGCGGGTCAGCAGCGAGCCTATCAGTAGCACGGCCCCGGGCTTCCGCTCGGGGCTCGAGTTTGGCTAGTACCCAACCCGTTCCTGCTCGTTCCAGGTTTCGCGCAATATCGTCAGATACCGCCCGTAGCGACCTTCGCTGATCGTGCCCGCTTCCACACCCGCCTTCACGCCGCAGCCGGGCTCATGCCGGTGGGTGCAGGTGTTGAAGCGGCACTGCTCGCGCGCGGCCTGCCAATCCGGGTAGTACAGCGCGATCTCGTGCAGCTCGAGATTCCAGAAGCCGAAGTCGCGCACGCCCGGCGTGTCGATCACCAGCCCGCCCGCCATCGGCACCAGGCTGGCGTGCGTTGTGGTGTGACGGCCTTCGCCTTCCTTGTCGACGTGGCCGATGCGCAGCCCGAGCCCGGGCTCCAGCGCGTTCATGATGCTGGATTTGCCGACGCCGCTGGGCCCCGCGAACACGGCCGTCCTGTTTTCAAACCGACCCTTGAGCGTGCCGAGCTCGCCGCCGTTGGCGCTGACGTACTCGACGTCGATCACGCCCGCGTAGTCACGCAGCAGCGGCTCAAGCTCGGCGCCGGGGACTACATCCGTCTTGTTGATCACCAGCAGCGGCGTGAGCCCCTGGCTGTAGGCGCTGATCAGCAGGCGATCGACGGTGAGCAGTTGCTCGTTCAACAGGTCGGCGCCCGCGACGATCACGAGCAGGTCGATGTTCGCGGCCAGCACCTGGCGCTGCCGCGGAAAGCGCGGGTGCGCGCGGTACAGCTCGCTGCGGCGCTCCTCGATGCTCTCGAGCTGGCCCTCACTCTCGTCGCTGTCCGGCAGTGGCGTGAACGTGACCCGATCGCCGACGGCGACGGGGCTGCGCTCCTTGCGCTTGCCCTGCTTGAACTTGCCGCGCACGGCGCACATGTACTCCGCGCCGTCGGAGCGAACCCAGGCGTGCTGGCCGTGCAAGCGGACGACTGTTCCCTGTAGCGCGCTCATCTCAGTCCTTTGGTGAGGCTTACAGGACGATCCTAGTTGTTCGAGGCGACAGGCGGGAGGCGGCAGGCGGCAGCAACCGCATTTACTGCCGCCTGGTGCCTGCCGACTGCCGCCTCACAGGGCTCCCTGCCCGTTGGCGCAATCCGGCGCTACAATGCCGCCCATGTCCCTTCGCACCAAGATCGCTCTCGGGGTAGCCGCGGCCACGGCCGTGCTGGCGATTGCGCTCGCGATCCTGGGGCTTGAGGCCAAGAAGGAACTCGACAAGGCGGCCGAGAACCAGCGCCAGACCCACCAGCGCAAGCTGGAGGAATTCAACAGCAAGATGCAGGAGCAGCTGGACTCACAGGCCGAGGAGTACCACCGGCTGGCGATCCGCTCGATCCAGGAGCTGGTGCTGGCCTGGCTGAACGACAAGACCGAGCTGACGCAGGGCGAAATCTCGAACGAGCTGCGCCGCGCCGACAACGGGTTGTCCGAGACCGCGATCATCAACGAGGAAACAGACGGCAGCCTGTACGTGCAGGTACTGAAGCCCGAAGGCAGCCGTCTCTCCCCCACCGACGAGGAAGAGAAGGCGATCCGCGAAGTGCTGCGTACCGGCCAGCACCAGTTTGTGGGCGACGTTCTGTTTCACCTTTACCAGCCGCCGGAGAGCATCAGCGGCACAAGGTACGTGCTGCGCATCAAGACCAACATTCCGCCGATCGCGCAGCCCGCGCCGCTGGAGATGCCGCAGCTAGAGGAGGCGCAGGCCGCGGACCTCGGGCCGCTGGTTGCGGCCGCGTTCACGACTCTCGGGCTGGCAATGCTGGCGGTGTTCGTGCTGCTGATGTTCGCGCTGCGCCGGTTCGTGCTGGCGCCCCTGGGCAACGTGCTGGAGGACAGCCAGCGCATCGTGCGCGGCGGCGAAGGCCTGACGGTACAGGGTTTCAAGGGCGGCAAGGGCGGTGACATCGAAACCGTGGTCGCCGCGTTCAACGCGATGCTGAGCGAGTTGAAGGAGTACCAGTCCGACCTGGAAGGCAAGGTCAAGAGCGCGACCCGCACCATCAAGGCGCAGCAACAGAACCTGGTGATCGCGCAGCGGCTGGCGGCAACGGGCACGCTCGCGGCCGGGCTGGCGCACGAAGTGAACAACCCGCTGAGCGGCATGCTGAACGCCGCGCGGCGCCTGAAGAAGAAGGAAGGCCTCGACGAGCGCGCGCGCGACTACATCGAGCTGATCGAGGAAGGCCTGACGCGCATCGAGAACCTGATGAAGCAGATTCTCGACTTTTCTCGGCGAAGGGACATGAAGCCGGAACGCTTCTCGGCCGAGACCGCCTTCCGCCGCGCGCTGCCGCTGGTGCGCCACCGGCTGGAGAAGTCCAACCTGCGCCTGGAAGAAGACATCCGCAAGGACCTGCCGGAGATTTACGGAAACGCGGAAGAGATCGGGCAGGTGCTGATGAACTTGCTGATCAACGCAGCCGACGCTTCACCGGATGAAGGCGCCGTGCGCGTCACGATCTCGCCGACGGACCGGGGCGGCGTGATGTTCGCGATTGAAGACAGCGGCACAGGCGTGCCCGAGGAAATCCGCGAGCGCATCTTCGACCCGTTCTTCACCACCAAAGAGCCCGGCAAGGGCACGGGCCTCGGGCTCGCGATCGCGCACACGATCATTGACAACCACGGCGGCACGCTGCGCGCTGAATCCGGCACGACGCTCGGCGGCGCGAAGTTCGTTGTCGAGATGCCGCCGGCCGACCTGCACGAGAGCCGGCGACTCAAAGAGATCGAGTAAGTGGCATGCGCAGGCTGCGCATGGCGCCGGCAATCGGCGAGACGCCGATGCCACTTGTCTGAAATGAACCGGGCGCCCTTGCGGGCGCCCGATCCATCTGGTCTGGCATGGGATGTCTATTCCGCGGTCCGGCGATCCGGGTGCGGGAGGTGCGGGTTCAGGGCCTGTGCCTTGCGGATCATCTGGCGCTGGGCGGCCGTTGTCGGCGCGTCGCCCAGTGCAAGACCTGCCGCGTTGCGTGCGTCGGCGACTTCTTCGACCATCGCGGCGCGTTGTTCCTCGTCGGCGATCTCGGCAAGGTCGTACTCAAGACGAAGCTGCGGCAGCAGCGCGTTGAGCCCGTCTTCGTCCCAGGCGCCGGCGTGGTACTTGTAGCAGGCGCCGAGAGCGCGTGACGCGGCAGCCTTCACGGCCGGGCGGTCAACGGCTTCGTCACTGGTGAGGGTGTCGAGCAAGTTGGGAATGATGTTCGCGCGAACCCAGGCGGCGCCTACCTTGGTGCCGTTGCTGACCAGCATCTCGATCGCGTGGCAGATCGCGGCGCGTGCCCCGCTGCTGCGACCGGCAAGGCGCAAGCCGCCCGAGAGGGCAACCAGCAGCTTGTCGACGCCGTACTTGGTGGTCGCCGGGTTCAGTTCGGCGATGGCGTTGGCCATGGCGATGACCATGCCGTTGGTCTTGCTCTTGGAGTCCTCGACGTTGCCGCCCCAGACGTCTTCGAGCGTGGCGTTGAGGGCTTCCGTGTCGACGGCGTACTCGGCGCTGTAGCTGATGTAGCTGCTGTCGTCGATGCCGAGCGCTTCAAGGTCGCTCTTGCGCGAGTCCACTTCGCTGTCCATGGCCGCCACCAGCACGGGGATTTCCGCGGTGCGGACGTCCTTGTGCAGCAGGTGGAAGATCGGCTCGCTGCGTTCCTGGCGGTCGCTTGCGCCCGGCAGGTTCGGGTCGAACACGAACACCGGCGCGACGGCCAGTGCACCTTCGAGAATGATCGCGTCCCAGGGCGGACCCTGTACCGCGAGGTCGGCGCCCTCTTCAAGGGTGCGCGCACCGGTGGCGCTGTGGCCGAGGCTTTCCAGGTCGCTCAGGTAGCGGTTGCGCAGCGCCTCGTCCTCGATGATGACGAGGATGCTGCGGGCCTGCGTTTCCTGCAGGTTGCGAACAGCCACCTGCTCAACCAGCGCGTTGTTGCCGAAGGAGATGTCCGCGCCGAGCGTGATCAGTGCGCGGGCCGCGGCGTAGCGGACCGAGCGGTCCGGGTCGGCGAGCGCGCGGATCATGGCCGCGCCGGCCGGCTTGCCGATCACCGAGGTGTCGCCCTGGTCGGCAATCGCGTCGCACAGGTCAACGCTGACGCCCGGGTAGCCGTCGGCCAGCGAGCGTTCCAGCGCGGCGTACAGCACGGGGCTGCCGCCGACCGAAGCCAGCCCGAAGCCTTCAAAGTGCGGCACAAAGCCGCGCTCGCCGAGCAGCGCGGTGATGTACTCACGCTCCTCGCTGCTGCCGTTGTAGTAGCGCCCGCGGCCTTCGCTGAACATGTGCATGTGGATGCACGCCAGCAGGGCCTCGGAGTCGCGGATGAAGGCGTCCTTGTTGGCGTTGCCGCCGGCCTGCGCCAGCCCGATGTCGAGGGCCTGCATGCAGGATTCTTCCGCGAGGATGTCGGCGTAGGCCCAGAGCGGAACTTCCTGCGGCACAAGCTGCTGCTCGCCGCTGTCGCTCGGGATCCACTTCCAGATGGTGTAGCTGCGGTCGTAGCCGTACATCACCACGGGCAGGTTGCCCTGGTAGCTGCTGCCGACCAGGCGGTTGCGGTAATAGCGCCCGGCGGCGTTGTTGCGGTAAATGCCTTCGGCCTGCAGGAAGAAGAGGTCCTTGGCGTTGTTGACCTTCTTGTCCTGTTCCGGGTTGTCGCGGCGGATGACTTCGATCGCCATGCGGCAGGCTTCGCGAACCTGCTCTTCTTCTTCCTTGGCCTGGTAGTGCTTGGCCAGGATCGGCAGGGCGCGCGGGTCGTCGATGTCGGCCAGAGCCAGTGCGGCGGTCTGACGGTCGTACATCTCTGTGCTGTAGAAGCACTGGATGATGGCGTTGACGGCCTGGCTGCCCAGCGTGGCCAGCAGTACGCGCGAGCGGTAGCGGTAGTCCGCGTTGTCGCTGTGCATGTAGTTGGCCTGCAGGTACGGCACCACGAAGTCGCCGTAGGAGTCGCGGATGCTGGCCGCGCGCAGCATGTTGCGTGCGGTGTCGGCGTCGCCCATGAAGGCGTCGACGAACTCGGCGATCTGCTCCGGGTCGTTGTTGCGCCCGATGTACGGGTTCTTGGAAAGCCCCGTCATCACCCACTTGCCGAAGCGCGCGTAGCGGCCCTTCAGCCCGGGGTCGGCGAAGTTGTTCTCGATCATGTCGCGGGCAAGCTCGGCGCCGATTTCGTCGCGGATCTTGCGGGCGTCTTCGTCGGTCGGATCGCCGGCGAGGGCTGAGTCGAACTTCTTGATCGCGTCGTCCCAGTTGCCCTTCTTGTAGTCACGCAGGGCGTCCTTGACGGTGCCGAGCGAATCCTGGGCGTTTACAATGGGGGCGTCGGGCGTCAGGGTCGACAAAGCGACCACGCCGGAGAGCACCACCGCGACGACAACAAACCCACGCGCAATGCGTAGCAGCATCGGAAAAAACTCCTTCAGGGGGGTGCTGGCAGAAGGCTCAATCTAGCCCACGGGCCCGGACTGTCAAGCTCCGCGCAAGGTTTGTCCACACCGTGACTTGGGCATGACAGGGGCCCCAGCCGCCCCTGACACTCGCGCAATTCGCCCGTCTATCAAGTGGAAGAACCAATCACCGGCCGCAGGTGCCGAAGACGCTCGCCGCGCGCGAGAACAGGGGCCCGCACGCAATCAGCATCTTGTCCACACACAAGCAGCCCCCACATCAGGAGTGAGCGTAGTCCGACCGCTTTACTTTGTGGTCCCTTTGCTTTCGCGGTATTCGGCCGTCCTGGCCCAACTGGCCTTCCAGTTGCCGTCTTCCTGGACGAACGCGATCGGCTGTTCGCCGACTTTCTTGCCGTCCTTCTGGTATTCCTCGAAGCAGACGTGGAAGCCGCCTTCTTCGATGACCTTGCCCGGGCTGACCTCATCGTAGGGGCTATCGAGGTTGGTCTTGAGCATCTCCGCCTGCTCGGGCTTCACGAAGCAATCGGCGTAGGCCTTGACGTCGTTGTCGGCCCGTGCACGGATCATCGTCGCCAGCGCCTTTTCAGGGGTTGAGTAGTCGGGGGCCGGTTTGCTGCCACAGCCGGGCAATAGCAGCAACAGAAGGCCGGCGGTGAGGGCAAAGAAGAATGTACGCATCGGTCTCTTTCATCCGGGGATATCGGGGTCACGCCCCCATCCTGCCGAGCCTGCGCCCACAGGCGACTACAACTCGGCGACGCGTTTGTACCTATTTTCCGGGCTGTCACTTTGGCTCTGTCATGCGACCGCTGATAGTCTGTCGGCCCACCTTCACAGGAGAGAAGTCATGACCATAAATCGACTGCGTGCTTTGATATTGCCGTCCACAGCCATTGCGATTTCGCTGGTTTCCATCTTTGCGGTGGTCCTGTTCATCAGCGGGCGAAACGCCGGTGCGCAGACAGTCGCGCCGATGCCCAAGGGGTTTGTCAAAGGCCGCGAGCTGCTGTACCTGCGCCTCGATGACCATGAGTGGCGCAAGGGCGCGAACTGCGAAGAAATAGCCATCTTCGACGAGGGTTACGAGGGCTGGGCCGGCATCCACATTACGCCGCTCAAGGATCAGCCGCTGGCGGTGCCGGAGTACTTCTACGTGAACGCGACCCGGATCGTGATGTACGAACTCGGCGAAAGCCCGCTCAAGGAAAGCGGCGGCAACGGCAGCTGGTACAACGGCTCGGGCAAGGGCAAAGGCAAGGCGGACAACAGCCCGAGAGGCGGCGACTGGGGCAACAAATAGGCGTGCGCTACTGCTGCAGCGCGTCAAGCTCGGCGTACCAGTCGCCCCACCAGGGCTCGTAGTTCCTCCAGCGCTCGACGGCCTTCTTGTAGAGCGGCTGGCGCACCTGGGCGAGACTCGCGGTACGCACGTTGCGCTCGGTCTTGTGGAACTCGAGGCACTTCGGGTCCCAGTCCATGCCGACCCAGTCGAGCATGCGCCGGGCCTGTGCCTCGAGGTCATCCACCATGCCCGCGTAAGGCACGTGCAGGATGCGCCCGGGCAACACCTTGTCCCAGTGCGCCATGATGCGCATGTAGTTGCGGAAGTGGCTCACGATGTGCTCTTTACGCTCCGCCCAGCGGATCGAGCCGAAGTGTACCTGCCAGCAGGAGGTCGCCACGTCGCGCAGATCGCGCTGCAGGTGAATGATCTTCGCGTTCGGGAACATCGTCAGGATCCAGCCGATGTTGACGTAGTTCTCGGGCATCTTGTCGACGATTCGCGTGGCCTCGCGATCGTAGGCACGCAGCTTGTCCAGGTGGTCCGCGGCGATGTCGGCAACGGCTTTCTGGGTCGCCATGGGCACCGCGTCTGGTGCTTCGCAGGTGATGCCGACTGCTGAAGGCAACGCCAGGAAGGAGTCACGGGCCAGGCGCAGCTCGTCCGCGCCGAATATCTGCGGGTGGCTGGCAAGCACCTGTTCCGACAGTGTCGTGCCCGAGCGCGGCAGCCCCAGCACGAATACCGGGACGTCGCTGTCGTTGCCCCAGTCCTTGACGCGCTGGAAGTGTTCGGGCGTGAAAACTTCCGCAAGGCGATTGATCCAACTGGTGTGTTCGTCCGGGTCGTAGGGTGCATTTCGCTTGACACGATTTTGGCTGGTCAACTCGTTCGCCTCATCGAGATAGCGCGCGGCCCATTCGTGCTCGCCCACCGAATCGTTGTAGGCGCCAAGCCCGTACAGGATCGAGATTCGCGCGGGCTCACGCAGACGCGGCCCGGCCTGCAAAGCCTTTTCCATCGCCTCGGCATCACTGGCCGGCAAGTTCTTGCGAAGGGAATTCGCGAGCTGCTCATACGCCCCGCCGACAAGCGGATCGATACGCAGCGCCGCGCGGCACGCGGCCTCCGTGCCCTTGAAGTCGCCGCGCTCGGAGCATATCTGGGCGAGGCCCATGTGCGCGGCCGGCAGCCGCGGGTTCAACTCAAGGGCGCGCCGGAACAGGCGCTCGGATTCTTCGATCGTGTGCGCGTCCCCGCCCCGCCGCATGTTGGCCGCCAGCCCGATCATCGCCTCCACGCAATCGGCATCAATCTCGAGCGCGCGGCGGAACCAGACTGCGGCGTCCTGACGTCGCTCCATGTCCGCGAACGCGCTGGCCAGGTTGCAGATCGTCTTGGTCGAGCGCGGGTCCAGCTTGAGCGATCGCTCATACCAGCTGATCGCCGACTGGTACTCGCCCTTCTGCTGCTCGAGCTGGCCTATGTTGTTGTGCGTGATGGCGAGCTGCGGGCTGAGCTTCAAGGCTTCGTCGTACTGTGCCTGGGCAGCCTCAAGTTCGCCGGTCTCGCGCAGGGCGTTGCCGTAGTTGTTGCGCGCGGCCGCAAGGTTGGGCGCAAGCTTCACGGCGTTCTGGAGGCGCATCAGGGCTTCATCAACGTCGCCGTCCTCCAGCAGCATCTGCCCGAGGTTGCTCAGGAATTCCGGATTGGCGGGCTCAAGTTGCACGGCCTTGCGCGCGGCCACCAGTGCGTCTTCGTTGCGCCTTGCAGTGCGCAGGATGTTGCCAAGGTTGTTCCATGCGAGCGCGTTGCGCGGGTCTTTGTCGACCGTGTAGCGCAGCTCTTTCTCGGCCTCCGCGACTTCACCGTTGGCCGCCAGCGCCAGCGCGAGGTTGTTGCGGCAGGCGTGGTAGTTCGGGTCAAGCTTCAGGGCAGCGCGACAATGGGCAATGGCATCGGCGTTGCGCCCGACCACGCGGTAGGCCTCGGCCAGGTTGGAGTGCATCGCCGGCACATCCGGCCGCATCTGCACGGCCCGGGTGATCATCTGGATGGACTGAGATGGGTTTCCCCGCTGCAACGCCAGCACGCCACGCAGGTGGATTGCATCAACAAACTGCGGCGAGTCTTCAGCAATTGCGGCATAGGACTTCTCGGCCTCGCCAAGCTTGCCCGCCCGGTGAAACTCCATGCCTTGCTGCAATTGCGCTGCTGCGTCCGCCATGCTTAACCCTCCGCATCTGCCGCGAACATGATCTGCCGCGAACATACAAACGGGGGCGCTTGCGCGCCCCCGTTGAGTTCCGTTGATGCTGCTATGCGTCTTGCCCGCGACGCCTGCGCCGGATTGCCGTTGCAAGTGCGGCCGCAAGGCCGCCGAACAGCAGCCAGCTGCTGCCTTGCGAGCTGCCGGTGCTGCAGCTGCCGTTGTCTTCGCCGCCTCCGCCGCTGCCTCCACCACCGCCCGTCTGCTCGGTTATCGTGGGAACATCTGCGGGCGCGGACTCCGCGGCTGCACCAACCTGAGCTGTGGCGAGGAAGGTGTTGGTTGCGCTCTGCGTGAGTGGCGTCGAGATGCTGAATGCGGTCCCGCCAGACGTGAGCTGCATGACGCCCACGATCGAATCCGCGCCGTCTACGACGCCGTTGTCATTAAGGTCCGTGTAGATACGCACGAGTGCGTTTGCGATGGCCGTACCCTGAATATTGAAGAAGTCCGCGTCCACGGTCACTGCCGTGGCGGGGCTGGTTACCGTCGGTGTCGGGGTCGTTGCGGCCGTCGCGCCGAACTCGTAGGCGCCCATGTCGATGCCACCGCCGTCGTCACGGCTGAACCCGCGCTGGTCCGTGAACAGCGCAAGCGGATTCGAGCCGGCATCGCGCGCCGGGCTGCCGGCGGCGATTGCGTGCGTAAAGGTCGAACCGCCGTTGTTCGCCAGGGCCGACAAGAGGGGGTCCTGCCCCACAATGTTTGCGCCCGTTCCCGGCGTAATGGTGCTGCCGGTCGGGTTCGTCTGGAACAAACTTGCGCCTGCTGTGACCGCACCTGCAAGGTCTTCTGTGTCATTCGAGCCCGAATTGTCGTCGTTGCCGCCCAGAATGCTGCTGTTGATGGTCACAGTGCCGCCGCCGTTATACAGGCCGCCACCGATGGAAGTGCCGTCGGCTCCGGAGCTTCCGCTGCTTGTGCCATAGCCGCCGCTGCCACCGCTGCCCTCAGTGCTGGAACAATCCGCGATGGTGGAATTGGAAATGTCAAGCGTACCCGCGATGATTGCAATGCCGCCGCCCGAGGAATCTCCGCCGTCGCCGCCGTCGCCGCCGACACCATCGGACGAGAACGAACTGAAGCTGGCATTCGCATACCCCGACCCGCCGTCGCCACCGGTTCCGCCATCTCCCGCTGCACTGGAGCCGTTACTGATGGTTGAGTTCACGATGGTAACCGCGCCGCCCGAAATCTGGATTCCGCCACCCGAGCCGGCTCCGCCGGCGCCTCCAGAGCCGCCGCCCCCAGCGAAAGCGCTTGCGAAGGAGTACGCATTCGCGTATGCGCTCCCGCCGTCTCCGCCGCTGCCACCCTGTCCGCCGGATACTGAATTGAAGCCAAGCGTGCTCGAATCAATCGAGAGGGTGCCGCCAGAGACACAAACTGCGCCGCCAGACGCCGCGCCGCCCACACCGCCTGAACCACCGACGCCACCGAATGCCAGCGCAAACGAGAAGGAGATAGAACTGCTGGATCCACCACGCCCGCCTCTGCCGCCGTCTCCGCCGGTCACGACAGTGTCGTCGAGACTGCAGGCAACCAGCGACACACTGCCGGCAGCGATGTAGATCTCTCCGCCTTCAGCCGCACCACCGTTGCCACCGTCAAGCCCTGTACCGCCGCTGCTGCTGGCACTGCCGCCGCTGCCGCCATTACCGCCTTGTGCCAGGTCTGTATCGAACGTGCTGTTGTTGATGGCAACCGTCCCGCCCGCAACGTAGATGGCTCCCCCACGGCCATCGCCGCCGGCGCCTCCGTTGGTGTTGAAGCTTGGACTGGAACTACTGCTGCCGGAATTGCCATCGCCGCCGCGCGCCCGGTTGTTGCCGAACGAAGAAGCGTTGACGACCAGCGTGCCCCCGGCGACGTAGATTGCCCCACCATAGCCGTTCGCGCCGTTGCTGCCGGGCACACTGCTCGAGCCATAGGCCCCCGAGGCCGTGTTGCCCTGCAGAGTTACGTTGTTGAGGGTCAGGGTACCCTGCTCAAGCAGAATGCCGCCACCGTGAGCATCGCCCACGGTAGCGCCGTCATCGACCGCAGAACCGCCCTCGAGCGTGATTCCGTCGATGACGATCGTGGTACCCGGCGCGTTCACGTGCAGCACGCGGTCCGTGGTGTTGTTCTGAAGACTGACGGCACCGCCAGTGGACTGAATCAGCAGGCTTCCGCCCGCCTTGGTGATGTCGAGGTCACCGGAAACATTGGCGTTGTCCTGTCCCGCCCCTGTCAGCGCATAGGTACCGGCTGCGACATTGATGACGTCGTCAGTCGTGGTGGCATTCGCGCTGTCGATGGCGGCTCGCAGCGAGGCCGCGTCGGTTACATTGTAAGTCGTCGCGCCCAGCCCTTGCGAAGCCATGGCTGCAAGCAGGATTGGCGATGAGGCGAGGATGCAGCGCTTGAGGTCCAGCGTGCGGTAGAACGAGCCACGTGTTGCCATGTGCGAAGCTCCAGGTCTGACAATAATTTGTATCAAACGCTGCGTTTGCACAGTCTATGATCCGCATGCGTCCATTTCCAGTGCCCCCGGACGACCTCTGGAACTCTCACCTCGGTGCTCAATTGCACACCCATAACGAATCTTGTGAGTTTTGATTCTTTGTCCGCACTACGAGCTGATACAAGAACCACTGTCCATAAGAAATCGCGTCATCGGCCGGGATCCGGTGGCGCCTTGGTGCGGAGATATCCCGTGATGCTGAAGCTGTCGCTTCTTTGTGCTGTCGTTTGTCTGCTTGCGGCGACGCTTCATGCCCAGCCGGCGAAGCCGACCTGTATCTGGGACCCCTCGCCGAACTACACATCCGGGCGAACGACCACCATTGACGCAATCGTCATCCACACGACCGAAGGCAGCTATTCGGGCAGCGTGAGCTGGCTCAAGAACCCCTCCGCCGGCGCAAGCGCGCACTACGTCATCAAGGAGGACGGCAGCGAGATCACGCAGCTTGTGGCGGACTCCGACCGCGCCTGGCACGCGACGTACTACAACAACCGCGCCATCGGCATCGAGTGCGCCGGCTACGCGGGCCAGGCCAGCACCTGGACGCAGGGCATCCTGCCAAAGCTGTACGACCTCGTTGCCTACCTTTGCTACACCTACAACGTGCAGGTCGTGCACCCTGCGGGAACGGCTACGGTCAGCCCGCCGACGAATGACTTCACCGGCACCGGGCTGGTGGGCCACTACCAGATCCAGCCCTGGAACCGAACCGACCCCGGCAGCTACTTCGACTGGAATCAGCTTGTCACCGAGGTGAACAACCGCCTCGGCGCCGGCACCAACGACCGCATCGTGGACAACAGCGACGCGGGCTTCACCGTGCTCAGCGGGTCCTGGAGCACCGGCACCAGCGCGGCAGGGCACTACGGCGCCGACTATCGCTTCGCCGGCAACAGCGCCAGCGTCACCGCCGAGTGCGAGTGGCGTCCGAACCTGCCGGAAGGCGGGGTCTACGAAGTGCTGCTGTACTACCCGCAAGGCAGCAACCGCGCGGACAACGCACCGTTCACCGTCTACCACGCCAATGGAAGCTCAACGACGCCCGTGAACCAGCAGGTCAACGGGGGCGGCTGGTACAGCATCGGCAACTACGACTTCTTCACCGGCAACAGCGGCTACGTGCGGCTGACCAACAACTCGAACCCGAGCGTCGTGATCGCCGACGCCGTCTGGTTCAAGCAGGTCTCGTCGGCGCCGGCGCCGGCCGCGCCGGGCAGCCTGACGGCCAACGTCGTCAACAGCACGGACGTGGACTTCGCATGGAACTACTCGGCCTGGGCCGACGGGTACTACGTGGACATCGCCGAGAGCGCCGCTGACCTCAGCAGCGCGACGGGCACTTTCCAGAACGTAAGCGTCGGGCGCACCAACAGCCACACCTGGACCGGGCTGACACCGGGGCAGACCTACTACTGGCGCGTGTACGCCTACAACCAGGCGGGTGGAAATCACGGCTACCCGACGCCCACAAGCTTCACGATGGGCAGCGGGACGCCACCCGCCGCGCCGACGGGCCTGAGCGCAACCGTGCTCAGCAACACGTCGGTCCGTTTCACGTGGAACGCGAGCGCCGGCGTGGACGGCTACTGCGTAGACATCGCCGAATCATCCGCCGACCTGCTTGCTGGCACCTCGGGCGCGACCTTCCAGAACATGAGCGTTGGTCCCACCGCGACCAGCCTCGACTGGACGGGGCTGACGCCGGGCACGACCTACTTCTGGCGCGTGTACGCATACAACACGGCCGGCGGCGCGCACGGCTACCCGACGCCCGCATCGGTCTCCACCACCGGCGGCAGCAGCAGCGGCGGCACCGGCCCGGGGGGCGGCGGAGGCGGGAGTGACGGCGGCTGCTCCACCAACGGTGGGCGTTCTTGGCTCTGGCTCGCCTTGCTTTGCGTCATGCCCGCTGCGATGGTCATGCGCGGGAGGCTGACTTGATGGGTGTGCTTCGCGCGCTGGCAATTTCTGCGCTGATCTGCTGCTGCAACGCGCTGCTTGCGCAGGTCACGATCGACAACGTCGATGCGGGCTTCAACATTACGTTCGGCTCATGGACGAACGGCAGCAGCGCGTCCGGCAAGTACGGCAGCGACTACCTATACAAGGGCGGCGTCGGCAGCGGCGCCAGCTATACCGGCACCGTGGAGTGGCGCCCGAACCTCGCGGCCGACACCTACGACGTCAGCGTCTGGTATTCGTCCGGCAGCAACCGCGCGAACGATGCGCCCTACACCGTCTACGACTCCAGCGGCCCGACCACGGTCAGCGTCAATCAGCAGACCAACGGCGGGCAGTGGGTCAGCCTCGGGACCTTCAGCTTTAATGCGGGAACGGGCGGATATGTCGAGCTCGCGAACAATGCCCAGGCCGGGCAGGTTGTGATCGCCGACGCCGTGCGCTTCGTGCCAAGCAGCTACGTGCCACCGGCCGCGGATGAGATGCGCGGCGTCTGGGTCAGTCGCTACGAATGGCCGAGCACGACGCCTGCCACATGGAAGTCGAACATCAACACCATCATGGCCAACGCCAAGGCCGGCAACTTCAACACGGTCGTGCTGCAGATGCGCGGCGACACGACGACGCTGTATCCGTCGCCGTACGAGCCGCTCAGCAGCCTTATCACCAACGGCACCGGCGATGACGCGCTGGCCTATGCAATTTCGGCTGCCCATGCCCAGGGGCTGCAACTGCACTGCTACTTCAACACGCACGTGTGCAGCAGCACGTTCGCGTCTGCCAACCCGACCTGGCTGATCGCCGACGCAGCCGGCACGCCGATCAGCTCGCCCGTGGACGGCTACTACTGGCTGGCACCCGGAAACCCGGACGTGCAGGCCTACCTGCGCCAGCAGATCATGTACATCGTGAACACCTACCCGAGCCTGGATGGCATTCACTTCGACCGCATCCGCTGCCCGGAGGCGGTCTACAGCCACGACGCCGTCAGCGAAGCGCGCAGAACGGGCGGCGCGAACCCTGACTCTCTCAACTTTGACGACTGGACGGCCGACCAGATCACGCGTTTTCTGCGCGACGTCTACGCCGAGGTGCACAGCGTGAACCCGACGTTGCAACTCAGCGCCGCGCCGCTGGGGCTGTATGACGCCAGCGCCTACAGTGGCTACCCGACCGGCTACTATTACGGGCTGCCGCGCCATCAGGATGCCAAGGCCTGGCTGGCCGCGGGCGCCATCGACTGGATCGCGCCGCAGTGCTACTGGCCCGACGGCGGTGGGCTGCCCGACTTCAGCGACCTCGTGCCTGACTGGCAGGCGGCGGCGAACGGGCGCCGCATCTACCCGGGCATGAGCGTCACCAGCGACGCCAACGAGAACGAGACCGTCAACGAGATCACCGCCGCGCGCGGCTTCGGCTGCAAGGGCACGATGGTCTGGAGCTACAGCGCAGCCAACAGCCTCAATTTCTGGAGCACGCTGAAGGCCGCGGGCAAGCCGTACGAGCAGCCGGCCGCCGTGCCCGACCTGCCCTGGCTCAGCAGCCCCAGCACGGCAATCGTGTACGGCAAGATCACCGACTTCGGCACCGGCGCGCCGCTGCAGGATGTGCATGTCACGCGCACCGGCAGCAGCTACACGGACTTGAGCGCCGTCGACGGCTTCTGGTGCTTCCTGAACCTCGCACCGGGCAGCTACACGTTCACGGCCGACCTGCCGGGCACCGGCACGGCCGTCATCAGCGTGAACAACCTTGTCGCCGGTGAAGTGCGCAAAGTGGATATTGCGATTGCGGCCCCCGGCACGGCAACGCGGCTGGAGATTGACGCGTCAACACCAACGCAGGTGCCCGCGGGCGACTCGTTCGGTCTGCTGGTTCACGTCGTGGACGCGCAGGGCAACCCGGTCACGGGCGGCAGCTACAGCGTTTCTGTTTCACCGGTCGGCGTGACCGGCACGCTCACCGGCGCAACGGCAGGCTCGACAGTAAACGGCGACGTGCTGTTCAGCTTCAGCCACGATCAGCCGGCGACGATTACGTTCGTTGTCATCGAAGGCTCGTCCACGCTGGCGTTTGCCAGCACGCAGGTGACGTTCACGGCGGTCAGCTCCGGCGGCGGCGAAGACGACAGCTCCGGCTGCGCCGTGGCCCCCGGCAGTCCGTGGACGACGCTCTGGGCATTGTTGTTACCGCTGGGGATCGCCCTCAGTCGCTGGCGCCGACGCTTCTCCTGAACGCCGAACGCAGCAGCGCCAGCAGGGCGGCACCGAGCCCGCCCAGCAGCGCCCAGCCGGGCCACCTGGATTCGCCGGTGCTGCAGCCGCCGCCCCCACCGCCGCCGCCTCCACTTGAGCTTGTCGGGTTCGTTTCGGTGATTGTCGGGACATCCGTCGGCAGCGACTCGTTGTTGCTCGCGTCCTCGGCCGTCGCGAGAAAGTTGTTGGCCACGCCCGGCGCAAGCGTAGTGGGGATGGCGAACGCGATGGCGCCGCCGGTCAACTGCTGCATGGCGACGACCGCGTCACCGCCGTTCACGAAGCCGTCATCGTTCAGGTCGCTGTAGATACGCACCAGGCTGTCGGGCTGGGCCGTGCCGGTGATCGTGTAGCTGGGTGCATCCAGCGAGACCGGCGACGTCGGGTCCGAAATGACCGGCGGGCTGATGGCCGGCGCGGTTGTCTCAGTGATCGTCGGGACGTTGACCGCGCTTGATTCATTGCCGGCGCCATCCACGGCCGTGACGACGAAATTGTTCGTCGTGCTCTGCGTGATCGGCGTGTTGATGCTCCAGTTTGTGCCGCCGCCCGTGAGTTGCTGCGAGCCAACCACCGCGTCCGCGCCGTTTACGATCCCGTCGTTATTGAAGTCGATGTACACGCGCAGCAGCGCGTCAGCCTCAGCCGTGCCGCCGATGGCGAACGAAGTGCCCGTCGTGTTGATGGGCGCGGCAGGCGTGGTGACCACCGGGCCGCTCGGCGCGATCGAGTCCTCGGTGATTGTCGGGACGTTCACCTCGATCGACTCACCGCTCGTGCCGTCGTCGGCCGTCGCGAGGAAGTTGTTGTCCGTGTTCTGCGCGAGCGCCACGGCGATCGAGTAGGCCGTGCCGCCACCGGTCAGCTGCTGCGAGCCGACGACCATGTCGGTGCCGACGTCGATGGAGCCGTTGTCGTTCACATCCTCGTAGATCCGCACCAGCGAGTTCGGCGGCGCCGAACCCATGATTGCGTAATTCGCCGCGTTCACTCGAATCGCTGCGCCCGGGTCGGACACCGTCGGCGGGTTGGTCAAAGCAGTGCCATTGAACTCGTATGCGCCGATATCGACGCCGCTGCCGTCGTCGCGTGTGAAGCCCGTTCCGCGCTGGTCGGTCGTCAGGCTTTGCGGGTTGCTGCCGGCGTTGCGAGCGGCGCTGCCGCCGGCGATCGCATGGGTCAGCGTCGGGCCGCCGTTGTTCTGAAGGCTGCCCAGCGCCGGGTCGGTGCCGGTCACGTTGCCCGAGCCGGAGGATGGCGTCACACCGTTCTCGATCAGGCAGTTGGTTGCGTTCAGGGTTCCGCCCGCGTCCGGGTTGGAGGCGGCGGTGTTGTCGGCAAAGATCGTGCTGGTTGCGTTTGTTGCGGCGCCGCTGCTGGCATCCTCAAACGTCCCGCCGCCGATGCTGGAACTTGCCGCGCCGCCGCTGCCCGGTGAGCCCCCGCCCCCTCCGCTTGCGCCTCCCGCGCCGGGCGCCGCACTGGTTGCGGCACTCGCGGCCACCGTCGAGTTCTGGATCGTGATGCTGGTACCGCGTACGTAGATCGCGCCGCCCCGGCTTTGGCCCGCGCCGCCGCCAACGCCGCCGTTTCCGCCGACGGCTATGGCCGTCCCGCCGTCGCCCCCATCTCCGCCGTCGCCGCCCTGGGCGCTGTTGCCCGAAAGCGTGCTCTGCAAAATCGTGATCGAGGCATTCTGGACGAACACGCCCGCGCTGTGCCCGAAGCCGCCGAGGCCCCCCGCGCCGCCGTTTCCGCCGTTCACGCCGGTGCCGCCATCGCCGCCGGACCCGCCATCGCCGCCGTCGGCCGTGCAGTTACTGATCGTCGAGTCCGTGATGCTGACCGTGCCCGAAGCGCCGAAGATCGCGCCGCCCTGCGCGCTGCCGCCGTTGGCACCCACCTGTCCGGCGCGGCCTGAGGTACCGGTAATCCCGCCGCCGCCAGCGCCGCCAATGCCTCCGACCCCGCCGGCCGCGGCATTCTGGTCGAGCGTGCTGGTATCGATCATCAGCGTCCCGGAGTTCACATAGAAAGCTCCGCCGCGCCCTGCACCGCCGAAGAACGCAGTACCGCCGTTGCCAGGGAAGCCCTGCGCCGCCCCGCCGTCTCCACCATCGCCACCGTCGCCACCCGAAGCCGAGTTGGACGAAACCTGGGCGGCATCGATCGTCAACTGGCCGCCCGCCAGGTACACCGCACCACCGTGGCCATTGCCGCCGAATGCGCCGTCGCCACCATTGCCGGCCGTGACGCCCGCCTGTGGTCCGCCCGCGCCACCGTTGCCGCCTTTGCCACCTGATGCCGCATTGCCGGCCCAGTTTCCGCCTGTAACGTTCACGTTGCCGCTGGCGAGATATAGTCCGCCGCCAAGTCCGTTGCCGCCGCTCGTACCAGCCGTACCGTTTGCGGCCGGCCCGCCGGGCATGCCGTCCACACCGTCCGCGCCCTTTGCAGTGTTGCCGCTCACGACCATGTTCTGCATGTTCAATGAGCCGGCGCCTTCTTTGAGGATTGCGCCGCCGCGACCTTCACCGCCCGTCGTTCCGTCGTCGACCGCGACGCCGCCCTGGATGGTGAAGCCGCTGAGCGTGATCGGCGCATTCACACCGTTGTTGAAGTGAAACACCCGGTCGACGCCGTTGGCGTCGACGATCACGGTCGCCCCGGAAGCGGGCTGGATCGCCACCGTCCCGGCCGCCTTGACCAGGTCCAGGTCGCCCGACGCATTGGCATTCTCGCCCGCGGCGCCCGTCAGCACATACGTGCCGGACTGCATCTCAATGATGTAGTCGTTGCTGTCTCCATTTACGGTCGATATCGCGGCGCGCAGCTGCGTCACGTTCGAGACGCTCAGTGTCGTCTGCGCCGAGAGTCCCTGCGATGCCGCGGCGGCCAGCCAGATCGGGCTGGAAAGTAGCAGGCAGCGTTTCACGTTCAGGTCGCGAAGTTGCAGGCGTTTGGACATGACGACTCCATGCGTCAGGGGCACGCGTCGAAGCAGGGGTGCAACAGTTTACGCTACAACGTTCCGACGTGAACCCGTTATCAGTCTTCGGGATCGCCGGGCGGCTCCGGCTTGTTCGGTACATACTCAAGGATCGAAAGGCGGTACCCAGCCTCGACCATCAGCGCGTTCTTCGTCGGATGAAACTCGACAAACTGGCCGTACGGGGTGCCATCCGCGTCCAGCTCTTTGATCAACGCACCCGTGGTCACCGACCAGAGCATGTACTCCGGCTCCTCCCCCGTCTCACCCCGGTTGGCGCCCACGACGAACAAACCGTCCTTGCTCAGACGAACGGTGTGCAGGGTTGAGGCTGAGTGCTTGAGAATCGCCCTGCGTTCGCCGGTGACCCCGTCAAACACGTGGATCGCGCCCGAGCGCGTGCCGATCGCCACCACGCGTCCGTCCGGTGTCATGTCGGCGCCCCAGAGGATTTCGCCGACAGTGTAGGTCATGACGGACTTGCCGGTGTCCACGTCCCAGAGTCGCCCGGTGCCGTCCTTCGATGCCGTGAAAAGGCGCGTTCCGTCGCCATTGAAGGCGAGATCGGTGCATACGTTGGTGTGCTCCTTCAGCTCTCGTACCAGGTGCCCATCCTCGGCGCTGAAAAGTCTCTGCTCGTGCTTGTCGTCGCTGCCCACCGCGATCAGGTCGCCGCGCGGTGACCAGCGCGTGTGATACCCGGCCTGCAGGTCGGTGTTGATTTCGAACACCACTTCCAGTGTCCGCGCGTCGTGAACGCGCAGCACTTTTGAGCCGCTGGCGACAACCAGGCGCTTGCCGTCCGGCGACCAGTCGAGCGAGCGAATCGAGTCCTCCTGCTCGCGCGAGCGCAGCAACTCAAGCGTGTTCAGGTCGCGGATTTCGAGGCGCTTGCTAGTGCCGCCCCAGGCGAACTGCTTGCCGTCCGGCGAGATCCGTAAGTCCTTGAAGTCGCCCGTGTCTTTCGGCGTCAGCGTTTCTTTCCACTCCGCGTTCCAGCCGAACGCGCGAACGGTGCTGAGCCGCTTTCCTTCGTGATCCCTGCCGCCGGCCGCGATCAGGCGACCGCCCCAGCTGATTCCGGCCGCGCCGCAGCGCGCCAGCGCCTGCCAGTCCGCTCGCGCTTCCCAGCGAGCGAGCGTTGTGTTCAGGCGCAGGGGCGCCTGAACATCCGGCCCCATCAGTCCGCGCAGCGCAACAATCTCGGCGCCGGGGTAGTAGATGACGCCGGCGATCAAATCGGCGGCAGGCTCGGGCAGTGCGGGCGCCTCGCTTGATTTCTTGCCGTCGAAGTACTCGCAGCTCGCAAGCGGGCCATCGTCGCCGTTACCGCCGACGATCAACAGCCGCCCGTCAGGCAGCCCGACGGCCGCGTGGCCCCAGCGTGCGGTCTTCAATTTGCCCAGCTTGGCCCAGTCCCATTTGCCCTTCTTGTCCTGCTCAAGCCGGTAGACTTCGCCCTCGGCGCGCTTGCCGCCATTGCCGCCGATGACGTAGATGTCCTTGAGCGTCGAGACGCAGGCGGCGCCGAACACGCCCTTGGGCAACTCCGGGCCGTCGCTCCACTTGTTCACTGCGGGGTCATAGACGTCCACACGCTTGAGAGCGACGTCGCCGTCGCGCCCGCCGATCGCGTAGACCTTTCCCTGGAACGTACCGGCCGACAGCCCGCCGCGAGCCTTGGGTATCGGTGCCAACGGCGTAGCTTCGCCGCTGTCCGGATTGACCAGCGTGGCATCGGCGCTGGGGCCGTCGTTGGTTTCGCCCCCAAGCAGGATGATGCCGCCGAGCGGGTTTACGGTGCCCGCCAGCGCATCGCGCTCCGTGGGCAGCCCGCCGGCATCGCTGGCGGCCAGCGTGTACGCCGCGTCACCCGTCGCAGGGTCGCTGTCCGCGGCAAAGCTGACAAAGGCAATCAGAGCAACGAACACCACGGCGAACGTGAAAGTGCGCATGTACGAATCCGGACTGAGACCGCGAGCGAGCCGGAATGATACAAGGCACAGTCGGTCACTACGAGCCCATTTCACGCACGCGGCGGATGGCCTTGGTGACCCGGTCGTTCTTGTTGCCGCTTTCAAGCTGGTGCTTCGCGGATGCATCCAGCAGCTCGCGTGCGATGACACGCGACTGGTCCTTGCGACCCAGCCCGGCTTCTGCGACGGCCAGCGTTTCCATTGCCACCACCCAGCCCGGCGAGTGACGCATCTGCAGACTCTCGAAGTCCTGGCGCGCGATCTCGGCAAGTCGGCGCGAGTCCTCGAATCGACCCATGCTGCCCAGCAGCGAGGCGGCGTTCAGCGCGTGGGTGGTCGCCGCGACGATCGAGCCCGCGCGGCGCAGCACCGACTCGGCTTCCTGAAAACACTCCAGCGCCGCCGCCTCTTCTCCCTGCCGCTGCAAGGCGAGCCCGCGGTTGCCGAGGTTGAAGCCGATCCCCTCCGGGTTGCCGACTTCGCGCTCCAGCTCCTGGGCGCGCTGGAAGTGCTCGATGGCTTCTTTCAGCTGCCCCTGCTCCAGGTGCACGATGCCGATGTTGCCGGCTGCGAGCGCAGCCATCGACTTGTTCTTCAGTTCGCGCTGCGCCTCTTCGGCGCGGCGATAGCTCTCCAGCGCCGCATCCTGCCGCCCGGTGTCACGGTAGAGGTTGCCGAGGTTCAGCGTATTGATCGCCACGCCGGCCGCGTTGCCCCGCGCCTGCTCCAGTTTCAGTGCTTCCTTGAAATCGCGCTCTGCGCCGTCCTTGAGACCAAGCCTGCGCAGCACCGGTCCGCGGCACGTCATGACAAACGCCCGCTGCGCGTCGGTGGCTGCCAGCGACTCGGCATCGTTCAGCAGCGCCAGCGAGTCGTCGTGCTGCCCCCGGATCAGCTTCACGGTCGCAGCGCGGCACATCGCCTGCAGGCGCGCCGCGTCGTCGGGCGCGAGCCGCATGGCGTCCTGCGCCGCGTGCTCGGAGGCGTCGATCTGTCCCAGATCCTGCAGCGCGCGAGACAGCGCCGTCTTGATGGCGGACTGCTGCGCGGGCTCGGCGTGCGCGAACGCCTTTTCAAGAATCTCCACCCGCGGCGCGAACGGACCGCGAGCCCGAAGCAGGTCGTTCAAGGCGAGCGACACATGCGTCGCCTGCGGAAGATACGCAAACGCCGCGGACAGGTTCTCCGCCTCATCGGCAAGCCACGCCAGCGCGTCCGGCGCACCTGCCCCCTCCAGAGCCTGCCGGTGCCTCTCGGCTTCCCGCGCGAAGTAGTCGGCGTGCCCGGAGTGCGCATCCGCGGGGATTGGCCCCTTCCGCAGCAGGAATTCGCGCACGGACTCAAGCATGCCGAAGCGAACCTGATCGCCCTGCTCGTACGAGCTCAGGAAGCTCTTGTCGCGCAGTGACTGGACGATGTCCATCGCCAGCGATTCGCCCGCGTTCACGATCTCCTCGGCCGCTTCCAGGCGGAACCCGCCATGGAACACCGCGCACTGCTGAAGCACTTCACGCTCGCCGGGCTCAAGCAACTCGTAGCTCCACTCGATGGCGCCTTCGAGCGTGCGTTGCCGTTCGGTCAGGTCACGGCGCGAGGACTTCAACAGCTCGAAGCGCTTGCCGAGGTTCTGCAGTATCTTGGCCGGCTTCATCACCCGCACGCGTGCGGCGGCAAGCTCAATCGCCAGCGGCAGACCCTCCAGCGCGGCGCAGATACCGGCGATATCGTCGGCCGTGTCGCGCGTCAGCGCGAATGACGGCTGCACGTCCAACGCGCGCTCGACGAACAACTGGATCGAGTCGTAGCCCGACATGCGCGCCAGGATTTTCTCGGTCGAGTGACGCGTGCCGTCGAGCCGGGGCGGCGCGCTCAATGGCGGCAGCTCGAACTCTCGCTCGCCCGCCACGCCCAGGACAAAGCGGCTGGTTGCAAGGCACGTCAGGTGCGGCGACTCGCGCAGCCAGCGGCCCACGGTTTCCGCCGCCGCGCCGACCACCTGCTCAAAGTTGTCGAGGATCAGCAGCAACGGCTTGCGCATCTGCAGCAATCGGCTGACCACGACGATCGGGTCCTCGCGAGTAGTCAGCGGCACCCCCAGCGCCCGCGCCACAGCCTGCGCCACCGCCGTCGCGTCGCGAGCCTCCGTGAGTTCCGCAAACCAGACGCCGCCCGCGAAATCGCCGAGCAGCTCTTCGCCTACCCGCAGCGCCAGGCGCGTCTTGCCGGTGCCGCCGGGAGCGAGCAGGGTCACCAGCCGCGTCGCCTGCGAACGCAAGAGCGTCGAGACGCCCTTGATCTGCTCGCTGCGGCCGATGAACGAAGTCAGCTGTGCGGGCAGGTTGGTCTGGGCTTGCGAAATCGTGGCAATCGGGGCAAAGCTGCGGGCTGCCAGAGTACGTGGCAGAACCTGCCTCAGATGCTCGGGCTGTTCGAGACCCTTGAGCCGGTGCTCGCCGAGGTCCGTCACCGCGCAGTCCCCAGGACTTCCCGCAAGCCGGAACGTCGCCTCGGAGACGAGCACCTGGCCGCCGTGGGCCGCGGATGCCACGCGGGCGGCGCGGTTCACGACCGGGCCGAAGTAGTCCACGCCGCCATCCGGCAACTGTTGCACGATCGGCTCGCCGGTGTGCATGCCGATGCGCACTCGCAGGCCCTTGAAAGCGCCGTCCGCTGACGCCTGTGCAGAGGGATGCGCCGTTACGTCCGCCGGCCATTCGGCCTCGTGCAGTGCCTGCTGCAGTCCGGTCGCGAATTCAACGGCGGCGGCGGCGTCACCGAATGCAGCCATGAACGCGTCGCCCTCGGTCTTGACCTCGTGGCCATCATGCGCGGCCAGCAGTTCGCGGACGATCCGGTTGTGCAACTCCAGCGACGTACGGAAGGCATGGCCCAACTTCTCCCACAGCTCGGTCGAGCCCTGGATGTCGGTAAACACAATCGTGACTGTGCCGGACGGCGCGGACATTCGCGCAGCATAACTTGCGCATCCACAATCTGTGCATGGACTGCCCCGCTGCTATCGTGCCCGCCATGGCAGGCAAAGGCGAAGACTCGCCCGCAATGAAGCAGTACCGCGAGCTGAAAGAAGCCCACGCGGGCGCGCTGCTGCTGTACCAGATGGGTGACTTCTTCGAGACCTTCTTCGAGGACGCCCGCCAGCTCGCCGATACGCTCGGCATCACGCTCACCACACGCGGCGACGACAGCCAGGGCAACCCGATCGACATGGCGGGCTTTCCGCTGCGCGCACTGGACCAGCACCTGCCGCGCCTGCTTGAGGCCGGGCTGCGCGTAGTGATCTGCGAGCAGGTGGAAGACCCGGCCGAAGCCAAAGGCCTGGTGAAGCGTGACGTCACGCGCGTGATCACACCCGGCACGGTGCTCGAAGAATCGCTGCTGGATGCCCGCAAGCCGAGCATCATCGCCGCGTGGCTGCCGCCTGCCCTGAGCAAGTCAAAGGGGCCAAAGAAGGCAGACATGAGCGGCGGGCTCGCCTGGGCCGAGCTCAGCACCGGGCGTTTCCTGTGCGCGCTGCTGGCCGAAGATCAGCTGGAGGCCGCAATTGCGCGGCTGGACCCGGCCGAGCTGCTGCTGCCCGAGAAGCTGTGGGCCAGTGACCGCGAACACGTGAACCGTCTGCGCGCCTCACTGCGTGCCAGCCTCACCGCGGCGGCCGACTTCAGCTTCGACAGCAAGCGCGCGGCCGAGGAGCTTCACCGGCACTTCGGCGTGAAGACGCTGCAGGGTTTCGGCTTTGAGGATGCCGGGGGCGCGGACGTCGCCGCGGCCGGCGCGCTGCTGATGTACCTGCACGAGAACCAGCGCGGCAAGCTGGCGCATGTTCGTTCGCTGGAGCGCTTCAATCCGCGCGACGTGATGGCGCTCGATCGTGCGACGCTCGACGCACTGGAAGTCACGCGCACCCTGCGCGAGTCCAAACGCAGCGGCAGCCTGCTCGATTGCATCGACCGAACCCTGACCGCAATGGGCGCGCGCGAGTTGCGCGAGTGGGTAACCGGGCCGTTGACCGACCCGCGCAAGATCAACGCGCGCCACGCCTCGGTCGATGAGCTGGTGCACACGCCGCGCCGCCTGAGCCTGATTCGCGAAGCCATGCAGGGCCTGCCGGACATCGAGCGCCTGGCCGGCCGCCTTGGCACAGGCCGGGTCACGCCGCGCGACCTTGGTGGCCTGCGGTTGGCGCTGCAGCGGCTGCCCATGCTGCGCAGCGCGCTGAGCGGCACGGAAAGCTCGCTGCTGAGCTACGCGGGCGATCAGCTCGATGCGCTTGGCGACTTGCGAACGATGCTGGAGGACCGCCTCGCCGATGACCCGCCGGTCACGATCAAGGACGGCGGCGTGATACGCGCCGGCGTGAACAGCGAGCTGGACGAGCTGCGCGCGCTCGGGCGCGACGGCAAGTCGTGGATGGCGAAGTTCCAGGAAGAAGAAGCCCGGCGCTCGGGCATCTCGTCGCTCAAGGTGGGCTTCAACAACGTCTTCGGCTACTACATTGAGGTAACGCACGCGCAGGCGGCCAAGGTGCCGGAGCACTACATCCGCAAGCAGACGCTGAAGGCGGCCGAGCGCTATATCACACCGGAGCTGAAAGATCACGAGTCGCGCATTCTGAACGCCGAAAAGCGCATCCTCGCGCTCGAGACGGAGCTGTTCAGCAACCTGCGAGAGGAATTGACCGGTCACACCAGCCGCCTGATCGCCAGCGCCCGGCTGGTGGCACTGGTGGACGCGCTGGCGGGGCTGGCACATGTGGCGCAGGAGCGCGGTTGGTGCCGCCCGGTGCTGGATGACTCGACCACCCTGCGACTGGTGCAGGCGCGCCACCCGGTGCTGGAGCAGACGCTGGAGCCGGGCAAGTGCGTCCCCAACGACGCCATGCTCGAAGGCAGCGTGACGATGGCCGTCGTCACCGGCCCCAACATGGCGGGCAAGAGCACCTACGTGCGCACGGTGGCGCTGTGTGTGCTGCTGGCACAGGCGGGCAGCTTCGTGCCGGCCAAGCAGGCCGTGATCGGCGCCGTGGACCGCATCTTCACGCGCCTCGGCAGCGCCGACGACATCGGCAAAGGCCAGAGCACATTCATGGTCGAGATGGCGGAGACAGCGAACATCCTCAACCACGCGACGCCGCGTTCGCTGATCGTGCTGGATGAAGTAGGGCGCGGCACGAGCACATTCGACGGCGTCAGCATCGCCTGGGCCGTCAGCGAATTCCTGTTGCGGACGGTGAAGGCGCGCACTTTCTTCGCGACGCACTACCACGAACTCACCCAGCTCGCGCTGCAGTTTGACTCAGTCTCAAACCTGAACGTCGTCGTGCGGGAATGGAACGACGAGCTGATCTTCCTGCACCAGATCGCCGAGGGCGGCGCCGACCGCAGCTACGGCATCCACGTGGCGAAGCTGGCCGGGATTCCGCCCGGTGTGGTCACGCGCGCGTCCGCCATCCTGGGCAAGCTTGAAGCGGACAGCCCGGTGCTCTCCGGCAAGGCGCTGAAGGGCGAGCCGGCCGGGGGACCGAAGCTGAAACGCCCCAAGCAGGTGCAGCTCAGCCTCTTCAGCATCTCCGAAAACGCCGCGTTGAAAGAACTGAACGCGCTTGATACCTCAAGCATCACGCCCGAGCAGGCGCTGGCAGAGTTGCTTCGCCTGAAGGGCCTGGCACGGGAGTAGTCATGCCGGATCCGGCCGTTGTCAGCCAGTTGATCCCGACATTTCACGTCCGCGACGTGCAGCGCGCGGCCGAGTGGTACCGGGACGTGATGGGCTGGGAGATCGCATTCGTCGCCGCCCCGGACTATGCGGGCGTGCGCACGGGTGAGCTCATGTTGCACCTCGCGCAATGGCAGAAGCAGGGCGAGTTGCACGAGTGCCAGATGTTCGTGCTGCTTGATTCAGGCGTGGATGAGTACCACCAGCGCCTGCTTGAGCGTGGAGCCAGTTTTCATCAGGCTCCAAAGGACCACGATTACGGAATGCGTGAGTGCAACCTGCGCGACCTGGATGGCAACTACCTCCACATCGGGCAGAGAATCAGCGGGAAGTAAATTTCCATATCGCCCACCGTTGCATTCTTAGAGTGGTGCGTGCTGTGCAACCTGTGGTGGATTTTACCGACTTGCCCCTGCCGACACTCTAGGGAATGTGCATTCGCCCCGATTTGGCGATATTCATAAGTCACTATATCCACAATGTTTACGCGTTCTGTGTAGAACAATTCCTGCGACCGAATCGTTAGTTCGTCCCCCGTTTTGCTTCGACTTGGGGGGCAAATGACAATACAATCGCTACTTACATACACAGTACACAACCGGGAATCATTCACGTCGGAGCCGCAGCCAGTGACCAAGTATTACACGACGAGCGAAGTAGCCAAGATCTGCAATGTGCACCGAAACACCATCATCGGGGCCATTCGCAAGGGCTTGCTCAAGATCCACCGGACGCCCGGTGGACACGCGCGCGTGGCACAGGAAGACCTCGATGATTTCTGTCATCGTCGCAGCCTGCCCACGACCTCTCTGATCTCGCGCAACAACCGCGCGCTGATCCTTGACCCCGACCCGAAGTTCGCAGCCACCCTGGCCAAGGCCCTGCGTGACTACGAATACCAGGTGGAAGCCGCCCGCGATTCCTTCCAGGCCGGCTACCTGCTCGGCAAATTCCAGCCGAATGTCGTGCTGGTCGAGCTCGAAATCGGCCAGGACATGACCGGCGCCGGCGTTTGCCGCTCGGTTCGCAGCCTGCCCAAGTTGCGTGACACGGCCGTGATCGGCATCAGCACCGACAAGACCCAGGAAAAAATCGATGCGCTGCTCGACGCGGGCGCGGATGATTTCGTCGCCAAGCCGTTCGAGGTAGAGAGCCTGGTCGAGCGTATCGTCAACCTGATCGGCCCGGTCATCGTCGGCACCAGCGGGCGGGCGACCACCGGCAAGATCTCCGGCAAGCTGACAAAACGGGTCGACCCCAAGGATGAAGAGGACGACGACCGGATGACCCGCAAGGCTCAGCCCAAGAACCCGCACCGCACGACGCACGGCGGCGTGCTGGCCGGGCCGGAAGAGGAAGAAGATTTCGGCACCTGATAGCGCTTACTGCACTTCGCGGTGCAGGCCCGGGGGCGCGAGCAATCGCGCCCCTACCCGTTAATCCCCAGTACTTCGGGCATTCCGTACAACCCGGGCTGCTTGCCCACGAGCCATTCCGCCGCGCGCAGGGCCCCGCCGGCGAATGTGTCGCGGCTGCTGGCCTTGTGGGTCAGCTCAATGCGCTCGCCCTCGGTTGCGAAGATGACGGTGTGGTCGCCGACGACGTCGCCGCCGCGCAGGGCGTGCATGCCGATTTCCTTGCGCGTGCGCTCGCCGGTCTGGCCTTCGCGGCCGTGGCGAACCACGTCGCTGGGGTTCCGCCCGTTGCCGGCGCAGACGGCGCGCAGGATGCCGAGCGCGGTGCCGCTGGGCGCATCGATCTTGCGGCGGTGGTGCATCTCCACGATCTCGATGTCGTAGGTTTCGGGCAGCGCGGAGGCCGCCTGCTTTGCCAGCGCGAACAGCAGGTTCACGCCAACGCTCATGTTCGGCGCCCACACGATGGGAATCGTCTCGGCCGCCTCATCCATACCGGTGAAGTCTTCTGCGGTAAGTCCGGTCGTGCCGGAGACGAACGGAGTGCCATGCTTGAGGCAGTCGGCCAGGCGCGCGCGGAAGCCTTCCGGTAGGCTGAAGTCGATCAGCACGTCCGCGCCGCCGTTGTATGAACCGCTGACTTCACTGCGGAAGCGGTGATCGCTGATCACGCTGCCGTAGGGCTCACCGATGAACTTGTGGTCGATCGGCGCGACGACGTCGTGGCCCGCGTGCGCCGCGAGGTCCGCAATACGCCGGCCCATGCGCCCGCCCGCGCCGTTGAGTGCAATCTTGAGTGCCATGGAGACTCCAGTGGTCAGTGATCGGTGGCCAGTAAACAGCATTCGCCGACCACTGGCCACCGATCACTGACCACTCACTGGACCGGTTTGAATTCGCCCGAGTCTTCGGGCGCGGGATCCTTCGATCCCGGCTGGGGAGGCGGCTGGTGTTGCGTTCCGCCCAGATACCAGGGGTCGGCCGTGGCGTTGCCGCCATAGATCGACCAACAGTAGTCGCCGCCCTTCTTCGAGCCGGTCAGTTTGCGAACCGTCCAACGGACGCCACTTTCGATCAATCAGAGCACGTGAGACCTCCGGTAACCGTCAGTATAACATCCATGAGTCCGAACCCCCTTCCCGGAGAAAGCATGCGCTGGGTATTCACAGACCCGAATGATCGCGAGGAAAACGCGGCACGCGAGGCAGTGCGCGGACGCATCGACGCCTGGTGGCAGGAATTTGCCGCGAACAGCAAACGCATATCAGGAGTCTTCTCGCGCCGGGAGGAATTCGACCTCGTGGCATTCATGCAGCGAACGCTTCAGGCCGTCGATGAGAATCTCATGTGGGAATTCGGCCCGGCGTTGCACGGGGAGGGCCATCGGCTCGCGATCTCGCCTGAAGCGGAACACGGGCTGCATCCACTCACCGATGAAGTCCTGGCGAGAGCACCGCGCATTCCAGGCTTCGAATTCTACCACGGGCGTCCGCCGGAAGGTCCGGCAGGCGCTGTGATGAGCGTCGATGGCCGCGTCGGCGTTGACATATCCAACGGATCCGTGCGAGTCGACGTTGGCGAGATGAACCGGGTCGACGTCAGCTACTTCTTTCCTCGCGTTGACAACGAAAAGAACGCCAACCATGCGGCATTCATAGCGAGCGAGTCCATGTTCGGCGAGCAGTGCCTGGATCGCTGGGTCGGCGCAATTGAAGCATGGCCCCGCCCGGAAGGGGAAGGCTGGATGCCGATGGAGCAGTCGTCAGCAGCCATGCAGCGCGCGATCGACGCAGTTCTGGAATCGCTCCCCGACGGTCCCTGGGCGAGTTGGATAAACGACTGCGATTGGACCGGGCTCGAGCTGAATCCACCGGAGGATTACGAGCCAAGTGCGCACCGATTCGGAGACCTGCTCTACGCGACGGTGCCGCACACTGAAATGATGCAGGGCATCCTGCGCGGCACGCTGTTTCATTCAGGCAGGTACAGTCGTCTCGGCGAAAAGTTCTGCTATCTGAAGCTGGACGAGTCAGAGCTTCCCAAAGACAAACGCTTCGACTTCCGCAGGCCGGCCGAGGACGCCATCGACGCGGGCTTGCGCGCAAGCGACTTGGGATGCCTTGTCGGCGGCGGATCCGGTGTATGGTTCGGCTACTGCCTCCTGGCCCTGGCGGATGTAGCCGGGGCGATTCCAGTGATCCGCGAAGTCATGCGCACTCACAACGCCTCGGTGAATTCCTGGCTGCTGTTCCTGGACTACGACTGGTGCGACGAATGGGTGGGCATCTACGACGACACCCCGCCGCCGCCGTGACCGCCCCCTCGACCACCCGCTCGCGCTGGCTAAGTTGCGGGGATGCGTTGGCTGTACCCTGACCCGAACGATCACGAAGAGAACGCCTCACGCCTTGCCGTGGAATCGCGCATCGCGCGCTGGTGGACCGCATTTGCCGAACACGCGACCGAGATCCGGGAATCGTTCAGCGACGATTCCGACTTCGACATCCCGGCCTTCATGCGCGAGCACCTGGAACAGGTGGACCAGCGCCTCGGCTGGGAATTCGGGCCCGCCCTCGAAGGCGACGACGAGCGCCTGGTGATCACGCCGGAGCACCGCCTGTACCTGCGCCCGCTGGCCGACGCCATCATCGCCCGCGCGCCAAAGATCGACGGCTTCGAGCTGTACCACGCCCGCCCGGCCGAGTCACCCGACGTGGCGCTCGCCGCCGTGGAGGCCGAGACCGAGCGCGAGCTGGGGCGCTGCAAGGTCTCAACGGCCGTGGACGAGATGAACCGGGTGACGCTCAAGTTCTTCATGCCCGACGCGCTCGACCGCGAACTGGGCGCCGTGCAGGCGGCGATCGCCGCGGAGTCGCTGCTTGGCGAAGAGGCGTTTGCGCGCTGGACCGGGCGGATCGAGGTCGTGGACCGCGAAGAAGGCAGCAACTGGGTGCCGCTGGAAGAGCTGAAGCGGCACGTGTTCGCCGAGGTTGCGAACATCGACGCGACACTGCGCGAAACGCCCCTGGTCATGAACGTGGACCGCCTGCAATGGAGCCTGTGGCGGCTCAGCCCGCCGCAGAAGGACGAATACCCGCGCCAGCAGGATTTGATCATGGGCAGCAGCGCCCTGGATTCCATGAGCGCCTGCGCGCAACTCGGGCAGAACTTCGACTCGCGCCGCTATTCGCGCGTGGGCGAGACCTTCTGCTTCCTGAAGTTCGACGGCGAGGGGCGCAAGATCGCCGCCCGCATGGACGAGCGCAAAGCCGTCGAAAAGACCGTCAACGAAGCGTTGATCGAGGCCGGTCTCGGCGTCGTGGTCGGCACGGGAACAGGCAAGAAGTACAGCTACCTCGACCTGGCGCTGACGGACGTTTCCGCCTCGCTGCCGATCATCCACGAGCAGATGCGAGCCGCGGCCGTAGCCAACCGGTCATGGCTGATGTTCCACGACGCCCACCTCGCCGACGAGTGGGTGGGCATCTACGAAGACACACCCCCACCGCCGAGCTAAGCCAACCGCGGCGCCCTTGCGGACGCCGCGTCGGGCTTTCACCGCCACTAATCTTTGAACGGTGCCGCGTCGGTGAGCTCCGCCGGTCCGGGGCCGGCCTTCAAGCTTTGCCTGACAACCAACGGCAAGTCGGGCTTCTTGACCTTGATGAGTATGGTCGCTGCCTTCACGCCCGGGTCCACGCCACTTGGCGCGGTCAGGTGATAGGTGAGTGTCCACTTGCCATTCTCTTTCGTGACCGACGCTGTGGCTCCTTCGTTCATCCGCATACTCGGCACCCAGACCACGACCAGCGACTCGCGGTCCCAGTCAACAAAGTCATTCGGCAGCCCCTCCACGAGCGCGTCCGTCTCCTCGGCAGTATTTGCAACGGCGAAGAACGGACCTTCCTGGTTCTTCTCGATGTTTTCCATGTACTTCACGTAGTGCACGCCGAACGGCTCGTCCTTCCGGCTGAAGGTCATGGTCTCCTTCCACCGTGGCGGTTCGGTCATGCTGAGGATCGGCTCCTCCACTACGACGTCCCGACTCGGTCGCGGAAACAGCCACAGCCCGCAGATGTTTTCGTACTCCGGGTTGCCGTCGGACTGCGCGACCGGAACTTCGAAGCGCAGGACGGCCTTGCGGTCGCTGAAGCCGACGGGTGTGAGCTTCAGGTCGCCGAGGCCCTTGAGGCGCGTGGCGAAAGCAACAAAGCCGATGCTTTTGCCGAAGTCCGGCATCGGCATCAGCTCATCGACCACGCCGATCTCACTGACCGCTACGTTCCACTGTTCGATGTTGTAAATCGCCCGGAACTCGTGCCCCCCGGGGCCGCCTGCTTTTGTGCGCTCGAACGACGGGCGCCAGACCTGACCAACGACGTCCATGGACTCACTGGCGACATATTCACCGATCGTCTTCCAGGTAGGACTCTCGTGCTTGAGGGACTGTACATTTTCCTCAACCACCATTTGCAGCCGTGTTGCCGGCAGCACGAAGATGCCATAGGGCGTGACTTTGTCCGCGCCGTTCACGGTCTGGTAGGTCGTCTCGTCGACGCGCACGGTGAGTGTGGTTTCACCTTCGAGTAGCTCGACCACGTGGTAGCCGCGGCTGTTCCAGCCACTGCCGCCGAAGACGGCCACGATCATTTCCTTGTCGAAGTCGACGTCAGGCAGCTTCGGCGGGTTCACCGGGTCGTCGGCCGGGTTGATGGTGTGCTCCATCCAAAGCGCCGACCAAGCCTTGTTGTCCGTGACGATCTCACAACGTCTTTCGGTAATCTCGCTGTCCGCGCCGGTCCATTCGCGCACTACCTTGAACGCCCGCCTCTCTTCCGCGACCACACTGTTTCGGGCGCGCTCAAAGTACGGGCGCAGCACGTCGTGGGCGCCGCCCGGCGTCACGTAAGTCTGCAGGCCCTTCATGCCCGGCAGGCGCATGTCGTACACATCCTCTTCCCAGCTCAGCCCGGATGTCGTGATCTTGCGCCCGTCGGCCAGATACATCGTTACGCCGTCCCACGGATCCCAGCCGAGATGCTTGTCGGAGGTAGCGAAACCTTCGGCCGTCAGGGCCTCGGTGATGCGCCGGACGTCGAACAGGTCATCCAGGACGACCATCTTGCCATCGACCATCACGTCGACCCGCACCGCCCCGCGCACCAGCTTGCGCACGCCTTCGATATCGTCGGCGGCGGGTATCTCGATCTTCTCTTCCTTGACTTCCGGCTTCGGCAGGTCTTTCGCCTGGACGGTACTACCGTTCAGGTTGACCGAGCCGGTAAACAGGCACAGGGCCAGTCCTCCGGCCGTGAGCCAGCGTTTGCGCAGCTTCAACATGTCTCTCTCCGTTGCGCTGAAGTGGAATTGTTCCGCGAGCGAGTCCAGCGCGGTCTCGTCGGGAATGCCGACTCCTGCGACGGCGCGCCCCTGGACGTCGCTGACACGGCCGTTGTCAACGCGCACTTCTGGCGCACCGTCCGTAAGCAGGAGCCAGCCGGACTTGAGCTGGATGTAGTCGTCTCGCACTACATAGCTCGCATCGGGCGTCGGCGTGACAGTCTCAGGCAGCGGCCTGGGCCACATCACCCAGGTGATCAACCCGATCGCGATCAGCATGCAGGCCGCCGTGGCGAGGCGTCGGAACAACAGGAGCCGGCCCTTCGGCGTCGGCTCGGCCGGCGTTGGGAGCTTGTCGGCGACCAGCGCCTCAGCGGTTTCCCCGGCCTCAATGCGGGCGAGCGTTCGCTCAATCAGGTCGGGCGGAGTTGCGCCCCCCAGAAGCTCCGCGAGGTCGTTCTCGATCAATTGCTCGGCGGTGGTCATTGCTTCACCTGCCTTTCGACGCATTCGCGCAATTGCTCGCGCGTGCGCTTCAACAGGGCCTTGGCGGCCTCGGCGCTGGTATCCATCGCCTCCGCCACCTCGGTCTCTTTGCGTCCGTCGCGGTACTTGAGGTCTATGGCGCGGCGGGCGCGCTCGGCGAGTTTGTCCAGGCAGCGCTCCAGCGCGTCAATCCGGTCATCGCCTGTGCCGGGCGTAAGTGCTTCCCAGATCGTGTCGGCGGCGTCGAAATCGAGCGCTACTTCGCGCTTCGATGCGCGCAGGCGATTCAGGTAGAAGTGTTTGGCTGCCTTGCGCAGGTAGGCGCCGGTGGAGTCACGGGAATCGCCGTCTATCAGGCGGCGGTACATGTAAATGAACGTGTCCTGCGTGACGTCGTCGGCCGTCGACGGCTCGGCGCCCAGGAAACGCAGATAGCGCCAGACGTCGGCCTGGTGCTCCTTCATCAGGCGGATCAGCGTGTCTCCCTGTGTCATGAGCGCGTCCATCATTGGCTAAGCACGCGAGACCGGCAAAAGGTGGCGTGGATTCTGAAAAAAGAACAACCCCCGCGCGAGGCGGGGGTTGTGGGCGCTTGCTAGCGGGGGTAGCGGGGTTTGGGTGGCTCGGCTTCTTTTTCCTCGGCGTTGCTGTCGGGGTTCTTGTCCGCGACCACGAGGATGCCGTCCTTGCCGCAGCGGAACTCGCCGGTGTTCTTGCCCGTCTCTGTCAGTGCGAGCTCGCGGGTCGTGCCGTTGACAGTCAGCTTGACCGTGACGGTCTCAACCTTTTCCGGGTTCTTGTCTTTCTTCAGTTTCAGCACGATCCAGACGCGCCCGCCGGCTTCGTCCGCCACCGCCTTGTCGAGAACGAGCGCGGTGACCGGCTTGAAGTCCTTGTCGCAGAAGTGGAGTCCCGGGCTGACCTCGAGCACCTTGGGCACGACTTTCTTCTCCAGCTTCTTTTCCATGTCTTCCTTGGGCACCGCGTCCTGCGTGATGCTGCCGCTGCCTGCGAGGTCGCCACCGGTGCCTTTGCCGATCACGCCACCACCGCCGCCGACTGGACCGCCGGACGGGCTCTGGTTCGGAAAGCCGCGCGAATTGTTCGGCAGCGCCACGGGGCCGGGACCACTCGCACGGCCGGTGTTGTTGGGACTGGGGCCGACAAAGCCGCCGCCCGTGTTGCCGGTGTTGTTGCGGTTCCGGTTGCGGTTGTTCCGGTTGTTGTCCGAGCTCTCGAGCGGGCGACTGCCCGTGTTGATCGATGAAGGAGTCGCCGCCGGGTTGGAAGTGCTGGCGCTGCTTTCGCTGCCGCTTGGCGTCGCGGGCGCGGGGGCAGGATCGCCGTTGTCGTTGCTGCCCTGGATCGGGAGCTTGGCCGTGAAGGCGTTGATCACGAGCGCCGTCTGGTTGGACAACGCGGCGCCGGTGATCTCGCACGCGAGGTCGCCGGGCACGCCGCCCACCAGGTCAAAGTATTGGGTGTTGTATTCAATGCCTTCCACCCGGACGGTTACGTTGTCGAGCGCCGCATTGCCGATCGCGAAGCTGAACAGCGTGTTGGCCTGGGCAAGCGCCGGTGAGTTGATGCTGCCGCTGGTGGTCGTGACCGTCGGCTCGGCCTGGAAAGCACAGCCGGTCGGCGCCTTGATCGTCACGCTGCCGGCGATTGCGCCGCTGATGATGATCACCCCGGCGGCTTGCGGATTGGGGCTGTTCACCTGCACCAGCTTGACGCTCTCCACCCCCACCTTGGCCTGTGAGCCGCTGACGGGTGTGGTGCCTTTGATGCCAAGCGTGCCACGCAGGGTCTTCAGTACTTTGGTGCCGTTGACGGAGTACAGGTCGAGGCTGACTTCAATTGTGCCCTCCGCGTCTTCGTCGACGTCGATGCTGAATTGCGCTTCATTCTGGTTGAGCAACTGAAAGCTGCCCGAAACCAGCGTCACGCCGGCGCTGAACCGGATCGCGGGCTGTTTGCTGCTGCTGTTGGCAAAACCGGCCGGGTCGTTTGCCACAAGCCGCATTGCCAGCCCGCGAGCACCGCGGTCCACGGCGGCGGGCTGCGTGACGAAGGACTCCTTGGCGGCCGACGGCTCCGGCGGGGTCGTTCCCGGCGGAAGTGTCTGCGCCCAAAGCTGGGCTGTGCAGATGGCCATCAACAGGCAGATTGCAATTCGCATCGCGTACTCCAGATCTTGCTAGGCCTTCTGGTCCTTGTTCGGCTCGTCCTCGCCGCCGACAAGCTGCGGCTGATCGAGCGACTTGCGTCCGTGCACTGTTTCTTCCGCGGCCTTGATCTGCCGCGTATGGCGGCGGCGCCCGCTGACTCCTGCCGCTTCCTCGGCTTCCGCCGCCTCTGTCTCTTCAGGGGTCAGCTTCCGGATGCGCAATCTGCGCACACGATGGCCCCGCACGCGCGTCGCCGTGATCTCCATCCCATGATACGTCGTGGCGTCCCCTTCCGACGGGATATTCCCGAAGGCTTTGAGGGCCAGCCCGGCCGCCGTGTCAAAGCCTTCCAGCGCTTCGGGCGGCAGCGAAACGCCCAGGCGGGCAACCAGGCGCTCGTCGCTGACCCGGCCGTCCACTTCCCAGGTGCGTTCGTCGACCTGCTCAAAGGGCGTTGCAACGACGTCGTATTCGTCCTCGATGCGCCCGACGAGCATTTCGACCACGTCTTCCAGCGTCACCAGCCCGGACGTGCCGCCGTACTCATCGAGCACAATGGCGAGATGGCTGCGCTTGGCGCGCATTTCGTTGAGAAGATCGCCGATGAACATCGAATCAGGCACGAACAACGGCTTATGCAGGAACGAGCGCAGGTCGAAACCTTCGCTGGTCTCATGCCGCAGGAACTCCTTGAAATTCAGGATGCCCACGATGTCGTCAAAATCGCCCTTGTAGACCGGCAGGCGCGAGTAGGGCGTCTTGCGGAACAGCGCGCGGATGTCGTCCAGGCTGGTCTGCAGCTCCACGCCCTGGATGTCCGTTCGCGGTGCCATGATTTCGCGCACGCGCGTATCATTGAGTTGGGCGGCCCGCTGGATCAGCTGCTTTTCCATCGTGTCGATCACGCCCATCTGCTCGCCCATGTGCGCGACCGTATGGATTTCGTGAACGTCGAAGATGTCCTCATCACCGGCGCGGCTTCCCATCAGGCGCATGATGGCGTTGCTGAACGTGATCAGCAGCCACGTGGCCGGACGCGTAATCAGCATCAGCCCAACCACGAACCAGGCCGAGGTCAGCGCCCACTGGTTGCGCATTCGCACCGCGATGGACTTCGGGACAACCTCACCGAACACCAGCAGGAAAATTACCGAGCAGACGGACGCCACGATCGGCGCGGCCCACTGCGGCATCAGGTCTTTGCCCTTGAGGAATCCGTCAAACACAACGGTCGCGTAGACGGCAAGAATCACGTTCACGACGTTGTTCGCCACCAGCAGCGCGGCGATGACGCGCCCCTTTTCGCGCAGCATCTTGAGCAGAATCTTTGCGGCGCGGTTGCCGTGGTCGGCGAGGCGAGTGAGCGTCACTGTGGACACGGCCGTGAGGGCCGTCTCGGTCCCCGAAAACAGACCGGAAAGGGTCAGGATGCCCAGGAAGATGAAAACGGAGCCTATGTCCACGCTTGCTCCACCAAACGGTCAACGCCCGATGGAATCCGTGATGCGCTTAAACTGCAACATCGATCCGGGGTCATGGGCGTCTACTTCCTGCCCTGGTTTGCGCGGGTGTCCTTGAATTCGGACTCCAGGCGGTTGAGCAGCTGCTGCGCGCCATTCTTGTCGCCGCGCCCGGCCATCGAATTCGCAAGCCCGAGCAGCCCCCACGCGTAGTATTCGCGCACCAGCGGGCGTGACGGGTCATCGGCGCTGAGGTTTTTCCAGGCATGGTCGATCAGCGGCCATGCGGCGTCGTAGGCCTCAAGCTCGCACATCCACGCGAACAGCCCGACCAGGATCGGCGGCCCGCCGCTGCTGACCGGCTTATGCAGCGCATCCCAGGTGCCCGTGTGATGCGTGATCAGGTGTGTCAGCGCCGTCGCCAGCGCGATGCGTTTTTCCCGTGTGTCGACTTCGGCCGCGGACAGCTTGGTGACCTTGCCGCTCTTGGCATCCGACAGCTCAATGCTCCACTGCTCGTTGTCGAGCTCGGTCTTCACGCGAATCGTCAGCACGGCCTGCGCGCTGCCGAAGAACTTGACGACGTCGGCCGGCCATGGGTGAAGCTTCAGCAGGTCGTTGGTCTCGATGATGTCCGGCAACGCGTCCGCGCGCACGAGCTTGAGCAGCGACTGGTACTCCAGCGTCGTCTGCTCCTCGCGGCGCTTGATGTCGTCGAGAATCGTCTTGAAGCGCGCACGCTCGCTGTACGCGATGTAGTCGGTGTCGCTCAGCTCAAAGTCGCGCAGGCGCTGGGACACCTGCTTGAAATCGCCCCGCGCGACGTCGCGCCGGCAGGCTTCCAGCACGATCTGCAGCGCCGCACTGCTGCGCGCGAACGCTTCGTCGACCGCCACCCGCTCCGCCGCCGTGGCCTGCGCCTTGAACAGGGTAAGCTTCTGCTCAATGCGATCGCCGAAGTCCTTCAGGTAGTTCACGTAGTCCGCGTGATCGCAGGTGGCCTGCGCGTCGCGAACGCGGCCCAGCACGGTTTCTGCCGTCGCGGCCTTCATCTCGGGCGTCTGGTACTTCTCGGCCTCTTCGATCTCGTGATTCATCGAGGCGATGAACGTCTCGTAGTGGTTCTTGACGCTCGCGCCGTACTGCCGCGTGTAGTAGTCCACCGCGCGCTCTTCGACAACCTTCTTGATCGCCTCGTTGGTCGAGTCCTGGTACTTGTTGATGAAGCCCTGCGCGAGCTCCGCCGCGGCCTGGTAGTGGAACTCGGTGATCGCCGCTTCCGCATCGCGGAAGACCTGGTCCCATTCGTCGGACACGGCCGCCGCGCCCTTGGATATCGCATCCAGTTTGTCCTTCAACTCCTGGATGCGGTCGGTCACGAGCTTTTTGCGGTCTGCCGCCGCCTTGGGGTTCTCGCCCAGCTTCTCTTCCAGCTTGGCGATGGCAGCGGCGTAGGCATCCTTGTCATCCTTGCCTTCGCTGACCTTGAAGTCGGCGTACAGCAGCGCATCCTCAAGCGCCTTGTTGGCGGCCTTGACGTCTTCCGGGACATCCGGCTCATTGTTCGACGGCGGCGCATTGTTTGCCGGGGCGACGTTTGCGTTTGCGTTGCTCGTGATGTTGTTCGCTGCGGAGCTGCCGCTGAAGACGAAGAACCAGACCGAGAACGCCGCAAGCAGCAGCGCGATCAACGCTATCACGGCCGCGATGATCAGTTTGCGCTGCTTCGTGAGCTCGGCCAGTTGCTGGGACTGGTCAGGCGACAGGCCCGCCGCGCGTCCGCCGAAGGCGCTTCCGTCGCTTGCGGCGCGGCGCGAGGCAAGGTTTTCCCAGTCGCTGAGATCCTGAACGATCTCGCTGGCGTGCTGGTAGCGCTCGGCGGGATTCTTGGCGAGCATGCGGTCGATGATGCGCGAGATTGCCTGCGGGCAGTCCGGCATCGACTCGGTGATCGGTGTGTGCGGCTCGCGCACCTGTTTCTTGAGAATCTCTTTGACGGTCGCGCCGGTATACAGCGTCTTGCCGGTCAGCGTGCGATAGAACGTTGCGCCCAGCGCGTAAATATCCGCGCGGTGGTCGATCGCCTTGCCCATGGCCTGCTCGGGTGCGATGTAGTGCGGTGTGCCGAACACGCCGTCCTGTTCCGCCTGCAGTTCCTGCGTGCTCATGGCGAGCCCGAGGTCGCCGAGCTTCACGCTGTCATCCTCGGTAACCATCAGGTTGTCGGGCTTGATGTCGCGGTGCACGAGGCCCTTGCGCTCGGCGTAGTCGAGCGCGTTGCACGCATCCTTGATGACCTTGACGGCGCGCGTCAGCGTGATCGACTTCTTCGCGGACAGCTCCTCCAGCACGCTTCCCTTTGAGGCGTACTCCATGCTGAAGAAGTACTGGCCGCCTTCATCGCCGACGTCGTAGACCTGGATAATGTTCGGGTGGTTCAGACTGCCCGCGGCGCGGGCTTCCTTGACGAACATCTCGCAGAACTTTTCGTCCTTCACGAGGTCCGGAGACAGCACCTTCAGCGCCACCGTGCGCCCGAGGCTGAGCTGCGTCGCCTTGTACACGGTGCCCATCGCGCCGCGCCCGAGGCGCTCCTCAATTCGATAGCCGCCGATCTGCTGCCCGATCAGCCCGCCGTGCTTGTCCGATTGCTCGTCCGGCAACCACGAGATCAGGGTTTCGCCGACCTGGATGCTGTCACCATAGGCAAGCTTGTGCGCGCCTGCCGCAAGGCGGCCGTTCACGAGCGTGCCGTTGGCGCTGTTGAGGTCCTTCAGCCCGAAGACGCTGCCCTTGCTGGCGATCAGGAAGTGGCGGCGCGAGGCCATGGTGTCGGAGAGCTGGAGGTTGGCTTCCTTGTCACGCCCGGCGACGACCTGGCCTCCCACGGCAATCGTTACCGATTTGCCGCGGTCGGGACCCTTCTCAACCAGCAGTCGTGGCACGCTTCGATCTCCGAATGCGCATACAAAACCCTGACGGCCCCCGGCCGTCACGGCGCGCGCATTCATTTCCCGCAAGTATCCAAGCTTTCACGGCTTGGGTCAACGCAGCGACGCCCGGCCAAACACACGGCCCCCGCCCGGAAGCGGGGGCCGTGTTGACAGGCGTGAGCTATTCTGCGCGTTCGACGCTGATGACCTCGTAGGCCACGGCCCCTTCGGGCGTCTCGACCATGGCCTTTTCGCCGGGCTTCTTGCCCAGAATACCCTGCGCGATCGGGCTTTCGTTGCTGATGATGAAGTTCTCGTGGTCCGCCTCGTAGCGTCCGAGAATGGTGTAGTTCTTCGACTTGCCGTCCTCGCGCTTCAGGCTGACCTTGGTGCCGAAGCCCGCGACGCTGGCGTCGACGGTTGCCGGGTCGATCACCTTGACGCGCTTGAGCTCGTCCATGATCTCCTTCGCGGCTTCCTTCAGGCGGCTTTCGCGTTCGCGCGCGGCATCGAGCTCGGCGTTTTCGGACACGTCGCCCATGGCCAGCGCTTCGCCGATCTGCTTGGCGACGTCCGGCAGCTCCTCTTCCTGGATGTTCTTGAGCTCGGCCTGGCGCTTGCGCAGACCCGCCTCGGTCGCGAGGATTTCACCGCTGCCCTCTTCATCGTGCATCTCTGCGGCCGTCAGGGCTGCCTTGGCCTGAAGCGCCGGGAACGCCTTCATGATGAGTTCGCGCAGCGTGGACTGGTGAATGTCGCTCAGTCCGCGGCAGCGCTCGACCTCGTGAAGCAGGTGGGCCGCACGGTCCTCGTTGAGCCCATCCATGGCGGTGGTGAGCAGGCGGGAGTTCCGCTCTGTCATCGCCGCGCGCAGGCTGGCGAGCACTTCCTTCAACTGGTTCTCTCCGCGCTCGATGCGGGTGAGAACCTTGTTGATGGTCCAGAGCAGCTTGCTGAACAGCTCGTTCGCGGGCGGCACGTCGAGCCCCTGCGGCAGCTCATTGCCAAGGATGCCGCGACGCGAAACCCATAGCGTCTGGAGCGGATACTTCTCGCCGTCGGCGTTCACCGTGTCGAGCGCCTTGCGAAGCTCGGCGTGATGATCGGCTTCCATGAGCTTCTTTGCGATGTAGTCCCACAGGCTGGGCACATCTTTCAGGAACGATTCGCCGAACGTCTTTGCCCAGGCGCCTTCGTTGAGCTTCATGTGTCGCTCAAGGCTGCGCTGCTGGTAGTCGGCGTCCCGGACGTCTTCAATGCGCGTGAGCACGTCTTCGCTGCTCTTCACCAGGTCATCGACGCTGTAGCCCAGGTCGACTTCGACTTCCTTCTCGGCCTTGCGGAGGTCGTCTACCAGGAACGCGACGATGATCCGGTCACCGGCCAGCGTCCCGCCGGAGCGGCGGTGCACATCCAGTTCGCCATCTCCGCCGACCGACTCCTTCAGGTCATTTGCGACGTACTGCAGCAGGTCCCGGCGGGCTTCGCCCTTTTCGGAATCGCGGACGTAGCGGCGCAACAGCTCAAGCTTCTGCAGCAGGTGAATGGCGTTGTCGAAGCGCTCGCGGGTTTCGTCCTCGAGCGTCATGGCCGTCACGAGGCGGTCAATCGTCGGGTTCGTGCCGGTGCCAAGCTTGATGTACTGGTGCTGGGCGAGTTCTTTTCGTGTGCCGGTCCACCACTTCGCCCAGTTCTTGCTTTCGATGACCGCGGGCACCAGCTCGGCCTTGATGCGCTTGAGGTTGCTCTTGTTGTTGTGCGCCTTGAGAACCGTGAGGATTACGCTGACCGGGTCATCCTTGCAGCGCTGCTTCAGCTCATCCATGTGGGCGGCGCGCTGGACCATGATGTCGTCGTTGCCGAGCTTGCGGAAGAACTTCGCCGCCGCGCCGAGCTTGACCTTGTGGTCTTCCTTGCTCAGGAAATCGATCTTGAGCTCGCCTGCCTCGGCGTCGATCTCCTTCACTTCACCCAGGCCCCAGCCGGCGTCGTGGAACACCCAGTCGCCGGGCTGGAACATCAGCTGGCTCCAGAGGTCGCGCACGAACTTGTTGTCGCTTCCGTTGCTGGCTTCTTCGGCGCGCTCGACGCACTTGTCGTATCCGGCGAGGTCGCTGTAGGCGTTGCCGAACACCGTCTCGGCAAGCGCCTTCTGGTTGGGATTGCGCGGCGCGACGCGGGCGAGTTCGCCGAGGACGGTCGCGGCTTTCTTGCGCTCACCCAGCTCATCGAGCTTGTTCACGACCTGCTCAAGCAGGTTGCCGGCCTTTTCGCCGTGGCCCGCCTTGGCGAGCTTGTCCGCGAGGGACAGGAAGGTGTCGATTTCGGTCGGCGCCTTGCCCAGCGCCTCTGTCCAGACCGTCTCGACTTCTCCCAGGTGCTCCTGCTTGATCAGCTCGGTGATGCGTGCAGTCTCTTTGTTCAGGCTGGTAACCATGGCCGCGATGCTTTCTCGAAATCCGTCAGAGACAATCAAAGTCGAAAAAATAGGCGTCGACTATGTGGTCGACGCTCAACCGCTTATAGGCCTCGCCCGGGACGGGGTCAAGCAGAGGTTGCATCTGCAAAAAACATGCGGTCCGCCCCAAAGTGCCTCAGCGCACGAACTGTCAAGGCGGCTAATTGGTGTCGGGCGGGACGTCGGCCAGCTTGCGCAGTGCCTCCAGCAGTGGTTGTCGCTGGCCCTGCACTGTGTTGGTCAGGTCCTCGGCAAGCTTCAACATGCCGGAAATGCGCTCTTTCAGCACGCGCATCTGTGTTCGCTGCTTGAGCAGGTCTTCGTAGCGTTCGTCGGATTCCTGCTCGAGGCGGTCGGCGCGGCTGCTGTGCTGTTTCAGCTCGGACCTGTGCAATTCGCCCAGTTTTTTGAGCGTGTCGAACAGGCGTCCGCGTTCCTCCTCGACTTCGTGCAGCCGGTTGGTGAGGCGGCGCACTTCGTCGCCCACGAGCTGGCTGGAATCGACGTCGCCGGCCTGCACGATCGCCGTGTCCTGGGCGCGGGCTTTGGCGCCTTTCAGTGCACGCTGCAGGTCTTCCAGCTTGCCCTCAAGTTCTTTGACCTGTTCCTCGAAGGTGTTGGCCTTCAGCTCGGCCTTCTGCAGCTTGCGTTCAAGCTCGCGCGCGCTTTCCTGCGACTGCTCCAATTCCGCGTTCAGGGCGGGAATGCGTCGCTGGGACAGGCGGTAACTGCGCGCGGCTTCGCTGTCGAGTTTCTCCTGCAGCTCCGCGACGTCCTTTTCCTTGGCTACCAGCGCCTCCTGCAGGTCGGTGATGCGGTCCTCGAGGCTCTCGACGCGTTTGACTTCAGCCTCCATGGGCGCGAGGCGCTCGACCTCGGCCCTGGATTCCGCCAGCGCCTTGGTGACGGCGTCGAGCTCGGCCTTTCGATCGTCCAGCTCGCGTGACTTGCGCTCGACCTCGTCGCTCGCGTCCCGCCCGTCGGCCAGCTCCTTCCTGGCCACGGCCAGTTCGCGCCCGATCTCTTCGTTCTCCTTGATCTTCGCGTCGAGCTTCTTGCTGCCCAGTTCCAGCTCTTGGCGCAGGTCTTTCACCTCCAGCTCAAGCTCCTCGACCTTTCGCCCGAGCTGGTCGTGTGCGTGCTCCGTGCGGCTCTCAGCGCCCTGGGCTTCCTTCAGTGCGGACTTGAGCTGGGTGTTCTCGGTCTGGAGCGCCTTGATCTGGGCGTCCATCAGATCGAGTTCCTTCCTGGTGTCGTCGGGCACCGCCTCGGCGGCGTCGCTGTTCCTGGCCTCGAGCTCTTCCGCGCGCCGCACGGCTTCCTGCACCTCCGCCTTCAGGCGCCTGATCTCGGCCTCGGCGTCGGCGTGGTGCTTCTTGGCCTCGTTCAGTTGCGCCTGCATGCGGCTCAGCTCGCCGCTGGGGGCGGCGCTTTCGAGCTTGTCCTGCAGGTCGCGATTTTTCTCCAGCAGCGCGGCGCGCTCGTCCTGCAACCCCTGCAACTCGGCCTTGAGGCTCTTGATCTCGAGTTGCAATTCACCCTGGTCATCTTCGCCTGCTTTGGCGTCGATTTCCCGCTTGTCTTCGCTGTCGAGCGAGGGCGCGTTGTCGGTGAATTCGACCGTGTTGCTGAGGTCGGCATCGGGCTCGACGTCGAGCGGGACGTTGGCATCGGTCGTGAGGTCCATCGGCTCGGGCTCGTTGGAAAGGCTCTCGGGCTCGGGCTCGACGTTGATGGTCACGTCGTGGACCTGCGGCTCGAGGGTCAACTCCTGCTCGTCCCCGAAGCCCAATTCAGGATCGTCGAGGGAATCCTCGGGCATTAATGGCGCGTTGCCGGGGTCAGGCGCGTTCATGAACCACCAGTTGGCGATTCTATGCGATTGCGGGCACCCGGTCCACTTTCGGCTTCAGTACCTGCTCGATTGCATGCGCGGCCGAGAGCAGTTCGGCGTCGGCGTAGGGTGCGGCCTGCAGGTGCATCCCGATCGGCAGCCCCGCGGCATCAAATCCCACGGGCATGCTGAGTGCGCACTGGCCCGCAAGGCTTGCCGGGATGGTGAAGACGTCACACAGGTACATGCTGAGCGGATCGGACTTTTCGCCCGCCTTGAATGCCGGGAACGGCGCACAAGGCCCGGCGATCAGGTCGCAGCTGTTCCAGGCCTCGTCAAAATCACGCTTGATCAGCGTGCGCACCTTGCCTGCACGCCCGTAGTACTCGTCGTAATGTCCGGCCGAGAGCGCATAGGTGCCCAGCATGATGCGGCGCTTGACCTCGGGCCCGAAGCCGTCGCCCCGGCTGTTTTCGTACATGTCGAGCAGGTTGTCGGCCTGCCTGCGAAGCCCGTAGCGCACACCGTCAAAGCGGGACAGGTTGCTTGATGCCTCGGCGCTGGCGACGACGTAGTAGACGGCGATGCCGTATTCGGCGTGCGGCAACTCGACGTCGACGATTTCGGCGCCGAGGGATTTCATCGCGTCGATGGCGACGCCGACGGCATCGGCGACTTCGCGGTTCGGCATCTCGTCGAGGTACTGGCGTACGACGCCGACGCGCTTGCCCTTGAGATCGCCCTTCAGCAGCGCGGGGTAGTCCGGGACTTCGCGGTCGGGCGTCGTGCTGTCCATCGGGTCGCGGCCGGCCATGACTTTCAGTGAAAGTGCCGCGTCACGCACCGAGCGTGTGAACGGGCCGATCTGGTCCAGGCTGCTGGCAAACGCCACCAGCCCGTAGCGTGAGACGCGCCCGTAGCTGGGCTTGTAGCCCACCAGCCCGCAGAAGCTGGCCGGCAGGCGAATGCTGCCACCCGTATCGCTGCCCAGCGAGATATACGAGCTGCGTGCCGCAACGGTCGCCGCCGAGCCGCCTGAGCTGCCGCCGGGCACGCGGCTGACGTCCCACGGGTTGTGGGTCTGCTGCAGGGCGCTGTTTTCGCAACTGCTGCCCATGGCGAATTCGTCGAGGTTGGTCTTGCCGATGATGACCGCCCCCGCATCGCGCAACCGCTGCACGACCGTGGCGTCGTACGGGGCGACGAAGCCGTCCAGGATGCGCGAGGCGCACGTGGTGAGCTGGCCTTTGACGTGAATGTTGTCCTTGATGGCGATCGGCACGCCGGCCAAGGGGCCGCCTAACTTGCCGGCATCCACCGCGCGCGCCTGCTCGAGCGCGCCGTCTATGTCCAGGCGCAGGAAGGCACCTACCCTGGGCTCGGTTTTCTCTGCGTGCTCCAGGACCAGCGCAGTCAGCGCCTCGGCCGTCGTGTCCCTTTCACGAACAAGGCGGGCAGCTTCCGTTGCGTCGATGTTGAGCAGCTCATCCATGGCTGGAACGCCTATTCGATGACAGGCGGGACGCGGAAGAAGTTCTGTTCGCTGTCGGGGGCGTTGGACGTTGCCTCTTCGCGCTTGAAGCTGTCGCGCACCGCGTCCTCGCGCCAGAGGTTGCGGTCGCTGACCGGGTGAACCGTGGCCTCGACGCCGTCCACATTCGCTTTCGAGAGCTGGTCGATGTAGCCGGTGATCGCCGACATCTCGCCCGCGAAGCGTGCGATCTCGGCCTCAGTCAGCTTGAGTCGCGCGAGCCTTGCCACGTGCTGTACGGTCTTCTCGTCCATGGGCCCGTTGTATCGGGCACAAGCAAACGGGGCAACAAGGCGGCATAATGCGGGCATGAGCGAACCAGCCGTTGAGCCGACGCGAATTCCGACAATTGTGTCCGTGCTGACGCTGATCGCGGGCGGGCTGCTGGCGCTGTTCATTCTCACGGTACTGGGCGTGGTGCCCCTCACCCGCGGGCTGTACCTGTGGCCTGTCATCTGGGCGGGTGCCACCGGCATACTGGGGTTCACGCGGCTCAAGCCGATGCCGGTAACTGTGCTCTCGATTGTCGCGGGCATGGCAACACTGGGTGGGCTGATTGCAGTGAACTTCAAGGCTGTGCGCGTCGAGGGGCAAAGCATGGAGCCTACTCTCATGCCGGGCGACGTGTTGCTGGTCGACCTGACGGAGCCCCCGATGGGCCGATACGGCATCTACGTGCTGGACGTCGAGGGTGAGGACCACAACCCGCTGATCAAACGTCTGGTAGGCCTGCCGGGCGAGTCCATGGACGCACGCTACGGGCGGATTCTTGCGGACAAGCAAGAAGTGTATCCGCGAGACGGCAGCGCGTCCGACACCTGGAACAAGGCGCGCCCGGCCTACGCCCGTTTCTACACCGGGACAATGGACCTGGCGGAGGACGAGTACTTCTTCCTCGGGGACAATCCACCCGACAGCCGCGACAGCAGGGAGTTCGGGCCGGTGCAGCGATCCGGCATCGAAGGCCGCGTGGTCTGGAGCCTGCGAGGCAGCGGCGGGTTCGGGCAGGTGAAATAGCCCGGCCGGCCATGGCCGCGGGGTTCAGGTTGGCGCGGGGTTAAAACAAGACCGGCACCGAAGCGAACGGGTTCGCGACGGTGCCGGCTGAATTTCGGGGCTGCTCCGTTGTTATGCCCTCTGGAAGGGGTTGGGGGCAGCGGGCGATCGCTGCCCCCGTCCAGGTTTCCAAGCAAGGCATGGCATTGGATCCTGGGAAACCGCTTCCTAGAAGATCCACTGCAGCTGCAGGCGAACGATCCACAGGTCGTTGTGGTCGGCCCCTGAGCCACCCAGCGTGCCGCCGCCAAGAACGCGGTTCGGCAGGCTGTTGTAAACACCGTCAAGGCTGCGTGCGCCCGAGCCGTTGTCCGGACGAAGCGCCAGCTGCTGGCTGACCATCAGGATGTCAAACGTCAGCTTCAGGTTGTCGCCCTGCAGGTAGTAGTTGACCGACAGGCCGATTTCCGTTGCGTCCGGACGCAGCGCGAAGGAACGCGGGTTGCCCGCAGCGCTGGTGCCGCCCTGCCAGAAGTCTTCCGCGTTCAGCATGCCGAAGCGGATGCCGACGTTGAACTGCTTCGGAAGGATGAAGTAGCTGACGTCCACGGTGAAGCCGCTGTCTTCGAGGTTGCCGACGCTTGCCTGGTGGTCCGGGGTGAAGCGGTTGGCACCGCGGTTGTGGAACTCGGTGTGGCGCCAGAAGTACGCGACGTCCAGGCTCAGACCGTGCCAGCGGAAGTGGCCGTCGATGGTGATGGCCCAGGTGTCCTGGTTGGTGCGGAAGCGGCCCGAGGCCGTCGGGGTACCGACAGTGTCACCGCGGATACCGGCGTTGTCCGCATCGTAGCCACTGGTGAACCAGTTGACCGCGAGGCCGATGGCGAACAGCACGGCGTCGTACTCGTCTTCGCCGCGCATGTCGTTGAGGCTGTGCTTGATATCGCCCAGCGGGTGCGTCTCAAGGCGAAGGTTGAGCATCATTTCGCCGTCAACGAGGTTGCTGAAGGAGTCGCTGATGCGGCTGACGTCCGCGTTGCGGAAGTCGTCGTTGTCCTTGAGCACGCCGTTGAAGATACCGATCTCATACTTCAGCCAGGTGATGTCCTCACCGACCTTGCCGTCGATGTTGATACCCTTGGCGAAGTCCTGGTTGAACACTTCGTTGACGTAGCTGCGGTCAACGAACTGCTGGCTGCCGGAGCTGGTCATTTCTTCCCAGTTCCAGGCCAGCTTGAACTGACCGGCCTTGACGTTGATGTACTGCATGATCGCCCAGCGGAACCAGGCTTCTTCGACGATCTCGTCGCCGCCGCCCGCAAAGGTCAGGGTGACCTTGTACTCAAATTCCTTCTGGAAGATGTAGCCGCTGAAAGCGGTCTTCACGCGGCGAATGCGGAAGTTGATGAAGTCCTTGCCGTTCTGTCCGTGCCCGCCGTTTGCTACTTCATTCTGGTACGTCAGGCGGAACTGGACGCGCGTGGTCATGCGCACCTGGAAACCGTCCGTGGTGAATACCAGACCCTTCTTGCCAAGCGTTGTGTCCGCAGCACCTTCGCCGCCGTTGCGGCTCACGGTGCCAACATCATCGCTGTCTTGCGCCATCGCCGGCGCAGCCAGCAGCCCGATGCCGCAAAGCAGCATCAGGGCCATAGCCAGAAACTTGCTCATGGAATGCTCTCCTTTTCCGAATCTCACATGCCTGCCTGCACAGGAATGGGCAGAAGGTATGGAGATTGCCGGTGGAGATGCAACGGAGACTGTGTGGATTGACGAAACTCGAATGGCGCGACAACAGATTCCTAAACCAGCCTTAACAAAACCCGCCAAATCGCCTTGTTTTGGGCGATCTAGCACACTTGACGTGTCAAGTGTGCTAGAAAATCCACTGCACCTGGAAGCGCACGATCCAGAGAACGTCGTGGTCCGCGTTGGCGCGGCTCTGGCCCAGCAGCCCGTTGCGGGTCTGCGGGTCGTTGTACACGCCCGAAAGATAGCCTGAGCCCTTGTAGCTGTAGGCAAGCTGCTGGTCGACGTACAGGACGTCGAGGCTGAACTTGAGGCGCTCACCCTGCAGCAGGTAGCTGGCGTTGAAGCCGTATTCCATGGCGTCCGGGCGGATCGCACGCTGCCGCAGGTCGGTCTGGCTGAGCGCAGCGTCCGCGCCCCAGAACTCATCGGCGTTCACGCTGCTTACACGGACCGCCACGTTCAGGTCGATGAGGTGTATGTAGTACGAGGCCTCGAAGGACCAGCCCGAGTCCTCAAGGTCGCCGATGCCCTGCTTGTTGCTGTTGTCGAACGCGTTGATGCCCTTGTTGTGAAACTGCGTCGTGCGCCAGTAGACGGCTGCATCCACCGCAATCCCGTACCAGCGGAAGTGCCCGTCGACCGTCACCGCCAACGTCTCCTGGCTCACGCGCGGGCGGCCTGAGCCGGTGGAGGTTGCGCCGCTGTCGTTGCGCAGGTCGGCGTTGTCGACGCGCGAGAACAGCAGGTTGACGCCCGCGCCGAACGCCAGCAGCAACTGGTCGTGCTCGTCTTCCGAGCGGCGGTCGCCGTGGCCGTAGTCCATCAACCCGAAAGGATGGGTCTCCACGCGGGTGTTGAACATCAGCTCGTTGTCGATCAGGGTGCTGAACGAGTCAGATGTAAGCGCGCCGTCCTTGTTGCGGAAGTCGTCCTGCGCCGCCAGTACGCCGTTGTAGACGCCGAACCAGTACTTCACCCACGGGACGTCTGTGCCGAACTGCCCGTCGAGCCATACACCCTTGCCGTAGTCCTGGTTGAAGACTTCGTTGGCGTAGCTGCGTTCCTGAAAATTCAGGTTCAGGGCGTCGACCTGCTCCTCCCAGTTCCAGCGCACGGCGGCCTGGCCGCCGCTGACGTTCAGAAACTGGTGGAAGGCCCAGCGCAACTGAGCAACCTCGATCATCTCGTTGACAGGCCGCGCAAAGTTCAGTCGCAGCTCATACTGGAAGGACGGGTCGTAAATGTGCCCCTGGAAGTCCAACTTGGCCCGTGCGACGCGGAAGTTGCGAAAATCACGCCCGTTGGAGCCACCCCGACCGCTTTGCCCGACTTCCTCCTGGATGGTCAGGCGGAACTGGACATAGGTCTGGACGCGCAGGGAAAAACCCTCGGTCGCGAATGTCAGGCTGCGCGTGTCAAGCGTTGTCGTCGTAACGGTTTGCGCCGAAAGCACGCCCGCCGAAAGCAGCACAACCAGACCTGCGATGGCCAGCACGAAGCGTGTCATGGATCGCCCCCCAAAACCGGTCCGGAGTGTAGAGAATCGCGGGTTAAAGCGAAAGGGCGGCCGTGATCGGCCGCCCTTTGCTTTGAGACATGAACGATTCTTAGAAGATCCACTGCAGCTGCAGGCGGATGATCCAAAGATCGTTGTGGTCGGCGTCGTTCACGCCACCGATGCCGCCGCCGAAGGCTGCGCGGGTCGGAGGAGCGTTGTAAACGCCGTCCAGGCCGTTGTTGCTGGCCGCAACCGGCAACTGCTGGCTGACCATGATGATGTCCAGGGTAAGCTTCAGGTTGTCGCCCTGGATGTAGTAGTTGACGCACAGGCCAAGCTCGGTGGTGTCCGGACGAAGGCCGAAGACGCGAGCGTCTGAGCCGGTCCAGAAGTCGTCCGCGTTCAGCATGTCGAAGCGGATGCCAACACTGAGCTGGTTGACCAGAATCATGTAAGCAACTTCAAAGGTGAAGCCCGAGTCGGTCACGTTGGCGATACCAGCCTGGCTGGTCGGGTCAAACGTGTTGTCGCCGCGGTTGTGGAACTCGGTGTGGCGCCAGAAGAACGCGGCGTCCACGCTCAGGCCGTGCCAGCGGAAGTGGCCGTCGATGGTCATCGACAGGGTATCCTGGCTGGTACGGAAACGACCGGAAGCAGTTGCACCGGAGGTCGAGTTGTCAGCACGCGAGTTGCTGGCACCAAAGGCGTCGGCGGCGTCGTAGCCGCTCAGGAACCAGTTGACGCCAAGACCGATGGCGAACAGGACCTGGTTGTACTCGTCTTCGCCGCGCATGTCGTTCATGCCGCGAGCAACTTCACCCAGCGGGTGCGTCTCAAGGCGAAGGTTGACCATCATTTCGCCGTCGACGAGGTTGCTGAAGCTGTCGGAGTTGATCGCCTGGTCGCTGTTACGGAAGTCGGTGTTGGACTTCAGCGAGCCGTTGTAAACGCCAACCCAGTACTTCAGCCACGGGGTGTCTTCACCAACCTGGCCGTCAATCGTGATACCCTTGCTGTAGCCTTCGTTGAAGACCGCGTTGACAGCGCTGCGGTCAACGTGCTGCAGGCTGCCGGAGCTGACGAGCTCTTCCCAGTTGAACTGGGTCTTGCTCTGGCCGGCGGTGATGTTGATGTACTGCATCACTGCCCAGCGGAACGTGGCCACTTCAACGATGTTGTTGCCACCCGAGGCCCAGTTGAGCAGCAGCTCGTACTGGAATTCCTTCTGGAAGATGTGGCCAACGAACTTGGTCTTGGCGCGACGGATGCGGAAGTTGATGAAGTCCCGACCGTTCGTGCCGTTGTTGCCGTTCGCTACCTCGTTCTGGTAGGTCAGGCGGAATTGAACGCGGGTGGTTACGCGGAGCTCAAAGCCGTCCGTCGTAAACACCAGCCCCTTCTTGCCCAACGTGGTGTCTGCGGATCCTTCCGCACCACCGCGCTGGATTGAGCCGACGTCGTCGGCCTCGGACTGAGCCATCGCCGGCGCAGCCCATAGCCCCGCACTCATCATGAGTGCCAGAGCCATCCACCAAAATTTTGCCATGCCTTGCTCTCCCAATAGACCAGAAAACTCTGTTAGTCCGTCCGTCTCTGCTGCAGGAGAACTCAAACACGACCCTTTCCGATGCGCGTCTGAGTCACGATGCAGATGTCAATTCCTGACAAGCAGGCAGACCATAGAACCACTTAATGCCGCGTCAACACCGTTCTAACGCCATTTTGACGCAGTCCTCACAATTGCAGACGCGAGAGAAATACCCCCTCGCCCGTCATTCCGCAACTACGAAATCCAGCGCATACAAGCCCTGGCAGGATTTCATCGGCTACCTGCGTCCGATAACTTTCACAAATCTGAAAGGAATCTTTGCCGGGGCCTGTTTCGGCCGCTCGTCCCAGAGTGCCTCTCCTCCTTTCCGGATGGCGGCATGTGCCACCAGTCCGCGGCCGGGACCGGGCCGAAAGACCTGATTGTAGGCTGGTTTGCCCCCAAGCCTGATACAGAACGTCCCGCCCATCGCCGGGCGAACCCGTTCTGAATAGTTACTGACACACCGCGGCACGGTAACTTTGCAACGTGTGCGATGCAAGAGTCTTCAGAGCAAAAAGAAATGTTCTGGACCGCAAATTCCCCTGCAATTCCGCCAGCCGCGCACCCAATGTTCCGAATAACAACCGGCTCATCCGCAACCTGCACGGTTCAACCGCGTCCAATAGAGGATAGGATGAACAGGCGTCGATTGCCGAGTGACGAAGGACCCGGACTTGCCCGAAACCTCAGACTCAGGCCTGCACATCCGGCCCCTCCCCCGCCTCGGGCAGGAGATCGGGCGCTTTCTCATTGAGAAAGAATTGCCCCGTGGCGGCCAGGCGCGCGTCTACCGGGCATGGCAGACCGACCTGCAGCGCCCGGTGGCCCTGAAGCTGCTGCCAAGCAGCTACGCAACCGATCACGAGGCCGCGGCACGCTTCAAACGCGAGATCGAAAACGTCGCGCGCATCAGCCACCCCAACATCGTCCGGGTCTACGACGCGGGCGAAATCGAGGGCCAGCCCTTCTTCACTATGGAGTTCCTGGAAGGCCAGGACGCCGACCACATGGTCAAGCGCGGCGCCATGGACCCCGATGAAGCCGCCAGCGTGCTGGAAGCCGTCGCGCGCGGCGTGCACCAGGCCCACGCTTCGGGAATCATCCACCGCGACATCAAGCCGGGCAACATCATCCTGCGCAAGGACGACACGCCGGTGCTGACCGACTTCGGTCTCGCGCAGGACCTGACGCATACGGATCAGTTGACCCAGACCGGCATCAGCATGGGCACACCCGCCTACATGGCGCCCGAGCAAGCCCGCGGCGAGCGCGACCGTGTGGGCAAGCGCAGTGATATTTACGCGCTCGGCGCCACGCTGTTCAGTCTGTTGACGGGCAAACGTCCGGTTGAGGGCGAAACGACCTACGAGCTGATGCTCAAGGTCGCAGAGAGTCAGGGACCCAAGTGGCCCCGCCAGGCCATTGAGGACGTTCCTGCCGACTTGCGCGCCATCGTCGAGATGGCGATGCAGAACGACCCCGGCAAGCGCTACGAAACCGCCGCGGACTTTGCCGACGACCTGGAACGCTTCCTGCACGGCGAATGGGTAGTCGCCCGCACTCGCAGCCCGTTGGCAAAGCTGTGGGTCCGCTCGCGCCGATACCTGCCTGTGGCGGCGGTGGTGATCGTCACGCTGGCGCTGGCCGGCGGGATGGTCTACACCGGGCTGAACCCGCAGTTCACGGACAACTCCGAGGGCTCAATCCTCGGCAACCCACAGGACCTGTCGAAAGACTTCACCGAGAAGAGCGGCGAAGAGCTCGAATCCCTGTTCGACCCCAAGCGCGACGGCAGCTGGACCAAGTCCGGCGCCAGCGTAAAGCGCGGCAATGAGGGTGAGCTGGTACTTACCCGCAGCGGCGACGACCCGCTGCTGATCTCGCCAAAGGCCCCGCAGTGCTGGGGCGACTTCACCCTGCAGACCGACTTCCAGCTGGTCGGCACGACCGGCGAATTGTCGTTGCTCGTAGGCATGCCCGACAGCGCAAACGCCGACGACACGGCCTACGTCATCGCGCTGGGCTCGCAGTCAACGGATCGCCTCGAACTTCGCCGTCTGGGCGCCGGCGTCTACAGCAGCTACCGCCCGGGTGCGGCCAGCCTGCTCCAGGACGGCGTATGGTACCGCGCGACCGTGACGCGCAGCGGCCAGCGCCTTGAGTTTTCACTCATGCAGGTGGCCGGCGCGATCCCCGTGACCTCATTCGCATATGAAGACGACTTCCCGGCCCTCGTCAGCGGACAGTCGCCCGACGGCGCCTTCACGCGCCGGCGTTTCGGCATCGAGGCCCGCTCGACCGTCCTGAGCATTCGTGACGTGACGGTCAGCCACCGCGACAACCAGCACTCGACCGAGCAGCTGCTGTTCAGCGTTGGCCAGTTCTCGGAGGCCGAGCTGCACCTCACCGCCCGCCTGAGTGAGCCCCTGCCGGCAAACGCGGATGCGGCCGCACGCAATGATCGCGCGGCCATGTTCTACCTCCGCGCGCGCTGCCGCGTTCAGACCGGCCAGCTTGTGGAAGCGCAACAGGACTGCTTCGACGCCAAGCTGCTGCTGAACGACAGTGACCTGCGTGCGCGCGTGTTCCTGCTCAGCTCAAAGCTCTCGACGCAGCAGGAAGACGACGATGCCGCGCTGGCCCAGTTGCGAGTGGCCCAGTTCAACGGCTCGGGCGTGTTCTCATCGCGCGTGTACCACGACGCGTACTCACGCGCGCTGCAACTCGAGACAGCGGCGCCGGAACGGGCCCTGGCCTACTTCGACTGGACGGCGAACAACGCGCTCGGCAGCCCCTGGCTGGTGTGCGACTCGCTGTATCGCGCCGCACGAGTACGCCTGACGCAACCCGACACCCGCGCACAGGCCGTCGCCGCCCTGGAGCGCATCGAAAGCGCCAACTATCAGCGCTTCGGAGCCACGTTCGCGCCCGCGATGAATCAACTGTTCGACCTGCGCTGGGAATCCGTCTCCGGCGCGGCCCCGAATACAACCGGCATTGCCGACGTGGCGGACTGGCTTGCATCGAGCGTGCAGGGCTACGGCGTAGACAATCAGTTGCTGATCGAGCCGCTGGTGCGCGCCGCCTGGATGGGGCGCCTCGCCTCCGAGCCGCTGGACCAGGCCCTCTGGGTCAAGGCCGGCGCCTGGCTGCAGGCCGCGGAAGACGCCGGGGCGGACCCGGTCTGGATCGGCTTCGAACGCGCGCTCATGCAGTTCGAGCGCCCGCGCGGGATCTCGTTGGAAGACCGGATTGAAGCCTGGCGCACGCTCGCGGGCGAGCTGGATGTATCCGAGCCCAGCCATGGCGTGCTGATTGCAGTCAGCGACTACTTCATCGGCTCGCCGACCGGGTCCAACGACCAGTCACGCCGCAACGACGTGCTGTTGCGGGCCGTGCGCCGCGAGTTCGACGGTGCACCGGCCTGGTGGTTCGGGGCCAATGACGCCGACACGGTCGCCGACTACTGCATCGCGCTCTATGAGGCCCAGTCGGACCGCAGCGCCGCGGCTGCTCGCCTCGAAAAGGCCGCCAACCGCAAGAACGCGGGGGTGCTGGCACTGCTCAAGGGCCGCGCAAACCGCTGGCTGCCTTTCCAGGGCTAGGTCCCTACGTACTCGCGCCTGCTTCCGCTATAACCGGGGCATGGCCAAACCCGACTCCAACCCGCGCCCGCTGGCGTTGATTGCTACCCGACCGGTCGCCGACCCCCGGCTCGCTGCAGCGCTGCGCGACGACCTGACTGAGCTGTTGCAGTTCATACGCCTGCGCGTGGTTTCGCATGACTCCGCCGCGGATGTCGCCAAGGCGGCCGCCGCACATGACGGGCCTTGCCTGATTACATTCAGCGACGTGGCAGGCATCCCCGCCGACTGCGTGGAAGGTGCGCTGGAGATGCTGGAAGGGCCCGACGTAGTGATTGGCCCCTGTGCGGACGGCAGCATCTACCTCATTGCCGCAGAAGGTTTGGACGAGGCGGGCTTTAAAGCGTTAATAGAAGCGGCCCTCGCCCGTGACGGGCTCGCACGCTGTATCCCCTTGCTGGAACAGGCTGGGCTTGAAGCCGCGGCGTTGCCGCCGTGGTTTCGCGTCGCAGGTGAGAAAGACGTTTCCTTTGCGGACAGCCTCGCACGTCTTAGCCTGATGTCTGAAGAAGGCGAAAACGACTTCATCGCGGACAGGCTGCGCGTATGGCTCGAGAATCGGAAAAAGGCTTGAAGGTCAGGCGGGCCGTCACTGCCGTCGTGATCGTGGTTGCGGCCGCGACCGTGTTCATCAGTGCCGTGGCCGCCCAGCGCGTGATCCGCATCGGCGGCTCCCGGCCTGTCGGCAACAGCCCCTCCAGCGGCGGGCAGACCGAGCAGCCGGATCTCAACGCGGTCAAGGCCATCCCGCCCTCGCCCGAAGAAGCGCTGCAGATCGCGGACCTGATCGAGCAACTCGGCGATGAGCATCTCGTGCGCCGCGACCGCGCCATGTCAGAGCTTGCGGGCTACGAGGCCAAGGCGCTCGACCAGGTCCGCGAAGCCAAGAAGCACGACGACGACGAAATCGCCGCCCGCTGCGCGCTGCTGGAAGAAGTCATCCAGAGCCGCCAGGGCGAGCTGTTTCTCGCCGCCCGCCGCCTGAACCTCACCATCGCCGAGCTGAACGGCTACCTCGCGAACGAGGACGTCGGTCCCCTGCTCAGCATTCTTCGCAGCCGCGCCCAGGCAGGGCTGGTCGCGCTGTGGGCGCGCGTGCTGGCGCGGCTCTCCGCACGCACGCAGCTATTCCCGACGGCCGAGCTGTGCCGTGAAATCGAAGGCGACGTCGGCTACGGGCAGGCGCTTGCCAAGGCTGCGCGCTCGCCCGACGTCGGCGCCGCAGCCAACAACATGCTGATGCTGATGGCGCTCATGCCGCCGGGCGACCCGGCCGACACGGTCGAGACACTGACCCAGTTGCGCTTTTCCATCGGCGGGGCACAGGGGCTGGAAAGCACGCTGTCCCAGACAGCCGACTTCCGCGGCGTGTACACGGCCCCCGAGTTGCTTGGCGCGATGGACGGTCGGCCCGACGTCAACGCCAAGGACCCGGACGGCGCGGCGGAAGTGCGCATGGCGCTGGCGCTGGGCATGATCGAGCGTTGCACGCCCGAGCAGTTGGCCGGCTCATGTGTGCCGCCGGTGGCCTCGATGTCGCCAATGCTGCTCAGCACCTGGCTCTCGCTGCTTGAGCGCTCCGGGCTGAACAAGCAGATCGAAAACGCCATGCTGGGGCTGCTGTCCAGCAACGCGGACACGCGGCGCATCAGTATCACGGCCGGCAGCTACGCCGGCGTCTCCGGCGTCGGCGACGTGATCGGCGTGTTCGACGCGCTGCCGTTTGAGGCGCAGCTCAGCGTGCTCGACGCGTGGTGGCTCAACCCGCGCGAGCCGCGCGTCACCCAGCCGTTCCTGCTGAAGCTGCTCGCGTCCGGCAAGCCCGGCATCCGCACAGCCGCGGCCAACCTGCTGGGCCAGTACCGCGCGCCAAGCACTGCAGCGGGCCTGCTAAAGGCGGCGCTGAACGACGCGGACGCCGCGCCGGCGGCACTGGAATCGCTGGCGCCGATGTCGGACCTGCTCTCGACGGACGACCTAAAGTCAATCGCCGCGGCTCTGCCCGGCTCAGGTTTGCTTACCCGCCCGCTGCTCGCGCAGGTGTTGATCAATTCCGGCAACTCGGCCGGTCTTGAGCCGCTCATAACCGGCTGGAAGAAAGAGCTGCCGCGCAACGAGCTGCCGCTGGCGGTCAACGTGCTGGCCATGCGGCCGGAAACGCCGGCGGGCGCTTACGCCGCCAGCCTGCGCGCCGTCGCGCTGGTAGGCAACGGCGACCCGGACCTGTACCTGCTGCAGACACTGGATAACCCGGACCTTGAGCTGATCCGCGCGCTGTTGTCGCTCAGCGATGAGGACGGCTTCAAGCTGCTGGCGGCAATGGCGGCGGACGAGAACGACTCCGGGCGCCTCGCGGCCATGAACGCGCTGGCCATGGCAGGCCGCGACGGCGACCTGATTGAGGACTGGCTCAAACGCCTCTCCGGCGAGATCAAGGACGAACTCGGCCCCCGCATCGGCAGCGCCGTCGCCCTCAGCATGACCAGGCAGGCCGAAGAATTCCGCCGCAACACCATGCAGAAGGGCGCGGCGGCGGCCAACCTGGGCTGGGTGGTGCAGAGCGTGCTGATGGGCCGCAGCAAGGCCGTCACGTTCGATGAGCTGCTGGCCGTCCTGTTCGACACACCGCAGAGCGCGCAGGGCTGGTCCACCAAGTGGGCGCTGGTCAGTCGCGAGCTCCCGCCCAAGGCGCTGCACAGCCTGGCGACCGCGCTGGCGTTCACCGACGGGCGCAATCTCTTCTACCAGACCGGTCTGGCGCTGATGCTGGCGGACTCGGACATCGACATGTTCGAAGTGCTGTACGGCGACGCCGAAAACCCGCAGCCGCGCGACATCCTGCACCTTTACAACACGGTCCTGCTCTGCGACCCGGAGAAAGCCAGGACTGTGGTCGAGCACGCCGAACGCAAAGAAGACGGCAGCAACTTCCTCGCGCTGATCATCTCCCGCGCGTGGCTCGGGATGCTTCCCGAGGCTGAGACAGCCCGCATCCGCCGCGGCGCCGCAGGCTCACCGACCGGGCTGTTTGGGGCCATCGACCGCGTGCAACGCGCGCGCAAGGGCTCCGCCGGCGCGCTACGCAGCCTGCTGGACGCCTTCGGGCCGGACGCGCTGCGCTTCCAGCGCGGCGAGACGGCCGAAGCCCGCATCGTCGAGCAGCGCTGGGGCAGCCCCGTCATGAATATCACCGGTGTCGGCAGCGCGGCCTATTCCGCGCTGACTTCCCCGCCGCCGCTGGCGTCTTCGCAGTTGCAGTCGCTGTTCAAGGACGCCGCGCCGCAGGACTGGCGCCCCTGGTGGGCATGCCGCCGGGCGCTGCTGGAATTCGACGCCGCCTCAGGCAAGTACACGTTTGCGGAGCTGCCATGAAGAAACTCTGCGCACTCTCGCTCGCCGCGCTGCTGCTTGCGCTCAGCGTCAACCCGACCCGCGCCGAGGACGAGCAGGAGTCGAGGCTGGCGTTTGAGCTGGATTCGCTCCGCGAGGCGTGGCTCTACGCTGACGGCGCAACCGCCGCCGCCCGCCTCGACACCCTGCGCGAGGACAACCGCCTCAGCGGCGAGTTCCCGCGCTGGTACGCGGGCCTGCGCGCCAGCCTCGCGCTGCGCGAAGGCGACTCGACCGGCGCGCTCAAGGTCATGCAGCCGATTCTCGATGAGAGCAACGACGCGCGGAACTACCTGCGCGCGGCGCGTCTGTTTCTCGCCTACGGCGCGGACGACACCGCGCTTGAGATCATTCGCCAGGGCCGCCGCCGCGGGCCGGACTCTCGCGCCTTACTGAGGTACGAGGCCGGGCTGCACTGGCTGGCGGGCGATTACGACAACGCGCTGGATTGCTACACCGACATCATCTGCAGCGACGACCGCCCGCAGTATCCGTTCGTCGCGCCCAACACAACACGCTGGAGCGAGGCCAAGCCCTGGAACGCCACCAGCGACAAGCCCGCCACGCCCCCGCGCCAGATGTACGACGAATGGGGCGACCCGATCCAGACGCCGGACACCTATCAGCCGGAGCCGTTCTCCAGCCTGTTCATGCCGATCTGGTGGTGGCCCTGCGATCTTCCCGGGCTGGACCGCTGCATCGACGAGCTCGCCCGAGCCAAAGAGCAGAACAAGTTCCGCACCATGGATGTCGCTGCGCTGGTGAAGCTCGCCCACGAGGCCCAGGACAAGCTCGACACCCTGCGCACCGGCGATGAGACCGTGCGCAAACAGCTCGAAGACAAGGCCCGCCGCACGCGCTGGCAGGCCGTGATCGCCACGCGCATCGCCGCGCAGGCCAAGCTGAACGCATCCGAATGGGAAGCGGCCGAGGCGCTGGTGCGCAATATGCTGACGCTGGCGCCCGATGACCTCGCGCTGCTGGACCTGCAGGCGCAGGCCATGGGCGAGCTCGGCAAGGCTGAAGAAGCGCGCACCGGGCCGCTGGCGCGCCTGCGAACGCTGGCGAACCTGTCGGTCTACAGCTACGGGCTGTACGCGCGCGGGCCGTCGCGGCAGATCTCGGACCGCGTGTTCGAGCCCGCCCTGACGCTCTATCGCGCCAACAAGCAGGCCGGGCAGACGCAGCTCGAGCTGATGCGGACCACCTTCGGCGACACCAATCGCAACCAGCCCATCTACGCGGGCCTGCTGGGGCTGTGGCTGATGACGCACAACGAGCCGGAACTCGCCCGCAAATACCTGCTGGAGGCCAGCCGCCTGAACGGCTTCGAATCCGGCAAGCCGCTGTACCAGGACGCGATCTACGTCGAAATGGCGCTGCTCGCGCTCGGCGAAGGCACAGGCGAGCAACCCAAAGAAACACCCGAAGAAGGTCCCAAGGAAGGCGAGAAGGAAGTCGAAAAGCCGCAGCCCGCCGAGGGCGAAGAAGAAGGCATCGAGATGGCCAAGGTGGACGCCAACACCCACCCGCTGCTGCGCAAGGCGTTGCGCGCGGGCGCGGTGATCGGCGCGATCCCCGATACACGCGAGAAGCTGCGAGAGCTGGCCGGCGTGGACATCTGGGGCGGCAGCGCGGGAATCGGCTCGGTCATTGCCGCCGCAAGCATGCTGCCCGACGGGAACAAGGTCATGCAGCAATCGTTGTATGGGCTGCCCGCGCAGATCGCCAAGGATGTCCCGGCCAAAGAGCTGAACGCGTTCCTGTCCGATGAGCACGTCACCAGCCAGAGCCTCAAGCAGGCGCTCACCACCATGGCCGAGCTGATCGAGCAGGTTCGCGCCAACAACAGCTGGCAGGTGCGACAGTCGCTCAGCCAGAAGACCGGGCCCGTATTCGGGCTGCTGGAGGCCCGGGCGCTGCTGCTGCGCGCCAAGCTGATCGCCGACAAGCCGGCAAACATGGATGAGCTGGCGGCCTGGCTCAGCAAGTGGCAGAAGCAGATCGACCTGCGCACCCAGCTCAAGGCGCGTCCCAGCGACGCCCACACCCGCTTCTCCGAGGCCCGCCGCGAGGCCGGCGTGCCCGAGGTTGTGCACAGCGGTCTGCTGCTGGACGCCGCCCGTTTGCTGGCCACCGGCGGCGCCGCCAAGGATGCCGCGCGCCTGTTGTGGTACAACCGCGACGCGCAACTCGGGCTGGAGACGCAGAATCGCCTGATGTCGCTGGCCTCAGTATTGGCAGAAAAGGCGGGCGACCACATGCTCGCGCTGCGCTGCCGCCTGGAAGCCACTTCGCTCGCGCCGAACCAGAACAGCAACAGCTACCTCGACCCGCAATTGCTGCTGGTGGAGCTGGCCGGCACGCGCGACGACTTGGCCGAGTTCGGCTCGGCCGGCGACGTGCTGACCTACCTCGAGAACCAGCTGATCCCGTTCGCCGACTCCCCCACCATGGCCGCGATCGAGCAGATCGTGCCGGACATTCGCAAGGCGCGCCCGACACTGGTCATGCGCAACACCAGCCGCACCGGCACGGACGGCATTTTCGCCAACAGCATGTCCTCGGGGAACTGCTACGTGATCGTGCGCAACTGGTACAAGATGGCCATCAGCCCCGAGACGCTGCCCATCTGCGAGCGCTTCGCCGCCTGGGTGATCGCCAGCGACCTGCCAGTGTCAGGCCGTGGCACGCACAACGGGCTCGCCCCCACCGGCGACGCAATCACCGGCTGGTCCATGCTGCGCGACATCTACAAGAAGCAGTCCGCCAACGACCCCAAGGCCCTCAAAGCCACCGAACGCCTCACCCGCCTGCTGACCCGCACCAACACCCTCATGGACGAGGTCGAGGACGAATACGAAGAGTGGTGGGACTAGCAGGTTCTTTCAGTGGTGCGGACATTCCTGTCCGCACATTCGGCCAAGCGCGGACAAGAATGTCCGCGCCACCGTTTCTCAGCACGCCCGCTCCGCCGCCTGGCGAAGTTGATGCGCGCGGTTTCATGCCAGTTCGCAAGATCTGTAAAGACTTAAGCGCCGGCGACGGCATGCTGCATCGCAGCGGCGCACGGAGGGGGCCATGATACGAAGAACGATGATTCTATGCCTTTGCCTGCTGGCCGGGTGTGCGGCGGCGGATCGCGACAAAACAGGAGATGAACGCATGCAGCTTGGCAACTTCTCAGTCAGCCTGGCCGTCAAGGACCTGGCCGTTTCGCGCGAGTTCTATGAGAAGCTCGGGTTCGAAGTCGTCGGCGGCGACGCGAAGCAGAACTGGCTGGTGCTGTCCAACGGCAACAGCCGGATCGGCATCTTCCAGGGAATGTTCGACAAGAACATGCTGACCTACAACCCGGGCTGGGACAGCGAGAAGAACACGCTGCCCGACTTCGACGACGTGCGCGAGATCCAGAAGCGGCTCAAGGCGCAGGGCATCACCCTCACGGCCGAAGCCGACGAAACCACCACCGGCCCCGCCTACATCATGCTGAACGATCCAGACGGCAACCCAATCCTGATCGACCAGCACGTACCCGCGCCGGGGACGAAGTAACGGTGGCGCACTGACCGCATCGACTGTCAATCACATGCTAGTTGCCGGGTCTCGCATCGACATTGTCTGGCAAACGCCACCGTTCAAACCGGATCGAGACGGGGTCGCGGCCTACCGCGTAGCCATAAACATGCGGACGCTCGAAACTGGTCTGCTTCTCCGGCGTGGTGGGAAGGGATGCATCATATGACAGCGCGACGACTTCCATGTAGGAGATCTCCCCGTCCTCAAGTCGCACGCTTCGGATCATGAACAACCATTCCGGCGCGCCTTCGTCAGTCTCCAAGTACGACAAGTCCCAGCCACCGGTAATCATCTCGTTGATTCCGTAAGGCACGTTCCCCGTCTTATCGACATATCGTCGCAGGTCTTCGCACAGGCGCTTTACCTTCGTACTAGTTGCAGTCCTGTAGCCTCTGTCCTCCCGCTTCGCACAAGCAGAGAACGCCAGGGCAATCAGAACTGCGAACGCGCAACCTGAGACTTGAAGTCGCATACTTGGTCCCTGTCCAAGTATGCCGTCTATAGCGGAGAGAAGCTAGTTTGGTTCGAGCGCCCGCAACTGCCCGGCAGGTGCCAGTGCCTACGCTGGCACGTTCAGGTGTGCTGCGGCAGCGACGATGAGTGCCTTGAAGAGGTTCTGCATGCGCGGGTCGTCGGGCATGCGTTCGGGGTGCCACTGAATTCCTATGCGGAACGGGTGGTCGGTGAACTCCAGCGCCTCGATCACGCCGTCCGGCGCCTTGGCGCAGGCGCGCAGCGGGCCGGCCACGCTCTCTACGGCCTGATGGTGCTGTGAGTTGACCTCGATACTGGTCGCGCCGAGCGCCTTCGCGAACGCCGAGTCCTTTTCGACCTCCACCGCGTGGCGCGTGAAGCCTTCCTTGCCGTCGCGGTGCACGCCCTCGCCCAGGTGCTGGATCAGCTTGCCGCCCGCCCAGATCGCCGTGAGCTGCATGCCCCCGCAGACGCCGAGCACCGGCAGGTCCGTCTGCTCAAACAGCATCTTGGCAAACGCGCGGTCAAAGCTCGCGCGCTGCGGCGTCACCGGCACGTCCGTCGCGATGGTCGGCTTGCCGTACCACTCGGCCGGATAGTCGTCGCCGCCCACGATGATCACGCCCTGCACCAGCTCAAGCAGGGGGCGGATGTCTTCGGCGTTCGGCGCAGTCGGAATGACCACCGGCGTGCCCCCGGCCGCGATCACGGCCGTGCAGTACTGCGGATAGAGCTTGAGATAGCTGCGGTCGCGATCCGGCTGCGGGAAGTGGCGGACGTGGTCCGTCGTGATGCCGATCAGGGGCTTACGCATGGGGCCTCACTGAGCGCGGTCCAGGCCGCACTTGCTGTACACTTTAGCCGATTTGGGGCTGGCGGCCTAATACCCAATCGGTACCATCCCGCCCCAAACTGCAACCGAAGCCGCCATGTCGACCTCGATCAACACGCTGCAGGACATCACCAGCTTCCTCGCCCGGCACACGGATTACGAGAAGCAGCAGGGCGGGCGCACGCGTGACATCTTCGACCTCGAGCGCATGAACGAGGTGCTGAACCGGCTCGCGCGCCCGGAGCTGGCCTACGTCACGGCGCACATCGCTGGCACCAAGGGCAAGGGCAGCACGGCGCGCTTTCTGGCGGGCGCCTTGCAGTCGCAGGGGCTGAAGGTAGGCCTGTTCACCAGCCCGCACCTGGAGCGCCTGACCCAGCGCATCGAAATCAACGGCGCCGAGATCAGCGAAAAATCGCTCGTGGAAGCCTTCCAGCGCGTGGTCGAGGCACTTGAGCGCGAGCAGGGCGGCGCACCGGACGTGACGTTCTTTGAGCTGCTGACGCTGGCCTCTATGGTCGCGTTCCAGCAGGCGCAGATCGATGTCGCCGTGTTTGAAGTCGGGCTCGGCGGGCGGCTGGACAGCACCAACGTGATCAGCCCGATCGTCAGCATCATCACCGAGATCGGCAAGGACCACACCAAGCAGCTCGGCGACACCATCGAAGAAATCGCGCGCGAAAAGGCCGGCATCATCAAGCCGGGCGTGCCGGTCGTGTGCGGTGCGAGTGACCCCGAAGCGCAGAAGATCATCTCACTGACGGCCCGTGACGTCGAAGCGCCGGTGCTGTACTTCGGGCGCGACTACCACATGCGCGGGCTGCAGCGCAACGGGCGCAGCCTGGAGTTCTCGGCCGACGTGCGCGGCTACCGCTATGAGAAAGTGCACCTGAACCACCCCGCGCGCTTCATGGCCGAGAACGCCACGCACGCGCTGTGCGCGCTGGAGATCATGGCGAGCGAGCCGGACTTTCTGCCCGACGGCATCATCGACCGCGAACGCGCCATGGACGCCATCGCGCGGACCGAGCTGCCGGGACGCTTCGAGATCTTTGATGGCAGCCCCGCCATCGTGATCGACAGCGCGCACAACGAGGTCAGCATCAAGGCCGCCATGCAGACGGCCAAGCAGGTCGCCAAGGGGCCGATCGTCTGCGTCACCGGCATCGCGCGCGACAAGGACATCGAGGCCTGCATGCGCCACATGGCCGAAGTCGCCGACGGCGCGGTGTTCACGACCTACTACAACCCGCGCGAGACCCAGCCGATTGAGCTGAAGAACCTGTATGAGAAGTTCGGGGGCAAGCAGGCCAGCATCGAGGAACACTCCGAAGCCGCGCTCGAAGAAGCCATAGAGAAGGCCGGCGAAAACGGGCTGGTGCTGGTCACCGGCTCGGTCTACCTCGCCGGGCTGCTCCGCACAGCCGCGATGGAATACACCACCTAGCCCGGCCGGCCACGGCCGGGGATAGCAGCCAGTGCAGCAGCTTTCACGGCGCCAGTGTCTCCGGTTGTACAGTCTCCAATCCCCGGCCATTGCTGGCCGGGTTATGGGATGGTTGGATGCCGATATGGCCAAGAAAAAAGATGAGCCGAAGTTTGAGGACCTGGTCAGCCAGGTTGAGCAGGCGTTGCAGCAACTGGATTCCGGCGACCTGCCGCTTGAGGAAGCGCTCAAGCGCTATGAAGAGGGCGTGGCCGCGCTGCGCCAGGCCTTCGGTATCCTGAAGAAGGCCGAAAAGAAGGTGCAGCTGCTGTCTGAGCGCGACGGCGAGCTTGCCACCCAGGACTTCGACGTCGAAGAAGACGAGCCGGCCGAAGACAGCGGCAAGAAGCTCTTCTAGCCAATCGCCCGCCATACTCGTTTCAGCAGTATGAAAGCGTGCCGGACCATCTGGGGTGCACTTGCATGGGCCATCGGCTGCGGGCTCGGAGGCGCCGTGCTGGGCGGAATCATCATGGCCCCGCTCGGATATGACGGGATGCGCCTGGGCACCGTCATGGGCTCACTGCCTGCGGGGCTGATGACCCTGATCATCAAGTACCCACGCTGGGAAGCAGACCTGTAGATTTCCCAACCCAGGCAATCGCCGGGCGTTAGAATCCCTGCATGAAGTATGTCCTGCCCATCCTGTTGCTCACGGCCGCCCTGCTGGGTGGTTGTGCGTCCTATTCGCTGGACATGTCCGGTCTTGATTCCTACTCGACCGATTCGCTCGACGACACGGCCGACCGCTATTCCATGACTTCGCTGGAAAGGCTCTCGTCTTCAAGCGCCGGTGAAATCGCGGACAGCATGACGGTTTCCGACCTGGAGCACCTTTCCACGGAAGAGCTCGGCGAAACCGCCGACTACTACAGCGTCTCGCGCCTCGAGCACGCCAGCAGAATGCACATGGAGCCTGTCGCGGAGAGCCTCTCGATCACGCACCTGGAACGCGCGGCCTCGCGCAACCTCGACCCGGACACTCTCGGCGGGCGCTAGTGCTTTACTTCAATCCCGAAGCGGTCCTTCAGGAAATCCAGCAAGTCGAAGAAGTTGTGGATCTCGAAATCGGGCGTGGTCTCACCCGGCTCGTACTGCCGTGACGTGCGCTTGTTCAGCACGGTGATCATCCCGATGCGGTTGCACGGGTCGACGTCCATCCGCGGGCGGTCGCCGACGTAGATGGCCTCGCTGGGGCGGACGCCGAAGGCCGAGCAGGCCCGCAGATACAGCTTCGGGTTCGGCTTGCTGATGCCGATTTCGTCGCTGATGAACACGCCCTGCGGCTCGAACATGCCGACCAGACCCAGTCGCACCAGCTTCTCAGCCTGCTTGAGCGCGAGCCCGCTGGTAATGACACCAAGCTTCAACTCGGTCTGTTCGCGCAGCAGCTTGAGCACGTCCACGGCATCTTCGTGCGGGCGCAGCTCGCGGAACTTGGTCTCGTGGTAGCCGACGACGCCCGCGGCGACCAGGATCGTGTCGCTGACGCCTTCCCAGTAGTGCTTCGGCACGCGGCGCAGCAGCTTGTCGAAGTGGTGCTCGTAGTTGCTGCTGAATTCGGTGACGATCTCCTGCAACTCGCGCAGTGCGTCCTCTGTGGCCATGCGGAAGCCGTGCGCGCGCATGTTCTCAATGGCGTTACGACGCGCCTGCGCCGCGAACTCGCTGGTCGAGTACAGGGTGTCGTCGATGTCGAAAAAGATCGCCCGCAGCGTATCAGCCATGCCAGTGCTTGGGGTTAGGTGTCTGGTGTTTGGCGAGCATCGCCACTAGCTACTCCGCTTGAGCTTTGCTTTCAAGATCCATCGACCAACGCCAGACTTCGAGATCTTCCGGTGCCAGGTCCGCCATGTCACGACTCCGATCACCGAGCACCAAACACCAAACACCTAGGCATCCTTGTCGATCTCCGCGCGGGCCTTTTCTTCCGCGAGCTGCCGCTCCCTCAGCACCCAGCCTACGATCAACCCGACGATAAACACGGCCGGGATCGTGATGATGTGGATGCCCCAGGGGAACTCATCGGCGCCGCGCATCTCGGTTACCACCACGGCAATCGCGCCAGCAAGCAGGGCAATGCTGAGGGCAACCAGCACGACAGGACCTTTTGCGGGATTCATAACTCTCCACAACCACTTGCAGGCGAACCGGTTACAGCGGCGCTGGGTTTCAACATTTGGCGCGAAAGTAAGTACCACTATAGCGCACTAATCTACCGGATACACCAACGACGCCAATCCAAGGAGCGGGGACATGAGCAAGCTTTTCGTAGTCGCGCTGATCGCGTGCACTTTCGCCATCGGGATGCCACTGGCGGCCCAGGGCGGCGGCGGCAAGGGCGGCAACTGGGGCAAGGGCAAGCAGTACAAGGGCCCGAACAGCAACGGCGGCAATGGCGGCGGTCAGGGTGGAGGCCAGGGCTCTGACTGGATGAAGAAGAAGATCGAAGAGATCGGCTGGGGCGAAGACGGCACCGAGGAACGCGTCGAGCCGGGCGACACCGTCAAGGACGACGACAAGGAAAAGCGCCTTGAGGAAGAAGCCGACAAGCTCGGGCTCGAGGACAAGAAGGTCCGCAAGGACTTCATCAAGTACGCCAAGGTCGGCTGGCAGAAGGCCGAGAAGGAAGACGCCCGCTGGTACAAGGACTACAAGCGCTACAAGGACAACGAAGAAGCGCTCGCCAAGGCAAAGACCGAGCACAAGGAAAAGCTCGACGCAGCCTGGGCCGACGCCGACGAAGACCAGCTCAAGAAGGAAGTCCTGACCGAAGAGCAGCTTGAGACCTTCAAGACGAACACCAAGGACCTGCGCGAAGAAACCGCCACGGACAAGAGCGTCCGCCAGGATGAAATCCGCGCCCGCAAGATCGAAGAGCTGAAGAAGACCGCCGAAGAATGGGCCAACGCGCAGAAGAACAACGGCACCGAAGGCAAGGACAACGAAGTCAAGAAAGAGAAGAAGGACGAAGAAGGCGACGGCGAAAGCAAGGACGACGGCAAGGAAAAGAAGGACGACGAGGACAAGTAGGCGTCTGCAACGACTAATCAAACGGGCCCCACGCGGGGCCCGTTTTCTATTCGCTGAACGCTATTCGTCGTGGTACGTGACCTTCGCTTCGGCCAGCGCGTCGATGATGGCCGCAAGCTCAGTCGGCGATGCATCGCCATCGCCGCGCACCGCGATCACCTTGCGCGGAGCGCCCGGCTCATCCCACTCGGCCTGGCTCAGGTCCTTCAGGTCAAGCAGCGCTTCCCAGAACTGCTTCGCATCTTCCGGCGTGTCCCAGGTCGTCACCCACAGGCTCAGCTTCTGATCGCCCTTGGTGGCCGTGAGCATCACGTCGCCGCCCCAGCCCTCTGCAGCCTCACCGGCGGTCGCCGGATCGCCGTGCAGTGCCAGCTCGACGATCGTGCCGATCTCGCCGGCAGTGTCCGCCTCGCCGAGCTTCCAGCCTTCTGGAAGCGCCGCCTGCACTGCCGTGAGGTCCAACTCGATCGTGTCGCCAGCCTCGCGCTGGCCACTGTACTTCTCGAAGTGCAGGATCTGCTCGGACGTCAGCGGAAGGTCCTTGAACGCAGCATCCACGGCGGCGTAGCTGTCGGCATCCGCCAGCTTCTTCACGAAGCGCGCGCCGTCGCTGTACAGGAAGATCTTGCGCAGGCGCTCCTCAGTCAGCGGCTTCTTGGGGTTCGACGGCAGCTTCAGCACGTCCAGCACGCCGTACATCGTCATGTAGGCGACCTGCGGTTGCTCGTCGATCAGGGCGTCGATCATCACCTGGCTGGCTTCACCCTCGATCAGCGCGATCAAGGCCATCTCCTGATCCGTCGTGGTCGGCTTGCCGTGCAGCACCGCCAGGTCGTAGTGCTGGTCCTGCAACCCGTGCGTAGCCTCGTGAATACGCAGTCCGAACTGGCGCTTCTCGCCGGCGGCGTCGGGCACCATGTAGAGGCACTTGGTGGACGGCTTGTAGAAACCGAGGATGTTCTCCGGCGTGAAGCCGTCGTCGCCCCAGCCCCTGAGTTCCTCGGCCAGTTCTTCCGGCGTGTAGTTGTAGACCGGGATCGCCTGCGTGAACTTCAGCCCGGTGACCTTCTCGATAAGCTCCACGGCCCGCACCTGATCGGGCGAGTCCGCCGCCTCCAGTACGCCGAGGGTCTTTGGCCCGGGCTCAGGCTCGGGCGTCTCCGGCACAGGCTCATTCGCCTCATTCGACGTCTGGCCCGGTGGATTACAGGCGGGCTGGTTGTTCTGGTGCGGCTGCGGCTTCGAGCAGCCGGCTGCGAACAATAACAAGAGTGCAGGCAACAGACGCTTCATATGGTGTTCCTCGGTTTCGGCCCGCCATCCTAGCCCAATTGCGGGGGGTGCGTCCACGTCGCGGAATCCCGGTGAATTACGCGCAACCCGCGGCGTCAGGGCGGGTGTAATGGCCAGTTCATATACCTCTGGAGACACCCGATGAACCGTATCGTCACCGTGATGGCCGTTGCACTGCTGCTCGTGTTCACGGCCGGCCTCAACGCGCAGGGAGTTGGCAGGAACGGACGCAACAGGAACACCTACAAGAAGGCCAATGAGCAGGCGAAGAAAGCCGCCGAGGCCCAGGCCAAAAAGGCGCAGAAAAACGCCGCACAGGAAGAAAAGAAGGAAGAGCGCGAAGAAGCCAAGGAAGAACGCAAGAGCAAGGACGATGATGAAGGCGGCATCGGCATCACCGGGGGCGACGCCGCCGAAGATGTAGCCGAGCCGGGCAGCACCATCAGCCGTGCCATCAAGGACGACACGCTTGAAAAGATCATGGACGAGCTGAAGCTCGAGGACAAAACCAAGCGCGCCGCCTTCAAGAGCAACGTGCGAAAGGCATGGGAAGACAGCGAAGCGGAAGACAAGCGCTACGCCGGCATCTACAAGCGCTACGAGGACAACGACGACAAGCTCGCGGCCGAGAAGAAAGTCCACAAGGACAAGCTGGAAAAAATCTGGGACGACTCGGACGAAAAGCTGACGAAAGACGAGGTCCTCGACGAAGGCCAGCTCGCCGCCTGGAAGAAGACCAGCTCCGACCTGCGCGAAAAGACCGCCACCGACCGCTACTATGAGGCGAAGAAGAAGTCCGGCGGCGAAGAAGAGCCCAAGAAGGAAGAGCCCAAGAAGGAAAAGAAAGAAGACTCGGACGACTAGCGAGCATCAATCAAAAGGCCGGCCCCAGGGGGCCGGCCTTCTTTCATTTGTGCGGGCTATGCCGACTTGCGTACGGCTTTGCGCAGGCGCTTGCTGGGCGCGTCGCCCTTGGCGAGTTGTTCCCCCTCTTCGTCGGTGAGGTAGTCCAGCCTGTCGCTCTCCGCCTTCGCCAAGGCTTCGGCGGACAGGTCCGCCTTCAGGGCCGCGTCTTCCTCGGCTTGCAGCGCCTTGATGGCGGCCTCGGCTTCTTCCTGCAGCTTCTTCTTTGACTTGCGACGTGCGGGCTTGCGCTTGGGCTTGACCTCGGCGTCTGATTCCGGCGCGGGCGCATCGGCCGACTCCGCCTTCTTGCTGCGGCGCTTGCGTTTGGGTTTTGGCCGGGCTTCCTCCGTCGGCAGCGAACCGCCGAGACGCGCCGACAGGTTGCGGGTCAGGAACTCGGTGGCTTCCCTTACTACAGTATCCACCACGCGGGCGCGGCGGCTGTCGGCGCCGACCACGTCGGCCAGCCCGGTCGCCAGCTTGTCGATACTTTCGCCCAGTTGCGCGCGGGCGGAAGCGGCCTTGACGTCCGTGATCGGCGCGGGGTCGTTGTCGCCATCGAGCGGCGAGTTATCGCCCGCCAGCCCCAGCCTGCGCTTGATCTCCTGCCCGGGGTCGCCGCTTCTCTCCAGCTTCGTGAACTTCTCCTCGCCCTCGCACACCACGACGAGGTTGCGCCCGCCTTCCTTGGCCACGTACAGCGCCCGGTCGCAGGCTTCTTTCAAGTCCTTCTCGCTCTTCATGCGCGCCGGGTCGAACTCCGCGACGCCGATGCTGGCGCTGATCGGCAGCAGGCGGCCGCGGTCGTCGTAGAATTCCGTGCAGGCGATCTTGTGGCGCATGCGCTCGGCGGCCTTGGCGGCGTCTTCCTCTGTGGTACCGCAGCAGACGATGCAGAGCTCTTCGCCGCCGTAGCGGTAGGGCGTGTCGCTCTCACGTGCTTCGCGCTTGAGGATGTTGCTGATCTCGGCCAACACAGTGTCGCCGGCCAAGTGCCCGTATGTGTCGTTGATGTGCTTGAACTTGTCGACGTCGAGCATGATCAGGCTGAGCGGCGCGCCGGTGCGCTGGGCAATCGCGACCTGGCGCTTCATTTGGTCTTGATAGTGGTTGGCATTGTAGAGACCGGTCTTTTCATCCTTGATGGCGCGGTCCCACATGCTGGCGGTTTTCAGCCCGAGGCTGACCATGCGCACAAGCTGCGCCATCGCCTGCTCGTAGGCCGGCATCTCGTCCTGGAAGTCGGGCTCGTCGGCAACATTGCGGGCGATGCGCACCACGCCGCGCACTCCGTCGGGAGTGCTGAAGTAGACGGCCAGCACGAACTCGCCGGTCTTCTCATTCAGCTCGCGCACCTGGCGCCCGATGCGAACGGCGTCGTCCACCAGCGAGCACTCAATCGCGCCTTCGACCAGAATGGGCGGGAAGCGATCGACGCCCTGGCGGCGCTCGGCGCGGACGTTGGCCTTGCCGTTTTCATCAATGGTGAAGACGGCAATGGAGTCGCTGTGGGCGAAGTGCTCGAGCTGCTCAAGGACCACCGAGAGAATGCGCTCGAAGTCGACTTCCTGCTTGATCGCCATGCTGACCTGCTGCGCGGCCGACACGAGGTCGAGGTTGCGCATCAGGCGCGTACGCTCTTTGGCGACGTCTTCATTGAGGAAGCGCTGCAGTTGACGGTATTCGTTTTCGAAGCGAACGCGTGCGCGGTAGGTGGCGCTGGCGAACAGGGCCAGCAGCGTGGCCATCAGCGCGGACAGCCCGCCGGCCACCGCGATGATGCTGAACGCCCACGGGTCGGAGTGGATCTCCGGCGCGAACGGATTCATGCGCGCGAAGAAGTAGGTCACCAGCACGATCGTGCCGATCGGCAGCAGCAGGGCGACACCCAACAGATAGGTCGAGTGCCACGTCACGTTGTTGTGTGTCGGCATTGGTATCCCCGCGCCGGAGGTGGTCCGTCGCTGTCGGGATATCGGACTGATCGCACACGATCTTTAGCGGAAGCAGGAGCGCGTCGCGCGAAGCAGCGAAGAAGTGGAACGCGTTAAAACAAACAGGGCCGCGCTGATGCGCGGCCCTTTGCTGCCTGGGCTGGGTTACTTCTTGCCCTTGTTGATCTTGTCCTTGAATTCCTTGCCGACCTTGAAGCCGACGGTCTTGTAGGCCTTGATCTTCATGGCCTGGCCGGTCTGCGGGTTGCGGCCGTTGCGGGCGCTGCGTGAGCGAACGCTGAAGGTGCCGAAACCGATGATCTGGACCTTGCCGTCCTTCTGGACGCCTTCACGAACCGCGTCGACGACCGCGTCGAAAGCGCGCTCTGCGGCGGCCTTGCTCTCGAAACCGGCCTTCTTGTTCTTGAGGATCAGGTCAACCAACTGTGCCTTGTTCATTTTTTGCTCCGTTGCCCGGAATTGGGCGGTTTTAAGCTCTTAGCCACCTGAGACCATCTCAGCGTGACTGTAATCTCTGCCTCAGACACCTATACAAGATGTAGTCTGTCGTGAACTAATTTGAATCTGTATTCAAGAAACTCGATCCGGGGTTGCCCCTGAACTTGGCTGTTCAGGCTGACCCCTCAGGAGCCCCTTCATTTCAAGCCCCAACGGCTTGCGTTGGCCGGAAAATAGCCCGCACCCCCGCCCCGGTCAAGTAGGTCCGCGCAAATTGTTGAAAAATTCCCGCCCGCAAACCCGCTTGAAATAGGGCTTTTTTCGGGCACTACCCGAACGAATTCGCTTGACACTGCATTCCGCAGACGATACATGCGCGCCCGCCTGCCAAGCGGGTCCCCGGGCGGGCTGCGCCGCGACGCCTTTGAAAACGCAGGTTCACAACGCCGCCATGGAATGCCCTACGTGAAAGGCTTTCAGAGCAACTGTGACCGCGCTCCCGCTGTGATCTGCGTCCGGTAATCTCGGGGCCAGAGAGAAACTGACACACCCCGAATTGCTACTTCAAACGAGCGTCAAGGCTCGCAAGTCTTGACCTGTAAAGATCAAGTGCGGCAAGGTACTGCCGCTTTTCTTCCTCGCCCATGTACTTCGCTTCGCCCTCCGGAATCCCGTCCTTTTCCACCGCGCGAAGCTGATCGCCCGCACGCGCCGCCCACTCTTTCGCGCCGCGACGGTCGTCGAGGTGATCCAGCAGCAGGCTCGCCATGTCGATCATCAGCAGCACGCGCTGCCCGGTCAGCAGACCATCAAGGCGCAGCGCGCTGGAGTACACATCGCGCGCGAGTGCGAAGTATTCGTCCTGCCTGTCGGCGCGCGCCTTCGCCAGCTCCAGCAGGATGTCGGCCTTGAGCTGATACGTGCGCATCTGCGCGCCCTGCAACTCCATCGCGCGATCCACGTACTCGAGCGCCTCTTCAAACTTGGCGTCCCCCTTCAGGCGGCGTGCGCCCGCGAGATACCCCACCGCGAGCCCCGCCATGTCGTTCAGCGCGTCGCGCGCATGCTTGCGCAGCGACGTGTAGCGCTGAAACTCGGGCGTGCTCTCATCCATGGTGATCTGCGCGGAATCGATCACAGACACGGCCTGCGTGTACGCATTGCGCGCGCGCACGATCCGGTCCTCCTCGAACTTCAGTCCCTCGTCGCTCCAGTACAGGTCCGCGCCCTTGATCAGCGCGACCGGATCGGTGGACGAGCGCACGAAGTCCTTCGCGGCCTTCACCATGAACGCGTCGCGCTCGTCGGTGTCTTGCTGCTGCTTGCCCATCGCAACGTAGATTTCGCCGCGCACGGAAAACAACGCCGGCGTCGGCGCGCGGAAAGCATCGTCGAGGCGTTTCATCGCGTCGTCGAGGCGCCCCTGGCGCACCAGGTCTTCGGCGTCCTCCTTGGCGATGCGGCGCTCGAGCTCGATGATCTGCTGGGTCAGGTCGCCGACGTCGGCCTTGGGATCGGCCTTGAGCTTGTCCGCGCGGATCTCTTCGAGCTCGTGCTTCCGTTCCGCCGCGTTGCGCACGAACCATGCACGCTTCTCGCGCACCTCGGCAATCTCGTTTGCAAAATCAAGCGGCGCCAGCGCGTACGCATCCAGCGCGACGGTGTAGTACTTCTCCGCGTCGTTGATCAGCAGGTAAGCAAGCCGCTGCGCCGCCGTGCCGCGCATGCGGATCGGCAGGTTCAGCTTCTCCGGGTTCTCCGGCTCATTGAGCAGGATGCCGGTCGTCTCAAGCGCGTCCAGGTAGGCCTGCACGGCTTGGTCGCGCAGTTGCTTCGCCTCTTCTTTCTGGTCGCGGCGCAGCTTTTCCTTGTAGCGCGTCAGCAGGTCCTGCCCGAAGTCGAGCTGCAGCTGCCCGAGCGACAGGTACACGCCGTGCATCAACTCCGGGCGGTCTTTCAGCGCGTCGATCAGCTTCCGGAAGGCCTTCAGCGCTTCGTCGAAGTTGCCCTGTTCTTTGTAGAAGGACTTGAGCCAGTCCAGCGCCTCGACGTTGTCCGGGTTCAGCACGCTTGCCGCGCGCATGAATTCGCTGGCGGCCAGTTTGCGCGCACCCTCGGACAGCTCCATGAACTTGCCGTCTTCGTCGCGCAACTTCATTTCATCCTTCGCGACCTTGTCGGCTATGCGGAACAGCTTGCGCGACAGAATGTTTCGCGCGCGCTCGGACAGCGTGAGCATGTTCTTCAGCAGGTCGTCCAGCGCGGCGCGGCGCTCTTCTTCCGGCACTTCGGTCTTGGGCTTGCGGATCAGCTCTTCGGCCAGCTCCAGATAAAAGCCGGTCAGCTTGGCGGCGACTTCTCCATCCACAGGCCGCGCGTTGAACGCGATGCGCAACAGCTCTTCGGCGTCGGCGCGCAACTGGTCGTCGAACGTCCACCACATGCCCTGCGCGATCTGGATGCCGGAGCCGGCAATCAACGCATGGCCTTCCTCATTGTCCGGGTCGATCTCGATCGCCTCGCGCATCAGCGTGGTCACGACGCGCAGCTCTTCACGGAACTTCTTGCTGCCCTTCAACGTGGTGATCAGTCCTTCCCACGTGGGATCGCCGTCGTCCTTCTTGATGCTGGCGTATTCGCGTTTCCAGTCGCGTTTCAGCGCATAGGCGCGGTCCACGGCCTGCTGCCGCAAGCCTGCCGCCTTGAGTACCAGCGCGGGTTTGTAGTCCGGGTGCCGGTTCAGCTCTTCGCTGAGCATCTTTGTGGCTTCCGCCAGCGTCGGCACCGCGCCTTCGCCCTTCTGCTTGAGCAAGTCGGCCTTCTCAAACAGGAACTGCGCGATCAGGTAGCGCAGCCCGAGGTAATCCGGCGCGAGCACCAGCGCACGGCGCAGGTACTTCTCGGCCGATGGATCCCCCTGGCGCCCGCGGCTGAACGCGTCGGCCGCCTCGATCATCGTGCCGGCCAGCGCCATGTTCGACGTCGCGCCGTTGTCACGCTGCTCAACCAGCCGGGCATACAGCGTGCGCGCTTCGTCCAGCAACGGCTGCAGTTCGGGCGGGATGTCTTTGCCGCCGCCCTTTCCGGACAGCGCGAGGCGCCGGTCGAACTCGGCGAGGTTCAGGCGCGCGCGCGCCTCGATCAGCAGCCCGTCTTCACCGCGCATGCGCTCATAGTCCGCGAGGTGGCTGCGGGCCTTGTTGAGCATTGCTTCATCGATCGGGTCGGCGTCGAGCGCCATCCGGCTCAGCTCACTGCACAGGTTCAGGTGCGCGCCCGCGTAGCGGTCGGACTTTGCAAGCGCCTCCTCAAACGCTGCGATGGCTTCGTCATGCCGCCCCAGCCGCGAAAGGGCCAGCCCGCGCGGGTTGGCGATCAGCGCCTCGATGTCGTTGCGGGCGCGTTCGTCGCGCCAGGGCAGGTCGATATGCTCCTGCGCCTGCTCGAGCAGCTCGAGCGCGCGTTCGGGTTTCTCGCGATGCACCTGGTTCAGCGCCATGGCGGCGTAGAGGCGTGCCGGGTCATACCGGTACGTCCGCGCGGGGTTGTCGAGCGCGAGCTGGTACTCATCGTAGCCCTGCGCCAGCAGCTGGTTGCGGCGCTTGTCGTCCACCTCGACCAGCGCCTGCTCTTCGTATTCGCGACCGAGGTTGAAGTGCGCCACGTGGTTGCCCGGGTCGTAGCGCAGCGCGTTCTTCCACAGGGACACGCTGCCCACCCACGGCTTGGTCGCCTCTACCGTCGCCCAGGTGGCGAGCACCGTAACGGCCAATGCCATTGCGCCAATCGCAGGCGCGAGCGTCAGGCGCAGCGCGTGGTGCTTGCGCGCCATCTCGGCCCCGAGCACCACCAGGGCGGCGACCGCGATGCAGAAGCCGATGCTGGGGATATAGAGGTAGCGCTCGGCGAACACGGTGCCGATCTGCACCAGGAAGTTGCTCACCGGGCTGAGCGCGATCAGGAACCACAACGAGCCGAAGCCCACCAGCCCGACCAGCATGTGCGGGCGCGAATCCAGCCCGTGCTTGTTCGCGACCTTCCAGCCGTGCCAGCCGGCCGCAAGCAGCCCGATCAACAACAGCAACCCGACCGACACGGACAGCGACAGCCCGGTCTGCACCGGCATGTCCACCGCCGCATGCATCGGCCAGCCGATGAACAACACCTGAAAATCGCGCGCAATCGCCGACGTCGCCGTGAGCAGTGACTGGAACTTGCCGTTGCCGTAGGGCTCGCGCATCAGCCCGCTGCCGATGTGCGAGGCCAATGCGGTGAACAATGCCGCGATGCCCCAGAACGGCGCCTGCGCGATGGCCTTCCTGGAACGCGGCATGGCGTGCAGTGCGCCGCCGCGAAACAGCTCGATCAGCAGCAGCAACGCCGGCAGCACCACGGCCGTCATCTTGGACATCAGCGCGCACATGAAGAACAGGACCGCGAGTATGTAGCTGAGCCGCGTGCTCTCACGCACGCGCTGCACGAACGACTGGCTGGACATCAGCCCCGTGCGCGAGCGCCGCGCGGACAGGTAGAAGTTCGCAGACAGCAGCATGAAGAAGGTGCTGAGCAGGTCCTTGCGCGACGACAGCCAGCTCACGGCCTCGACGTGCACGGGGTGCACGGCGAACAGCACGCCCGCGACGCCGCCGATCCAGCGACGGCCTGTGAGGCGCGCGGCAAACAGCATCACGAGCAATGAGTTGAAGACGTGCAGCAGCAGGTTGGTGCCGTGGTAGGCGACCGGGTCGTACTGGTCGAAGGCGTAGTTGATGGCGTAGCTGAGGTCGCGCAGGGGCAGGTACTCGTTGCCCAGTTCCTCGCGCGGGGCCATCGGGTTGAACATGGCCTGGATGTGCTGCCAGCTCAGTCCGCGGATGAAGCGGTTGTCGGTGATGAGCCAGTTGTCGTCCCAGTTGGTGAAGCCGTTGTGCAGCCCCTGCCAGTAGGCAACGCAGGCCAGCACCGCGATCGCGGCGCCAAATGCCCACAACAGCCAGCGCGGCGAAGGCAAGCTGCCGGACAATGGTTCGGGCTTCTTCTCGGGCTGTGGGTCCGCGACGCTTTCGAGCTGCGCGGTACGCTTCTTCTTTTTCTTCTTGCTCACGGGCGGACTTTACGGGGTCCTGCCGGGGAAACCTGCATGATAACGGGCGTAAAAGACTACACAAACGGGGGCAACGGAAAAGCCAAAGTACAAACTGCATCCCGCACAGAGACCACAGAGTGCTCAGAGCTGTCCTCCGTGCTCCATGCGGGCTCTGTGCGAGCCTGCCGTCGCTTTGAATGCAAAAGCCCGCCGTTTACACGGCGGGCTTTGTGTGTCCTTGGTTGGTCCTACTTGGCGGCCTTGACGGCCTCGATCACCTTGCCGAAGGCCTTGGGGTCGCGGATCGCGAGCTCGCTCAGGCTCTTGCGGTTAAGCTCAATGTTCGCCTTCTTCAGCAGGTGAATCAGGTTGCTGTAGGTCAGCCCGTGGGCGCGGGCGGCGGCGCTAAGGCGCGTGATCCAGAGACGGCGGAAGTCACGTTTGCGCAGCGCGCGGTGGAACCACGCGTAGCGCCACGCGCGCTCGACGGCGACGCGGGCCTGGCGGTAGTTCTTGCGACGGCCCCAGTAGCCCTTGGCGAGCTTGCGGAACTTCTTCTTGCGCTGGTGGCGCGGTACACGGCTTACGGAATGCGGCATGTCTGGTCTCCTTGGGTTTCCGTCCGGGTGAGGAATTCCTCAGCTTGTGGCCGGCACGGTTGTCCCTGAATTTATTCGCTCTTGGACTGGGGCGGCGTCGGCGCCGGCGGCTGACGGCGAACGCCCATCAGCTTGGCAACGTTGCGCGCGTGAGTGGCAGACAGCACGTGCGCGTGGCGCTTGTTGCGACGGCGCTTCGGGCTCTTGGCGCTCATGAGGTGCGAGCGGCCCGAGTTGTAGTGCTTGATCTTGCCCTTCTTGGTGACCTTGAAGCGCTTGGCAGCGCCCTTGTGGGTCTTCATCTTCGGCATGACATTCTCCTTGGCTCCCGGGCGGGCGGCTTGCGCCGACTTGTAACCGCAAGGGCGACCTTCATTTCCCCCGAAGGGGGCGCCGTAATTACCAGACGGGGCCTCTGCTGGGAAGGGGCCGGTGGGATTTTGGACTGAAAAGCAACCGCCGCCGGATTCGGCGGCGGTGTTCTTCCCTGTTCCGGAATCGCCTAGTTGCTGCCGGCCTTCTCGGTCTCCGCCGGGGCGGGCGCCGCTTCCTTTGCCTTGGCAGCAGCTTCGCGGGCGGCCTTGGCCTTTGCGATTGCCTCTGCTGCGGCCTTCTCCTTGGCGGCTTCCACCTGCTTCTTGCGGGCGTTGCGTTCTTCGGGCGTCAGCGGTGTCAGCAGCAGGTGCATGCGCTTGCCTTCGCGGCGGATCGGCGACTCGACCTTGCTCAACTCATTCAGGTCCTGCACGAAGCGCTTGAGCAGTTCTTCGCCACGTTCCGTGTGGGCCATTTCCCGGCCCTTGAACCAGACCTGGATCAGCACCTTGTCGCCCTTTTCGAGGAAGCCCTTGGACTTCTTCATGGCGACCTGGATGTCGTGCTCCGCGGTGTTCGGGTGCAGGCGGACGCCCTTTACCTTGGCCTGGTGCGCCTTGGGGCCCTTCTGCTTCTTCTTGAGTGTGTATTTGTACTGGCCGTAATTCATGATCTTGCAGACCGGCGGTCTCGCGGTCGGCGAAACCTCTACAAGATCGAGCCCTGCTTCTTCCGCCATGCGCAGCGCGGCATCGGTGTCGATTTCACCGTGGTTCACGCCCTCATGGTCGATCAGCTGGACACGCGGAATGCGGATACGGCGGTTGATGCGATGGTCAGTGCCTTTGGCGGCAGCAACCGGGGGTGGACGACGCTTTGACCTCATAGACTCCTATCGAACTACTGGTATCGGCTCGCGGTGAATAAAGGGGCCGCCAAACGGCGTCCCCGGCACATCGGAGCCAGCTTTTGAGCATAAACTATAGCAGGGGTGATTTTGTGAACAACCGGCGGCCCCCGCAGTTAGGGGTTAAAAGCAACCAGCCGGCCATGTGGGCCGGCTGGTAAGGGATTTAGATGCGCAGGCGAACAGAGATAACTTCCGTCCCCCTTAAAAACGAAAGTCCCGATCCTGCCCGCCTGCGCGCACCAACCCGAAACCGGGTTCCCCCCCTTAAAGGAAACCAGCATACTCGGGCCGGCAAAGCTCTCGTTGTCAATGCACGAACTATACCCTGCCTCTTGTCATGGCGGGGTCATTTTCCTGGTTTCCGTCAATATCGCACGCAAAAGCTGCAAAGCGGTCGTGCAGGAATTGCGAATTGGCAAATCGGCGCGGATCCGCTTCAGTCCGCGCCATCGCGCCGCCGATAGAGCCCGGGAGGTCCCCGTGCTCAAGCGCATCACCGAAAAAATCAAGAAGGCCTGGGCGGAAGCCGCGCCACCCACCTCGGCCGCGCCGCGCGCCAACCCGTTCGCACGCATCGTCGGCCGGCTCAACCTGCGTAACGCGGCGCAGCTGCGGGAAAACCTCTGGAGCCTGCTGTGGCAGCGCCGCCTGGACGGCGCCCAGCGCAACAAAGTGGTGGCGCTGGATTGCTCGCAGGTGCGCTTCATGGACATCGGCGCGCTGGCGGTGCTGATCGAATTCGCCCAGACCTGCCGCGACACGGGCGTACACCTGCGGCTCGTCGAGCCGAGCGACCAGATGCACGCGTCGTTTTCCATGTACGGGCTGAGCGAAGTGCTGGTCACGCTGGCCGAGTTCAACGAACTGGATGGGCTGCTGGTCGTGATGGAAGACGATTTCCCGGACAGCATCCGCCTGGAGGCTGTCGCCGAGCGCGACGCTGCCATCCCCAGCAGCCAGGCGGTGGACATCTCCAGCAGCCGCCGCGTGCCGACGATCGTCGAGGAAGAGGACTTCCCCGAGTCGATCCGCATCATCGCGGCGCCGTCGTTCTTCCCGGGCTGAGTATCCTCGCGCAGAGCCGCAGAGCGCCGCGTCTTTGGCGCCCGCAACTGCTCTACGCGAAGTAGCGAAGATTGGCGAAGGTCGCGAAGGGGGCCAATCCGCACGCAAGTGTGCCTCTCGGTGCAGTTCTTCGCGCGCTTCGCTTCACTTCGCATCTTCGCGTAAAACTGCGCCACGGCAGCAAGAACCACGCGGCGCTCTGCGCCTCTGCGCGAGACTAGCCCTTCAGCAGCTCAGCATGTTTCGCGACCCAAGCGCGTTGCTCAGGCGTGTCGGGAACTTCTACGCGGCGCGAATCGGTGATTGCTTTCCATGCGGGCTCGAGTTCATGGCCGAGCCGCAGCAGGATCGCGGCCGTGGCGAGCCCCGAGCGCCCGATGCCTGAACGGCAATGCACGCCGACCGCTTTGCCGGAGTCGGCCAGGTCGCGGATCACCTCGGCAAACAGCGTCGCCGACTTGGGCACGCCGCGATCGGGAATCGAATAGCGCATGAAGTCGAGCCCGTGTTTCTCGGCCAGCACGACTTCATCGACCAGGCCCAGCTCAATCTCTTCGGGCGGCTCCAGCAGTGTCAGCAGAACCTGCAGCCCTTGCGCGGCGTAGCTGGCGATCTCGTCGTCCAGCCACTCGCCGCCGCGAGGTTTCGGCAGAATCGCCAGCCGCTGCGGGATCACCCAGTAGACGTCTGCTTTCATGAGTCGGTGTTTGGTGCTTCGTGTTTGGTGTTTGGAAACTACCTCCCGCAGGTCCAAACACCAAACACCGAACCCCAAACACCGGCTAGAAGGCTATCGGCGGAGGCGAGTCTGACGCGGCGGGCTCGGTCACGCTGATTGTGCCGTCATCTTCAATAGCCACTTTCAGGCGGTCGTAGCCGAGGCGGGCCCAATCGGGCAATTCGCGGTTGATGGCCTCGTGGTCGAGGTCGTGGTTGATGTGCGTGAAGAATACGCGCTCGCAGCCGATCTTCTCGGCCGTCTCGAGCGCCTTCGGCAGGCTCATGTGTGTCGGGTGCGGAGCGCGGCGCAGCGCATCGAGGATCAGCAGGCGCACGCCCTTCAGCTTCTCGATGCTCGCGGGCGGGACTTCATTGGTGTCGGTGATGTAGGCGCATTCGCCGATGCGGAAGCCGGCCACGCGCATGCCGCCGTGAATAACCTGCACGGGCAGCACCTCGACGCCGGCGACCTCGAAGGCGTCCTGGTCGAAGACGTGCGCGTTCAGCTTGACGATGCCCTTGTAGTCGTAGTCGGCGTCGAAGATGTAGGCGAAGGTCTGCTTCAGGCTTGATAGCGACTCCGGGTAAGCCCAGAGCTCCAGCGGCACGCGCCCGCCGCCCCAGTACAGGCTGCGCAGGTCGTCCAGCCCGTGGCAGTGGTCGGCGTGGGTGTGGGTGATGAGCACGCCGTGAATGCTGGTAAAGCCGGAACGCAGCGCCTGGATGCGGATGTCCGGCGTAACGTCCACCAGCAGGCGGCGCTCCTCATCATCTCCGTTCGCGACGCGAAACAGCACGCTGCTGCGCAGCCGCTTGTTGCGGGGATTGCTCGAGCGGCAGACGGCGCAGTCGCAGCCGACGGTCGGGATACCGGTGCTGGTGCCGCTGCCCAGAAATTCCATCTCGATCCGCATGGCCACAGCATAACCCCATGATGAGAAACCACGAAGGGCGGTGTCTCACGCAAAGCCGCGGAGCGCCGCCTGGTGATTGTGGGCTTGGCGCAGTTTTACGCGAAGATGCGGGCACCGAAGGCGCTGCGCTCTGTGCCTCTGCGTGAGATTGCTTTTCTTCGTGGGCAAATGGTCGTTCGCGGCCCTAAAGCAGCTACACTGAAATCAGTTGCAGGGGATTCATAATGACGTTATAGTTTATATAACGCCGTTATGGAGAACGTCATGGGCCGATGGAAGAAAAAACTGCCGTTCCGCGAACTCACCATCCCGGTGAAGATGGCCAAGGGCTGGCTGGCCAACCGTGGCAAGCGCATCACCCCCTTCCGCGAACTCGAAATCGAGCACGGCAGCCTGAAGCTGGTCCACGGCATCCCGCTCGTGCACGTGCGCGGCACGCCCCGAGAGATGGGCCGCGCGCTGGGCAACCTTGTCGGGCTACAGGCCGTCGAGACCTTCCACAGCTACATGCAGATCTTCGCGCCGGATTTCGAAGGCGACCTGGTCCACGCGCGCGAAATGGAAAAGCGCCTGCCCGACTGGTTCATTGAAGAGATGCGCGGCTTCAGCGAATCGAGCGAGCTGACCTACGACGAAATGCTCGTCGGGCAGACCTTTCTCGACATCCACAAGGTCGCGGCCTGCAGCACGATTGCCGCGCACGACAAGCTCACGCCCGACGGCGAAATCCTGATGGGGCGCAACCTCGACTTCCCCAGCCTCAACATCGCGCACGAGGCCAACATCGTCGTCGTGTACGAGCCCAACGACGCGCCGGGCTACGCCAGCGTGACATGGCCCGGGCTGCTCGGCGCGCTGACCGGCGTGAATACACACGGGCTCGCGCTGTCGATGATGCTCGTCTACGGCCACCAGAAAAACGAGCACCTGGACGGCCAGCCCTTCCCGCTGGTGTTCCGCCGCCTGCTGCACGAGTGCGCCTCGGTGCGCCAGGCGGATTCGCTGCTGCAGACCAAGCCGCACTGCACGGCGACCAACCTGATCCTCGCCGACGCCACCCGCACGGCCGCGCGCTTCCAGTTGCCGCCGCACGACGTGGTCGTCGAGTACACCAGCAAGGACAACCCGGCGACCGCGTGCACGAACCACTACCACGAGCGCCGCATCAAGAAATTCGCGTTCACCTGGTTCAGCAGCGCGGCGCGCTACTCCCGTCTGCGAAAGCGCATCGCGACGGGGCAGCAGATCGACGTGCAGGACATCAAGGACATGCTGCAGGCCACGGGCATTCCCAGCATCAACCTGCAGCGCGTGATCATGCGACCGGAAAAACTCGGCATCGAGGTCAGCTTCGACAACAACGGAACCGGCCCCGGCCGATGGGTCCAGCTGCCCCGCGAGCTGCTGTTCCCGGGCATCACCGCGCCCGCGGGTGTGGAGTCACAGGCCACCGTCGAAGTGGCATGACCGTGGCCGCGGTCTTATCCTCGGTGGCATGACCACGCGGAACTTCACTACCACGATCATCAGTGACGACGATTCGTCGATGTGCGCGATCGAGGTGCCGTTTGATCCGAAGGAGGTATTCGGCAAGGTTCGCGCGCCGGTCAAGGTGACCATCAACAGCCACACGTTCCGCAGCACGATTGCGCGCATGGGTGGGCAGACGTTCATCCCGCTGCGCCGCAGCAACCGCGAGGCCGCGAAAGTCGCCGGCGGTGAGCGCGTGCGCGTGACACTTGAGCTCGACACCGCGCCGCGCGTCGTGAAACCGCCGGCCGATTTCGCGAAAGCCCTGAAGGCCAAAGGCCCGGCGTGGCAGCGCTGGGGCGAGTTGAGCTACAGCCACCAGCGCGAGCACGTCCAGGCAATCGAGTCGGCCAGGAAGCCCGAAACCCGCGCGCGCCGCATTGCAAAGTCCGTTGAGATGCTGGCCAAAGCGAAGCCGAAAAAGCGCTAGCCGGTACCCGCGATGCGCCGGGCCAGTTCCAGCGCGTCACTGATCCCTTTGCTCAGCCACAGCTTGCCGGCCTCCTGGAACCCGATCACGCGGGCGGCCTGCTTGCGGGCGCCATCGAGGTCGCCGCGCCGCTCCAGCACCTCGGCCAGAGTGGCGGCGTAGTAGGCTTCATTGCCGTAGTCTTCCAGCCCGCCCTTTTCGAACTCCGCGACTGCGAGGCGAAGCAATTCCTCCGCCTTCTCGTCTTCGCCGTGAATGGCCCGAGCGCGGCCTTCGCCGCCGTTGACGCTGCGCAACTGGCCGGGAGTGGTCGCGAGCGTGCGGGCCTCGGCGTACGCCGCAAACCCGGCCTCCTTGTCACCGCAGAAGCACTCGAAGTGCCCCAGGTTGCAGAGGTCCGGCACCATCTTCTCGACCTGGATCTTCACGATCCGGTTGTATTTCACCGCCAGGCGCCAGTACTTCAGCGCGTTGGGCGGGTCGTTCATCGCGTCGTGCCAGTGCGCCCACTGGCCGTAGTGGTCGGCGATCAGCCACGGCGCGTTGATCTCGAGCGAGGTTTTCAGCGCTTCCTCGAGGTAGGGGCGCGCATCTTCAGGCCGATGAAGCCGCTGGGTCACCAGCATGCCCATGTTGCCGAGAGAGGTTGCAATCCCGTGCTTGTGGCCGGTTTCGCGGTTGATTGCGACGGCTTTCTCGTAGCACTCCATGGCCTGCTCGTAGTCCCCGAGCATCTGGTACTGCGCCCCGGCGTTGGCAATCATCCGCGCGTAGCCGGTCCGGTTTCCGAGCCGCTTGAATACGTCGCGCGCCTGCGCGTAGGTCTCGAGGGCTTCGTGTCTGCGGTCAAGGCGCCCCAGCATCAACCCGAGATTCGAGAGGTGGTTCGCGCCGCCCGACACGTCGCCGATCTCCTGCGCCAGCTCGTTCGCCTTCTGGAAGTACTCCACGCCCTCGGCGTAGCGCCCGCGCGGGAAGCCCATGATGCCCATCGACGCCAGCGCCTGGCTGCGGATCAGCATCCCGCCGTCCTGCTCGGCCAGCTCCAGCGCCTTCGCAGCCTGCGCGTCCGCTTCGTCGAAGCGCGCCACCAGCCAGTAGGCGTGCGACAACTGCCTGTGCGCCGCCGAACGCAACTCGGCCGACTGCCCGGCGCACAACTCGATCGCCTGCTCGGCCGCGGCGATCATCGGCTCGTAGGTGCTGACTTCGTAGAACGAGCGCGACTGCGCCACCAGCAGACGGATCTTGCGCTCGACGTCTTCGGCTGCGGCAACGCCGGCTGCCAGCAGGCGCTCACGGATCGAGACCGGGCCGCGCGTCATCAGCAGCTCGGACATTCCGAGCGCGAGCCGCGAGACAGCCTCCTTGTCGCCCGCCTTCTCCGCGCGCTCGAAGGCCGCGTACAGGTTGGCGCGCTCGTCGTCGAGCCGCTCCAGCATCTCCAGCTCGGCTTCCGTGTGGTTGCTCTCGGCCCACAGCTCCGCGTACTCGACGTAGTGCTGTGTGTGGCGACGCCCGAGTTCCTCGAGATCGTCGAACTTGCGCAGCCGGTTTTCGCCGAAGTCGTGGATCGGCTTGTACATGGCGAAGCGCGTTTCGAATTCGCCCTCTAGCGTGCGGAGCAGGCTCTTCTCGCGCAGGCTCTGCAGCGCGTCGAGCACGTCCGGCGCGTTGTCGAAGGCGCTCAGGTCCACTACCTGCTCGGCGGCCTCGAGCAGGAAGCCGTCCTGGAACACGCAGGTCTGCAGGAACGCGCTGCGCTCCCATTCGTTGAGCAGGTCAAAGCTCCACTCCAGCGCGTCGTACAGCGTGCGCTGGCGCATGCCGGTGTCGCGCCGGTTGGATTTCAGCAGCTCGAACTTCTTCTCAAGACGCTTCACGATCTGTGCGGGCTTCATCAGCTTCACGCGCGAAGCCGCCAGCTCGACGGCAAGCGGGATGCCTTCGAGGTCGGCGCAAATGCGCGCGACGTCGGGCGCGTTCTTGTCATCGAGGCGGAAGCGTTTGTCTGCTTCTTGTGCACGGGCGAGGAACAGCGCGACCGACTCGAACTTCAGCAGCTCGTCGACCGGCGCGTCCGGGTTGTCGGGCGCGGCCATCGGGCTGAGCTCGAATTCGCGCTCGCCTTCCAGCCCCAGCACGGCCCGCGTGGTGACCATGAACGTCACCTGCGGCGCACGGCGGCGCCATTCCCCCACCAGCCTGTCGGAGTCCGAAGCAAGCTGCTCGAAGTTGTCGAGAATCAGCAGCAGCGGCTTGCGGTATTGCAGCACGTTGCCGACGGCGTCGCGCGCGTCGTCCTTGCCGGTGAGCCGCACGCCGAGCGCCGTGGCGACTTCGCCCGCGGCTTCGCCGGCCTCGCGGCAGGCGCTCAGGTCCGCGAACCAGACGCCGCCTTCATAGCGATCCAGCACCTCGCTGCCGACGCGCAGTGCCAGACGCGTCTTGCCGGTACCGCCGGGGCCGACAAGCGTGATGACGCCCGGCCGCTGCTCGGCCTCCAGGTCTGCGTGTTTCAGCAGCTTCGTCTGCGCTGACGATTCCGTCGCGCGCGGCGCCAGCAGCGCTGTCAGCTCCTCCACTTCGCGTTCGCGCCCGATGAACGTGCTGCTCTGCGCGGGCAGGTTGGTCTGCTGCGCCGTCGCGGTCTGCAAGGGCGCGAACGTGCGGTCGGCCATGCTGGACGGCAGCAACTGGTGCAGCCTCTCCGGGCGCTCGAGGCCTTTCAGCAGGTGCTCGCCGAGGTCCGTGATGACGGCTTCGCCCAGCCCGTCCATGGCGGCGTTGCGCGTGGATTCGGACAGCAGGATCTGTCCGCCGTGGCCCGCACTGGCGACGCGCGCCGCGCGATTGACGACCGGGCCGAAGTAGTCGGTGCGCCCATCGGGGTCTTTGCCGACGATCGGCTCACCGCTGTGCATGCCCATGCGCACCAGGATCTTGCCGACGCGGTCGTTCCAGGGCTCGGCGTCGAGCGCAAGCTGGGCGCGCAGCGCGAACTGCACGGCATCGCCGGCGCGCGCGAACGCGATCATGAACGCGTCGCCCTCGGTCTTGACCTCGAAGCCCGCGTGCGCGACCAGGTGCTCGCGCATGATTTCGTTGTGGCGCTTGAGGCAGCTTTCAAAGTCGGCGCCGTGCCGCTCCCACAGACGCGTGGAGTTCTCGATGTCGGTAAACACGATGGTTACGGTGCCCGTCGGCGCGCTCATGCGGCCACTATAGCCAACAACCGCACGTGGTCATGGCCCCGGCTTGCGCCCGACGAGATACAAATCGCTGCACCAGCCGGCGCGCAGGCGCAGTGGCAGGTCGAACACGGCCGTCATGGCTCGCACCAGCCCGTTCGGGCTGAGGCGCCCTTGCCAGTTGCGCCCGAAGATGTGCACTGCTTCCAGCTTCAGGTCGCGCGCGATGTAGCGCAGGTCGCGCGCGTCGGGCTCGCGCACGTGGCCGCGGAAGACGGGCTCAACGTACCACTCCTGCATGCTGGACCACTTGCCGCGCCCAAAGGGCACGGTCAGGCGCTTCCGCATGTTGACGGCGTTGGGCACGCCGAGGATGAACCAGCCGCCGGGCTTGAGCGCTTCCATCAATTGGGCAAACAGCTTGCGCGGCGAGTGATGCCAGTGCTCCATGCTGTCGAAGCTGGTCACGGCGTCGAGGCTGGCGGGCTCGAACTCGACGCCTTCGGCAATCACGTCGCGCGATATCACTTCGACACCTAGCTTGCGGTGCGGCTCCAGCGCTGCCTCCCCGTGCGCCGTGTTCACCGAATCGCGGAAGTCATCCACCAGCACGGACTGCAGCCCGAATGCCCGCGCGCCGATCGAGAACAGCCCGACACCACCTCCGATGTCCGCCACTCGCCCGCCCGGCACTCGCCGCAGCAGCAGGCTCAAATGGAACGAAATGCGCGCGACGTCGGCCTGCTGGCCTGCCTGCAACGCCTGAGGATAAGCCTCCACGAGTTCATGCAGGCGGCGGGCGATGTCGGATCTGGTTGGGGTGGTCATGAACGGGCGAATCATAGCGCAGGTGCGCCGCCCAGACAGGTCCCATCGCGGCGACACTAATACTTCATTTTGTTGCATTCTAGGCCACGACCACGGCGAACTTTCTGGAATGTTTGTGTGCGTTCGGGTCGTTTACTATCCGATGCGTAAGTTTTTTGCACCATACGCACAGTTTGCATGGTATGGTTTGTGCAATTGATCTGGGGCGTCACAAAGGGGGGCCCTGGCCATGAAAACTCTCATGAACAACCGCAAGTCTCGCAAGGGTGCAATTCTCGGGGCGGCCATCTTCCTGATGGCGCTGGTCACCATCGCCGGCGGCGCGCTGCTTTCGATGTCCGCGATTACCCGACTGAACATCAGCCGGTCCGGCGCGGACGTTCGCCTGCTGATCGCGGCCGAGGCCGGGATTGAATCCGTGCGGGGTCGCTTCACGCTGATTCCGGGTGTGCAGGACAACTGGGACGCCCTGATTCCCACCGGCAACTGGAACAACCTCGGCGGCCCGATGATCATCAACGGGCTGAAGGTGCAGGCCCAGGCCAAGCCCACCGGGTTGGCCGGCGCCACCCAGGCGCGCATCCGCGCCATAGCCTACGGAGCCAGCAAGAGCCGCGTCGTTGAGTACATCATCCAGCCCGCGAACTTCGCCGACTATGCCCTCTACTTCGGGTCGCCGAACACCGTGGGCATCGGCGACAACTTCAAGATGGTCGGCAACTTCTACAGCAAGGGCCACGTCAACCTCGGCAACGGCAGCGGCATCGAGTTCTTCGGCAACGTCGACACCACCGGCAAGGTAATGAACTACGTCGACTACGCCTACAACTTCAAGAAAGGGTTCACCGAGTACGCTCCGGACGTGACCATCCCGCCCGCCGCCTACGGGCTCGACGTGATGCGCAACGCGGCCGCCGCAACGAGCACGCTGTTCTATGGCAACACGCTTTCGATCCAGCTGATCGGCCAGCAGTTCAAGCGCACCTACAAGTACCGCTACACCGGCACCGGCTACAACTACAACCACAACCACTACACTACGCTGACTGAGACGCTGGACATCCCCGACAACAGCGTGATCTACATCGACAGCAGCAGCCCGCCCGCCGGTGTGGACACCTACAGCGGCTCCGCCAACCGCGCCAACCAGGCGCAGAACGGCAGCGTCGACTTGTGGGGTGTGCTGAGCTATTCGCGCGTCACGGTCGCGGCCGAAGTGGACGTGCAGGTCACCGACAACATCAGCTACCAGTCGCTGTTGAGCCAGCCCGACTACCGCCGCTTCACGCAGAAGAAGAAGAGTGGAGCCCTCGGCTATCGCGAGATGCTGGGCGTGGTGTCTGCCAACGACGTGAACTTCATGACCGCGAACTGGAGCGCGCTGGCGTCCAGCGCCAAGGTCACCGACGACTCCGGCCTGACACCCCCGGACACCGGGCACGAGTACTACCAGTACAGCCTCGACGGCGTGTACATGGGCGTGAAGAAGGCGCGGCGCGGCAACAACGCGGCCGGCAACAACAAGGAACTCTGGGTGTGCGGCGGCATCATCAACGGCGACCACCCGAGCACCGAGTTGTCGAGCAACTTCGACCGCCGCAACTACGACACCGACTATCGCCTTCAGACCACCACCCCTCCTTACTTCCTGAAGGCCTACGGCGAATCCGCCAACATGATCGTCGGTACCTGGCGCACCTACGAGCTGTAAGCCTTGCCCGAAGCGCAGGTAAACGACAACGCGCCGGGGATCACCCCGGCGCGTTGTATCTGGGACGACTCTAGTTGCCCGTCTTGGGCTCGTTCGCCTTGGCCTTGTACAGCCAGACGTGACCGCCCGAAACGTAGGGCACCTTGTACTTGGCCAGGCGTTCGTTGATCCTGGCCATGTCCTTGTAGTACTTGTCCATGAATGCCTTGCGCTCCGGCTCGGCCAGCATGTCGCGCCACAGCTTGGCCTGCTCTTCCTTGCTGAGGGCCGGATCGGCGGCCTTGACCGCGGCGTCGTACTCTTCGCGGTACTTGCTGTAGGTTTCGCTGAACGTCTCCTGCAGCGCGGACTGCTCGCTCATGGCTGCCTTGTAGTCGGCCTTTTCTTCGGCAGTGAGGTCCGTGCGCATCTGGCCGCCGCTGGAGAAGCGGTCGCCCAGGATGATGTCCAGGCGCCCGTCGCCGTTGACGTCGGTGATCCACATGCGCGTGCTGCCGGTCGGGCCTGCGGGCTGCTTCGGCTCTGCGATCAGCTTCAGGACTTCGTTGTACCCGTCCAGGTCGCGCAGCAGGTCCATGTCCGGGTCGCCTTCCATGTGCTGCGTCCCGGTCCAGCCGTGCTTGATTGCCACGGCGAGAGCCTTCAGCGTCTTCTCAATCTGCTGCTTCTGCGCGTCGCCTTCCATGGTGGACGCGCGGCGCGAGTAGGCGCAGGCGAGGTGGTAATAGGCATCCGGCACCTTCGGCTCGGAGTCGATCAGCTTCTGGAAGGCCGCTTCGCCTTCGTCGAACTTGCCTTCCTCAAGCAGCGCATACGCATCATTGATGCCCTTGGTGTACCCGGCGCTGCCGCGCGGTGTCTTGTTGCTCTGCCCGGCGGGCGCGATCAGCGTCTGGAACGCGCTCAGCTTCGGCGCACCGGGCTTGCCGGCGCCGGCCGTGTTTTCGGCCCACACGACGTCGCCCGATGAGCTGGATGCAACCAGGTCAAGGTCGCCGTCGCCGTCCCAGTCGATCACGAACGGGTCGCTGTGCACGCCGCTGACTTTCAGCGCGTCGCCGTTGGCGTTCTTGAGCTCGACGGCCGCGGGCTGGAACTTGCCCTTGCCCTCGCCGGTGAAGACGTAGAACGTGCCTTTGAAGTTGCCGCTGACGATGTCGAGGTCGCCGTCGCCGTCCCAATCCACGGCGAAGGGGCGGGTGCAGATGTTCTCGGTGAGTTCGCTGTCGCGGCTGTCGAACTTGCTGTGCACGCACAGCAGTTTGCCGTCGGTGCCCGTCAGCTCAGCCGGCTTGGCGAACTTGCCTTCGCCCTGTCCCCTCAGGACCCAGAAAGAGCCGACCATGTCGTCGTGGCCGCTTTGCGAGTAGCAGCCGGAGAGGATGTCGTTGATGCCGTCCGCGTCGAGATCCACTACCTGTGGAGTCGAGCTGGTGCATCACCATACGCCGGGAACGACCGCGTCTTCGCCGTCCGCTTGCAGGAACTGCTGCCTGGCGAACTTGAGCGTGCCGTCGTCGGACTTCAGGCCCTTGTAGAAATTGATCTTGCCGCTCTTGAACTGGCCGACCAGCAGATCGCGCACGCCGTCGCCGTCGATGTCGGCAAGGCAGGGCGCGGCATAGCCCGGTGCCTCGGTCAGTATGGCCTCGCCGCCGGCCGTGAGCAGCTCCGGCGCTTCGAACTCATAAGTGTCGGACGCGCTGAGTGCGGAGGCACCAAGCAGCACTGCAACCGATCCAAGCCCAGTCAGCAATCTCATCTATCACTCCCGAATAGGATCCACCGCAACCAGTAAGAGGAACAGTCTAAGGTGTTATTACTACGGACTGCCAACACGAACCGCCGACAGTTTTTGGCCCCGTCCGGGGCATTTACTTTCAGCGAATGAGTCCAGGCGCTGCAGTCGCCCGCTCAAAGGCAACTTCGCACAGAGGGCACGGAGCACACAGAGAATGCACTCCGGGTGCTCTGTGGTCTCTGTGCGAGGCCGCCGTTGCTACTGACCTAGCGCGATGCCAGCTCAATCATGAACTTGTGGGCGTCGTTGCTGACGTTTTCGCCGCTGATGGCCTTGTCGATCAGTTGCACGATCCTGGCCATGTCGGGCTCTTTGGCGCCGAGTGTTGTTACCAGTGGTGATCCCACGCGTATGCCTGACGTCTCCGTCACCGGCAGCGGGTCATACGGGATGAAATTCTTGTTCACGTAGATCGACTGCTCGCCGAGCATGCGCTCGATCTCGAGCCCGTTCTTGCCGGTGCCGGTGATGTCGACCATCACCATGTGGTTGTCCGTCCCGCCGGTCAGCACGCGGTAGCGCTTGGAGTTAATCTCCGTAAAGGCCTTGGCCATCGCCTGCGCGTTCTTGATCACCTGCTGGATGTACGTCTTGAACTCAGGGCGCGACGCCTCTTCCAGCATCGCCGCCTTTGCCGCGATGATGTGCACCAGCGGGCCGCCCTGGCTGCCGGGGAACACGCCGCGGTCCACCTTGCTGGCCATCGCGGCCGTGCTCAGGATCATGCCGCCGCGCGGGCCGCGGATCGTCTTGTGCGTGCTCATGGTGACCGTGTCGGCCACGGGCACGGGGCTCTGGTGTTCGCCGGCCGCGACGAGGCCGCTGATATGCGCCACGTCGGCCATGAACTTGGCGCCGTGCTCGCGCGCCAGCGCGGCCATCTTCTTGAAGTCAATCGCGCGCGGGTAGCTGCTGGCACCGGTCACCACCAGCTTGATGTCGCCGTGCTCCTTGAGCAGGCGGGTGTACTCGTCCATGTCGATCAGCCCGGTGTCTTTGCTGACGCCGTAGTGGACGAACTTGTAGTACTTGCCCGAAGCGTTGAACGGCGCGCCGTGGCTGAGATGCCCGCCGTGCTCGAGTTTAAAGGCCAGCACCTTGTCGCCCGGCTTGATCAGCGCGAGGTAGCTGGCGAGGTTCGCCTGCGTGCCGCTGTGCGGCTGGACGTTGGCGTGCTCGGCCTTGAACAGGTTCTTGGCGAGGTCGATGGCGTGCTGCTCGATCTGGTCGGTGAACTCGCAGCCGCCGTACCAGCGCTTGCCCGGGTAGCCTTCCGCGTACTTGTTGGTGAACACCGTGCCCATGGTGTTCTTCACGTAGTCGCTGACGAAGTTCTCGCTGGCGATCAGGTTGATCGAGTGGGTCTGCCGCTCGCGCTCACGCGAGATCAACTCTTCGATGGTGGCCATGGCCGCTCCCGCGGAAGTCAGAAGGACAAAGTGGGAAGGGCGAAGTGCCCAACACCGACAGCCACTTCTGACTCTTGACTTCGAACTTCAGACTTCCGGGCCTACAGAGCGGCGAACAGCCGCTCCAGGTCCCGGCTGGTGTTATACCAGTGCGGCGAAACACGCAAGATTGAGCCCCGGACGCTGACCGCGATCCCCTGCCCCTTCAGGAGGGCCAGCAGGTCCTCGGCCGCGAGCTTGCCGGTGCGCCGGATGCTGACGATCTGGCCGCGGCGCGGCTCGGGCCAGCTTTCGGCCAGCGGCTCGTAGCCGGCTTTGACCGCGCGTTCGCGTAGCTCGTTCGCCAGCTCAGTCACGCGCGCGCCGATCTTCTCGCGCCCGATGTCGTTCTGCAGATTCATGGCCTCGCGCAGGGCATAGACCTGCGGCAACGACGTCGCCCCCACCTGGAAGCGCGCCGCGCCGGGGGCCAGCGGCTGCTCAAGCCAGTTGAAGTCGAACGGTGACTCCACGCTGTATGTGCCGAGCGTGTGGGGCGTCAGCCGGTCGAGCGCGAATTCGCGCACGTACAGTACGCCGATCGAGTCGAGCCCGTTGAGGAACTTGCGGCTGGCGAACGTCGCGAACTGGCAGCCCACCTTCTCCATATCCACGGGCATGGCACCGATCGCCTGCACCGCGTCGATCGCGCACAGCACGTTGCGTTTGCCGCACTCGCGCGCCAGCGCATGCACGTCCATGCGGTAGCCGCTGCGGAAATCCACCCAGCTTGCGGCGACCAGCTTGGTCCTGTCGGTGATTGCGGCGACCAGATCCTCGGCCGGCATGGAGCCGTCTTCGCGTGGCGGCACCAAAGTGACCTCGACGCCTCGGCGCCTGAGGTCAAGCAACGCGCGCGTCACGCCGGGGTAGTCGTCGCGCGGGGCGACGCAGTGGTCGCCCGGCTTCCAGTCAATGCCGAGCGCAATGCGCGTGAAGGCGTCGCTGGCATTGGCCAGAAACTGGACCTCGGACTCGCCCGCTCCCACAAACGCCGCGAACTCTTTCTTCGCGCCGTACCAGGTTGCTTCCCACTCGTCCCAGTTGTTGACGCCGCTGGCCGACAGCCCGTCGATGTAGCCCTTCGCCGCCGCGGCCGCGCGCGAGCTGATCGGCCCGCGCCACGCATTGTTCAGGTACGCCCCGGCGCGCGTAACCGGAAACAGCTCGTGCCGCTCAGTTTCGCTCAGAAGTTCGGACATGCCGGAGTTATAGCGCCTTGCCGCGTACTATCCATCGGGCTGGGTGGCCCGCGCGCCGACCGGTATTTCGTACCCGGGCGGGACGGCGAACGGCTCGATCCCCCTGCGGTTGCAGACCATTCGCATCTCGCTCACCCTGCCCTCGAACCCGCCGAGCGTGGCGAGGTCCGGGCATTCCTGCACCGCGGCCTGCCATTCGGCACGCGCCTGCGGAATCCTTCCCGCGAGGCATAGCCCGCAGGCGAGGCGCAGTCGGGCATGGGTCGCGTTTTGCCAATCGTGCATTTCCTCGGCGATGGTCCGCGCTTCGGCCAGCAGCTCAATGGCTTCCTCGTGTCGTTCCAGTTCCAGCAGGACCGCCGCCTTGCACGACAACGCGGCGGAGCTGTAGCGCGTGTGGCGGCCCAGCGTGTTCAACTGCGCCACGGCCTCGGAGGCCGCGTCCAGCGCCTCATGCAGCTTGCCCATGTACAGCAGCGTGGTTGAAAGCTGCGACAGGAAGAAGGCGACGCCGGCGGTGTTGCCGCCGCGCCGGTGGATCGCGATCGCCCGCAGCGTGTAGCGGTACGCCCGCCGGTAGTCGCCGTCGCGGCCGAACTGCAGGCCCTGGTTGCCCAGGGCGATGCCTGCGGGAACCCAGTCGCGTGCCCGGTACGCGATGCGAAACGAGCGCCGGTTCAGGCGGTCGTGCTTCTCCCCGCTGTAGAAACCGGCAAGATAATGAAGCGCCGTGGCGACCCTACCCGGATACCCGATCCTTCGCGCAAACCGCAGCAGCCTCATGGCGTGCGCGAACGCTGCATCCCGGTCAGCTACGAACTGCCGCGTCCAGATGAACAGGTACTGCAGGCTCATGGCGACTTCGGCGTCCGAGCCGATCTCCGCCAGCCGTCCATACATGCGCACCACCGCGGCGTGATCGTGCGTCCTGCTCGCGTGCTCGCCCCCGAGCCGGCAGAAACGCCGCTCCGCATCTGGGTCGCCCTCGCCCGACACCGCCGCCAGACGCAGATGGTCCGCGATCTCGACCGCGACCGGCGCAAGCGCCGTGTCGCCGCCCGGGTGCAGAGATTCCATGGCCCGCGCGGCACAAAGGTGCTGCAACGCGCGCTCGGCGGGCGGTTGCAAGTCGTACGCCGCATCGCGGACCAGCGCGTGGGCAAACAGGTAGGCCTGCTCTGCATTCGGCATGGGTGCATTAAAGAAACCCACCCGCGCGTGCGCCCTAGTTCATTCGCCGCCTTCTGCGGGCCAGCGCCCAACCCGCCACGGCGGCGAGGGTCGCGGGCAGCGAGCCGCCGGCGCCGGAAGTGCAGCCCTGCTGCTCCCCGCTGACGCCGCCGGTGTCCTTCTGCTTTGCCGGCGCGCGCATCCCGACCACCCGGACGTTGCCGCTGACACACAGGTTCCAGTCCGCGTAGACGAAGCCCGCCTGGGGCGAGATTCCGATCGTGACCTCGGCCAGCCCGGTTTGCGCGGGGATCGTCACGAGGTGCGGCACACCCGGGACCGAGTAGATGTTGCCGCCTGGGTCCGAGTCGACAAACAACGCGCCGCGCCCGCCCATGCCGTCCGGCCAGCGCATCACGATGTCGTTCACACCCTGGGCCGAGCACTCCAGCCGCACGTCGGCCGACTGCGGCGTCGGCCCGAAGTCGAGCGTGACGAACGTGCCCGTGTTGTTTGCTACGCCCCAGTTGATGAAGGTCGCCGCGATGTCGGCCTCGAGCGAGCGAACGGGAAAACCGCTGGTGACCCACGGGCGATCGGTCTGCGTGTAGCCAAGCACGTTGCCGCCGCTGAGCGTCATGCTGAACGCGTAGTCGACGACCATGGCCGGATCGATGGTGTTCTCCAGCCGCAGCACCAACGGGTGCACGCCGGTTCGCGCAGGCGTGGTCCACTGCGCCGTGTTGTTTGCGCCCGGCATCACCTGCTGCACGGAGATGTGGCTGCCCTGATTGAGCACGTAGGCGTCCCAGTCGATCCACTCGAACAGGAAGGTCGGTCCGGACAGTGAAATCACGTCCACGCCGGCGGTGATCGCCTGCGGCGTAGAGCCGTAGTCCACGTCAATGCGGACGGTGTGCCAGTCGTTGGTGTTGAAGGTGCCCGTCACCGGCGAGCCGACGCTCTGCGCACGCAGGGCCCCGGCGGCAAGCGCCGCCAGCATACAAATGGAGACAAAACGGAGTGTTTGACAGAGCATTGCAATCCTCTTGTCGGGGAACTGCAGGGGATCAAGAGGACCGCCCCAAGCGCATCAAAGTCTACCACACAATTCGGGCACAGCCAAAATTGCGCTGCGGCGTGCGCCGGGTCGACTTATGCTCTGGCCATGGGTGAACAAACCGAAATGCGCAGGCGCGAGGCCGACGAAAGCGATCGGCGCGCGCCCGTCGGCTCCGTGCCCGGCACGCTGGTCGAGGACGAAAGCGCCCAGCCGACGCGCATGCTGGTGGTCGACTACGGGCCGGAGCATGTCGAAGAGATCGAGATCCAGGACCCGTACGACCTCAAGAAGTACATCGACAAGGAATCCGTCACCTGGGTGGACGTCGCGGGCTTCCGCAACATCGGCAGGATCAAGCAGCTCGCCGAGTTGCTGGACATCCATCCGCTGGCGCTCGCCGACGCCATCAACGTGCCGCAGCGCGCCAAGGCCGAGGCCTACCCGGACTACCTGTTCATCGTCACTCACGCGCCGGAGTTCGAAGACGGCAGCGAGTGCTACACCGAGCAGGTGAGCGTGCTGTTCGGCAATCACTTCGTGCTGACCTTCCAGGAACGGCCGAAGGATGACCTGTTCAAGCCGCTGCGCGAGCGCATCCGCAGCAAGCGCGGGCTGATCCGCGGAAAGCCCTCTTCCTACCTGGGCTACGCGATCATCGACCGCATCACGGACGAATACTTCCCGATCCTTGACGAGTACGAGGATCGGCTCGACGCCCTGGAGAAGCGCATCCTGGCCAGCGATGACGATGCGGTCGCGGACCTGTACGCGGTCAAGCATGACGTGTTCGACCTGCGGCGCAGCATCGATACGCACAGGGACAGCCTGAACACGCTGCTGCACCTGAACGTGCCGTACCTGACCGACGAGGTGAAGCTGTTCCTGCGCGACTGCCACGACCACGCGACGAGTCAAAGCCAGCTGTGCCAGAGCCTGCAGGACTACGCCGTCAGCCTGCGCGAGCTGCTGACGGCCGAGCAGGCCCAGCGCATGAACGAGGTGATGAAGGTGCTGACCATCATGGCCACCATCTTCATGCCGCTCAGCTTCTTCGCCGGCGTGTACGGGATGAACTTCGACACCACCAAGCCCGGCAACATGCCCGAGCTCGGCATGGCCTACGGCTACTGGATCTACTGGGGCTGCATGGCGGCCGTGGTAATCGCCATGCTGTTCTGGTTCCGCCGCCGCAAATGGATCTAGCGATTTTGGATTTTGGATTTTGGATTCAACCGCAACTGCACCACGCCAAGTCGCGAAGAGCGCCAAGACGCCACAAGGTCAGTGGTAGGTCGAAACAACGTGGTGTCATGAAACACCGTGGTGCCATCATGAGTTTGCAGCCTGCGAAGCAGGCGTCACGATCTTAGCCTGGGGCGCCAAGGCCTAAGGCCGCGAAGCCCCAGGTGCACTCGCACAGATATCACGAGCCCGCGCAGCGGGCGGCCGACACGGAGGTGATGCGATGTCCCAGACCTACACCCGCCTGCTCTACCACATCGTGTTCTCGACCAAAGAACGACGCCCGCTGATTGAGCCGTCGTTGAAGCAACCCCTCTCCATCCATACATGGGCGGCATCGTCAAGCGGTTGGGCGGCTTGCCGATGAGAATTGGCGGCGTCGCCGACCACGTGCATCTCTTGGCGTCAATCCCTGCGACGGTTGCGGTCTCGGACTTCATGCGGGATCTGAAGTCTGGGTCTTCGAAGTGGGCGCGCGAGCGTGTGCCGCGATTCGAGTGGCAGCGCGGATTCGCGGCGTTCACGGTCAACCAGTCGATCGTGGACGACGTGGTACGCTACATCGACGCGCAGGAACAACATCACGCGAAGCACGATTTCATTGCGGAACTGAAACAGATGCTTGAGCTGAACAACGTCGAGTTTGACCCGCGCTATCTGGCATGACTCGGCCGCCCGCTTCGCGGGCTTGGAATGCGGGCGAACGGGACCTATGGCTCCGCGCGCTCTGCGCTTGTCGCCATAGGCTAAGATCGTGACGCCTGCTTCGCAGGCTGCAACTGGATGATGAAACCAGGCTACTTCGAACTGTCACGGCCCTCGTGGCGTCGTGGCGGTCGTTGCGCCGTGGCGTGAGGCGGTTAATCAACAAGGGCCGACTTTTGTCGGCCCTTGTGCTTGGCGTGCCTGGCTATTTCTCTTTGACCTTCAGCCCCTGGTAGTCGAAGTGGCGGTCGGCCGTGCCCGGGGGCGGGTTGTGGTCCTTCTCGTAGTCGTCGTATGCGTCCTTGAAGAACTCGTCCTTCTGCGGGGTGCGCATCTTCTTGGTGTCGCTTTCGGCGTCGTGGAGCTTCTGGTAGCTCAGCTCCTTGTAGTCATCGAAGTTGGCGTCCTTGAGAATCTTCGGGCGCAGGAAGATGTACAGGTTCGTGCGGCGCTCAACCGTGCGCTGGCTCTTGAACAGCTCGCCGATCAGCGGGATGTCGCCCAGCAGCGGAATCTTGTTCACCGTCTTGCTGCTGGTGCTGCTCTTGAGACCGCCCACCACCACGGTGCTGCTGTCCGGCACGGTCACGAAGGTCGTGATGCGGCGGCGCTGGCGGGGCGGTGACACACCCGGCGTGGCGCTTTCGCCCGTGAAGTTGGTGATGTCGAGGTCGAGCTCAAGCGTGATGTAGCCGTCCTGGCTGATCTGCGGCGTCACGTTCATGGTGATACCGGCCTCGACGAAGTCGCCGGCCGACGTCGTGGTGCCCTGGCCGGTGCCGAGGTTGTTCAACTGCACGAGCTGGATTTCCTGCTGGATCTCGATCGTCGCCTGCTCATTGTCGTTGGTGATCAGCATCGGCTGCTGCAGCACGTTGGTGTCCGCCTGCGTTTTCAGGAAGCGCACGAGCAGCGGGATGTCGAAGGCGGTTCCTTTATTGAGAGTGAGCAGACCGCCCTGGCCGAAGATCGGGTTGCGGCCTGCGGGCACGCCGCCGCCGGTGCCGATCGGCACGCCCGAGCTGTCCACGATCTCGCTGAAGCCGAAGCTGGTGCCAAAGCTGGCACGCGGCTCGGTGGACTTGTTGGCGAAGCCGTCGACGGTCGCCACTTCGACGCCGAACTGGAAGTCGTCGTCGTCCGTGACCTCGAGAATCGCCGCCTCAATCATCACCTGCGGGCGGCGCACGTCGAGCTTGTCGATCACCTTCTGGATTTCGTTGTAGTCGTTCGGCGTGGCGATCACGAGCAGGCTGTTGGTGCCCGCGTCCGGCACGATCACCGGCGCGTTGGCGTCGTTGGTGCCGATCACGCCCGGCTGGCCCGGCACGCCCGGCTGGTTGCTGGGCAAGCCGCTGCCGAGCACGTCGTTCAGCACGCCGGAAAGGTCTTCGGCCTGTACGTTCTTGCACTGGTAGTAGTGGATCTTGCCGGTGGTGCTGGCGCCCGGTATGGGGATGTCCAGCTTGGCGACCAGGTCGCGCACCAGCTCAATGCCCGCGTCGTAGCCCGTCACCATGATGGCGTTGACGTAGGGCGCGACTTCAACGCGCACCAGCGTCTCATCATCAGGGCTGCCCGGGCGGCGCGGCACGGCCTGCAGAAGCTGCTGGCGCTGGGTCAAAAGGCTGTTGACGCTGTCAACCAGGTCGGCCGCGTCGATGTTGTCGATGTTGATGACCTCAAGCCGCGGGCTGCGCGGCGGCTGGTCCATCAACTGGATGATCTGCGCCAGACGCCGGATGTTGTAGCTGTAGTCGGCGATAATGAGGCTGTTGATGCCCGCGATCGGGTTCACGACGCCGCCCTGGCGGGTCGTCAGGTTCTGCAACGCGCCGCGGACCGCGTTGGCTTCGGCGTACTTCAGGTTGACCACCAGCGTTACGAAGTCGGCTGTGGTGTCGGTCCACTCGGCGAGGTTGTCGAGCAGCACAACGTTGTTGCTCTGGGTGATTGCCTCGGCGGCCGGGATGATCTCGTAGAACTTGACCGACTGGCTGCTGTCTTCACCGAACGGCGCAAGAATCAGGCGGAACTGCTTCAGGAACGTCTGCAGCACGCTGAACATGGCCGTCGGGGGCACCGGCACGCCTTCGCGAGGGGCGACGATCGTGACGTTGCCGCTGAGCTTTTTCGGATCGTAAAGGAATTTGATCTTCTGGTACTCGGCCGTGAGCTGGATCATTTCGGACAACGGAATGTCTTCCATGACGCCACGGAGCAGCAGTACGGGCTCATCGCCGGCTGCAGGTGCGGGGGCGGGCTGTGCGTTGACGGCGGTTGCGCCCAGCGCGAGGGAGATCAGAAGCAGAAGGATTCTGCGCATACCATTACTCCAAGGAGTGTTGCAGCGTGTTTGTCTACGCGTAAAACGATGCCCGTGCCCACGAGTTGGGGAATTTCGGCCCGGGTTTACCGCTTCTGGCCCGTTTCGCCTAGTCTTGAGTCTGGAGTCTTGCGTCCGGCGTCATGCAAGGGCTTGAGACTCATGACTCCAGACGCCAGACTCCGGACCATACCGATGATCGACCCACGCTTTATCACGACCGCGCTGGACCTGGAGGGCTACCGCATCACCCGCCACTGCGGCGTGGTGCGGGGCATCGTGGTGCGCTCGCGCAGCGCGATCGGCAATTTCGCGGCCGGCATCCAGACCTTCTTCGGCGGCAACATCAGCGTCTACACCGAGCTGTGCGAACAGGCACGCCAGGAGGCCTTCGACCTGATGCGCCAGCACGGCTACGAGGCCGGTGGCAACGCCATCATCGGGATGCGCTATGACGCCAACGACGTAGCGGCCGGCGTCACGGAAGTACTGGCCTACGGCACCAGCGTGGTGGTGGAGCTGCGCAGCAAGCCGCCCGAAGCGCCCGAACAGCCCGCAGGAAATGAGCCGGAGCCCGCCGCGTAAGCGGTGGAGCATCAAACCGGCCGGCGTGGATTGCTCCATCGCTTACGCGATGGGCTTTGGTCCCAATTCCCCAAACAGCGACTTCAGCACGCTCGCAACGCGCGCTGCGTTGTCGCCGCCGGCTTTCAGCGTGCCCTCGTGGCTGTCGTCGCTGCCGCCGGCGCGGTTGGTGATCAGGCTCAGCCCGCACACCCGCATTCCAAGCGCACGCGCGGTGATCACCTCGGGGACTGTGGACATGCCCACCGCGTCCGCGCCCAGCCGTCGCAGCATCTCGACCTCGGCCGGGGTCTCGAAGCTTGGCCCCAGCACGCCCGCGTAAACCCCGCGCGCGACCTGGCCCCGGGCCAGCGCGTCGGTCAGCGCCGCGTCGTACGCGCCGCCCATGGCCGGAAAGGGCTTGGCGCCCTCAAGCCGCGTCGGCCCGATCAGCGGGTTCACCCCCATCAGGTTGATGTGGTCGCTGATCGCCATCAGCGAGCCGGATTGCAGGTCTTCGCGAATGCCGCCGGCCGCGTTGGTCACGACCAGCGTGTCCGCGCCGAGTGCATGCGCGACCTGCACGCAAAGCGCCAGTTCATGCGGCGCGTGGCCTTCATAGGCGTGGTAGCGACCGCGGAAGACCAGCGCAGGAACATCCCAGAGCGAGCCCTGGGTCAGGCGGCACTGATGCCCGGAAGTGCCCGCGGGGGGCGGAAAGCCGGGGATATCGGCATAGCTCGCGGCCACGGGATCAAGCACTTCGCGCTCAATCAGCCCAAAGCCCGAACCCAGAATCAAAGCCACCCGCGGGCGCACACCGCCAAAGCCACGCTCACGCAGGTAACCCAAAGCTGCCGCAACGTCACCCATGCGGCCGGTGTAGCGCCCCACGGCGAGGGTGTCCATGGCGCTGCAGAAAGCCCGGATTCGTGACTCAGATTCCACTGCATATGGTCGAAGTCCGCGAAGGCTTGCGCTAAAGTGATCGGTACCAAATCACAACCTTGGACGGACCATCGGCCGGCAATTCTGCGGCCGGGTCTGCCATCACTCGTGGGGAGTGCTTCACCATGGCGATTTCAAATCGGTGCGTGCTGGTGCTGTTGCTTGCTTGCAGCAGCTTGTCGGCAGGTCTGCTCGCGCAGAACACATACCCCCTGGGCCAGCAAAGCCCGACGGGCTGGAGCAACGTGACGTTCCTTGGCATTCGCGGCTATCGCTTCACCTGCAATGCGGCGAACGTGAACGTGAACGAGCTTGGCTGCTGGTACCCGGATTCAAGCAGCGTCGCCAAGACGGTGACGCTGTACGACTTCAACAGCCAGCAGGTGCTCGCGCAGGTCACGACGACGCCCGGCTCCGGCTGGTGCTGGACGGCACTGACCACGCCCGTCGTGCTCACCAGCGGGCAGGACTACATTGTGGCGGGCTACTCGCCGACGGGTCACTACTACAACAATGCGATCCCCGCTTCGTGGACGCCGACCGGCACGATCAGCTACGTCGAGATGCGCTACCAGAATTCACCAAGCAGCGCGAACCAGTTCCCCACCGGCGTCATTTCGAACTCGCACCACGGCGTTGTGGACATCGGCTACACCGTCGGCGCGGCCACCTCGGCCCCAACAATCACCAGCACCGCGCCGACCTTTGCTCCCACCGGTTCGGCTTACACTTATACGCCGACGGCGACAGGCACCCCGACGCCGACGTTCTCAATTTCGCCCGACCCTGCGACTCTCGGCAGCGGCTGGTTGACCTGGAACGGCACGACACTGGGCGGCACACCCGCCGCGGGCGACGTCGGGACGTACGGACCGTTCACACTGACAGCAACCAACGGAGTTTCGCCCGACGACACGGAAGTGTTCTCGGTGAACGTAGCCCTGCCAGTGCCGGAGATCGACATCGATGACCCGCTGGCGGGCGCGGTCACCAGCGGCGACACCTACAGGATCTATGCGGCGCAGGCCGGGGTGAGCTCAACCGGCAACTTCGTCGTGACCAACAACGGCAACGTCAACCTCACCTTCACCAATACGCCCGTCGTGACGGCGAGCGCCGTCGTGAACTGCACGCTGAACACCACCAGCCCCAGCGGCCCACTGGGCGCGGGCAACAGCAGCACAATGGTGGTCGACGTGACCCCCACGGCCGCAGGCACATTCAGCTTCACGCTGTCGATTGACAGCAACGACGCCGACGAAGGCACGTTCGTGATCAACTTTACCGGCGTGGCCAAAGCAACGCCCGAGCCTGAGATCGCGGTCCTGGACGCCGTCAGCGCGGACGTCGCCAGCGGCAGCACGATCAGCGAGACGAACACCGGCACGCTGATGTTCAACCGCGCATTCACGGTTCGCAACGAGGGCGGCGCGGCGTTGAACCTGACCGGGACGACACCGGTGGCCGTGAGTGGCCAGAACAACTGCACCGTTATCATCACGCAGCCGTCCAGCACCATTGCCGCGGCATCAACCTGGGCTGCCGCCACAGACAGCTTCGCGTTTGACATCACGCCGGGCACGGCCGGTGCGTTCGGGTTCACGGTCACGATCGTGAACAACGACAGCGACGAGGGCACCTTCACGTTCACCTACTCGGGGAACACGACCACGGGATCGGTAGGATCCCTCAGCGGCGGCGGTGGCGGAGGAGGCGGTGGCGGTTGCACCGGCGCCGGCGGCACAACGCCGTGGCTGCTGCTGGCAACGCTGCTGGCCATGATCGCAGCCGCAAGGCGTAGCGAAGCTTGACGCAACCACAGACCTAGTCTTTTGGCGGCGTTTCGATGAGTTCGCGAAGGTCGGCCGAGCGGGCGACTTCTGCCGGCGTTTTTCCTTCGGCATTGATGATCTTGCAGTCTGCGCCTGCATCGAGCAGGAGCGTGACGGCTTTCTTTCGGTCAGCTTCTGAGGCCTTGGTCTCGCCGGAAGAGGCCTTGGCGTCGGTGCCCGACGCGGCGAGGTGCAACGGCGTGTTGCCCTTGGAGTCCTTGGCATCCAAATCCGCACCGGCCTTGATCAGCTGCTGCAGGTAGCCCACGCGGGCGTCGCGTGCGGCGTGATGTAGCGGCGTAATCGCGCCGGCACCCCGCACGTTCACATTGGCACCGCGCTCCACCAGCAGGCTGCCGATTTCAGTCCGCGCCATCACGGTGGCGCTCCCGAGGGCAGTGGCGCCACCCATGCCGAGCTTGTTGGGATCTGCGCCGGCTTCGAGCAGCAGCTCCACGGCCTCAACGCTCCCGAACATCGCCGCACTTATCAGCGCGGTCATCCCGAAACTGCTGGGCGCATCGACATCCCCATCCGGTCCGATGTGCTTAAGAATCACCCGCAGCTTTGAGCAATCTTCGTCACGCATGCTGCCCATGCCGGCCGCGGCGGCGAGTGCGTGACCACCTACTCCTCCCGGCTTCAGCGGATCCCCGCCGTGTTCGAGCATCAATTCGAGGGTTTCCGCGTCGCCCATCATTGCGGCCATTCCAACCACAGATGCCTGACCGTTCACAACCTGATTGGGATCGGCGCCGTGTTCGAGCAAAAGCTCCAAGCCGCTTCGGTAACCACCTGACACGGCCATGGCCAGCGGCGGCAATCCTTCTTTGCTCGTCATGGATGGATCTGCGCCGGCTTCCAGCAGAACAAGAAGGCAGGTATCGGCCCGGTGAAGCACGGCGAACCAGAGGGCGGTGTTCTCTTCCGCCTGATCACGCAAATCCGGATCGGCGCCGGACTCGAGCCAGGCAGACAACGCGACGGCATCATCCGCTTCTATGGCGCTGACGATCCGTGTCGGCAAGTAGGTCGGTTTGGGCTTCGGTTCGTCGCTGCAGCCCGCGGTGAGCAGCAGAAGCAGCGCAACGATTCCCACTGTACGTGACATCCGGCGGTCCTCCTCTCAAGGCGCCGAGGATACTCCGGCTTCGCGTCGAAGACTCTAGCGCACCTTGTCGCTGGGGCCGACGGTGGCTTCGTCGCCGTCTATGTAGAGACGTCCGTTGTTGAGCGTCAGCGCGTGGGTGTGGATGACTCCATCCGTGTCGCGCAGCATCAACACTACTCCGGCGAGCGTCAGCTCCACACTCCAGCTTCCTTCATGATTCTTGTTGGTGTCGGCCGCGTGGCCGCCCCGCGCGTCGGGGTTGTCGAAGCTGCTGGCGCCGGTGTGCTGGTAGAAATACAGGTAGCTCTTGTCGCTGCCGAGGTGCCAGTGCTTGTTGGTCTCGCTGCTCCAGCTTGTGCCGCCGTAGCCGGCGCCGCCGCTCTTGTAGATGAACACCTTCAGGACCTTGCCCTTCAAATCGCCTTCGTACTTCACGCGGTCCTTTTCGCCGCCCGGCGTTGCGAACTTCACCGTATCGGCCACCTTGGCGCTCGCGGCCTTGCAGCGGGACTCGGCACCGGCCGGGCCGATCGTCAACACGGCCACGCCGGTGGACTTGCCGACCAGCACGTCGCTGTAAGCGGACAGCCCGGCGCTGGAAAAGCTGCGTGACATGCGGTCGCCGGACTTCGTCAATTCGCCCTGCGGAGTCAGGCTCTGCCCGTTGCCGGTGTCGTATGGCTGGCTGAGCATGTCGCGCGCCTCGGCTTCGGTGACGCCTGTGCGGGCGATGATCAGCGTCAGCAGGTCGCCGCCCTTTTCGCCGACCTGGATCGCCGCGCCGCCGGTGCCGAAGTACGTGATCGCGCCCGCGGGCACGACGTACGAGAAGCCGAGGCGCGAGACCTTCATGCGCTCGCCGGCCTTGAACTCGGTGTCGGCCATCAGCTCTTTGCCGTCGAGGCTGTCGGCTTCGGGCTGCTTGCTGTCTTTATAGCCGCGCTCGGTGCTGGCGGTGTCGCTGGGCTTGTCGTTGTCGGTCTTCACGGTGAGGTCGTCATCCTTGCGGGGCGCGTCGCCCCACGGTTCGTCTTCGTCGTCAGGCGGCGTCTGCTTCTCCGTCTTGTCGTCGTCCTTTGCGGACTTCTCTTCCTTGCCAGTGCACTTGCTGGAGGAGCACTTGTCGGAAGACGAGGGTGCGGGCTTGTCGTCCGAACAGGCGAACAGCATCAACGCGAGACAAATCGTGATCAGGCAATAGACGGATCTCATGGTGAGCCTCCGGAGAAGTGCAAAGTCTATGACCGACTTCACAGGACTGGAAGCGCCACATCGTCAGCCAAATGGCAGCAGCGGCAACGGCCAGCCGTGGCTGCTGCTCGGCATCGTCGCGCTGCTGGGCTTCGCGGCGGTCATTCGCCGACGCCTGGCGTAGTCGAGTCGCTTCAAACAAAGGGGCAGCCCATTGGGCTGCCCCTTTTTGTTTGGTCCCACGATCGCTGATGACCGTGCGCGCGGGCCGAGATTCTTCCTTCAAATTCCGTGAGGTCTGGAAGAATGACCCGGAGCGGGGCGTTCCGGTCAGGTAGGGATATACTTGGAATCGTCGCGCTGCCGGATGCTGCGACACCCTTCAGGGGTGATTCGAGGCAACCGCCCGCTTCGCACCAAACGCCCAGAGCCGCCAAAAATAAGGGTTTGCGGGCTGAGGCCAGAATCCCTACGCTGGAAATTTGATACGCGAAAGTTCGCCCGCATCGTGGGGATGCCGGGCTGGTCGTGGGGACCTTCATTCGCGTTTGCGGGGAGCTATTCGTGCCCGCTGGTGTCCGCCGGTTTGATTGCGCGTACCCGACCCAAAGGTCGGGGTGAGGCGATGGGCCATATCGCACGCTGAGTGTCTGTGCGACGCCTCCCGTTGCAACCGGATTGGCAGATACCATTCGACGCCCGGAACCATGAAGATCCGGCCGTTGAACGTTGTGCAGAGTCCCCGCGATGTGTGTTTCCGGGCGGTCACGAACCGCCCTCAACGTGGGAGAACTGGCATGACCCTGACATTTTCCAGACGGATTGCGATTCCGAGTATGCTGCTGGCGCTGGCGCTGCTTGCGACAGCCGCCGACGCACAGAATTACACCGCATCCAACATCACGAACAACTTTGCCGCGAACGACATCAGCACCACCGGCACAGTACTGGTTGGCGGCGCATCGACGGACGACGGCGAAGAAGTCGTCAACTTCCCGGGCGGGTTCACTTTCGACTTCTATGGCGCAACGCAAACCAGCGTGACCGTCAACTCCAACGGCTGGATCTATTTCGGAACGCAGACGCTTACGACCATACAGATGCGCACGCCGCCGACGACAGCCCCCGATACGGCCGTGCCGAACGGCTACATTGCGGGCTGCTACGACGACCTGAACCCGGCTTCTACGTCTAGCGATGCAGTGTATGTCGAGTTGCTTTCAGCACCCAGCCGCTTCGTGGTTCAGTACAACAACATTGTCACCTACGGCAGCACGACCAACTTCGCGCAATTCTCGATCGTCCTCTACGCCACCGGCACGATTGAAATTCACTATTCAACCGGGCAGACACACGTGGCCACGCCCGTGGCCGTCGGGGTCGAGAACATCGCCGGCACGCTTGCAACGCCGGGGCCTAACGGCCTCGCCACCTTGCCCACGACGACGGACGCGTTCCGTTGGGATGTGCCGCTGAACCCGACCGTCAGCCCGACGACTGGTTCCGTTTTCACCGGCAACGTAACCGCCGGCTATGATGCGAGCATCGACGCCGGCGTGGCTCTGGCAAACTTCAGTCTCGATTGCGACGACCCCAACGACCCCAGCATCGACGCCACGATCACGACCAGCGGCGGCGCCCCGGGCGTAACACAGCCGGGCAACGTTACGGCCGGTTCGGTCGTGTTCAGCCTGGTGTGGACCGGCAACGCAACGACCCCGGGAACGTATACGTATACCGTCGTGCTGGACGACGGGACGTTGCAGACGACGTTCGACGTCCGCATCACCGTGACGGATCCGACCCCGGCGATTCAGCAGCCCGTCCCGCCGGTGGCCGGCAGTCCGATGCTGATCACGGAATTCACTACGAACACCGGATCTGACACGTTCGAGATTCAGAACATCAGCGGCACTGCTTATGACGCAACCGGCTGGACGGTCATCATCTCGGACAGCTACACGGCGATCAGCACTGCCAACACCATCACCAAGGGACTAGGGAGCTTCGCGGCAAACCAAACTCAGGTCTTTGATGACGCAGGCAGCGGCGCCCAATACTGGGGAAACAACATCCTGTGGGATCCCACAGGCAAAGGCTGGATCATGCTGGTTGACCCTTCGGGAGTCATTCGCGACTTCGTCATGTTCAACTGGACCGCATCAGACATCGTAGGGATGAGCGTCAATGCGGGTGGCTTCAGCGGGCTGAACCCCGGCGCTGTCTGGAGCGGCAACGGCGTGACGGACAACGGCAACGTGTTCGCGCGCATCGGCACGCAGGACAACGACGACCTCACGGACTGGCAGGACAACGGCACGACCACCTCGTGGGGATCGACCAACAGCGGGCTTACGCTGCCCTTCTCAACCACCGCGGGCGCAACAATCGGCGGCGCGGACCCCAACTGGACGGGAACGCTGATCGTCGGCGCCGACCTGACGATCACCTTCAACGCAACGGACAGCAGCTCGAGCCAGACGCTGACCTTTACGGTCACCGTGACCGGCGGGTCGCTGAGTCCTGCAGCAGCCGGCTTCGCCCAGACCTTTACCGGTGGCGTCTACAACGACCCGTCTCCCGGCCAGAGTCCTCACTCGTTGACGCTGACGGGTACGGCCGCGGCGGTCGGCACGGTCACGTTTGATGTCACCGTGTCTGACGGCACGTTGACGGACGTTATCTCCTACGCCCTGACCATTGACCCGCCGCCGCCGTCTGAGATCAACCTCCAGAACAGCAGCAGCACCAACGTCCTGACGGGAACTACCGACACCATCGCATCGCCGATTCCCGTGGGCTTCGCGCAGACGTACACCTACACGATTGAGAACCTCGCGGCCGGCACGCTTGACCTTACCGGCACTCCCGCGGTCGCCCTCGTGTCGAACTCGAACTGCAGTGTTGCCATCACGCAGCCCTCGGCAACATCCGTCGCGGGCAATGGCAGCATCACCTTCATGGTGGACATAACGGCCAGCACGGCTGCTGCGTGGTCTGCCGACTTCACCATCCCGAACAACGACAGCGACGAGAACCCGTACGACTTCAGCATCGCCGGCACAGCCTACGACCCGACGCCGGAGATGGACGTGCAGCGCCCGACCGGCGCCGCGAACAGCATCGCGGTCAACGGGACGGACACGGTCACCGGCACGTTCAACGCCGTACCGACCACCATCACCTACACGATCGCGAACCAGGACTTGGGCGACCTGATCCTGAACGGCAGCACCATCGTGGTCATCGCCGGGCAGAACAACTGCACCGCATCGCTTGCAAGCCCACCAAGCACGCCCGTGGGCCCGAACGGCAGCACCACGTTCGTGGTGGACCTGACTCCAACGGCGGCTGCCACCTGGAGCTTCACGGTCTCCATCGACAACAACGACTCCAACGAGAACCCCTACTTCTTCAATGTAACCGGCACGGCCGGCGCGACACCCGCGCCGGAAATGGACCTGCAACGCCCGGCGGGCGCGGGTAACAGCATCCCGGTCGGCGGCACCGACACGGTCACCGGCTCGCTGGCAACGGTGATCACGAACCTGGTTTACACGATCGCCAACACGGGCAACGCCGCGTTGAATCTGACCGGCACGCCGCGCGTGGCAGTCGTCGGCACGCCGACCAACTGCGCCGCGTTCTACAACAGCAACGCACCGGCCAGCATTGGTGCGGCATCGGCGTCTACCTTCAGCATCGAGCTCACGCCGACGGCCCAGGGCAACTGGTCTGTGGACCTCAGCATTGCGAACGACGACGCCAACGAGAACCCGTACACATGGACCGTGTCCGGCACCGCGGGACCGGCGCCGGCACCCGAGATTGACCTGCAGCGCCCGGCCGGCACCTCGCTGGCCGTCGGAGCCACCGACACCGTGACCGCCACGGTTGCGGCAACACTCACGACCTTGACCTACACGATTCAGAACTCAGGCAACTTCACCCTGAACGTCAGCACGCCGACCATCTCCTCGCAGAACAACTGCACGGCCGCGGTAGGCACGCCGCCGGCTGCGACGGTTGGCCAGTCGAGCACCACTACCTTCACCATCGACGTCACCCCGACCGCGGCCGGCGCATGGAGCTTCGCCGTCAGCATGGCAAACGACGACCCCAACGAGAACCCGTACACATGGACGGTCAGCGGCACCGCGCAGGCGTCGCCCGCGCCGGACATCGACGTGCAGCGCATCGTCGGCACGAGCATTCCCAGCGGCGGCACGGACTCGCACGTCAACTTCACGGGCACCCAGTCGGTGACCTACACGATTGAAAACACCGGCTCGCTGCCGTTGACGCTCACCGGCGCGACGCCCGTGACGATCACCAACATCAGCAACTGCACGCCGAGTGTGTTGCTCCAGCCGGCGGGCAGCGTGGCCGTTGGCTCGACGACCACGTTCCAGGTCCAGGTGATCGCCCCGGGCACAGGAACCTTCGGGTTCCGGATCAACATCGCCAGCGATGACCCGGACGAAGACCCGTACATCATCCAGTTCGCCGGCGACCCGACCTCGGGCGGCGGAGGCAGCGGCGGTGGTGGTGGAGGCGGCGGTGGTGGTGGCGGCTGCGCAACGGGCAGTTCCAGTGCCCCGTGGCTG
>JACKID010000003.1 GCA_020638675.1 Planctomycetota bacterium
CATGTCGGGCCTCGACATGGACGGGCCGCGATACGCTTGTGGTTTGGGTCAGACTTGCTTCCTGGAACGGGTTCGCGTCGAGCGTCCACTCGGCTCTCCAGGGCTTACTTTCGGAACAACGCCACCACGTCACTCGGCAAGAGCGCGACTCGGTCGAACCCAGCTCGGCAACCGGCTGCGACATGGCCTCGATTATAGCCCTAGCCGGTGGCGGCTGCATCCAAACTTCGAGATTGGCGGAGGAGGAAAGGAGCCAGGCGCTTGCACGCGCAGCGACGCGAACTTGTCGCATCGTTCCCGCATCTAGCCGGCCAGTTTCGCCGGGTGCGTTGCCGTGTGAACTTCCTGCAGTCTGACCGGGCTGACGTGGGTGTAGATCTGAGTCGTCTTCAGATCTGCGTGGCCGAGCATTTCCTGGATGAACCGGATGCCGGCGCCGTTCTCGAGCATAGACGTGGCCATGCTGTGGCGGAACATGTGGCAGGCACCGCGGCCTTTGATGCCGGCCTTCAACAGATAGTCCTTCACGAGATTGCCCAGGGCCGAGGCGCTGAACTGGCTACCCCTGGCCGTCAGGAACAAGTGGTGGCGCACCTTCCGGCGTACCTGAGTTGGCCGAACCTCTTCGAGGTAGCGTTGGATCCAATGGACAGCCCTGGCGCCGATAGGAACGACGCGGTCTTTCTTGCCCTTGCCCTGGTTCACGAGCAGGAAACCCCGTTCGATGTAAAGCTCATCCACCCTGACGGTCAGCAACTCAGCACGTCGCAGGCCAGTGGAATAGAACGTCTCCAGTATGGCCCGATCGCGAAGTCCGAGCGGTGTTGAAGGGTCCGGCAGCTCAAGCACGCGCTCGACTTGCTCGTGCGAGAGCACGTTCTTGGGGAGGCGCCGCTCCATCTGCGGCAGGTCGATCTCGGAGGCCGGGTTGTGCGGAATAAGCTTCTTGCGCGCCAACCACTTGAAGAAGCAACGGACAGCGACCAGACGACCGTGCTGCGCGCCAGTGGTGAGGCGGCGCTTCGTGCCCGAAACCCGCGCCTTGGCGACCTCCTTGATGTAGCGCTCAAGAACCCGGCGGGTCACTTGGCGGGGTCGCGCCAGATTCCGCTCCGCGCACCAATTCAGGAAGAACTTGAGCTGAATGGTCCGAAGCCGGATGGTGCCGGACGAGTAGTTCATCGTCCCCATCCACTGCATGTAGCGCTGGGCCAGGCGCGCCAAGCCCTTGGGGTCCGCACGGTCGATACCGGGCTCGGATGTCGGGAGCGATTCCACAGGACTCCCAATCGACAGATCGGGCCGGTAACTTGACCTTCCCTGGGGCGATCGCCCGCGTTCGAGTTGGCGGCTGTTAATCGGTAGGTCTCTGGTTCATGTTGGCGGTTGTGGTCGCAGCCGGTTCAGCGCGGCGGAAGCACGTGAAATCCAGCGCATAGGATGCCGGCCCTACTTGCCTCACTTCGTGGGCGTTAGCGATGGCGGGCCTGGTTTCTGGACTCTTGCCATCGAAGAAAGTCGGCACCCTTGATCTGATAGGGAGAGTTGGTTGCCCCTGTCGCCTGGTGGCTGACGAGTTCTCCAGATTGGGCCGCGGCCCGGAGGGTGGACTTCTTCCAACCCGTGAGCTCAGCAAGTTGATTGAGCGTGTAGGTATGCTGGGGTCGGATACCTGCAGTGCTCTGGGCCTGCGCGGCTTGCATGTGTCCGCCGTCGTCGGCATGCGCGGGAGCGCCGGCTTGCCGGCTTTCGAAGAAATCTGTGATGCTCGACAGGTGATGCACAAGGAAGTGGCCCCACCTCTCGGCTGACTCGCCAAGGTCGCAGACGTTGCCGTCGAACAACACACCAAGTGAATCCCACGCGTGGTCATCGTGGGGCTCCGGGAGCGAAGGTTGCCCAGCCTGAAGGGACCACTCGTAGAGCAGCTCACGCCTTCCTGGCGTAGCCGTCGCCATCTGCCGGCTCTCCTCGATGACCTCGGCTGCAATCCATGCGTTCGCCTCATGCTGATCGCGAAGGGCCGAGAACGGCCGCCCCAGTCGGGCGACGTGTCGCATGAACAGCAGCTCCACCCCGACGCGAGACTCTTTGGGAACGTGCTGAAGCAGTTGCGTCAGCAACCCCTCATGTCGATCGGGTACGCCCGTGAGAACCCAAGAGGGCCTACGGACACTCAGTGCAACACAATCCGTGACGCCTTGGCGGAAGTCGGCGAGCGCAACATCTAGCTGGCGTCGCTGTGCGTCGGGCAGGCCGGCGGGCAGCGTGCCGAGCACTTCGTCTTCGAGTTCCCTCGCCCAAGGTACTAAGTACCTGCTAGCCTTCTTGGCAACCGCGATGAACTCTTCGCGCTTGGCGGTGAGGTTTGAGCGTAGTTCGTCGCGGTCCCAGTACCGCTTGAACTCCTCAACGAATCGACCGTACTGGCGGGCGAGCAGGAGTTGGCTGGTACCGATGGCGTTCAACCACGAGAGGAATTGACTCATGCCTTCGCACCTTGGGCGACGCTGCCGGCGATCAACTCCTCGACCACGACATCGAGGCCCATCGCCTGCTCAAGTGTACCTTGATGCCGCGACATGACCTGAAGTCGGTAGTGCTTCTCGGCGACCGCTGCACTATGACCCGCCCAGAGCGCCGCAACGGCCGCAGGAATGCCGATGCTGGCGCAGAAACTGACCCAATTGCGCCGAAGGGTCTGTGGCCCGATTCGCCGGATCTTCGCTGCACGCAGCGTGGATTCCCAAGGTGTCTTCGGGTGGAGCGGCGCCTTCAGCTTGCCATGCGGCAGTACAAACTCTCGTTCACCGGCCTGCAGCTTCCAACGCTTGAGAAGCTCGAGGAACCGTGGACACAGAACGCCCTCAGGCGCATCAAGCAGCTGCAATGTCCGCGGGCGGCCGGTCTTCTCGGAGAATATCCGGACCCAGCCGGTGGCAAAGTTGATGTGCTCCCACTTCAGTTGGAGTGCTTCACTTAGCCGCATGCCCGTCAGCGCCAACACCAGGAATAAGCGACTAACCGGAGTCGCCGCCACTACCGGAGGGCACTGCTTGAAGTTTTCGATGCGGCCCCGCCTCTTGCGTGTCACCTCCATGGGGCACTCTGGGTCTTCGCGCTGCACGGCCATCCGGTAGAACTTGAGGAGCTCCGCGGGCGTGCACGCAACATCTTCGCGCGGTGCAACCGGCTGCGGCTTCAGTGGCTTCCTCAGCGCGTCGACATCGGGAAAGCGTTTCGGGCGCATGTCCGCGATCCAATTGATGCAAGCACGCAGATGTCGCCGGTGGTGATTCAGCGTTGCTCCAGACCTAATCACCCTGCGCTCACCATTCATTGACGGCTCAGATGCGAGATGCTCGAAATAGGCCCTCAGGTGATGCGGTCCCAGTTGACCGGTCTGCAGCGCCTCGTAGCCAGCCTCGTTGAGCCAGGCCACGAAGTACCTCATGGAGTCCTCTACTATCCGCCCAGTGTGGGGGCTGAGTCCGGCTCGCGCCTGCTTGTTGGACTCCCGCACTTTCACACGGCGCCCGACATCTTCGAGATACTGGTCCACGCACTTGAGCAGCCTCGCGTCGTAAGCGATTGTGCCGCCTAGCCGGACGGCTTCTGCGCGCAGCAGTATCTCCTCTTCACGGATGCGATCTAGCAGCTGCCTTCGCGAAGACTGATCGAATGCGTCACGGGACTTGCAACTGATCCTGCGCTTGCGCGGCGGCGAGAACTTCCAGTCGTGGTAGAACACGTACCACTGGCGTCGCCAGGTGCGTAATTTGGCTGGTGGTATGTGCCGCCCCATGGCGTGGATCCCATCCGCAGATTCGTATCGTTCCTGCGAATTCTAAATTCTGGTGTACACTGAATTGTACACACTAAACCGTTATGGCAGCTTCATGCCGTTGCATGCGGTTGCATGCACAACGGCTTGAAACCCGCTTAACGAGCCTAGTTTGCGCTGTTGACGTGGCAAGGCTGCCATTTCGGCAGACTATCTACGGATCAGGAGGTTGAAGGTTCGACTCCTTCCGGGTGTACCACCATGACGGCCGAGCGAAAGCTCGGCCGTCATGGTGTCCCGAGCGAGCGAAGGGCCGTCTATCAATCCTGAATTGTCCTCAGCAGCCCGAAGCCCCGGGCAATGCGCTGCTTGCGCAGGACCTGAGCCTTGCGCCGGATCTCCGCGAGTCGGGGCGAGCGCGTGTCGCGCGGGATTCCGGACAGCACGTTCCTCAGATGCTGCGCAATGGTAGACGGGTTTGCGATGCGGGCGGGCGGGAACGCCTCAAGGAATTCCTGGCATTGCTGGATCCGTGCGCTTGCTCGCCTATCCCCGGTCAAGCGCAGCAGCAACGCCGACGTGACGCACACGCTGAAGTTGAGGCACGGGTCGCGCCCGAACTCCGGATCCAGAAACTCGGATGCCCCGATAGGCTTGCCGCGCAGGGCCTTCAGCACCAGCTCCGCCCGGTCTATATGGCGCCGGTTCAGGGGCATCTGGGGGTTCATCAGCGAGCGCGCCTGCTTCAAGGCGAGGGCGACGACCTCAATGTCCTCCGTCAGCGTCGCCACCGTCAGCACCGATGCCGCAGCCGCGAACGTCTTCGGCTCCGATGCCGCCAGTTCCCTCGCGCCCAGGATGCCGCGGTGCAGCAGGTAGTAGTACTTGACCGCCTGCAGCGCGACGAACTCCTCCGGGTTCAGCGTGTCCGTAGCCAGCTCCAGTGCGGCGGGAACGTCGTCCATCTCGCCCAGTTCAATATCCGCCCGGGCCAGAGACAGGCGAAGCAGTGTGTACTCCGGCGTGTGGACGTCATCCGGCCCGGCATGCGCCAGCGCGATGCGCGCGATCCGCCGCGACTTCTCGGCGTACAGGTTATTGACCAGCATCACCACCAGCCCGGACGCGCTGTCCGCCAGCTGCGCGAAGTCGGGCGATCCTGCCAGCGTTTGAGAAAACAGGCGGGTCTGCGCTGCGATTGCTTCGTCGACATCCTGCGCAACGTGCATGCGGTTTGCACGGGCATCCAGCAGGCGACGCGAAAGAACCCTGTCGTCGCAGAAGCGCTCAATGCGGACGGCCGCTTTCTCGAGAGCGATTGCACGGTCGAAGTTGCGTTGCGCGAACGCGTCCTCGAGCTTGTCCAGGATGTCCGACAGGATCGGAGCGCTGACCCGGTTCAGACGGTCGCGCAACGAGCCGTAACGGTCCAGCGTGTCGGAAACTTCGCGCAGCGCTCGGGCGTGTGTGTTGCCGGTCAGCGATCCGAGCTTCACCTTCGAGACATTGTCGAGCGCGCGCATTACCTCCAGCAGCTCGTTGCCGAGCTCCGATGACGCCTGCGCCACGTCGGTAAGGTAGATGGGCTCCTCGCCGGACAGCAGCCAGGACGGATTCACTCCGAACTCGCGCACCAGCGCCGCGCCGAACTCAAGCGGCAAACGCCCGCCTTGCATGTAGCGGGTCAGGGCGTTGCGGGAACGGCCTGTGCGGCGGGCGAGGTCGGCGCGCGAGTGATCGCGCAGCAGTCGATCCAGTCTGGCGCGCAACTCCGTGTCGGCATCGGGCTTCATACGCCCAGACTAGTTTGTTCCGATATCGACACAATCAAAACAGTGTGGCTGTAACGGAATCAAAGCTGTGTCGCAAAGTTAACGAAGCATTCCCGTGCGAATATTCTGTGTCCATACACGAGGCGCAGGCGACGCCTGCTCGGAACTTCGAATCGGACGCACGGAGGAGTCATGTCGAAACGAACGCTCGGAACCACGCTGGCCGCACTGACGCTGCTGGCGGCATTGCCAGTGATCACCCAGGCTGGGCAGGTGCAAACCACGACGCCGGCAGGCGGCGCGGGGCACATCGCGCAAGACCAGAACATCGTCGGGCGCTTCAGCACGGACATGCAGGCAACGCAGGGCGGCTTCGTCGCACGCGGCTCCTATGGCGCCCTGCCCGGAACCGTCACTGCTTCCGGCAAGGAAGTCTGTTTCACACCCGGACGTCCGCTGTTTCCGGGCGAAAGGGTCGAGCTGGACATCACGAGTACGCTGCTTGACGTCAACGGCGCTTCCCTCAGCAACCCGCGCGTGCTGACGTACACCGCGCGGGCAGGGCGGGGGCCTGCGGACTTCCAGAACCCGGTCAACATCATCAAGAGAAGCTTCTACGGCGAGATAGACTGCCTCGCCGACATGAACGGCGACGGCTGGCTTGATCTTGTTTGCCCCACAGACAGCTCCATCGCCATCCACTACAACAACGCCGGCGTGATCGAGGCGGCGTTCACGGAACTTCCCCCGGCGTCCGGGCACTGCAACGACCTCGCGGCCGTCGACATCGACAACGACGGCGACCTTGACCTCATCCGTACCAGCATCGGCGGCGCACAGCCGGCCTACACCGCGTACTACCTATACGATTCGGCCAACGGTAGCTGGAGCAACCCGGTCACTTTCGGCGCCTACTCTGCGGGCTACACCTACACCGCATCGATCGGCTATCCGCAGAGCATCAGCATGGGCGACGTCAACGGTGACGGCTTTGCCGACGCCTTCGTCTGCGCGAACGGGACCAGCATGCTGTACCTGAACAGCAACGGCACCTTCCCCGGCAGTGGCACCGTGGCGGGCTTTACGGGCATTGGACTGTCGTCGGACTTTGGCGACGTGGACAACGACGGCGATCTCGACCTGATCCAGGGCATGAGCGACCGCGCCTACCTCTTCATCAATGACGGAAACGGCAACTTCACCTGGCAGACGACCAACGGCATCGTCGGCGACGTCGGCATTCGCGTCGAGGACGTGGAGTTCGCGGACATGAACGCCGACGGCTGGCTCGACATCGTGGTTGCACCCGCTCACGTAAACGGACAGAGCCCCGTTCCGCCGTCTGTCTATTTCAACGACGGCACGGGCGGCTTCGCGGCGCACGTCGCGCTGGGCACAAATGCAGAACGCACCTACTCGCTGGATGTGGTCGACCTCAACGGCGATGGCAGCCTGGACGTCGTGGTCGCCGACGAGGGACCCGCCCGGGGGTACGGGCCGTCGCTCTGCTACCTCAATGACGGCACCGGCCTGAACTTCCAGACGACACCCATCGGCTGGAGCTACCTCTCGCCATGGATCGCCACGGTCGGCGACGTCGACAACGACGGCGACATTGACATCATCGGAACGCCATTCGGCAAGCTGACCTACTACAGCAATGGAGAGTGCGCCCCCCGCCTGGCGGGCACCAACGGCAGCAGCAGCATCATCTCGGCGTCTTTCGACCGGACGATGGAAGCCCCGGATGCGGCCAGTCTTGTCGTTCGAGGCTCCATGACCGGCGCACCAACCGGCGCGTACTCAGGCGGCGGAGCCACTGTCTCGTTCGCGCCGGCCAAGGCCTTCCAGCCGAATGAGACGGTCGAGGTCAGCCTGACACCATCAACGAACGCATCCGGCATTGCGATGAACGGCTCACACGTGTGGCGTTTCACGGGGGCGGCGGCACAAGGGCCTCTGGAGTTCGATCATCTCAGCATCCCCTTCGGCCAGGGCGCTACCGCCAGTACCTGCTTTGCAACGGGCGACCTCAACGGCGACGGGCGCGTAGACATTGTGGAAGGAAACAGTGGCGGGCTGGACCGCATCTACATGACCGGCGGGTACAGCTTCTCAAGCCGCGACGCTCACGCCACAGCGGCAGACACGCAGGCCCTCGCGCTGGCGGACATCGACGGCGACGGCTACCTCGACCTCGTGTCGGCAGTGAACGGGCAGAACCAGGTGTATCTGTGGAACGGGACGGACTTCAGCGGCGGCAACGTCCACTTCGGCGGCTCCAGCGAGAACAGCACGAGCGTGGCAGTCGCGGACATGAACGGCGACGGGCTGCCGGACATCGTGGTCGGCAACAGCGGCGCGCGCAACGCGATCCATCTCAACTTCGGCGGCGGCGGCATCGGCCCCGCGGCAGGCTTCGGTGAGCCCTCCGACGACACTCGCGCGATCACAGTCGGTGACTTTGACAGCGACGGGGACCTCGACCTGATGACCGGCGACTACCAGGGTAACGTCACGCTCTGGCTCAACGCGGGAGACGCCACCCTGATCCAATCACGCGTGATCGTCGCCGGTCCGGTGAACGTGACCGCACTGGCCGCCGCCGACATGAACAACGACGGCGCCTGCGACCTGGTCGTGGGGCTCAACGGCGGGCAGGATTGCATCCTGCTCAACGACGGCACCGGGCGCTTCGTCGAGAGCATCGCCTGCGGTCCGGCAACGGGCGCCACTTCAAGCGTGTCCACGGGTGACGTAGACGGAGACGGCGACCTTGACCTGCTGATCGGCTACGCACAGGGCGGGCACGAACTGTGGTTGAACGGCTCCGGCTCGTTCACCCAGTGCGGTACCAACATATCGGCGGCTGATGTCCGGGCCGTCGGGCTGTTCGACGCTGACGGTGACGGCGACCTGGATGAGTTGATCATCAAGCACAACGCGCCCAGCGAAGTCCGCTATGACATCATCCTGCCGACCGTGTCCCTTGCCGCGGCGACGAGCTACGTGACCGAAGGGGCCGGCACGGCGACGATCTCCCTCACGCTCAGCACTGTCCCGACCATCGACGTCGCGATTGACTGGGCGGCCGTCGCCGGCACTGCGCAGTCTCCGGCGGACTTCAATGCCGCGAGCGGCTCATTGATCATCCCGGCGGGCACCACCGGCGGCTCATTCGACATCACCATCAACGACGACCTGCTGGACGAAAACGATGAGACCGTTCTGATCAACCTGGCGTCCCAGACGTTCGCGCTTCCCGGCTCGCTCCAGGGCGCGACCCTGTACATCCTGGACGACGACGGCCAGCCCAACGTCCGGCTCGCCTCTGCCCAGCACGAGGTGCTGGAGTCAGCCGGTGTCGTCAACATCACCATCGAGCTGAGCAACCCCAGCGGGCTCGACGTGTCGTTCGACCACACGACGATCGACGGCACGGCCTACGCGGGCTACGACTACACCGCGACGGCGGGCTCGGCGACCATCCCGGCCGGGCAGGTCTCGACCACGATCTCGGTGCCGATCCTCGGCGACGACTTCAGCGAAACGGACGAGGCGTTCCAGTTCAGCATCACCGGGGCACTCAACGCCGGCGTAAGCGCGCTGAACACAGCCGGCGTCACCATCCACGACGACGCCAAGCTCCCGGCCGGCAACGGCGACGCGAGCGGGGCCGGCTGTGCCTCCACGAAAGGCAGCGGCGCGGTTTGGCTGCTAGTGGCGATTCTGGCCCCGCTGGTCGCATGGCGCAGGAGGAAGGCCAAGGCGCGCGCAAACTGGTAAGAGCATCCCCCAGCGACAGGCGCCGCCTTCGGGTGGCGCCTGTTCGTTTGTCAGACGCGCAGCTGCCAGGCGCTGGTGAATACCCGCTTGCGCACGGCCGCGAGCACCAGCAGCGAAGTCATGCCGTCGCCGAAGATCAGCATGAACAGCACCACCAGCTGATACCGCGCGGCAACCAGCGGCTTCACACCGCCGAGCAGAGTGCCGGTCATGATGCCGGGCAGCTTCACGATGCCCACGATCAGCATGGCGCTGATCGTCGGCGTGATCGCGGCCGTGAACGCCTTGCGCAGCAGCTCGCGCGTGGCCTGCGCGGGCGACGCGCCCAGCGCCAGCGCGGCCTCGACCTTGTCGCGCTGCTCCTTCAGGTCCTCGGCATAGCGGGTCGTCGCCAGCACGGCCGCCGTCATCGCGTTGCCCAGGATGATCCCGCCGATCGGGATGAAGTACTGCGCCGTCATCTGGTGCACGCCGACCGCAAGCTGCGTCACGTACACCAGCGTCAGCGCCGTCACCGCGGCGAGAATCAGCGTGATCAGCGGCCCGGTGCGCTTCAGCACCTTGTTGACCTTCTGCCCGGCCGTGAAGCCCGCGACGACCGTCATCACCGCCAGCATCAGGCAGATCGCCCACCAGTGGTTGTGCGCGAAGATCCAGCCCAGCAGCAGCCCGACGGCGACCAGTTGCACAGTCGCACGCGCCGCGGCGACCGCGCCTTCCTTAATCATGTTGATGCCGAAGCCGAGCGCGACCGCCAGCACGATCACCATCAGCAGCATCGAGGCCGCGAGGCCCCACCAGCCGGGGTCGATTGTGGTCGCAGCCCCGATCACGTCGTCACCCCCGATGGCCTGCCCAGGAACGCGCTGGTGTCGGCGTCCACCTTGCGCGCCGCAACGTCGGCGGCCGGGTAGCGCCCGGCGACCTTGCCGTGCAGCAGGATCAGCGCCTCGCCGCCCAGCACCTCCAGGTCTTCCGGGCGATGGGTCACGCACACCAGTGTGGCGCCCTTGTCGCCGGTCCAGTCCTTCAGCGCCGCCAGCATCTCGCGCGCGGTGCGAACGTCGAGCGCGCCGGTCGGCTCATCCAGCAGCAGCACCTTCGGAAACAGCAACAGCGCGCGCGCGATGCACAGGCGGTGGCGCTGGCCCTCGGACAGCTCGCTTGCGGGCTTGTCGTGCGGGACTTCGAGCCCGACGGCCTGCAGCACTTCGCCGAGCGGCATCTTGATCGCGCCGCGCCCGTTCCAGCGCAGAGAGTGAATCAGCTCCTCGCGCACGGTGCCGCCGAACAGGAACGAGCGCTGCGGCACGAACACGGCCGTGTGGCGCAGCTCGCGCGTCGGCCAGTCGCGAACGCTGCGCCCCAGCACCTGCACGGTCCCGGACTCAACGTCGATCAGCCGGTTGATGCAGCGCAGCAGCGTGGTCTTTCCGCCGCCGGATTCGCCCAGCACGGACAGCACGCCCCCGGACGGGACTTCGAGCGAGACGCCGTCAAGAATGACGCGGTCCTCGCCATTGTCCGGCGGGTCAAGCAGCAGCGAGCGCAACCCGCCCGCGGTCACGCGCACGTCGGAAAGCCGAATCGCCGGGCCATCTGCCATGGCCTGATTCTGATATCCCGCGCCGCGAATGACAGTGCCGCGGTGGTTGTCGTTCCGCCCCGGCAAAAGCCCAAGGATTTCACCAGCGGCCCTTGGTGACTCTCCCCGCCCTCTCGGGCGGGGCGGGGCGGTCTTACGCCGCCAGCACCGCCTCCTTCAGTGCCCGCCGGCGCGCGACCTTGATCTGCAGGATGCGGATCAGCTTGGCCGAGACGCGGTCGAACACGCTTGGCGAGATCTGCCAGCGCATGAACAGCACCTCGCCGCGCTGCATCGCGGTCATGCGCTCGCGGATCTCGGCCTTGTGCATGGCGATGGCCTCGCGCGCCGTTTCGAGCAGCTCGTCGAGCATCTCCAGCTCGCACTGCTCCAGCTCCGCGGCGGAGGTTTCCAGCAGGGTCCGCACGCGTTTGCGTACGGGCTGGGGCTGCAGCGCCGGCGCTTCGTCGGCCGGTTGCTCCGCTGCGTGGCGCTCGATTGCCTGTCGCTGCAGGCGGCGCTGCATCTTGCTGAGTTTGGACATGGGAGTGACTCCGTTCAGCGGGCAGACCATTCCGCCCACGCAAAGAGTCTACCCACCCATGCGACACAGCTTCGCCTGTCGAGCTCGGGTGCGCAGGCAAACGCTCGTATGGCCCTGCGGCAACGGCGTTTACGCGAAGGTGCGAAGAACTGCCCGGAGGACGCGAAGGCATTTGGCGAAGCAGAACGCCGATCTTTCCATCCGGAGCAGTGCAGCATTCGCCCGCCAATTCGACCTTCGCGGGCTTCGCATGTCTTCGCACCTTCGCGTAAGGCAGTTCGCAGTTGCCCCGCGTTGCGCGGCCAACACGCCCGGCTATGCTGCGGCGATGGTGGATGAGCCTGCGAAGCCCATTTCCAAAGGCCTGAACGTCCTGCGCTGGACGTGGGGCATCCTGCTGTTTTCGCTGCTGCTGTTCAGCATCCTGATGGCCGCGTGGGGCGACCTGCGCGAGGGGCTGATGCTGAAGATCCTCGACGACCGCTACGTGAAGAGCTTCACCATCCAGGTGCCGGAAGGCGCCAAGGTCTGGGTCGGCACCAAGTACCTCGGAGAATCGAAGGCCCACCCGTTGGGCATCGAGGACCCGGACGGCGAGCCCATCAAAGTTGAGGGCATGGACGTCACGCTGCCGCGCGTCTACCTGTTCGACGCCCAGTTAAAGGAATCGTCGATTGCCTGCGAGCCCTCGGCGAAGGTCGAAGACCTTTTGAAACAGCTCGTGCCCGAAGAGACGCTGGTCTGGGCCGAGCGCGACACGGTGGACGCGCCCGGGTTCACGCCCGCGCTGCTGAAGTTCGAGGACGGGCGCTTTGACTTCGTGAACCTCGCCCGCGTCGACTGGCCGGAACACGGCGGCGGCAGCACGCGGCTGGCGTTCGTGATGCGCGTGACGCTGAACGACGTGCACGTGTTCATGCCGGAGCACACGGAGATCTGGACCGACCAGGTGTACGCCGACGAGGGCGAGTTCTGGGCCAAACGCGAGCAGTGGGACGACTTCCCGCCGCGCCTGACCGGGCAGACCAAAACGGTCTGGCGCTGGTTCATGAAAGTCAGCGACAACAAGTGGCTCACAGAGCGCGTCCCCGGCGACTACACCAAAGTCGAGTGGCTCCAGCTCTCCGAGAAGACCGACTGATCGGGCGCGGGTGAGTGGCTGGCCGCATGCTGAGCCTCGAACTGGCGCCTGTTGTGAATAGTATTGAACGCATGGCGAGCCGATCGTTCGTAGCACCCGATTCACGATTTGCGACCGCACGGTCCAACCGGACTGGGGTTGGTCTGGTACGAATGGGTATCCGGCTGGGCATGATCACTCTCTGGTCAACAGCGCTTGGTTTGACTGGATGCGGCCCCGACGCTACCGACCACGTGACAGCACCGGGGAATCTCCCGACCCATGCCGCCAATGTCCCTCCAGAGGAACCCGAGAACACGGCCCTACTGGCGGGAACCTGGAAATGTACGGAGGTGATCGACGGCCAAACGATCAAGGTTGAGCGGGACAATGCATCTGAGAGGGTGACGCTGCTATGCGTCACCCTGGACCACGATGACGACCACCGTGCCGCGGAAGCAAGAAGGGCATTGTCAGAGTTCGTTCTAGGCCGCGATGTGGAAGTTCAATTCGACCCCAAACACTCGGCGCGTGACGCAGACCGTAATCTTTGCGCGTACATCATCGTGGAAGAGTGCTTCGCCGAAACAGACAGGACCGTTCGAACCATCGTGAATGTTGAGATGGTACGAGGAGTGCACGCCGAATATCCGGCAAAACGGGGGCACTTTGAGTCGAGCCTCTACCATGCCGAGTTCAAGCAGGCTGGCCGAAGATTCCGATAGTGACGCGTCCCCGGCGACTACACCAAGGTCGAGTGGCTCCAACTCTCAGAGAAAACCGATTAGTGCGGGGCGAGTGACTGGTCCGCCTGCCGGGCTAGCTTGTCGCCATCGATTACTCCGCTCGCCAGTCCATCTCGGGGTCGCGACCAGCATGGACGTAGAAGTACTGCGCCGCATCGATGGCCTCGCCACGAGTCACTGCAATCGCAGCGTCAAACTCGGCCACCTGACCGCCTGCAACTAGCTGAACAGCGCGAACACCCTCTTCGGGCGTGCTAGTCTCCAAGGTCCAGTTGTTCTCACCGAGTGTGAACGTGACCACAAACCGCACGGGCCCTCCGCCAACCATCATTGCTCCGCCCTCGTCGTTGTTCAGGCTCACCAGAGTTCGAATACCTCCATCGAGATTGAAAATGGCGTCGTCAATCTTTGTCGCGATTGACGCGCCGTTCCTATCGTCCAATTCGCGGGCGCCCGCCTTGTCCTGGAAGCTAAGGGTACATGGTGGGTGGCGGTAACCGGGGAGATCGTCCCGAATGCCTTTGATCTCTCCCCGGAGCAGCATTCTGGTCCAGCCGAGTGCCTTTCTCACGGAGGTCCTGCCGATGCTGTTGATCTGCGGAATCTGCCGAATGGTTTCGTCGTCTTCGGCGACCAGCCCAAGCGCACCCTGAATACCGCCCGCACACTCGATCACATCGGGAAGCTCAAAGTCCTTGCCCGGCCACCACTCACCGGCAAAGTCCGCCTGAATAAGCTTGTCGTAGACCGTCGAATCAATTGCCTTTGCCCGTAGCAGCACGAAGTCACGCATCGCCTCTGCGGTACTGTTCCTGATCTTGAACCCGTGGAACTCTTTTCCCGAAGCTTGTTCCCAGGGCAAGTTGACGAATGCGGTCATGTGCGGATTCCACAGCAGGTCTTCCTGAACATGTCAGCCTACTACACGCCAGCCTACATGCGCTCTACCCAATCACGACAGAAGCCCCCATTTCGGGGGCTTCTTTGATTCCTTGTGGCAGGCGGGACGCCTGCGCTCCTAACGGCCGAGGTCTTTTCGGGTGAAGAGGGCTTCGAACTCGTAGCCGGCTTCTTTCAGCTTCTCGTTCGCGCCTGACTGGCGGTCGACGAGGCAGAGAATCTTGACGATCTTGGGGTTGTACTGGGTCTTCATGCCCTCGATGGCTTTCAGCGCGCTGCCGCCGCTGGTCACTACGTCCTCGATCAGCACCACGCGCTCGCCGTCGGCCAGCTCCGGGCCCTCAACCCACTTCTGCATGCCGTGGGCCTTGGCTTCTTTACGAATGAGAAAGCCCTTCAAATGCGCGCCCGGCGACTACACCAAAGTCGAATGGCTCCAACTCTCAGAGAAAACCGACTAACCCGGGGGCGGAAGACTGGCCCGCTTTGACTTGGCCTCGCCCAAGACGATGCCCTCGGCCACGCACCCAACGTCCGAAGACTCCGCTTGGTGTACCGCAGGTGCGCGCTAACATGCTGGCAGACTGAAAGCGGAGTTCAGGCAGTTGTAAGCAGCACCCGCAGTCATGAACCGGAAAGTGAGAGGCGCATGCCGGAGATAACGAAGGAAAATGCCAAGGAGTTCCTCAAGCACTTTGGCGACCTTCACGATTCGACAATTCGCCACGTCAGTATTTCATACTGCGGCGGCACGCCCTCCGAACCGACTGCGATTGAACTCGAGATCTCGACGCAGGAAGAACCCTTCTCAGACACGGATTGGACAAACATCAAACTCCGCGCGACTGGCGTGGAGGAGTTCCGTTTCGCCGAGGGACCGGCTTGCCTTTTCGTTATTTTCGCAGCGGCGATAGGCTTTATTGAAGACTCGATGTACTTGAGCTTTGACTACGATGTCGATGATCGCAAAGGCTTGGACGATCTTCGGAAGTCCCAGCAGTACATACTTTGCCGAAAGTGCAGCTGGTCTTTGTCAGAATACCGAGATTACGTACCCACACGAGAGTAGGGCGGCAGTACGGGCAGGGCGCGTTGGCATCACCTCACTTGAACGACCCGCGCCGCGCGCAAATGGACTACATGCCTGATTACATGCACATTTGCCAACTACTACAGAAGGCCCCATTTCGAGGGCTTCCTTGGTTCGGCAGGGCGGACTCTGAACCTGCCTGAGTAGAAGGGCCAGGGGACTGTCCCCGCAGTTGGGGACTGTCCCCGTCGTCGCTTGAGTGTGGTGGGCCCGAATACGGGGACAGTCCCTTGCAGGGACAGTCCCCTAGCGGCCGAGGTCTTTTCGGGTGAAGAGGGCTTCGAACTCGTAGCCGGCTTCTTTCAGCTTTTCGGTTGCGCCTGACTGCCGATCCACGAGGCAGAGGATCTTGACGATCTTGGGGCTGTACTGGGTCTTCATGCCCTCGATGGCTTTCAGTGCGCTGCCGCCTGACGTCACCACGTCCTCGATCAGCACTACACGCTCGCCGTCGGCCAGCTCCGGGCCCTCGACCCACTTCTGCATGCCGTGGGCCTTGGCTTCCTTGCGGATGAGAAAGCCTTTCAAATGCGCGCCGTCGGCCGCGGCCGCCATCAGGATGCCGCCGACAATCGGGTCCGCGCCCATGGTGGGCCCGCCGACGGCCGTGACGTCCCAGCCCTTGATGCGCTCCCACATCAGTTGCGCGGTGAGGTACAGCCCGCGCGAATCGAGCGAGGTCTGCCGCCCGTCGATGTAGAAGTCGGACTTCGCGCCGCTGGCCAGGGTCACGGTGCCCTCAGCCACGGTGCTCTTCACCAGTTTCATCAGCTCGTCGCGATTGCTCATCGTCGTCTTCCTTCCGGATCAGTTTCAGCGCCGCAACACCGGTTATGCCCCCGATTACCATCGTCGCAACGGTTGCGCCACCGATCGCCCCGACTCTCAGGGAAGCCTCGTCCGTTCCATCGACAGCGACCGCCATGCCCACACCCAGGATCGCGTAGCCCGCCCCCCAGCCAACGGTCATCGCAATCGGCCACGCCACAGCCCGACGCAACCGCCCGTGCAGCGCAGCGATCTGGAAGATGCCCATCAGCAGCCCGATGGCAAAGCCGGAGTGGATTACCGGCGGCAGTTCACTCCATCCAGCCAGGTCCACCGGCGGCGTGAACATCGAGGTCTGCACGGCCACGATGCCTGCCATCATCGTCACGAACGTAAAGCCCGCCAGGCGCGCCTTGCCCCTCAACGCCAGCCCTTGCAGCAGGCCCAGCAGCCCGAACACAAGCGCCGCGCGAACCGGCGGCCAGAACATGCCGAATTCGGCGACTTCGCCGGACAGCAGGTTGTCCAGCAGCAGCGCGCCCGCGATGGCGGCCGTCCAGCGCACGACGAACAGGCGATCGGGATTCATGCTCGGGCATAGTGCCAGACCATCGGCTTGAAGCCGATGGGACTCATGCGCTGGAAGCGCATGCCACTACTCGTACTCTTCGGCTTCGGCGCGGAGGCGGATGTCTGCGACGTCGGCCTTGAGCTGGTCCTTGAGTGCGTCAATGCCGCTGAACTTGCGCTCGCTGCGGACGTGGAACAGGAACTCGACCTCGATCTCCTGCCCGTACAGGTCGCCCTCGAAATCCAGCACGTGGACTTCCAGCAGTGGCTCGCGGCGCTCCGGGTCCACGGTTGGGCGCGTGCCGATGTTGGCCGCGCCGAGGTGCCACGCGCCGTCGATCTTCACCCGCGCGCCGTACACGCCCTGCGGCGGGAACGCCAGCCCCCTTAATGCAATATTCGCCGTCGGGAAACCGATCGTGCGCCCGCGCCTGTCGCCGGGAATCACCTTGCCGACGAGACTGTACGCGCGCCCGAGCATCTTGCGCGCCCACAGGAAATCGCCGTTGGCGATGTGCTTGCGGATCGCGCTGCTGGACATGGCCTCGCCGCTGACCTCGACGCGCTCGCCCTCGCGCACCTCGATGTCCATGCCCTTGCCGATCTCGCGCAGCACGGCGAACGTGCCCTCGCCGTCCTTGCCGATGCGGTTGTTGAAGCCGACCAGCATGGCGCGCGTGCCGACGGCTTCCTTGATGCACTGCTGCATGAACTGCGGCGCCGTGAGCTGTCTCAAATTTTCGTCAAAGTCGAGCATCACGATGGCGTCCACGCCGGCCTTGCTGATCAGGCGGGCCTTGTGCTCGGCCGTGTTCAGCGACGGGATCTCGATGTTCAGCATGTACTCGCGCGGGTGGCGGCGGAAGGTGACGACGACGGCGGGTGCGTGCTCGCGGCGGGCCCATTCGACCAGCTCGGCCAGCAGGTACTGGTGCCCGAGGTGCACGCCGTCGAAGCTGCCGACGCTGACCACCGGGCGCGCCTCGACCAGCTTCGCCGCGTCGCGGTGGAACTCTTCGAAGCTGCCGTAGACGTGGGCTCGATGGGGCAAGGCTACCGTGGCTTGTGGATCTTGTTGACGTCGCCCGCGCCGTAGTCGGCGTTGCCGCGTGGCAGTGCGCCGGCGATGGCCTGCATCAGCACGGCCTGGCAGTCGTTGAACATCTTGGCGCGGTCCTTGTCGGACTCGTGCTCGTTTTCGCGGCGCGCGAAGTAGCTGGTGTTCACTTTGCCGTCCTTGATGATCTCGACGGCGATCATGCGCGTAGTGGTGCGCTCGCGGTCGGCGCGCTCGATCGGGTCATCGGCGAAAATGTTGACGCTGGAGCCGGTCTTGAAGAAGCCGAGCTCTTTGAAGATCCGCAGCAGGTCGTACATGTCGGTGTTGCGCAGGAAGCGCTCCTCGGGCGGGATGTCCTGGTCCGCGACGCCCATGTAGAAGGTGTGGCTCTTGTTCACCAGCACGTGGTGCTGCTCGTCCTGCTCAACCATCGGGCCGCTGGCGCGCTCGCCGTCTTCGGTCTTGCGGAAAGCGCCCTTCACCATGGCGCGCTTGACGTAGTAGTAGACGCGCACGTCGCCGGTGACTTCGTAGGCCTCGCGCTCTTTCTGGTCTTCGGCCGCGTTGGGGTCGATGTTGTCCGTTCCGTCAGTGCCGCCGCCGCCGGAAGTCGTACCGGTCGACGCACAGCCGCACAGGCAGGCAAACATGAGTGTGAGAAGAATGGCGTAACGCATGCTCAGCGCCCAAGGGGTAGGTCGGGGTGTCGGCTAGAAGATGCCGACTTTGGCCAGGTACTCATTGCCGAAACGCAGCTTCGTACCCTTGTCGTCGTTGACCACCATAACGCGTACGGTGCCCTGCGCCAACTCCGGGGCAAGCTGCTCGAAGTCGATTTCGCCGAGCCCGGGGGCCTGCTCGCCGTGGCCGCCGAGCATGTCTTCAAGGTAGACGCCCTTAAGCTGAGGCCCGAAGCGATGAATCCAGTCGCGGGAATCCGCGCCGCCGAGCTTGTGCAGGATCGCCACGTTGCTGGTGCAGTGCCAGTAGCCGACGTTCGGCAGGTCGTCGAACACGTGCTGCATGCGCTCCGGCTGCAGCAGCCCGAACGGGCTTTCCGGCGGCAGCAGGCAGATCGGCAGCGGCGACAGCGCCTTGGCGATCGCGTGCAGCCCGCGGCAGAAGGCCTCGAGCTGTTGCTCGGCCAGCGCCTGGTCGACGTTGACGATTTCGGCCAGCCGCTCGTTGCGGGTCTCTTCGCATTCGTCGCAGTCGAGCAGCTCATCGAGCTGCAACTGCCGCTCGTTCAAGCCAGTGGTGTGAACGTAGCCGCCCTCGAGCACGAGGAAGCCCGGGCGGGTGGGCGCGAGCTGGTTGGCGGTCTCGACGATCATCTCGGCGCTGCGCTGGGAGATCTTCTGGTCGCGGGCGCATACCTTGCTGTAGCCGGGCTTGCGGGTGACGAACGCCGCCTGGCGTTCTTCCTTCAGGCGCAGCGCAGTGACGCCGACGCTGTTTTCCTTGAGGGCCGTCACGATGCGCCCGAGCGGCGCCTGCGGGTTGGAGATGCAGAGGTCGAACTTGTCGAAGCCAAGCTCCTGCCCCATGCGCACGCGCTTGAGCAGTGCGTCGAGCCCGCCGCCATCGAGCCTGACCGTGATTGCTTTCATGGGGTCAAGGCTAGCACCGGCAGGGGGGCGGTCAATGACAACCGGCGCGCAAAGCCCTTGGTATGGCGGTTTTGAACGACCCGCCAGTTGCACGACCGGACGGCGAAGCTACCCTCGCCCGCGCTGGCCCATGGTGTAATTGGTAACACAGCGGTTTTTGGTACCGTTATTCGGGGTTCGAGTCCCTGTGGGCCAACCATTCGACTCGCGGGGCAATCAACTGGCGTTGATTGCCCCGCTTCGCTCATGGCAGGCCCCCCACAATCCTGCCAAAATGGAAGCGTCCCGCGAGTCGAATGCCCTGAGCGAGCGCAGCGAGTCGATGGGCCGAACCTGCCGGCCGCCGAGCGAGGTGCTTTTGCCGTTCCACACATACATCCTCAGGTGTTCCGATGGTTCTTTCTACGTCGGCCATTGTGGCGACCTGAAAGACCGACTGGCGGAGCACAGTCGAGGAGAGGGCGCAAAACACACCCGGGATCGGTTGCCCGTCGAGCTGGTGTACTCGGAACAATTCGAGACCCAGGCCGACGCGATAAACCGGGAACGCCAGCTCAAACGCTGGAGCAGAGCCAAGAAAGAAGCCCTCATCAGCGGCGACCTTGCCGCGCTCAAGCGCGCTGCCAAACGAAGAAACTGAAACGCCCGCTTCGCTCCTTTCGACAGGCTCAAGGCAGGCATGGCAGCCCCCCCACAATCCTGCCGCCAAGGGCGCGGACGGCGAGTCGACGGGCTTTCGCCACTTTGTTCAGGCGATCACCAACCCTCGCGAATGCGGTCAACGAATGCTGCCCGGCCGGGCGGCATCCATGCATCGGCCGCTCGGCTTCCTCTATAATGCAGCCGCGTCCCCGCACACCCCTTTCAGGGCGGAACATGAGCCAGACCCGGGTGATCACTTCGTTGCTTGTGCTCGTCTGCGCGACCGCGTTTGCGGTGTGGTACTTCCTCGACCTTAGCGGCACCCAGGTGCATGCCCCGGCGCTGGCGGACTCTGCGGCCAACCTCGACGGGTCTCAGCCGCTGGAAGGCAAGCCCGTCGGCAACGAGACTCTCAAGGTACCCGTCGACGGCTTCAAGCACACCGACACAACCGACCCGGACGCAACCCCGACAAAGACAGAGTACTCAGTAACGGAGCTGGGGCCCGATGACTGGCTGCTGCGCGGCACCATCACATTCTCGCCCGAGATTCCACTGGATAGCGCGCGCATGTTCGCCGGGAACGACAGATTCTTCAGCGTGTTCTTCCAGGACGACGCCGAGGAAGATGGGGCCTTTGAGATCTCACCCGAGGCAAAGCCCGACGGACGGTTCGAATACGTCATCGAGCGCGACGAACTCGAGTTCGTCGTCGACGATGACAAGCTTCGGCCGGGCCGCTGGCAGATCGTGTTCGACAGGTCGGGCGAAGTTCTGACGCTCGCGGACGTGGGCGACGACGTGACCCTCGAGCAGATCACCGGCCTGGTTTCTCCAACGGTAACCGGCCACGTGATCGACTTCGGCAGCATCACGCTCGGGCACGGGCAGGTGTTTGGAGACTCATGGGTCGTCGTGGGGCGCATCAAGCACGCCTCCGGCAAGCCGATCAGCCTGTGCAGCTCACCGGTGCTGGCCATCGAGAACCGCGACGAAGATGTGAACGAGGAATACTTGGCCACGGACGAAGACGGACGCTTCGCCATCGTGCTCACGTCGGACAGCGTCCCCGATAACCCGCAGGCCTGGAAGGCGACACTCTGTGCCAGCGACGATGACTCCTATCTGCTCAGCGAAGGCCGCAGAGTTAAGACCAGCGTCCCTCTCGAACGCCCGGCCGTGCGGGGCCGAACGGTCGACTACGGCGAGATCTCGGTCAACGGTGCGATCATAGAGATCGAGGCGCACATGCCCGGCATTGAGCCGGTCCTGACACCGGCGGGCAAGCTGGCCCGCTCGATCTGGAACGACTATGTCGGCGCGACGGCGTCAATCTACATTGGCGACTCACTTACCAGCCGCTCGACCGACTTGTACCCAAGCCCTTCGCGGACCGTGCTCTGGCTGCCGGAGGGCAGGTACTCTTACGACGCGCGGGTCGATGAGCCTACCTTCTGGTCCGGCTGCGAAGGCATCCTGAACGCAATCGACGGCCAGGTCACAAAGCTCACGTTGACTTTCCAGAAGTTCGAGATCATCCCGGTCGTGTTCGAGACGGAAGGTGATCTGCCCCAGTGGGTTACTGCATACTGGTACATAGGTGAAGGCGAGAAGGTACTCGCCAACGGCAGCTATGACGGCATCCCGAAGATCAACATCCCGGTTGCACCGGGCGCCACAACCTTCGTAAACATTCACGCCCGCGGCTTTGAAGAGGTTGACGCGGAGGCCACGGACTCCGTTGAGCGGCTTGTCGTTACGCTCACACCCAGAGTGACCGCCGTCGCGAACCTGATCGTCAACGCGCCGGCATTGCCCGAGGGCTATACGGATTGGCCGATTCCACGGCTGATCAGCGTCACGCGAAAGGACGACGGCATCAGCATCTTCTACGATTGGCCGGAACCGGAAGGCGACAACAAGGTCCGGCAGCAGGGTGGTCCGACACAGGCCGAAGTGCCCGTGCCTGCGGCCGGGATCTATCAGGTATCCGTCGTTGGTGGCTCAAAATACGGCTACCCCGGCGGCGTGCTGTCAGGGCCTGTCGAGGTCACCATCGCGGATGGCGAAACCGCGACGGTCACCCTTCCGCCAATCGCGCCGCCGCCCTGGAAAGTCCCCGCCAGCGCGTTCACTTCCAACGTGACGTGTGCCGGCAACTCGATTTCGATCACGGCATCCGTGTTCACCGGCCAGGAAAGCAAGGAATGGACTACCCTGACGACGGGGCAGGACATTTCCATGGACGCCCCGCCAGTGGCGCTCCCGGACGGCGATGAGCGACGCGAATTCAGTGTTCAGCCACCCACGAAGGACGGGGTTCGCGCAACAGTGACACTCGACCTCGAGTGCCGGCTTGAAGTGCGCGCGACGCGCCGGGGTGAGGCGGTTCGCGGCTTCTCCATAACGGCGAATGGTACAAGCGGCGCGTCCCGCCAGACCACTACTGTGGTCGCCTCCGACAAGGATGGCGTCGTGCAGGCATGGATGCCGCCCGGCACTATCTGGGTGAACTGCAACATCGGCGGCAGCGTTGCGGGCAAGGCCGTCGAGATCACGCGCGGGGGCGTCGCGCGTCTGGACTTCGAATTCGATTCTGTCCGTGTCGAGTTCCAGATGGCCGAGATCCCCGACGAGTCCTACGACGCCAACACCGACATTCCGCCCGCCTGGCGTGTCTACCGCATCACCGAATCGGGACGGACTGAGGTCGAGAGCCTGTGGGGACCAACAGCCATGCTGCTGAGTCCCGCACGCTATGTCGTTGTGGCCTGCTACGGAGAGCCCGTACAGACCATTGAGATGGACCTGTCCGACGGCAAAGACCGCGTGATCACACTGCCGGAACTGCCCAGCATTCAGTTCGTGCCAGTGCGCCTGAAGTTCGACGTCAGCGTCCTCGGTGCAGATTGGAGCGATGCCGACATCCAGTTCGCCACGACCGACCAGCTGACGACTCCGCTGGAAGACATGTACTTCAGCTGGATGGGCTCCCGCGCCATGCCCGACGGGCTTGAGCTGATCGACGTGCCCCTGGGCGCGGACCTGGTGCTGACCGGCACGGCCTACCACTCGGGGACCGACAAGACATGGGTAATGAAACCACTTCGCATCCACGTGAAGGGTGAAGGCGAAAGCTACGCATGCACATGGGTACAGGGCGTGGAGCGCGGCGAGACATGGTGGGAGCACGACTTCTTTTCGGCCTCGAGCGTGAACGGCATGTTCATCCCGGTGGCAAGCCTTGAAGCCCTGCCGCCCGGGCGCATGGAAATCGTCGCGCTCGATTCGACGGGCAAGATCGTCGTGCGTGAGTGGATCACCGTACCTGACACCGCAGGCGAAGACGGATTCGAAGTTCCCGATGGCCTGCGCGCCGCCATGATCACCGCCGGCTTGTGGCAGGCCGACGATCCGGAGTAGCGCTCAGGGCGCGATTTCTGCATAAGGTGCGCAAACACCGCACAGGAGCCGCCATGGCCGTTTCACTCAAGCTCGACAAGGACGCCTACAACCTCGGTGACACCATCAAGGCCACCGTCACTGTCACGAATGAGGGCGCCGTGCCCGGGCAGTACCCGAAGCCCGAGCTGTGCCTGCCCAGCGTCAGCCTGCACGTCACCCGCAACCCCGCCGCCCCGACGCCCGAGAGCTACATCGTGCGCATCACCGGCGGCAGCGGCGAAGTCACGCTCAAGCCCGGCGAGAGCGTCAGCGGCGTGATCGAGCTGCCGGCCGTGGACCCGCACGGACAGCTGATCGAGGCGTACTATCACCCGCGCGGCAACATCCACCCGTACTTCGAAGGCACGGAGATGGAGGTCAGCAACCGCGTGCCGGTGAAGGTACACAGCGGCGGCAAGAAGCTGTACGCCGTCGTCACGACCGAGCTCGGCCCGATCAAGATGGAGTTTTTCGCGGACCGCGCGATGAACCACGTGGCCAGTTTCGTCAGCCTCGCGCGCAAGGGCTACTTCAACGGGATTGTCTACCACCGCGTAGTGCCGGACTTCGTGATCCAGGGCGGCGACCCGACCGGCACCGGCAGCGGCGGCCCCGGCTACAAGCTGCCCGCCGAGTTCAACGAGATCGCGCACGTACCCGGCGTACTCAGCATGGCGCGGACGTCAGACCCGCACAGCGCCGGCAGCCAGTACTTCGTCTGCACGGCCGACTGCCCGAACCTCGACAACCAGTACACGGTGTTCGGACAGGTGGTCGAAGGCCTCGAGCACGTGATGGCCATCGGCGAAAGCGACCGCAACGCCGGCAAGTACCACATGAAGAAGGTCGACATAGTCATCGAATAGAGCCCCGGCTGAAAAGCCGGGGACGCGTGGCCGAAGGACACGCGAACGGCAAACCCATGCCCGACACCGACAAACAGGACACGCAGCGCGACCGCAAACCGGTACCGGACCAGGTGGTGATCCGTGGCGACGCGGCCGCACTGAAAGAAGCCGCTGACGCGCTCGCGGGGCACGGCATACACGGGACGGTCCGCGCGTTTGCCATTCCCGCGGACGCCGAGGCCTACAGCGAAGCCATCGACAACGGCGCGGTCGCGGCGCTGCACAAATCCGGCTTCGTGATCTGCAACCCGAGCACACCCGACCCCGCACTCGCCCACGGAGAATTCGGGCTGAACTTCCCGGCCGTCACCATCAGCGAAGTCGTTGAGGCCGTGCGCGCGGGATAGCCCATGACGCACTGGAACGAGTGCAACATCCTCCAGTGCGACGAGACCGAGGTTCCGGGCTGCTGGTATCTGCTGACCGAAGGGCATCTCGACGCCGGGCCGCCGCTGAAGGCGTGGGAAGACCGTGTGGGGCAACTCGTCACCGACGGCGCGCGCTGGATCATCTTCGACACGCGCAAGATCAAGACCTACGTCGACCTCGGCCACGGTGCGCTGGTCAAGTTCGCCGACCGGCTCAGGAAAGCCAACGGCGGGGCGATCCTTCTTGCGCTGGACGAGCGCAACCGCATCACCTTCAAGCTGCTGAAACTGGAGCACTTCTTCCACTTCGCCGACACCATGGAAGAGGCCCTCGCCATCGCCCGCGGTGACGCCAACTGACAGGCTGCCCTGCCGCGGCTAGCATGCGCAGCTATGCCAAGCGCCGAGCAGCTGTACATGTTCCGCCACGCCGTCGTGCGTGACGCCGCATACTCGCTGTTCCCGCCCTCCACTCGCTCCGAGCTGCATCGCCTCGCCCTTGAGGCAACCGTGGCCGCGCTTCCCACGGAGGTCATCCCCGCCCATGCCGCGGACCTGGCCGATCACGCCCGCCTCGCCGCGGAAGGATCGCCCGGTGACGCCATGGTTGAAGCCGAGCGTCGCTACCGCGCACAGGCGGCCGAGTACAGCATGTCGCACGACCTGCTTGAGGAGGCACTCAGCCATCTCGGTCGGCAGGTGGAGCTTTCGCCTGAGCAGGACCAGCCGACGCTGCTGCTGCGCATGGGCTCATACGCGCTGGCGATGGGACGGATCGAGCGATGCATCGAACTGTCACGCAGGACGGAAGACATCGCGCTCCGGCGCAACGACAGTGCGATGCTGGGGATGGCGCGGCGGGCGCTCGGCGTCACGAATGCGTCGCTGGGGAAGCGGGCGGAGGCGTTTGCGCTGCTGGAGGATTCGATCCGCCTGTTCCGCGAAGTCGGCGACATGCGGCAGGTTGCGCGCTCCATGAACGGCAAAGCGCGCCTACTGGTGGACGCGGGCCATCACGCGGAGGCCCGCGCATTGCTCCAGGATCTCGTGCGCACCACGGAGGACCTGAACGATCCGTTCCAGCACGCACTCAGCCTGGAAAGCCTGGCCGAGCTTCAGGTTCGAACCGGCGAGCCACGAGCGGCCTACGACAACTACCGCAAGTCCTCTGAGCTGATGGCCGGGCACGGTCCGCCTCGATCCGTTGACCTGCCGCGCTCGGGCATGGCGCATGCACTCGTGCAAATGGGGCGGCTGGACGAGGCCGAAGAGATGCTTAACAAGCTGATCGCCCATTGCCGCCAATCAGGCCGCCTGGTGGAGCTGACCAGTTGCCTCGAGATGCTGGCCGAGTCACGCGATCGTCGCGGTGATCACGACGGCGCGGTAACGCTCGGTCGGGAAGCCGTCTCGACGGCCGTGCGCCACGGCTCCGACCGCCTGATCAGCATGGCGCGCTACAACCTGGGGCTGCGCCTTGTTCGGTGCGGAGTGCTGGAGGAAGCCGAGCAGCTTTTGACGGCCGCGCTGGCGGCGCGCACAGCCAGCGGCGATTCCCACGGGCAGGGGGCCGCGCACAATGCGCTCGGGCTGCTTCGCGAGAAGCAGGACCGCAAACAGGAAGCCGCGGTTCACTACCAGCACTCCGTGGACATCCACCAGCAACTCGGGATTGAAGACCGGGCCGCCGAGGCCAGGGCCGGTTTGCGACGAGTCACAGACGCCCCGAATCCGGGCTGAAATACCTGCCCCGGGCGTGACGCGCTTGCTATGATTCGGGCTCCTGAAGGGAGTCAAACGGGCACGGCAACCGCCGTGCCTCGTGCTTGATCCGACAGATGGGGACGAGTGAGGCTCGTCCCAACGTTATGTCTGCGGGCCTCGGGCCCGCGCGGCCGGCTTCACGGCCGTAGCCTGCACAAGGGTAAGCATGCCGTTGCCGACCACAATCAAACTGACGCCGGGCAAGCGCGTCCTGTTCCTGACCAAAGACCTCGAGCTGATCAAGAAGCAGCTGTACGAGGGGCTCAACCTGCGCATGGCCGACCTGAAGGTCGAAGACCTGCTCGATGACATCAACACCGACACCATGACGCCCGCCTGGGTCTGCTTTGACTACGACCCCGCCGAGCTCGCGCGCAATGCCTACGCCGGGCTGTTCGACCAGGACGGCGAGCGCGTGTTCAAGGAAGACGCGCTGATCAATGGCAAGTTCGAGGTAATTGTAAGCGGCCAGCGCAAAGGCACCGGCAGCAGCCGCGAAACCGCGCCGCAGGCGGAAAAGTGGGGCGGCATCAGCCTCGTGATCGCGGCCAGCTTCGCGCCGATCCATGAGCGCAATAACATCAACCTGGGCCAGGTCATGGGCAACCATGAGCAGCTCAAGCGCCTGCAGAACGGCGAAGAGATCCCGCTGGCTGAATTCACGAAGGACTACGACCCGGTCACCCGCATTATTCTGGAGAGCGGCGGGCTGTTCCCGTTCAGCAAGCTGCTGGCCGAGGGCAAGATCGATCTGCCGAAGCTGACCAACGGCAAGCGCCCCATGAACATGGCCGAGAAGCTTATTGCCAGCCACCTCGTGGAAGGCCAGGGCGAGCCGTTCGTGAAGCCGGGCGATCCGGTGATGGTAAAAGTGGACGCGGGCTACAGCCACGAGTTCACGACCGCGCAGGTGCACTACTTCCTCGAGTCGGAATACGGGCGCGACTACAAAGTCCAGAACCCCGAGAAGTTCGCCGTCTTCGAAGACCACCTGCTGTACGCCAAGGGCGTCGCGCGTTTCGCCAGGTTCGCCGACAAGATCGGCACGCTGGTGACGATGCAGAACGTGTTCCAGAAGCACACAGGAGTGCGCGACTACAGCGCGAAAGACGGCATCAGCCCGGGCATCTGCCACCAGGTCGCGCGCGAGCATTTCATCGACGTCGGTGACTTCGTGCAGGCCACCGACAGCCACACCTGCATGGGCGGGGCAAGCAACGCGCTGGCCTACGGCGTCGGCGCGACCGAGTACGCCGGTTTGATCCACAGCGGCTTCACGTTTGTTCAGGTGCCAGAGTCGATTCGCTTCAACCTGGTCGGCGAGCTTCAGCCGGGCGTCACGGCCAAGGACGTGATGCTGTACATTCTCGACACATACGCGAAGCGCGAAGACACGCTGAACCGCGTGATGGAATTCGGCGGGCCGGGGCTGGCAAGCATCAGTATGGACGAGCGCGCGACGCTGACCAACATGGCCACCGAGTGCAGCGCCAAGACCGGCATCTGCGAAGCCGACGACCGGTTGTGGAACTGGCTGAAGCAGCAGCGCGGCCTGAGCGACGCGCAGATCGCCGAGATGAAGAAGCGCGCCGTGGCGCCTGACAAGAGCTCGCACTACGACGGCGGCGTGCACGAGATCAACCTGAATGACATCAAGCCCATGGTCGCCGAGCCCGGCGACCCGACCTACGGCAAGCTGATCGAGGCGCTGGGCGACGTGAAGATCGACATCGCCTACGCCGGCTCATGCACCGCGGGCAAGTACGACGACTTCGACTACTACGCGCAGGTGTGCGAAGAGGCCGTCGAAGCGGGCCTGAAGGTCCACGACGGCGTGAAGATGTACATCCAGTACGGCAGCGAAGGCGTGAAGAAGTACGCCGAGGCCAAGGGCTACCCGGAACTGTTCGCCAAGGCGGGCGTGGAAGTGATCAACCCGGGCTGCGGCGCCTGCATCGGCTGCGGCCCCGGCGTCAGCGACACCAAGGAACAGGTATCGGTCAGCGCCATCAACCGAAACTTCCCCGGGCGCAGCGGCCCCGGCAAGCTGTACCTGGCCAGCCCACTGACAGTCGCCGCCAGCGCCTTCACCGGCAAGATCACCGCATATCGCAAAGGCATGTTCGCACAACAGCCCGCGGGCGTCTGACGTGAGACATAAACCCGGCAATGGCGGGCCCTCGCGGCCCGCCTTGTTCGTATCATGGCCCCATGGCTGGATCTCGAAACAGCCCGATGACGCTGGGGCGCGCCTTTGGCGTCATCACGTTTACGACCGTGCTGGGCGGTGTGGTCGGTGCGTTGCTCGGCTGGATGATCGGGACGTACTGGCCGGGCTACTATCGCAGCGTGTTCCGCACCGATTCGCCCGGCTTTGACCCGATCGAGATCGGCATCTCGCTTGGCATCACCGAGGGCGTGTTCATCGGGCTGGTCGTCGGGATGATCGTGGTGGGCATCCTGACCTGGCAGCACGTTCGCCTCTCGCGGCCGTAACCCACGCCCTTGTACGCACTTGCGAATCCAACTTGGCGGGAACCGGCGAGCGTCTTTCGCGTCTCATACAGACACAGAAACCAATCACGCAGGGGGACCTCACATGAAGACGAATGCATTCGGCAAACTGTCCGCAGGGCTGGCAGCGGCGCTGCTGGCCGGCAGCTTTGTAGCGACCAACGTGTCCGCGAAGGGTGAAAAAAGCAGCGCACCGGAGCCCGCCGTGAAGATCGCCACCGCCGACAACGCCTTCGGGCTGAAGCTGTTCAAAGAGCTGCACCAGGACGGCCAGAACACGTTCATCTCGCCGACCAGCATCAGCGTCGCGATGCAGATGGCGAACACGGCCGCGGGCGGCGACACGCGCACTGAGCTGGACAAGGCCATGGGCCTCGAAGGCATCGACGCCCGCGAGGCCAACAAGGCCCTGATGGCCGAGCTGAACGGGCGCGACGGCGTGAAGCTGGCGATGGCCAACTCGCTCTGGGCTGACCCAACGCGCATCAACCTGAACGAGGCCTACGTCAAGGAAACGCAGGAGTACTTCGACTCTACGGTCCGTGCCGAGGACTTCAGCGACAAGAAGACGGTCGGCGTCATCAACGACTGGATCGCCGGCAAGACCAACAACCTGATCAAGGACATGCTGGACGAGATCCCGGAGAACGCGGTCACCTACCTGATCAACGCGATCTACTTCAAGGGCGACTGGTCGGTCCAGTTCAAGAAGGAAAAGACCAAGGACGCCGAGTTCCACCTCACGGACGGCTCCACGAAGACGATCCGCATGATGTCGCGCGGCGACAAGCGCATCGCGTACACGACCGACGACAACGTCGAGGTCTGCAGCCTGCCGTACGGCAAAGATGAAAAGGCCGCCATGTGGATCGTGCTGCCGAAGGCGGACAAGGACCTGGATACGATCATCGCCAACCTCAACAGCGATCAGATCGCCACCTGGCGCGACCGCGCCTACAAGCGCCAGGGCACGATCAACCTGCCTCGCTTCAAGCTTCACTATAAGGAAACGCTGAACGACAGCTTGAAGGCGCTCGGCATCAGCAAGGCCTTTGACGTCGACCAGGCCGACTTCAAGCACCTCGGCGAAAGCAAGCTCGGCCCGATCTACATCAGCCGCGTGCTGCACGAGGCCGTGGTGATCGTCAACGAAGAGGGCACCGAGGCGGCCGCGGCCACGGTCGTGGAGATGGGTGCCGGCGGCGCAGCCCCGCCGAAGCCGTTCAACATGGTGTGCGACCGCCCGTTCCTGTTCTACATCACGGACAAGGACACCGGCGCGATCCTGTTCATGGGCACGTGCTACAATCCGGACAACCCGGACTAGCGCCCTGCAGGCCCAGGCGGCGGGCTTCGGCCCGCCGCTTTCCATTTGGCGACACGCGATCCGGTGTTGCGTACACGCACAACCTGAGCATTTTGGCCCAGCCCGGCATTTCGCTGATACGCTATGCTGCGGGCAGCGCGCGTGCATCCAATTGTGGGAGACAGTCATGAACAAGCGGCTCTGCTCTGTGGGGGCGGCGGTGCTGGTATTGCTGCTGATGGGCATGCAAGGCGCGCAATCGCAGGAAGTTGTCATCCGGGGCCAGACAGTACAACCGGTGCCGCCCGCCACGCTGGCCGAGTACCTGGACACGCTCAAGGCCGGGGCCTGGTTCAAGGCGGCAAGCAAGCTGACGCCCGAGGCCGTTCAGCCGGAGATCGAAAAGGTCCGGCAGGAGAGCGGGCTCAGCATCGAAGTGTTCTCGGAAAACTATCGCCAGGCCTGCTTCGATGAATACACCGAGCGCCTCAGCGCAGTTCGCAGCGTGGATGGCGCGAGCATCTGGTACTCAGTCGGGCGCGAAAAGACGGAAAGCAGCGCTCGCGTCTGGGTGCTCTACATGGAACGTACACAGGGCAACTCGAGCACGAACAGCCAGTACGTCCTGACGCCGGAGAACCTCGCGGCGCTGGATTTCGACTATGTCGAGTGCGTCGAAGTCGTGCACCCGCTCAAGGTCGAGAACTGCGAGGCCCGCGCACAGAACGTCAACTTCGCGAGCTTTGCCGCCGACTTCTGCGAGCGCTACGGCGTCGAGTACGCCATCAAGTCCAACGGCGACGAGCTGATCTCGATCAACCTCAGGAATCGCAGCTTCGTCGAGTGCCTCGAAACGGCCGCGAGCGTCAGCGCCCGCCCGGTGCACTTCAGCCCGGACCCCTACAGCCGCGATACGGACATCGCAGACGTCGTCGAGCAGGACCAGGGGCTGCCCCTGCTGAGCGAGCTCCTGCGCCAGGTACGCGAGGACGTGAAAGAGATCCAGCACCAGCGCGTCCGGGTAATGCTGCCGCTGCCGGCGGTCAGCCAGCGCTAGAAAAACAAACCGGGGGCGCGCGGTTGCGCGCCCCCGGCTGATTCGGGCGGGATCAGCAACAGCCTGCGGCGGCGCTGGCTGCAACGGCTGCTGTCGCGGCTGCCTGCGCGTTCGCGGCCTGCTGGGCTGCCTGCGCCGAGCCGTTGGCCGAGCCGGCGGGTGTGGCCACCGCCACCATCCCGAGGCCCATCCCCGGCATTTCGTTCATCCAGATCAGTCGCCCGTCATAGATGTCGAGGCAGTACAGCCGCCCGCCCACGCCGGCCAGCACCACGTCGCCTTCGACCAGGACTGTGCCGATACTCTGCTTGTAGGTCTTCGGCAGGCGCGTGCTCCAGAGCGTCTGGCCGCTCATGGGCTCCACCGCGTGCACGTGGCCGCCAACGTAGACCACGATGGCCTCCGGCATTCGCATGTCCATTCGCATTCTCATGGCTCACCTCCTGTGCTGATTAGACGCCGCAGCGAGCTTCCGGGCGATTACAAGCCCCGCGGCGCTTTGGAGCCACGCTTGCCGTTTGCTAGCGACCGCCCGATCGGCTACCCTTAATCGCACTGTTCTCACAAGCTGGGCGCTCGGAGGGGACATGTCCGTACTTCGCACCCTGGCGTTGCTTGCTCTGCTTCTATCTCCTGCAGTTCTCGCCGCGCAGACTTCCGGCCAGCAGCAGCCCACGCCCGCCGAAGCCGCGTTCATCTACGAGCTGAACCGCGCGCGCCAGAACCCGGATCGCTATGACGCGGAAAACAGCCTGTCCGGGCTGATCGTCGGCGTGACGCCGCAGCCGCCATTGGCGCTGAACCTGAACCTCGTGAACTCGGCGCGCTTTCACGCGGCGGAGATGGCCTCCAACGGCTATTTCGGCCACCAGAGCCAGGTGACCGGTGACTGGCCGAACCAGATGGCGATCAATGCGGGCTATCCGCTCGATTCAAGCTTCCCGGGCAACAACAACTACATTGAGTCGCTGGCCGTGACCGGCACCAGCGGCAGCAGCATCACCTACGCACCAAACGCCGCACTGAAGGCGCTGATCATCGACCAGGGCGTAAGCCCGCCCGGACACCGCTACCACATGCTCGGGATGACCGCATTCAATGCCACGTTCCGGGAGATCGGCACCGGCTATGCCGAGGGCCAGGGCTGGACAGCCGGTGTGAACGCCGCGGCCTACTGGGCCATCCACACAGGGCGTCGCAACACCAACCCGGTCTGGCTGACCGGCTTTGTCTACAACGACGCCAACAGCAACGGACGCTACGACCAGGGCGAGGGGCTGTCCGGCGTGACGGTCAGCGCCACCGGCTCAACCACCGGCAGCGTTCAGTCGACAACCGGCGGGATGTACTCGATGCAGGTCAACGCGGGCACAACCAACCTGTCCTGCAGCGGCGGCAGCTTCAGCGGCACGGCCACGCGCAGCATCAACGTGGGCACGGCCAACCTTGAAGTGGACTTCTCGTCGGGCCGCAGCAGCGGCGAGCTGAACTTCGAGTTCCAGCAGATCGGCGGCGGGCCTGTTTTGTCGGTCAGCTCGTCGATGTCGGTGTTCAACAGCCCGTCGCCCGCGACGCCGTCTGCATCGCAGTCGTACACGGTTTCGGGCGTGCGCCTGGCCGGCATCGTGACGGTGACGGCGCCCAGTGAGTTCCAGGTCTCGCTCAGCGCGGGCAGCGGCTTCGGCAGCAGCGTGACGCTGACGCCATCGGGCGGGACGCTCGCCTCGACCCAGGTCTTCGTGCGCTTCAACCCAAGCGGCGCCAGCGGCGCGAGCGGCAATGTCACGCACACCTCGGGTGGCATCGTGGACACGCCGGTCAATGTGATCGGGACGGTCAGCACCAACCCGGCCGTGTTCTGCAACCCGACGTCGCTCACCCTGCCCGCGCCAAGGCTGGGCGTCGCGTCGGCGGAGCAGACGTACACCGTCTCGGGCTACAACCTGTCGAACAACATCGTGATCACGGCGCCGGCTGACTTCGAAGTCAGCCAGACCAGCGGCAGCGGCTTCAGCGGCGGGCTCACTCTGACGCAGTCCGGCGGCACCGTCGCGCCGACGACCATCTACGTGCGCTACACGCCGACGACGCTGGGCGCGACCGGCAACATCACCAATGTCTCGGGGGGCAACTCACAGAACGTGGCCGTGACCGGCGCCGTGACCAACGGCCCGGTGATTACGGCGACTCCTGCATCACTGATCCTGGTATCACCCAGCAGCGGCGTCCCCTCGGCCGAGCAGGCGTTCAACGTCTCCGGCCAGTACCTGGGCGGCGACATCGCGCTGACCGCGCCGAGCGGCTTTGAATTCACGCTGACCAGCGGCAGCGGCTACGGCACCAGCATCAACCTGACACCCAGCGCGGGTGTGGTCAGCACAACGACGGTGTACGTGCGCTACCTTGGCGGCTCGGCATCGGCGGGCGGCAACATCGACTGCACCAGCACGCTCGCGACCACGAAGCAGGTCGCGCTCAGCGGCACGATCGCGCCGCCGCCGAACATCAACGTCTCGACCGCGGGCCTGACGATGAACTCGCAGGGTGTGGGCGTGCCGTCCGGTGAGCGCTCGTTCACGGTCTCCGGCACGAACCTGCTCGGCAACGTGACGCTTACGCCGTCAACGGATTTCGAGATCTCTCTGACTTCGGGAAGCGGCTTCACCAGCGTCATTGCGCTGACGCCCACGGCCGGCACTGTCGCGGGCACCACGATCTTCGTGCGCTACGTGCCCAGTGCAACCGGCGGGCTCAGCGGCTCGCTCGACGCATCCAGCCCCGGCGCGACCACCAAGTCGATTGCGCTAAACGGCTCGATCTCTTCGGGTGGAGGCGGCGGAGGCGGCGGGGACTCGGGCGGTGGCGGTTGTGTTGCAGCCGATCAGTCTTCGATCTGGCTGCTGGCGCTGTTGCCGCTGATTGCACTGGTGGCCGTACGACGACGCGAGGCGTAGTGGCACAGACAATCCTGTCTGTGGTCGCGGCGCGGCCGCGACGTTCGGGCTTGGCCACACTCAGCCCCACCGGCAGGATTGCCGGTGCCACAGCTACGCGAAGGCTTCGACGAGTTTGTCCCACTCGAGCTCGAGCAGCGAGGCGACCTCAAGGTCGGCGTGCCTGATGTCGTACTTGCCCTTGTTGCCTTCGTGGATGCCGACCACCTTCATGCCCGCCTTCTTCGCGGCCGTGACGCCGCTGGGGGAATCTTCCAGCACGAGGCAGCCGGCGGGCTCCACGCCGAGGCGCGAAGCCGCCAGCAGGAACGGCTCGGGATCGGGCTTGCCCTTGCTGTACTGATCGCAGGCGACCACGTGGGCAAAATGCTCACGGATGTTCAGCGCATCCAGCACCGCGCCCGCCTGCGCACTGGTGCTGCCGGTGACCAGCGCCTGCGGCGCGCGCGCGTGGAACTCGGCAATGCGTTCCAGCGCCCCGGGCAGGGCCGGGACATCTGCAAGCATCGGGATGTAGTCACGGTCGAAGGCGAGGCGGATCGCCTGCACGTCGCCCTCGGTCAGCGAGAAACGCTCGACCATGTGGCGGTAGAAATCCAGCTCGCTCTGGCCCAGCAGCGACTCGAACAGCGCCTCCGGCAGCTCGATCTTCACGGCGTCGCGAAACGCCTGCTGCATCACGGTCCAGACGACACGCTCGGTGTCGACGATCGTGCCGTCCATGTCCCAAAGAATCGCCTCAAACACTGGACTGATCCTGAGCAGGCCATCGAGCCAGCACCACCTGCACGTTGTCGACTACCATGACTCTTGCGCCGAAGTGCCCGTGTACCGCTCGCCCAAGGATCATCGCCAGCTCCCGCGCAATCGAATCGCGTTCTTCGTTGAGGCTTCCTGCCCACCTCTTGAAGGAGAAGCAAAAGCTGTAGTTCTCGAAATCACACTCGCCGTCGCTCTCCAAGCCATGTGGCCATACCAGTGCGATGTCCAATCCGAGTGCATCCCAACCAATGAAACCACCGGTCTCGTTCGTACCTTCTCTCTCTGGTTCACCGAGGAGGCTTCGGAGCATTTCAAACACGTCCGTGCGGGCGTGCGGTTCGGCAACAAATACTCCTACGGTGGAAGACACGATTACGCCTGCGCCATCGCCTCGGCCATCAAAGCCTCAATGTCCTCGACGGTCTTCACGGCGTCGTGCGTCATCACTTCGGGATCGCCCTTGGTGACCAGCACGTCGTCCTCGATCCGGACGCCGATGCCGCGGTACTTCTCCGGCACGTCGTCGCGGTCGGCCGCGATGTACAGCCCCGGCTCAACGGTCAGGACGCAGCCTGCGCGCAGCGGCACCCAGTCCTCGCCGTCCTTGTAGTTGCCGACGTCGTGCACATCCATGCCGAGCCAGTGGCCGGTGTTGTGCATGTAGAACTCGCGGTAGGTGCGGGGCGCCTTGTCCTTCTTGGGGTCGACCTTCTTGTTCTTCAGGTCTTCATCCCACTGCTTCTGGGCCGCGATGATGTCGGCCGGCTTGCCTTCCAGCAGCCCCAGCGCCACCAGGCCCTCGGTCAGCACCTCGACGGCCGTGTCGTGGTTGTCGCGGAAAGTGTAGCCCTCGCGGACTTTCTCGATCGCCGCAAGCTGTGAGCGCAGCACGAGGTTGTAAATCTCGGCCTGCGCCTCGGAGAACTTGCCGTTCACGGGCCAGGTGCGGGTGATGTCGGCGCTGTACATGCCGTACTCGGCGCCGGCGTCAACGAGCAGCAGGTCGCCGTCGTTCAGCACCATGTTGTTTTCGCCGTAGTGCAGGATGTTGGCGTTGTCGCCGCCGGCCACGATGCTGGGGTAGCCGTTGCGGCGGCTGCCGCCCTTGCGGAACTCGAACTCGATCGCGGCCTGCACTTCGTACTCGTACATGCCGGGGCGCGTGGCGCGCATGCCGGCGTTGTGGGCCGCGGCCGTGATCTCGCAGGCCTTGCGGTGGAAGCGCAGGTCGTCGTCGTTCTTGATCAGGCGCATTTCGTGGACGATTTCGCTGGGGTCGTGCATCTCGGTGGGCGCGTTGAAACCGGCGCGCTTCATGGCGCGGACGCGGTTCAGCCAGCCCATCACGCGCTCGTCAAAGCTGTCGCTGTCGCCGAGGTGGACATACAAGCGCTGCACGTTGCGCAGGTACTCGGGCACCTTTTCGTCGATCTCCTCGAGCGTGAAGGCGGCGTCGGCGCCGAAGCGTTTGGTCGCGCCCTCCGGGCCGGCGCGGCGCCCGTTCCAGATCTCCATCAGCTTGTCGCGCTTGGGCACGAACAGGACCAGTTGGTGTTTGCCATGGCCCTTGATGACCAGCGCGAGCGAGCCGGGCTCTTCGAAGCCGGTCAAATAGTAGAAGTCCGAGTGCTGGCGGTAGTTGTGGTGCACGTCGCCGTTGCGCAGGTAGTCCGGCGCGGACGGGAAGATGGCGACGCCGTCCTGCATGCGTTTGATCAGCTCATCGCGGCGCCGCTTGAAGATGCCGGCATCGAATTCTGCGCTCATGGTATCCCTTTACCCGTCAACACCTGCGCCCAGCAGTCTAACACCCGCCAACGCCGCACCAATACCCGGAAATGGGCATTGGCCCGGGCGCGATACCGGCAAGAAAACGGAGAATTTGGCCCGGAATCTAGCCCAGGCGTTTGCGTTGGGAGGCGATCCAGTCCAGGGCGGCCAGGGTTTCGGGCTCGTCCGGGGTGGCGGACTTGCATTCGTTGAAGAAGGCCTCGGCCAGCCCGTAGTAGCCCAGGCAGGAGCGTGCGGCGGGCACGTCTGCGCGCTTGGCCTGCTCGAAGCCTGCGTCGGCGAGTTCGCGGCTGATCTCTCCCATGCCGAAGCGGAGCCACCAGCCGGGCAGGTCGAGGATCCAGCCGTCGCGCAGCATTCCCAGCGCCGCCTGCGGGTCACGGTAGGCGACGACCCGCGCGTGCAGATACAGGTTGTCGCCGTTGGCCGGGTTTTCCTCGGCGCGATCCGCGTACTCCTGCAACAGCGCGTCGTAGTCTTCGGCCTGTAGCAGCTGAATTCTGCGGCGATGCAGCGCGGTCAGGTCGGCGATTTCAAGCGCTTCCTCAATAACCGCCACCGCGCCGGCAGAATCGCCGGCATCGAGCTTTGCATCCGCGTCGCCCGTCAGCTCGTCAACCCGCGCCTGCTTGTCGGCGCTGAGCTTCTTGACGTAGCCCAGCGGCAGCGGCTCATCGGCGCGCTGGATCAGCATCGGGCGCAGATGGAACCACAGCGCGTCGCCGCGGCTGGGGTTCTGCTGCCAGAGGTCGAGGTACTCCTGCCAGACCTCATCAAACAGACCGTTGCGCAGCATCAGGTCCTGGTAGCCGGTGTTGGCGCCGGGATGCCAGCGGTCGCGCCGGAACGCCTGCTGGTAGTCCACGCGGGCCTGGTCGTCGCGCCCGTCCTGCTCTGCCCGTTGCGCGCGGGCGACCAGCTGGTCAGCGTCCATGCGCGACGGCGGAACATAGCTTTCATCGTAGGTGTGGCGGGGCGTGTCCGTCGCCGGGTCGTCCCACGGGTCGTCGTAGGAATAGCGGTCCTGGCTGGCGCAGGAAGCGAGAAAGGCAAGCAGCAGCAATGGCAGGTAACGCATGACGGGCCTTGGGGGAAGGGCCGCAGGGACATCACACAGGATAGGGACTGGCGGCCCGAAAGGCCATTACCCGCTATTCGCCGACCGGGTGGGCGCCGATCCACATGCGCCAGCCGCCCGGGAAAAGCTGCACGTCGGTGTGCCCGCGCGAAAGGGCAATGTCGGCGGCCTGCTCGGCACGCGTATCCATCGGGCCGTCGGCCATGAACAGCACCGGCGCGTCCTTGTCTTCCGGCAGCCCGCGCCCGCGCTCGAGGTCGCGCAGGGTGATCTGCCGTGCGCCGCTGATGTGGCCCTGGGTCCACTCGTCGTAGTCGCGCAGGTCGAACACGACCGCGCCGTCCCAGATGGAAAGCTCGACGGCCGGGCAGTCGCGCAGGATCTGCACGCTGGCGTCGCTGGCGCTGCCGCCTCCGCCAAAGTCGTGCCGCACCTTGCCGCCGCATGCGGCAAAGCTGAGCACAACCAGCAGACAGGCAATAAATCGAATGGCGCGGGCCATCCGCTCTCCTTTCACCGCCGGGCTGCCAGTGTAGCATCAACCCGGAACCCGCGATCATTGCACGAACGCGGCAGGGGTCAAGTTGGCGCTGCTGAACAACATTGAGCAGGAAGAGCTTATCGGCGGGCTGCGAAGCGTGCCGGTGCGTCTGATCCCGGCGCTGGCCACCAGCGTGCTGCTGTGCCTGGCCGGCGACATGTTCGGCTTGTGGCCGCTGGCGTGGTTTGCGCTGGTGCCGCTATGTTTTGCCTGCCGCGGGGCCGGCCCGATCGGCGCGCTGCTGCTGGCCGGGGTGAGTTTTTCCATCTCGACGTTCGCGCAGAGTTACTGGCTGCTGGATGCGGATGGCGTGAATGCGCCGGTCGTCTGGCTCATGGCAGTGGTGTTTTCGACGCTGCCGTTGGCGGCCATTGAGCTTCCGATCTGCCGAAAGATCCCCTGGCCGCTGCGCCCGTTTCTGCTGGCCCTGCTGGCGACCGGGTTCTACGCGCTGCTGCCGACCGACGGGCAGATGCTGATCCCGCTGGGCGGATTGATCGACAGTGACATCGTACGCCTCGTGTATCCGCAACTGGGGCTGGCAACCGTCGCGGGTGTGTTTACCGCGCTGACGTGGTCCACCGCCGAGATGTTCGTGACGCCGCGCCTCGCCATGCCCGCGCGACGCTCGTGGCCGGGAATCGCTTTTGCGTGCGTGCTGGTGCTTGTCGCGGCCATCGACTGGGCAGGCGTCAAGTTTTCCGGCGACGGCATCCGCACGATGGACTTCGTGCGCGTCACGGCCGTCACCGGGGGCGACGATCCCTACGATGCAAGCCTGCAACTGCTGCCGCCGGGCGCCCCGGAAAACATCGTGGTGTGGCACGCGATCCCCGCGCCCGATTCAGTGACGCGCAATCACTGGCAGGCGCGCGCAGGAAGGCTCGCGGAGGAAAGGCAGGCCATCGTGGTGATGCTGCTGCACGACGAGCACGCCGACTACGGCTACGTCTTTCTTCGCGAACGCGTGCCCGCGCGCCGCAAGGTCTGGACGGCGGAGATTCGCGGCGAGGCGCTGGAGCTGCAGGGGCTGGACATACTCACGTTCTACTCGACGCTTGAGCCGGACACGCACTGGTCCACGCAGTGGTCGATCGAAGTGCACGTTGCCCCGGTGAAGCCGCTGAACTCGGCGCAGCTAGCGTACTGGATGCGCGAGCAGCGACGTGGCGCGGTGGTACGCGGCGCGCGGTTGATCTGCGTGTGGGAGGGCGGCGGCGCGGCCATCGACGGCTACGGCAAGATCATCGAATACCGCGACGACGGGACGCCGTTCCAGACGATCCTCGCGGCGTCGGAATCACGCGGGCAGCCGCTGGGGCACGCGCGCCTGCAGGTGATTGAGAAGATCCTGGCGCTCAGCGCGCCGGTGCTGGCGGCGATGCTGGTGCTGTTGACGCCGATCGCATGGGCCAAGCGCCGCTACTACCTGCGACGGAACAACCCCGCGTCGATCGCGATTGAGGAAGTCTTCGACGACGCCTCCACCCTCAGCCGGGAAGAAACCGACAGGATTACCCGCAGTTTCCGCCGCGAGGACATGAAGGATCTGCCGTAGCAGGAGGCAGGCGGCAGGAAGTACGAGGTGCGACTGCCACCCTGAAACCTGAAACCTCTAATAGCTGTGTTCTTCGCCCGGGTAGCCGCCGCCCTCGACTTCTTCCTTGTACTTCTTGAGCGCGGCCAGGGCCTGCTCGTGGAAGTCGAAGTAGCGCTTCAGGAACTTCGGGTTGAAGTCCGGGCTGAAGCCGAGCATGTCGTGGAACACCAGCACCTGCCCGTTCGTGTGCGGGCCGGCGCCGATGCCGATTGTGGGCACGCTGATCGACTTGGTGATCTCCTGCGCGATCTTGCTCGGCACCATTTCCAGCACGATCGCGAACACGCCCGCGTCGGCCAGGCTTTCCGCGTCTTCCATCAGCTCGTCGCGTGACTTGTTCACGCGCGGGCCGCTGGTGATGTTGGTGCTTTGCGGCGTATAGCCCAGGTGACCCATCACCGGGATGCCGGCGTCGCTCATGCGCTCGATCAGCGGCAGTACGCTCGCGCCGCCTTCCAGCTTCACGGCCTGCGCGCCCGCCTTGAGAAACTCGACCGCGTTGTGCACGGCCTCGTCTTCATTCACTTGATAGCTGCCGAAGGGCATGTCGCCGATCACCAGCACGCGCTCGGTCGTGCGCGCGACGATCTCGGTGTGATACAGCATGTGCTGCATGTTGACGCCCAGTGTGTCAGGCCGTCCCTGCAACGTCGTGCCGACGCTGTCGCCGACGAGCGCGATATCGATGCCCGCCTGCTCAACGAGTCTCGCGCTGAATGCGTCATAGGCCGTGACCATGCTCAGCTTCTGGCCGTCGCCCGCCTTGGCCTGGATGTCCCGAATCGTCGCTCGTTTAGCCATGTTCCACCTGTCACAATGCTACACACCCGCAAGCCCGCTGTCCGCAGGGCTACAACGCCGCCGCCGAAAGGGGATGTTCCCCGCGTGTGCGATCAGATACATTATTGGTTCATTAATGAAACCCCGCGGCCGGACTGGACCGGTGAGCGACAACCACGAAGACACCATCATCGAAATGGTCAACCAGAGCGGCCAAGCCGTGATGGTCGGCGATTCCCTGAAGGCCGAAGAGTGGCTGAGCCGCGCCCGTAAGCTTGACCCGGTCACCTGCGAGATTGAACTGGCCCGCCGCGCGTGGGCCAACCAGAGTGGCAGCGTCGAGGACATCAAGCGCCGCCGCGAAAGCGTGGTCGCAAGGCTTGGCGGCGTGGCGGTCGCAGCGCCCGAGCGCATCGACACCTGGAAAATCCTCGCCGACTACCTGCGCCAGCTTGGCAACCACGAGGGCGTACTGCGCGCCACGGCCAGCGGACTGAAGCGCGAGCCCATGAGCATCGAGCTCTGGGTCCGCCGCACCCGCGCGCAGATTGAGCTGGCACAGCTTGATTCCGCCGCGCGCAGCCTGCGGCACTGCACCAAGCTTGCGCCCACCCACGACGCCGTCGAGGCGCTGATCCGCGTACACCCGATGTGCGGCAATTGCGGCGCGCTGTTCCACGAGGCCGGGGCGGACACCTGCAAGATGTGCGGGGCGGACGGGCCGGGGCGCGGCGCGGCCGTTCGGTCAGTGCGCGCCAAGCACCGCAGCAAGTTCGACATCTACTTCCCGCGCGTACGTGACGTGATCGCCGACTCGCTGAACATGCCGGACCGCATCAAGAACCAGCTCACGCTCGACACACTGCTGAAGCGGCACCTGAAGCGCACCAACCAGCAATGCGCCAATGTTCTGCGCGCCATGACCAAGGAATTCGGCGCCGCGTTTGACGAGCCGCTGTTCAACAGCGCCGTGGTGGGTTTTCTCGACCTGCTGATCGCCGATTTAATACGCGCCATCAACCCCAAGTCGGACAGCACGATCGACACCACCATCCGCCGCCGCGCACTCTCGGACCAGATCACAACCACCTGAGCAGGCAACGGGCACGATCGGCGACTGGAGCCGGGAACCCTTACTGGTTCTTGCCCTTGTTGGCTTTCATCTGGGCTTCGATTTCGGCGATTGCCTGGGCGTCTTCGTCCGCGTCTTGTGGCGCGACGTCGGAGTCGGCGGCGGGATCGAATTCGCCCGATTCCTGGGCGCGTTTTTCCAGCTCGGCGCGTTCGCGCTTGGCTGTGTCTTCCACTTCGCCCTCGGCCGCCTTGCCGATCTTGCGCGCGTCGGTGGTGCTCACGAACAGGATGCGCTTGTCGGTCAGCACGATTTCGACGCCGGCCGGGCGCGTGCGCAACTCCTTGATTTCCAGCGGCTCGACCTTGGCCTCGCCCTTCTGGTAGCTGGTGCCGCCGCGGGCGAGCTTCTTGCGTTTCTCGTCGGCGCTGGAGCGACCGCCCTCGATGTACGGCGCGAACCGGTCCATGAAGCCGTCGAACTCGGTCATCACTTCGTCGTACTGCGCGTCGTCCATCGTCTGGCCGTGCTCGCCGATGTAGTCGCCGAACACGTTGCTCATGGTATTGATGGCGCGCCCAATGCGCTTGTCGAGCGGGCTGCCCTTGTCGCCGACCCAGGGCGCGTTGCCGGTGGCTTCGGCCTGCGTCTTGAGCCCGTAGGTCGTGATGACCGAGCGCTCATACTTGTCCGTGAAGCCGCCGATCGACTGGCTGCCCAGCGACGTGCTTTCCAGCAGGCGCACCGCATTGAGCGTCAGCCCGACCAGCAGGTTCGCCGCACGGATCTGCGTGATGCGCTTGTCGTCATTGCCCTGTACGTTCTGCAGCACGCGCTCAATGAGGTCCGAGGCCAGCTCGGCCGCGCGCACGCCGCACAGCACGGGGCGCGTGCTGAACTGCCCGACGACGATGGCCACGTAGATCGCATGGCCGATGTCCAGCAGGTATTCGTCGATGATCTCTTTTTCCATGCGCTGCAGCGACTCGGGCACGAAGCCTCGAATGCGCGGCATGAACTTTTCGTCGAACTGGGCGATCTGCAGCCCGTCGTCGCGCTTGACCGCGTGGCGAATCAGAACCGGGATCATCTCCTCGATGGTCGTCGGCTCTTTCTTGGCCTTCGGTGCGGGCACCTCAATGCCGGCGCCGGTGCCGCGGCCTGGCTTCGCAATCGGGCTGCTGGTGCGGCGCGTGCTCTGCGGCGGCGATGAGGCGCGACGCGGATCGGCCGATTCCAGCGGCGCGGACGGGCGTTTGCCGCCCGGTGCGACGGGCGCGCTCGGACGTTTCGGTTGCGCGGGCGGGCGCTGCCTTGTCGGCGGGCGCGCGGACGGGTTCGCCTGCGGCGCGCGCTGGCGGGTCGGCGCGGGCGGCGGCGCCGGCACCTGTCCGCCGCCGCGCACGGGGTTGCCCTGGCCGGGCAACTTCGGGCGGGGAAGCGGGGCCCGCGCGGGGTTCCGCCGCGAGCCGGGCTTGCCGGGGATGTTCGGGCCGCCTGCCATCAAGCCATCTCGTATGCCAGAGTGGCGACCGTCACCGGCTCGCCGATTCCCTTTACCTCAATCTGCGCCTTGGTCCGGAACTTGATCGGGATTGCGATCCGCGCCGGGTTCTCCTTGGCGTACTTGCTGATTTCCTGCACGGTGCCGATGGATGCGAGCACCTCGTTGCCGGAGGCGAAACTACAAAGTCTGGCCGCCAAATTCACGTGATGTCCCAGCACCGTGTACTGGTTGGCCTTCTGGCTGCCGAACATGCCCAGCAGCATCTCGCCGCTGTTGATGCCCACGCCGAGCGTCAGGATTTCCGGGTTTGACTCGACCAGCGCCTTGGGCAGCAGGCCTTCTTCAATCCAGCGGCGGCGCGTGCGCTGCATCTCCTGCTGCAGGTCGACGGCGACCTTCACCGCGTTGTAGGCATGACCCGGGTTGGGCAGCGGCGCGCCGAACAGGGCCATCACCTGGTCGCCGACGAACTTGTCCAGCGTCGCGTCGTTGCTTTCCAGCGCGCGCATGCAGACTTCGAAGAACTCGTTGAACACGGACTGCACCTTCGGCGCCTCCACCGCTTCGCAGAAGGTGGTGAAGCTGCGCAGGTCGGCGAACAGCACCGACAGCGTTCGCTTGTGGGAAAGAAACGGGTCCTCCGCGCTGTCCAGCAGCCGCTCCACGATGCGCGGGCTGACCAGCCGCTCGAAGAACTGGCGCGTGGTGCGCAGGCGGGTGATGTCCTCGACCGTGACCGTTCCCTGGTTCTCCGACCATACGGCCTTGAACTGGAAGTAGTCCGACCGCGCGCTCGCCGGGTTGGGGCGCTCGGCCTCGAACACTTCTTCGCTGTGCGCCTCGCCGGCGTCCTGCAGCAGCGTCTGGAACACGTGCGGGGCCCAGTCCAGCGTATCGAGGTCGGCAAGCGCGGGCTTGCTGTTGACGATGTCCTTGCTGACGTTCAGGAAGTCCGCCATGCGCGTGTTCATGCGGATCACGCGCCACTTGGCGTCGACAATCAGGTACGCGACGGAAAGCCCCGCGATGGTGGCCTGCGGGGCCGGAATCTTGGTCTGCCCGAAGCTGGTCAGGTTGCCCAGCGACATCGAGCCGGTGCTCATGCCCGCGCCGGAAAGCAGCATCAGCTTGCGGCGCAATTGCTCATTCTCGGCCTGCAAGAGGTCGAGCTTTTCCTGCATCGCCTTGGTATCGGACCGGCCTAGCACAAGTTCTCCACGCGCCTCGCCAAGCTTGCCCGCCCCGGGACAGCTTGCGCGAAGTCGTGAGCGACAGAAGGATAACCGAACTATGCTGCCTTGAGGGCTCTAAAGGCGCAATAACGCCCCATTCGCCGCCTAATCCACGGCGCCTTCGGCCCGGTTTGCGGGCGGCGGCGACTCGGATGAGTTGTCGGCATCGTTGGCCGCCGGGGCCTTGTTCTCGGGCGTTTTCGTTGGGCGCGTGGTCTGGGTGGGCTGGATCGTATTGTCCTTGGGCTGGTCGAGCGTCGACTTCAGCCCGTCCACGTCAATGAAGAAGATCGGCGCGAAAATGATCAGCGCCAGAACTCCCAGCAGGATCCACGTTGCAGGCCGGACTTCCTTCATTGCCCGAGATTACCAGAGTGTGCCCGCATTCTTCCAGTCCACCTTTCGGGCCAGCGCGACGCACAGGTAGCGCAGGGCATCGAGCGCGTGATCTTCGGCCCCGTGGGGCAGGCGATCCCCCTTTGATGTTTCGGTCCAGCAGTACCCGTCGATCTCGCGCAGCAGGTTGGTGCAGCCCGCGTCGATCAACAACCTTGGGCGTCCGTCCCCGGCCTTCAGCAGGCGGCGGCGCACGATCTCGATGCCGCCCGAGACGCGGTTGTCGGCCGGCAGGGTGTGCACCCCTTCGTCGCGAAGCGTCTTGCGCTCCAGCGCGCCGGAGGGGTCTGCGAAGCCCGGTCCGATCTCGCAGCCGGCGTCTTCATACTCGGCATCCACCGCACGGATGACTTCGGCGTGCAGGCTCAGTGCAAGGTTGTTGCGGTAATGCTCGCGCAGGATCAGCAGCCGCCCGTCGCGGTCGAACGCGCCCCACAGGCAGGCGAACGGGCTGTTGTACCCGAAGTCGATCGCCTTGAAGATCAGCGCGCCATCGGGCGGCGCCAGATGCTCCACTACGTGCAGCCCGCGCTGGTACTCGCGGTACACGCGACCGGCCGGGCTGGTGAACGCGCCGCCGTACTGCTCGTCGAACGTGTCATCCGGCAGGTCGCGGCGGGCGGACTCGATCTCCGCGGGCGCGATGCCGGGGTTGTCCCAGGTCGCGTACTGGAAGCTGCGCCAGCCCGGGTTGCTGCTGAGCCCGCGCTGGTAGAGCTCGTGGATCCAGTTGTGCCCGTGCGGCGTAGTGGGGACGATCAGCCGCCCCGTCCGCGTCGCCAGCCGCGCGCGGAGGAAGCGCTCGAACGCGTCGCGCTGGATGTGCGCGGCCTCGCACAGCACCAGCCAGTCGATCTCGTCGCCCAGCAGCCCCTGCGGCGTGTGGGCGGACAGGCAGGTGATCTCCGCGCCCCAACTGGTATTGAGCGAGGGCGGATAGCCACTCTCGGCCACGTTGCCGTGAAAGCGACTCAGGAGATCATCGCGGATGTAGCGGAACTCCGGGCGCGTCAATTCGTACGTCGGCGCGACCAGCCAGCCGCGCGATTCGCCGCTCAGGATGTCTCGCATCACGTCGCGCGCGGCCGCGAGGCTCTTGCCGAATCGTGCGCCGGCGATCAGCACCTTGAACCGCGCGTCGCTGTCGTGAAACGCGAGCTGCCCCATGTGGGGGTGATAGTCGAGCAGATCGAACAGGTCGTGCGGGATCATGGCTTGCCCCCGTCGGTCCAGAGAAAGTAGGCAGGACATGCGCACAGGCGCGCCAGGGCCTTGCGCAGCAGCGGCTCACGGTCGGCGCCCGAATGGCCGCGACGCCAGCCGTTGCCGGTTTCGATGCGCGACTGCACCAGCTTGTCCAGCAGGCGTTGCAGCGTGGCGCTGGCGGGCTCGGGCAGATACGCGAGCAGCAGGCGTCGCGCATTGCCGTCCAGCAGCGCCTGGGGCGAGATGCCCTGTACGCGGCAGAAGTCGCTGAGCCGCCGTGCGGCTTTCGGCGGCGGCACTTCGCAGACGCGCCGGAAACCCGCCGCCAGCAGGAAGTCGCTGAACGCTCCCATCTGCGCCACGCATTCGACGTGCGGCACGCCCGCGTGCTCGAGTCCATGCCGGATCAAGCGCCGCGATACACCGATGCCGCGAAAGCGCGGGTCCACCACCACGCGCTGCAGCAGGCGCACGTCGGCGTTCAATCCGCGGGCGCCGTCGCTGCGGATGCGCGCCGGCGAATACCGCGGCAACGCCTTCGCGCGCGCGCCGAGCAGCAGGTGCGGGTAGCCGAACATCGCGATGCCGACGGGCTCGCCCTCGTATTTCGCCAGCCAGACGTCGCTGCTCGGGCCCGGGCGGCCGGGGCCCATGTAGTGCCAGTGCGCGAACGCGTCGTAGTCGCGCACGCGCCCGGCAACGATCTCGATGGCATCGCCGAGATCCGCCGGCTCGGGCGGCGGCAGCTCTGCCGCCTTGCCGCTCGCGATCGCGAACAGGCGGGATGGGGCCAGCAACGGCAACACCTCCTCCCGATGCGTCGATGCCGCCACGCGCAGTTTTCGGCGCACGGCGATCCCGCGCAGGTTTTGTGCCAGCACCCGGGCCGACGTCGCGTCGAGGTGCGCGTCGAATTCGTCGGCGACCAGCAACGTGCCTGGGCCGGCCCCGCAGATTGCCAGCGCCAATTCAAGCCGCCGACACTCTCCCGCCGAGAGGTCTCCCGCATGCATGCGCCAAAGTCGCCCGTCCGCCAGCCCGACTCGGGCCAGCGTGCGCAGCACTTCCTCGCTGGGCGAGCCGGGGTCGAACAGGTCCAGCACCGGCGTCGCCAGGTCTTCACTGCGCAAGTGCGTGATTTCGCGCGACCCGGGCGACGCCAGCGCCGACAGCGCCAGCGACTTGCCCGCACCGCTCGGGCCGGTGACAACGAGGATCTCGCCCTGCTCCGGGAGTGGCAAGCGTGCGGGCTTGGGGCGCTGCGGGCGTTGCGGGTCAAACCCGAACGTGCGCGAGGCGTAGTCGATATGCGACATGGCGGTCTCCTAGTTCGGGCGGAACGAGTCGAGCTCGAACCCGTCGTCGTCGTCGGTTTCCTCGAGGTTGCCGTCGTACTTGCGCTCGAGCTCGGTCACCATGTGGCGCATCGCCTCATCGCGGCTCAGACCGACGCCCAGCACCAGGTGGTCCAGCAGGCAGAGGCACAGGAACACCTTCTCGGTGCTGAACCCGAAATCGAGCTCGCGTGAAATCAACAGGTAGGGAATCGCTGACAGGTCCATTCTCATCTCCGGTTCACGGGGACCATCCCCCGCTACCGGTACCGAGCAATGGAACGTGGTCTGTGCGGACAAAGAATTTCGAGTCCGCCGGCGGCGCAAAATGCGGGCTTTGCGGCGACGCGAGAATTTTTCTTCGCCAAATGCATACCATCGGCCCTCTGGCGGACTTCCGCGTGCCACTGGTACACTCGCCCCGGAGGACACAGCGCCGCAAATGGCCAGCCGACGTTTCAACCGACTTCAAGACGACCAGGAAGTTCACATCCTCGGCGTGCCCATGGACCACGGTGCAGGCCGCCGCGGCGTCGGCATGGGCCCAAGCGCGATCCGCATCGCCGGGTTGCAGGAAAAACTGAAGGCGCTGGGTCTGAGCTGCGTGGACCACGGCGACGTGATCATCCGCGACGTCGAGCGCGCCCAGCAGTTGCAGTACCAGGTCGAGGGCAAGGCCAACCACCTGCCCATGATCGTGCGCGCCTGTGACGCGGTACACGAGCACGTGAAGCGCATCGTGAAGAAGGATGCCTTCCCGCTCGTGATCGGCGGCGACCACAGCATCGCCATCGGCACCATTGCGGGGCTGATGGCCGCGTACAAAGACGAAGAAGCCGAGCTGCGCAAGACGGCGCCCAAAACCGAGATCACGCTTGGCGTGATCTGGATCGACGCGCACGGCGACCTGAACACACCCATGACGTCACCCAGCGGCAACGTGCACGGGATGCCGGTGGCGACGGCGCTGGGGCAGGGGCCGGACATCCTTACAAGGATCGGCGGCGTGTGCCCGAAGGTGTTCCCGAATGACGTGGTGCTGGTCGGGCTGCGCGATCTCGATCGCCAGGAAAAGCAGGCGATCCTCGATTCCGGCGTTCACGCGTTCACGATGAAGGACATCGACGAGCGCGGCATGGCGGCCATCATGCGCGACGCCATCAACCTCGCGACTCGCAACACCGACTACCTGCACGTCAGCTTTGACATCGACAGCGTCGACCCGCGCGTGGCCCCGGGCACGGGCACAACGGTCTTCGGCGGGCTGACGTACCGTGAGGCCCACTTGGCGATGGAAATGATCGCGGAGTCGGACGCGCTCACCAGCCTGGAGCTGGCCGAGGTCAACCCCATCCTCGACGTCCACAACCAGACGGGCCAACTCGCCGTCGATTTAATAGCCAGCGCTCTCGGCAAGACCATCCTATAGGGGCTTCTTGCCCTTGCGCCCGACCGGCTTCTTGCCCTTGCCGGCCTTCTTCTCGACCGACTTCTCGATGTCGAACACCTGCTTGGCTTCCTGCGCGCTGGTGCGCGTCCGGGCTTTGGCCTTTGTGAAGTGTTTGCGTCCGACCTGTCCCATGGCTTGCTCCTGTAGTGGTAGAGTCTGAACGCGGCATTCCCTGCGACGCATCCATCCCCGCGCGGACAGGAATGTCCGCGCCACCGATTCTTTGGCATGATCCGCGCCATGTTCCTGGCCGAGATCTCGCCGATGTTCATCGTGCTTGCGCTGCTGGTCGGCGCGGCTGCCGGCTTCGTTGCCGGCATGCTGCTGTTCCGGCGCGCCACGCCGGCCGCCGACCCGGGCGCGGCCGCCGCAGAACTCGACGCCGTACGCGCGCAGCAGCAGCAGACACTCGAGGATCTGCGCAAGCGCATCGAGAGCGTGCAAGGCGCGAAGCAGCGGGCGGAAGTCGAGCGCGCGAGGTTGCTGAAAGGCCTGAACGAAATCACCGGCGGCAGCGACAACAGCGTCACCGTCGCCCTGGTCAATGCGCACGAAGTGGCCGAGCAGGCGAGGCAACTCGAAGCACACGACGGGGAGCTCGCGGGCCACGACAGCGAACTCCAGCACCTCTCGGAAGAGCTGACGGCCGCCGAAGAATTGCTGCGCGACGTCGACGCCCAGCGCAACGCGCTGGAGGGCCAGCTCAAGGACCGCGACAAGGAACTCTGGAAGCTGCGCAGTGAGATTGAAAGCGTGCAGCGCCGCTCACACGAACAGCGCGCGCGCACGATGATGATGACCCGCAGCAACGTCAGAAAGACCGACGTCGTCGCCGGGCGCATGGAAGATCAGCTCAAGCACTGGGTGAAGAAGACCGGCGAAGCCAACGTCAACTTCAGCGAGCACGGGCACGCCGGCATGGTGCGCGAATTCTTCGGCAAGCTCGACCGCGAGTTCATTGACCGCTACTTCAGCCACGTCACGAACCCGGAGTACGAGCGCGGCAAACACCGCGCGATCCACGTGCACTCGGGCAAAGACCCCGACGGCGTGGAGTTCGGCGAGCTGCGCATCGCGCTGGACGACGACGCCGGGCGCACGCTGGGGCTGCGCTATGACCTGAAGGGCGGCGCACCGGACGTGACCGCCGTCGGGTTCGTGCTCGCCATGTACCTGCGCGCCATGCACCGCGACCTGCGCGACTACGCCATCCACACCCACTAACCAATGCACTGACTACATGCATTCTATCACAAACGGTAGAATGCCACGGCAATGGATGAGCCTACCGTACTGGGCAAGCAATACGTCGCCGGGCCGCCGACCGAGCATGTCACTTCGGGACTCGGCGACATGTCACGCCCGCAGCGCGGAGAGCGAAAGCTCCTGCTGCTGCTCCTGCCGCTGTTTGCCCTGGCGGCCGGCACGGCGTGGGCTGAGGCCGAGCTGCAGGGCAGCGCCCACTGGTACGAGCGCTACGTTCTGTTGCCCTCGTCGTTCGCGTTTCTTGCCTTGCTTGTGTGGAACTACCTGCTTTCACCCGCCAGGGTGGCGCTGGTGCGCAACGCTACGCTGGTGGTCGGGCCGGGCATCGTGCTGGTCGGCTGGGGACGCCAGTTGTGGGACCTGCACTACACGGGGTTCGACCATGAGCTCTACTTCGACATCGCTCCCTGGCTGATCTTCTGCTCTGTCCTGTTCCTCTTCCTTCTTCCGGGGCGACTGTCTTGGAGGTTCGCTGCGGGCTACTACGTGCTGACGCTGCTGATGCTCGGCATCTTTTTGGCGGTGCACCGCGAGTCGCTGCCGACGATCGTTGTCAACGAGTTCTCGCTGAACATTGTGATCGCCCCGCCGGTGTTCATCGTGCTCACGTCGGCGTTTACCCGTCTGCGCGCGGATTACGCACGCGCACGCACGCACGCGGAGGACCTGCAGGAAATGGCCATGCTAGACGGGCTGACCCGGCTGCCCAACCGGCGAGCCTTCGCGCAGTCGTTCAAGCGGGCCAAGGCGAGGCAGTTGCGAAGCAAGACCCCGCTTTGCGTCATGCTGATCGACATCGACCACTTCAAGCGCGTGAACGACACCTACGGGCACCAGGTCGGCGACGAGGTCCTGGTCGGACTTGCCAACATCCTGCTGCGCGAGTTGCGCGGCACCGACGAAGTCTTTCGCTGGGGCGGCGAGGAGTTCATGGTGCTGCTGGAAGAAACGCCGCAGAAGCATCTGGCGGAGGTTGCGGAGAGGCTACGCGCGGCCGTCGAAGCGGCCAACCTGCTGGAGCGCTCGACCCTGACCATCAGTATCGGCGCGACGCACATTGGCGTGAACGAGGGCGAGGACGTTGTCTACCCTCGCGCCGACGAGGCGCTTTACGCGTCCAAGCGCGACGGGCGAAATCGAGTCACGATTGCGGAACTTGCAGACAAGCCGGCTCCCCTCGCCAGCTAGGCCCGTGCCGCACCCGAATGTGCATTCTGTCGTGACGTTCAGCCACAAGCTGCTGTTTTGCAGGCACTTATGGTTAGTGGTAATTCTCACGGCTTTTCTTGTGCATTTTATGCGTATTGTGCATTCGTGTGGTATCCTTCTGGGGTCGGATGCCGGGCGGGCATCCGGGCGAAGTACCCGGAGGGCAGTACCATGAAAGAAGAAAGCACACTTGTGGGGCTGAGGCGCTACGCGGGCGTCAAGACGATCCTGCTGCAGAATTCGCCCGAGACGCTGTTCAAGCCGCACCTGCTTGAGCGCACTTTCATCCTGTTGCTCTTGCCGATGTTTACTCTGGCCAGTGTGGTCATCTCGATCGCTGCGGCCGCCATGGGCAACGCCACCTGGTTTGAGCGCTATCAACTGCCACCCACGGCCGTCGTGTTTGCCGCGCTGCTGGTCTGGGCGCTCAAGTGCCGTCCCGGCTGCACCCAAAAGGTGCGCCTGGCGACTCTGGCGGTTGGCGCAGCGACCGTGATGGAAAGGCTGCTTATCGGGCTCTGGATTACCGGCACCGAAGGCCTGCAACCCGACTACCTCACGGGCATCGTCCCGTGGAGCATCCTGGGCGCCTGCCTGTTCGTGTTCCTGATGCACAAGCATGGGCTGAAGTTCGGCTTCATCTACTATGCCGTCGGCGCGGTCGGCATCATGTTGTTCCTGATCTTCAACCCGTACCCGCTGCCCGAGGCCCTGCAGCAGGACCTGACGGTCAACTACCTGATCGCGACGCCCGTATTCCTGACCATGATGGCTGGCTTCTCACGACTGCGCCTGGCATACGGCACCGCGCTGACCAAGGCCGAGGACTTCGAAGATCTCGCGATGCAGGACCAGCTGACCGGGCTGTTCAACCGCCGGGCATTCTCGGCCTGCATGCGCCGCGCCCGCGCCCGTCAGGCTCGCAAGGGCTCGCCGGTCTGCATGATCATGTGCGACATCGACCACTTCAAGCGCATCAACGACACTTACGGGCACAGCAAAGGCGACGAAGTGCTGGTGGAGGTCGCCAACATCATGACCGGCACCATGCGCCGCACGGACGACCTGATCCGCTGGGGCGGCGAAGAATTCATGATCCTGATGGAAGAAACCAACCTCGATGCCGCCTGCCAGGTAGCGGAGCGCCTGCGCGCGCTGATCGAGGACAGCAAGGTCATCCGCGGCGGTGTCACAGCCAGCTTCGGCGTAACCGAACTCTACAAAGGCGAGCAGGACACCGAATTCTTCAACCGCGCGGACCTGGCACTGTACGACGCCAAGGAGCACGGTCGAAACATGGTCGTCATGCGCCGCCGCCGCAAAGCGCCGTCAAACCCGAGCGTACAGGTAGTAGCAGAACTGATCGACGGGCCGGACATGCGGCTGTCATGAGAGCACCAGGCAACCGGGTCCCAGTCGCGCACCGGACTAGCCGGGTCCCATCCACTTTCGGAATTTGCGCTTCTGCAGGGGCGTCTGTTTCTTGCTGACTTGCAGCTTCAGTTTTCCGGCCGGCTGCGCCGCGACCTTCACCTTCGCCGTCACCAGGCGCTCGCGCCGGAACAGGGTGAGCGTGCAGGTGCTGCCCGGCTTGCACTCGCCGACGCGCTCTTCGAACGACTTGCCGTCCACCTTATGCCCATTCACCGCCAGGATCTCGTCGCGCGGCTGCAAGCCGGCCTTGCGCGCGGGACCTTCGGCGTGCACGCCCGTGACCTGCAGCGCGCCGCCCTTGTCGCCCGTGGTGATGCCGAGCCACGACTCGTTGCCCTGCTTGTCACGCGTGAATTCCAGCCCGTAGCAATCGAGGAACTCGGCGTAATGCATCTCTTTCGTGCCGCGGACGTGGTCGCGCCAGAGCGCGGTGAACTTCGTGCCGGCGACTTCCTCGCACAGGGCTTCCCACTCGCCGTCCTTGAAGCCGGGCTTCGGCCAGCCCCAGCGCCGGTGCGCCAGGCGCATCACGTCGTCCAGGCTGCGCTTGCCGCCGGTGGCGTTGCGGATCTTGGCATCAAGCAACAGCCCTACCTGCGCCCCGCGCGAGTAATAGCTCACGCCGGTGTTCAGGAAGTTTTCGTCGGCGAGATACAGCTTGGTCCACGCCAGCCAGCTTGAGTCCTCGAGCGACATGACCTTGCGCCCGGGGCGATTGTCCTCGCGGTCGATGGTCTCGGCGTAGGAGTCGAGCACCATCTGCGGCTTGGTGACGCCGGCGCGCGCGCACCACAGGCGCTCGTAGTACTGGGTCATGCCTTCCATGATCCAGAGCGCCTTCGTGTGCTGCTCTCTGGAATAGTCGAACGGGCCGAGAATCTTCGGGCGGACGCGCTTCACGTTCCAGACGTGGAAGAACTCGTGCGACACCAGCCGGATGAAGCGCTGGTAGTCGTCCTCTTTCTTGAACTTCCAGCTCGGCCAGGCGCAGACGCAGCTGTTGAGGTGCTCGAGCCCGCCGCCTGAATCGGGCGTGATGTGGTGGATGAACAGGTAGTAGTCGTAGGGCAGCCCGCCGAAGTTCTTTGCCTGCACCTCGACGATCTTCTTCGTGTCCTTGACGATGCGGTCGGCGTCGAAGTTGCCGTAGCCGTAGAACGCGACGTCATGTTTCACACCGTGCACGGCAAACGACTTCACTTCATGCGTGCCGATCTCGAACGGCGTGTCGCCCAGCACGTCGTAGTCGTCGGTGCGGTATGCGCCGCCGCGCGCCTTCAGCGATGTCGCGACCTTCCAGCCCTTGTACGGCTTGATGCTGACCGCGTAGTCGGCCTTGGCGGGCACGCCGTTGACGTCTTCGAGGTACGGCAGCAGGTTGGTGCCGAGGAAAAAGCCGTGCGTGTCGTCGAGGTGCGGCGTGCGCACGGACAGCTCGTCGGCGTAATAGTCGAAGCTGACGGTGCAGTCGCCGCCGATGCGGTAGCGCTGTTTGTCGAGCAGCTCGAACTTCGCGCCTTTGGCCTTGAAGCTGCTGACGTTCTTGCCGAACTCGCGGATCTTGTAGCTGCCGGGCGTCCACGCGGGGAACGCGATCACGCCGAAGTCGCCGACGCCGCTGAGCTTGATCTCGACATGGAACGTGTGCGAGCTCGGATCGGGCATCGACACGGTGTAGTGCAGCGCGGTTTTGGTTGGTTTCTTTTTCAGCGCGCGGGCAACCGCCTTGCGGCGCCCCGCAGTCATCGCAGGTTCATCAGCCATTTTCTTCTCCGCGCGGATACTAGCAGGAACAGGCAGCCCGGCCACGGGCCTGAATGGTCAGGAGTTTCACACGAAGGCGCGAGGGGAAGCGAAGGCGGGACCAACTGCAACCGCGGCTTCGCACAGAGACCACGGAGTTCACAGAGGACTGCAGTGCAGGTTTGCCCTGTGAACTCTGTGGTCTCTGTGCGAGATGCTCTGCTGTTTGTGTTCCCCTCGTGTCTTCGCGCAAGGCCGTTCAATTCAGGCGAAGATGTAGACGCCGCGGACTCCTGCCACTGCGCCGGCGACGGCAACCAGGCTGATGGACAGAAGCACGACGTGCATGATCTGCACCAGGCGGAAGGTGCCCTCGGGGTCCTTGCCGGCGCGGTCGCGAAACCAGCGATGCAGGAACAGCGGCTCAAGCACGAACAGCACCAGTGTGAACGCGGCCCACACCAGCACCATCGCGTGCATCCACCAGAACTGCGGCTTCGTGAAGCGCTCCCACGCGCCCATCGCGTACACCATGTAGAAGCCGCTGGCGCCGGTGATCAGCGTGACGAACTTGGCCTGCAGCGAGAAACGGCCTTCCAGCTTTTCGAACAGCTCCATGCGCTTGTCGGCGTCGGGCATGCGGCGCAGCGCGGGAATCAGCACGGTTGTCACGAACGCCACCCCGCCGATCCACACCACAACGCCCAGCACATGCAGCGCCCGCGCGATCACGAAGATGTCGTTGCCCGTCATCGGTCCACCGCGCGGATGCTAGCAGGAATGGCGCGTTCGACCACGGGCGTGCGGTTGTGCAGCTACTTGAGCCAAGCACTGCAACTGCTGTCTCGCACAGAGACCACAGAGAACTGCTTCAGCATTTTCTCTGTGGTCTCTGTGCGATGCCGCTTTTCTTCGTGGCGTCGCGTGGGGCAGTTCATTCCACGTTCACGCCGAGTTGGATTTCCGCGCCGCCCAGCAACTCACGCCCGGTACGGATGCGGAGCACGAGCGTGCCGCCCTGCGCTGAGATATCTACGTTCGCGCCGGGGCCGGTTTCCGCCAGCAGACCGCCGAGGAACTTGCCGAAGTTCTCGGCGCTGCCCTGCATGTTTCCCGGGACGACAAGCTTGCCCTTGTTGCGCATGATCATTTCGCCGAGGCGCGCCGCGAGCAGCTGGTACGCCAGCGTGCCGAGCTTGCCTTCCTCTTCGGCCTTGCTTGGCTTGTGCACCGTCGGGGCGAGCAGTACCCAGGCGGCGTCGTTGTTCGGCTGGGCGATCAATGGCGTGAAGCCGGACTTCACCAGGTCTTTCAACCCGCGTTCGCTGAAGGTCGCTTCCAGTGGATGCTCGACGCCGTCGTCGTGCTCGATCGTCGGCAGGGCGGTCACTTCGCCGGCCGACGCGCCGGTGTGCGACGCGGGCCAGCCGGTGCGCTCCATGCTGCCGGCCACCACGGCCGCGACCAGCCACGCCGGCGAGCCCCACAATTCGGGCGCATCCATACCGTGCTTTTTGCGCGTGTATTTCGCGCGCAGGACAAACGGGTTGAGCGCCGCCACCAGCCAGCGCGACTCGTCCTTGTCGCGCAGTGAGCGCCACTTGTCGAAGCGCGTGTCATCGAACAGGTTCGCGGGCGCGTCGCGGCCTGCGAGTGTCCCGGTACTCTCACCGAGCAGGTTGGTGGCGTCGAAGACGACGGGGCACTGGATCTGCCCGCCCGCGTCGCCCCATTGCTGCAGTGCGTCCATGCCCGCGGGGGAGTTCTCGATGTCGTCGCACAGCACCACCATGCCGAGCGGCGCTTCGCTGGTGCCGGCCAGCTCGGCGTTGAAGACCTGTTCCTGCCATGAATCGAAGTCGCCGTCGAAGACCTCAATCTTCGCACCCTTGCCGCGCTTGCAGAGCGCGTGCAGCCCGCGCCAGTTGCGCTCCAGCGCGCGCACCTGCGGGTCATCCAGCACCGGGCGCAGTTGCTTCTCCAGCAGCTTCTGTGCGATGCCGATCGCATCGCCGACGTCGATGCCGGACTTGCCTCCGCCGAGTCCCGCCGCAAAGCTGTCGATCGCCGAGCCTGTGGCCGGCTTCTTCTGCTCCACCATGTCGAAGATAGCGTCAACGTTCTTGTCGCCCGTGTCGCCATCACTTGTCGAAGCAGACGCCGGCGCACCTCCGATCTTGTCGAGCACCGCGTCCAGCGCGTCGCGCAGCGCAGGCACCGCCTGGATGGGTGCGAGATCGCGCTTGAAGTCAGCCGGCTTCACGCTGCCGTCGGCCAGACCTTTGGCGCGCGCGATGAAATCGGCCACCGGGGCGAGCGCCTTGATGCGCGCGGCCATGGCACCCGGCTCAAAGTCCTTGAGCGACTGGGGAGTGAAGTCGATCTCGATGTCCTTGCCCTTCGCCTGCCCTGAGCCTGTCGAAGGGCCGAGGTGACTTTCGACTTCAAACACCGCGCGCGGCCAGAACTGGCTCATCACCTTGTCGAAATCGTATGCGTCGACCGCGGCGGCGTTGCGCGCTTCACTACGGTTGGCGCCGCAGAAGTTGCCGACGGCCATGATGCGAAAAGGCAGCGGCTTCACTTCCGGGTGATCGCTGGGCCCGAAGCCAAAGCTGCCTTCAAAACCCTTCACGCGCTTGTCGTCACTCATGGTTCGTCTCCCGCGGGAGTTTAGCGGCGAAAACCGCGAACACAAAACGGGAGCCCCGGGCGGAAGCCCGGGGCTCATCAGATTCACTGAACGTTCAAACCAGAATCCGCCGGCCGCTTCCGCCGCCGGCTCCAGTTTCGATTACTTGAAAACGCGGGTCAGCAGGTCCTTCACCGCGCCGTGCAGCCCGGCCGATTCTGACTCGCGGCCGCCGGCCACGTTGAGCACCTTGATGTCCTGATCGGCCAGCCATTCGCGTACGCACTTCACCGCGTAGTCGGTGGCCTCTGCGTTCAGGTCGAGATGCAGGAAAGGCTTGTTGTGGCGGCGTGCGAACTCGGCCGTGAGCTTGCTGCCTCCCGTAAGGCGTCCGAAGGTGCAAATCAAGGTACCGTCAGCTTTTGCGACGTTTGCCTCGGTGCGCTCGGCGCTGTCCTTGGTGCTGCTTTCCTTTAAGCGGTACTTGGGTGGGATCACCCCGTCCTCGGCCGGGCGACCCTTGGGGCAGGTGCCGCCGTGCGGGATTCCAAGCTCGATAGCTGCGTCCAAAGCGCCACGGTCGGCGCCTGTCTGTCCGCCCGATATGATAGTTGCCACTGCGATCATCATCCTTCCGGTCCTCTAAACAAAGAAGCCGTGGTGACCGTCGCGACCTGCGTACCGCGCAGACGCAACCCCCCACAGCCGGGGCGGTATCCTAATTAGAAACGACTGACATACCGAAGGAAATCCGGGGTTAAGATTTGCGGGCGATAATGTGACAGAAGCCGCGCCCTAGAGGTCTTCCAGGTCGATCTCGAGGTCGTCTTCGTCGGCCACGGAGGGCTTTGCGGCCTCTTCCTGCCTGGCCGCCGAGGCGTCCTGCACCTTCGCCACCTCCGCGGCGACCTTCTTGGCGTCTTCGGCCAGCGTTCGCACGACCGTGTTGCCGGTGATCTTGGCCATCAGCTCGCGGGCAGCGCCGTGGTCCGGGTCGTACTCGATCAGCAGCCGGGCATGGAAGCGGGCGTCGTCGCGGTCGCCGTTTTCGAACAGGTCCTCGGCAAGCCGCAGGCGAGCGCGGTGGAAGCGCGGGTCTTCTCGCAGGGCCGACAGCAAACAGCCGCGGCCGCGCCGCCGCTGACCCTGTGAAATCAGCAGCTCGCCCATGGCGTACAGCAGGTTCTGGTCGCGGCGGTCGATGCTGCGGGCCTTGTGGTACTGGGCCATCGCGCCCTCGGGGTCGCCATCCATCCAGCGCGCGTCGCCCAGGTGGCGGGTGGCCCAGAAACAGCCGGGCCACTTGCGCAAGGCTTCCTCGCAGAGCTGCTTGAGCTCTTTGACCGCGCGGCGCTCCAGCGCCATCTCGGCCAGGATGCGCACCGGCGCCTGCTTCTCGGGCGCGATCTGGGTGAGGTCCACGGCCGCGCGCATGGTGGCTTCGTCGTTGCCTTCCTCGCGCTTGCGCAGCAGGTCGATGAACTGGCGCACGAGACTTTCCTCGTCGCCGCTCTGGCCGGGCAGGCGCTTGCGGTTATCGGCGCCGGTGACGGCGATGCACAGCCCGTCGTCGTGCATCCAGGAGCGCTCGAAGATCGAGTAGGGAATCTCGACAGGCTCCAGGAACCGTGGGTCCTGCGCAATCAGCAACTGTCCGACGTCGTCGTAGCCGATGACCGCGAGGGCGTGGCCGGACATCCCGTAGTACTCGGTCGTGATGACGGCGACCTTGCTGTCGATGCAGCGCTTGAGCAGCTCGATCGTGCCGAAGAAGCCCCGGTAGGCGACGCCGCCGAACTCGCGCAGGTAGTCGAACATCTCGGGCCAGCGGGTGCTGGTGCCGCGGAAGATGCGGGCGGCGACCTCGTCCTGCGTGGCGGGCGCGCCGGCGTAGGTCAGCACATTGGCCAGGGTGTTCGGCGCGCAGTACGCGCGCTTCTGCAGCTTGCGCGGGAAGTCGACCAGCCGCGCCGACTTGCCCTTGCTGTGCCGCTCCTCGAGCGACTTGATGCGGACCCGGGTTTCCTTCCGCAGGCGCGTGCGCGGGCGCTGCTGCAAGAGGTCGCGGTAGGCCATCATCGCGCCCTCGATGCGCCCGGCACGCTGCAGCGCGAGCGCCATCATGAAGCGGGACTCGTCCACGTCGTCGGCCTCGGGCACCAGCTCGATGGCGCGCTTCAGGAACGCGCCTGCCTCTTTGTACTGACCGCGGCTGGAATAGAGCTCGGCCATGAGCTTGTAGAACGGTACGTACTCCGGCGACTGCTCAATGCCGTAGGCGAGCACTTCCATCGCCGGCTCGCTCTTTTCCTGTATGTAGAGCGTGTTGCACAGGCGGAAGAACGCGTCTTCGCAGGTGCTGTCCACCTGCAAACCCTTGGCCAGCTGCACTTCAGCTTCCGGGTAGGCTCCGACGCGCATCAGGCGGAAGCCTTCATCGGCGAGCAACTGGGCGCTGATCAGCCCGAACTTTGCGGCTACTTCCAGCGCGTCCTGGCTGCTCTTGTTCAGCCCCAGCGCGGCGTAGGCGACGCTGAGCGTGCCGCCGGCGTGCACGCGGTAGGGCACCAGCTCTTCTTCGTCGTGGAGGATACGCTCCAGCAGGATGATCGCACGCTCGGTTCGCCCGCCTTCCAGCATCGCGCGCCCGAGCAGGAAGCGTGCCTCGACGTGGCAATCCTCGTCGCGCACGGCGCGGTTGAGGACGCTGCGCGCTTCGCGGTAGCAACCCTGGCGGTAGGCGATCGCGCCCAGGACGGTGAGGTATTCGTGGTCGAACAACAGGTCCGGCCACTGCGTCAGACCGCGGTCGAGCGTCTGGCGGGCGGACTTGTACGCACGGTTGGCCAGGTGCTCACGCGATCTTGCGAGGCACACCTTGCGGCTGGAGAACGATTGCGCTGTTACATCGGAGGCCATTCATCCTGCCGGGGTCACGCGAGTCGGTGAGCGTCGTCCAAAGCGTCAACTGGTGGATTCTAGGCAACATAGGCGCTCCAGCGCAACGACGGGAACCGATCCCGGCGAATTCTCGTCTCAGATGTTGAGAGGAGATTGCGATGCGATACCTGATTCCGGCTCTGCTGCTGCTTACCGTGGGCATCGTCGCCCAGCCCGGCTACGCGTGAGAAGGCTGAATGCCGCCGCCGGTGGGTCCCACCGTAGAGATCTCCGTAGCCAGGGTCCTGAAGCTCGAGTACACGGGCGAAGACTGGCAGGCCGACGCCAAAGCACTGGCCGCAAAGCTGGCCAAGCTGAACGGAGTAAGAGAGGCCGTCGCCGGCAAGCAAGGCGTGATCACGCTGAAGCTGACGGAAGAAGCCGAGCTTCAGGAGGAAACGCTCAAGAAACTGGCCAAGGAGGCAGAGATGAAGTTCATCTCGTTCGCCGCCCCGGAGCCTGAGCCAGAAGACTGAACGAACACGGCCCCCCGATTGTCGCGGGGCCGTTGCGTTCATACGTGCTAGGTCAACCGCTTGGTTACTACGTGGCCGGGGCGGAGCTTTGCGGCCTCGATCTTTTTGATCGCTGCGTCGAGGCGCGGGTGTTCGCCGCGGGCGACGCCCTCGGGCGGCGCGCTGCCGTCGTCCATCTTCACGTCGCCGGCGATGCGCTTCTGAAAGTAGTAGCACGCCGCGAAGATGCGCTCGAGCACCTTGCGCGGCTGGGTCACGCCCGCGACCGTGTAGGTCAGGTTGACTTTCCTGGTCGTGCCCTGCGCGCCGGGCGCCAGCTTCGCGCCGTCGACCGTCACGCTGAAAATCGGGTCGCCGGTGGTCTTGCCGCCGTACCACGAGAACGCGTCGCCGTTGCGCTTCATGCCGAGGCAGAGGCAGCAGTCGGTCACGTCCGCCAGCTGGAAACTGCCTGCCAGCGACATCCCGAACTTGTCGCCGAGCTTGCCCTTCATGCCCGCCAGCTCCGCACTGCGGGCGGCGGCCTTGGCGGCGTCTTCCTTCGGCGGCTGCTTGTCGCGCTTGAGCGTCTTGGCCACGCGCCCGGCCACCATCTCGAACATCTCGAGGTCGTCCTGCGCCAGCGGCTCGCCGGTAGCGGGCAGCAGCTCCTGGCTGGCCATGATCTGTACCGGCTCCGGCGTCATCGGGCCGACCTCGAGCCACGGCTCGCTGTCCGCGTTGCGTCCGAACAGGTGCACGTCGGTCAAACTCTGGAACAGGCCCTGGCCCAGTATCTCGCCAAGCTGCTGCGGCGGGTTGGCGGGCGTGCCGTTGGCGGCCTGGATGCTGTAGAACGCGCCGGGAAGGTACTCGCGATCCTGCGGCAACTCACGGATGGGCGGCAGCAGGTGCGAGGCTTCCTCGCTGCCTGCCTCTTCGTCAAAGCCCATACCGTCGGGCTGCAACTCAGGTCCTTCCGGTGCCAGCTCGTTGCTCATCCGCTCTTCCCCGAAGTGTGTAAGTGCAGTCCTCAATATAAGTTTGGGCGTGCCCTTGGTAAGGGTTTGTTGCCGTGGGGAAAACTACTCGAAGGCCCCGATGCCCGCCTTGGTGCATGCGTTGCGCATCTCGGTGATGCGCCGGTCGAGCTCGCCGCTGTCGCCGAACTCGCGCAGGATCGCCGCCCCGGCGCGCCACTGCGTGCGCGCAGACTCCGGCTCGTTCAACGCCAGCAGGCACAGGGTGAAGCTGCACAGGTGCGCGCCTTCCAGCAACCGGCTGCCCAGTTCCCGCAACGCCGCGATGGAAGTCTCAAACGCCTCGCGCGACTGCTGAAGCCGTCCGGTCTCCAGGTACCGCACGCCGAGGTTGCCCAGCACGATCGCCTCGAAGCGCCGGTTGCCGGTTTCGCGGTGGATCCGGAGCGCCTGCACGTAGGTGCGCTCGGCCTGCTCGATGCGCCCCGTCGCCGCGTACACCACCGCGAGGTTGCCGAGCAGCATGCCCTCGAAGCGCCGGTCACCCTTGGCGCGCAGGATGTCGAGCGCGCGGGCGTACATGGCTTCAGCCTCGGCGGGCAGCCCGGCTTCGTTGGTCATGGCGGCGAGATTGCCGAGTGTCGCGGCTTCCAGCTGCGTATCGCCTACCTCGACGAAGATCTCCAGCGCCTGCTGGTACAGCTCGATCGCTTCGCTTTCCCGCCCGCTCTGGTAGCACAACAACGCCAGATTCCCCAGCGCCACGCCCTCGCCGCGGCGATTGCCTGAGCGCGCGTGCAACTCCAGCGCGCTGCGGTGGGCCTGCTCGGCCTTGCCGATCTCTCCGGTCTGGCTGCACGCTCGCGCCAGGCTGCCGAATGCGAGCGCCTGCCGACCGCTGTCTTCGGCTTCCCGCGCGAGCTCAAGCGCCTGCTCCAGCAGCGGCTCGGCCTGGCGCGCGTTGCCGGCCAGCAGCAGCGCCTCGGCCGCCCGGCGTATGGTCTCGGCCTTCTCACGCGCATCGCACAGTGCGGCGCACTCCAGCCAGAGGCGCGCCGCGTCTTCAACGCGCTGGCTGATGGTCGCGTGCTCGGCCGCGCGGCGCAGGTACAGACGCTGCGTCTGGCGCATGTCGCCGGCGCCCCTCGCGTGGTGGGCAAGCTCGGCCGCGATGCCGTCGGTCGGGTGCGGCTGGTGCTTCACTTCGCCCCAGGCATCCAGCTCGCCGGTCGGGGGCGGGCCGCCGAACAGGTCCTCGGTCAAGCCGACGGCGAGCGCGTGCAGGCGGGCACGGTCGCTCGGCAGCTGGACGTCGTAGGCGGCGTCGCGCAGCAGCGCGTGGCGAAACAGGTAGGCGGCTTCGGCCGAGTCAGCCATGGGCGCGGATGATACTCCTCCTGCATTGAGTGGCACCGGCAATCCTGCCGGTGGAGCTGCGCGTCGCGAAGCTCGTGTCGCGACAACCACGTCGCGACCGCAGGCAGGATTGCCTGCGCCACTCAGTTCAATGCGACAGGATTTCGCGCCAGCGCTGGCCGACGGCCTGATAGCAGAAGTGCTCGCTCGCGTAGGCCCGTGCCTTTGCGCCCAGCGCTTCGCGTGCGCCGGAGTCCTGCAGCAGGCGGCGCATGGCATCGGCCAGATGCTCGGGCGTCGGCTCGGTGCCGATCACGACGCCGGCGGCCTCGAGCTCAGGTGTGACCAGCGCGCGGCGTGATGCGACGACCGGCTTTGCCGCCGCCATGCCCTCAATGATCACGTTGCCGAAGTTTTCGAAGCCGACGCTCGGGTGCACCACCATCGCTGCACCGGCGACCAGCGCGACCGCTTCATCGTGGCTGCATGGCCCGAGCAGCCGGCATGCGCCGAGCTTGCGGACTCGTTCGGCATACGCGGCGTCCTCGGCAGTGCCCGCATGCACGGCCTCAAACACCAGCCCTTCCTCGCGCAGCTTGAGCAATGCCTGCGACCACTCCAGCACGCCCTTGCGCGGGTGCAGGCGGTTGAGGCACAGCACGACCGGCGCGCCTTCCGCCTGCGGCGCGGGCTCGGGCAGTTGCACCGGGTTGGGCACGACGATGGCGCGCGCGTCAGCCAGCTCCGGGTGCGACAGGCTGCGCTCGCGGTCGGCCTCGCTGCTGAACACCAGGATGCTGCCGCGCGCCAGCGCCCGCGCGCCGAGGTGCCAGCGGATCAGCTTGCGCAGGCGATGGTGCGCCAGCGCATCCGGGTCCAGCATCCCGCGCGACGCGAGGTACAGCGGCACGCCGGACTTGGCAGCAGCCTCGGCCGCATAGTGCGCCGGGTTCAGCCAGACGACGTGGGCGATGATGGCGTCGTAGTCGCCCGCGTGCTGCATCAGCCAGTCGCGCATGCCGCGGCTTGCGCCGGTGACGCGCAGCCCGGGCTTGAAGCGGTGGGTGGGCAGGTCGGACTCGCCGTGCAGGCAGACGATCTCGGGCTCGATGCCCGCCTGTTTCATCGCCAGACAGGTCGCCAGCGTGCCGGTGCGCAACCCGCCCGTCTCGGGCGCGATGCTGGGGATGACGTGAAGGACCCGCATGGGGATGGACTACAATTCCCAATGACCAATTACCAATGACCAATTCCATGCGCGCTTCGCATTGGTCACTGGGAATTGGTCATTGCAGCTCCCTGCTCGTCGAGGCGACGAAGCCCGATGATCAGCCCGGCGCTGGACCAGTACAGCACGCCCATGGTGCCGTTCTCGAGCACCGGGTAGGCCTTGAACAGGAACCAGCTGAGCTGCGCGCCGATGTAGATCCAGAGCGTGTACCGCAGACAGGCGAAGCGCGCATCGCGGTTGACGGTGGCGGCCCGCATCAGCCCGATCAGCGCCCACAGCCCGAGGACCGCGCCGATCCACATCCCGATCAGCCCGAAGCTGTAGCGCACCAGCGCCGTGCCCCACTCGACCGCTTCGTTGCCCGTGGCCTCCTTGCCGAGCAGCGTCATCACGCGGCTGGACTTGCCCGCGCTGCCGGTGCCGTTGCCGAGCAGACCGCCGCCGAAGTCGTCCGTGACCGCAATGGCCACGTCCATCCGCTGCTCGACGATGCTGGGCTGGATGCTGGTCCAGAATGCCTCGGCCCGGTCGCCCTCCATCATGCCCACGAGGATCGCGCCGAACATCAGCCCGATCACGCCGCCGAGGATCAGCCCCGGGCGACGTCGGCGAGGCTGGCCCGGCAGCTTCTCGAAGCGGTACAGGACCAGCGGCAGGCAGGTCAGCACGGCGATCGCGCAGAACAGCAGCCCGGTGCGGATGCCCGACAGGTGCGCGCTCATGATCGCGCAGTAGCCCGAAATCCACAGCAATATGCGCTGGCGGCGCGGGCGCGGCATCTTCAGCAGCCCGATCACGAGGCACAACTGGAACACACAGACCAGCGCCAGCAGCGTCGGCGTGGCGAAGATCGACTCGTTGTAGCGCACCTCGCCGCCGCTCTCGAGCGTGCGCACCTTGCGGAACGCCGTCTCGCGCAGGAAGGCGGGCATGTGCTCGTACCACGAGTTCTGCAGGAACGTGATGATGAAGATCGGGATCGCCAGGTACGCCAGCGCCCGGATGAAGTCGTCCGCGCCCTTGTTGCTGCGGAAGAAGTTCGACATCAGCACCATCATCGGGAAATACAGCAGCCAGGTGCGAATGCCCGAGATGCCGACCAGGATGTTCGGCAGCGCCGGGTTCGCGGCCTCCAGCACCACGAAGCTCATCCACGCCAGGATCGGGAAGTAGATGCCCCAGCGCTCCAGGTTGTCCGCCTTGCGCAGCGGCACCCGCAACTGCGGCCTTAGCGCATAGCACAGGTAGCAGGCCGCGATCAGGATGTCCTTGCCCAGCGAGATCGTGTACGGCGAGCCGGGCACGGCCTTGCGCAGTGAGTCCTCGCCCAGCAGCACCACCACCAGCAGCGCCAGCCCGACGCGCCAGTCGGTGAACGCGCCGAAGGTCGCCCCTATAAGGAAGCCCGCGCCCGCACCGAGCGCCGAGCCCAGCAGCGGGTCCTTGTTGTAGGTGAATATGCCCAGCACAGTGCCCAGCAGCGCAGCGCCGATCGAAAAAGCCAGCGCGGAACGCAGGCGCGGAATGCGCAAGCCTTGCGGCAGGTTTGGCTTGGGTCGAAGTGCGGTGGCTGCTTGCATCTGCGGACTTGAGCTTGAGTAAAGCCCACCGATAGACGATACTTAACAAAGGGTACGAAAGTCGCCCCGTGCCGGACAGCTTTGTTTGGTTCGGTGCATTCGGTCGCTCGACTGTTGGGGTTTTGGTGGCGTCAGAATTACAGGCTTCCATTGAGCAGGTCCGGAAACTGGCCGCCCGCGGGGAATTCTCCGCGGCGCGCAAGCACGTTTCCGGGCTGCTGGCCGAGAACCACCTCGAAGATGACGTCGCGGGCGCGCTGGAAAAGCAGGGGCGCACGCTTGAGGTGCTGGAATCCGTCGACGTCGTTCGCCGCCTGCTGCGTGACGGCGACGCGGCCGGCGCGGCACAGGCCTCCCATACGATTCTGGACGCCCTCTCCTCGGACGAATACGCCCGCCTTGGCGTGGTCGCGGCAGCGTTGACCCTGCTCGGGCGCGCGGGTGAGCTCGCCCGCCGCGTGGAGCATGGCGACCGCACCGGGCAGACCCGCGAAGAAGTAGACGCCTTCGTCGAATACCTCGGGGCGGAGCTTAACGAGCTCAGCCGCGACAGCGTGGACCGCCCGCTCGAAGTCGTGCTGGACCCGAGCGCCGCACCGGCCGGGTACACGCTGGGCGACCTGCTCTCGCGCAAGCCGTGGCGTCCGTCGCGCAACGCCGCCATTGACGCCGTGCCGGTGTCGCACAGCGAATCGCAGCGGACCAGCGCGATCTCGCAGCCGATGGGCGATTCGCCTGTCATCGGGCGCATCCTGATCGAGCAAGAACAGCGCGAGCGCGTCACCACCGCGCCGCAGACCCAGACCGAGGGCGCAGCCGCCCAGACCGACATCTTTGACCTGGTCGGGCGGGCGGCGCTGCAGAGCTGGCACGTGGTACTGGCGAGCATGCTGATCTTCGCCGCGTTCGGCTACCTGGCCATGGCCGCCAGCCCGGACCGGTTCGAGAGCAGCGCCCTGCTGCAGAAGACGCCGACCAGCAAGCTGCGCGCGCCGGTCACCGGCGACACCGAAGAGTACGTGCCGTCGCTGCCGTCCAAGACCGTCATCCAGCTGGTGAAGCTGCCGACGTTCGAGCAGCGCGTCAGCAAGCGCCTGCGCGAGATCGGCTTTGGCCCCGGCGAGAATCCGAAGTCGGGAGACTTCAAGAAGTACGACGTCAGCGCCGAGGCCGTGCACCGCGCGCTGACCGTCGAAGTGACAGACACCAGCCGCGAGGCCTACCTGATCGAGTTCAAGGCGCTGGCCGACAACCCGGACGTCGCACAGGCGATCGCAGGCGCCGCGGCCGAGGAGTTCCGCCTGGTGCACTACGAGCACGTGACGCGCGAGGCCACGCTGAACCTTGAGGACTACGAGGCGCGCTCCAAGCGCATCAAGGAAGACCTCGAGAAGGTCTACCAGAAGCGCCTGGCGGAGTTCGCAACCGGCGACGTGCAGAGCATCGGCGTCGACATCGAGTCGCGCACCAAGCAGCTGGTGCAGGACATCCTGAAGGCCCGCACGGACCTTGAAGAATCCAAGGAAGAGCTGCGAGCCTCGCGCGAAGCGCTGGACGAGGAGATCCGCATCGCCGAGCGCCTGCCCGAGTTCGAGCTGCCCGAGCAGGATGCCCGCATCGCCGCGCGCCAGGGCTTCCTCGAAGACCTCGAGCGCGAGCTGTACGAGCTTGCCCGCAAGCGCAACAACTTCGGGCCGGACCACCCGATCCAGGAGAAGATCAAGGAGCTTCAGGAAGACATCGAGCTGATCAGGGCCGAGATCCGCGAGCTGGAGAAGGGCTCGCCGGACAACATCGACGAGCGCAAGCTGAACCCGGTGCGCGCGCTGGCCGAAAGCCGCGTCGCCAGCGCCCGCCTGCGCATGAATGTCGCGCAGGACCACGTGGACTACCTCGAGAAGCACATCCCCAAGCTCGAGACCGAGCTCGAGGGGCTGCGCGAAGACTACCTCGAAAGCGAAGCCCTGCGCCGCGACGAGCAGGACCTGATGAAAGCCAAGGACCGCACCGAGGTCGTCATCGAGGAACTCAGCGCCACCAAGGCCAGCGCCGACCGCGAACTGGCACTCGTAAGCCCCGCGGCCACGGCCACCAAGATCGAGCGCGAGACGCTGATCGGCATCGCCGTCGGGTTGATCCTCGGGCTGGTGGTGGGCATCGGCATCGCAATCGGGCTCCTGCGCCGGCGCCAGTTGCGCGTGGCAAGGACGGCATAGATGAAGGCAAGACTCGCAATCGCACTCGCGCTGCTGGCCATCACGGCCGTCGGCTGCCACTCGCCGGAAAGCTACACCGACGTCCAGACGCTCGAGAAGCTGCCCGACGACCCGTACGTCTACACGCTTACGCCCGGCGACGTGGTGCAGCTCGACATCGCCGAGGATGAGGATTACGACTGGGAAACCACCGTGCTGCCCGACGGTCGCGCGACCTTCAAGTGGGCCGGCGAGATCGACGTGATGGGCATGACCCTCACCGAGACCCGCAAGGTGCTGAAGGACAAGCTCAAGCGCTACTACGTGAACCCGACCATGACGCTGTACCTCAAGCGCGTGAACGGGCCGGACCCGATCGTCTACATCGGCAACTTCGGCGGCGCGGTCGGCAACGTGAACGGCAACCTGGGCCAGCGCAGCAACGGCGGGACGATTCCGTATCGCAAGGGCATGGGCGCGATCGAGGCCGTGGCACTTGCCGGCGGCCCCGGCGAGCCGGACCTCGACGTCACGCCGTACCTCTACATCGTGCGCAACATCAAGTCGATCAAGGACCGCAAGGTCTACCGCTACGACCTGGCCGAGGCGGTGGTGGGCAACTCGCCCGACCTGCCGCTGCACCCGGGCGACGTGCTGTTTCTCGACCAGAGCTGGCTGCAGGACATGGAGCGCGCCATCGGCATCTACGGGCGCATCGTTGGCGCGACGGCCAGCGGTCTCGGCTCGGCCCTGCTGATCGACAGCCTCAGCGACGGGCGACTTGGGAATTGAGGCGCCAGGCGGGAGACGGCAGGCGGCAGTAACTGCAGTTCTACTGCCGCCTCCTGCCTGACGCCTGCCGCCTTCGCCCCAATCTGATACAACGTCGGCATGACCACCGTGCTGGTAACCGGCGGCGCCGGGTTTCTCGGCAGCCATCTGTGTGAGCGCCTGCTGGGCGCGGGCCATCGCGTGCTGTGCCTCGACAACCTCAGCACCGGCTCGCGCGCCAACATCGAGGGCCTGACGGAACGCGGGCGTCACGCCCGCACTGATGCGGGCGCGACGCCCGCGTTCCAGTTCATCGAGCACGACCTGATCAACCCCATCAAGCTCGACGCCGAACAGGTCTACCACCTCGCCTGTCCCGCCAGCCCCGTCCACTACCAGTCCAACCCGGTGCGCACGGTCAAGACCAACGTGCTCGGCACCATGAACATGCTCGGGCTCGCGCGCCGCACCGGCGCCCGCATCCTGCTGGCCAGCACCAGCGAGGTGTACGGCGACCCCAAGGTCACGCCCCAGCGCGAGGACTACCTCGGCAACGTCAACCAGCTCGGCCCGCGCGCCTGCTACGACGAAGGCAAGCGCATCGCCGAGACGCTGATGGTCGAGTACCACCGCGAGCACAACATCGACACGCGCATCGCCCGCATCTTCAACACCTACGGCCCGCGCATGGCCTTCGACGACGGGCGCGTCGTCAGCAACTTCGTGCTGAACGCGCTGCGCGGCGACCCGCTTCAACTGTACGGCGGCGGCAGGCAAAGCCGCTCCTTCTGCTACGTGGACGACATGGTCAGCGGGCTCATCGCGCTGATGAACTACGACGGCGCGCTCAAGCACGAACCCTTCAATCTCGGCAACCCGCATGAGCTCAGCATTCGCGAGCTGGCCGAGACCGTGCTGCGCCTCACCGGCAGCAAGTCCGCCGTCACCGACAGCCCCGCCTTGCAGGACGACCCGGCCCACCGCTGCCCGGACATCACGCGCGCGCGAACCGAGCTGGGCTTTCGTGCAGCGACAGCGCTCGAAGACGGGCTCAAGGCCACCATCCGTGATTTCCGCGCGAGGATGTGATGGAAGCCGTCTACATCTACATCTGGAAGAGCGCCGAGGACGAGCAGTCCGTGCACTACTCGTTCAGCCCGGACGACGGCGTGGTCGGCGTCATGAGCATCCAGCGCAAGACCGGCGACATGCACCTGCTGAGCCCGTGCCCCGGCGACGACACCAACACGTACTACCAATGCGCCTGCAAGGCCGTCTGGAACGGGTGGGCCGTCGGCAAGCTGCCCGAGACGACGCAGTACATCTACGGGTGAGCGCCCGGCACGCTTGTCCGCGCGGCTTGTTCTGCGGTAAAAGGGCTCCATGACCTCGCTCACCCGCTCCTGGTATGGCTCGCGCACGCCGCTTGAGAATGTGGCGTCCGTGGCGGGCACGTCGGCCGAGAAGGTGCTGGACCTGAAGGGCGCCAAGCACGCGGCGGGCGAAGTCCACCTCGACATCCAGGACCACTTCTACGTCATCCAGAACGGCGCGCTGTCCGACGGCGACATCCTGATCGGCCCGCGCGTTGACGGGCGGCGCGTGGTCTTCCGCAACGTCAGCCTGACCAACGTGACGATCCGCTGCACCGAGGAGCTGGCCGTCGAGGTCGCCTTCGAGGGCTGCAACGAGATCAGCGGCTGCAGCATCACCGCCGACCAGGTGACGCTCGAGAACTGCCGCGTGCTGGAAGACCTGCAGCTCGACGCGCGCGAGCTGATGCTGAAAGACTGCTGGTCGCTGCAGGCCGCCAAGCGCCACGTGGTGCCGGCGGCGGGCACGGTGCGTCTCGATGCCGCTGCCGAGAACCCGCGCGTAAAGCTGCGCAACATCGAGTTCAAGGGGGGCGGCGGGCACCTGCTGCTGAGCCGCGTGTCGCTGCGGCACTGCTTCATCACCGGCGACTATGAGTCCGTGCGCCTGTCGCGCGCCGACCTGCACAACTGCCGCCTGACCGCGAAATCGATCCGCTGGGAAGAAGACACCGTCACCCACGACGCCGACGACCGCCGCAGCGGCGTCTGGGCCATCGAGGTGCAGGGCTCGCTGAAGCTGAACGAAGTCACCTTCGAGACGCTTACCGTCGACAGCGAAGTCATCGCCAACCAGGCCGAGGATCGCAGCAGCGTCGACATCCAGAACGCCTTCGTCGACAACGAGTGGGAGGCGCTGCGCGACAACTACTCCGGCACGCTGCTGGCCTTCCACCTGATCTTCCTGCTGGCGTTCATCGCGCCACTGCTTAGCAAGGTCGCGCTCGCGGCCGGCGCGGCGGGGCTGAGCGGGCTGGCGCTGAAGATCCCGTTCCTGCACGAGCAGCAGTACATCCAGGTGCCCGTGTGGCAGATCCTGCTGTTCGGTTTCCATGCGATGGATTCGCTGATCGGGTGGTGGCACTGCTTCCTGACCATCGCGCTGCTGGTGTACAACGTCGCGCGCCTGTACCTCACCATCACCATCGTCAAGCTGCGCTCGCGCGAGGAGCACCTGACCATCCAGCACTTCCGCCGCGCGCGACCGGCGCCGGGCAAGTACGCCACCAAGGCGCTGGTGCATCGCTACATCATGAAGCCGCTGTTCGTGCTGGCGCTGGCGTCGGCGCTGTGGAAGCTCTGGGACGCCATCCAGATGCAGATCCCGGTGCCGGTGACGGGCTGACCCATACCTACCGGCCGATGGAACGTTTGGCGGCAACGAAACACGCCGGGGATCTCTCCCCGGCGTGTGTGTGTTTGTGGCTGACTATCCGCCGTTGCCGCCGCCGCGACCACCGCGACCGCCGCCGCTGTTGCGACCGCCGCCGCCGAAGCCGCCGAAGCCGCCACGACCGGCCAGCGAGTCAAGGCTGCCGCTGTCGCCCAGCAGGGTGTTCAGCGTGCTGACCTGCGCCGAGGACAGCTCGCCCTTCACGGCTTCCAGCGCCTCGTCGCTTACCGTCTTCATCTCGGCCTGCCAGTCGAACTCTTCTCCCGCGTCGCGCGCCGCGCGCCCGCGTTCCATGACTTCGCCGCGCTTGGTGTTCATGTCGGTCAGCACCGTCTCGATGTTGACCTTCTGGACTTCCGTCAGGCTCAGCTCAGTGGCGAGCTTGTCGACGATCGCCTTGTTGCGCGATGCGGCCCAGTCTTCCATCTGCTTCTTGCGCTCGGCGTCGCGCTTGGCGGCGGCTTCTTCCTCGCGCTGCTGGATGACCTTCTCGACCGCCTCGGCGAACGCCGGGTTGGTGGTGTCCACCGGGTCGGTGCTGCCGCCGTTGTCGACCGTCTCGCCGCCGGATGTGACCGGGGCCGCCGAAGCCGCCTTGGCGAGCTTGGTGTTCAGCGAATCGATGCCTTCCTTCAGGTCCTTCTTGTCGCGCTCGGCCTGGTCGAGGCGAACCTGCAGCGCCTGGATGTCCTGGCGCAGCTTGGTCAACTCGTCCGAGTTGTCCGTGCCCTTGTCATTGGCGTCGCCCTCGAGCGAGAGCGGATCAGCGGCCGCAACCTGCTTCGGCGTGTTCTGTGCCGGCGTCGCGTACTGGACGGCCACATAGCCGCCTCCCGCGCCCGCCACGATCGATGCGAATATTGCTGCCAGCAGCCATCCAGCCTTCATGTCCGTCTCCTTGAGCGCTAGTCGCGCGTAACCGTAATCCAGTTCGTCCAGACGTCGAGATCCGTGCCGTCACGGAATTCACTGCTCGGCGCCCAGTCTTCCGGCGCGGCGCTTACGATGCCGCTCTCTGACTCGATCATTTCGCGCTGCTGCCGGTCCAGCAGGGCTTCGAGTTTCTTGTCCGTGTCGGCCGCGAGCTGGGCGAACTTGTCGCCGACCTGGCGGTCGTGGTGGTGGCCGCGGGTGTAGAAGTCGCCGATCAGCGACTCCGCCTGCCTGCCTGTTTCTTCCAGCACCTCGCGCACCTGCTTTTCCTGCTCAGGGCTCAGGCCGAGCTCTTCGCGCATGCGCTCGATGGTGGCCTCGCGCTCGCGGGCGAAATGCTCGCGCACGTGCTCAATGTGGCGTTCGCGCCACAGCTCGGCCTGCCGGGTCTCGCGGGCGTTGATCACTTGCGTGACCGCGGCCTCGAACGATTCCGCCTTGCGAGTTTCCAGGGCGTCAATGCGGTCTGCGATGGCGTTCAGCTCGGCCACCGGCAGGTCGGTCTCGAGCGCGGCAACGCGCTCGGCCAGCGGGGCGATGTCCGGCAACTGCGCTGTCGTGGCCGGCTGCGGGGAGGGCGTCGCAACCAGTGCGGCGGCGATACCGGCCAGCAGGGCCAGCATCACCAGCGCCGCCACGCGCAGCACGCCGACGCCAAGGCTATGGCGCGCAGGCAGCGTGCGAAAGGGCGCCGGCGCAGAGGCGACCGCACCGTGCGCCCCTACATAGTCCAGCACCCTTTCGCGCGCCGCCGCCGGAACTTCCGGGCGGGCACTGCGAATCAAGTTGTCGAAGTCAGTCTTCATTCAGTTCTGCGTTCTGAGTTCCGAGTTCCGAGTTCCGAGTTCTGTGTTCCGGGTTCTGCGTTCCAACTCGGAACCCGGAACTCAGAACTCCCAAACTCACTCTTCTCCACCCAGCTCAAGCCAGGCCTGTTTGAACTTCTCGCGGGCCCTGTGCAGGCGGGACTTCACGGTCCCCTCCGGCAGGTCCAGCGCGCTCGCGATCTCGGCCACGCTGAAGCCTTCCCACAGGTCCAGCAGCAGCGGGTTCCGGAACTCCTCCGGCACCTGCCGCAAGGCCGCATGCACCAGGTCGTCGCGCTCATTGCTTTCGCGCGGGTCGACACTGGGCTCAGCCCCGAGCACGCCCGGCTTCTTGTTGCGGCCCCACCAGCGCTTGGCCTCGTTGGAGGCAATGCGGCAGGCCCAGGCATAGAAACCGGAGCGCCCTTCGAACGTTTTCAAGCTGCGATGGATGCGGAGCCAGGTCTCCTGCGCCACATCATCAGCAGCGGACCGATCGCGCCCCAGGATCAGCACGATCTGGCGGAACACGGCCTGGTGATAGCGGTCAAACAACGCCCGAAAGTCATCGTCAGGCGACGTTTGGGGCGACCCGGGCTGCTCGTTATTAGGGCCCTGCCCCGCCATCCGTGTTCCAAATCCGTGAAAGAGACCCGTGCACCGCGGGAATGGTTCCCGCCGGCGGCACTTTTTTCGCCCGGGGCACAACCCCCCTTCCCGCTGGAACGGGGGAGCGCTTCCGCATACCATCGGGCCATGTCAACCGACGCCATCCAACTCTACCAGAAGCTGGTCAAAGACCACGGGATGCCCGAGTGCAAGACGCTCATGCAGCTCGGCAACCAGTGGTACGAGACACCCGAGGAAGCCAACTCGGACCCGAACGAAGCCATCAGCACCGCCGTGTTCCGCCTGCTGCCGCAAGACCAGCTCGCAAAGGTCATGGCCGACCACGCCTTCAAGTGGGCCGCCACGTTCGCGGGCGGCGCAAAACCGGACCCCGACCCCGTAAAGCGACTGCAGCAGGTAGTGGCGCTGGCGGGCAAGCGCTAACTCGTAAAGTGAGCACGGTCACCTAGAGAATTTCGAGCCCGGGCCGCTGTGCCCGGGTTTGTGTTTTGAGGCGTCCTCGGGACTGAATCCGACTGCCGGCGTGCCGAAGGCTTTCCGGAATCGCCCCGATCGCAGCCCGTAAACGCCCGAAAATGGGGCTTTGCGCGGCGGCCATTAAATGCCGACCCGCCCCGTGCGACAGCACGGGGATCCATGAGGGAAGACTCGCATGTCGCCCGAAACTTAGCCCCGCAATTTGCTGCGGGGCGGATCGGGCGCTAGCCGCCCAGGAATTCGGCGGCGTGTTTTCGATCCATTGCCTGCAGCTTCTCGTGCGCGCGGTCGGCCTGCAGCTTGATCTTCTCGCCGACCTCGAGCGCATTCGCCGCGTGCGGGTGCATCCCGCTGCCGATCTGCTTCAGCAGACGCGCGGCCTGCACGCCGAGCTTCATCAGCATCAGCAGCGGATGGGCGCGACTGCGCGGCAGCGTGCGGTGGTCGCGCTTGACGTCAGACGTCTCGCGCGTGGCGCGCGTGCCGTCGTTGTGGATCGCGCCGCGCGAGACCGGGAACTCGTCGGCGCAGACGCTGCGGATGTCGCCGACGCTGACGGTGTCGAGCACGCCCGAGACGATGCGCGTGACCTGGTCGAGGAACTGGCAGGCGCGCCCGAACATGCGGCGTATGGTTTCCTTGCCGACGGGCTCGGGGTCGAGGCTGATGCCCTGCGCGGCGACGCGCAGATCGGGCGTGAGCCCGTCCTCACCGCCGTACGGGATGGGTTTGACTGATTCGGACATGGCAGAACTCCAGAGGCTGGGCGGGAACCTCCCGCCCTCACTATTCCCGGCGGATGGAGTGCATTTCGGCCCGAATTCGCGAGGAAAAATTGCGACTATTTGCCGGCACCGCAACGGCCTCACGCCACGACGCCAAGGGACGCAAAGCCGCCACGAGTTCTTTGGTTCATGCACGTACCCAAGCGACTCGTGGCGTTCGTCGCGCCTTGGCGTATGGCAGTAGGCAGCCCAAATCCCCGATCGTTCCGCCGGGACGCGCCGCCGTAGGCACCTTCAGGTTTTCATTGCAGTCTGGACGGCCCGAAGGGCCTGTCGAGGGTAGCCGGGGGCGGGAGCCCCCGGACTCGGCGGACGACGAAATCGCGCGCCCGAAGGGCCGCCTGCCGGGCTCGCTCTCGGCGGCCCTGCGGGCGCGCATCTGTTCGAGCCGGCGAGACCGGGTGCTTACGCACCCGGCTACCACAGGCAGCCCCTTCGGGGCGCCTCGTTGCTGAAAGCAAACCGAGAAATGCGCCGGTCCTTGCCGGATCTGTTCGAAACCGAACAGGAAGCCCGCATGTTCCAACTCGCGGCCGTCTACCCCGCCCAGGAACTTCGCCGGCAGTGCAACTGCAACACGCCAAGACGCGAAGAAGCGCCAAGGCGCCAAGAGCTGTCTGGTACATGCGAGTGTCCACGCGACTCGTGGCGTTCGTTGCGTCTTGGCGTTAGGCAGTACGCCGTCCAGCCCACACGCAACACCCCCCCCCCGCCCGCCCGAAAAAACGCGCAAATCCGCCGGGACGGGCCGCCATGGCTTGCTAGATTCGTTCGAAACCGAACAAGGAGCCCGCATGTTCCGACTCACGGCCGTCTACCCCGCCAAAGAAGGCGCAAGATTCGACTGGGACTACTACAAGACCCGGCACTTCGACCTCGTACGCGAAACCTGCGCGCCGCACGGGCTGGTTGGCGCCGGCGCGGTTCAGTGCGTGCCCGGGCCGGACGGCAGCCCCGCGCCCTACGTGGCCGTGGCGACCATCGACTTCGAAAGCGCCGAGAAATTCGCGGCCGGCTTCCCGGTGGCGGCGCCGATCCTGATGGGCGACATCCCGAACTTCACGGACATCCAGCCGGTCATCACCGTCGGGCCGGTCCACAGCTAGCGACAAGCCGGCCCGATTCCCGCCAGCGCGGCGGGAGCTTGGGCGTTTTAAGCCCAGACCCCACACACCCCGGGAGCCCGCCATGCGCTATCTGATTCCCGTCCTGCTGGCCGCCTTCGTCACCACCGGCTGCGCCACCCAGCAATGCACCCGCCAGGCCGCCGAGCCGGAGCAGCCCGGCAAGCCTGTGCCGCTGCTGCAGGACATCCCGATCCTTGGCGCGCGCTTCCATAAGGAAGAGGCGAAGCCGACCAGCGCCGAAGTTTCGGATCGTGTCCAGCTGCTGGAAGACATCCCCATCCTCGGTCGTTTGTTCAAACGCACAGAATCGCCCAAGGAAATCGAGGGCGAATAGCACGCCTGCAAAACTTCCTTGCGGCGCCATGCGGTTGCGAGTCAGACTGATGCAGCGCCGGTGAGGACCCCATGCAGTCGCCGCAGGAAACCCTGACGTTTCTTGAGCAGTCGCTTCGCAGCCTCGATGCGGAGACGCTGGCGTCGATGGCCGAGTCGCTGGCGGGGCAGGCGCGCGCCGCACGCGAAGAACACCCCGATGCTGACAACTTCGCGCGGCTCGAGGCGCAGTTCCTCAGGCACGCGATCCGGCACGCCGAGGCCACGCACGACTTCGCGCGCCAGGCCCAACTGTTGTCCGACCTGGCCGCGCTTCCCGTTGAAAGCAACGCGCCCGCGCACCGGCTGGAATCCGGGCGTGCATGGGTGAAAGCCGGGCGCATCGACGCGGCGCACGAGCAATTGCGGATCGCGGCCGAGAGCGCTGAAGACACGCCGACGCGCGTGCAGGCCGAAGTCGAGGAAGCGATCCTGCGCCTGAACGCCGACGAAGACGTGCCGCGCGCCGTTGATCGCGCGCGCCCCGTCGGCGAGCGCGCGCTGCGCAACGGGTGCACGCGCGGCTACCTCGACCTTGCGCTGGCGGAATGCCGCGCGCTGGTCTGGGCCGGGCTGTTGAAAGAAGGCGAGCTGCGCGTCATGGCGGCGCTCGAGCACGCGCCGGGCGACAGCACCTCGCGCCGCTGCCTGCTTGCGGTACAGGCGATGATCTGGGGCAAGCAGGGGCAGACGTCCGCCGCGCTGGAGCTTGCCAAGTCCGCGATCTCGGGCGACCACCCCGAGCCCGAGTTGCTGGAGGCACTGGGCGAAGTGTACGCCGACTCCGGGCGCCACGCGCGCGCCCGCGAATTGTGGGACCGCGCCGTGGACATCTACCACGCGAACTCCGATCGCTTCGGCAAGGCGCGCGTGAGTTTCCTGCAGGCGGGGCTGCGCCTGCTGGAGGCGCGCTGGAACGACGTCGAGGCGCCGCTCGCGATGGCCGAGGCGGAGTTCCGCACGCTGGGCTACGCCGTCTGCCTCGCGCACGCCGGGTTGCTGCGCGCGGAAATGCTGTTCGGGCAGCGCAAGCACGCCGCGGCCGAGCAGGAGGTGGCGAGGCTGCGCAGGTCGCGCGCCGTGCAGGCCAGCCCCGCGCTGCTGTGCATCGCGCATGAAATCACCGGCGACCTGATGCGCTTCACCAAGCGCTACGGCACGGCCCTCGAGCAATACTCGCGCGCGCGCGACATCGCCGCGGCGGGCGGCATGCGTCGCGAGCACGCCCGGGGCGCGCTGAATTGCGCGCACATGCACCTCGCGCTGGAGGACCTGGCGCTGTCCGAGACGCAGGCGACGCTGGCGCTGGGGCTCGTGCGGCGCAGCTTCGGCGAGGGGCTGATCGAGTTCGTCGAGGCCAACCTGGCGCTCGCGCGCGTGAAGCTGAAGCGCGGCGACGTGGCCGGCGCGCGGCGCTGGACAATCAGCGCGCTCGAGGCCGGCGAAGATCTCGAGCTGCTGGAGCAGGCGCACGCGCTGCGCACCGAGACGCTGATTCACGACCTCAAGCGCATGGAAGACCGCGTGATCGCGGCCGAGAACCGCGCCGCCAAGCCGCACGCCTGACCCTGTACCTGATGACTCCCCGCCGTTTCGGGCGGGCGCAGACGCACAAGCGGCGGCCTGGTGGGCCGCCGCGTAGTGTCGTGTTGCGCGAGTGAGGGCTACTTGTCTTTGCCCTTGCCGTTGTCTTTCTCGTCCTTCTCTTTCTTTTCCTTCTCTTCTTTTTCCTTCTTCTCTTTCTCTTCCTTTTCCTGCTTTTCCTTTTCTTCCTTTTCTTTCTTCTCGCGCTCTTCCTGCTGTTTCCGCTCGGCCTCTTCCCTGTCTTTCTTCTCCTGCTCTTCCTTGGCTTTGCGTTCGGCTTCTTCCTTTTCCTTCTTGGCCTTTTCTTCCTTCTCGCGCTTTTCCTTCTCTTCGCGCTCCTTCTTTTCGCGTTCGGCCCTTTCCCTGTCGGCCTTTTCCTTCTCTTCGCGTTCCTTCTTTTCTCGCTCGGCCTTCTCGCGCTCGGCCTTTTCCTTTTCAGCCTTTTCGCGGTCTTCCTTGGCCTTCTTCTCTTTCTCTTCCTTCTCGCGCTTTTCCTTCTCTTCGCGTTCCTTCTTCTCTCGCTCGGCCTTTTCGCGCTCAGCCTTTTCCTTCTCGGCCTTCTCGCGTTCTTCCTTGGCCTTGCGGTCGGCTTCTTCCTTGTCCTTCTTCGCCTTCTCTTCCTGCTCGCGCTTCTCTTTCTCCTCGCGCTCCTTCTTCTCTCGCTCGGCCTTTTCGCGTTCGGCCTTTTCTTTCTCTGCCTTCTCGCGTTCTTCCTTGGCCTTCTTGTCCTTCTCTTCCTTCTCGCGCTTTTCTTTCTCCTCGCGCTCCTTCTTTTCTCGCTCAGCCTTTTCGCGCTCGGCCTTTTCTTTCTCTGCCTTTTCGCGTTCTTCCTTGGCCTTCTTGTCTTTCTCTTCCTTCTCGCGCTTTTCTTTCTCCTCGCGCTCTTTCTTCTCTCGCTCAGCCTTCTCGCGTTCGGCCTTCTCCTTCTCAGCCTTTTCGCGTTCTTCCTTGGCCTTCTTGTCCTTCTCTTCCTGCTCGCGCTTTTCCTTCTCTTCGCGCTCCTTCTTTTCTCGCTCGGCCTTTTCGCGCTCAGCCTTTTCCTTCTCGGCCTTTTCGCGTTCTTCCTTGGCCTTCTTGTCTTTCTCTTCCTTCTCGCGCTTTTCCTTCTCGCGCTTTTCCTTCTCGCGCTTTTCCTTCTCTTCGCGTTCCTTCTTTTCGCGGTCGGCCTTCTCCTTCTCTGCCTTTTCGCGTTCCTTCTTTTCGCGGTCGGCCTTTTCTTTTTCGGCCTTCTCTTTCTCTTCGCGTTCTTTCTTCTCTCGTTCTTCCTTGTCTTTCTCGACCTTCGACTTCTTCACCTTCGGGCGGTACACGTACACCCGCTCGCCGTCGTCGCGGTTGTCAGGCCGTCCGTGTTCGTCCTTCTCGTCCTTCACCTTCCGGCGCGGCGCCTTCTGGCCGGTGTACTTCTCGGCGTCTTCGTAGCGGATCGCGCGGTTCATCGGGCGCCCGCGTTCCGCGCCCAGGCAGCCCCGGTAGCTTGCGTTGCCGAAGCGCGTGCGGTTCTGGCGCGGGTGTTCGCACACCTGGTGAATGTGGCGCGAGTAGAACTTCCCGTGGCTGACCCACACCCAGCACGAATCCCGGATCTCGATCTCCCAGCGCACGCCGCGGTCATGGCAGCCGTCGCGGTCGTCCCAGATGATCGTCGGGGGCAGCGCGGCCCAGCCGATGTAGCCGCCGCCCTCGTACCACACCACCCAGCCGCCGCTCCATTCGTAGCCGGGCACCCAGCACCAGTGGCCGCTGTAGTAGGTCCAGCGCCCGTAGTGCTCGCAGGCCCAGCCCCATTCGTAATCGCTGACCCAGTACCAGCCGCAGTCATCGACCCACACCCAGTGCCCGTGGCTGTAGGGGCGCCAGTCGTCGTCGACGTCGCTCGGGTACCAGCAGTCGCCGTAGCCTTCGATGTAGGTCCAGGTGCCGAACGGGCGCAGCGAGTCGTGGTAGTAGCTGACCTCGACCTCGATGACTTCGGGCTCAGGCTCAGGCTCGGGCTCGGGCTCAACGCGCGGCGGCGGGTCGTCGCGATGCTCGTGCACCACAATCGTGCGCGTGTAGCAGCCGCCGAGCACGCACGTCACGCCCAGCGCCAGCACGCCCGAGAGCAGTTTGAGGTAGAGTTTCATGTCTGACTCCTTGTGCGCCAAGCGCACGTCCAGCGCCCGCGAAGCCCAAGCCCCGCGGTCTGACCCAAACCAACTGACAGGGATGCAAGCATCGTGCCAGCCAAAACCAGCAAAGGACAGCACGATCCACCCCCATTTGAAGGGGTTTCGGGCAGGGCAAACGCCAGAAGCACCGCCAGTTTTTCGGCAAGCACGACGGGTATCCGGCAGACGCTGGGGCAACGCCCAGCCCCCGAAGGGGGCGTCAGATGTTAGCCCGGTCCGTAAGGGCCGGGACCGGATGGAAAGAAGAGCAGAGCCCCCAAAGGGGGCGGCATACTCGTTGGTTCAAAGCTATGCCGCCCGCTCCGCGGGCTCTCGCGACGTGGCAATCAATACCCGGGGCTCACGCCCCGGGCTAACATATGTCGCAGCCTATGGCCGCTGAACTGCAACCGCGCGGCAGTAGCCAAAGCCCAGCCCGCGAGGGCTGGGGTGTATCGAACGAATCACAGATGAGCGTACGCGCGCTCCCCAGCCCTTGCGGGCTGGGCTTGGATTTGGTGCCGAAAACCGCCGTTTCCCTTAAGTACCGCGCGCGTGGGGGCCGATATCTGGGTGACGGATTCATTTAACCCGGAGATCACTCATGCAGCCCTCCAGCAACGCTCCTGCTTCCAAGCCGGCCGATGGCGTTCTTTATGTCGGCATCGACCTGGGCACCTCGCACTCCGCCATCGCCGCTTCCAACGGCGTCCGCACGGCCGTCGACTCGATTGTGGCCTACCCGCGTGACGTGATCTCGCAAAAGGCGCTGGGGCGCGACAAGCTGTTCGGCGCCGACGCCTGGCGCCACAAGCACTCCTGCGACGTCTACCGCCCGATGGAAAAGGGCGCGGTCAAATACCGCGACCTCGACACCGCCCTCAACCGCGACGCCGACAAGACCAGGCAGGCCGTGCGCGACCTGCTCGAGCACGTGGTGGCCAAGGCCAACCCCAAAGCCGACGAGCTGGTGTACGGCGTGATCGGCGCGCCCGCGCAGGCCAGCATCCACAGCCAGAAGCTGCTGATTGAGGCTTCGCGCGGCATCCTGGACTGCGTGATGATCTGCAGCGAGCCGTTCGCCGTGGCCTACGGGCTGCAGTTCCTGGAAGACACGCTGGTGATCGACATCGGCGCCGGCACGACCGACCTTTGCCGCATGCACGGCAGCCTGCCGTCGCCCGAAGACCAGCGCACGGTAAGCGCGGCCGGCGACGCGGTGGACCGCAAGCTGTTTGAACTATTGAAGGAAGCCTGCCCGGGCGCGAGCTTTACGGTCAACATGCTGAAGCAGATCAAGGAAAAGCACGCGGCGCTGGCGCGGGTGGACGAGCCGGTGAAGGTGACCCTGCCGGTGAACGGCGTGCCGACCGAGTTCGACATCACGGCCGCCATCAAACAGGCGGTGGAGAGCATTGTGCCGGAGATCGTGGGCGGTCTGCATGAGCTGATCGCGGACTACGACCCGGAATTCCAGGCCAGCATGCGCAACCACGTGCTGCTCGCGGGCGGCGGCAGCCAGATCATCGGACTGGACAAGGCGATTGAAAAGAAGCTGAACCAGCTCGGCGGCGGCAAAGTCGCGAAAGTGACCGAGCCGGTGTACGCGGGCGCGAACGGGGCTTTGAGCTTGGCGAAAGATATGCCGGCAGAATTCTGGCAGCAGCTAATCGAACAGGAAGCCGCCGCGGCCAATTGATAGCCGGCTGAAAGACGAGACTCTCACCTATTGAGCCCAAAGCAGTGCTTTGGGCTCAATACATTTGCTTCGCAAGTGGCATTGCCTTCCAGGCAATGAGTAGCGGCGGCTTCCAGCCGACGCTTTCTCGTGCTGGAAGCACGAGGCACTCACGCGCTGGAAGCGCGTGCCACTAGCGCCGATGCGGCTTCCATACCGGCTCAACCGGCAAGCGAAGCGCGCCGTCGGGCAGGGCTCCGGAACGTGTGCGGATATTTTCCCAAAATCCGCGTGAAGTCGTGTGCGTGTGGTGCGTGAACAGGTTGCAGCCCCTGTTTTGCCCCTTGGTCAGGACGCCATGCGTAACTACACCCTGGGCCTTTTGGCCTGCACCCTGGTTTTCACCTTGTTGGCCGCGGCTTGCGACCAGTCGGGCTCCTCATCCGCCGGTACGGCCGGCGCCTCGTCATCCGGCGGCAGCAGCTCCGGTGGCGGTGGTGGCTCCGGCGGGGGCGGATCTGGCGGCACGACCGGGCTGACGCTCACCTCAACCGCGTTACCACTCGCCACTGTCGGGCAGTTCTACTCGACGACGCTCCCGTTTGCGGGCGCGGCAGCAGCCGTGACCGTGAACATCACCTCGGGCGCGTTCCCGCCGGGGGTCAACATGACCTCAGCGGGCAACATCAGCGGCAATCCGGCGCTCACCGGCCAGTGGGGTGTTCAGATTGAGGCTACGGACGGCGTGACGACGATCGTCGCGCAGCTCAGCCTCACGGTGCAGGGCGTGGCCGGCAGCGGTCAGCTTGAGAACCAGCTGCGCCAGATCATTGCCCAGAAGAACATCCAGCCGATGCCGCAGCCGCCGGGGGTAAACCAGGCGCGCGTTGAGCTGGGGCGCAACCTGTTCTTTGACAAAGAGCTCAGCGGCAACCGCGACGTCTCGTGCTCGACCTGCCACCACCCGCGCTTCAACTATGGCGACGGTCTGAACCTAAGCGTCGGCGTGGGCGGCACGGGCGGCATCGGGCCCGGGCGCGACCACCCGGCCAAGACCTTCGTGCCGCGCCATGCGCCCGCGATCTACAACACGACGCTCATGCCCGAGCTGTTCTGGGACAAGCGCGTGGGCATGCCGCCGCCGCCCCCCGGGCAGCAGCCGGGCCAGACCCAGACGCCCGAAGGCCCGACCAGCCTCAACCCGCTGGCGGCACAGGCGCTGTTCCCGATGGTCAGCATCACCGAGATGCGCGGCACCGGCCACAGCCTGGACGGGCTCAGCGACCCGGCGTACCGCGCGGCCATCGTGAATCGCCTGACGCAGTACTCGGACTACGTGACGATGTTCAACAGCGCGTTCGGCGCGGGGAACATGACGGTCGACAACATGGTGATCGCGATCGCCGAGTTCGAGCGCAGCCAGACCTACGCCAACGCACCGTGGGACCGCTACCTGCGCGGCGACAACAACGCGCTGACGGACGCGCAGAAGCGCGGCGCCAGCATCTTCTTCGGGCCGGGCGGCTGCGACGCATGCCACGGCGGGCCGCTGCTGACGAACTTCACGACGCACAACATCATCATCCCGCAGTTCGGGCCGGGGCAGGGCCAGGGCGTTCAGGGGCGCGAGGATTACGGCTTCGAGAACGTGACCGGCAACCAGCAGAACCGCTACCAGTTCCGGGTGCCCAGCCTGCGCAACGTGGCGATCACGGCGCCGTACATGCACAACGGCGCGTTCAGCAGCCTGACTGAAGTCGTGAACCACTACCGCAACAAGGCCGCCAGCACGAACGGGTTCACGGGCCTCAACATGGTGCAGGCCAATGATCTCGCGCCGACGCTGCTGCCGACCACCAACGTGCTGCAGACGCCGAGCCAGCTTTTCCTGAACGTGCCGAACAACCTGTCGCCGCAGCAGGTGCAGGACATCGTCGCGTTCCTGGAAGCGCTGACCGACCCCGCGGCCGTGAACCGCATGAGCGACATCCCCACGGTAGTCCCCTCGGGCCTTTCGATAGACCGCTAGCGCTGGGGGCCAATCACCGACGCGGCCAACCCTTGGGCCGCGTCGGTGCTATTTGCGGGACTTGGCCTTGCGCCTCGCCGGCCTGGGCGTGCCCTTGAAGAGTGCCTCGATCAGGTCGCGGTAGGCGTGCACCTGGCGCGCGATGATGGCCGGGTCGTTGTAGGTGCGCGCCAGGACGAACGCGCCCTCGAAGATGGCCTGGAACATCTCGGCCAACTCGTGCAGGTCGGCGGGAACGGCGGGCGGGTGCGCCTTCGCCGCCTGCTTGAGCTTGCCCTCAATCCAGTCGCCCCACTCGCGGAACTGGGTTTCGCAGGCCCGGCGCGCATCCTCGCTCCAGAGATCTTCCTGGTAGCAGTAGCTGGCGATCAGGCAGCCGGGGTTGTCGGGGGAGTCCTTGAACATCTCGGCCGTCAAACCGCAGAGCAGCAGTACCTGCTGAAGGGGGTCGCGGCTGAGCGATTCGACGCGCGCGGTCGCGTCGACGAACAGGTCGTGGTCCTGCCTCGCGAAGCGCTTCACCAGCTCGAGCGCGAGCTCATTCTTGCTCTTGAAGTGATAGAAGAATGCGCCCTTGGTGATGCCCGCGCCGGCGATCACCTGGTCAAGCGACGCGGCCGCGAGCCCCTTGCTCATGGCCAGCTCGAGCGCCGAGTCGAGGATGCGGTTGCGGGTTATGGTGCCGTCGCGGGGCATGTGTTGATCCTATACCATTCCGTCTGCTGCCATGGCGTTCCAACGATGCGTCCATTCTAGCTTATTTCAAAGGCCCTGGAGAATTTGTTCAGAAACTGCTTGCCGGGTCAGCCCGCATGTTATACCAACTAGTCGGTATAAATAAAATGCCGCCTGGCGCGGCAACGGACACGGAGAACGACGATGAATTGGGTAGATATCCTCGGACTGGTCACCCTTGGCTTCATTCCGGCCTTCATGCTGCTCGACCTGGTGCACCATCCCATTCGCTATGACGCGCCGCGCTTCTTCAGGCTCAGGGGCGTGCTGATGTCGGTGGGCGTGGTCGCGGCCGGCTTCGGGCTGGCCTGGTTCTGGGGGACGGTGCTGCAGTTCCCCTCGCTGCTCGACCTCTCGGGATGGAACCTGTTCGCGGCGGCGGGCGCGGGCATTCTCGTCTACGAGCTCGTCCACTACTGGTACCACCGCAGCGCGCACCGCTTCGACTGGCTCTGGCTCGCCGCGCACCAGACGCACCACAGCACCGAGAGCCATGACGCGTTCGGCGCCAACTACACATCGCCGCTGGACACGCTCGCGTTCGGCAGCCTGCCGATCCTGGTGACGGTGCCGCTGCTGGGGCTGAGCCCGGGTGCCTCGGCCATAGTCGGCGCGTTCGTCACGTTCAACGCGATGTTCCAGCACGCCAACCTGCGCACGCCGCGCTGGCTTGGCTACATCGTCCAGCGCCCGGAAAGCCACGCGCTGCACCATGAGCGCGGCGTTCACCGCTTCAACTACTCGGACCTGCCGCTGTGGGACATCCTGTTCGGCACCTTCCGCAACCCGAAGGAGTTCGCCGCTGAAGTCGGTTTCTACAAGGGCGCCTCGGCGCGCATCCCCGCCATGTGGGCGTTCCGCGACGTGAACCAGCCGGGCGAAGACGAGGGCGAGAAAACCACGCGCGTCATTCCCACCACCACACAGATCGAGCAGCAGCGCGCGGCGTAGCGCGGATGGAACAGCACCCCGGGGGTCGTTGGCCCCCGGGGATCGCTCCGCCACGCGAAACAAATCCCCGCCCAGGCTTCGCCCAGGCCACATGAGTGATTCAGTCGCCGCCTGAAACCGCTAGAATCCCCCCGTGCCGTCCGCTGAGTCCGCCTACCTGTTCCGCCACGCGCTGGTGCGCGATGCGGCCTACCACCTGCAACCGCCGGGCGACCGCGCGCAGTTGCACGCACTGGTACTGGAGGTCGCCGAGGCGCTGTTCGAGGGCGACGACAAGGCACTCGACGCAATGGCCGCGGAGCTGGTGCACCACGCCACGGCCGCGCAGTACTCGCGCCGCACAGCCGACGTGAAGTGGCAAAAGGAGCTGGCCGCCAAAGAGGCGGCTTACCTGCTGCGCGCCATGTGGCACGAGTCGCGTGAGTTTCACAACGAGAAGGCGATGGAGTTCGGACGCAGGCTGGCCGACCACCCGGCCGCGACTCATGACGACCGCATCGCCGCGCTGCTGCGCATCGGCGAGACGCTCCTGAACACCGGGCGCGCACGGGATGGCCGCGAGTGGTTTGAAAAGGCCGCAAGCGTCGCCGAGGCAGCGGGCGACGGGGCCTCTCACGGACGCGCGCTGCGGGCTATCGGCATCAGCTACGCCCGCACGGAGGGGAATCCACCGGGCATTCCGTACGTGGAACGCGCGCTCGAGATCTTCCGCAAGATCGGCGACCGCCGGGCCGAAGGCCTCGCCCTCAGCAACCTCTCCGTGATGCGCGTCGACTCAGAACCCGCCGAGCAGACGCTGGCCGCGTATCACGAGGCTCTCGCGATCCTGACCGAGGCCGACGACGAGAACGGTCGCGCCGCAACGCTGAGCAACATCGGCAACCTGCTGCGCAACATGGCGCGCTATGACGAATCGGCCGCCGTGTTCGAAGAAGCGCTGGCCATCCATCGAAAGCGAGGCGAGCGCCAGTACGAGGCCATGGTGGTCGGCAATCTCTCCGGGCTGTATGGCGCGATGGGGCGGCAGGATGAATCACGCGCGGCTGCCGCCCGCGCATTGCAGATCGCGCGCGAAACCGGCGACCTGCACACGCAGGGCGTCTCGCTGTTTCACATCGGCGCCGCTGCAAGCCGCAGCGGGCGCCTCGAGGAGGCCGAGGACGCCTACAAGCGGGGTCTGCAGGCCATTGAGGAATGCGGCGCGCGCTTCTGGCACGCGGTGCTGCTTGATTCCTACAGGATTCTGAAAGCCAAGCAGGGCAAATTCGAAGCCGCCGCCAAGCTGGTTCAAGAAGGGCGCGAGATGTTTCTGGCCCAAGGCAATGAACAGATGGCCGCGCTGGCGCTGCGCAGCCTTGCCAGGATCGACATCGACGCCAGGCGCCCGGGCGAAGCACGCAAGAAGATCGAGCAGGCTCTTGAGGTCATCCAGCGGATGGGCCTCGACCAGGAAGAAGGCGAAACGCGCGCCAGCTATGCCGTCGCGCTGCACATGCTGGGCGATCCCGGCGCGGAACCCGAGTATCGGAAGGCGCGCGCGTTGTTCCTGAGCGCCAACGCGCTCGACGACCTGGAAGTCCTCGAAAAGCGCTGGCGAGGGCTGGCCTGATAGGGACAATCGCGCGGGGAGAGACCATGCGATCAGCCGCCCTGCTACTTGCTCTGTGCCTGGCCTGCGCCGGCTGCGGTGGAGATTCCGCGAGCACCGCCGGTAGCTCATCCGACAGCCGCGACTCGGACAGCAACAGCACCGGCAGATCGTCCAAGAGCGACGACACAAAAAAACCCGACGAGCCCGGCAAGGGTGAGAAGCCGCCGGAGCCGGAGAAGCTGCCCGGGCTGAGCGGCGAAGAACTCCAGATCGGCAAGGTCTACAAGAACGGCGAGCCCGTGAAGATGTCGATGTACGGCGTCTCGTTCAAGCTGCCGCCCGACTGCGGCGTGGTGATGCAGAAAGACGCCACGGCCATGACCCTGCAGTCCACCACGAAAAAGAGCCTCGGGTTTGTCTTCTTCAAGCGCGAGGTGAATGAGTCGGAGCTTGAGACCGAGCTGCGCCAGCCACAGGAGATCGACGACGGCGTCACGCTCAGCCTGCAGGGCGACTTCGAGCGCAAGAGCGGCTACACGCTGGCCAAGTACGCGGACGACACGTACGTCGGCTACGCGGCTTTCCACATCGGGCCGGAGAAGAACGGTATTCTCTTCTTTATGGGCGGCTTCAAGGCCGACGAGGCACACTTCAAAGAGAAGGTCGAAGCGCTGGCCGGCAGCATCGGCATCGGCAAGCCGCTTGAGTCGCAAAGCGAGCAGGAATGGAAGGCGATGCTCGCGGGAAACATGCTGACCTACCTGAAGTCGTACTCGAGCACGGACGGCGTCGGCGGCGGGGTGTACAGCAGCACGAACATCGAGATCCGCCTCTACCCGGACGGCACTTACCGCTACCACGGCAGCGACAGTTTCTCGGTAGGGACCGGCAGCGGCGGCAGCGCAAGCGGCGGCAAGGGCGGCGACGAAACGGGCACCTGGAAGGTCGAGCAGATCGGGACGGTCACGTACCTGAAATGCAATTCCGAGGGCGGGTCGCGACAGTACAAGCTCGAGTACGCCGACAAGAAGACCTACCTGAACGGCACACGCTACTTCCGCACACCGATCGAGTAGGGAATGCGGGAACCCAGGGCGATCCGCTTGCGTCCAGTTGGCGGAGACGACGCGATGAAAACCATCCTGCCGCTGGTCTGTTTGTGCCTGCTGACATTCGCCTGCGCCCCGGCCACCGTCGGCAACGATGCGCCGACACCGCCCATGCCGACGGACTTTGCAATCGAGCTCGCCGGGGGCGGTGGCGTTACCGGCGAATGGCACTCAATCAGCGTCACGGCCAAGGGCGACGTGCTTGAGGACAACAAGCGGGTCGCAACCGTCCCGCAATCCACGCGCGAGGAACTGTGGAAGCTGCTGATACAGGCGGGCTTCTTCGACATGTCCGGCGAGCCGGGAAACATGAGCGATTCCATCACCGTCACGGCCAACGGCGACACCAAGCACGTGGTTCAGGAACTCGGGGCCGATCCTGACGGCTTCGGCAAGCTGGGCACGGACTGCGCGAGCCTGATCAGGCAGACGCGCAAGCCGATCCAGTAGCGGCTACATCCGCTCCACGAGCGACATCCCGAGCAGCGTGAGCCCGCGCCCGAGGACTTTGCGGATGGCGTTCACGAGGCGCACGCGCGCGAGGCTGAGATCCTTATCGTCGCCGACAATGCGGGTGTCCTTGGTGACGGTCCACCAGGTGCTGGTCAGACTGGCAAGCTCGATCAGGTAGCGCGCGACGATGCTCGGCTCGAATTCCGCGCTGGCCTTGGCGACCGCATCCGGGAACGCCGCGAGCTGCTGGATGATCTTCCATTCCTCGTCGAGACCCAGCCGGTCCGGGTCACCGTCCTCGAAGATGGGCTCCCCGTGCACTTCGCGGAACTTGCCGGTCACGCTTCCCATGCGCACGTACTGCATCTGCATGTACGGGCCGCTTTCGCCCTGGAAGTCGAGCACGGCCTCCCAGTCGAATTTCACGTTGTTCCTGCGACCGTTCTTCAAGTCGTTGAATACTACCGCGCCGACACCGACCGCATGCGCAACGCGCTCGGCCAGGTTGGCGTCGTCTGCAAGCTCGGGGTTCTTTTCCTTGATGATGCCGCGCACCGTCTCAATGGCTTCATCCAGCAGGTCTTCCAGCATGATCGCCGTGCCGCGCCGGGTGCTTGTCTTGGCCCACTTGCCGTCCGGCTGCTGGAACAGCATCAGCCCGAAGTCCGTATGGCTGCAGTGTGCGGCCCACTCATGACCGAGCATCTCCAGCCCCTTGAACAGCTGGCTGAAGTGCAGCTTCTGCTCGCCGCCGACCACGTAGGTCATTTCGTCGAGCCCCCAGTGGCGCTTGCGGTACAGCGCCGCCGCCATGTCGCGCGCGTGGTAGCTGGTGGCGCCGTCGCTCTTGACCAGAATCAGCGGCGGCTTGTCCTTGCCGTGCGTGAAGATCAGCAGCGCGCCTTCATCCAGCTCGGCGACCTTGTTCTCGACGGCGTCGGCGATCAGGCGCCGGCACAGGTCCTCGGCCGTGACGTAGTAGCTCTCACCCACGTAGATGCAGTGGTGGCGGTAGAACGCCTCCGGCTCTTCCGTCAGGACCTTTGCGTGTGCGGCATCCACCACGGGCCACAACTTGAAGCTGAGCCCGAGGTGGGCGTACATGCGCTCGAACTCGGCCAGGCTGATGTCGCGCGCGTGCTGCCAGATCCGGAAGTTGACGATGCCTTCTTCGCGCGCCGCGGCGTCAACCGGCCCGCCTTCGCCCAGCGCCTCCTTGCTCAGCAGCGCCTCGATGTAGCGCTCGAGAACCGCGAACTCCTGCTTGCCGGCGACGCTCAGCTCTTCGTCGTCTTTCGATTCCTTGTTGAAGCGCGCATAGGTTTCGTTCAGCTCCTGCACGGTCATTGTGCCGAGCGGCTTGTCTTCGGTTTGTGCGCGCTCGGCCAGTTCCGGGAAGTACTTCTTCACGCCGGCGATCAGCTTGCCGAAGCCGGTTCCCCAGTCGCCCAGGTGGTTCACGCCGACTACCCGCCAGCCCTGGCTCTCGCGCAGCTTCTTGATGCTGTAGCCGATCATGGTGCTGCGCAGGTGGTGCACGGCCAGCGGCTTGGCGATGTTGGGGCTTGACAGGTCAACAACCAGCGTCCTGCCCTTGCCTGCCACGTTGTCGCCGAAGCGCCAGTCCTGCGGCTCTGCGCCGGCGGACTGCGTCTCGATCTCCACCAGCACGTCGCTGCTGATGGCCCTGCGGTTGAGGCGCAGGTTCACGTACGGGCCGGCCGCCTCGATCACTTCAATCAGCCCGCGCGGCTTCGCGCCTTCCGCCAGCTTGGTTGCGAACTCGTTGGGCTTGGCGCCGGCTTCTTTGGCGTAACGAAATGTGGCAAACGCGAGGTCGCCCATCTCCGCCTTGGGTGGGCGCGCCAGACTTTCTGAAATTTTTTCCGCGTCCAGCCCGGCGGCCCTGAACCCGCTCCACTGCGCCATTTCGGCCGCAACCCTGTTTTCCAGAAAACCCATCGTCCGCCTTTTTTCTGACCAAAACACATTCCATCGGCCGGGAGGAATGAGGGGCAAACGCAGCCCCACCCGAAAGGCCAACGAATGTCGGATTCCTTCACACGCGCGCTTTCACTCGCCCTCGAGCACACCTCGCCGCTCACCCGCAGCGAGCGCCCGAGCGTCAGCCGCCCCGACGAGCTGTACGCACTCTACACATCCGAGGGCGACAACGCCCGCCGCGCCGAGGCCCGTTTCATTTGGGACATGTACCGCGGCGACCAGTTGCGCTACATCCCCCGCCTGCCCGGCGAGTCGGCCACCGAATTCCTGCGCCGCCCGCACAAGCAGTTCCTGAACGTCACGCGCGTCATCATCGACGTGCTCAGCCAGCTCTACCGCCGGCCCGTCGAGCGCCAACTCGACGCCGACAAACGCGTGCGCGAGCGTATCCAGCGCGTCTGGGACCGCAACACCCCGGACCGCCTGCTGCTCGGGCTGGATCGACTGGCGCGCCTGCAAGGCGTGGCCGCCGTGCGCGTAAGCTTCGAGCAGGGCGAGGTGCGCTACTGGCCCTGGCCCGCGCACCGCCTGGTCTGCATTCCCGATCTCGACCGCCCGGACACCCCGGCCGCGGTCATCGCATTCGCCGCCGGCGACGGCTCCCTGGCTCACGTCTGGTCTCCCGAGCGTGTCTCCACCGTCGCCGGCGGTCGAATCATCAGCGAGCAGGAGCACGGGCTCGGGCGCGTTCCGTTCGCGTTCGTGCACGACCAGCTGATTGTGGACGGGTTCTGGACCGAAGGGCGCGGGCGCGCAGTCGCGTTCGCCAACGCCGAGTTTAACGCCAAGCTGTCCGAGCTCGCGCACACGGTCGCCATGCAGGGCTTCGGCGTAATGGAGATCGTGAACCCGGACCCGGCGCAGGAGATCGCCGTCGGGCCGGCACGGGCGATTGCCTTCAACGTCAGCGGCAATGATCCGTTCGGGATCAACTTCAAGTCGCCGAACGCGCCGATTACCGACCTGATTGCCGACCTCGAGTTCTTTCTCGCCACGCTGCTCAAGACCCAACGCATTCCCGAGAGCGTGCTGAGCGTCAACGTCGGCGCGAACATCAGCGGCGTCAGCGTGCTGGCCCAGCAGACGCCGGTGCTGGAAGACCGCGTCGAGCGCCAGCAGGTCTTCCGCGCGTTCGAGCAGCAACTGCTGGACGTCACGCTGGCCGTCCTGCGCGAGCACGAAGCACTGCACGCCGAAGCCACGCTGCACGTCAATTACCCCGAGCCGACGCTCGAGCAAAGCGCCGCCGAGCGCATGCAGGTCGACGACTGGCGCCTGCGCAACGGGATGACCACGCCCTGGGCGCTGATGCTGCGCGACGACCCGGACGCCTACACCGACCTCGAGCAGGCCAGACAGGCCTGGCTCACCAATCACCAAGGAAATACCCATGCCGGATAAACCACTGATCGACCAGCTCCGCGCGCTGCTGCCGGAGCCCAACGAGCAACTTTCCGCCGCCCTGGACAAAGTCGCGCAGCTCGAGCACGAGCACAGCGCGGCCGTGGAGCAGGCCCGCATCGAGCGCGCCTTCCTGTTGCGCGCCCCGCGCGAAGGCCTGCTCTACCCGGGCGACGCGCTGAAGCTCGACGACATTGTCCCGAAGATTCGCGAGGCCGGGGAGAACGAGCAGGCACTGGAGGACGTGTTCAACACCCTCCGGTCCTCCCGCCCCTATCTGTTCGCCAAACCCCCGGCCTCGCCCGCCAACCAGAAGCTGTCCGAGCCCGAGCAGCCCCGCGGTCTCCGGCACGGAAGCTTGACCCGTCAAGTGCAGGAAATCAGACGCCGCAGGCGCTGATCCAGTCTCTCACCCCTAATCTCCAAGGAGTATCCCCATGAGTTTCACCGGCAAAGCAACCTACGACGCGGGCGCCAGCCTGCCCGAGCTGGTCGACGACGTCTCTGACCTCGTCGGACTGATCTCGCCCTTCGACACGCCGCTGCTCGATGCGATCGGCAGCCCGCGCTTCTCCGCCAAGTCCACGCGCCACGAGTGGTTCGAAGACCAGCTCAACCCCAACTTCGACGCCGTGAACCACGGCGCCGGCTACTCCGACAGCGACACCAGCATCGTGGTCGACGACGGCTCGGTCTTCCGCGTCGGCGACCTGGTCAAGCCCGACGCCGGCGAGGAGATCATGCAGGTCACCGGCATCAGCACGAACACGCTGACCGTCACGCGCGGCTACGGCGGCAGCACAGCGGCGGCACTGGTGGACGACCAGAAGCTGACCGTGATCGGGCACGCCGCGCTGGAAGGCGAAGACGCGGCGAGCGCCAACTACCGCGCCCGCAGCCGCAAGGAAAACTACAGCCAGATCTTCACCGAGACGGTGACCATCAGCGGCAGCATGGACGCGGTCGGGCTGCACGCCGTCGAGCGCGAGTTTGACTACCAGGTGATCCAGCGCCTGCGCGAGCTGATGCGCAGCCTCGAGCAGACGGTGATCTGCGGCTACAAGGCCGCCAGCAGTCCCGAGGGCAGCGCCAGCGTGCGCCGCACCATGGGCGGGCTGCTGCAGTTCATCACTACGGTGGACGATGCGAGCGCGGCGACGCTGACCGAAGACATCCTGAACGCCAGCCTGCGCAACGTGTGGGATATGGGCGGGCGCCCGACGGCGATCGTCTGCAACGGCTTCCAGAAGCGCAAGATCAGCAGCTTCATCCAGAGCAGCCGGCGCTATGAGCCGGAAAGCGCCGCACTGCGCAACGTGGTGGACGTCTATGAGTCCGACTTCGGCGTGCAGCGCGTGGTGCTGTCGCGCTGGGTGCCCGCGGACAAGATCCTGCTGCTGGATCTCGACAAATTGCAGGTCATGCCGCTGCAGGGGCGCAGCTTCTTCGTGAAGCCGCTGGCCGAGTCGGGCGACTTCCGCAAGGCGCAACTGATCGGCGAGTACACCCTCGAAATCCTGAACGGCGGTGACGGCGGCCATGGCGTCATCACCAACCTGGCAACCAGCTAGCCCGCGCAGGATGTCCCCCGCCGGGGCGGGCAGGCCAGCTCGCCCCGGCACCCTCCTTCGCCCTTCGGGCTTCGGAGGGCAGGCCCTCCAGGAACATTCACCATGCTTGACTACGTGACAACTTTTGATGACCCCAGCGGCGTGTTCTCGCGCTGGCTGCTCGACGGCGCGAGCCGCGACAACACCGACCACGGGCGCGCCTACACCCGCATCACGGAAGCCGGCGGCGACTTCACCGTCAGCCTCTACAGCGACCCGGACCGAACCATGCTCGCCGCGCAGGGAACGCTCAGTGGCAGCGCAAGCGGCGACGTGACTCTGGCTGAGCAGAATTCCAGCGGGCTGTCCGGCCGCGTGCGTTTGCGCAAGGCCTACGCGTTCGACGCGACCATCGACGCCTGCTACGCCGACGATGAAGACCTGCTGCCCCTGCACAAAAATCTCAACGACTTCCTGGTCGGCGGCGAGTTTGCCGGGCGCCCGGGCTTCGCCATGCCGCTGGCCCGCGCCAAGCGCGTGGTCGACGCGCTCATGAACGCGCGCTTCGCCCGAGGCTGGCGCGCCGATGACCTGCGCCCGCTGGCCGACGTCACGGCCGCGTACGCGCTCTACTTCGTTTTTGACCACCTCAGCTCACGGGCCGATGACCCGGCCGGGCAGCTCGCAGCCGCCTGGCGCCGCAACGCCCGCCGCGCGCTGCCGCTGATCCTCATCAGCATCGGCGGCGAGCTGCATACGCCCTTCATTCCGCGCGTTGAACGCGCCTGACAGGAGCCCCCATGCCTGACTACACCGCCATCTTCGAAGTGCTCGGGCAGTATGCCCGGGCGTTCACCCAGCTCGACAACCTGGCCGAGCGCAACCTGAGCTTCAGCGGCAGCGGCGAGACCTTCCGTTCGCTCGACAAGCTGCGCGAGGAATTCATCGACGTGCTCAATGACGCGCCGGCCGAGCGCGACAGCCTCGACGCGGTAAGCATCCTCAGCGACGCCGCCCGGGTGGCGCGTGGCTGGGATGCGCAACTGCGGCAATCGCTGAATTCATGGATCAGCAACGCGCTGGCCGCCGAGCTGGACGTCCTCAGCGCCCCGCAGACCGAGGTGCTGCGCGAATTGCAGCGCGCCATGCTGGCCGATGCCGAAAGCGTCGCGGCAAACGCCGTGACGCTGGGCAGCGTGAACCCCGATGCGAACAACGTCGGCGACGCCGCCTGCTACGTCACCAAGGAAGTCGCCGACGCCGGCGAGAACCTGGTGGATGACGAACGCGTCGCGAACCAGCGCATCGTCATCGAATGCACGCGCGACAACGCCCACCACCGCGTGCCGGTGGGGCAAGAGGAGTTCCGAGTTCGACCTGAAATCGGCGCGAGCGTGGCCACCCGCGTGATCCCGGTGACCTACGGCGACGTCACGGACGCGCGCAATGTGGTCGCGGACGGCGCGTTTGAATCCGAAACCGGCGGCAGCTTCGACTACTGGGGCGCGATGGCCGGCGCGAGCGTGTTCTCGCGCGACACCGGCACCAAGCTGTTCGGCGACGGCGCGCTCAAGATCACCGGCGATGGGGCAACCGCGGGCGAGCTGCGCCAGGACCTCGCCGACCGCGACCCGCCGCTCGAATCCGGGCGGCACTGGGCACTCGGCGCGTGGATCTACATCGGCAGCTACACGGGCGGCACGGTCACGATCGACCTGCTGGTTGACGGCGTGGCCTCGGCACTGACGCTTACCGTCGACGGCTCAACGGCGACCGGCCAGTGGCTGCACCTCGGCGGCTTTGAGTACCTGGCCCGCGCCAGTTTCCCCAACAAGGTAAAGGCGCGCATCCAGTGCAGCAGCGACTTTGACGGCGCGGTCTACATCGACGGCGTCTCGCTTGCGCCGGCCACTGAAGTGCCGCACGCGGGAGTGCGCGTGGCGATCTTCGAGGGGGCAACCGCGCCGCAGGCCGTGCCGATTCCGGACCGCTTCCTGCTCGACACCACCAGCGACGAGGCCGGGGCGTTCCAGTCGTTCGCGCGCGACCGGCTCGATATCGCGTTGCCGTCATCCGGCTCGCCGACCGTTTCCGACTCACTCGCGGAGTAGCCATGTCTCTCACACTGCAATTCGCGGGCGCAACCCAGGGCACACCCGCCGGGCTGACGGTGACCCGCATCGGCACGACGCCCGACGTGGAAGAAACCTGGCTGATTGAGCTCGACGCCGAAGCCGCCACAGCCGCGGCGCTGGAACCGGTCGTGCAGGCGCTCAAGGACCTGCAGGGCACAAGCGGCGATCTGAAACTGCAGTCCGACGGCATGGACCTGCGCGCGCTCGGCACGGCGGACTGCCGGTCGGGCCCGACACTGGTCGGCGTGACCGAGCAGGACCGCGCGCCCGGTCAGGCAGAGAATCGCCGCCGCGTCAGGCTCGAGTTCCGTGCCACGCTGCAGGACGCGGCATCGGCCATCCAGTCGCACCGCTACAGCGTGCGCCTGACGACGGAGCCCGGGCAGCCGCAACGCGTACTCACGACGGGCGCGGCAATCCTGCGCAAGGGCGAAGCGCCGGCCGACAGCGAGGCGGTGCTGCTGCCCGTTCTCGCAGCGGGGTATCGCCGCGTGAGACAGACCGTGATGCGTGACGCGCAAGTTCCGTCCGTTGAATACGAGGTCATGGACGAGCAGGTGTTCCGCGCGCTGCCCGGTGGCGTGGATGACGGGCACTACATCATCAGCGAATTCACGGACGCGCAGGCGCGCTCGCTGCGTGCCATCTCGGGCTTCTTCACGGGTGCTTCGGCGCGTGCGCGGGCGCTTGAGCTGCGCCCGGGCGCGCCGGTGTCATCGCGCGTCTCCGAGAATCCGTTCTCGCGCCGCGTCGACTTCGAGTTCATTGAGCTGGTCGAGTCGGGCGGAACCCTGGCGCTGACTGAGTCGCTGACGTTCACCACCACGCGCCGCGTGATCGACCACCCGCTGCTCGACACAGCCCTGCCCGCCTACCGCCAGCAGATCGGCGCGCCGCAGACCGAAGTGATTCAGGAAGGAAGCGCCGTCGGCGACGGGCGCCACGTGAGCCCGCCCGCGCCGCGCTACGCGGGCGACCTGATCGAGCGCCAGGTTCACTATTCCATGCCGCACGCCGGGCTGCCCGCCGACCGCCGCTGGGTCACGACCTGGCGCTACGTCTCGCGCGGGCGGTCCGCAATACTCGCCGGAGCGCCCCATGCCTGAGCACGTCACGGCCACACTCAACGGGCTGCCGCTTATCGAGCTGCGCATTGAACTCCTGCGCGGCGGTCGCCCCAGCACGTTCGAGGCCATGCTTGCGCCGGGCGCGAGCGTGCAGCCAGCCCCGTGCGTCGTGCACGTCGCGGATGCGGAAACGTCGCGCACGTTCCGGCAATTCACGCTGCGCTCAGTGGAAACGCTGGGCGACGGGCGCGTACGCGTCGCGGGCAGCGACCTGCGCGAGGGCTGGCAGCGCAACGTCCACGCGGACATCAACGTTCCGCTCGGCGACGGCACCGCGTGGCGCCCCGGCGAGCCGCTGACTGCGCAGCCCGCGCTGGAGCAGTTATTCGTCGCGGCCGGACTGCCGCCTTCGGACGCACCGCGCGTGCCGGCTGTCGTGCAGGCGCCGGTGAACATTCGCGCACGCGGCACGCTGGGCAACGCGGTCGAACATCTGCTGGCGGGCGTCGGTCTCACGATCGCCGTGGATGACTCCGGCAACACACGCACCGAGCCCAGCACGCTTGAACAACCGGACGAGCCTGCGCGACTGATCGAGGTGCAGGCGTCGGTTCCGGAAACACCGGACGTGGTTGAAGTCGCTGGCGGCCCGGCGCTGGAGATCGTCGAGCTCGCGGACTGGGAGCCGGTGCTGCCCGATGACGACGGCGCCATTGCGCCACTGGCGGATGTTCTTGCGCAGTGGGGTGTGCGCGAATCCGCCGCGCGGCAGGCCTGCCTGAGCGACGGCGGGTTCGAGCAACTTCTGCCCGCCAGCGGCGTCAACGCCGGCGCGCGCCTGCCAGCCCTCAAGCGCTACGCATTCCGGTTGTTCCGCGCGACCGGCGCGCCGTTGCCGTGGCTGCCGGTTGGCGGGCTCGCTGAAGACGGAAGCTTCCTGGCGCCGCGACTCGAAGCGCTGGCTGACATCGCATCGGGCGTTGCACCCGGGCACCCGCAGGCGCGGCAGTTCGAGCGAACTACCGGCGTGCCCGTCGAAGGCTTTGAGATCGACGCCGAAAACGGGCTGGTCTATCTGCCGCGAGCGCCGTTCGCACTGGCCGATCCCGCCGGCGCGGACGACCCCACAATCCAGGCACGCAGGCTGCAGGGCGACGCGAGCCTGACGCTGCGCATCGCTCACGCTGCGCGGCGCCCGCCGTTCACGCTGGAGGTTCCAACCGGGGGCACCGGCGCGCCCGTCACGCTGCACGCGCCGCACCTGCTGGGCGCGTACGATTCCTCCGGCACGATGCTGAACCGGGCGCAGCTTCAGCTCGCCGCGCGGGACCTCGCCACGTCGCACGCCACACGCCAGGCACTTCACATGGCGCGTTATGCCGGCGTGCACGGGGCGCTGCCCGGCGGTACCTGCGAGCGTGTCACGGTCACGGCCGACGCGGGCGGGCTCACGACAACCGTGATCAGCCGGGCGATGCAGCCCGAGGCTGCCGCGTACGCGGCGCCCGTTGCGGCGGCGCTGTCCCATTCCGCGTCCCCGCTGCCGAGCGGATTGCATCAGCCGATCAACGCCTACCGCGCGGGCCCGCTGGTGATTCGCACGCGGGGCGAAACGCCGGAAGGTGAAAGCGTGCTCGCGGTCGAGGCGGTGCGCCGCAGCGACGACACCGGCGCGCTCGAGCTGCGGCACCCGGGTGCGCTGGCGTTTCCGTTCTTTCTGGAAAGTGCGGACTCGGCAAAGTTCGGGCGCTGGTTTTTCGTCGCCGGGGTAGAGGTCGCCGACTCCGGGCGACTGCGCGTGCTCGGGCCCGACGAGCGGCACGCGGAAATTACGGCGGCGCAATTGTCCGACGCCCGGCACGTATTGCCGCGGGCGATGCGCGGGCTGATTGTGAGTCTCGGCGACGAGCCGGCATTCGCAGACCTCGGGCCGCTGGTGTCCGACAGCCGCGGCGCGACTCCCGGTGCGGCGTCCAGCCTGGTGTACGACCTCGACCGGGATCGGCTCAGTCAACGCAAGCGCGGCGGGTTGCAATTCCTTGCGGCGCTCGCGCTCAGCCCGGCGCACAAGCGCGAGGGCACGCGCGACGGCGGCTGGGTGCCCGCACTTAACCTGCGAGAGGGCGACACGAACACTCCGGAGGTACTCGGGCGCGGGTTGTTCGCCGAGGGCGACGGGCGCGCGCTCGGACGCCTGACCGCGAAGCTGCAAGGCGGCCCGATCCTCGCCGACCCGGATGCCTGCGCCAAACACTGCTACGGCAAGACCGGCGACGACGACGGGCTGTACCGCGAGTCGGCCGGGCACATCAGCACGGACGCGTTCTTCAAGGTGCCGGGCGACGCCGTTCACGACGCGCCGTTGAAATTCTACCCGGAAGAGTTCGCCGGAAGCGTGCCGCCCTGGCCGCCGTACGAGGCGCAGCTCAAGTACGACGCCGCGGAACAGCATCCGTGGAACCACCAGCTGCGCCAAGGCCGCTGGAAGATCCAGTACCGCGTGCCCTTTCTTCCCGAAATCCCGCCGACGTGGAAGCCGCCGATCGGCCCGCCGCCCGAGCCGCCGGTGGACGATCCGCCGGGCATCACGGTGCCGCGCGCCGCGTACGCGCGCGACGACATCCGCCCGGCGATCAGCGATCACAACCTGTGGGCGCCGAGCCATGACTGGTTGGCCGCACCCAGCAGCCGCGACACCGAGCGCGAAGTCCCGTTCACCGGCCCAAGCATCAAGAGCGAAGGCTGGAGCGCGGAGGTCAACGGCACGCCCGACCCCAGCCTCGGCGGCGGGTGCATCTACCTGCCGCCGGGCGTCAGCATCCCGAACGCGCAGGGCGACGGCGGCGCGCGCCGGACGTTTCTCGCGCTGCACCCGGAAGTCGTGCTCGCGTTCGGGCACCCGGACCATGCTGCCGGGCGCATGCATTCGGGCTGGGACGTGCGGCTTGCGACCACCGGGCAGCATCTGGAATTCATCGCGCGCGACGCCGACGCCGCGCCCGAGCCCGGGCTGACACGCGGGCTCCACGTCAGCGGACACCTGCAGCTTGGCCCGAGCGGCGCGACGTTCGGAGAAAGCCACGCGCTGCGCCTCGGCGCGGGCGACGAAGAGGGCATCGCGTTCGGCGACGACGTGGCGCTCTACCGCGACAGCGCCGCCACACTGCGCACCGACGGCGACCTCGAAGTCGGCGGCAAGCTGACGGTCGAAGGGTTGATCGACCCGACGGGACTGGAACTCGTGCCTCAGCCGACCAACCCGGGCGGCACGGCGGCGAACACCCTGTGGCTCGACAGCGGCGACGGCAACCGCGCCAAGGTCGGCGCCAACAAGCTCGCCTACAGCAGCGAAGTGCCGAGCACGAGCGGGCTGCTGCAGGCCGCGAACAACCTGGGCGACGTCGCCAGCGCCGCGACCGCCCGCGGCAATCTGGGGCTGGGCCACCTCGCGACGCTCGGGACGATCAACGACGGCAACTGGTCCGGCACCGATCTCGCGGTAGCCAACGGCGGCACCGGCGCCAGCACCGCGCGCGACGCGCTGTCCAACCTGGGCACGCTCAAGGCCGTGACGCTGTCGTACTCCGGCAGCGGCAGCAGCGGCAAGACCGTCACGCTGACCGGCATCAACCGCGCGCACTTCCTGATCGTGCAGCGCGAAAACGGCAGCACGAGCGGCGCGATCATGTGCATGCCGCTGGGCTCCACGGGCGCGGTCTACGTCTGGAACCTGTCCAACGGCGGGACGAACAACTCGTGGTTCAGCCTGAATGCGCCCGGCGCGGGCGGCAACCAGACGCTCACCATCAACACCAACAGCTCGGACGTGAACGCCAGCGGCTCGACCTACAAGGTCATCGCGTTCGGCACTTCCTCATAGGAGTCCTCCCATGAAGTATCTTCTCCCTCTTCTGTTTGTCTTGGTCGCCGGCTGCACCAGCCTGCAGTACGCGCTGGAGACGGCCGAGCGCACCCGCGACGCGATGGAGTCCGCCGGGGCCGAGCTGCGCGACGCGATGGAGATCGCGCAGAAGGCCCGCGACGAATACGTCGAAGCGCTGAAAGACGGCGACGGCGACCGCGTGCAGGCCGCGCTGGTCGCCTTGCAGGCAGCGGAAGATGAGCGGCGCACGCGCGAGCTGCGCTTCGAGCAGACGCAGAAAGCGTTCGACACGGCCAAGCACGAGCTGGATCGCGCCAAGGCGGAAGACAACTATCTCGAAGGCGTGCTCGGAATCCTGCTCGGCGGCTTGATCGGCGGAGGCGGCGGCTTCCTCACCGGACGCAAGAAGAAGCCCTAGCCGTCGGTGGGGTCGTAGACTTCGTCGATGTCGACCTTCAGGCTCAGGAAGCGGCGGTCGGTGGGGGCGAGCTCGATGCCGCGTTTGCAGATAGTCACGGCCGTCTCGTAGCGCGCGCCCATATAGAGGTAATAGGCCCAGGCGTAGTAGCACTCGATGATGAGCTGCCTGGCCTTGTCGTCGATCTTGTCGGCGTAGGTGTCCTGCCCGCGGTACTTCAGCAGGTTGCGATTCTTGGCCAGGCTGCCGCGCACGGTCTCCATGGCCTTGACGATGTTCTCGTACTTCGGCAGCCCGCGGTTGGTGTAGCCGGTCTTGCAGTCTTCGTCGGCTTCCTTGCGGGTCGCGTCGTTGGTGTCGACCTGCCCGTCCAGCTCGGTGAGCCAGTCGTCGATCGGCTGCCGCTTCTTCTGCTCTTCGGCGTCGGCCTCGGCCTGTGCGTCCCTGGCTTCTTTCTCGAGCTCGGCGGCGCGCACCTCAAGCTCCACGCGCTTGAGCGTACCGAGCAGGATGTCGGCCTTGACCGCCGCCGGCGTGTTGGCGAAGCGCGCGACCACGTCCTCAAGCAGCGGGCGGGCCCGCACCGTGTCCTTGTCGTCGAGTGCGGTGATCGCGTCGTCGAGCACGGCGTCGGCTTCGAGGTTGAACGCGACGCGCGACAGCTTCTGGGCGGGCTCGGCGAACCCGTCCAGCTTGGCGGCCTGCGCGGCGGTTTTCTGCGCCTCCGCGTACAGCCCCCGGTGCAGGGCGAAGCGGGCGAGGTCCATCAGTTCGGGGCCGGTGTTGCCGAGCGTTTCGTCCATGATGAGGAACTGGGACGGCAACTCGAAGTCCTCGAGCTTTACTGTGAAGTCCTTGCGGCCTTTGCGGTAGATCACGGTGCCGTCGCTCACGCTGACGATGGTGGCCTCGAAGTCCTTGTCCTCGGACTTGAGTTTGACCTTCACCGCCCAAACGGGGGCAGCGCAGGCGAGAATCAGCATCAGCGCGGTCAAACGAACCATGGCGGCATTATAGAGGAAGGAGCCGGCTTGACGCCCCCCAACCACAGCGTAGCGTTGCGAAAATGCGAAGCGCCCGGATGCTGATTCTGCTGCTGGTTCTGCCCGTCGTGGCCCTCTCGGGCTGCGCCAGCGGCGGGCTGCAGGACGCCGAAGTGGACGTCATGTTCCGCCGCACGGAGGCCGTGACGGAGGGCATCCTCGAGCTGACCACCCCCGCGCTGGTGAACAAGGTCAACGGCGCCTACGAGATCACGGGCATGGCGGTCCGGGGCGGGGCGAAGCTGTCGCCCTCGGGCGAGGTCCAGGGCGGCGACAACCGGGTGTTCGTGCTTTCATTTACCGACCTTGGCGACATCTCCGTCTTGCGCACGGATGACAAGCGAGTATCGTTGCGCGCCGAATTCGGGCCGGGCGGCAAGGTGACAAATGCCCTGCTGGGCTCGACCAGCGGCGCGGTGACAGACGCCTTCGTCGCGTCGGGCAACGACGAGTTCGAATCCGGCACGTACGAGATCCTGTACGACGGGCCGGACCTGGTGGTCGGGCGGTTCGACCTGAAGTTCCGCAAGTACAGCGTGGCCGGAAACTTCCGCGCCCCGCGCCTGAGGTGAAGTGTGAAGCAGCTTATGATCAGCCTGTCGCTTGCCCTCGTGATCGCCCTTGCCGGCCTCGCCGTGCATCACGTGACCGCCGACGCCACCAAGCGCCTTCCCACCTTCGCCATGAAGGACCTTGAGGAAGTCGAGCACAACCTCTCCGACGCCGAGTTCAAGGACAAGCGCCTGCTGATCGCCGGCATCGGCACCTGGCAGCAGGTCAGCCGCGACCAGGCCGCCGAGCTGGAAGCCTTCCACAAGGCCCACCCGGACGTCGAGATCATCTGCTTCATCGCCGACGACATCACGGCCGCGCGCGACTTCGTGAAGACGCAGGGCATCACCTACAAGTGCTACAAGGCCGACGGTACGGCGCCGATCAACGCGACGTTCAACCGCCTGTTCGAGACCAAGAAGGGCAAGACCCTGACGCTGAACCAGCTTCCGTTCGTGGTGCTGGCCGGCAAGGATCGCAGCGTCTACTTCGCCGAAACCGGCGTGGTGAAGGCCGTCCGGCTTGGCGAAGTCCTGAAGTAGATCGCGGATCAGCACATCCGCGGCCCCCGAAACGCACTTCCCGCGCTTGCAACTTGCGCACCCGGGGTGTTGAATAGTGGCTAGGGAATGGCAGATCCCTCCCCGTTTCCCCCCTGGAACTGCCAAGATGAACCTATCGCAGACCCAGAACACCAAGGCCGCACGGATGTCGCAGGCGGATCAATTGTTGATATCGATCATCCTGAAGAACACGAAAGTGACTCAGGGACAGGTCGATGAAGCGCTTGCCGACTGCGCCACGGCCAAGAAGGAAGGGCGCGAGCTCGACCTCGCGCACGCGATCCTTGAGCACAACTGGCTCAGCCGGGCCGAGCTGTACAAGCTGGTGAAGGCGCGCAACTACGCGCTGATCCGGCAAGAGGACAAGCGGCTCGGGCGCCGCATGTTCCGCAAGAATTTCATCACCAAGACGCAGCTCGATGAGGCGTTGGCTTTCCAGCGCCAGTTGTTCAAGGCGCTGGGCGACATCAAGCGCGTCGAGAGCATCCTGATGGATGACGGGCACATCAGCCCCGACCAGGTGCGCGAAATCTGGGCCGAATACACCAGCTACCTCAAGCGCAAAGGCGACCAGCCCGTAGAGCCGAAGACGGACCCAAGCCTGATGAAACGCGGGTAATCCGCCCGGAAACTCCAGCACTCACGCCCCGCCCTTCCGGGCGGGGTTTGTACTATGGGACGCATGAAGGGCATCAAACTCGCCAATATCGTGATGCTGGTGACGGGGCTGGGGCTGACCGCGCTGGGCATCTCGTTGATTATGTATCACGGCGCCAAGGGCGGGCGGGACAGCGACACGCCGCCCGTGCACGGTGAGCTACCCGCGACAGTCGAGGAGTGGCTGGCCGAAGGCGACAAGCTGGTTCTTAAACACAACTGCAACTTCTGCCACCGCACGGAGGTTCCGCAGGACGCCACGCACATCCCGCGCGACAACTGCCAGAGCTGCCACCAGTACAAGAGCCGCCCGGAAAACCTCGCGCCGCCGCTGGATTCAATCGCCGAGCGCCGCACCGAGCCCTGGATCAAGCGCTACCTGCGCTACCCGTACCCGATCCGGCAGAACAGCAACGACCGCATGCCCGACTTGGGTCTGACAGACCGCGAAGTGACGGTGCTGACGAAGTATCTGGCGCTCAAGGCCAACGACGCAATCTCCAGCCTGCCCGACTGGAAGCCGAAACGCGAAGCCGAGCCGTCCGAAGAACGCCTGCAGAAAGGCACGGTACTCTGGCTCGAGTACAACTGCCGCCAGTGCCACACGCTCGGCGACGACGAGATCAAGCCAACCTACGACAACAACGGGCGCCCGCACCTGATGCCGGTCGTGTTCGCGCCGGACCTGTCCAGGGCCTGGACGCGCGTTCGCCCGGAGTGGCTGGCCGAGGGCATCCGGCACCCGGCGCAGCGCATGCCGTGGTCCGGGATGCTGCAGACCAACATGACCGAAGAAGAAGCACGCGAGCTGGCCTGGTACGTGACCAACGCCGTACCGTCGCCCAGGCCGACGGTGAGCGCGAGCGAAGTCATGGACGTGCTGCGCCGGCGCTGCAACGGCTGCCACTACGCCCCGGACAAGAACGCGCCCGCCAGCGCCAACCCCGAGGGCGGCGCGGGCTGGCTGGACACCTGGAGCGCCAAGCCCCGCAAGCTCGACCTGTGGACGCTGGAAGGCGTCATGCGCGGCGCGGTGGATGACCTGGGCGAGCCCCGCCCCAGCGTGATCCCGTACGACGAGAACTCGCCCCTGCTGATGCACATCAAGGGTCTGAAGCATCCGCGCATGCCGTTCGGGATGAACCCGCTGCCGCCCGAAGAGACCGAGCTGATCGAGAGGTGGATCCTGTCCGGCGCACCACTGCCCGCAGACAAGGGCGGCATCAAGGTCAACCCACCCATCGAAATGGGCGATTGATTCGTTCGAGGCGTCCAGTTCGCTCTTGGCAGCGGTGATGCGACATGTTCAATATCGAACAGCATCTATGCCGGGAAACAAAGACACCAAGCTCGCCGCCCGTTCGGCGTTGATCATGATGCGCGACCACGCCAAGGCGCGCCTGAAGGCCTATGCCACGCGGCACCGCATGCGCGAGACCGGCTGGCACTTCATGATCGACTCCAGCATCATCAGCGGAAAAGACGGCGACCGCGTCAGCGAATCCGGGCTCGTGCTGATGCGCTGCACCGGGCCGCGCTACTTCTGCATCCGCGTCACGGTCGACAGCGACAGCCCGAGCACGCCCGAGGCAACCTCCGAGATGCCGATCCTGGATGTCGACGCCGAACGCGTCGCACACCTGATCTTCTCGCGCGACGGCTGGACCCAGACCAAGGCCATCAAGAAGCAGAGCGACAAGATCGTCGAAAACGCCAAACCGGTCGGCGACGAACAGGACGCCTGACCCCGCCCGGGGAATGTCGCAAGGCGTGATATCCTTCTGATGTCAGTACGGTCGCCACAACCTGTGGACAGGGTCGGGACGGCCGTGCGCAGAACCCTTTGGGGCTTGCGGACAGGGCGGTGTGGCGCAAAGTGTGCCACTACATCTTGTGTGCTGGTATCCGCGAGCCAAGGTGTGACCGTGCTTGTTGACAACTGGGCGTCAGCGAACCGTTGATTTCTGGGGATTGTGTGGGAAACCATCCACAAACTGCATACAGTATTCACCCGTTACCGACACCCTTTATTTAGTGCTTTTTCTTTGACCACCTACTGCCGGGAGATATACTTGCCCCTCGTCGCCGGTTTGACCGACGGCACAATCCGACAACTTCAACGGACACTAGGGGTAGCGTGCCATGCGCCTTTCCGCGCACGGCTTCACATCCTCTTGAATATGCTTCCGCGCGGGAGCTGGACTCCTTCGCGCAATCAGGCGGGAAAGGCACGACATGCGTAGAAAAACCGGCAAGACCGAGGCCGCAACCAAGACCAAGACCGCGCGCACCTCACGCGCCCGGCGCGAAGTCACCGACGTGAACACCGAAAACAAGGCCAGCACAAGCAAGGCCTGCCCGACCGGCGTGGCCATCCCGCGCCTCTTCACCAAGGCAGGCGAGGACGTGCTCGGCAAGGTCAAGTACGCCCGCCGCGGCACCAAGATCACCAACCCGGACGGCAGCGTCGTGTTCCAGATGGACGGCGCGGAAATCCCGGCCGACTGGTCGCAGCTCGCGACCGACATCATGATCAGCAAGTATTTCCGCAAGGCGCAGGTGCCCCAATATAAGGAAGGGGAAAACCCGCTCACGTCCGAGCCGCTGAAGGACGACGACGGCAACGTGGTGATGGGACCCGAGCGCAGCGCCCGCCAGGTGGTCAACCGCCTCGCCGGCTGCTGGCGCCACTGGGGCGAAAAGTACGGCTACTTCCGGACCGAGCAGGATGCGCAGGCCTATTACGATGAGATGGCCCACATGCTCATCCACCAGTACGCCGCGCCGAACAGCCCGCAGTGGTTCAACACGGGCCTCGCGTGGGCCTACGGTCTGACCGGCCCCAGCCAGGGCCACTTCTACGTGGACCCGGACACCGGCAAGCTCACGAAGTCAAAAGACGCCTACACCCACCCGCAGCCGCACGCCTGCTTCATCCAGAACGTCACCGACGACCTGGTCGGCAAGGGCGGCATCATGGACCTGTGGACCCGCGAAGCACGCCTCTTCAAATACGGCAGCGGCACGGGCACCAACTTCAGCAAGCTGCGCGGCGCCGGCGAGCCGCTTTCCGGCGGCGGCCAGAGCAGCGGTCTCATGTCATTCCTGCGCGTGGGTGACCGCGCCGCGGGCGCCATCAAATCGGGCGGCACGACGCGCCGCGCGGCCAAGATGGTCTGCCTCGACCTCGACCACCCGGACATCGAAACGTTCATCAACTGGAAGGCCCACGAAGAGGACAAGGCCAAGATCCTGATCGACGCCGGGCTGCCCGCCGACTTCAACGGCGAGGCCTACGGCACGGTCAGCGGCCAGAATTCCAACAACAGCGTGCGCGTGCCGAGCGAGTTCATTGACTCCGTCCGCGGCGACGGCGACTGGCACCTGCGCTGGCGCACCGACAAGAACCACATCAGCAAAACTGTGAAAGCCCGCGACCTGTGGGACCAGATCGCCAAGGCCGCATGGCAGTGCGCCGACCCGGGCGTGCAGTACGACACCGTCATCAACGACTGGCACACCTGCCCGCAGGATGGGCGGATCAACGCAAGCAACCCGTGCAGCGAGTACATGTTCCTCGACGACACGGCCTGCAACCTGGCCTCACTGAACCTGATCAAGTTCTTTGACAAGGAAAAGGCCGAATTCGACGTGCCCGCGATTAAACACGCGACGCGGCTCTGGACCATCACGCTCGAGATCAGCGTGCTGATGGCGCAGTTCCCGTCCGAAGAGATCGCGCAGAAGTCCTACGACTACCGCACGCTCGGGCTGGGCTACGCCAACCTCGGCACCTGCCTGATGCTCAGCGGCATTCCCTACGACAGCAAGAAGGCCACGGCCGTCTGCGGCGCCGTCACCGCGATCCTCACCGGCGAAAGCTACGCTGCCAGCGCCGAGATGGCGGGCGGGCACGGCCCGTTCCCGCGCTACAAGCCGAACAGCAAGGACATGCTGCGCGTGATGCGCAACCATCGCCGCGCGGCCTACAACGCCCCCAGCGACGAGTACGAGCAGTTGCGCGTGAAGCCGGTCGGCATCAACCCCGAGTTCTGCCCGGACTATCTTCTGAACGCCTCGCGCGAGGTGTGGGATCGCGCCGTTGAGCTGGGCAAGAAGAACGGCTACCGCAACGCGCAGACGACCGTGATCGCCCCGACCGGCACCATCGGTCTTCTCATGGACTGCGACACAACCGGCATCGAGCCCGACTTCGCGCTGGTGAAATTCAAGAAGCTCGCCGGCGGCGGCTACTTCAAGATCATCAACCAGAGCGTGCTGCCCGCGCTGCAGCACCTCGGCTACGACGAGAAAGAGCGCAAGGCGATCGTCGAGTACGTCGTTGGCACGCTGACGCTCAAGGGCGCGCCGCACATCAACGACGAGTCCCTGCGCAGCAAGGGCTTCACCGAGGCGGACATCAGCCGCATCGAGACCGGGCTGCAGGGCGCGCTCGAGCTGGGCTTTGCCATCAACCCCTGGACGCTCGGCGAAGAGACCATGACGCGCCTCGGCTTCAAGAAGGACGCCTGGAGCGAGCCGACCTTCGACCTGCTGAAGGCGCTCGGCTATGAGCAGGACGCCGTCGAGGCCGCCAGCGACCACATCTGCGGACGCCAGACCGTCGAGGGCGCGCCGTTCCTGAAGCAGGAACACCTGCCGGTGTTCGACTGCGCCAACCGCTGCGGCAAACACGGCAAGCGCTTTATCCACCACATGGGCCACGTGCGCATGATGGCCGCGGCACAGCCGTTCATCTCGGGCGCGATCAGCAAGACGATCAACATGCCCAACGAGGTGACGATCGAGGACATCCAGGACTCGTACATGCAGGCGCACGACCTGGGGCTGAAGGCGGTCGCGATCTACCGCGACGGCAGCAAGCACAGCCAGGTCCTCAGCACCAGCAGCAAGAAGAAGGAAGAGGACAAGCCGGTCAAGTCCGACGGCAAGCCGACCGAAGTGCTCAAGAAGGAAATGGTCGCCGAGATCGGCGCGCAGGCCGTCGCGCAATCCGCGCCGCCGCGCGGGCTGCACCGCCGTCCGCTGCCGTCGCAGCGCCGCGGCTTTACCTACGAGCTGAAGCTGTCCGGCCAGAAGATGTACCTGCGCACGGGCGAATACCTGAACGGCGAGCTGGGCGAGATCTTCCTCGATATGTCCAAGGAAGGCGCGACGCTGCGTTCGATCCTCAACTGCTTTGCCATCGCAGTTTCAAAGGGCCTGCAGTACGGCGTGCCGCTCAAGGAATTCGTCGACACGTTCACCTTCACGCGCTTCGAGCCGCAGGGCATGGTCGAAGGCCACGCGCACATTCGTCTCGCGACGTCGGTGGTGGACCTGGTGTTCCGCACGCTGGGCCACCAGTACCTCGGGCGCACGGACTTCCTGCACATCAAGCCGGAAGAGGTGAAGGGCCCCGCGCTGCTGTCACAGCAGGGCGAGGACACCAAAGACCTCGGCAACGCGGGCGAGCACATGAAGGAAGTGCAGGCCGCAAGCAGGCTCGCCGACCAGCCTGCGCCGGTAAGCACACCGAAAGCCGGCAAACCGCGCGATGCACTGAGCGAACAGATGGAATCACTCATGGGCGACGCGCCGATCTGCGACGTGTGCGGCCACATCACGGTACGAAACGGAGCCTGCTACAAGTGCCTCAACTGCGGCAACAGCATGGGCTGCAGCTAGGCAGGCACTTTCATCGGCAACGCGTGCAGGAGTAGAATACACGCGACCGATAGAAGCTTCGGGCCGCGCGGCCCATCGAGAGCAGCACGGTCACACGTACCGCGCAAACCGCCAAGAGCCGCCGGGGACACCCGGCGGCTCGCTCGTGTTGTGGGCGTCTCGCCCGCAGGTGGCGCAGGCTTCCAACCTGCGTGTCGCGAAGCGTCTCGTTTCGCGACCACGGCCAAGGCGCTCCGCCTTGGCCGATGCGGGCAGGCTGCCCGCACCACGCAATGCGACCCGCCCGGATTTTCGTAACGCGCCAAGTGGTCACCAGCAGAGGCGCCAAGCCGATCGAGGCGTGAGCGCAGGTCGTTCAGCTTGCGCGTCGCTCGTTGCGCATGCGGGCGATGCGCAGGATTTCGTAGCCGGCCGTCTCGAATTGCTGAACGGCGGCGCGGCTGGATTCCTTCTCGACCGCGGTTGCCTTGGGGTCGCGCAGCACGTTCAGGTGGGCGCGGAACATCATCAGCAGCGGCAGGCGCGCGCCCGTGATTTCCAGTTTGCGCGGGCCGCGGTTCACCTGCCCGACGCACTGGTCCAACTGTTTGCTGTACAGCGCCACGGCGTCCTTGGGCGTATCCGGATCCAGCCTGGCCAGCTCGGCCTTCGCGGCCGGGAGTCCGCTCTTCATCCCCGCCAGCAAGGCCTTGGCGAACACGAGCAGGTAGGTGCGGCTCTCGTAGACCTTCAGGTGCTCAACGCGCGGGTCGTGGTAGTAGTCGATCGCGCGCTGCAATGCCTCCGGGTCCTCGAGCAGCAGCGCGGCCTGCAGCAGGTCGAGCGCCTTGATCTCGTGGTGGTCGTCCCACTCGAAGGCCAGGCGGATATCCAGCCCTGACGACATCAGCAGCCCGATCATCAGCATGTGGCGCGCGGCGCGGCGGCGCGGCTCCTCGGGCACGCGCCCGGCCCAGCGCTGCAGCAGCGCCAGCCCCTCGGCAAGCTGCCCGTCGCGGATCAGGTAGCTGCCGCAGACGCTGGCCAGCATCGGGTAGCTGTGCAGCTCCTCGGCGTGTTCCTCGGCCAGGATCAGCGCCGCGCGCAGGACACGCAGCGCGTCCTTCAGCCGCCCACGACGCTCCAGCGCCTGCCCGAGCCGGTTGGCGTTCAGGCAATGTTCTTCCGTATTAAGGCGACCCTCGGAGATCGGCTCGCGAAACAGACGCTGCTGGTTGCGCAGCACGGTCTCGGCGTCGTTCGTGAGCAGCGCCCAGTTGGTCTGCAACTCCAGGTGCTCGTACGAAATCTTCTCGTCAAAGCACAGGCGCTCCACCTGGTCAGCCGCGCGGAACAGTTCCTCGGCGCGGGTGACGTCCAGCTTTGCCATGGCGGCCTTGAGCTGCTGCTTGAGGTCGGAGTAGATGCGCGCGGCCTCGATCCCGATCCGGCCCTTGAGTTCTTCGTAGCGCAGCAGCGCGTCGTTCAGCTCGCGCAACACGCGGGCGTGGTGCTTGCCGGCAAGCGCGCCCATGCGCTGGTGGGCGACGGCGTTCATGGCGCGCACGAGATCGAGCAGTTCGCCGGCCATGGCGCCGGTGCGCTCGGCGACCTGGTCGAGGCTCTCTTCGCCCTCACCGATCAGCAGCCAGGACGGGTTGACCTGGAACTCGCGCACGACGCGCTCGCAGAAGTCGACGGGCACCTTGCTGCCGTGCAGGTAGCGGTGGACGCAGGTGGTCGGGGTATCGGTGCGGCGCGCGATCTCGGCCAGTGAATGGCGCTCGGCCAGAGACTGCAGTCTCCTGGTGATCCCGAGCGGCTCATTCTGCGCGTCTTTCCGCTTCCGTGTGCCAGTGGGCATAGTTTCCTATAAAGGAATAGCTCCTTTCGATTCTAACACCTCCACCATTCCTATTCAGGTACTTTCCTTCCGTGGCCGCACGAAGCGCGCGGGCCACCTGACATCCGATCCGATCTATTGGAGGTAGATCCCATGAAGTACGCAGCGAGTCTTTCCGTCTTCGTTTCCATGCTCATGCTGTTCTGCGGCTCGCTTGCGGCCCAGACCCACCCGATGAACCAGCAGGACCCGACCGCCTCCGGCTTCACGGCCGCGGCGCCCTTCGGGACCATCGACCTGAACATCGGCTGGCGCTTCAAGGCCAACACGAACGACATCGTGGTCACGCAACTTGGATGCAACTTCCCGGCCGGCACGCCCGGCGTAACGGTGACCCTATTCGATGTCTCGTCCCAGTCGGTGCTCGCCCAGGAAGTGTGCGGTCCGGGCACCGGCTGGCAGTTCGTGAATCTCAGCAACCCGGTCGCGCTCGCGAACGGCAGCGAGTACGTGGTTACCGGCATGATCCGCGGCACGCATGGCTGCTACTACCACCAGACGCCGCCTGCTTCGTGGGTGCCGACGGGCGACATCCAGTTCATGGACAACCAGTACATCGTCTCGACCAACGAAAACGACTACCCGAACACGACGATCGGCACGGCCAACTACGGCGTGGTGGACGTCGGCTACGCCAACGGGCTGGTGATCACCTCACCGGCGCAGATTCCGAACGCCGGCGAGCTGACCGCCTACAACCACACATTCACGGCGACCAACGGCACGACGCCGTACACCTGGTCGCACGTCTCGGGCAACCTGCCGAGCGGGCTGAGCCTGACGCAGTCGGGCAACAGCTACGTGCTTTCGGGTACGCCGGCGACCGGCTCGCAGGGAACCTACTCGTTCGACATCAAGGTCACCGACAGCGCCAGCGGCTCTGAGACCAAGACCATCGCGCTGAACGTCGACGGGCTGCTGATCACTTCCTCAACGGCGCCGGACGCGACGGCCGGCACCAGCTACAGCGGGGACATCACGGCATTGCACGGGCAGACGCCCTACACGTGGACGCTGGTTTCGGGCTCGCTGCCGTCGGGGCTCAGCATAGCGCAGTCGGGCAATGCCTTTCACATCTCCGGCACGCCGGACTACGGCTCGAACGGTCTGTACAGCTTCGACGTCAAGGTGACGGACAACCTGAATGCAATCGTCACCAAGACGATCTCGCTGTTCGTGCTGTGGCCTTCCGGCACCGACATCTACCCGATGACCCAGCAGGACCCGACGGCGTCGGGCTTCACGAATTTCAACACCTACGGCTCGTACTCGAAGTGGGGCTACAAGTTCAAGGTGAACGCCACGGGCGTTTCCGTGCTGCGCCTCGGCGCGAACTTCATCGACAGCTCGGCCGTTGAACTCGCGATCTTCGACGATACCACCAAGACGGTCATCGTGAGCGCCACTGTGGCGCCGGGCAGCGGCTGGAGGTTCGCCAACCTCGCCACGCCGGTGGACCTCGTGGCGGGCAAGAGTTACGTGATCTGCGGCTACCAGAGCGTGCCCGCGGCGGCGTACTGGCACACCAGCCTTCCCGCCAGCTGGAAGCCGACCGGCGATATCGAATGGGTGCAGTCGGCCAACGACTACTACTCGACCGTACCGGCGCTCAGCGCCTACCCGAACCAGACCGTCACCAACCGCATGGGCGGCGTGGTGGACTTCGGCTACGCCAAGGTCATGAACATCAGCACGGATACGATCCTGCCGTCCGCAACCGAGCAGGTTGCCTACTCGACAACGATCCAGGCCACGTCCGGCGCCTCGCCCTACAGCTGGTCGCTGGTCTCCGGCGCGCTGCCGGGCGGGCTCAGCCTTGCACAATCCGGCAACGACTACGTGCTGACCGGCACGCCCGCAACCGGTACGCCCGGCACCTACAACTTCACGGTCAAGGTCGTCGACAACACCGGCTATACGCGCACCAAGGCCATGCAGCTCGTGGTGGCGTGGCCCGCGTCGCACTACTCGTACCCGATGACCCAGCAGAACCCGGCTTCCACCGGCTTCAGCACATACAACAGCACGTCAACGATCACTTACCAGTGGGGCTGGAAGTTCAAGGTGAACACGCCGGGGCTTACCGTGCTGCGGCTCGGCGCCAACTTCCCCAACCAGTCCACCATCCCGCACGTCGTGACCCTGTTTGACGCAACTACCCAGGCGGTGCTCGCGCAGGCGACCTGCGGCACCGGCACGGGCTGGCAGTTCACCGAGTTGCTGACGCCGGTTGCGCTGACCCAGGGCGCCGAGTACGTGGTCGCGGGAATCACCGGCGCGAACTACTACTACAACACTTCGCTGCCGACCTCCTGGAAGCCGACGGGCGACATCGAATACGTATACGGCATGGGCACAAGCTCCGGCCCGCCGACGCCGAACACCTTCCCGACCTCGATCTACACCAACCGCCTCTACGGCGTCGTAGACATCGGCTACGCCAAGAGCCTGACCGTCGTCACCGACGCAACGCTTCCCAGCGCCGCCGAGCAGATCGCCTACTCGACCACCATCGAGGCCGACTTCGGCGCGACCCCGTACAGCTGGAGCCTCGTCTCCGGCACGATTCCAAGCGGGCTCAGCCTGACGCAGTCGGGCGACGACTTCCTGCTGTCGGGCACCCCTGCCTCGGGCACCCAGGGAACGCACACGTTCACGGTGAAAGTGGAAGACGTGCTCAACAAGACGCACACCAAGGCGATGACGCTGAACATCCTGCCGCAGTCGCTGTCGATGCCCTTCACCGATGACTTCAGCACGGACAAGGGCTGGCAGTACGGAACCAACTGGGCCCGCGGGCCGGCCGTCGCGTACTCGGCCAGCACGCCGACACGCTCCGAGCCGGGCACCGACCACTCCGCGTCGGCCGACAACAACATCGCCGGCCACAAGATCGGTGCGGACTACGCCGCCAACATGCAGGCCACGGAATGGCTGCTTTCGCCGCCGTTCAACTGCACGTCGGCCACGATCGTCAGCCTGCGCTACTACCGCTGGCTCGGCGCGACGCTGGGCGACAAGCTCACGGTGCAGGTCACGAACAACGGAATCACCTGGAACAACGTTTGGGTCTCACCGACCAACACCAGCACAAACGACTCGGCATGGACGCTGATCGCACACGACATCAGCACCTACGCGGCCGGACACCCGGTGGTGCAGGTACGCTTCGGGGTGGGCCCGACGGGCAACCTCGTCAACACCGGCTGGTGCATCGACGACGTGCTGATCTTCGAGCCGCCGCCCGAGCTGGAAGTGCGCGAAGGCGGGCTTACGGGCACGATCATCACGGACGACGAAGTGGTCGGCGGCCTGCGCGACTTCGGCCAGGTCAGCCCCTCCACGAACTCGCCCGTGCTGACCATCGGGCTGACCAATAACGGTCTGAACACCATCCACTTCTCGACGTGGAGCAAGACCGGCGCCAACCCGACGGACTTCTATATCCTGAACAACCCGCCGGCGAGCCTGGCACCGAACACCTCGGCCACGTTCCAGATTCAGTTCTACTCGGCCGTGGTGGGCGTGAAGACCTGCAAGTTCTCGCTTCCGCACGACGCGGTCGGCTCCGGCTCGACCCCGTTCGACATCAACCTGCGGGCCGAGGCGATCGTGATGATCCCGAGCATCCAGGTGGACCAGACGGTCTCCGGCGGCGCGAACATCCCGCACCAGGCGCCGGCGACGGGCACCGTGCGCGACTTCGGCAACGTCACCGTGGGCGGGATCTCGAACCCGATCACCATCGCCATTACCAACGTCGGCAACGGGCCGCTGACCATCCAGGCCATCGACATGGGCGGCGTGTGGTGGAACCAGTTCGCGGTCAACACCGGCCCGATCCCGCCGTCCATCGCACCGGGCAGCAACATGACCTTCACCGTCGCGTTCCAGCCCACCAGCGCGGGCGCGAAGGACGCCTACGTGCGCATCTACCACAACGACGGGCAGCAGCCCTCGGCCTACGAGGTTCCGGTTCTCGGCAACGCCATCCCGGCCGCGCCGCTGATCGGCGTATCGGACGGCAGCGCGCTGGCGCACAATGCCCCGGCCGCGGGTGCGCGCGACTTCGGCAATGTCATTGTCGGCTCGATGTCCGCGCCGGCGACGATCACGATTTCAAACACCGGCGGCGCTACGCTGACGGTGGGCACAATCACGCTCGGCGGGCCGGATGCGGGCGAATTCGCCCTGAACACGGCGGGCTTCAACGGCTCCATCCTAGTGGGCAACAGCAGCAGCTTCGAGGTGCGCTTCGCGCCGACCAGCGTCGGTGTAAAGATCGCGGAGGTCACCTTCACCCACAACGACGGCAGCGTCGCCAGCCCGTTCATCATCAACGTGACCGGCAACGGCGTGCTCGCGGCGCCGGTCATCAGCGTGCGCGAAACCAACGCGGGCGGCGCGGCACTGGCCAACCCGGCGCCGGCCGTGGGCATCCTCGACTTCGGCAGCCGGGACGTCTCCGCGGGCCCGACCGCTCCGGGCGTCATCTTCGTGCAGAACACGGGCACGGCCACGCTCACGCTCGGCACGCCGACCCTGCACGCGGCTGGCCAGGGCAGCTTCGTGCTCAACACGACGGGGTTCCCCGGCTCGCTGGCAGTCGGCGCCAGCGCGACCTTCAGCATCAGCTTCGACCCGAGCGTCGCGGGACAGGTGTCATGCGTCGTGGACTTCACGCACAACGACGCCACCACGGCAAGCCCGTACGTGCTAAACGTAACCGGCAACGGCATCGCGCCGGAGGTCTCGGTACATGAGGGCTCGGTGACGGGTCCGGGCGTCGTCAGCGGCAGCGCCGCGGCGATCGGCGGCGGGCGCGACTGCGGCAGCATCAACGTTGCCGCGGGCGCAACCAGCCCGATCACGATCGTGCTCGAAAACACCGGGACGCTGGACCTGAGCATCGGCACGCCCTCGCTGACAGGCACGAACGCGGCAGACTTCTCGCTCAACACCACGGGCATGGCCGGCACCCTGACGCCGGGCAGCAGCACCAGCTTCTTCGTCACGTTTGACCCGACGCTCGGCGGCATCAAGAACGCCGACGTGGTGTTCACTCACAACGACCCGGTCAACCCGTCGCCGTTCGTGGTCTCCGTCGTCGGCACGGGCATTGACCCCAACGGCATCCACATCACCACGACGGATCTGCCATACGGCGTGTCGGGCGCGGGCTACCCGGCCGTGCAGTTGCAGGCCGTCAACGGCAGCGGTGCCTACACCTGGTCGCTCTACAGCGGCGAGCTGCCGCCGGGGCTGAACCTGGATGCAAGCGGGCTGATCAGCGGGACGCCGTACTCGTTCGTAACCCATACGTTCACGTTCATCGTTCGCGCAACCGACGCAACCGGAGCATCGCACGAGCAGCAGCTCAAGATCGCCGTCGTCGGTGGCGACGTCACTTCCCGCGGGCGTGAAAACGGCGGTTGCGTTGCCGCCGCGGGCGACGCGGGCTCATGGCTGGCAATCCTGACGCTGCTGGGATTGGCAGGCGCGGCATCGCGCCTGCGCAAGCGCCGCGAAGCATGATGCGGGGTGTGTGGCGGGAATGTGCCCAGTCTCCTCCAAAGACTAGCCCTGACACACACACCGCAGTCTTTCAGAGCATCGGGTCCGCCAAGGCGGGCCCGCTTGCTTTGGGCAAGGTGCAACTCCACCGCGTTCGTGTAACGTAACGAGCGGAGAACGCGATGCCGTACAAGATGATCACGAACAAGGGCGCCAAGCCGATCAAGGCCTGGGTGGAGGGCGTGCAGCTTGAGGCCGAGGCCGAGAAGCAGCTCGTCAACACCGCCAAGCTGCCGGTTGTGTTCAAGTGGGTCGCGGCCATGCCGGACGTTCACTGGGGCCTGGGCGCGACCGTCGGCTCGGTCGTGCCGACGCTGGGTGCGATCATCCCGGCCGCTGTCGGCGTCGACATCGGCTGCGGCATGTGCGCGGTCAAGACTTCGCTCAAGGCCGAGGACCTTCCGGACAACCTGGCCGGGGTGCGCAACTCGATCGAGCGCGCCGTGCCGCACGGGCGTACCAACCGTGGCGGGCGCGGCGACCGCGGCGCCTGGACCAACCCGCCGCCCGAGAACGAGCAGGCCTTCAAGGCGCTCGATGCGGGCTACCGCAAGCTGATCAGCAAGCACCCGAAGCTGCAGCGCAACGCCCACCCGATTGAGCACCTGGGCACGCTCGGCACCGGCAATCATTTCATTGAGGTCTGCCTGGATGAGTCCAACGACGTGTGGTTCATGCTGCACTCGGGCTCGCGCGGCGTCGGCAACCGGATCGGCTCGCATTTCATTCATCTCGCCAAGCAGGACATGCGCAAGCACTTCAAGAACCTGCCGGACGAGAACCTGGCTTACTTCGAGGAAGGCGCTGAGCACTTCGACGATTACGTCGAGGCCGTGCACTGGGCGCAGGAGTACGCCCGCACAAACCGCGCGCGCATGATGCACGCGGTGGTCAACGCCGTGCGCTTTACTCCGCACGTCCCGGAGTTCGAGTCGGAGCTGATGGCAGTCAACTGCCACCACAACTACGTGCAGAAGGAGACGCACTACGACGAGGAAGTGTTCGTCACCCGCAAGGGCGCGGTCAGCGCACGCAAGGGCGAGCTCGGGATCATCCCGGGCAGCATGGGCGCGCGCAGCTACATCGTCTGCGGCAAGGGCCACGCGGAAAGCTTCTGCTCGTGCAGCCACGGCGCAGGCCGTGCCATGAGCCGCAACGAGGCGCGCAAGCGCTTCACGGTGAAGGACCACGTCGCGGCCACGGAAGGCATCGAGTGCCGCAAGGACAAGGACGTGATCGACGAAACGCCGATGGCGTACAAGAACATCGACGCCGTAATGAAGGCGCAGGAAGATCTTGTAGACATCGTCCACACGCTCAAGCAGATCGTGTGCGTAAAGGGCTGACGGCTACAGTTGATAGTTGATGGTTGGTAGTTCATAGCAACTGCCTTCACTACGAACTATCAACTGCCAACTATCAACTATGATTGAGATCGACGGCAGCGAGGGTGAGGGCGGCGGGCAGGTGCTTCGCACCTCGCTCGCGCTATCCATTGTCACTCGCCAGCCGTTTCGCCTGTTCAACATCCGCGCCGGGCGCAAGTCGCCGGGTTTGAAGAAGCAGCATCTGGCCTGCGTGCGCGCGGCGAAACAGATCAGCAACGCAGAGGTCAGCGGCGATGCCATTGACTCGCAGGAACTGATCTTCACACCCGAGGGCATCTACCCCGGCCAGTACCGCTTCAGCGTGGGCTCGGCGGGCAGCGCCGCGCTGGTGTACCAGACGGTGCTGATGCCGCTGGTGCATGCCGACGCGCCGAGTTTCGTGATGATCGAGGGCGGCACGCACGCGGCGTGGGCACCGCCGTTCGACTTCCTGCAGCACACGTTCATCCCCCTGCTGGAACGTATGGGCGTCAGTACAGCCCTCACGGCCGAGCGGCTGGGTTTCTATCCGGCCGGCGGCGGGCTGCTTCACGCGCGCATCCATCCCTGGCATGACCGCGAGCGCTTCGGGCTGCTGGAGCTCATGAGCACGTCGCTGTCGGCCACGGCCTACTTCAGCAAGCTGCCGGCCGACGTCGCCCAGCGCGAGCTGCGCAAGGTGAGGCAGGCGTTTGTGCTGGATGAAGACGTACTCAACGCCGTCGAGGTCAAGTCGCTCGGCCCGGGCAACGCCCTGTGCATCTACTGCCATTCGCCGCAGGTCACGGAGGTCGTAACGGCCTTCGGCAAGCGCGGCGTGCGGGCCGAGGATGTCGCCAAGTCCGCGATCAGGGAAATGCTCGAGTATCTCGAAGCGGGCGCGCCCGTGGGTCAGCACCTCGCCGACCAGCTGCTGCTGCCGATGGCGCTGGGCGCGGGCGGGCGCTTCCGCACACTGGAACCGTCCGGCCACACGCGCACGAACATCGACACCATCCGCCGCTTTCTTGACGTCACCATCGATGTCGCGGAGGAGGATGGCTCCTGGCTGATCGAAGTAAAAACCTGATTTTCTGCGCAACCACCCGGGCCGTCTCCGCGTTTCATAGTTGACGCGTCAAGATTTCTATTGACACGTCAAGGTGCACGGGATACACCTGTATGACCGAACGAGGCGAGGTTGAGATGTCGTTGCATATCCACAATCGAGATTCGCGCATGCGCCTGCCAAAGGCGACGCGTGAAGCTATCGGCCGAGAGGTCCACCGCGGGTCTGAGTGATCAGATTGACCGGCGGGGACCTCATGCGAGGTCCCCGCTTTCGTTTGTGCGGGTTGGTGTAAGGGCGGCATGTCGCTCTGTGAAAGCGAAGGGGCGGTTCGAATCCGCGCCCGCACCCATTCGACTCGCCTGCCGTGAGCAGCGCCGAACGGCGTTGCTCGCTCATGGCGGGCCGGCGCGAGAGTAGCAGCGCACGAGCCATGAACTTCGCGGGCCTGCCCGCCGAAGCCTTGGCGAAGGCGGGTGCCCGTAGCTCAACAGGCAGAGCGCCGTGTTGAAGCCGCGGAGGTCCCGGTTCGAGTCCGGGCGGGCACACCAGCTCTTTGACAACGGTGTCGAGTTCACGCCCCCTGAGCGCGGTCCAGTCCGCCAAAGGGGGCACACATTCTGCGCGTGTGGTCTAGTGCCTAAGACGCCTGCTTGCCAGGCAGGAAATCGCGGGTTGAAGTCCCGCCACGCGCTCCAATTCAGCCGCGCCATCGCGCGGCATCATGGGCCGATAGTGTCAATGCGAGCACACACGCCTTGCAAGCGTGCAGTCCGGGTTGAAATCCCGGTCGGTCTACCATTCGACAGGCTCACGGCAGGCCATTCGACTCGCCTGCCCTGAGCCCCGCCGAAGGGCCTTCGACTCGCTCATGGCAGGCCATTCGATCCCGGCTACCGGGCGCGGTTCTGCGTGGGCCCTTTGACTTGCTCAGGGCAGGCGAGCCGTCGGCAAGAATTCCCACGACTCGTCGTCTAAAGGACAGGATACGGGCTTGCGAAGTCCGTGATGGTGGTTCGAGTCCACCCGAGTCGGCCAGGTTACTGCAGTTGATAGTTGGTGGTTGTAGTTGGTAGTGACTGCCAGCCACAAACTGCTGCAGTTGATGGTTGATGGTTGGTGGTTTGTGGTTGGTAGTGACCGCGAACCGCCGGCTTCACCAGGCAGCCGCTACAAACCACCAACTACAAACTACCAACTGTTCCCAGAGGCATAGCTCAATGGCAGAGCACCCGCTTGATAAGCGGGCGACCATGGTTCGATTCCATGTGTCTCTACCAAGCAACGGGGGCGGGCCTCAAGCTCGCCCTGCAGTCCGGCCTCATGGTCCAACGGCTAAGATGCCTGATTGTCTATCAGGAGATCAGGGTTCGATTCCCTGTGAGGTCGCGGGCGTATCGTCTAACGGCAAGGATCTTCGGTTCTCATCCGAAAGGTCGGGGTTCGAATCCCCGTACGCTCACCAACGGCTCGTCGTCTAAATGAGCAGGACACGGCTTTCCGAAAGCCGCAGTGCAGGTTTGAGTCCTGCCGGGCCGTCCATTCGACGGCGGCGCGCATTGCGCGCCGCCCCTCATGGCAGGCCAGAACTCTACGCGATGTGGTCCCTTTGGAAGGACGCCTGCTTCGGGTACAGGAGAATGCAGGTTCGAATCCTGTCATCGCGACCCCCCGGTTCGTCCAATGGGAAGACGCTTCTCTTACAAAGAAGAGACGGGTGTTCGATTCACCCACTGGGGTCCATTCGTCTGGAGCTCGAGAGGCAGAGCAGCCGGTTCTTACCCGGCGAGGTGTGGGTTCGAGCCCCACCGGACGAACCAGTTTCAGCGGCGAGCGCCGGCGCGCACAAGGGACTCATAATCCCTCTGGCGAGGGTTCAACTCCCTCCGCCGCCACCATTCACCGGCATCAGGCCGAGTTGCGAAGGCCCGGCCCGGTGGCAAAATGCACGGGTTCAGTCCCGGCCGGGATCCGCTTGGCGTACAAATGCGAAAACTGCGGCGACGCACTGCAGCAACCGGCCGTCGCGCGCGGCATGCGCTACCTGGTATGCAAATCCTGCGGCACCATTCACAACCTCGAGTGGATGCGTTGCCGCGCCGACGGCAAGGCCTACGTCCAGACGCCGGTACGCCTTCCCGAGGGCACCCAGATCGAACGCGACGAAAACGGCGTCCACGTATTCGTCGAAAACCAGCAATGGGAGGCACGCGAAGGCCTCACACTCGCCGTTACGGTAACGATTGTGTTGCTGGTATCCGGGCTGATTGCGCTGATCTCTCATTCGCCCCTGGTCGCGCTGCTGTGCGTGGGCGCCGCAATGACCGGCGGAAGCTACACCATCCTCTATAGCGTGGCGGCGCGACGAACGAGGGTCGAGTTCCACGCCAATGCCTGGGGTCTCACGTACCGAACTCTGTTCGGGCTGACGGGCGACATCACCCGCAAGTTCGCGTGGCCCGAGATTCGGCTGATCGACCCGTTCGTCGAGAAGAAGGAATGGGTCAATCCGGAACTGGAGGGAAACATCCCGGCCCAGAATTGGATCGGGATACGCATCCGCTGCGGAAACGGCGAAGAGGTCACAGTGGCGCCGTGGATGAACTCCGTTGAGCAGGCGCTTTTCGTTGTGTACCACCTCCAGCAGCACGAACGCGTGGCCAATGAGAAGTCCAGCCCGCCGGTCAACACCAGACTTCGGCGGCGCGGCGCCTTTCTTCGCCGCACACTGCTGGAGACGCCGGGCGCTCCCGGAGACGTTCACAAGGGGGAGCTGTCCTGCAGCCGCTGCGGCGCACCGATCGCGACCCAGAGCATCTCCGCGCGGTATGAAGCCGCGGTCTGTGCTTTCTGCGGTGCCGTTCGGGACCTGCGGGGGGTCATTCCCGCCTACGAAGGTGACCAGCGCCTGGAATTTCCGATCGAGTACCGGTACGCGCGCAACAAGCAGGGCCTGCGCGTCAGCCGTGGCGAGCCTGAGGCGGAACGCGGGATGGAAAGCACCACCTACAAGGGGCTCTTCGGCAGCCTGATCATGCTGGCGGCGGGGGTCGCCATGCCGTCCATAATCCTCGCCCAGATTACGAAGACGACGTTCCCATATCTGCTGATACCCCTCGGGCTCATTGTCGGCGTGCCGCTCGTCGTGATGTACTTTCAGCGCTATCGCACCGGCATCCGCGCAGAGGCCCTCGTCGTCAGCCGCCGCGGTGTTGCTCTCAACGAACTGCGCAGCGCCTGGGGGACCCGGGCGAGAATTCCGCGCGACCGCATTCGCAATGTCTTCGCCCAGGCGGACGCAACCGGCATCTCGGACAGCGCTCGGGTCGTGTTCGAGCTTGAGCACGGCGAGTCGGTCGTCAGCTTCGAAATGCCCTCCCCGTGGCACTCCCAGATGATCGTGCGCGAGGCCCGGCAGATGCTCGGCCTGACGCACCAGGCCGCATAGATCAACCAACCCAACCTGCTCTTTCGCCCGGCGGGCCCTGTCTCGGGCCCGGGGGCAACCCGTTCAAACCAGAAAGGAGGCACCATGACCCGGATTGAGCTCGAGCGCGTGCTGACCCTCAACCGGGTCTGGCAGCCGATCGCCACGATCGCCGTCAAGCGCGCCATGACACTGGTGTTCCGCGGGCGCGCGCGCGTTGTGGACCCGCAGACCTACCAGATCTACGACTGGCCGCAGTGGCTGTCGGAAATGTCCGTCCGCAACGATGCGCATGTCGTCGAGCACGACTACATCCGCACGGCGCACCTGCAGGTGCGCAAGCCGGAGGTCATCACACTGGCGAGGTTCGCGGGCTTCCCGAACACGGGTGTGCCCTACTCGCGCCGCGGCGTCTACGAGCGCGACAACGGCCAGTGCCAGTTCTGCGGTCTGTTTGTCGGGCGGCACAGCATGACGATCGACCACGTTCAGCCGCTCTCGCGCGGCGGCGGCACGAACTGGCTGAATTGCGTGCTGGCTTGCGGGCGCTGCAATCACGCAAAGGGCGACCGCACGCCGCGTGAGGCAGGCATGGAGCTGCGGCGCGAGCCGTTCCAGCCGACGCGCGACCAGCTCATTCTCGGCGGAGTCAACATGGTCGAGAGCTGGAAGTCGTTCCTCACCGAGAAGCACATGAAGGTCAAGGCGTAAAGGGGTTGGGCTCTGAAGGTGCCTGACCCCTTTGCCCGACAAGCCACTCGCGGGTCGGCCAACTGGTAGGCCGCCTGGCTCTGAACCAGGAAATCAGGGTTCGAATCCTTGCCCGCGAACCAGACCACGCTCGGCGAAAGCCGGGTAGCGCGTGAAGCATTTGCCGAGTGATGCAGCCCAGCACAGGGAGGAAGCGGGTTCGAATCCCGTCACGCCGTGCACCCAACACCACAGGACGGGGCCCGGGGCCACGTCGGTCTCCAAAGCTGACCGGGGGAGTTCGACTCTCTCACGTCCTGCCAACTCGACGCCGATTGAAACTGCGCCCGCCGCCCCGCGTTCTATGCTGGGCGCATGCGCCAGTACGTCATCCAGCAAATCGGCCCCACGGCCGAGATCACGCCGGCCGACGCGCCCGAGCCCACACCCGGCCCGGGCGAAGTGCTCGTGCGCATGCGTGCCTGCAGCATGAACTATCGCGACCTGATGATCCTGCGCGGCGAGTACGCTGCGCCGAAACAGTTGCCGCTCGTGCCGCTTTCGGATGGGGCGGGCGAAGTGATCGCGCTCGGCCCAGACGTCGACGAGTTCGACAAAGGCGACCGCGTCGCCGGCTGTTTCTTCCAGAACTGGCCGGCCGGTCGGTTGAAGCGGGACGTCTACGGCAGCGCCCTCGGTTTCGACCTGCCGGGCGTGCTCTCCGAGCTGCGCGTGTTTCCGCAGTCCGGGCTGGTCAAGCTGCCGCGCTACATCAGTTTTGCCGAGGGCGCGACGCTGCCGGTGGCCGGGCTGACGGCCTTCAATGCCATGGTGCCGAACGTGAGCTCGGGCCAGACCGTGTTGCTGCTGGGTACCGGCGGCGTCAGCCTGTTCGCGCTGATGTTCGCCAAGGCCAGCGGCGCGAGCGTGATCATCACCAGCAGTGACGACGGCAAGCTGGAACGCGCCCACAAACTCGGCGCTGATCACGGCGTCAACTATCGCACGCACAGCGACTGGGACAGCGAAGTACTGCGAATCACTAACGGTCGCGGCGTGGACCTTGTCGTGGAGACAGGCGGCGCAAAGACGTTCGACAAGTCGCTGAACGCGCTCGCACCCGGCGGGCGGATTTCGCAGGTAGGCCGGCTCACCGGCATCGCGCAGGGCGTAAACATCCAGCCACTGGTGTACAAGGCCGCCACGCTGCACGGCATCTTCGTCGGCAGCCGCCAGGATTTCCTTGCCATGAACGCGTTTGTCCAGCAGATCAACATCGCCGGGCTGCTCGACGATCTGATACCGTTCGAAGAAGCGCCCCGGGCCTTTGAGCGCATCGCCAGCGCCCGTCACTTCGGCAAGGTTGTCATCACGCTCAGCTAGTCGCGGTAGCCCGGCTCGAACTTCAGCCTCTCCCGATCCTCGCCCCTCGTCTCCATCACTTTCATCAACGCTGTGCCGTCAAACGTCACTTCAGTAGGAACACCGCCGCGCAGGACTTTCCAGGTGGTGGATTGCTTCGTCAGGGAAAGCTGGACCTGTGCGCCGAACACCTGCATATCGGTGAAAGCCGCGCCGTCGATCTCGATCAACTTGTCGCCCTCGCGCAGCCCCAGCGCTTCGATCGCCCCGCCAGTCTTGATCCCCAGCAACAATACACAGTCAAACTTGCGGGGCGCGAACTCCACCACGCCGGCAGAGGGCACCGTCACGGTCATTCGTCCGTCGGCGGACTCCAGCGTGTATTCGCCGGCGACCAGCGCCTTGAACTCAACGGTAGATCCAGTGACCTCCTTGTCGTCCGGCCAGGCGGTCAGGCGCTCGCCGTCCTGGCCGAGGCGAAGGCGTTGGGCCTCCGATTCGCTACTGCAGTGCACCTTGAGGACGTACATCAATGGAACGGAAGCCGTAAGAGAATTCTCGCCGGCCACGAGCACCACGGGTTCTCGATAGAGCAGCTTGCCGTTTCGCCCGGAGTTCAGTCTCAGTACCAGCTCGTAGTTCCCCGGCTGCATCGGCCCGAACTTGAACGGGCTGGTATTCTCGGCGCCATCACGTCGCTCACGATCGAGTGCGTACAGACGTCCCATCGCGGCGCTCGGGGCCAGGATCTCCCAGAAGAGCGAGGCCCGATCCTCATGTTCATTAAAACCAGGCACCGTCAGCGTAACGGTCGCCGGCGCGGTGAACGTGAATTCGTGAGTCCCGGCATCGTCTCGCTCAATACGCTTCGACAAACTGCCGTACTTCTTGCTCTCCACCGTCAGGTCGTACCACCAGTCGGTGATATCTCGCTCGCCCCGACTCGACGGCTCACGCTTCCTGACCCACAGATTGCCGTCACCCGGCTCAACCGTGTGTGCACCGCCACCGCTGCGTCCGTTTGGATGCGAAACATAGAGTGTAACTGTAGCGTCCGTGACCTTGGCGCCTTCGGGGCCACTCACGTGAATGACGATGTAGTCCTCGCGGCGCGGATCGCCCAACGCCAGCTCAACGTCCAACAATGTGTTGGCGACCGTTACGTCCTTCCAGTCGACGATGGTGTTGTCCTGGACCAGCAGCAGTCGATAGCTGCCAGGCAACACATCCAAGATCGCGAAACTATAGGTATTGCCCCGCGGGTCTTCGCGAACGTAGGTGTCCTTGGGTCGGTTGCGCCTCATTTCCTCCAGGTCGCCGGGCGCGTCTGCCGGCGGGTCGGCAACAAGATACACACGCAGACTGGGTCGATCGTACAGCGCAGGCACGGACACCTTGCCGCGGACGCCCGGACGTGCTGCAAGCTGAAGGACAACCGGCTCAACGGGCGTGCCCGCGACCAGCGTGATCGTGACTTCCTCGCCCTGATACTCGTAGTCATCGCCCTCGCTGCCGCGCAGCTTCCACTCGCCCGCTTCCAGCTCAAGAGTGCCTGTTCCGTTCTCAAGAATCGTCCCGCTTGAGCGGTTTGAGCCCGTTTGGCTGTAGCTCACACGCCCGTGTTCGGCCACTGAGCCGTCCGGCATCCTGACTTCGATCGGAACAGTGAATGACATCTTCGCAATGAAGTCCGCGATCTCTCCGGGCATGACGGCGCCGCCGTGGCCCTTGGGTGAGACCTTCCAGCCGCTCAACGTGGCCCACACCGAGTAGCGGCTGGTTTCCGACAACCCGGTGAACTTGTACGCGCCCGCGGCATCCGTCGTCGTCTTGATCTGCGAAATGTCGCGCCAGCGCTGGTAGCGGATTTCGTCCTGAATGCGAGCTTCAATGTCTTTGCTGGTCGAGTCGCGCTTCTCCGGGTACGGCGGGCGAATGGAGACTTCCACGCCCGCCAGCGCTTCGCCCGAATCCGTGACCACCGAACCGGATATCACCCCATTCCCGCTCGGAAGGGCCGGCACATCGGCGGCCGCGATAATTTCGCTGAGCGACCCGCCACCTGTCTGCGGCGGGTTCCGTACCGGCTCCGGCTGTTCGGGCTTCCTGTCGGCCTTCAGCGGGTTGGCGTCGTCGGGCGCTCCCGTGCTGTTGTCGAGGGCGCGGACTTCACCAACGGTGGACGTGCGTGGCTCGTGCGATGAAATGCCTACTCCGATCGCGATTCCGGCAAGCAACCCGAGAACCAGGCCGATAGCAACAAACACTGGACTGCGATTCATGGTGATCTCCCGAGCCCGGAAGCTGCGCTCAAAGATGAGACCGGGCATTCTATCCGTAGATTCACCCTTTTACAGCGCCGTTACAGTTTCCGGGGGCGGGGTCGCGTACCTTCTATGAGGAGGAAACGTGATGCCCCCAGGAATCGATCTACTCACTTCGCGCCCGGTGACGCCGCCCTACAATGGCCGGATGCTTCGCAGCGTACTGGTAATCGAAGATGACGCCGCCATCCGGCGCGGCGTCGTGGATGCCCTCAAGTTCGACGGCTACACCGCGTTCGAAGCGGCCGACGGTGAAGCCGGTCTGAAAGCCGCGCTGCAGGTTGACTGCGACCTCGTGCTGCTTGACCTCGCGCTGCCCAAGATGCACGGGCTCGAAATCCTGAAGGAAGTGCGCCGCGTCCGCCCGACGCTGCCGGTCATCATCCTCACCGCCATGGGCACCGAAAAAGACCGCGTGGCCGGGCTGAAGCTGGGCGCGGACGATTACGTGGTCAAGCCGTTCAGCATCGCCGAGCTGATGGCACGCGTTGAGGCCGTCATGCGCCGCACACCCGAGCGCCCGCAGGACATCACCGAGCACGAGTTCGCGGCCGGCATCGCCGACCTGGCCCGCTGCGAGATCCGCTACCACGACGGCACGCGCGTCGACCTGTCCGAGCGCGAACGCGAGCTGCTGCGCTATTTCATCGTGAATCCCGGGCGGGCCATTTCGCGCGACGAGATCCTGAGCCGCGTCTGGCGCATCGACCCCAAGGGCGTCAGCACACGCACCATTGACATGCACGTCGCGCGCCTGCGCGAAAAGCTGCGCGACAGCGGCGATGACCCCAGGATCCTGCTGACCGTGCGCGGCAAGGGCTACATGCTCGCGGCGGAACAGACATGAAGACCTGGCTGCTGTGGACCGTCTTTGGTGTCGGGCTGCTCCTCACGGGCGGGCTGATGGGCTACGTCAGCGTCAGCCTGCTGGACCTCGAAGAAGCGCAGGCCGCCGCCACCCGCAACACCATCGCCGAAGAAAACGTGCGGCTCGCGTTGTGGCAGATGGACGGCGAGCTCGCGCCGCTGGTGCTCGACGAAGCCTCGCGCCCGTACTTCCAGTACGCGCCGTTCTTCCCGGCCGAGGGCGCCTACACCCGCATGTTCAACGACGTGCACGAAGGCGACGTGCTGCTGCCGTCGCCGCTGATCCGCAACGAGGTGCCGGAGATCGAGGTCCACTTCCAGTTCGAGCCCGACGGCACCCTGACCTCGCCGCAGGTGCCGCAGGGCGACTTCCGCACGCTTGCCGAGGTCCGCTACCTGACCCCGGCGCAGATCGACGACGCGGCCCGCGCGCTCGACAAGGTGCGCAAGACCGTCACGCGCGAGCAGCTGATTCGCAACCTGCCCGAGCGCAAACTCGACGTGCGCGAAACGATCCTGCCCGAAATGGTCTACGCCAACGAAAGCTGGGCGGCACAGAACGGGCAGAACAAGGCCGAGTACCAGACACGTTCGGACTCGTACAAACAACAGGCCGTCAAACGCGCCATTGAACAGAAAGCGAACTACCAGCAGCTCGACGAAGGCGGGCCGGTCAACGTGCGCGAAGGCCCCATGAGCGCGCTGTGGGTGGGGGATGCGCTGGTGCTCGCGCGCCGCATCTCGCTCGGCGATACCGAGTACGTGCAGGGCTGCCTGCTGGACTGGAAGCAGATCGAGTCCGACCTGCACGCGACGGGCGCCGAAACCGTTCCCAACGCCACGTTCCGCCGCGCGCCCAGCGACTCCACCAAGATCGAATCCGCAAGCGTGCATCGCCTCGCCGCTCTGCCCGTGGAAGTACTGCCGGGCGACGTGCCGGTGCCGATCCAGCAAGGCCGCTCGCCGCTGCGCCTGACCATGTACATCGCTTGGGCGTGCCTCGCGCTGGTAGCGCTGAGCCTCGCGTTCGTCCTGCAGCGCACGCTGGGACTGGCGCAGCGGCGCGCGGAGTTCGTCTCGGCCGTGTCGCACGAACTGCGCACGCCGCTGACCACATTCCGCATGTACACGGAAATGCTGACCTCCGGGCGCGTGCGCGACGACGACACCCGCACCGAGTACCTGAACACGCTACATTCCGAGGCGTTGCGCCTCGGCCACCTGGTCGAGAACGTGCTGGCGTATGCGCGGCTGGAAAACTCGTCCGCGGCCGGGCGCATCGAAACGCTGGCCCTGTCGCGCCTGTTCGAGCGCGCGACCGAACGCCTCAAGCTGCGCACAGAACAAGCCGGCATGCAACTCACGATCGAGCCGTGCGACGTGCAGGCCGACGTGCGCGCCGACCCCGGCGCCGTTGAGCAGATCGTCTTCAACCTCGTCGACAACGCCTGCAAGTACGCCGTGTCCGCGGAGGACAAACGCATTCACGTCGGGTGCGTCGTGGGTGAGAAGAGCGTGAGCATCTCTGTCCGCGACCACGGGCCGGGCATTAATAAGGAAGAAGGCACGCGCCTCTTCAAGCCGTTCCGCAAATCGGCGCAGGCCGCCGCGAACTCCGCCCCGGGCGTGGGTCTGGGGCTGACCCTCAGCCGCCGTCTGGCGCGCGCCATGGGCGGCAACCTGACGCTGGAGATCGGCCGCGGCGCAAACTTCGTGCTCACGCTGCCCCGCGCCTGACTTGTCGGTCAATAAAATATCGTCTGTCAGTTTCCGCTATTCGCCGATCCTTAACGCACATTTGTCTCAATCACCCGTACAATGGTCGCATGGAACCCGTCGACATCATTTCCGAAATCGAGCAGGTATTCGAGCGCTTCCGCACCATCCCCTACCTCGGGGAAGCGGTGACGCAGCTCGATCACGCGCGGCAGTCCGCCCGCGAGGCGGAAAAGACCTACGCCTCGGACGAGCTGATCACCGCCGCGCTGCTGCACGACATCGGGCACATGGTGCACGGGCTGCCGCTCGAGGATGAGAACTACGTCGGCTTCTGGAACCAGGACGACACGCACGAAATCGTAGGCGAGAAGTGGCTCGCGCGCGCGTTCCCGGATACCGTCACCAAGCCGGTGCGCTGGCACGTCGCGGCCAAGCGCTTCCTCGCCGCGACGGACCCGGAGTACAAGAGTCTGCTCACGGCCGCGTCACTGCACGTGCTGGAGCTGCAAGGCGGCCCCATGAGCGAGGCTGAATGCGCCGAGTTCGAAGGCCATCCATGGGCGCAGGCCGCGATCGCCGTCCGCCGCTGGGACGACAAGGCCAAAACTCCCGGCCGCACCACCCCGTCACTCGAGCACTACCTCGAAATCGCCCGCCGCTGCATCAAAGTCCCGGCCGAGTAGCCCTGAAAAATGCGATAATTCGTGCACCTGATCGTGTTCCTCGGGACGCTTATGGGCGGGAGACTTCGTGTCGGACGCGCTGCGATTTGTTGAGAGCTGCATCGACCGCTACGCCGAGCAAGCGTGGCGGACGGCGTACGTGATGCTCAGCAACGCGGCCGACGCGGATGACCTGTTGCAGCAAGCCTTCCTGGTGGCATGGCGCAAGGCCGCCAATGCGCCGCGCGACAACGCGTGGCCGTGGCTGGCGGCGATCATCGCCCACGAGGCCCGCAACTTCCGGCGCAAGCGCAGCCGCCGCCGCGCCGCAAGCCTCGATAGCGTGAATGAGCCCGCCATGGAACACGACCCGGACAAACAACTCCAGCGCGCCGAGCTGTCGGCGCTCGTGCATGTTTCGCTGGCCGAACTCAGCGACGACCAGCGCCTCGCCATCGTGCTGACGCATCTCAGCGGGCTAAGCCAAAGCCAGGCCGCGGACGCACTCGGCGTGCCGCTGAACACTTTGAAAGCACGCGTGCGCCGCGGCCTCGAAACAATGCGCGAGGCACTCGGCAAGAGCGCCCCCAGCCTCGAAGGCACGCTGAAGAATCTGCCGGTAGCACCACCGGCCGGCGGTCTGATAGCAGCCAAGGCCGCATGGACAGCAAGCCTTTCCGGCAACGTAGCCGCCGCAGGTACCGCAACGGCGGCCGGAGCGACGGTGAGCGTGAAGCTGCTGGTTGCGGCGTCGGTGACCGCGCTGGTTCTAGCTGCAGGAATCTCCGGCGCGGCCCTTGCCCCCGACAAGAAACCCAAACCGTACGTGGCGGCGGATTTGCCCATTGACCATCCGAAGTCTTCCAACAACGCGCCCAAAGCCTCACCGCAGCCAGCCAAATCACCGGCGCCGGTGATCGAACCTCAGCCCGCAGCCTCGACCGATCCGAAGCCAGTTCCACCACAGCAACAGCCGGTGCTGCCTGTGCAACCAACGAGTCCCGATCCGCAGCCTTACGACCCACTGGAGCACGCTTCATCTACGGTCATCGAGGAACCGGCACCACTTCCCTTCCGGTTCGAAGGCCCGGGCCAGAAAAGCGACGATTGGGGCGGAAAGAGGGCCAACCCGGATTTCTGGAAGGTGTGGTTGGACAAGAAGGCAACGGTGACCCAGAAGCTCGAGGTTGTGGTCAACCTGATGGTCGGATTTGACGAGTACACGGAAGTCCTCGAATCCGATGTATGCCAGTTTCGCGAGATCGCTGTTCGGAGACTTCAAAACGAACAGAACAAGAAGCTGCTTGAGTTGCTTGAAGAATTCCTGTTCGACTCAAAGGAAGTTTGGAAGCGTCCCGCCGCCGGCGAACACGTCCTCTGGGCGCTCTACAACAATGAGAACTGGGTGACGCCTGCGAAGTGGTCCCGTTCAGCCGAGCTTGTCACAGACAAGAAGGTGCCGGAAAACGTGAAAGCCCGCATGCTCCGCGAGCTGGGCGTGTTCCGGGGGGAAGTCGACAACGACGACTCGCAAGCGCAGGCCAAGGCAAACGTCCGCACACTTGTCGGTTTGCTGGAGTGGTGCGCCGGGCAAAAGAAGTTCAGCCCTGTGCTGCGATACCTGATGGGTGACGCGCTTGAAAGCCTCAGCAGTCAAGACTTCGGCGACGACTTGGCCAAGTGGAGATTCTTCGCGGACAACCTGAACGCGCCGCTCAAGCCGCGCTCCGCAGAGCGCTTCTTGGATCAGTTTACCGATGTTCAGCTGGAGGGACGCACGTTTGCCAGCCCAACGCAGCGGCCGACCGACACGGAAGTGCTGGTGCTACCGGACATCGGCTGCTCGGACCGCTACTGGTACCCCTACGTCTTCGAGTTGAACAAGACCTTCAAGTGCACGTTGCTCGAATTGCCCGATTGCAGTCGGATGAAGGACATCCAGTGGATGAAAAACCGCGACGACACCGCCAGCCATTCGACCTACTACTTCCCGCTGAAACAGTTCGTCGAGGTGCTGGAAGAGCGCCGCATACAATCGAAGCAGCCACAGATCGGACTGATCGCGCACGGAGCCAGCGGATGGATCGCGTTGGAGTACCTTCGCCTGCATCCCGAAAGCGTCGCGTTTGCCGTGATCGTCGGAACCTGGTCGGGCGAGCGATCGCGCGAAGCGGGACGCAACGCCATGGAGCAGAGCAAGGACGAGGCCTTCAAGTTCTATGCGCAGGACCTGGTCTACGATCCGTCAGGCCGCGTCGGCTCACTCAGCCTGAATGAAGAGCAGAAGTTCTGGGCAAAGACTGGCGAATACAAACGCCGGTGGGCCGAGCCGCGCGCGCTGGAGCCGATCTTCTACGCTCAGCTGCCCTGGCAGAACCGCCCGGTGTCCAAACCAACCCTGCTGGTGCCCAACTACGAGTTCGAGGATGAGATGGAGGGCAAACCCACGATCGACGTGCCTGTGTTGTTTGTCCACGGCGCACAGGATCCGATGTTCGTCAAGAAAGACGAGACGGTCTACAAGAAGGTTTTCCCGCTCATGAGGTGGGAAGTCTACGAGAGCTCCGCAGGGACGCCATGGGCGGAAGAGCCCATCCGGTTCATGGACGACATCAGGACGATGCTGGACAAGAACGACATTCCCCACAAGCTCAAGAAGGACAAGAACGGCGACTAGCTCGTCGCGGCCAGTGGTGTGACGGTGAAGGACAGACGTTGGTCCTTGCGCCAGAGCCCGATGGTCAGTTCGGCGCCGTTGTTGAGCACCATGGCTCGGCTCAGGTCGTCCACTGTCTTCAGCGCGCGCCCGTCGGCCTCCAGCAGCAAGTCACCTTCCTGCAGGCCTGCCGCGCGCGCGGGCCCTTCCTCATTCATTTTGAACACGTGCACGGCGCGGTCTCGGCCAAGCTGCTGGCGCTGCTCGGGCGTCAGGTCCGTACCGGCCGCGTACACGCCCAGCACCGGGCGGCGCACCACGCCGTCGCGGATCAGTATGGCCGCCACCCACTCGGCCGTCTGGGCGGGCACGGCAAACCCGATCCCCTGCGCGTAGGGCACGATCGCCGTGTTCACGCCGACCACCTCGCCGTGGGTGTTCACCAGCGGGCCGCCCGAGTTGCCCGGGTTGATGGCTGCGTCGGTCTGGATCAGGCCTTCAAAGATGTGGTTGCGCGCGGGCAGTGTGCGGTCGATGGCGCTGACCACGCCGAGGCTCACGCTGCGCTGGAAGCCGAGCGGGTTGCCGATCGCGACCACAAGCTGGCCGACGCGCACGCTGTCATTGCCCGCCAGCGTCATGGTCGGAAGACCGCCGGCCTCCACGCGTACGACAGCCAGGTCCGTGCGCGCGTCACGCCCCTGCACGCGGGCCTCAAGCTGGCGCCCGTCGGCGAAGCTTACGCGCAGTTTCTCGGCGCCGGCGACGACGTGGGAGTTGGTCAGCACGTAGCCGTCCTGTGCGAGCACGAAACCGCTGCCGTGGCCGCGCTTGTGCTCGACGCTGACAACTCCGGGCGAGCTGACACTGACGAGCTGCTCCAGTTCGTTAGATATGGCCGCAAGTGTGGTCATGGCGTTCTCCTGTAACAGGCAAGAACGCCGGGCTCGGGCGAAGCTATTTCCGGGCGGCTTCCCCCCATTGACGCGCGGGGGCTTGGATTGGACCATCACTGCCCCTGCCACGGCGGGGAAGCGAGTATCAGCCACCTTAGCTCAGCGGTAGAGCAACGCTTTCGTAAAGCGTAGGTCGTCGGTTCAAATCCGACAGGTGGCTCCAGAGTGAGAGGCGCGCCGAATGTGACGGTGCGCCTCTTCTCGTTTCGCGCTCCGACCTTTCGGGCTTCGCCCGGCCGCTGCGCTTACGCCGGCCCTTGGGCCGGCTGCTTCGCTTTCCCGCCAGTCCACCGGACTGGCGGGAGGTCGTCGGTTCAAATCCGACAGGTGGCTCCAGAGTGAGAGGCGCGCCGAATGTGACGGTGTGCCTCTTCTCGTTACTTCTGTTCGGCCTTCAGGTCTTTGATGGTCTGCTTGCCGGGGACGGAGCCCACGCGGCGGAACAACCCGGCGTTCATCGTGTGCAACTTGTCGAGCTGGAAGTCCGCCAGGTCCAGAAGCGTCTTTGCGCTGAGCTGGTCCAGGTACTCCTTGCGGACGACCGACCAGAAATCATGCAGCGGGCAGGCGCCTGCCTCGTTGCAGACCGGCTGACCGAGGATGCACTCCTCGTATTTCCGCAGGTCGTCAAATGGCTCAATGATGTCACGCAGCTTGATCGCCGAGGCCGACTTGGCCAGCGAGAATCCACCCTGCCGCCCGCGCACCGACTTCAGGATGCGCGTACGGACCAGCGACTGCAGCAGCTTGGAAAGGTACTGGCCCGGAATCCCGAGCGCCGATGCCAGGTCGGCCGAGAGCACCGGCTTGCCATCCGGCCGGGTGGCAATCTCGATCATCGCGCGAATGGCGTATTCAGCGGTTTGTGAAAACACGTCGAGGCCCCAACAGGTGGTGATCGAAGTTACCGACGGTCCCGTCCACCGCAAGGCTGTGGGATGGGGCAGAAGCGCCAACTTTCGGCAGTTCCCACTATACTACCGGACCTCAATGTCCTATGATCCCTTTAGGAGCCAACAAACGAGGGGTGAATCATGGTTTACACAATCATCTGGCTGACGCTGTTCACCGTCTGGACTGGTGCGCTGCTCGCCATGCCCTTGCTGCAGGCCCGTGAATCGAAGGGTGCCAAGGCCGCGAAGCCGGCGAATGAGCAGGATCACCTGCCCGCCCACGCGATGGCCTAGCCAAAGGCCCGCAGTACACAGAGACCCGTCGCCCAGCCACTCGGCCGGGCCGGGTCTCTTGCATTTGCGTGCGGCTAGTTGCGGGTGATGCGGTACAGGCAGCGGCGCTGCCCGCTCAGGATGTGCTCTTCGCGCTCGACCTGCACATCCCCCAGCACGCGGGCGAACAGCGCAAGCTCGCCGTGGCAGAGGTCCTGGCAGGTTTCGGCCGCGGCGCAGATGGGGCAGTTGTTCTCGACCAGCGTGAGGCTGCCGTCTTCATTCTTCAGCCACTCGGCCATGTAGCCTTCTTCGCTGCGGATGGCCGCCAGCTCGGCCACCTTGGCCTCGAGACCGCGCTTGCGCGCCAGGCGCTTGCCGTAGCTCTCGTACTGGTCCTCGGTGCGCTGCCTGATCAATTGCGCAATGCCGTCTTCCCCGAACGCGTGCCGTGCGGCGCGCAGGATGCCGACGGCCAGCTCGCCGTGGCTGTCGGGAAAGCGGTCGGAGGTCTCGCGCGTGAGGCTCCATATCCGGGCCGGACGCCCCACCTTGCGGCGCTCGTCGGCGAACTCGACGGCGCCTTCCTCTTGCAGCGCATACAGGTGCTGGCGCACGGCCATCGCCGTAACGCCCAGCCGCTTCGCGATTTGCGACGCCGCCTGCGGTCCCTTCGTCTTCAGGAAGAAGAGGATCTTTTCGCGCGCCTTCTCGGGAACGGCCGTGCTCATTAAGGCCCATTAAATGCTGACACACAGAATAAAACAAGTCCGCGCTTGACTTATTTAGTAAAGATGTTTCTTTACTAATGTACGCGGCGACCAGAGGCGTCGCCGAGGCCCCGGCCGTCACACGGACGGCCCCAACGGAGACTCCCATGCAGGTCAAACACCTCGATCACTTGAACCTCAGTGTTGCAAACTTTGAAGAAACCGCCGGCTGGTACCAGCGCATGTTCGGCTTTGAAGTGGTGGAACGCGGCATCCAGGACGGCGAGCCCTGGGGCGTAATCCGCGGCGGCGACGCGATGCTCTGCATCTACCAGCGCCCCAACTGGAAGCGCTACGACAAGGACGAGCTTGGCGAAGCTGGCCAGCACCGCATTGCGCACTTCGCGTTCCGGATTACGGATCGCGCCGCATGGGAAGCCGTGCTCAAGCGCGAAAACCCGAAGTTGTACTACGGCGGCATCAACGAATACCCGCACTCGACCTCGTGGTACGTGCGCGACCCGAACGGCTACTCGATAGAAGTCGCGCTCTGGAACAACGACAGCCCGTCGTTCCAGCACGTCCTCGCGGAAGCTTAGTGCACAGGCAGGCGCACATCCGCAGTGCCGGATGTGCGCCTGCAGTTTACTGACACACTCGAAAGAAGTTTGACCTGCAACTATCCCTTTAGGCGTGTCGCACGCCTCAGTATATTGGCCGCCCCATGGCCAAGGTCGAACTCGCCCGCCACCTCTACGCCTTCTTTCCAGCCCTTGAGGGCAGGGAAATCAGCGTCGAAGCCGACACCGCGGCCGGCGTCGTTGCCGCCATGGAAAAGATCGCGCCGGGCTTTGCTTTCTATATCTGTGATGAGCGCGGCAGCCTGCGCACGCACGTGAACATCTTCATCGAGGAAAACCTGGTCGCCGATCGCAAGAAACTCAGCGACAAGGTCAAACCGGACTCGAACGTCTACATCCTGCAGGCGCTGTCCGGAGGCTAACTGGAGGGCTTATGTCGGACCGGCTTATTCTCGGCACACGCAAGGGCGCCATCTTTGTCGACAAGGTCGGCGGGCGCTGGCAGATCACCAACGTTGCCCAACCCGGCAACAACATCAGCTACGCCGCGCGCGACCCGCGCGACGGCACAATCTGGGCGGCGCTGGACCACGGGCACTGGGGCTGCAAGCTGGGGCGCTCGACCGACGGCGGCAAAACCTGGAACGACGCCGGGCAGATCAAGTACCCCGAAGGCGCGAAGTACATCGACGGCTACGAAACCGCCACGCAGGGCGACGACGCGCCCAAGAAGCCCAAGCTGAAGGACGCGACGCTCGGCAAGATCTGGTGCCTCGGCTTCGGCGGCGCGGACCAGCCAGGCCGCGTCTACGCGGGTACGCTTCCCGGCGGCTTGTTCGTCAGCAATGACGGCGGCGACAGCTGGGAGCTGAACATGCCGCTCTGGAATCACGAAAGCCGCGGCGGCGACCTCAGCAACGGCGAGCCCAGCGGCGCCTGCCACTGGTTTGGCGGCGGCGCGACCGTGGACGGCGACTCCACGCCCGGCATCCACTCGATCGTGGTAGACCCGCGCAACAGCAAGCGCATCCTGATCGGCGTGAGCTGCGCCGGCGTGCTCGAATCCAACGACGACGGCAAGACCTGGGTCGGGCGCAACGCCGGCAGCAAGGCGTGCTTCCTGCCGAATCCTGACGCCGAGTGGGGGCACGACCCGCACTCCGTAAGCCTTTGCGCGGGCCAGCCGGACCACGTATGGCAGCAGAACCACTGCGGCGTCTTCTATAGTGACAACGGCGCGCAGAGCTGGCGCGAGGTCAGCCGCCAGGATCAAGGCGCGCACTTCGGCTTCCCGGTCGCGGTAGACGAAAAGGACGGGCGCACGGCATGGCTTGTGCCCGGCAAGTCGGACGCGTCGCGCATGACGATCGAGGGCGCCCTGTTTGTCGCGCGCACCCAGGACGGAGGGCAGACGTGGGAGCAGCTTCGCGAAGGCCTGCCGCAGGAACGCGCGCATGACGTGGTCTACCGCCACGCGCTGGACATCAGCGGCGACACGCTCGCCTTCGGCAGCACCACCGGCAACGTCTACATCAGCGAAAACCGCGGCGAGAGCTGGCACGCCATCGGGCACAACTTCCCGCCGGTGCACTCGGTAAGGTTCGCCAGCCAGGCCGTTGTGGAGGCATCCAAGCCCAACGCGGCAAAGAAAGCAATGAGCCAAAGCCCCGGCCGCAAGGCCGGGGGTGCACCCACGCCCAAGACCAGGAAACCCGCCGCAAAGAAAGCCCCGGCAAAGAAGGCGGCGGCCGCCAAGCCCGCCAAGAAGAAAGCGGCACCCAAGAAAGCCACGAAGAAGAAACCCGCGAAGAAGGTCGCCAAGAAGGCACCCAAGAAGAAGCCGGCAAAGAAGAAGGCCACAAACCCCGGCCGGAAGGCCGGGGGCGCCAAGAAGCCCGTGAAGAAGAAGCCTGTGAAGAAAGCGGCGAAAAAGCCGGCCAGGAAAACCAAGGGCAAGAAGAAGCGCTAACTACCAATGCGAAACCACGAATCTTCACGAATCTCCACGAATGACGCCGATGCTCGAGGCGCCGCCCATTCGTGTCGATTCGTGAAGATTCGTGGCTGAAGCAGTTCGAACCAAAAAGGGGCAGTCATGTCAGACACTCTCATCCTCGGCACCCGCAAGGGCACCTTCGTTCTCGAGAAGCACGACGGGCGCTGGCACCAGTCCGCGCACGGGCACAAGGGCACCAACGTCGCCTATGCCGCGCGCGACCCGCGCACCGGCACCATCTGGGCCGCGCTCGACCACGGGCACTGGGGCAGCAAACTGTCCAAGAGCACCGACGGCGGCCAGACCTGGACCGACGCCGGCCAGATCAAATACCCCGACGGCGCACGCTACATCGACGCGCCGTTCACCGACCCGGGCCCCGACGGGCCCGAGATCCGCGACGCCAAGGTACTCAAGCTGTGGGTGATCGCCTTCGGCGGCGAGAGCCAACCCGGGCGCATCTACTGCGGCACCATCCCCGGCGGGCTGTTCGTCAGCGACGACGACGGCGCAAGCTGGGAGCTCGACCGCACGCTCTGGAACGACGAGTCCCGCGGCGGCGACCTGTTCACCGGCGACGGCAAGGGCAAACGCCAGATGTGGTTCGGCACGCCCGCCAGCGCCAACACCGGTGAGTTCGCGGCCGGCATTCACTCGATCGACGTCAACCCAAACGACCCCAACGACGTGATGATTGCCGTCTCATGCGCAGGCGCGGTGCAGACCACCGACGGCGGCCAGAGCTGGCGCCCGCGCAACAAAGGCATGGCCGTCGACTTTTTGCCGAACAAAGAGCCCGAGTGGGGCTTTGACGTTCACTTCCTGCAGCGCTGCAAGAACGACCCGCTCCACGTATGGAACCAGAACCACGTCGGCGTCTACTACAGCGACAACGGAGCGGAGACCTGGACCAAGGTCGACAACAAGGAGCAGGGCGTGCACTTCGGCTGGCCGGTCGCGGTCGACGCCAACGACGGGCGCACGGCCTGGCTGGTGCCGCAGAAGTCGGACCAGTCGCGCATGGCGATCGACGGAGGACTGTTCGTCGCGCGCACGCAAGACGGCGGCCAGACGTGGGAGCAGCTGCGCGAAGGCCTGCCGCAGGAATGGGCGTTCGACACGATCTATCGCCACGGGCTCGACAACAGCGGCGACGCGCTCGCGTTCGGTAGCACCAACGGCAACCTGTATGTCAGCGACAACTGCGGTGACAGCTGGTACACGATCGGCAACAACTTCCCGCCGATCCACTCAGTCCGATTCGCGTAAGTTTGCGAAGACAAGGCAGAACCCCCGCCATGGGGCGGGGGTTCTTGATTGCAGCTACTTCGGGCACCAGGCCGGATGGCAGGGCGCGCCATCCGTATCGATCTTCCAGCAGGTCTGCGGCTCGCCTACCTTGAACACCCACAGCTCATTCACACTCTTGCCGTTGCCGCGCATCTGGCGGATCGCGGCCACCCATCTGCCGTCCGGGCTGATTGTCGGGTCGCCGAGATCCTCATGGAACAAGTCAGTCAGTTGAACCACCTGCTTGTTCTGCTTGACGTACGCGGCCAGGTTTCGTCCGCCCCAGCCGGCCTCGTTGGTGGTCATCGCGGTGAACACCAGACCGCTGCCATCGGGATACCAGACCGGGTCCTCCGCAAACGTGAGCGAATCGCCGCTGACGATCTGTTCCGCCTGATCGGCCCCCGGCTCGAGGGACCAGATCCCACCGTTCAGACCCACGTAGACAAGCGTGTCATCCAGCGGCGAGAGTGCCGAATCCGAGCCGATGATGCTGCCGTACGCGTCGCCGCTGGGCACGCCGCCTTCGGCGGCAACCTTGAAAAAGCTGCCGCGCGAGAAGGTGATGCTCTTGCCATCCTTGCTGTAACTCGGCGACGAAGCGTTGATGTACTGCAACGTACTGTCCACTTTGGCGACGGCCGCGGGCTCAACGGTTTCGCCCGCCTTCACGTCCACCAGCACGCCGGTCAGTGCGGACTTGCCGCCAACGCGGACCACCACGTACTGCAGCACGTTGAGCCCATAGTCCACCACATCCTCGATCAGAACTTCGGTTTCATCCGCGCCGCCGTCGATCGGCCCGAGACTGAACATGCCAAGCTTGCGCGCGCCCTCGATGTAGATGCCGCCCTGCACGTTGCCGAATGTGTAGTTCCGGACCTTCAGCTTCACCTTGCCGGTCTTGCGCTCGTCCTTCAGAACTTCGTCCTGGCTGGGGGGATTGGTGACGCGGCGAACGCCCGACTCATCCAGCGCATAGAGGTTGCCGCTGAAGTAGCTCCACGCCATTTCGTTCGTGCTGCTGAAGCAGAGTTCCTTGCCGTCATGACGCCACGCCAGCCCGTAGCACTCGACAGACGACTCGTCCCGACGGAACAGGGTCTCCTTGCCGCCGCCGTCCGCCCGGGAGACGTTGACTTCAAAACGGTCACGCCCGCCATCGGGCCCCTTCACCCGGGAGATCTCGCCGTAGGCGATGCAGCCCGGCGCGGCCGGCGGCGTGAACTCGCCATCGACCTTCAAACTCGCGTTGTCGAAGTCGAGCTGCACGGCGTCGCCTACAATGCTCGCGATCACCAACAGCTGCCGCTTCTTGCCGTGCATCGTATTGATGGCCTTGAGCTCATCGGCGCTGAGCGTGTGTTCGATTTTCTGCCACTCCCAGCCGGGGAAGTTGTTCGCGTTCACTTCCTTGATCGTCGCAGCCGATTCGAACTGGGCCTGCTCGCTGAAACTCCCGATCGCGATCGACAGCCCCTGCAGTGTCGGCGTGCCTTTGCTGACCAGCCGCCAGTCCACCTTCAATGTGCCGCCCGTGAGCTTGTCCGGGAGGTGCAGCATCTGCGCCAGCAGCCCGTTTGCACGGAACACCGTCGCCACATGGACGGCCGCGCCGAAGTCTTCCTCTTTGCCACTGCGGCCTGAATCCGCCGAGACTCCCACCGTGCCACCACTCATGGCCCAGGCGGCATTGCCGAGATCAAAACCGCCGTTGCGGATGATCTCGCGGTCTTTCCAGGTCTGCTTCTCCGGCTTGCCCGCGACCGGCATCCGCAGCTGGTCCTTTAGTGCGGCCGGCTGGTCCTGCGCCGATACATGGACGACGAGCAGCAACATCGCCGCGGCACAAAGAGTGATCGCGTGCTTCATGGCAGTCTCCAATCGGTCGTGAGCAACCCGGATTGTGCGACCATCAAACCGGCCGGTAAAGCCTGTTGCCGTGACGCAGGCCTGTGTCGGGGGCGCAGCGCCCTCGAATGGGTCGCTGATCCAGTATCTAGTCGTTAGTGGCGGATCTGCCGCGCCGTTTCGCGGGCATTCACTTGCCAACTTCGGGAGGCTTGCGCAGTTCGAGCTCAACGAGATTCGTTTCGCGACCTGCGGCTGTGGCGCGGGCCAGGATGTTGTCGGGAACCATTCTCAAGGTCAGCTTGCGGCACTTTTCGTCGAGATCAGCAGCAAGGCTGGGGCGATGCTTCAACGTTTCGTTGATCACATTGCGCCTCGCCAGTAGCGGATCTGCCGCGTCCTTGCGGGCCAGGTCATAGGCCATCCACGCCGCGTAGTAGCGAACTTCGTCCACCACAAAGTATGCGACGGAGTAGTAGAACTTCTGGTCTGCGATGCCGTGGTAGATCCGCTGAAAGCCACCAAAAACGTCTGGCGCAGTTGGGTCAAGCGCGACCATGCCGTATGCCTGCGCAAGCTGAATGCGCGCTCGCAGATCCTGCGCCACGCCTGTTAGTGTTTCTGGGTCGAGCTCCTCATGCTCCGAATCCGGCGCAAGGATTCCGAGCGCAATATGAGCCATCTCGTTGCGCCAGGCCTCCCAGAAGCCGGAGCAATCGGGTTCGCGCAGGCTCTCGACCGCGCCGTGCACTTCTGTGTTCGACGCAATGGCGTTGAGCGGCTCGGTGCGCAGGAACTTCAGTGCGATTTCCAGTGTGCGCAAGCCAAGTTTGCGGTTCAGAGCGTTTGCATTGAAGTCTGTGTTGTTAAACACCTCCACCCAGCACAGGAACTCTTTGACCGCCGCATCCACATAACCCGCCGCCACAAGGAACTGACAGCGATACAGTGCCGCCTCCATCGCAAACAAAGGCCCGAACACGGAATGCCCTTCCACCTTTGCATTGAATAACAGGAGATGGTTGTGCTCGCGAAGCCCGCGCATGCCTTCCGCCAACTCAGCGCTCTCTTCCAGCGCCTTGATGATGGTCTCCTGAGAGGGCTCCTTCTCAAACTTGTACCTGTACGGCTCGTAACCCAACGCCCGCAGCAACTTCCAGGGGTACTCGTCACCGAGGCGGTACGCCTGTTCACGCCAGTTGCTCACCTGATCTCCGACCCGCCACAGGGCTTTCTGTGCGGCAAGATCCTCGGGCATCACGACCTGGCTCCTCCAGTGCTCGAGATACGGAAAGGCGGCAAAGACTTCCTCGGCCGCTGCCCGCAGGTCCGCAACCTCCGGCTCGGCAACGGGCTCCTCCACTGGTGCGGGCGCCGCTGATTGGTTCGCGGCGGGATCACCCCCGCCGCAGGCGGCAAGCGTGAGCAACAGCAACCCGATCAGCCCGCGCTTCATAGCTGCCTTTCATATAGGTGATGCCCGCGGATGTAGGTGCGGACGGCGGGGGGCACCCACTCTGCGATGCTCTCTCCTGCGGCGGCGGCGGCGCGGATCTCGGTGGATGAGATGTTCTGCAGCGGCATCTCGACCACGTTGGCGCGCAGGCGGGCGGTTTCGTCTTCGCCGAGCTTGCCGCGTAGGTCTTCGAAGACTCCTTCTTCGTAACCCGGTCGAAACACGGGCACGAAGTCCACCAGCACGAGCAGCTTGTCGATCTCGCGCCACGTCGGCAGGTCGGCCAGCATGTCGCCGCCGATGATGAAGTCGTAGTTGTTCTGCGGGTGTGCCTTCTGGAGCGCCCGGATGGTCTCGATGCTATAGCTGCGACCCTCGCGTCTGGTTTCCCAGTCCTCGACGCCCAGGCCTTCCTGCCCTTCGACGGCCAGGTGCGCCATCGCCAGCCGGTGCTGCACATCTGCATGGTTGGATTTACCGCCCGCGTGGGGGCTCTGGCCGCTGACCAGCAGGTCCACACGGTCGAGCCCGCGGGCCTTGCGGACGGCCTGCGCGACCGCGATGTGCGCGTTGTGGGGTGGGTCGAAGCTGCCGCCGAGGAGCCCGATCTTCATGCGCCCAGTCTAGAGGCGGCAGGCGGCAGGCGGGAAGCGGAAGTTATGGGCAACTGCGAACTACCTAATGACCCGTTTCCAGTTACCAATGCGGTGGCTTCTGCGGTCGATGGTCGTTGCTGTTCCTGCCGCCTGCCGCCTCACAACCGCCGCCTGATTTCCTGAAATCGCCGGGGGCGGGTTCCTAATGACGCACTGAACGGAATCAACCATCGCGCTACCCAGGAGCCAACCAGATGAAAAAGTTCTTCAAGACGGTGTTCATTGTCGGGCTGTGCGGCGTGGGCGTGGTCGCCCTCGCGCATGTTGTCCTCGGCAAGCATCGCACCCATGACGCCGCCAAGGCGCTGCAGAACATGGCGCAGTGCGAAGTCGATGAGCTGATCGCCAGGCAGAAGGACATGAAGGAAGAGCTGTCCGCCCTGCGCGTCCAGTACCCCAAGCAGATCGCCATGCTGAAGGGCCAGCTCAACGACATCGACCGCCAGCTCGCCAAGCTCGACAAGGAAGAGACCCGCGCGACCGACATCGTCAAGCTGTGCGAAGAAGACATCAGCTACCTCGAAGACCAGGGCGACGTCGTCGGCAGCGTCTACGCCGACGCCCGCGTGATCGAGCATCGCGGCAGCAAGTACACGCTCGAAGAGGCCGAGCAGCTCGTCACCCGCATAGCCGAGACCCGCGAAATCTACGTTGCGCGCCTCGACGACATCGCCAACGAGCGCAACATCCTGACGGCCGAGAAGGAACAGATCACGGTTGAGGTCCAGGCCGTCGAGACCGAGCAGGCCGAGTTCGAAGCCGAGTACCAGTCACTGGTCCGCGAAATCGAGCGCCTGCAGCGCAACGAAGAGCTGCTGAAGGTGGCCGAAAGCCGCCGTGGCATCGGCGACGACCGCCATAGCGAAGCGATGGCGACGCTGGATTCGGTGAAGTCGGCCGTCGAACGCGCCCGCCTCGAGCAGGAAGAACGCCTCAAGGCCGCCCGCGTGGCGCCCAAGAGCCTCGACTACGAAACCCGCGCCAAGCTGCTCGAGCTGCAGCGCCAGCGCGAGGCCAAGCAGAAGACGGAACGCACGCCGGAGACTCCCACCAGCGACGAGCCGGAAGAAGCGGAAGCCGAAGAGATGGAGCTTGAGTTCCTGACCAAGTAGGTGCCCCAGTGCGACAGGGCCGGTCCTTCGGGGCCGGCCCTGTGCATTGTGGTCACTTCATAAAACCAGAAATATCGCGTTAGCCGAATTGACAGCAAAAAATGGTTGTGCCCTTTTCCACCGGCCGATGAAATGACTCTCCGCTTATGTTGATGCACACCGGGAGTACACCATGCCGCCCACCGAAGTCGTAGGTTTCCAACTCAAGACGCTGGCGGAGCTTCTCCAGAAGGTCTACAGCGCTGTGGACCTCTCGCAGATCGCCCGCGCGATCCGCTTCCACGTTCGCGACAACCTTCCGGTCGATTCGCGCGTGCCGGGCCAGCTTGACACCATCGAGCGCCGCGTCGTCATGGCGCTGGAAGACCTGTACCTCGCCAGCCTGCACCCGGAGGGGCCTCCCGAGGAGATGGACCCGTCGTTGTCCGAGCGGATCAGCACGGCCGAGTCGTACTACCAGAGCCAGATCGAGGCGGCAGCGCGGACCATCGATCGCGCCGGGCTCGTCACATCGGACGCATCGATCTTGCGCGCCGCGGCGCCGGCCATCGCGGAAGCCGCGCAGGACATCGTGCGTCGCCGCAGCAATGAGTTTGCGCTGGATATCGCACGCGACCAGGAGTCGCTTGGCGCGCCCCCCAGCATCCTGTTCCAGCTGGACGGTCGCATCATCTGGGCGAACCACGCGCTGACCGAGATGTGCGAGCAGCGCACGTTGACGCGCAACAAGCTGCTGCAGGCGGCCTGCCGTTTTGCGGCGCCGTTGTGCGCGGCCCTGCGCCGGCGCGACGAGCCGAAGTCGCGCAATGAGCTGCGCAAGCGCTTCGCGGAGATGGGCGTGCATTTCCGCGCCACGGTCAAGCGCCGCAACGACAGCGCAGGCGAGGCGCTGCTGCTGGTGGAGATCAGCGAAGCCAAACGCGCAACCGAGCTGTCGCCGCGAGAGCTGCAGGTGGCCCGCCTGGTGTCGGAGCACGGCTCGTACAAGACCGCCGCCGAAGTGGCGCAGGTCAGCCTCGACAGCGTGCGGACCTACATCCGCCGCATCTATCGCAAGTTCGGCGTCAGCAACCGCATGCAGCTCAAGGCGCGCCTCATCCGCGAAGGACTGATGCCCGCGGGCAAGTAGCTACGCAAGAAAGCCTGATCGATCCGCCCCGCCCGAAAGGGCGGGGTGTTTCATACCCAGGCGCACTGACACCTGTCCGCGCGCTTTCGCGCGTAGCGGCTCGATGGCACAACGGCTATTCGAGTGATACGACGGCGTGCAGCTTGGAGCGCACGGTGGTGCCGGCGATCTGCGCCTCCAGCACGACGGGCCCTTCATTGCCCGGCGCCGTGAAAAGGTTGTTCTTGTCGACGACGCCCTGGCCCTTAAGCCTGCGCCACTGCACGCGCACCGGGTGCTCGTTGTCTTCGTCGTCGATGCCGATGCATTCGAGTTGCACTTCCTCAAGCGGCTTCACGGCCAGCACCGGCGGTTTGATCTTCAGCTTCACCATCTCCGGTGGCGGCGCGTTGTTGGCGAGCACCAGCCTGGCCAGGTTTGACTGCCCGACGTTGCCCGCCGCATCGAACGCCAGCGCGTTCGCCTGGTAGGCGCCGTCCGGCATCTCCGACGTGTCGATCTCGCGCGAGTACGGCGCCGTCGTCACCGGCTCGCCGACGCGCTTGCCGTTCAGGCAGAACTGCACGCGCTCAACGCCGTTCGGATCCGAAGCCTCGGCCACGAACGTCACGATGCCGCGCGCCTTCTTGTTGTCGGCGGGCGCCAGCAGCTCGACCGTCGGCGGCGTGTTGTCCACGCGGAACGCCCGCGCAACGCTGCGACGCGTATGCCCGAGCACGTCCTTGGCCTCGATGATCGCCTCGTGGACGCCTTCCGACAGGTTCTGCGCGTTGACTTTCCAGACCCACGGCCCGGCATCGAGCGTCGCGCCCATGTACTGCCCGTCGATCAGCAGCCGCGCGCTGGCGACGCCGATCGGGTCGCCGATGCTGGCGTGCAGAGTAAATTCGCCGCCGACGAACTGGTCTTCGCGCGGCGTGATGACGCTGCTTTCGGGGCCCGGGCTTTCGTGCTCGAACTCGATCAGGTGACTGCCGGGCTCAAGCGGCTGGCTGATCACGAAGACCTTGGCGTCGCCTTCGATCTGCACGTCGTTGCCGTCCACGAAAACCTTCTTCAGCCCGGGGAAGGCCACGCGCAGGTGCGCCCGGGTGCCAAGGTGGAGCACCGCCTGAGCCCCGCTCGCGCACAGGCTGAACTCGACGGGCTTGTCCGGGTCGTCCGGGTGGCTCGCGCCGAAGCCGATGTGAATGCCCTCGTGCATGTCGTAGGCGAGCACGCTGGTGGACTTGATTGCGACGTAGTGCCCGGGGTAGTCGTCGCGCCGGTCGACGTAGCACATCAGCGCATCGGTCCAGACCCAGCCGCACTGCTGCGGCATCCCGTTCGGCCAGCCGTTGAACAGCACTGCGCCTTCGTCCATCGTAGTGCGGTAGACGCGCCCGCGCTCTTCCGTGTTGATGCGACGCACGGGCGGCAGACGCCCGGCACGCCCGAGCGTAATGATCGTCGCCAGGTCGCCGCGCCCGCGCATGAATTCGACCCCGAGCCCGGGCAGACGGTTGCCGGCCGGCTCTTCCACGCCCTGGCTGAAGCCGTTGCTGAAGAACACAAACCGCGCCTGGCGGTCGCTGCCATCGGTGGCGCGCACGGCCAGAGTGCCGCGGTCGACGGCACCGACTTCTTCGCTGCCTTCAATGCGCAGCCCGCCGCGCTTGAGTGTGCGACCGTCGCCGATGTCGTAGCGGTCAAACAGCAAACAGACGCCTTCGGCGCGCAGGTACAGCAGGTGGCGCTGGGCGAGGCTGCCCTCGGTGCCCTTGTAATCGCCGTTAATGTAGGCCGCGCCGCCCATGTCGATGTAGTCGCGCACGCGCCCTATGACGTTGTGCCCGCCGATTTCGCGGAAGGCTTCCGAGTCACAGGTCAGCTTCAGGTCAACGCCGGAGCTGGCAAGGTGGACGTACGGCAGAGTGCCGGCCTCGGCCTGCAGGGTGACGATGGGGCTGCTGGGGTCCCAGTCGCTGCGGACGACCGCGCGCGTCTCGGAAAGCCGCGCGCCGGGCGACATGGCGGTGTCCGGGCTGGTGACCTGCAGCGTCGGGTCGTAGAAAACGCAGGTCAGCACGGTGTCGATGCCGGGATTGGCCGGCAGCTCGATGCGGTACTTGGTGGAGGGGCGCTCCTCACTGCCGGCGCGCTGGGCCGCGCCCGCGACGCTGATCTGGTGCAGCAGCCATTGCGCCACGCCGTCACGATAGGTGTCGGCCATGCGCGCCAGCAGCGGCGTCGCGGCGAACAGGTCGTTCACGGCGATGCGGCTGCTCGCGAACAGTCCGCTGCGGTTGTGCCCGAACTGGTGCGCAAGCCAGCTCGGAAGGGCGCTCAGGTTGCCGCCCTCGCCCATCAGCATGTCTTCGCCGTAATAGCGGTGAAACGCCTGCACGAACGGCAGCAGGAAGCGCATCAGGTCGACCAGACCCTGCAGGTCGCTGGCAGCCGGGCGGCCGTTCTCGGCGATGCGGCTCTCGAGCAATGCATTCGCGCGCTGCTCGGCGCTGTCGGTCCAGCGGCGCGCGTGCGAGTAGTAGGGCTCGAAGTTCATCAGCGGCAACCCGGCGAGCCCCAGCGCCATTGCGCCGTTTTCGCTGATGTTGGCGGGGGCGTTCTGCTTGGGGTCGTTGATGAAGTTGGCCAGCCGCAGTCCGTTCTTGTAGATCGCGGCGGCGACTTCGGCCTTGTCCTGCTCAGACAGTTTCGGATTCAGGAAATCCCACGTCAGGGCGAGATCGCGGATCGCCGCCACGCAGCCGCGCCCGGGCGGCGTCTGGGGGTCGGCGCCCGCGCGATCGTGAAACACGCCGCCGGCCGCGCGGCACTTGCGCTGCATCGCCTCTTTTGCCCAGGCCATCATCTGGTCGTCTTCGTAGAGACGCCCGACGAACGCCAGCTCGAGCATCGACTGGTTCTCGACGATGCTCGCGCCGTTGCTGACGCTGCGCAGCGAGTAGTAGTCGAGGTCGAACGGCACGCTGGTCCTGGCCTGCATGAGCGCGTCGGTGCGGTCACGCAGCACGCGGATCAGCGACGCCATCAGGCCGCGATCGAGCCGCAGTTGCAGGCCCTGGAGGTCTTCGGCGTTGAACAGCAGTCCCGGGTCCTGCGTAACCTGGCTCTGTGGCAGCACCTGGCGGATGTCGGTGTTGCTGCCCTTGGCCTCGGGGATGTAAGCGACGACGCTCTCGATCTCCTCCATCGTGACTTCCTGCTTTTCCGCCTTGGGCGGCAGCGGCAGGCGCTTGGTCAGGATGGCTTCATTGAGGGTGCTGTCTTCGCTGGCGGGCTCAAGGGCGATCGCCTCATCCTGCTCCGGCACCTTCATCGGCGTGATGACGGCGTCAGACAGCGGGCGCAGGGCGGGCACTTCGACCGTCGGTTCCGCGTGGGCCTGCGGGCGGAAGTACGGGTTGCTGGACGGCGCGGTGGATTCGCCGAAGTCGCGCAGGTCGTCGGTGCTTTCCCCCGCGGCCCTGCGGCGGGCGTGTTCCGATGACAGCTCGCGCGCGAGGTCGGTCACGTCCTCGACGTCGTCGCCGGACGGATCCATGGGTGCGCCGTGGGGCCCGGGCGCGCCGTGGTCGCTGGTGTTTTTTCGGGGCTCGTTCATGCGGACCGTCCATTATGGACCAGTCGGGGCGTTCCGACTAGGGCCGCCCTGCGCTCAGACGCCGCGGCGGCTCGGCGGCCAGATGAACTTGTGCAGTTGCAGATTGAGGCGGACTTGCAGGCGGTCCGCGATCAGCCATGCGGACAGGTCCGCAGGCTCAATGCGACGGAACGCAGGCGAGAACAGTACCGTTGTGCGCTCGGTGAGCTTCTCGCGCTGAACCAGGCCGCGCGCCCACTCGTAGTCCTCACGCGAGGTCAAAACGAACTTCACCTCGTCGCCGGGTCGCAGGAGGGCAAGGTTGGGGTAGTGATTCGCCGGCTCTTCGCCGCTGCCGGGCGTCTTGATGTCGAGGATGGTCTTGACCCCCTCGGGCACGATGGCGATGTCGTGGCTGCCGCCCGTCTCGACCAGCACCTCGCTACCCGCCGCCAGCAGGCGTTTGCACAGCTCCGGAAACAGCGGCTGCAGCAGCGGCTCGCCACCGGTGATCTCGACCAGCGGGATGCCGAAGCCCAAGGCCTTCTCGACGACGTCATCCAGCGCCAGCGGCTCGCCCTCGGTGAAGGCGTAGGCGGTGTCACAATAGCTGCAGCGCTGGTTGCAGACCGACGTGCGCACGAACACACAAGGGCGCCCGGCATGCGAACTCTCACCCTGGATCGAGGCGTAGACCTCGTTGATCAGCAGGTGCGTGCCCTCAAGCCCCGTGAGCTTCTCAAGCGGTGCGAGCCGTTCCGCCATGTCGGTCTTGCTACCCATTCCGTTCGCCTTCCCAACTGACGGTTCACGCAGAGGCGCAAAGCCCGCAGAGGAGGCACCTGCATAGCCTATCTCTGTGCGCTCTGCGGCTCTGCGCGAGACAAGCCGCTTCGTTCCAGCATGATAGCGTGCGTCCGGCGCGGTGGCAGACGGGATACAAACCGGCGATCCGCCCCTATACTCCGCCGCTTATGGTTGTGCGGGTCTGCATCCTTGCGCTGCTTGGCGGCGCCCTTTGCGGGGCGCTTGGCGCCGTGGAGTTTCCGGATTCAAAGATCCAGTTCTCACAGACACCGGAAGAGGCCAAGCCCGAGCCCCTGCCCGAGCCTGAGCTGGACATCAAGCCGCCCTGGGGGTTGTGGGCGAATCGCGCGCCTTACCCTTACTACGACGGCCCGTTCGGCATTGACACGAACGATGACCTGGTCGCCCGAGACATCTGGTTCGACTTCCAGAACGAGATGTGGCTGACGCCGAACGGCTGGCGCGGGGTTGCCGGATCAATGCGCGCGCGGATCGGGCTGTTCTCGCTGGACGTCAGCTACCTGCAGCTCGCGCGCACGGATCGACACAGCTACCTCGGCAAGCGCAAGGTCAAGGACTGGGCGGGCGTGACCGATGCGCGCGGCCACATCGGGTTGACCATCCCCGTCTGGCAGTTCGGCTATGTCGATTTCCAGATCGGCCTGAGCGGCTTTGACGAAACCCGCGGCATCTCACGCGTCGGGCCCAGCTACCGCGCCAGTGCCAGCATCTACCCGATCTGGCCGATTGAGATCGAGGCTTGGGCATCCACCGCCCGCTTTTTCGACGGGACAGGCGTGAACGAGTTTGGCGTGCGCCTGCACGTACAGGTCTTCCGGCACTTGTTGATTACCGCGGGCTGGCGCTGGATGAACGTGGACGGCAGCAACTTCAGCACGCAGGGCTTTACGTTCGGGTTCAGCTTCCAGTTCGCCAACCTGCGCACCTTCTTCTGGTCCCCGTTCCGCGGCCCGGCCTATTAGACGCTAGCCGGATTGCGCGATTTGCAGCTTGTTGCCGTCGGGGTCGGTCACGCGAAAGGTGATCGTACCGTCGTCGCCTGTTACGAGTTCGCCGGCATGCGCCTTCAGGTGCTTGTGGGCCGCACGGGCGTCCTTGACGCGCAATTGCACGCCGGTCTCGCTGCCGGGTTTGCCGTCGCCGCCGCCCATGCCTTCCTTGTACAGACAGATCGGCACGCTGCCGCTGCTGTATTGCGCCCACCCGAACTCGGCGACGGCGAAGTCTTCCATCAGCCCCAGCGAGTCCCTGTAGAAAGCGCACGCCTTGGCAAAGTCGCTGACAGGAATCTTGATGAAGCCGACTTCGACTCCGTCCATGGGATGGCTCATCCGGTTCTCCTTGCAGCGGCCTGCGTTAGGTATCGAGAGGATCATCAGGAAACAACTGACGATAGCTGGCGGGAGGCCCCTCCGCTGGCCGCCTGTCGCTGAAATTCGGCGGGCGGACGCTCATGTAATCCACGCCCCGCTTGCGATCGGCTGTCTTTCCCGCCCACGCGGCCGCGACGGTCACTATGAAACGCTCGCGCTTCTCTTCACGCTCTTCCTGTTCGGTCGCCGGGCCAGTGAACTCGTAATCCGGCACGGCCTTCGCGCGCATTGCCAGCCCGATCAGCAGCCCGGCCCCGATGCCGCCGAAGTGCGCCGCAAAGGCGATGCCCGGCACACCCATCCACGAGTACATCAGTTGCGAGTACACCCACAGCCCCACCCACGCGACCAATGGTATCGCCACGGTCGCGCGACGTGACTTCATGAAGCTCAGGGCGACAAACATCGGGTGCAACGGCAGGATCGTCAATTTGCCCAGTGGCGCGGCCGCCACGCACAGGCCCATCAGCCCGGCGATCGCGCCCGACGCGCCGAGCATCGGTATCGTCTCGCCCCAGTGCATGCACAGGAAGACGGCTGCCGCGGCAATGCCACTGAGCAGGTACAGCACCATCAAGCGCTGCCAGCCGAGGCGCAATTCAAGGTAGGTCCCGAAGGTCCATAGGAAGACCATGTTGCCAGCGAGGTGAATCAGGTCCGCATGCAGGAACATGCTGGTGATCCAGGCGATCGGGTCGATCCGGTCCGGGCGCAGCATCAACTGGGTAAGGAAGCTGTCGGCCAGGAACTGTTGCGCGACGAACATGAGCGCGTTGCAAACGATCAACGCAATCGTGCCCGTGGGCCACGTCAGCTGGCGAAAACGAATGCCGATCGGAACGAACATCGCGGGCACATTCTAGCGCCGCTGCCAGCGCTTCAGCACTTCTTCTTCGTACGGGTCTTCCACCGGCGCCTTGCTGCTGAGCCAGTCCGGGATGTGGTTCGGCCCCGGGCGTTCCTGCGCCTCACGCCCGCGCCGCAGGTATCCCGCGAGGTCGCCGTAGAACATCGTCCTGGCACGGGCGTCCAGGTCCTCGCGGGACTGCAGATGCTCCGGCATGTGCCACCGGCCGCCAAGCTTGTGGCGCATCAGCAGCCCCATTGCCGCGCCGGCCGCGAAGCCGCCCAGGTGCGACGAGAAGGCGATCCCGCCCACGCCGACCATGACCATCGCAATCTGTTCCAGCACCCAGAAGCCCAGGATCAACCCGGCGTTGATCGGCAGGACGCGCAGCATCGGGCCCCACCAGATGAGCGTCTTGACCCTTGAGCGCGGGCCGGCCGCAATCACCACGCCCATCAGCGCGGAGATCACGCCCGACGCGCCGATGGCGGGCATGCCGGTGCCCAGGTTGGCCAGGATGTACACGCCGCTTTCGATCGGCGCGAACAGCGCATATAGAAGAAGAAACCGGGCAGGCCCAATCCGTTCCTCGACGTAGCGCCCGTAGACCCACAGGAACAGCATGTTGCCGCCCAGATGCAGAAGGCCACCGTGCAGGAAGCCGGAGGTCCACCACTGCCACGGCGCAAACTGGTCCGGCCACAGGAAGTATGGGGCCAGCCGGGTTTCGGAAACGCCGAGTGTAATGAAGAAGACCAGCACGTTGACCGAGATCAGCCCGATGGTCGCCCAGGGCTTTCTTTCGTACGGGTAGTCCACCGCGAGCGGCAGGATCATGGGGCACCTCCATGTTCATAAGATGAACCGCAGGTGCGAGATGCGCGATTACAGCCCGACGGCGTCTTTGGAAGCGTCGCTGACGAATATCACCGATTTGTCACACTGTGCAATCAATGAGCCGGATGAACCACTTATCGTTAGTATTGAGTCGATCCAAGTCTGGGCATAACTGAGGAGTCGCAACGCCGCCTGAACGGTGCGGGGCGCGTTCGACCGACGAGGACAAGACCGAGGACAATCATGAGAGTTTCCAAAGCACTGACGAGGTTGGTGCTGGTCGTGGCCATTCTGAGCGCGATCGGCAGCGTATGCACGGTACGGTCCGAAGACTGGGGACCCGCAAAGCAGTACTACGACGAGTTCATCAAGCGCCCCTCACTGCAGATGCGCACGCGCGCCCGCCTGAAGCTGGCCAGCTCGCGCCACCCGGGCGCCTTCAAGATCCTGTCCGAAAGCTACGCCAAGGCGGAAGACCCGAAGCCGCAGGTGAAATACCTGCTGACATCGATCTGCGCGAACCACTTCTCAGATGAAGAGTTCGACGCCGGCTGGACCGAATGGCGCAACAAGTTCGCCAAGTCGGAAGACGCGTGGCTCTGGTACCGCAGCCTGATGCTGCACCAGGACAACGGGCACGAGCCCGACCTGTACGCGGTCGCCGATGAAAATAAGGACCTGTTCCTGCGCTGCGCCGCCCTTGAGGCGCTCGCCGAAAACGGCAGCGACAACCTGCTTGCGTGGTGGGAAACCAAGCTGGATGAAGCCGACAAGTGGAAAGAGCCGGAGCGCGGGCTGATGCTCGAAATCGGCGCCAAGACGCTGTACATGGAAGCCCACAGCATCAGCGACGACCAGTTCCGCAAGACGGCGCTGAAGCTGATCCCGCAGATTGAGCACAAGAAGACCGACGAAAAGACCAAGGTCGTCATGGCTCGCTATTTCCGCGAGATCTGGGGCGGCGACAAGCTGTTCGTCAACGCGGCGCCCTGGCTCGATCGCCTGCTGAACCCTGAAAAGAAAGAACACGGCGACGACAAGTACGCCCCCGCCACGCCGCCGACCAAGTTCGTGGGCATTGAGGCGGCCGGCAAGCGCATCGTCTACGTGATCGACATGAGCGACTCGATGCTCAAGCCGCTGTCCAAGCAGGCCAAGGAAGAGATCAAGAAGCCGGTGAAGAAGCCAGACGGCCCGATCACCGGCAGCGGCAAAGAGCCCGGCGAGCCGCAGCCCGGCGAGGATGAGAAGAAGGACGACGAAGATCCGCTGCCCTGGGACAAGATCAAGACGCGCTTCGACGCCGCCCGCGAATACCTCAAGCTCAGCCTGCGCAGCCTGCAGAAAGACCAGTTCTACTGCGTGATCTGGTTCGGCGACGAGCACGACACGCTCAAGACCACCAAGGGTCTCACCCCGGCCACGCCGCAGAACATCGAGAAGACCTGCGACGAGCTGGATCGCTTCAAGGGCGGTGCGCCGATCGCCGACCGACCGGACGGCACCCTGAAGGGGAAGACCAACCTGCACGGCGGCGTGCGCCAGGCGTTCAAGCTGACGGGCAAGGCCCCGGTCAAGGACTACGCCTACGTCACACCGGACACCTTCACGACCGGCGCGGACACCATCTTCGTGCTGTCAGACGGCGCACCCACCTGGGACGACTGGGACTGCAACGACGCCCGCGAAGACTGGGACCAGACCGGCGACCCGGAAAGCAACACCAAGCACGCCGACCAGCCCGTGCTCGACTTCCCGGGCCCGTACGGCTACTGGTACCACAATGACTGGAGCTACATCATCGACGACGTCAACCGCATGAACCTGTTCCACAAGGCCGAGATTCACTGCATCGGCATCGGCGAAGCCCAGCAGGGCCTGCTGTACGGCATCGCCAAGGCCGGCATGGGCCAGGTGAAGATGGTCGGCGGATAGGTCGCAGCAAGATCAGCACAAAGCCCCCGCGCAAACGCGGGGGCTTTTCTTTCCCCTGTGGCCTCCGACAGCCTCTACACTATGCGCATGAAGCGTCTCGCCGTCGCATCCGCCGTGCTGTTGTGCCTTGCGGCATTCGTGCGTGCCGATGACTGGGACGCGAAGGTTGCCGCCTACAAGGAGTCGCAGAAGCGCCCCTCCCTGTGGAAGCGTACCGCCGGGCGCGAAGAGCTGGCCAAAACGCGTGACGCGCGGGCGATTGAAATCCTCGCGCAGGACTACGCCAAGCCGGAGAAGCCCAAGGACCAAGTGCAGTTCCTCGTCGCGTCGCTCGTTACGCGCTACTGCAACACCAAGGACTTCGTCGACGCCCTGGAGGCCTTCCGCACCGCCCACGACCGCGCCGAGGACGCCTGGCTGTGGTACCGCTGCCTGCAGATCTACCAGAACTGGCGCGGCGTGACCGACGTGGTCGAGATTGCGAAAAACCCCGAGCTGGACATCTTCCTGCGCGCGGCCGCCATCGAAGCCATCGCCAACCGGCCTGAGCCCGAGGCGCTGGAGCTGATCTCCGACACGCTCAACAACCTGCCGGACGACAATCAGCGCTGGGTACTGGTCGAAAGCTGCATGAACGCGCTTCGCTGGAAGCCGGCGCAAATCAAGAAAGAGCTGCTGACCACGGCCGAGCGGCTGGCCCGCATGCTGGACCAGGATGCAGTGCCCGAGCACACCAAGCTCGTGATCGCGCGCACCTTCCGGCGCATCTTTGACGAAGACCACGCCTACATGGCAGCGAATTTCTGGCTGGACAAGATCCAGGGCGGCAAACCCGGCATGCGCAGCAACACGCTCGCGCAGCCGACGTTCCTGGGCCTGCAGGCCGAGGGCAACCGCATCTGCTACGTGATCGACATGAGCGACTCAATGCTCACGCCGCTCACGCTGCAGGAGAAAGAGGATTTGCGAAACCCGGTCACGGGCCACAAGAAGCTCGACGACCCCGACGCCAAGCCGCCCCAGCCCGACCCGGACGTGGCCGCGCTGCCCTGGGACAAGATCGTCACCCGCTTCGACGCCGCGCGGGAGTTCCTGAAGCTGTCGCTCAAGCGCCTGAGCCTCGACCAGTACTTCGCCGTCGTGGGTTTCGGCACTGAGGCCGCGTTGCTTGAGGAATGCGACGGCATGGTCAAGGTGACCGACAAGCGCGTCGAGAAAGTAATCGCCGAGCTGGACGCGATCAAACCCGGCAAAGCCACGCCCGCGCGCAAAGAAGGTACCCTACGCGGCATGACCAACCTGCACGGCGGCATCCAGCGCGCATTCAAGTGCAAGGGGAAGGGCCTGATCAAGGATTACGAATACATTGACTGGCTCGGCTTCACGCAGGGCGCGGACACGATCTTCCTGCTCTCGGACGGCAAACAGACCTGGTCGGACTGGGACTGCCTGGACAAGTCCGACAGTACCGACGTGGCCGGCGACCCCGAAAGCGGCAAGGATATCCCCGGCGGCGGTGACTACCCCGAGCTGCATTTCTACGGGCCCTATGTCGACCAGCGCCACATGCTGGAGGATTTCCAGCGCATGAACCTGTTCCGCAAGGCCGAAATCCACTGCATTGGCATCGGCGAAGCCGAAGAAGGCGTGCTGCGGGCCATCAGTGACATCGGCAACGGGCAGCTGAGGCTGGTCGGCAAAAAGTAGCCGCGGCACATTCAACGCCCCGTGGATCAGGTTGAAAACAGAGCCACTGAGTAACAGAGCTCGATGCAGGTGAAGCAAGTGCGCCCGTTGGCCGGCCTGATTCTCCCCAACTCTGTTCTTCTGTTTTCATTACCGACAGGCCTGAATCCGGTCAGGAACTGCCCTCTGAGGCTACTTAATGGCAGAATGCTGGGCCAATTTGGGCCGCACACGAGAGGAAAGCCATGCGTATCTGGGAACCCCACATCCACATGATCAGCCGCGTTACCGATGACTATGAGAAGATGGCCGCGGCCGGCATCACCCACATCACCGAGCCCCAGTTCTGGCTTGGCCAGCCGCGCACCAGCGTGGGCAGCTTCATCGACTACTTCATGCACCTAACGGAGTACGAAGTGGCACGCGCGGCGGATTACGGAATCAAACACTACTGCAACATCGGGCTGAACCCGAAGGAAGCCAACGACGACCGCGTGAACCGAGACGTCATGTCGATCCTGCCGGAGTGGGTGAAGCACCCGTTGTGTCTGGCAATCGGCGAGATCGGGCTGGACTCGCACACACCCACAGAGGAAAAGTTCCTGCTGGAGCAGCTCGAGCTCGCCAAGCAGACAGGAATGCCGGTGATGGTGCACACGCCGCACCGCGAGAAGTTCAAGGGCACCAAGCGGATCATCAGCTTCTGTCAGGACGTCGGCATGGACGCCGACAAGGTGCTGATCGACCACAACAACGAAGAGACCATCCCGATCACGAAGGAAGCGGGCTATTGGGCGGGCCACACGGTTTACCCGGTGACCAAGCTCAGCCCGGAGCGCGCGACCAACATCCTCAAGCGCTTCGGCACGGAAAAGATGATGCTGAACAGCTCCGCCGACTGGGGCCCCAGCGATTGCACCAACGTGCCCAAGACAGTAGCCGAGCTGCGCCGCAACGGCTTCACGGAAGAAGACATCCAGCGCGTGGTATGGGACAATCCGTTCAACTTCTACGCGCAAAGCGGCAAGCTCGCAGAAGAGCGCGCCCGCCTGAAACACACCTTCCTGCCCGAAAGCGTGGCGGTGTAGGAAAACACATGCTGGATGTGGTTCTTGGCAAATCGACGCTCGGCTTTTCCAGATCCGATAAGCCGAGAGCTTCTTTTGAGGACGAGGACCCCCGTTACTGGTTTCTATACCCGTTTTTTGAGTCGATCTACGATCGAACTCAGCAGATGGTCGACCTCTACGGTCACGCGGCGTTCAAGGGTAGGTCCAGAGAGGTTCTCCGCGAAATGCTGGAGCAAGCTCGCGCCATTGCGCTGAGCCAACCGGAGCGCTGGTTCATTTGCACGGGCAGAAGATCAAATGGCCCCTCTCCCGGTCCAGTCTTCCAGCACATTGTTCGCAAAGACCTGTTGGAGTTCATCGGGCAGCTACTTTCGATAGTCGCCCTGGCCATCGAATCGGGCTCAGACGTGCTCTTCGAAGGCGATTGAATGTAGCCCGGTGCGTAAGCGCCGGGCATCGGAAGGCAAACCCCACAAAAACAGAGCAGCCCGCATCGAAGGATTACAGCTTCGATGCGGGCTTTGCAGTTAACGCGAGAGATCCTGCACCAATGCCCCCAGCTTACGCCGGGGGCTACGAGCTAGAACGTGTGGATGAACAAGCCTGATCGCAGCTTGGGTTCGAACCAGGTGGATTTGGGGGGCATGATTCGGCCGGCGTCGGCGATTTCCATCAGCTGCTGCACCGTTACCGGGTACATGCTGAAGGCTACGCCGCCGTTCTTGTCGACCTGCTGCTTCAGGTAGTCCGTGCCGCGGATACCTCCGGCGAACTCGATGCGGTCGCTGGTGCGCGGGTCCTCGATGCCGAGCAATGGCCCCAGCACCTGCTGCTGCAACATCTCCACGTCGAGGCGCGCAACCGGGTTTGTGTCGGCCGGCGGCTCCAGCTTCAGGCTGTGCCACTTGCCGGCGAGGTACATGCTGACCCTGCCCGGCTCAGCGGGCGCGGGCGTGCCGTCTTCCATCTCGCAGGTGAAGCTGATCTCGCCCAGCAGCTCCTCGGGCTCACGGCCGTTGAGGTCCTGCACGATGCGGTTGTAGGGCAGGATCTTCAGCTCTGAGCCCGGGAAGAACACGCACAAGAACCAGTTGTAGTCTTCCTCGCCCGTGTGGTTCGGGTTGGCCCTGGCGCGCTCGTTGGCGACGCGCGCGGCGCTGGCGCTTCGGTGGTGCCCGTCAGCGACGTAGAACGCGGGCACCGGCAGGAACGCTTTGGCCAGCGCTTCGCCACCTGCAATCCGCCACACCGTGTGCTTGATGCCGTCCGGCGCGGTGAAGTCGATCAGCGGTTTTGCCGCGCACGCTTCCGCGACCAGCTTGTTCACCTCGGCGTTGTCCTTGTAGGTCAGGAACACCGGGCCGGAGTTTGCAGACAGGTCGCCGGTCAGGCGGGTGCGGTCGTTTTCCTTGTCCGGGCGGGTCTTCTCGTGCTTCTTGATCAGCCCGTTGTTGTAGTCGTCCACGTGGCACAGCCCGACCACGCCGCGCTGCACGTGCTCGCCCATCTGCTGCTGGTACACATACAGCGACGGCCCCTCTTCACGCACCAGCGCGCCTTCGGCCTGCAGGCGTTTGAGATTCTCGACGGCCTTGGCGTAGACGGCGTCGGAGTGGACGTCCGTGCCCGGAGGCAAGTCGATCTCCGCACGAACTACGTGCAGCATGCTGAGCGGGTTGCCGGCCGCCAGCTCGCGCGCTTCTTCCGTGGTCACGACGTCATACGGCAGCGACGCCACGCGCGGCGCAAGCTCGGGGGTGGGGCGAAGACCGGTGAATGCTCTGATTCGCATGGCAATCGTGTTGCGGGCGTCCCGCCCGCATTGGGGCCTGGGCGTCTCGCCCAGGCCGGTTGCGGGCAAGATGCCCGCATCACGTTCAGTTCACCCGGCCCACGTAATCCTTGCCGGTCAGGAAGTTGCCTACGTTTCGGCAGATGATCTCGCCGACCTTCTCCTGCGCGTCGATCGTGCTGGCCCCGAGGTGCGGCGTGCACACGACCTTTGGATGCATCACCAGCGGGTTGTCCGGCCCGGCCGGCTCTTTTTCGTACACGTCCAGCGCCGCGCCGCCGCACTTGCCGCTGTTGAGCGCTTCAAGCAAAGCCGCCTCGTCCACCAGCCCGCCCCGCGCGCAGTTGATCAGGCGCATGCCCGGCTTGCAGATCTCGAAGGCGTGCTTGCCGATCAGGTGCTTCGTCTCCGGCATCATCGGCGTATGCACAGTGATGATGTCCGCGCGGCGGATCACGTCCTCCAGCGGCAGCAGGTCGACACCGATCTCCTTCGCGCGCTCTTCGTCGATCACCGGGTCGTAGCCGATCACCTTCATCTTCAGGCCCAGCGCGCGATCCGCGACCACGGCGCCGATGTTGCCGAGCCCGACCACACCCAGAGTCTTGCCGGTCAGCTCAATGCCCTTGTAGCCGCGGTCCCACTCGCCGCCGACCAGCTTGCGGTTCGCCTGCGGAATGTGTCGCGCCATCGCGAACATCAGCGCCAGCGTGTGCTCGGCCGTCGTGACGGTGTTGCCGCCCGGCGCGATCAGCACCGCGATGTCCTTGCTCGCGGCGGCCTTGGCGTCGATGTTGTCGAAGCCCGTGCCAGCGCGCCCGATGACCTTCAGGTCCGGCGCCTTTTCGATGATGTCGGCTGTGACCTTGCTTTCGCTGCGCACGATCAGCCCGGCGCAGCCCTTCAGCTTGGCCACCAGCTCGTCGCCGTTGACCGGCGCGATCTCTTCAATCTCGATGTCTTTGAACTCGCGCAGAACATCTACACCCTGCGGGTTCAGCTTTGCTGATATCAGTACCTTCATGTCATTGCCTCACTGGAAAAGCATTCCAACCGCGAAGGACCGCCAAGTACCGCGAAGAACAGCAAAGTGTCACTTCGCGGTCCTTAGTGGTCCTTCGCGGTTCAAGTCGTCTTTGACAGGCGAAGGTACTCCGCCTGCGCGGCTTTCAGGCCTGCACCGCTTTCGAACTTCAACCCGGCCTCTGCCAGCACGACCTCGAGCGCGGCGATCAAGCCCATGGTGTCGATGTAGTCGTAGTAGCCCAGGTGCGCGAGGCGGAAGATCTTGCCCTTCAGGTCGTCCTGCCCATTGGCGATGATCGCGCCGAACTGGTTTTTCAGTCCCTTGATCACCGTACCGCTGTCCATCCCGCCGGGTACCCGCACGGCCGTGACGCTTTCGCTGGGGGAATCGCTCAACAGCTCAAGCCCCATCGCCTTCACCGCTGCGCGCGACATGCTGGCAAGCTCGAAGGCGTTGCGCGTCAGCGCGTCCACGCCCGAGTCCAGAATCCACTTCAGGCTGGCAGCGGCCGCGGCGATCAGGCTGATGGCTGGCGTAAACGCCGTCTGGTCCTTGGCCTGGTTCTTCAGCTCGCGCGCGAAGTCAAAGTAGAAGCGCCGGTTGCCCTTGCGCTCACCGAGCATCTTCTCGGCCTTCTCGCTGATGCTGACGAACGCGAGCCCCGGCGGCATGGCCATCGCCTTCTGGCTGCCGCAGACCACGAGGTCGAGTCCCCATTCATCCGTGCGAACCTCGTGCGCGCCGATCCAGGTGATGGCGTCCACGCACATGAGGCAATTGGACATCGGCTTTACCAGCTGCGCAATCTGCTGGACGGGATGAACCGCGCCGGTGCTGCTTTCGCTGCCCTGCACGAATACGGCGCGCACGTCGGGATGCATCCCCAACTGTGCCGCCACCGCAGCAAACGGCACGCCCCGCCCGTGCTCAACCTTGACCTCAATGACGTTGGCGCCGAACGCCTGGTTCATCTTTGTCCAGCGTTCGCCGAACTTGCCGGCGTTGACGCAGATGACCTTGTCGCCTTCCTGCACGATATTGGCCACGCAGGCCTCAAGCCCGCCGCTGCCCGAGCTGGCGAAGGTCAGCACCGGGCGCTCGGTCTTGAACAGCTTCTGCAAGCCCTTGCGGACGGTCTGGAACAATTCGACAAATGCGTCGGTGCGGTGGTGCATGGCCGCTTCGGCCTGTGCAATTTGCGCTTCAGGAAGCAGGGCGGTCGGCCCCGGCGTCAGGACTCGGTTCTTGGGCAGCATGTTGGCTCCTTTGCGGCGATAGTAGCCGCACGCCGGGCGGCGTCCATGAGAACCTTTGGAAGTACAATGCAGGGGTCGCGCGTTTCAATAGCGGCTGTATGAATCGGGCAAGAGGGCAACGGGCATGAAGTTTCAGGACTATTACGAAATCCTTGGCGTGTCACGAGATGCGTCGGCCGAGGAGATCAAGAAGGCGTATAGAAAGCTTGCCATCAAGTGGCACCCGGACCGGCACGGTGATTCCGACCGCGCCGCCGCCGAAGAGAAATTCAAGCGCATTAACGAGGCCAAAGAGGTACTGACCGACCCGGAAAAGCGCGCCAAGTACGACAAGTTCGGACAGAACTGGGAGCACGGGCAGGACTTCACCCCGCCCCAGGGCGGCGGCTGGCAGACGATGGACCCGGACGAGTTCGCCTCGATGTTCGGGGGCGGCGGCGGGTTCTCGGACTTCTTCGCCAGCATGTTCGGCGCCGACATGCGCGGGCGCGCGCGTACGCACCGTCGCTACCAGTCACGGGGAGCCGACGTGAATGCCGATCTGCGCTTGACCATCAGCGACGCGATTGAGGGCGGCAAGCGCGAGTTCGGCCTCGGGACTGTGCAGTCATGCGCAACCTGCGGCGGCACTGGCGAGCTGGGTGACCACGTCTGCCCGACCTGCGCCGGCATGGGCCGCGTGCGCGGGCACAAGACGGTCGAGGTCAAGATTCCGAAAGACGTGCGCGACGGCATGGTGCTGCGCCTGCGCGGACTGGGTGAGGCGGGCCAGGGCGGCGGCGAGACCGGCGACCTGTACCTGACCATCCGCCTGCAGGGCGACGCCAACTACCGCCGCGAAGGCGCGGACATCTTCGCCGACGTGCCGGTCGCACCCTGGGAAGCGCTGGACGGCGCAAGAATCGACCTGCGCACACTGGACGGCACGATTACGCTGAACGTCCCGCCAGGCACCAAGTCCGGCCAGCACTTGCGCTTGAAAGGCCTCGGGCTGCCGCACGAACAAGGCGGCCGCGGCGACCTATACGCAGTCATCCGGCTCGCCATGCCGGAGAACCCCAGCGACAAGCAGAAAGAGCTGATTCACAAGCTGAAAGAGGCGGGTCCGGCCGAAGTATCCGGCGGCGCACGAAAGTAGTGGTGGCATCGCCTTCCAGGCAATGCGTTGCGGCGGCTTCCAGCCGTCGCGACGCCTGCTGAAAGCAGGCGATACTCATGCGCAGGATGCGCATGCCAATTAGTGCGGCTCGTCGTCGGCTTCGAGTTGTTTGAGGCGCTCTTCGGCGGCGATGCGGACTTCAGGGTCTTCGCTCTGGGCGAACGCCTTGCGGTACCAGGTCTTTGCCTGCTCCGTGTCTTTCTCCACCCCCCGGCCGTCTCGGTGCAGGTCGCCCATGGCGAGCATGCTGGCCGGGTGCTCGCCCGCGGCGCCACGCTCGAACCAGTAGAACGCGTCCTCGTCGCTCTGCTGCACGCCGTCACCGTCGAGGTGCATCACGCCGAGGTAGTAGCATGCACCGGGCACGCCCCTGTCGGCGGCGTCGAGGAACCAGACGGCCGCCTCGGCGTGGTCCTGCGGCGTGGCGATGCCTTCGTAATGAAACAGCCCGAGCCGGTAGCTCGCTTCCGGATCGCCAGTGCCGGCACTGCGCTGCAGCCAGACGTACGCCTTGGCGTCGCTCTGTCCGACGCCCTTGCCGAAGAGATAGAGCTGCCAGATGTAGGTCAGCGCGTCGCGCTGGCCCTTCTCGGCGGCCTTCTCGACCCATAGCGCCGCCTGCTTGAAATCTACTTCCACGCCGCGGTTGCCGGTCATGTACCACAATCCGAGTTCGAACTGCGCTTCGGCGTGCCCCCGCTCGGCCGCGCTGAGCATGAACTTCCGCGCTTCTTCGAACTCGTTGGCGTCGCGCAACTCCATGCCGCGCCGGTATGCCTCTTCGGGCGTGAGAGCCTCTTCGTCGCCCGTTCGACTGACAGTGTCCGGTGGTGGATCCGAGCGTTCGGTGCTGGAACAGGCGCAGAGTCCAAGGGCCAGCAAAGTGATGAGCAGCAGGCGCATGGATGTCTCAACGGGGCCGCCGCGGGGGAGGTCAGTGTAGCAGGCCACGCGGCGCGGCCCAACAAAACAGCCCCCTCCGTAGAGGGGGCTGTTTTTGCGTTCCACGCTACTTGCCAAGGCCCTTCAACTCTTTGCGCAGGGCGTTGGCCTTGTCCTTCAGCTCGCCGATCTGTTCCTCGATCTTTCGGGCTTCCTTCTTGCTGTCAGTCTCCTCGGCCTTTTCCTTCAGCGCGGCAATCTTGCGCTCGATGTCGCCGATAGCGTTCTGCAACTCGTCACGCAGGCGTTCGCGGTCAGCGCCCTTTTCGGGCTCGCGGTCCCGCTTGCCCATCTTCTCGAGTGTGTTCTCAAGCTCTTCAATCGCTTTCTTCACCTGCTCGCGGCGTTCGCCCTCGGATTCCTTCAGGCGCTTCCGCAGTTGCTCAAGCTTCTCTTCGAGCTGTTCGCGGTTGGGGCGCTCGGCATTCGGGCGATCCATGCCGGGCATGCGGGGCATTTCGGGCATGCCTCGGGGCATGTCGCGCGGCTGCATGTCCGGACGCGGAATCGGCTGCCAGCGCAGACCGCCATCGCCGTCGGCGAGCGTGAAAGTCTCGCCGGTCGCGGTATTCAGCAACAGGGCGCGTTCGCGAACGGTGACGATCTGCCAGGTACCCGGCTGCGGGGCGCCCTGCATGCGCATCATCGGCATTTCGGCCATGCGTGGCTGGCCGCCACGTGGCGCCTCCGGGGCGCGGGGCGTTTCGACGCGGCGACGCTGGACGTACCACTCGCCGTCTTTCAGCTCTACGGACTCGATGATCTCGCCGTCCTCTACTTCGACGATCCTGGGCTCTTTGGTTTCAACGCGGCGTGTTTCGCGGCGCGCGTCCTGGGCGTCGTTGCCCGGTACGCTGAACGCACCGACAACGCCCGTAATCAGGATCGCAGCGGACGCAACAATCAGCTTCTGCATGGGAATGGCCTCCGGTAAGTGTTTGTTTCCTTTGTTAATACGCCTGGCATTGGGCCGCGTAACGCGAAATCTGCGCATTTCCCCGCCTGCACTGCTATAAAGCCGAACATGTCGACTGAGCCATTCGCTGCCATCTACCACCAGCGCACCAAGTACCACCCTGAAACCATCAACCAGGGCCACGCGATCGACTGGAGCAACCCGCCGGACCAGTTCAAGGAATACGCCGGCGCGCCCCGCTTTGAGCTGCGCCCATACCTGCCAACAGGCGAAACCGAGGACTGGCAGGCCACGGTAAACCTGCAAGACAAAGAAGGCCCGTTTTCGCTGCCGCAACTTTCAAAGCTGCTGTTCGCCACAAACGGCGTCACGGCCATGGCACTGAGCGGGGGCCAGAAACTGCTGTTCCGCGCAGCGCCCAGCGCAGGCGCGCTGTACCCGACCGATCTCTACCTTGTGGTGCGCAACCACGCCGACCTGCCGGACGGGGTCTTCTATTACCACGTGCGCGACCACGCGCTGCTGGAGGTCTTCCCCAAGGGGCTCGGGCCGGACGGTGAAGAGTTATTCCGCCGTCTGTCGGCGGCCTGCTTCAACGACCCGGCCATCGCCGGCGCAGACGTGGCCATGGTTGCCACGGCCGTGTTCTGGCGTTCAAGCTGGCGTTACGGCGACCGCGCCTATCGCCGTTGTCTGCTGGATACCGGCCACGTGCTGGGCAATTTCGACATCATTGCCCCGAAGCTGGGGTTGGGCGTAACCGGCACGGCTGGTTTCGTGGACCACGAAGTGGCGGAGCTGCTGGCGATTCCCGAAGACAAGGAAGGCGCGCTGGCGGTGTTCAGCCTGCATGAATTGTCCGAGGCCGACGAGATCAAGCTGGGGCCGAGCGCACGCGCCTCCAGCGACGTCGAGCCGAAACCGACCGACGACGCGATTATGGGCATTCACGCCGCAAGCTCGATCCGACGCGAGGACGCCGCCAAGGCCGTCGCGCACGATCCCGAGGGCGACGACTTCCTGCTGAACCCGAAGTACGCATTCGCGTCCGGAACGAAACTGAAAACCAGCGGCATAGACCTGAATGAGCAGATCGAAATTGCCATTCTGCGCCGCCGCAGCACGCGGGTCCTGAATCGCGAGCCCCTGCGGCTTTCAGAGCTGGCTGACCTGCTGGCGTTCGCTTACCGCCCGGACCTGAGCCTGCCACCGGAGCAGCAGCCGCAATATTTTGACACCTCGCTGCTGGAGACTTTCCTGGTCGTGAATTCCGTGCAGGACCTGGAGCCGGGCGTCTACCACTTCGCACCGAACTTCATGGAACTGCTCAGCGTGCGGCGCGGCAGCGTTCGAAACGAGATCTTCCATCTGGCACTCGGCCAGGAGCTCGCGCGCGACGCGAGCGTGGTCGTCGTCCACACGGCCGACCTGGAGGCTGCAACAAAGAAGTACGGCAGCCGCGCGTACCGCTATCTGCACCTCGACGCCGGGCATATAGGCGAGCGATTGAACGTCGGCGCGATTCGGCTCGAGCTCGGCGTATCGGGCATCGGCGGCTTCTTCGATGACGAAGTGAACGAGCTGTTGAATATTCCCGAGAAGGAATTGTGCGTCTACATTACCTGTCTCGGGCGACCTGCGAACTGATCATGATTGCAACCAAGCCAAAACTGAATCCGGTCCGCAGCAAGGCGCTGAAAGAAGTGCGCCACGAGGCGACGTTGTCCTGCGGCATGAAGCTGATCTTTGCCCCGCGCGCAGGCTTCACGAAGAAGATTGCGTTCGTGGTCGCGGACTACGGCAGCACCGACAGCACCTGGCTGCGCAACGGCAAACGCGTCACCGTGCCGGACGGCATCGCCCACTTTCTAGAACACCAGGTGTTCAAGAAGGCGCATGGCGACCTGAGCGACGCCTTCACCGCGCGCGGTGCATATTGCAACGCGCACACTAGCCACACGCAGACGGCCTATTACTTCGAGTGCGTCGAGCAGTTCGAGGAGAACCTCGACACGCTGCTTGAGCTGGCGCTGACGCCGTTCTTCGACAAGCGCCTGGTAGATATCGAACGCGACATCATCATCCAGGAGATCAACCAGTACCGCGACCACCCGGGTTGGGTCGGCTTCCAGCAGATGCTGGAGGCCCTGTACGTCAAGCACCCGCTGCGGATCGATATCGCCGGCACGGCCGAGACGGTCAGCGCGGTTACACCTGACCTGCTGGCCATGTGCCATGGCACGTTCTATCACCCGACCAACCTGACGCTGGTGATTACCGGCGACTTCGAGCCGGCCGCCGTGCTGAAGCTGGCGGACAAGCTGGCGGACAAGTGGGCGCCGCCCTTGCCCGCGGCGGGGTTCACACGCGTGCGCCCGTCTGAGCCGAAGAAAGTCGCAAAACACAAGGCGGTTCGGCGCATGTTCATCCAGCGCCCGCGGCTGTTGATCGGGTTCAAGGACGCCCAGCAGCCCGACGGCGACGCACTGGTGCTGCGCGACGTACTGTCTTCGCTGGCGCTGGACGCGCTGTTCAGCAAGGAAAGCGAAGCCTACGAGAAGCTGTACGAGACGCGGCTGATCGGCGGCGACTTCGGCGCGGGCTACCAGGCCGAATCGGGCTTCGGCTATGCGGTGATCGGCGGCGAAACGCCGGACGCAGGCAAGCTTGAGGCCGAGGTCATCAAGATCCTGAAGCAGGCCCGCAAGAACGGCATCGACCCGGACGTACTCGAGCGCAAGCGCCGCAAGTACCTCGGCCAGTTCCTGCGCGCTTTCAACGAGCCGGAGGGCACGGCGTATGCCTACATCGGCGCGCTGAGCCAGGGCAGCGAGCTGTTCGACGTCCCGGGCATGATCGACAAGATTACAGTCAAGCAGGTCAATGACCGCATCAAGGAGCTGCTGACACCGAACAACTACGCCGCCAGCGTGCTGCTGCCGCAGGCGGGCTAGTGGCACGGACATTCCTGTCCGCGCACTACTTCTTCTTGCCCTTTGTTTTCTTCGGTTTCTTCTTGCCGGCAATGCTTATCGGGTGCTGAGACCACTCCGCCAACCTGGCCGGGTCTTCCAGTACTTCCGCCGGTACAGCCCAGTAGCCGTTCATGACGTGCCCGGCCCAGGGCTCGAACGCATGGCTGTCGGCCTTTTCGAAGCGCGGGCGATTGCCGTCGTCCACCTTCAGGTACAGCTCGTCGTCGTCCACCAGCGCGAAGCACTTGCCCTCGAAGTACACACCCGCGCCGCCGAACATCTTGCGGCTGCTGACCTCGCCCAGCTCGCGGAATTGCTCAAGCACGTATTGCAGGAATTCTTCGCTGACCGCCATGGTTTCCCCTGCCACGGAGTATAGGTTGAGGCGCGACAACCAAGAAAGGCGGCCATGACCGAGCACAAAGCCAACGCACTCGCAAACGAATCCAGCCCGTACCTGCTGCAGCACGCGCACAACCCCGTCGACTGGATGCCATGGGGCGACGCCGCGTTCGAGCGCGCGAAGAGTGAGAACAAGCTCGTGTTCCTCAGCATCGGCTACGCCACATGCCACTGGTGCCACGTGATGGAGCGCGAGTCGTTCGAGAACGTCAAGATCGCCGAGTACATGAACGAGCACTTCGTCTGCGTAAAGGTCGACCGCGAAGAACGCCCCGACATCGACGCCGTCTACATGGCCGTCACCCAAGCCCTGAACGAAGGCCGCGGCGGCTGGCCCATGAGCCTCTTTCTGACACCGGACAAGCTGCCGATCACGGCCGGCACCTACTTCCCGCCCGAGGACCGCTACGGGCGTGCGGGGTTCAACAGCGTGCTCAAGCGCATGGTGGAACTGTGGAGCAGCGAGCGCGAAAAGCTTGTGCAGCAGGCCGCCGAGATCACCGACTGGCTCCGCAAGCAGGGTGCGCCGGAGGGCGGCGGCGAGTTGTCCGACGCGCCCCTGCGCGAGAACTACGCCACGCTGAAGCTGAGCTTCGATGAGCGCTACGGCGGCTTCGAGAAATCGCCCAAGTTCCCGACGCCGCACCGTCTGCAGGCGCTGATGCGCTGGCACAAGCACACTGGCGACGATGAGCCGCTGCGACTGGCCGAGCACACGCTGAAGTGCATGACGCTCGGCGGCATTCACGACCAGATCGGCGGCGGCTTCCATCGCTACTCAACCGATCGCGAATGGCTGACGCCGCACTTCGAAAAAATGCTCTACGACCAGGCCCTGCTGCTGGAGGCGTTTCTCGACGCCTGGCAGATCACCGGCAAGAAACAGTACGCCGAGACCGCACACAACATCTGCGGCTACGTGCTGCGCGATCTGCGCGACGAGGCGGGCGGCTTCCACTCGGCCGAGGACGCGGACAGCGAAGGCGAAGAAGGCAAGTTCTACGTTTGGACCTACGACGAGCTTCGGACAATTCTCGGCGCAGACGCCGACCTCGCGGGCTTCGTTTGGGGCTGCGTCGAGGCGGGCAACTATTTCGATGAGTCCACGCACGAACGTACCGGCGCCAACATCCTGCACCTGCCACGCACCGTCGCGGAGAGCGCCAAGCAGCGCTCGATGGAAGAAGACGAGTTGCACCGCAAGATCTTCGAGTGGCGCGGCAAGCTCTTCGACCTGCGCTGCACCCGCGTTCGCCCGTTGCTCGACGACAAGGTCTTGACCGACTGGAACGGATTGATGATCGGCGCAATGGCGCGCGCCGGGGCCGTACTGAATGACGACCGCTACATCAAGGCTGCGCAAGAAGCGGCCGCGTTCATGCTCGAACAGATGAACGACAACGGCCGACTGCTGCACCGGTATCGCAAGGGCCAGGCGGGCATCCCGGGCTACGCCGAGGACTACGCGTTCCTGGCCAACGGGCTGTTCCAGCTCTACGAGGCAGACTTCGACACCCGCTGGCTCGCCGAGGCCGACCGCCTCGCGGGCGAGATGATCCGCCTGTTCCGACATGAGAACGGACTGCTGTACACACAAGGCAGCGACGACCCGGACGTGATGATCGCCAGGAACACCAACGTGTTCGACGGCGCGATTCCCGCCGCGAACTCGGCGGGCGCGTACGCACTGGTGAGACTCGGGCGTCTGCTGCAGAAAGAAGAATACACGGCCGCGGGCGCCGACATTTTGAAGACTCTGTCCCAAAGGCTTCAGCAGATGTCCGTCGCACACTGCTACGCGCTGCTTGCGTTGGAATGGCTCGTGTTGCCCGTCCGCGAAGTGGTCATCGCCGGGCCTCGCGCGGACACTGCTACGATGCTTGCTGAGCTGCGCTCCCGCTTTCTGCCGCGAACCGTTGTCGCCTTGCACGAGCCCGACGAGGCCGGTGTGGCCATCCGCAAGCTCGTGCCTTTCGTGGCCGAGCAGAAGGCAACGAACGGCAAACCGACGGCATACGTGTGCGAGAACTACACGTGCAGCGCGCCGGTGACCGACCCCTCGGCACTTGCCTCGTTGCTGGCTTGATCAGCCGGGTATGGGATATGCACGGCGTTCGAAGATGAAACCGCTGCGACCGCGTTTCTTGGTCTCGGACTTCACCCGCTTTTTCAGACCGGCGGCGAGCTGGCCCAGCAACGCCGGGTGCGGCGCCTTGGTCATCTTGTCGCTGCCGATCACGGCCAGGCTGATGGTCGTCAGCGGCACCTGCACGGATGCGCCATTGCGATTGGTGGCCAGGTAGTGCCCTCGGTCCCGGTCCTCGGCGTTGAACAGTTCAAGCTTGCGACGATCGAACTCTTCGCAGACGGCCTTCAGCCCGTCCGCCGATGCGTGATCCCCACACACGACAATGAAGTCATCGCCGCCAACATGTCCCAGGCGTGCCCCCGGGGACAACTGTTCCGCGTGGTCGCGCAGCACGTTGGCCGCGAGGCGGATCACTTCATCGCCCATCGTGAATCCGTACGCGTCGTTGTATTCCTTGAAGTGGTCAAGATCGGCGTACACAACGCTGTAGGTGCTGCATTCAAGCGTCTCGCCCAGCCACCCTTGGATGGTGCGGTTGCCGGGCAGGTTCGTGAGCGGGTTGGCGTCCATTGCAAATTGCAACTCCAGCTCAACGCTGCGCTGCAGCAATTGCTTCATCGTGACGGTGCCCTGGAAGGCACCGTTGGCGTCCACGACAAGGATCGGGTCGTACAGGTCCTCGCGCAGCCGGTCCATCGCGAGGCGCGCAAGCGCGATCACGTGCATGTCCATCTGCACGATGAGCGGGTCACCGGTCGCCACCAGGTCCACCGGCCTGCGCTCGAACAGGGAGTAGCCGTAGCGCCAGCCAGTAACCTGAAACAGTTTTTCGCGAGTCACCAGCGCCTGAGGCTGGTCCGCGTCCACAATCACGGCGTGGTCGGCACGGGGGCGCTCGCGAAACCATGCAATCGCCTCTTCCGTAGTCATCTCGCCACGGGCGAATGTCTCGCAACCGGTAACGAGGCGCCCCACGGATTCGTCGATCGCGCTCAGCCGCTTCTGGTGCCGGCGCGAAGTCTCCAGCACTCGCCGGCGTACTTCGTCAGTTGGTTCCGGCGGCTCAAATTGAGGCTTGGCAAACAGGAAACCCTGGGCATAGCGGATGCCCAGCTTCACGAGCGTTTCAAGCTCGGCCCAGGTCTCGACGCCCTCCGCGATCAGGCTGGCGTTCATGTTCGACGCGAGCCCGACCAACGAGCGAACCAGCATCTGCTTGTAAGGCCGCTTGTCGACGTCGCGCGTGATCTCCATGTCGAGCTTCAGGAAGTGAGGGTGTGCCGAAATCAGCGTGGTAAGCCCGCTGTGGCCTGAGCCGAAGTCGTCCAGCGCGACGCGAAACCCGCGCGAGATGTAGTGGTGAATCGCAGCCTCGAAGTTTTCGTAGTCGCTGATCGACTCCTTCTCGGTTATCTCGATGACCAGGTTGGACTGGTCCAGCCCGTGAGCCGCGAGCGTGCGTGGGTTGAAACTGTCGCGGAAGCGCGGGTCGCGCAGAATGCCCGGGCTTACGTTGATGAAGAACCGGGCGTGCCGCAGCGACTCACCGAGTTTGCCGATGGCGCGCATGGCGGCGGTGCGGCACGCGGCCTCCAACTCCCATGTCGCGTTGCGCTGGCGCGCCTTCTCGATCAGCGGCTCGAAGCCGGCATCATACGCCTCCACGTGGCGTGACAGCGCCTCGTACGCCATCACGTTGCCGGTCAACAGGTTGACGATCGGCTGGAACGCCGTGCGAACCGAGTCTGCCTCGATGCGCTGCACTAGCTCAGTGAGGCGAGGCATGAGGAACCTCTGGTCGTGATGCGACCTGAAAGTTTATGCGGCACAGTTAAAGATGGCGTAAAGCCCGAGCGGGAATCAGGCGGTATTTGTTCCGCTCAAGGCACACTGATCATGGACACGCGGCCCTGACCGCTGAGCACCAGCAACTCGTTGGTGTCCGCGCAATGGAAAGCCGCGACCGCGTCCGGCGTGCTTACCTGCGTGATCGACTTCAAGGCGAATCCTTCGCCGTCCTTGCGGAACCAATTGACGTGGCTGCCGGTCACGCCCGCGACTTTCCCCGGGGCATGCAGCGCGGCGCACAAGTAGTCGCCACGTGCCGCCACGATGCGCGATTCACAGCGCAGCCCGAACGTCCCGGCCTTCATCCCGCTCCAGTACAGACTGCCGTGCTCATTGCGTCCGGCCATTTCGATGTCGCCGGGGACGCCCGGGCGAATGCTCAGCTCGGCCCCGGCGATGAAACCCATCGGGCGCCAGTGGCTGGCGGCGCTCTGCCATTCAGTGACGGTGCGCAATGCGTTCAGTGTCGGCAGCCAGTACACCTTGCGATCTCCGACTACCAGCAGGCCGGTGACGTTGCCGGTGCGCACGAGTGCGGCAGCCACAGCCGAAGTCGCCGGAGCGTCGTAGTCGACATACGGATCGAGCCCTTCCCCCTGGCGGAGCGACAACTGCGAGCGCGAGTTGTCTTCGAGCACGGTCTGGTTCCGGCCCTGCACTTCGCCGGCGCAAAGCAGACGCGTGTCGTGCCAGAGCAGCAGGTTGCCGCGCCCGCGCTGATACTGGCCGTCCCGGGCGCGCACGTAGCAGCTGAAATCCCGCCAGTCGTCCGGCGCGTGGTGCATGGCCGTGACCAGCTCGCCCTGCTCATTGCAAGCCAGCGCCAGCACCGGTGGGCCGGCGTCGCGCACCAGCACCGTGCCCTTGCTGGGTGAGAACCCGAAGATCCGCCCGTCGCGGAAGCCCACGAACAACTGTCCCGTCTGCTCGGACATGCTTGCGCAGGTCACGACGCCGGTTGCGATCTGCACGCTGGAAACGATCCCGTCGGTCTTCGGGCCCTGCCTCGGGCGGCGCCTGGCCTCGGCGCGCAGGGCGAACTGCGCGTCGCTTACCAGCGCGTTCGACCACGCCTTGGACTCAAACAGCAGCGTGTGGGTCGCGCCGGAGCGCTGGCGCAGCTTGTTGGCCAGACCGTTCAGCGCACGATCATGCAGCTCGGCGCGCCGGCGCTGCAGCGACTCACGCCGCGCGAGAGTGGCCAGCATGTTGTAGTAGTGCGCGGCCGTCGCCTCATTGCCGGGCGGATTGAAGAAACGGTCCGCCTCATCGGTGAGTGCGACGAGCTTTTCCGGCTCGTCGCGATCCGCGTGGATCACCGCCATATGCACGGCACACGGCACCGAATTCGGGTGCGGGCGGGCGCGCCAGCCCTGGCGGAAGAAATACAGCGCTTCCTCCGGGTCCGCGGACTTGGCCATCAGCAACTCGCCGGCGGACTTGTACTCGCCGCCGTCGGCCAGCAATCGCCCGGCCGTGCGATATTCATCCAGCGCCGCGGGCTCGTCGCCGGCCTTGCGCAACAGGTCGCCGGCGGGCACGTGCTGGCCGATCTTGCGATACAGGCGCACGGCCTCATCCACTTCGCCGGCAGCCTCGAAGCTTCGCGCTGCCGAGAGCGGATCGTTCAGCTTCTGCAGATAGAGCACCGCGGCGTCGCGATGCAGCCCGCCCTGCTGCAGCACATTGGCGGCCGTTCGGTAGTCGGACAGGAGCTTGCCATAGATGAAGGCCGCCCGCCGGAAATCGCCGTCGCGCCGCGCTTGCTCGGCGGCATTGCGATACTCGGCGACCAGCGCGCCGTACACATCCGGCTCAGTGAACCACATGCTCGTGCCGCCGCTGCCGCCTCCGATCAGGTTTCCGAGCGAGTACATCAGGTTGTGGAATGGCAGGCTGCTGCTCATGCTTGCCCGGGCGCCACGCCCGGCCTCGCCGCCGACGGGCAGGGCGCGCCGCAGCGCCTCTTCGATGTTCCCCTCACGAAAGCGCCGCAGCAGGTCACGCAACGCGGCTTCCTGTTTGCCCAGCAGGCCCTTCAGGCGATTGGGGTCGTTGTTGATGCCCTTGCCCATCAGCTTTCCGCCGGCCTTTTGCATGCCGCCACTGCCGAGCAGCTTGCCAAGCCCGCCCAGCGCCTTGCCGGCCGCGAACTCCATACCGCCGAGCATCGACCTGCCCGCGCCGGACTCGTCCGGGCCTGCTTCCTCTTCGCCGATGCCTTCGCCGCCTTGATTCAGGACCTGCTCCGCGTCGTCTTCGGGGCGGTCGTAGATGAACTGGCTGATGGTATTCGCACGCTCCGCGGCTTCGGGAAGGGGCTTCCACTCACGCCGGCGTAAGCGCTCGGGCGCCAGGATCTCAGACAGGCGCAACGGCTTTGCCAGGTCGAGCGCGTAGAAGCCTTCCGGGAGGCACACCACGCCGCCGCCCCGGGTCAGCCCGCTGACTTCGTCGGCGAGCAAAGCCGGAGAAAGCTCCGCATCGATTGGAACGAACACGCCTTCCGCGATCTCCGCCAGTCTCAGCCCGCCGGGGAACGCATCGCGCGTCGGGGCATCGGGGCGAACCATGAAGCCGCCAGCAATTCGATACATGCGCGGCAGCGGCTCGATGCCCAGCCCGGCAAGCCCGTCAAGGATTGCCGCGGGATCACGTCCCGGCACGTACCACGCCGCGCACTCACGCGGGGCATGCAGCAGGCGCCGCTGGATGTGGAGGGCAACTTCCATCAGGCCGACCCCACCTTCAGCGCCGTGCCGATTCTTCCCAGCGCACTGGGCGAAGTCGGGCCGCCCGTGATGCTGGCCGGCCCGTAGCGCGTGCCGTCCACAAGGCAGGCCGCAACCGTGCCGCGGTATACATAGAACATGGCCAGCAGCTTTTCCTGCTTGTCGAAGATGCTGATCTGCCCGCAGTTGTCGCTGAGGAACAGCAGTCCGCCGCGCGAGTAGCCGAAGTGTGTGAAGCGCGCCGGGTCATGCTTGCCGGGGCCTGCTTGTCCAGGCCGAAGCTGAACCCGCGCCGGGTTGAGCGCTGCGGCGTCCTGCTTGCGCTTGATGAACTCGGTGATGTCGCGCTGGCCCTGCAGGAATGCTATTTCAAGACGTTCGCGGTCCCAGCGCACGAGGTGCGTGAACTTGCCGCCATAGACCGTGAACCAGCAGTCGCCGACCTCGACGGTAAGCGCCGTGTGATGGCGCGCCGGGGCCGCGGTTTGAACTTTCTCGGCGCTGTCCCCAACCCGGAAGCAAACCACGTTGGCCGGTTTGTTGCGGAACGCGACGTGACGCCCGTCTTCAGAGATCGCCAAACCGCTGAGCCCGATCTGCGAGTTGAACTCTCCCAGCATTTGCCAGTCGGGGCCGGTGCACAGCAGCACGTGCTCCTGCCCCTTTTTCTGCACGCGCATGGCGAGCGTACCCGGCGCGGCTACGGCGTCGCGCACGAACGCATCTTTCAGCAGCAACCCGCCGTCGCTTCGCGGCGCCCATGCCTTCCAGAACTCGTGATCCGTCAGCAGCGCCACACGCCCGTCGCGCGACTGGTACAACAGCGCATTGCGCGGCGTGTTCAGAGACGGCCGCCCGGATGCGCCGCCCGCAAGCATCTCGCCGGAGGGCTGAGAGACCAGTTTGAGCCTGGGAGGAAGCGGGCCGGAGTGCGCCGCTACTCTTGCCCGGGCCTCCTGAACGCGAGGCGAGTCCTGGCGACCATCGAGATCGATCACGATGGCCGTGCGGTCGGCCTCGACGTCCTGGCGGACAACGGCGCAGTGGTAAGCCGGCAGGTAGTCGAGCCGCATCGACGTAGGGGAGCCCGGCGTCGGCACTGCCTGCAAGGTGACACGCCGTGCGACCAGGTTGTAGTGGGCCAGCCAGAAGTCACCACGCTGCGAGTACAGTGCCGCAACACCGCCCTGCACACCAGCCAGCGCGACGACTCCGCGCAGCACCTCACTCTTCACCGTCGGACGCGGCAGCAACTCATAGCCCTCTCCGCCCAGCTGCCAGGCATGCAGCAAACCGCCGCCGCTGGCCGTGAACAGGCGGCGGCCCTGCGTGTCCATCGCCATGTGCTCCGCGCTGCCGACCAACCCGAAGCGGAACGGGAACCCCACCGGCTCGACCGGGCCTTGCCACGGCGCGTCGGCATCCGCCTCGTGGACGGGCGCTTGCTCCGCCTTGCGGGGGCGAGCCAGTTGGAAGCGGCGCAGGCTGACAGGCTCGCCTCGCCGCAACTCCGACAACTCGACGGCGTCCGTGTCGTCAACACTGAGCGCGAACAAGCGAACATGCGACGGGGCCCGGCGTGCCGCCGCGCGGACATCCTCTTCGAGAAGGCTGAGAGGGTGGGTGAGAAGCACGACGTCCCGCAACTCGAAGGCGGGCTCGTCCAACACGCGCTCCAGTGCCAGCCCGGGGTTCGGCGACAGGTCGCTGGCCTCAAGCAACGCAGGCAGCTCTTCATCCGTCGGCTCGCCACCATTGCCCGTGCTGGCGTACCGAAGCGGCGTGCCGCGCTGGCCTGCGCGTTTTCCCAATGCGATGGCCGCGGCCGTGAGCGCGAGCCGAGGCTCGCCCCACGTGCGCACGCCCTGGTCGCACAGCACGATCATGTCTTCACGCACCTGCGACTGCGGCTCTTCGCGCCGCCAGTACAGCAGCTCGTTCTCGGCGTACCGCCGCAGGAACTCTAGCTCATCCACGGCAAATTCGCCGGGCAGAATCTGGTCCGGATGGCCCCGGTTCGTCACGCTGCTGTAGCCCCCGACCGGAAGCTCTGAGTGCAGAACTCGGCGCGGCGGAAGCGTAAGCGCGCTGATCATCTGGTCCACGAACGGCGCGACTCCTGCCAGGCGCTTGCGTTTCAGCGCCTCATCCAGGAAGCCGCCGGTCGTCCGTGCCGGGGGCGGCAGCAGGTCTATCGGCGGCAGGTCGCCGTCCGGCCGCGGACCTCGCCCATGCCTGAGCCAGTGGCGCAGATCTTCCGCCGAAAGCCCGGCCAGCATGCGAACCAAATGCTGCTCAAAGCCCTCGGGCGAAAGCGGCGGCGTTGTCGCGCAGCGTGAGAGGTGGTGAATCTGGGCCAGGCCGGTCTGCTGGCGAAGTTGCGTGCACAGCTGGCGCTGGTTCAGCTCGGCGGGCACGCGCGGCAGGGCGCGCGTGAGTTCTGCGAACAGCGCGCCCGCGTTGCGCAGATTCCCGGACTGCGCGGCCCAGGCCTTGCGCAGTTGCTCATATCCGGTGGCCTCGTCAGCCGTCAGCAGGCGCTTTAGAAAGTGCAGCACGAAGGCGAAGTGCACCAGCCCGTTGGCACCGGCGCCTTCTATGAACTGCGCCAGCGAATGGGACAGCAGCAGCGTGTTGCCCTCGTCGTCCGTGATCGCGTCGCAGGCGGGCGACCACTGCAGCCCGCCGAGCTGTGCAACATATGGATGGGGGATCTGCAGCCAGTTGAGCTCGCTCATCCGGCCCCCTGTCGCGCGGAGGCCCGCGTCAACGTCCGGAACGCGCCGCGCGGGATGATTTCGATCGCGCCCTTGCGCACCAATGCAAGCTCGTTCGCCTGCACCCCGAGAGCCTCCAGCAGCGCAGATTCGGGCAGGTCCGGGTCGGGCGCCCAACCGAGCGGGCACAGCAACCGCTCACCCCAGTAGCGCTCACCGGCCAGTGCAGGCAGCCTGCTACCGCTCACCAGCACCAGCTCTCCGCTGCGGGCGGCTTCCAGCGCGGCGATCTCGGTCTGCGTCGCCATGTCGGCCCACGCGGCGAGAGCCTTCGTGGTTGTCAGCAGCGCGCACGAAGCGCGCGTTGCATCCGTCCGGCGAAGTGCGAGCACCACGCGCGGCAGGGTGTCGGCGTCATCCGCAATGGGCTTGGCGACGGAGGGGGTCACGACACTTGCCAGAGGCACGAAGTCGCCGGTCGGTACCTCGAAGGCCGGCAGGCTATGCCCGCACAGGTGCCAGTGCGCGTCGAGCTTCTCAAAGAACTCTGCGCCGTGCACCGGCAGCAGCGCGCGCAGGACCTCGAAGCCGGCCTCGTCCCAGCGAACCCACGCCCGCTCGCCCTCGAGCCGAACCCGCACCGACGCATACGCCCGCAGCCGCCCAAGCAGCGGGAGCGCGTCCACCGGAACGCGGGCCAGGCTCGCGTGTGTGAGAGTTCCGTGCATGGCTATCCAAGTTTGGCCAGCAACTCCCGCGCGCGGCCGGCAAGGTGTTCGCGCGCATTGGCGTCCTGCACCCACGCGCACTGGTCTGCCAGGCCGGCGAGGCGTTCGCGTGCGCGCGCGACACCGCTGAGGGTCAATCCGCCGCCGCCGATTTCGCTTCCGACCGCATCGAGCTCGCGCGCGACTTCCTCAGCACTTACGCGCTCGGCCGGGCGGGAAAGTGGATGCCCCTGCTCACTCGGCGCCTGTTCAAGCAATCCGTTGACCAGCGCCTTCAGCGGCCCAATCTGCTCTTCGCGGTCCCAGACGTAGCGCAGCACCCAGAGGTCGCTGGGCTGTGCGACGGTGCGCCCGCACAAGAGCGCGCTCGCGGCCAGCAGTTTCTGGACTTTGACCGCGCGGCGGTCCGAGAAGTCGATGCCCAGGTCCCGCACTTTGAACACGGCGTCGGTGTACGACTCCGCGACCCTGCTCAAGTCCACGTTCCAGAGCATTGCGGAGAGCTGGCGAAGCTCCTCCGAGCTGACTGCGGTCGCCGACTCAGCCGGGCGCTCAAGCTCCCATCCCGCGCGCAGAAGCTGGTTCATGTTCTCGCGGGGCAGATTTGCGACGTGGCACCGAAGCAGGAACCGGTCAAACAGCGCGCGCAGCGCATCGTCCTCCGGCAGGCTGTTGCTGGCCGAGAACAACGACAGCAGGGGCAGCCTGTGCAGCTCCGCGCCGCGGCGGTAGGTGCGCTCGTTCAGGACGGTAAGGAGGTTGTTCAGGATGGCGCTGTTTGCGTTGAAGATTTCATCCAGGAAGACGAACTCCGCGCGCGGGAGCATGCCCTCGGTGATGGTGGCCACGACGCCTTCCCGAAGGCGCGCAATGTCGACGGGACCAAAGATTTCATTCGGCTCGGAAAAGCGCGTGAGCATGTACTCGAAATACGCGGCCTCCACCGCCTGCGCAAAGTGACGGATCAGCGCCGACTTTGCGGTGCCGGGCGGGCCGTACAGGAACAGGTGCTCGCCCCCGACCACAGCCAGCGCGATCAGCTCGATCACCTCGTCGCGCCCTACGAAGCGCTGCTTCAGGCTCCCGACAACCTGGGTACGCAGGCGTTGTGCGATCTCGATGCTCATGCCACCCCCGCCAGCAACGGTGAGTTCTTCACCCCGCGCCGATCCAGCACGAACTCGAGGTACTCGCGCGCACGCCCGTCCGGCGTCCAGTCGCGCTTGGGATTATCCGCGAGGCGCTCGGCGTACTGCAGCATCAGGCCGTCGTGGTCGGCGAAGTCCAGTGTGAGTGGCGCCTGGTCGATCTCGCACAGCACGCCGCTCAGGGGGCGGCGGCGCAAAGTGTTCTCAAGCGAACGCACCAGCGCGTCGGCCGGGTTGAGCGCCTTGGCTCGCCGATGCACGCGCGCGGCGAAACGCAACGTCAGGTCGGCGGACACGTGCTGCGCCGGAGTGGACGCAAGCCCGGGCCATTCGAGACGGCGGGCGACCTCGGCGTCGTCCTCTTCGTGGCTGAGCAGAAACCAGCAGGCATCGCGCAGGATCTCCGCGGCCTTGAGCGCGGTGTCGGCGTCGAATGCGGGCACCGTGCCCGGCATGTCGAGCGCGTAGCGCCGATACTCGGCCTCCAGCACACGCAACGCCTCCGGGTCGCGCGCGGGCACTGCCAGCGGCGGCTTGCGAAAGATCACCTCGCCGCGGGTGAACAGGATGTTCAGGAACCGATCCAGCATGGCGGCATTGTAGTGAACAAGCGCCCCGGAAGGCAGTCCGCGGGCACACCCCGGTGCAGACTTCCGTCCGGCAACGTCCTGGGAGTATAGTCCGCACGGCGCGTGGGAGAGATTTGACTGCGCAAGCAGGGGCGGGGCTACCCCGTCCGTTCGCACAGGCAGATCATGCATCGCTACCGTCGGCTATCGATGCAGCCTACCAGCTGAAGCTGGTGGCCAGCATCGATGGCGACGGTAGATCGGGAGCCGGAGGTCTCTCCCACGCGTCATCTTCCAATCTGCGGGAACGTGACGTGGGAATCCTCGACTGGCTGTTCGGACGCAAACGCAGGCTGCCCGCCGAGCCCGAAGTTTTCGTACCGCGCCCGGTGGAAGTGCCGGATTCACCTAACGCCCGCGAGCCCTTCCTGAACCACCCAATGCCACGTAGCAAACGTCGCTGGTATTACGAGCGGACTGCCAACCTGTTCTGGCGCAATGGGCGCAGCAAGGAGCCGAAGTACTCCACCAGCATTGAGCCGAGTCCGAGCCGTATAGAAGCGCTGGGACTGCCGGACCTGCGGGAGCTGAGAGACCTTGCGGCACTTCTGGGTGTCGCGCTCAAGGATCTGAAGCAGTACTCAGCACGGCCGAACCACGCGAACGGGCACTACCTGCCGCTCTACATCACGAAGAAGAACGGCACCAAACGCCTGCTTCTCGCCCCAAAGCCACGCCTAAAGGCGATCCAGCGAGCGCTGCACCAGAAGCTTGTTCGCAAGCTGCCGCTGAATGAGGCCGTGCACGGCTTCCGGCGCGGCCGCGACAGCCTCAGTAGCGCCAGCGCACACGTCGGGCGCGACGTGGTCATCTGCATGGACATAGAAGAGTTCTTTCCCAGCTTCGACTTCCGGCGAGTGTCAGGGTTCTTCCGAGCCGTGGGTTACTCTCGCGAGGTCGCTGTCATGCTGGCGAATCTCACGACCGTCGCGCCGGACGACGTACCGAATGCCGAATCGAGGTACTGCCGCGACATCCCACAATTGCCGCAGGGCGCGCCCACCAGCCCGGGGCTCGCCAACGCCATCTGCTGGCGCATGGACAAGCGCCTCGCCGCGCTGGCACACAGATTCGGTGCCGAGTACACGCGCTACGCCGACGACCTGACTTTCAGCGGACACGACGACCTTGCCGACGGCGCAAACAAGTTCGTGCGAATGGTGCGGGAAATCCTGTTGTCGGAAGGACTGTACGTCAACGAAGACAAGACCCGCATCATGCGCAAGTCCCGGCAGCAGCGCGTGACAGGCGTAGTCGTAAACGAACGTACGAATGTCTCGCGTCGGGAATTCGACCGGCTGAAGGCAATCCTGCACAACTGCGCGAAACACGGCCCGGGCGGCCAGAACCACGAGCGGCACGAAGATTTCGCCGGTCATCTGCGCGGGCGCATAGCCTACTTCTGCCACATCGGGCCGGAGCGCGGCCGCAAGCTGATGCGGATGTTCGAGCTGATCAATTGGTAGCTCTCCCAACGGTCGGCGCCGTTGGGTATACTCCGCGCGGCGTGTGGGAGAGATTTGACTGCGCAGGCTTCGCGCCTTCGCGCGGCGGGGTTACCCCGCCGGAACGCAGTGGTTTCTCATGCATTGCCCGACCAAGCCGAGGTTTCTGCGAAACCTCGGCTTGGTCGGGGCCGGGAGCTGGAAGTCTCTCCCACGCGCCGACTACACCTGACCCCGAAAGGGTCAGGCACAATTTCCCGCGGAAATTGTGCCAGAGCCAGGGGGCTGAGAGTGGGCATCTTCGACTGGCTGTTCGGCAAGAAGAAGAAGGACCCCTACGGCGGCGGCGGACTCAGCAAGGACTACGGCGCGCCCAAGCCTTACTCCGATATGCCCCGCCAGTATCAACGCCCTTCCGACCCGGCGCCGCCGCGCACCTTTGAGCCTGATAACCGCGAGATAAACCTCAGCTTCCGGCTGGGACGCAGCAAGCAGCCCGTAACGCCGCTGCGTGACCAGACCGTCGGCCGCAACGCGAAGCCCGGCACAACCAACCTCGACCACCTGGGCGGCACGCGCGACAACCCGGACCCCTATACCGACGTCATGAAGCTTCGCAGCAACGGGCTGCCCGAAATCGACAGCCTGGATGCCCTGGCGGAGCTGGTCGGGAGCACGCGCGAAAGCCTGCTGTTCCTCGCGGCACGCTCGGGCTGGGATCGGCCTGCGCACTACAGCCTTCGCCAGATTCCCAAGAAGTCCGGCGGCACGCGCCTGCTGATGGCGCCGATGCCGAAACTCAAGGCCGTCCAACGCGCGCTGCACGGCAAACTGGTACAGCTCCTGCCGGTGCATGAGGCCGCCCACGGCTTCCGCAAAGGCCGCGATGCGCTGAGCGCTGCGACACCCCACGTCGGCAAAGATGTCGTGATCAGCGTGGATATCGAAAACTTCTTTCCCAGCTTCACGTTCCGCCGCGTGGCGGGCTACCTGCGCACGCTCGGCTACGGGCGCGGCGTTGCGGTCGCCATCGCGAACCTGACCACAGCTCGCCTCGCCGACGGCAAGTACAAGGAAGGGAGCCGCTGGGTCCCGGGGCACAACCTGCGCCACCCGGACATGGCAGGCCGTTACCATCCCGAGCTTCCCCAAGGCGCGCCGACGAGCCCGGGCCTGGCCAACGCAATCTGCCTGCGCATGGACAAGCGGCTGGACGCACTCGCGCGCAAGTTCGGCGCGACCTACACGCGCTACGCCGACGACCTGACTTTCAGCGGCTACGACGACCTCGCCAAGTCGGCCGGAAACCTGTTGCAGCTCATCCGCCAGATCGTTCGCACGGAAGGTCTGCGCCTGAACGAGCAGAAGACCCGCATCATGCGCGGCGGGCGCCAGCAGCGAGTGACGGGCGTAGTTGTGAACCAGAAAACCAACGTGCCGCGCCGCGAGTACGGCACACTGAAGGCGATCCTGCACAACTGCATCAAGCACGGGCCGGCAGGCCAAAACCGCGACAACCACGCCGACTTCAAAGAGCATCTGCGCGGGCGCATCGCGCACGTCAGCCACATCGGGCCGGAGCGCGGCCGCAAGCTGATGCGGATGTTTGAGCAGATTCGCTGGTAGGTCAGTCTTCGGGGATTGCGGGCGAACGCTCCAGCACGCCTTGATCCACGTCGCTCAGCTTTTCGCCGCTTTGCACGTCGGGGTCAAAGCGAAGCTCGGCATCCGTCGGCTCAAGCTCGCGCACGATGCGGCGCGCCTCTTTCAACGTCTCCGCGATCACCCAGTACGTGCGGGTGTAGCGCTGGGGCAACTGCGTCTCTTCATCCTGGAAGGCCTGCCGAGGGAAGCGGACGTTCAGTGTCAGCTCGAAGCGCCGGGCGCTCTCCAGCCTGCGTTGATCGAGATAGCGCAATTCAGCCACGGTGTGCGGGCTTGGGTCGCGGGCATCCCTGAGTTGCTCCAGCAACCGGGTTCGCGCCTGCAGGTTGCGGCCCAGTGCGCGCAGGCTGGCGGCCTCATTCGCCGCCAGGACATCTTTGAACTCGGCCTTGCGCTCGGGGTTTCCGCCACGCTCCATCACCTGCCGCATGCGCCTGCCCGCTTGCAGTGCGGCATCGTACGCGCCCATGCGACGCAGGCAAAACGCCTGCTGCGCGAGCAGTTCAAAGCCGTCCGGGTCGATGCGCAGCCCGGCTTTGCAGTGGCGCACGGCCTTGGCGTACTCCTCCTGCTCGGCGAGGCTGACCGCCCAGTTGTAGTGGGCGTCGGCGCACGCGGGGTCCAACTCGAGCGCGGTTTTGTATTCGGACTGCGCCTGCACGTAGCGCCTGGCCGCCAGGTAGGCGTTGCCGAGACCGACGTGGTTGCGGGCATTCTCCGGCTGCAGCTCGATCGCCGTCAGCATCCACTTCTGCGCACCGCGCGGGCGCTTGAGCTTCAGATAGCTCAGCCCGGTCATGTAGGCGGCGTCGGCGTTCTTGCCTTCGCGCTTGAACGCCTCGCGGAACTTCTGCATCGCCCGCAGCGGATAGCCCGCACGCATCAACACATGGCCGTAGTTGTTGAGTATGTGCGCCGACTGCGCCGGGGCCGTCACCGCGAGCGCCCGCTTGTACTTCTCGATCGCGCCGCGCGAGTCGCCCAGGTTCGCGAGCACGTTTCCCCATGCATCCAATGCCGGGAAGAAGCGCTGGTCGAGACGAATGCAGGTCTGGAAGTGGTGCGCCGCCTCAAGCGGATCATTGCGCCGCGCGAGCAGCAGCCCCCACAAGTAGTGCGCCTCGACGCGCAATTCGGGCTCGAGCGCGTCCAGATCGATTGCCTCAAGCAGCATCTCGCCGCGCGTAAGGTCGCCCTCGCGATACAACTCGAGCGCCTGGCGGAGTTTGTCGGCCTCGCTCTGCACGACGACAGGATATCAGGAAATGGTCGTGTTGGCGCTCGCGGACGCCTGTGTCGTCACCGTGCCCGTGGCGATGTCCACGCCGGTCACGCTGAAGTCGGCCGTGAGCACACCGGTGCGGGAAGCATCCGTGCGGACGGTCAGGATGATGGCGTCGGCGCTGACCGTCTGAGTCAGGATCAGCGGCAAAGCGCGCCCGCCGTTCGAGTCCAGCACCACGGCCGTGAAGTACAGGTCAGACTCGCCCTCGGTCTCGAAGAACGAGTCCGTCAGGTGCAACAGCGTGGTGTTGCCGTCGAAGGTGATGTTCACCACCACGTCCGTCACGCGCATGGACTGCATCACGCCGCCGGAACGCGGGCTGGCGCTGAGGTCCATGCGGATGTCAAAGCTCGTGCCCGCCGTGACGACGCCGGGAAGGCTGGGTGCTGCCAGCGCATCCAGCTGTGAAGTCTGTGCCGGGGCGGCCGGGCCAAGCTCGACGGTGCGGTTGAACCCGACGACGTCGCTTGTCGTCAACGTTGGGTTGCCGGCGCCCGCGCTCACGCCGCTGAGCACGGGTGTGAACTTCACCTTTGCCCCGGCGACCAGGTCCGCGGGAATGGCGGTATCAAGGAACATGAACCGATAGCTGAGCTCGGTCACATCGCCCGGCAGCAGGTTCGTTGTCGGCGGCGTACTTTCAAAGATCACTGCGCGATTGGCTGCCGCGCCGCCGAACACGTCCGGCACGACGGTGTTTCCAAGTTGGCTGAAGGCACTGAGGGTGAGATCCAGCCCGGTGCCGTTCACCGCGTCAGGCCCGGGGTTGCAGACGCGTACGCGCAGGTCGTAGACGTCGTCGACGGCCGCGTTGAGTGTTGCCGGGTCGGCGCTGCCCACGTTGTTGCCGTACTCGGCGGGCTGCAGGTCACCCGCGGCATCCACCCGCCCGATCTGTACGCTGACGAGCAATGGCTCCGTCCGGTCGGTGACGCGCGCGTCGGCAATGATCTCATGCTCGACATCGCGCTTGCCGCTGGCGATGTCCGGCAGATTCTCCAGGACCAGGTGCACAATGCGGAAATCGGTGCCGGAGGCGACCTTGAGCGCTGTCGCCACCGTGCGCGTCGTGGTCGCGAAGTCCGGGATTCGCAACTGCAGCTCTGTCGAACTCAGGAACTGGTACTCGCCGTCTACGCCGACCGAGTCGCGGTCGACGATGAACTCGGCCTTGCTGTCGTCATTGCTGCGGAAAATGAACCGGTCGGTCGCGCGCAGCCCGTCACCCTTGATCGTCATGACAACGTTGCCCGAGTAGGGGTAATTCTGCACGTCGAAGCTATCAATGCGCGTCGGGCGCAATGTGCCCGTAGCCTGGGATTGAACGTCGAGAATCTCCGTGGGCGTCGGGTCGAACTGCCCGTTGCTGCGTGCGTCGGAGAGAAAGTCCTCCTGCTGGGTCGTAAGCGCGTGCGTACTCAGCCACAGCAGCAGGCTGCTGACACCGTCTGTCTCAAGCCCGACGAGCGCGGGGATCTGGTTGATCACCGGTTCAGGCGTTCCGAAGTACTGCCCGTCAATCACCGAATCCTGCGCGTCGTGGAACAGCGCCTCATAGAATTCCAGGGCGTCGTCGGCGGCCGCCGTCGTCGAGGCAAAGTCGTTGGCGGCAATCGCGAGCTGCAGGCAGGCGTAGGCGTATGACTGGTTGCGGTCCTTGTCCTCCAGGTAGAAGACCGTCTGCGGCTCAAACTCCGAGCCGCTCGGAGGCGTGACGCCCTCGCTGGAAGGGTCGACCTTGATACCGAAGTTCGCGGCCGTCGCTGCGTGCACGGCGTTCACAACATCCCGGTCGAAGCGCAGGTCACCCGCGCCGAATTCCTCCGTCGGCAGGCGCATCAGGCTGTGGAATGCGATGGTCGTGATCGGGTTGATCGCGACGTAGATCTCACCGCCGCGGAACTCGTTCAGCACGGCCACCCAGGGCTGGTGGGGCAGGTCCCAGGCGACGTCCGGCGACCCGGCCGCGCCGAAGTTTCGATACATCGCGTTCGGCCCCGGGCGCGCGACCAGAATCAGCGGCTTGCCCAGTGTTGTGTCCGGCAGCTCGATGTTGAAACGCCCGCTCGCCTTGGTGGTGCCGCTGCGGATACGCCCGACGGTGGAGTCGAGGGACTGGAACTTGAGCGCGTTGTAGACATCTACCTGGCAGCCGCCGATCGCCGGCTGCCCAACCATGCCGAGCACGCCGCCGAAATCGCCGGTCCGTACGTCGTCACAGCCCGACACCAAGCCGAGTAGCGCAACGCCCAATGCCAGCACAACGAAGGATCGCTTGAGCACTCTTACAGCACCATCCACAGAACGGCCGCCAGCATGCCAAACACCAGCGTGAGCGCCAGCAGCAGGCCCATGCAGCCTTTCTTGGGCACGGCCTCGGCCGCCTGGCTTTCGCGCCCGGGGATGCGCTTGGCTTCTTCGGGGATTGCGCCGGCACTGCCGCTGAGGTGCTTCATGCGGCTCATGGCGTCGTCCAGCGGCCCGCCCAGGTTGGGGAACCGGCGACGGCAGGCGCGCAGGACCTCCAGCGCGCGGTGTGAGCTGGAATCGCCCAGGTACGGGGCGACCTCGGCGATCTGATTTTCCTTCAGCAGCCCCTTTTCGACCAGCTCGCAGACGAAATCGGCGCCGGGCTCGTACTTCTGCTCTCGCATGGCGCTGACCAGCCGGCTCATGCTGAGAGCGCCGCTGGAGACCCACTCGGTGACGACGTCGCGCCCCGGGCCGGGAAAATCGACCATGCCGGCCAGCGCGATGTTCACCGATTCGCGCATGCCCGAAGCGGCACCTTCCTTTAATACGGCAACGGCGTGGAAGTTGCGCATGCCCGCCGCCTGGGTCATCGCGTCGCGCATGCCCGGCTCGCCTTCCTTCATGCGCGCCCGGATGGCCGCCAGTTTCTGAACCAGTTGCTCGCTCGGGACGGTGAGGTTGCGCCCGCAGCCCGTGCAATCGAACTGCTCGACCTGGGTTCGGTCGATCTCGTACTTCTTGCCGCAGATGCACTCGACGTAAACGCTCATGGTGGCGGGAGAATAGCCCCGGTGAGAGGTGGGGTCAAAGTGTTGGTTCCGGGTTCAGAACAGCTCGTGCTGCCGCGAGCGACGCTGGCTCGGCGGCGCTATCGCCAGGCTCGTGGGAATCTCTTCCAGCCGGATCTTTTTCGGGTGAAAGCGCTTCAGCTTGTTGCCGACCACACCCCCGTAGCGCTCCACCAGTTGGTCAAACGACAGCACCAGGAACGGAAAGCGCTCGACGTCAACGTGAGGCCTGGCGTCTTCAAGGATCAGGTCGACCACCCCGTCGAAGTCCGCATGCTTGTTGCCGTGAAACTCGTTGCGCCCGGGGAAGCGTCGCAGGTCGCCGTTGAACTTCGGGCTGATGTGGTACAGCTCGTGCAGCAGGGTGTGCAGTCGCTCGCGCGCCGGCTGGTCCAGGAAGCGCGGCAGGAAGTAGGTGATGTAGTAGAGGATCTCCTGCCCGCGAACCTTGATGATCGGCCATTGCCACGCATGTCCATCGCGGGTCTTCTGCTCGCGCTTGCCGTGCTTGAAGCGCAACCCGTGGCACTGGGCGTACACACCGTACCTTGAGCGGGTCCGCGCCTGGCTGACGCCGTGAATCACCTGCCCGGCGCGAATGTGCGCGAGGCGATCAACGCGCTTCACCAGCAGGTGCACCAGCAGGCTGACGTCGTCGGTAAGATTGTAGGCCCGTTTCGCCATGCCCCCAGTGTATCGGCGCATGCGACACCAAAGCTGTATTGCGCAGGATGTGGAAAAGCAAACCTACGGCCACCAGACGCCGCCCTTCCAGGTAACCAGCATCATGCCCCACGCGGCGGCCAAGGTGCCGACGATGCCGGTCGCCAGGTGCACGATCCGAATGTTGCGGGAAAGCAGCTTGAGGTGGCGATCGACACTCGACTGCAGCAGCAGCGCGAATGCGCACACAAGCAACAGCATCCCGCTGCCGTAGCCCAGCACGCGCGACCAGACGTGGACCGGGCCTGTCAGGAAGACGATGGCATCCGCGGCGGCCAGAGCCATGTATCCGACCGCCGTCATGAACAGCACGCGAACGGTGTTCCGGAAGTAGACCGCCGCCAGCGGAGGCACGGCCAGCCGCTGCTCCGTCGCCTTGAGCTTCAGCCCCGTGTAAATCGTGCTGAGATTGACCGCGGCCTGCAACGCCACGGCCGACACGATTGCGCCGGGCGCGGCATAGGCAAGTGAGAGCATCAGGCGTTCGACCATGCTCGGAGTGTATCGCGGGCGGATTCACTCACTTCATCGAAAATTGACCGGCGGGTGCTTCAACTGGCCTTCCGCAGGCTTGCGCAGCGGTTAATCTCACTTACAATTCGAGCATGATGAGTGTCAGAAAGACCTGCTATTCAGAGGATATAGGCAGCCGGGCCAGGGTTGTTCGCAGGCCTGCGCAGGTCCGGATAATGTCCAGGCCAGTTAATCGGAAGAATGCATGACCGGCTCGGCCGGGGGAAATCCACCCCCGGCCGAGTTTCTTTTTGGAGCGAGCATGTTGGATCGATCGGTACTCGTGCTGAACAAGAGCTGGACGCCCATCGCGATCACCACCGTGAAGCGCGGTTTCAGCCTCGTGTTCCAGAACCATGCCCACATTGTGCATCCGGAAACCTACGAGATGCACGACTTCGAAACATGGCTGAACGAGTACGCACTTCCCGCAGGCGTGGAGCCGCCGGTAGGCCAGGCCTGGCTGCGTACCACGACGCTCCAGATCCGTGTGCCCGAAGTGCTTGTGCTAGGCCGCTACAACGGGGTGCCCCGGCGCGAGCTGGCCTTCAATCGCCGGAACATCTACCGCCGCGACGCCTTCCAGTGCCAGTACTGCGGCTCACGCCCCGGGCTGAAGAACCTGAGCATCGACCACGTGAAGCCCGTAAGCAAGGGCGGCGCCACCAGCTGGGAAAACTGCGTGGTCGCCTGCGTGCGGTGCAACACGCGCAAAGGCAACCGCACGCCCGACCAGGCCAACATGCCGCTGATGACGGAGCCCGCCAAGCCGACCTGGAACGACGGCGTCGGGCTGGGCGAGCGCGTGCCGCCCAGCTGGGCCAAGTTCGTGCGCGGATAGAAAACGCTTTCGATTCCGGGTTGGTGATCCGTGGCGGCGGGGCATCGGCCCGGGATCATTTAATGCCCCACGGTCCGCAGCCTGTGCGGACAAGCTACACTATCCGGCATGTTCGAAGCAGGCGACGAAACCGTAGACATGCGCGCCGAGAACAAGAAACAGCCGCTTCCGATCGGCTGGTTCGCGCTGTTCACGCCGTCAGACGCCATGGCCAAGGACCGCGGGCTGTATTTCAAGCGGCGCGGGCTGATCATTCTGGTCGGGCTGGTGGTGCTTGCCATCACCTGGGGCTGCGGTCAGTCGCAAGAGTTCGTCGAGAACCTGTACGCCAACGGCTTCGGGCAGTCCATCGGGCGCGGGCTGGCGACCGTCAGCGGCGTGCTTCCGACCAGTATGGCCGAGCTGCTGCTGTTCCTCGTAGGCTCATGGTTCTTCGTGCACGCGGCACGTGCCGCCTGGTACGTCGGCTGGCGCAAGCGCAGGGCGCTGAACGCGATCGCCTGCGGCGCGCTGCACTTCGGCTCGTTCGCCGTGGTCCTGCTGGCGCTGTTCTACATCTTCTGGGGTTTGAACTACTTCCGCGCGCCACTGGTCGAGCGGCAGGACTGGCAGGAATACGAAAAGGCCTCTGCCGAGCCCGACAAAGAACGGGAAGAGCTCTACGACCTGTGCCGCGAGCTGGTGCTGGAAACGAACTACAACTATCTGCTCGCCACCGGCAGCGAAGACTATGAAGCCCCCTCCGCCCCCAAGGCCGACCTGGCCGTGATGGACGGAGAGATCGACGTCGGTTTCCAGCGCGTGCAGGCCGAGCTCAAACTCGACGAGTCGTTTGCCGTGTCGCGCGGGCGCGCCAAGCCCGTCGCGCTGTCCGGCGTGATGAGCGTGCTGCACATAACCGGCTTCTATTTCCCGTGGACCGGCGAGGCCAACTACAACCGCGTGCAGCCGGCCTGCACGCTGCCGTTTGTCATCGGCCACGAGAAGGCGCACCAGCGTTGCATCAGCAGCGAAGACGAGGCCAACTTCTTCGGTTTCCTCGCCTGCACGCGCAGCGACGACGCCTACGCGCGTTACTCAGGCTACCTGTTCGCGCAGCGCCAGTTGCTTTGGGAGCTGATGAAGATCGACCCCGACCGCGCCAAGGCGCTGCTCGAGCTGCGCTACAAAGGAGTGCAGCGTGACGTCGACTCCATCCGCGCCTACTGGGAAAAGCTGGACCAGGGCGTCGCGGGCGAGGTCGGCAAGGCCAGCCACGCGGTGAACGACGCCTATCTCAAGACCAATGGTGTGAAGGGCGGCATCGACAGCTACCAGCTGAGCGCGAAGCTGCTGATCGTTTATGCACGCAAGGCCGGTGGATTGGTCTATCGGCCTGAGTCGAAAGAACCTTAGCCGCCGTGTCACAAGTTCTCGTTGCCATGTCCGGGGGGGTCGACTCCTCCGTCACCGCGGCCCTGCTAAAGGAGCAGGGGCATGAGATCGTCGGGCTGTTCATGCGCAACGGCGTGACGGCCGGCAGCGCTGCGAAGTCGAACAAGCAGGGCTGCTGCTCTTTGGCGGATTCGCAGGATGCGCGCTTTGTGGCGTCGCAGTTGGGCGCGCGGTTTTACGTGCTCAACTTCGCCGAAGACTTCCAGCGCGTGATCGACTACTTCGTCGACGAATACAAGCGCGGGCGCACCCCCAACCCCTGCGCCGTATGCAACACCGACCTGAAGTTCGGCAAGCTGCTGGACTACGCACGTGCAGTTGGCGCCGAAAAGGTCGCGACGGGGCACTACTCGCGCGTCGAGCACCGTGACGGGCGTTGGCGATTGCTGCGCGGCGTGGACCGCTCCAAGGACCAGAGCTACTATCTGTTCGGGCTGACGCAGGAGCAATTGAGCCGCGCCGTGTTTCCGCTGGGCGGAATGACCAAACCCGAAGTGCGCGAACTGGCGGGCAAGTTTGCGCTGAAAACACGCGACAAGCCGGAAAGCATGGAGATCTGTTTCGTGCCGGAGGGCGACTATCGCGCGGTCGTGGCGCAGCATTCTCCCGATGCCCTCGTGCGCGGAGAGATCGTCAGCACCAGCGGCGAGAAGCTGGGCGAGCACGACGGTGTCGCCGGTTTCACGATTGGCCAGCGTCGCGGTATCGGCATCGCCGCGCCCAAGGCTCTGTACGTGGTGAAGCTGGAGCCCGAGACGAACACCGTGGTCGTGGGCGACGTCGAAGACCTGGAGATCGAGCGCATTCGTGTCGCGAACCTGAACTGGATCGCCATCGAATCACTGACGGACGGCGAGCAGCTGCGCGCCAACGTGAAGGTGCGCTATCGCCACGAGGGCGAGCCAGCCACGATCATCGGCGGGAGGGACAGCATCGAGATCGTGTTCGACGCCCCGATCCGCGCCGCCACACCCGGCCAGTGTGCCGTGTTCTATTCGCCCGACTCTGACGAAGTCCTCGGCGGGGGCTGGATCGTCTAGAGCGAGGTGTCGTACGCCACGCCGCGGAAGTTGCTCTGTTTGAGCTGCGCCAGATTCTCATTCAGCGACTTGCGCGCTGCTGCTACCCACTCACCCTTCTGCTTGTCCAGCGCGGCATTCATGGCGTCCGCGACACCCTGCCACGAATCATGGGCGGCTTTCACCTGTCGCCCGACTTCCAGGGCTCGCCGCCAGGACTCCTCCTGGCTCAGGTAGCCCGCGCCGGCGCCGATACGCAGCATGTTGATCAAGCGAACGCCGTGCCAGGCGGGGTCGGCCGGGAGCATCAGCGCCAGCCTGTCGGCGCGCTTGAGCAGGTCATCGCGGTTGTCGATGCTCCAGTCACGCTTCAGGCTGGCCTGGCAGGCGACGTCGCCGCTGGCATAGGCCGGGTCCCTGTAGTTGATAAAGCCGAACGCAACCTGCAGCCATGCCCGTGCCGGATCCTGGGCGTCCTCGGCCATCGACGCCTCAATGGCCTTCGTCATGCGGGAAGCCAGCAGCAGAAGCCCGCCGAAGGCCAGCACGAGTACCCCGACCAGCGAACCGACGGCGATCAGCAGGACTGTCCAGATGGAGGCAAGCATCGACTACCCGAACGCACTGACGCCAGTAATCGCCTGGCCGATCGCGAGGCTGTGCACGTCGTTGGTGCCCTCGTAGGTCTTCACGCTCTCGAGGTTGCACATGTGCCGGATGACGTGGTATTCGAGGCTGATACCGTTGGCGCCGAGAATCTCGCGCGCCGTGCGGGCGACATCCAGCGCGATGCCGACGTTGTTCATCTTGGCCATGCTGACCTGGCTGTGGTTCATCTTGCCGGCATCTTTCAGCTTGCCGAGGTGCCAGGCCATCAGCTGGCCCTTGGTGATCTCGGTCAGCATCTTCGTCAGCTTGTGCTGCGTGGTCTGATGACCGGCCAGCGGCTTGCCGAACACGATGCGCTCGGCCGCGTAGTTCTTCACGATGTCAAAGCACGCCATCGCGGCGCCCAGCGCACCCCAGGCGATGCCGTAGCGGGCCTGTGTCAGGCAGCTCAGCGGCCCCTTCAGGCCTTCGGCCTTCGGCAGCATGTTTTCTTCCGGCACGCGCACGTCACTGAAGAACAGCTCGCTGGTGTTGCTTGCGCGCAGGCTGGCCTTGTGGTGCTGTTCGCGCGCCTCGTAGCCGTCCATGCCCTTCTCTACAACGAAGCCCCGAATCGACTTCGGGTCGTCGCTGTCTTCGGTCTTGGCCCAGACCACGGCAATGTCGGCCATGTTTCCGTTGGTGATCCACATTTTGGCGCCGTTCAACACCCACTCTTTTCCATCCTTCTGGGCGCGGGTGATCATGCCGGCCGGGTTGGAGCCGTAGTCCGGCTCGGTAAGCCCAAAGCAGCCGATCATGCGCGCGGCCGCAAGCTCGGGCAGCCACTTGGTCTTCTGCTCGTCGCTGCCGAAGGCATAGATCGGGTACATGACCAGCGCCGACTGCACGCTGGCAAAGCTGCGCACGCCGGAGTCGCCGCGTTCAAGCTCCTGGTTGATCAACCCGTAGGCGATGTTGTTCATGCCCGCACAGCCGTACTGCTCCGGCAGGCTTGCGCCCAGCACGCCCAGCTCACCCAGCTTCGGGATGATTTCGGTCGGGAAGGTGCCCTTCTCGTAGTTGTCCTCGATGACCGGCATGACGTGGTCGTCCACGAACTCACGCACCGTGTCACGCACGTTCTTCTCGTCCTCGTTGAGCATGTCGTCGAGGCCGAAGAAATCGGGACTCACGTATTTCGCCATGGCTGTGTCTCTCGCGTCTGGTGGCTGCCGCTCTGGACCGAACCCGCAACATAGCAGTGGGCAACAGGGGCCACAACACGAGGGCGGCCCCCGGACTGCCGCCTAGCGTCGCTTGCGTTTGCGCCGCTCAGGTTTGCGGCGGCGATCCTGTCGTTGCCTGCGCGACCAGGTCGGCTGCTGGGCAAATGAGCCCAGCGGCGTGAAGCGCATGCTGCGGCTGCCAAGGTCAATGTTGCTGATCTCGACTTCCATGCGGTCGCCCAGCATGACCTTGCGAACGCCCGCGCCGGTCTCGTAGTGCACCCAGAACTTGTGCACGTCCACCCAGCCGTCGGTCAGCTCGCTGAACTCGACGTAGCCCTCGGCCATCAGCTCATCGAGCTGCACGATCACCGAGTTGCCCGCGATACTGATTACCGTGCCTTGCATCGCCTCGCCGATCCGTGGCAGCAGCAGACGCAGCACCTTGATCTGGTCGGCCGCCAGCTCGCCCCTGTCAGCTCTTATGCTGCGCTCGGTGCAATGAGCGGCTATGTGCGGCAGGCTGAATTCCCAGCGCTCAAAGTCCGGAATGCGCCGCCCGTCGCGTTTGGCCTTGCCCGCCGGCGCTTTGCTGCCATCAGCCCAGGTCAAGCCGCTCGCTTCACTCTCCCAGCGCAGAACGCCGCCCGCGCCGATGTATTCCGTCAGCACCTGGTGCGTCAGCGTGTCGGGGTAGCGGCGAATCGGCGATGTGAAGTGCACGTACTTGTCGAGCGCCAGGGCGAAGTGCAGCTCCGGCCCGGCGTGATAGGTCGCGCGCGCCATGCTTCGCAGCAGCGCAAAGTGAATCGCCTGGAAGCCGGGCCGGGTCTTCACGTCGTCGAGAAACGCCTGCACGCCGCCGGGCTTTTCCCAATCGGGCGGGTTGATCTTCAGCTCGTCGCAGAACTCCTCGAAGTCGTCCACGGAGTCTTCATCGGGCGCCGGGTGCACACGCCCGATGTAGGGCAGACCTCGCTCAAGCAGAAACGTGGCCACGGCCTCGTTGCAGATCAGCATGAACTCTTCGATCAGGTTGTGTGCAATGTCGTGATGTTCCGGCTCGACGCTGATCGCGATGCCCGCCTTGTCCACGATCACGTGGGGGCGCGGGATCTCGAGTACCATGGCGCCGCGTTTCAGCCGGCGTTGCAGCAGTGCGTCGGCCAGCTTGCGCCCGTCGACCAGCAGTTTGTCGACGACCTCGTCGCCGCAACTGCCTTTGCCCTCCAGCACCGGCAACACTTCTTCATACGTGAGGTAGCGGCGCACGCGCAGCACGGATTGCACGATCTCGCGCCGTTTCATCTCGCCGGATTCGTCGAACACCATGAAGCAACTCAGTGCCAGGCGGTCGACGCTGTCGTGCAGGCTGCACAACCCGGCCGAGAGCTCCTTGGGCAGCATCGGAATCAGCTTGCCGGGCAGGTAAACGCTGGTCGCGCGGAAGCGCGCGTCCTCGTCCAGCGCGCTGCCCGGCGAGATGTAGTGGCTGACGTCGGCAATGTGCACGCCCAGGCGGGTCAGCCCGCCATCAAGGTGCTCAATGCTGATCGCATCGTCATGGTCTTCTGCGTCCTTGGGGTCGATCGTGATGATCGGCAACTCGCGCAGGTCAACGCGGCCTTGGAACTCGGCCGGGTCGGGGTGCGCGGGGAGCGCCTGGGCCTCGCGCAGGGCGTCGGGGTCAAAGTCGCCCGGGAAGCCGAACAGCGCGACCAGGTTGTCGAGGTCATGCAGCGGGTTGTCGATGCTGCCGACGCTGCCAAGCAGCTCGGCGCGCGTGCGGCCCTTGCTGTCGGGCTTTCGGTGCAGCTTCACGCGCACGACGGTGCCGGACTTCGTGTGGTGGGTCTCGTGCGGCTGCAGGTAGGCGTAGCGCGGCAGGTTGTAGCCTTCCAGGCGCACCCGGGCCTGTCCGCTGTAGGAGTACTCCAGCACGCCGGCCGCCTCGTTGGGGCGCGCGTCGATGATGCTCAGTACCCGCCCGTTCAGACGCTCGCCCCGGTCGCCGTCGCGGCGCCCGCTGCGGCCTTCCTTATATGTTGCGAGGACCAGGTCGCCGTCCTGTGCGCCCTCCTCAAGCCCGGTTGGGACATCGATCGTCGGGATATTTCCGTCGCGGGGCACCACGAACCCGCCGGCTTTGCCGTAGCCACGCGAGCGTCGATACATGCCCACTGCCGCGCGGACCGAGACTGCCTGATAGCGCTTGCCTTTCTGGCGCTGCAGCTTGCCCGCGAAGGCGAGCGACTCGAGCCAGTCCTGCAGATCGCCCGAAACCTCCACACCCAGCTCGCCCGCGATATCTTCAACGGACTGCGGTTCGGCGCAGAACGCGAGCAGTTTCGCAAGCGTCTCGTCGGCGAAGCGGGTCGACTGGTTCGGGGCGTTGGTCAAAGCGGCCTTTCAACAGGCCGCCATCAAAGGCAAATCGAGCGGCGGCACAAGGTGCCAGACCGAAATCAGTGCACCATGCGCTTGCGCATGCGGCGCGGCACAACCACGGACAGCACGGCGCTGATGGCCAGAATCCAGACCGCATCCACGCCGTGGGTCCAGTCCAGCGGTCCCTGCGCCAGCCCGCGCATGAGCCGGACGCAATGATAGAGCGGCGTGAACCACGCGATGGTCTCGGCGTGGCCGCCCGCCATGTTCGGGTTGTCCAGCGGGAAGAAGATGCCTGAAAACAGAAACAGCGGTGTCAGCCACAGCGTGTAGTAGAAGCCGTAGTAGTTGATATTGCGGATGCTGGCAGTGAATGACAGCCCGATCAGCGCGAACATGTTCGCGGTCAACAACATCGCCACCGGCAGGAGCACGCCCCAGGGGCTGGTGATGATCCGATAGCCGGCCGCGGTAAAACACAGCAGCACGGTCATGAACGCGATGCCGTAGATCAGCCCGCGCGAGATCGCCCACAGTTGCTCGCCGAACGCGATGTCCTGGATCTGTGCCGGCGTAGCGAGGTAGGCGTCATACAGCTTGGCGAAGTTCATCTTGACGAAGACGTTGTAGGTCGACTCGAAGCTCGCGCCCTGCATCGCCGATGCCGCCATCAGCCCGGGCGCGATGAACTCGATGTAGCTCAGCCCGTTCACGCCGCGCCCCACGAACATCCCGAGCCCGAGCCCCATGCCCAGCAGGTAAAGCACCGGGTCAAAGAAGTTCGGCAGGATATTGGTCATCCACGTGTGCGAATACTCCGTCATGTTCCGTCGCCAGACGGAAACGGCCGTGGTCAGGTTGATGTCGCCGGGCAGCTTCATCCTTCCAGCCCCCGGCCGGTGATCTTGAGGAACACGTCCTCTAACGTGCTGCGGCGCAGCAGGGTTTCGGCGTCGGGCAGGAGCTGGGCGGCCCGGGTCACGACCTCCTCGCCGTTGTCTACATATAGAAGCAGGCGGTCGTGATGTACTTCGCTGCGCTTGGCCATGCCCTGCAACTCCTTGCCCGGTTCGGGCACTTCGTTGGCCACCTTCAGGCTGACTTCGACCACGTGGCTGCTGACGTGCTGACGGATCAGCTCGCGGGGCGCCCCTTCAGCGACGATCTTGCCCTTGTCCATGATCACCAGCCGGTCGCAGAGCTGCTCGGCCTCGTCCATGTAGTGCGTGGTCAGGATCAGCGTGGCGTCGCGCCGCTTCAGGTCGCGCATGCGGTCCCACAGGTTGATGCGCGCCTGCGGGTCGAGGCCGGTGGTCGGCTCGTCCAGCACCACCAGCTCCGGGTTACCGACCAGCCCGCGCGCGATCAGCACACGGCGCATCATGCCGCCGGACAGCTCCAGCACCTTCGAGTCCGCCCGGTCGGACAGGCGCACGAATTCCAGCAGCTCGGCCGCGCGCTCCTTGGCCTGCCGACGATTGAGCCCGTAAAAGCGGGCGAAAACCTCAAGGTTCTCACGGACAGTGAGTTCCTGGTCGAGATTGTTGTCCTGCGGCACCACGCCCAGCTTCTGCTTGACCGAGCGATCGTTCGCGCCGCCCGAGACTTCCAGCCCCAGGATCTTCAGGCTGCCGCCGCCGACCGGTGAAGCCCGGTAGATCATGCGCATGGTGGTCGTCTTGCCCGCGCCGTTTGGCCCGAGAAAGCCGAAGCACTCGCCACGCACGATTTCAAAGTCAATGCCGTCCACGGCGACGAAGTCACCGTAGTTCTTGCGCAGCCCCTTGCCGGTCACCACCGAATCCATGGGACGACTTATAGCAGCGCTATCTCGTTGACGCCCACGTGGGGCCGACCTAAGAGGGGAACTCGCTCACAATCTATTTGCCGGAAGGAGACTGCGATGAGGACTCATGCGTTGTGGATCTTGTGTCTTGGAGCCCTGATTGGCTTGGCGGTGCAGAAGGGCGCCCCTGTCCAGGCCCAGGGCACGGACGGCCCCACCGTGATGGCCGAGGGCAAAGAACTGGCTTCGGGAAGCACATACATCATTCCCGGCCACTCCGAGGCCAACAGCCTGGCCCTGTTCAGCGAGAGTGTGCAGGTCGTCAGCCTTTACAACAAGACCGGCAAGGTCCTGACCGTCAACAAGGTCGAGGTCGCCGTCGGCGAAGGCATGAAGACCGAAGAGTTCACGCTGCTCAAGGACGAGATCAAGCGTGCGCCGCTGGGCGACGTCACTGAAACCGTTGCCGACGGCAAGAACTGGGGTTTCAAGGTGCGTTTCTACCCGGTCGAGTCGGGAGTGCGCGCCGCCAAGATCACCGTCACCTACAACACCGACAAGACCTATGAGCTTAACCTGCAAGGGCGCGGGCGCGGCGAAACCAAGTTCTTCAGCCACGGCGCAACCGCCCTGCACAAGCTGTTCGGCAGTGAAAAGACAGACGAAATGCTCAGTGGCGCGGTCGGCGGCCCCGACGGTTCGATCTACTTCACCGGGGAGGCGACCCAGATCGCCGACAAGTTCAGCACCGACATCTTCTGGGGCAAGGTCAACGCGGACGGCACGCTCGCCTGGGCGCAGCTCTGGAACGGCAAGTACATGGACCGCAGTCCGGACTCCGGCCAGAACGCCGAGACCGGTGGCACATCCGGCAGCCTCGCCGTGGACGCCGAGGGCAACCTGTACCTGTGCGGCGAGACCAGCCCCGCCAGCTACAACAGCAACTTTGCGGCCCTTGTCATCAAGGTCGACGGCAAAACCGGGCAGCCGCTATGGGAGCAGCAGTGGCGCCCGGAGTGGGCCACCAGCCTGATCGCGCGCCAGAGCGCTGCGGCCTACGCACTCACCGTTCGCGACGGGACGGTCTACGTCACCGGTGTCACCGCGGGCGACGCCGAAGTAGTGCTGCTGCAACTGAACGCGGCGGACGGCACCCTGAAGTCTCAATTCAGTTTTGACCCGACGCCCGGGAGCAACGACCGCGGCTACACCATCGTCGCGCACGAAGGCGCGGTCAGCATCGGCGGGCTTGCGAATGGCCAGGCTTTCGTTGCGCGCATCGACCTCTCCGGCGACAAGCCCAAGGTCGCCTGGAGCAAGCTGCTCGATATGGGGCGCGGCAGTAACGTCAACTGCCTCGACACTGACAACGAAGGCAACCTGTACGCAAGCTGCGACCGCAGGGGCGCCACCACGTTCTTCAGTGCGGTCCGCATCAACAAGGACGGCAGCTTCGCCTGGGGGAAAACCTGCACCGGCACTGCCGGCGACCGCAACAACACACACCTGGTGCGGGTGATTGGTGACACCGTGTACGTCGGCGGACGCCTTGGCGCGAGCGGCCTGTTCGACACCGCCTCCGGCGACGGGCTTCTGCTTGCGCTCAACACGGCCGACGGCGCCGAAAAGTGGACTGCTTTCTACTACACCGGCACCGGCCCCGACGAAGCCGGCGAACACCGCATCAAGGGCGTCGCTATCAGCGGCGACACATTGACGGTCGTCGGCCAGGGCTACACCGGCAGCCGGAACGGCGAGCGCTACTGGGGCTACTGGTACAACGGCGTCACGGGCATCGAGGACTACAAGCCGGAGATGTCCGACCTCGGCGTGGCCGAAGACGCCGTCAAGCCCGTAGAAAAGGGCTCTCTCAAGCCTGCGGCAGACGCACGTACGCTGGTCGATCTGAAGGACAAGCTGGACTGGATCGACGCCGACGCGAAAACGGGGCAACCCAGCGATGGCGACATCTCTGTCTGGCAGATCAAGTTGAAGTAGTGGCATTGTTCAGTGAACCGCCGCGCCTCGGCGCGGCGGTTGTCTTTCTTATGATCGGCATATGCCCGACCCCATCATCCTGGTTGATTACGACCCTGCCTGGCCGGGGAGCTTCGCCCGCGAGGCCGACGCGCTGATGAAGGCCTTCGGCGACACGCAGCATCTCGTGGAGCACATCGGCAGCACGGCCGTGCCCGGTTTATCGGCCAAGCCGGTGATCGACATCCTGGTCGCCGTCGCAGACGAAGCACTGCTCGACACAGCAACCGAAGAGGAAGCCGTACCCGGAGAGGAAAGGGCGATCGATCCGCGCGGCAACGCCGCTCACGTCAGGCTCGTACGCGCCGTGACAGGCTGCAAGTTCTCCTACCGCGGCGTAAACGGGCTGCCGGGCAGGTTGTACTTCTTCCGACACCGCGAGGGCCGCAGCGCGCACGTGCATATCGCCCAAGACGGATCGTGGTTCGTTCACGACCAGCTGCTGTTCCGCGACTGGCTGCGCACGCACCCCGAAGACGCCAAGGGCTACGAAGCCCTGAAGCTCGACCTGGCGGGCAAACACCGCGACGACCGCGTTGCGTACACCATGGCCAAGTCGGGCTTCATACGCGACGTTCTGCTGCGGGCCGGGGGCATTGGTCCGTGGCTGCGCCAATAGAGGATCTCTTGGCGCCCTGAGGCACTCGATGGGCGTGAATCCTGATAAACTGGTCGCGTGACCCAGCTCGATCTCGAAAGTCTCTGGCGCGACCACGGCGTCGACCTGCAGCGTTTCCTGCGAGTGCTGGGCGCACGCCCCACGGAGGCCGAGGACGCCGTGCAGGAGGCCTTCCTGCAGGCGCTGCGCACGCCGCCACAGGAGCGTTCACCGGGCGAGACGGCCGCGTGGCTGCGCACCGTCGCCAAGAACGTCTTCCTCAAGTCGCTGCGCAAGACGCGCAAAGTCGTTTCCGTGGACATGCAGACCATCGAGCAGGACTGGGCCGACGTCGCCGGCAACGACGGCGCACAGGGCATGGTCGAGGCGCTCAAACGCTGCATCTCTTTCCTTGATGAGCGCGAGCGCCGTGTGCTCCACTTGCGCTACAACCTGAACGCCAGCCGCGAGCGCATGGCCGAAGACCTGGGGCTGAGCGAGGGCGGCGTGAAGAACCTGCTGGAACGCGTAAAGGCCAAGCTGAAGGAATGCGTCGAACGCGGGCAGAGATAGCGCGCTGGTTTTTCTGAGTTTTTCGAAGGACATTCGGCGGGGCCGGGGACTGGTCTACTGATGAGCAACAACGAAGACCGTATCTGGGATGTGCTGATCGAGGACGCCCTGCGCGAGCAGGGTGCGCCGCAGCAGCCGCATGAGCCGGGGGACTACACCCGCCGCCTGCTCACGCCCGTGGGCCCGATGGGGGTCGATCGCGGTCGCTCCATGCGCTACACGCGCCCGCGTTGGATCTCGTATGTGGCTTCGGCTCTCGCGCTGGCGCTGGTCTGCGCAATCCTGTACGCCGGAGCTGTCCTGCTGCCGCAACTCAGCGAAGCAAACCGGGCGGATCGCGAGCCATCCACGGCCGGCGCGAACGAGCCAACGCCGCCGGAAACGGACGGGCATACGCTTCCGCAACCCGCGCCCGACCCCAAGCCAGAGCCTCAGCCCGCCCCAGAAGGCAACCAGCCCGACTCCAGCCCCGAGCCGGAGCCAACACCGCATCCCGAGCCGAAGCCTGACGACACGGTCGAGCAGCCAACACCGGAACCCAACCCCGACGACACCGTCGAGCAACCCAAGCCGGAGCCAAAACCGGATGACACGGTTGAACAACCCAAGCCCGAGCCGAAGCCCGACGACACAGTCGAGGAGCCCAAGCAGCCTGAGGGTACTTCCACCGAGCCTGCCCCCGGTCCGCGCATCAAGTTGCTGACCTCCATCGACCGCGACAAGCCTGGCAAGAGCGCTCTGGATTACTCTTCAGACGGCAAGGCGTGGGCGGATGCCAAGTACCTCACCGAGTTCTCGGGCGACGTCTGGTTTCGATGCCGCGACAGGTTCAGCTTCAATGCTAACGGAGCCCTGATTCGCACGGACGGGACGCTGCACATCACGATAGGCGACGACGGCGTGTTGTTGCAGGACATCGAAGATCGTGTCTACATCGACAACCGAGGCAGCCTGTGCCCGGTTTCAGTGAAGAGCAAGCAGCCAACGCTGACGATGATCAGCGGTGACACACTGGTCGAGGTCAGCTTGTCTCGTATCAAGCTCACCGTCTTCGATGGAGAAGTGACCGGACCTGATTTCGTTGTTCAAGCCAACCAACAGGGCGAAGTCCACAGGGGCCGTTTCACGGCCTACAAGTCGCGAGTTAGCGAGCGCAGCGAACTACCTCTGCTTCGGGAAATCGAGGATCGAGTCGCTTACCGAGAAGATTTCGACGACAAGGATCCTGTGGGACGGCTCCGAGAGGGCAGTCTGAAGGACGGCGCCCTCTGCGGCGGCAAGGTGTTCTGGGGATACCCCGACAACATTCCGTTCTTCGACGGGGTGACCATCCGCATGCGGGTCCGGTTCACAGACGCCACTTCAGCAACGCTGACGCAGTTTGAGCTTACGCGAGAAGACAACTTCAGCTACGAGCTCGAATCCGTCCGAAACGGCGAGTGGTACGTCGTTGAGGTGCCGGTCAAAGAGTTCCTGGAGCGCACGACTCATACGGATCATCCAGGGTACGACGACGTGTTCCAGAACGTCAGCATTACCACAGTAGGTGAGAACGCGCAGGTCGAGCTGGACTGGGTCGAGCTGATCCGCGCGGTGAAGTAGTGGGTGGTGCGGGCGTCTCGCCCGCAAATCGGACAATCGTGCTCGATCGAAAAACCGGCTCGCGCCGGCACGGTCGCGCACGGCCTGAACGAGGGGGAACGATGAAGTACCTGATTCTGCTGATTGCACTGGCCGCCGCGCCGCTGACGGGGGCGACGATCTCGGCGACACCCAGCGACTATCAGACGAAGCTGGCCGCACTGAACCCGGGGGACACGCTGCAACTTGCAGGCGGAACTTATGCCAATCGGCTGGTGATCAATGGGCTGCACGGCAACTCGGGCGCATGGATCACCATCGAGGGCCCGGCCAGCGGCACGCCGGCGACTTTCAACGGCGTCAGCGGCAACAACACCGTGAGCCTGAAAGACTGCAGCTACATCGAGATCAAGAATTTAACAATCGACTGCCTGAACCTTGCGGTCGACGGCATCAAGGCCGAGGGCTACAGCACCACGCCGCACACCGTGCACGACATGCTGATCGAGAACTGCAAGATCCTGAACGCCGGCGCCAACCAGCAGATCGTCGGCATCAACACCAAGTGCCCCTGCTGGAACTGGACCATCCGCGGCTGCGAGATAATCGGCGCGGGCACCGGCATGTACCTCGGCAACAGCAACGGCGACGAGCCGTTCATCCGCGGCGTGATCGAGGGCAACCGCGTGTATGACCCCGAAGGCTACTGCATCGAGATCAAGCACCAGAACAATTGGCCCACCGGCCTCGGGCTGCCGACCGGGACGGGCAAAACCATCCTGCGCAATAACGTCTTCATCAAGACCAACCGGGCATCCGGCAGCGGCGACCGCCCCAACCTGCTTGTCAGCGGCTTCCCCGACAGCGGCGACGGCACGAACGACATGTACGAGATCTACGGCAATTTCATCTGCCACAACCCGCGCGAGAGTTTGATACAGGCGTGCGGGCGGCTGTCGATTCACGACAACATCCTGGTGGACGCGCCCGACAGCAACTTCGCCGGCATCTACATCAAGAACCACCAGGGCAAGACGCTGAAGCTGGTGCACGTCTACAACAACACCGTCTACTCGGCCGCGCGCGGCATCCGCATTGTCGAGCAGCCGAGCGTCGCGCACAGCGTGCAGGGCAATCTTGTATTCAGCGCCAACCCGATCAGCAGCGGCTTTGGTGGCCTCAACCAGACCAACAACATCACGGACAGCGTCGCCAACGCTGGCACCTACGTGACCAGCCCGAGCACAACGCTCGGCAGCATGGACTTCTACCCCAAGACCGGGCAGTGCACCGGCGCGGCGCTGACCATGACCGCGTACACCGGCGACAGCCACTACGACCTCGACTTCAACGGCGACTCCAAGGCCAGCTTCACCTACCGGGGCGCGTACGCGGGCACCGGCACCAACCCCGGCTGGGCACTGGGCAACGGGCTGAAGACCGGTGGGCCGGGCGCGGGCCCTACGACGCCCCCGGCGCTGACGATCTCAAGCCCCGCCGGGGGAAGTCTTCCAAACGCATTCACGGGGATTAGCTACAGCATCACATTCACCGCGGCCGGCGGGACAGCGCCGTACACGTGGAGTATCCCTGCCATCGACCTGCCGCCGGGGCTCGCACTGAACACCAGCAGTGGCGTGCTCAGCGGCGTGCCAACCACAACCGGCATCTACAGTTTCACGGCAACGGTCACGGACAGCGCCGCTGGCGCCGTCGGCCAGGCATACACAATCGAGGTGAAGACTCCCGACCCCGGCAACAAAGGCGGCGGTGGAGGGGGCAGCTGCAACATCGGTGCGGGCGCCGCCTGGTGGCTGCTGTTGCTGCCACTGCTAATTTGGCGTAGCCCCCGGCGTAAGCTGGGGGCATTGCGAGGCTGAGCGGCCGCTTTGCAATCCGTGAGCTTCAACGGCTTCGACGATCGATTGCCGAAGCTGTTCCCACAGCCTCGTCATGCCCGGCGCTGACGCACCGGGCTATAACGCGATCGCCATCATCTCTTGTGCCAGCTCGAAGCCCGCGGCCTGCACGCTGCGGGCTTCCCTGCTGCCGGGGTCGCAGACCGGGTTGGAGTGGTTGAAGTGGGTCAGGATGATGCGGCGCCCGTCGGTCAGGTCGCCGAACTTCTTGACCGTGTCGGTGATGAACGGGTGCGAGATCTCTTTCAGGTCTCGGCCGGGCAACTCATCGCGCGAATAGAACGTGGCATCCAGCAAGCAGACTTCGTGCTTGCCAACTTCCTCGCGAGCGGCCGGCCAGGCGTCCCAGTTGTCGATGTCGGGCACGTACAGCAGCTTTTCATTGATGCTGATACCTACCGTGTCCGTGTACTCGCCGCGGTGTGGAACGGGGATCGGGCGAATGCTCAGCCCCGGCCAGGGCTCCAGTGGCGCGGACATTCCTGTCCGCGAGTCCATCACCTTCAGTTCGATGTTTTTCAGTGACACCAGCTGATCCCACGGCGCATTCGCCGAGAGAAACCCCGCCATCTTCTCGGTACACCAGACCGGAAGTCGGTCGCAGTTCGCGGCCTCGCGCCCGAAGTGGACCAATCCGGCGTAGTGGCCCATGTGGGCATGGGTCAGCAGCACGCCGTCGAACGGGTTCCGCGCCGCGCGCTTGGCGTAGACCGGCAGCTTCAGCAGTCGGTTTTCCTGCTCTTTGATGTCGGGAGAGACATCGACGAGGAAGCAGCGCCCGTCGTCGTCGAGCAGACAGATACTAGGGCCCAGCCGAACTGCCAGCGGGTCCACACGCGCCGCCATGTCCGGCTGCATGCGCGAGCCCACCTGCGGCAACCCGCCATCCTGACCCGATCCGATGATGTAGACCCTTTGCCCCATTCACGCCGCGTTCTGCCACGCTCGGCCGCCCATGCGCAAGGAGCTTTCCGGCCTCAATTGATCACAATGATCTTAAGCTGGCTTCGATGATTCGGATCGGGCGACGGGACAGTGCTCGTCAGCCCTGGCAACAGTACCGGTGGTGGTGGTGGTGGCTTGTATCCTCCGCCTCCGCCTCCGCCTCCAGATCCTCCGCCGCCCCCGCCACCACCGGCCCGCGGCGGGCACAGGAATTGACCGCTCCGCTGATAGTACTCGTAGCAGTCCATTGTCAGCTCGTGTACGGCAATGACCACCTGGTCGCCTTTGATCACCGCGTCGTAGCCGAACCACCCCACCATACGCAGCCAGTAGCCGGCTGGCACCGTGGTCGTCGGCGCCGGTGCGCCGGGTGTGAACGTGGCCGTGGTGATCGCGTAGGTTGTAGGTGTTGCGGTGGCCGTGAAGTCGTCCCAAAGTGCATCGTGCAATTCAAGGCCCCAGCGGGTGGGCATCAGGTACAACATGTCCACGCGCTTCTTTCCGGCTACCACCCGCGCGTGAACCGTTGGCATGAATGCACCCCTCGCGATAACGGAGTGCACTGTGGTGAATGTCTGCCCTGCATCGTTGCTGTAGGCCAAGTGCGCGCCGTCCGCCCGATCCCATGCGAAGAAGATCTCCATGCTGCTGCCGGTGCCCAACAACGAGACGTGCGGGTCGGAAGACGTCGGCGTGGTACGCGTTGCGGCGTCCACCACAGTAGTCGTGAACGTTGTTTGACCCCACAGGCGGACTGCGCAGCGATAGCGCGCTTCCCAGAACGCCGTTCTGCGGCGGGTGTAGCCGTAACCCACGACCAGGTCGCCGCCAGCACTAAACTCTGCGTGCATCAGCACTGGTGTCGCGTCACCATTCGCGTCATAAAGGACTTCCGGCGTTCCCCACGTGTAATCGAGTGGTGTGTTGTTGGCATCAAAGCCGGTTGGCGTGGCTTCCACCAACATCAGCCTGCTCGTTATCTGCATCGGGTCGTTACCCCAATAGATGCAGGCGATCTGGTAGTCACTGCTGATCGCCATTTGCACCAGGCGCAGACCGGTCTTCAATCCCGTCTGCAGCACCTTCTGGATCGCGAAGCTGGAGCCTCGATCCAGGCTGACGTCCGCGCGCACCTGATTGTTCCCTGTGTAAACCACGCCTAGTACGTTGCCCAACGCCGCGATTTCCTGATCGCGCCAGTTGCCTGTGTCCTTGGAGACACTGGCTGCTTCGCCTCCGGTAATCGCACCGCTAGTCGCGTCCATCTGCAACCAACGCCGCATGCGCTGACCGTAGTCGGCGGGCTGGTTGCCGTCGTATGTGACAACGCTGTAACGGTCACCGGAAACGGCGATCGCCGGCAGCCCGAAGTGCCAGGATTCGCTTGAGTAGATGGTCGTGCTGGTCTGGCCCGGGCGCTGCGATGGCGCCGTGATCGTCGGCAGGTTTATGTCGCTGAAGTTGCCGATGCTGATGCGCAACCCGACGTTCAATGTAGCGCCGTCCATTGGGGCGGACACCAAGAGCACTTGCTCAGTGACGAGGGTGCCGCTGATCGTAATGCGGGAGAAGCCGTCCCCCGTGACGTCGAGTCGGCTACCTTCATTGGAAAGACCGGCACCCTCCATCCGCAGCCCTACCGCGGCCAGCGACTCCACCCCGTCAGTGGGCTGGACACCCGCGTCAGCAACGTGGGCTATGGAGAGGCGTGTCGTACCCTGGTTGTTGGCCCCTCGTGCCACGATTGTGAAGCTGAAGTCCGTCGCAGCGGGCGTTTCCAGTTCATAGACGCGGTCAAATGCGGTCAGTCCGAACGACGACAGATTGACCGCCGCTGACAGCGTGTCGACTGTTGCGGCGTCCAGCTCCGACGACCCGGCAGCGATGACGACGTCCGTCGTCGTAAATTTGTTCTCTCAGTGATAGTTGTACGAGCCGTACTCACAGCCCGAGATCAGCAATGACGAACCCAGCAGGCAGAGAGCGGCGGCGCATAAGGGCTTACGCATGGCTCCTCCAAGTACGATCGACCTGCGGCGGGAGCCGTATTCCTACGCAGATTGAGAGTACCTCACAAAACGCTCGGCGGCAAATTGTGCGACGGGAATGCGATCCTTCCCGGCCTGTTTTTCGGCTGGCAGCCTACTTCGCGGCGACTTTCTTGCGTCTGGACTTCGCTGCCGCCTTCTTTCCGGAGGCTGACTTCTTGGAGCCTGATTTGGACATGGTGCTTCGCGCCTTGCCGGCGGCGCGCTGCTCTGACTTCCCAGCGCCGCCGTCGAAATAACGTTGCAGGAAGTGGCCCGTGTAGCTGCCTTTGGTCTTGGCAACCTCTGGCGGTGGGCCCTCGGCTACGATCTGGCCGCCGGCGTCGCCTCCCTCGGGGCCTAAGTCAATCAGCCAGTCGGCGCACTTGATCACGTCCAGGTTGTGCTCGATCACGATGGCCGTGTTGCCCTTGCCGACCAGCCGCTGCAGCACCTCGATCAGGCGGGCTACGTCGTGGAAGTGCAGCCCCGTCGTGGGCTCGTCAAGGATGTACAGCGTGTGGCCCGTATCCGGGCGCGCAAGCTCTGTCGCGAGCTTCACGCGCTGGGCCTCGCCGCCGGAAAGCGTCGTGCTGGGCTGGCCGAGTTTGACGTAGCCGAGTCCGACGTCGTTGAGCGTCTTGACGATCTTGTGGATCTTCTTGTGGTTCTCGAAGAACGCCTGCGCGTCCTCAATCGTCATCTCCAGCACGTCGGCGATGCTTTTGCCGCGGTACTTCACCTCCAGGGTCTCGCGGTTGTAGCGACGCCCGTCGCAGGCCTCGCAGGTGACGTGAATGTCGGGCAGGAAGTGCATCTCGATCAGCTTCACGCCCTGGCCCTCGCAAACCTCGCAGCGCCCACCCGGGACATTGAATGAGAAGCGCCCGGCCTTGTAGCCGCGCATCTTCGCCTCGGGGGCCTTGGTGAACAGATCGCGTATCAGCCCGAACAGGTTCGTGTACGTCGCCGGGTTGCTGCGCGGCGTGCGCCCGATGGGCGACTGGTCGATCTCGATCACCTTGTCGATCTGCTTCAGCCCGGTGATCTCGGCGTGCTTGCCCGGCTCCTGCATTGCGTTGTGCAACTGCTTCGCCAGTGCGCGCGCGAGAATGTCCGTCACCAGCGTGCTCTTGCCGCTGCCGCTGACGCCGGTGACGCAGACCATGCCGCCGAGCGGAATCGTCACGTCGATGTTCTTCAGGTTGTTCTCGGCGCAGCCCTTTACGACGATTGCCCGGTCTTTGCTCAGCTCGCGGGTCTCGGTCGGTGTGGGCACGCCTTTTCGCCCGGTGAGATAGTCGGCCGTGAGGGTCTTGGCCTTCTTCAGACCCTTCGCGTCACCCGCGTACTCGACCTTGCCGCCGTGGGCGCCGGCACCCGGGCCGAGGTCAACGACGTAGTCGGCTGCGCGGATGGTGTCCTCGTCGTGCTCGACCACGATGACACTGTTGCCAATGTCGCGCAGTTGCTTGAGGGTGCCGAGCAGCAGCTCGTTGTCGCGCTGGTGCAGCCCGATGCTCGGCTCATCCAGCACGTAGGCCACGCCGACCAGCCCGCTGCCGACCTGCGTCGCCAGCCGGATTCGCTGGGCCTCGCCGCCGGAGAGCGTGCCGGACTTGCGGTCCAGGGTGAGGTAGCCGATGCCGACGTCGACCATGAAGCCGAGCCGGGCGCTGATCTCGCGCACGACTTCCTTTGCGATGATCTTCTTCTCGCGCGACAGCTTCATGTCGTTGATCCAGCCGCGCGCGTCCTTCACGTTCATCACGCTGATTTCGTGGATGCGCTTGCCGCCGACCGTGACCGCACTGGCGAACGGGTTCAGGCGCGAGCCGCCGCAGGCCGGGCACTCCTTCTCGTGCATGAACTTCATGACCCACTGCTTCACGCTGTCGCTGTCGCTGCTTTCGAAACGCTTGAGCATGTCGGGGATCACGCCCGGGAAGCCGCGCCGTCCGCGCCAGCCCCAGCGCCCGTCGGTGCCGGGCTCGCCGTTCAGCAGCACTTCCTGGGCGGAGGCGGACAGCTTGCGCCACGGCGTGTGCACGTTGATGCCCATGCGCTTGCAGTGCTTGCGGAGCGCGCGTTTGTACCAGCCCGCTTCTCCCGGCTTGTTCCACCCCGCAATCGCGCCGTCATCGATCGACTTGTCCTGGTCGGGCACCAGTGAGTCGACGCTCAACTCCGTGTGAATGCCGAGACCGTGGCAGACCTTGCATGCGCCCTGCGGCGCGTTGAAGCTGAACAGGCGGGGCTCAAGCTCGCCCATTTCGGCTTCCGGGTGGTCCGGGCAGAACATCTTTGCGCTGAAGGACTGGTCTTCCCACTTGTCAGCCACTTGCTTGGTCACAACGCACAGACCGTCGGCTATGGCCAGCGCGACCTCGACGGCCTCGTTCAGTCGCGAGCGCGAATCCGTTTCCAGCACGATGCGGTCGATCACCACGTCGATGTCGTGCTTCTTGTGCTTGTCTTCCATCTGGGTCTTCGGACCCACTTCGATCACTTCGCCGTTCACGCGCGCGCGCACGAAGCCGTCGCGCATCACTTTGGCGAAGACGTCCCGATGCTCGCCCTTTCGTCCGCGAACAACCGGCGCGAGCACCATCAGTTTCGTGCCCTGCGGCCATTCCATGACCGTGTCGACGATCTGCTCGGCGCTCTGGCTTGTCACCTCGCGCCCACAGACCGGGCAGTGGGGCGTGCCCGCGCGCGCGTATAGCAGGCGCAGGTAGTCGTAGATCTCAGTCGTGGTGGCGACAGTCGAGCGCGGGTTGCTGCCGGCCTGGCGCTGCTCTATCGCGATGGTGGGCGGCAGTCCTTCGATCGATTCCACGGCCGGCTTCTGCATCCGCCCGAGGAACTGGCGTGCATACGCGGACAGCGACTCGACGTAGCGACGCTGCCCCTCGGCGTAGATGGTGTCGAACGCCAGTGAAGACTTGCCGCTGCCGGACAATCCGGTCACGACGACCAAGGCATCGCGCGGCAGGTCAACGTCGACAGCCTTAAGGTTGTGTTCACTCGCGCCGCGAACAGAGATGTGCGTCAGTGCCATGAGCCGTGCCCAGAGTTGGTCGAAGGGTTTTACCAGACCGTGCGACACACAACGAAGGGGTGGCGGGGTTTCATTCCGCCCTTCGCCGTCAGACCTACTTGATGCGCGCCTTCAGCAGCAGGAAGGGCTTCTCGACCGCCCAGTGCATCAGCGCGGCGAAGACCGTGCACAGGGGAATGAACATTGCCGTGTAAGCAAGGAACTGCAGCGACAGCGGCCAGCCACGGGCGGTCATCTTCGGCTCCAGATTGCGATACAGCTCGAGCACGAACACCCAGTGCGTCAGGTAAAGGCTGTAGGACAGTTTGGCGTAAAAGCGCAGGAATCGCCCGGACAATGCTTGCGTGGCAACGCACGGCCTAAGCACACAGCCAAGCAGGATGAGTGCAAACCCGGCCGAAAGCCCCGTCGTTGACAGGCTGGCCGTGGCGCGAGAGATCGCTTCCGACATCAGCGGCGCGGGCATGAGAATGGCGAGGACGAGGGCCGTTCCGGAAACAAGGCAGGCCGGAGCAAGCCACGGCAAGTTCAGCCACGGGAATTCGGTCCGCCGCATCACCAGGTAGGCGCACATTGCGCCGGCAACCATTCCGTCAAACGAACAGATGAAGGGGCTGCGCAGCTCGCGAAAGTAGGTGACATAGCGGACCGTCTCGCCAAGGCTCGCGTGCGTCAGCGCCCGCAGGACGGGCGGAATCACGAACAGCAATGCCAGCCCGAACAAACCGAGCTTCGTGTTCCGCGTCGCGGCCAGCGGCAGGAAGATCAGCGGCGCGACCAGGTAGAACTTCTCTTCGACGCCCAGCGACCAGAAGGTCACGACGAAGTCGCTTGGCAAATAGTCCTGCAGGAACAGCACGTGATACGCCACACGAAACAGCACGTTGCCCGGCACGTAGTCGTAGAACCAGACCCCGCCCGACACCACCAGCGCCAGCCACACGTAGTACAGCGGCGCGATACGCAGAAAGCGCTTCAGCAGGTAGTGCCCTATCTGCCAGCGGTAGCTCTCGTCGCGAGGCTTCATGAGCGACGCGGCGATCAGGAACCCGCTCAGCACAAAGAACAGGTCGACGCCCGCCCAGCCGTTGATTGCCAGCGAAGCTGCGTCCCAGCCCCCGACGGGAAGTATCGGCTCGGCCCCCTGAAAATAGAGCGTGCAGTGGCGCAGCAGCACCAGGAGGATGGCGATCGCGCGCAACCCGTCCAGCGCGGGGATGCCCTGCGGGGGCCCGGCTATGTCCAGATACTTGCCGATCGCCTTCGGCGTGATGGCCATGCCGGGTGTCCCAAACGATGATTCGAGGATGGGATTGTACGAAGGGGCGGGCCGCGGTGCAGACAATCGAGCGGCGCTAGCTGCTCGCCCGCTGCCGAGCCGCCGCCAACTCGGACTCAAGGCGGCGCTTTGCCGGCTCGCCCGCTGCTACCTTCACGGCTTTCTGCCATGCCAGAACGGCCGCGGCGTGATCGCCGAGCCGCTCTTCCACCCGTGCCAGTTCCACGCTGGCGAGCTCGTACTCATCGCGCGCACCCAGCTCTTCGGCCCGCGACACCAACTCTCGCAACGTGTCCCGTGCCGGGCCCGCGTCGCCGCTTGCGCCGTTCACGGCCGAGAGCTTGATCCGGTTCCGCAGCGCGCCGGGCGGGTAGCCGGCCATGTCCATCAGGTGCACGGCGTGCTCGTACAGGTTCCACGCCTCCATCAACGCCCCCTGCTTGCGCCGCACGTCGCCAAGCCCGCTTACGGCGCCGCCTTCCGCGTACGGGTTGCGCGCCAGTTGGGCCGCTGCTCTTGCCTGGTCCAGCGCGTCCGCGGATTCCTTGAGTTGCTCCGCGCGCAGCAGCGCAAGCCCGAGATTCGTCAGCCCGTAGGCGAGGTTCATCTGGTCGCCGCTCTCGCGGGCCACCTCGACGGACTCCCGAAGCGCCAGCAGCGCTTCCTGAGGGCGCCCGCTTTCGTCGTAGAAGATCGCCGCATAGTTCAGTGCCTGCGCCAGCCCCGGGCGATAGCCGAACTCTCGCGCTATTGCGAGCGCCAGCTCAATGTACTTCTCGGCCTCTTCATACCGGCCTGCCCGGGTTGCGATGTCGCCTAGATTGCTGGCAGCATCCACGCGGTAGAGTGCCTTGGAGGTTTCCTCCAACACTTCCACGGCCAGCCGGAGCTCACTCTCGGCGGCCGCCTCTTCGCCTTGCATCGTGAGGAGGTAGCCGAGCTGCAGGTGCGCCGTTCCTTCGTAGTCACGGGCGCCGGCTTCTCGCCCGACTTCAATCGCGCGCCGATACAATACGCCGGCCTCCTGGCCGCGCCCCTGCTGACGCCGCACGCTGCCGAGGTTGCACAGCGCGGCCGCCTCCAGCCGCCCGTCCTGGTTCTCTCCCGCACGGTCGAGCGCGCGCGCGTAGTACTCCTCGGCCTCCTCGAGGTTGCGTCCCATCACCAGCGCGTTGGCCAGCTCCTGCTCTGTCCACGCCTGCTGGTTCGGGCCTTCGGCTGCCGCGAGTGCGCGCCGGGCGAACTCGACGGCCTCGTCATGCCGCTGGTCCATGCGCAGGGCTACGCTGACTTTCAGCAGGGCATCGCTGCGATCATGCGCCGAAACGTCGTCGTGGGCGGCCAGCCGCTCCGCCAGTGCCAGCGCTTCCGGCAGGCGCGAGTCGGCCAGGGCGCGGCGGTAGGCAATGCTCAGATAGTGGTGCTCGATATCGGTCAGCGCGCGCTGGATCGCCGGCGATCCCGACTGTCGGGCAAGGCGCGCGTGTCGCGCCAACTCGGCCGCGAAGCCGTTCCGCTCCTGATCACTCAGCAGCCCCGACTGCAGAAAATCGAGTGCCTTGGCGTGGCCTTCCGGGTCCCCGCCCTGACGCAGTCGGTTCTTTGCATAGTCGTGAATCGCGTGGCGAATCAAGTATTGCAGCTCTGCTTCCATGCCGCGAGTCTACGGAGTTGGCGCGTCCTTGGGCAGCACTTCATAGAGCGACCACGAATCGTCCTCGGCACGGATAAGCAGCGTGAGGCGGCCCGCTCGCGCCTCTTCGTTGAGGCGGTTGTAGAAGTACTCGCTGCTGCCGCGGTGCGCGAGCAGATAGTCGGCTTTGAATTCGTCCCGGATGGGCTCAAGCACTTCACGGCGCTTGCCCCGCTTTATCTCCCACCAGTCCTCGTACTTCTTTTCGTCGTGCACGAGGAAATAGGTAGGGTCGAGCCCCGCCAGGTAGTCGCACTCGGATGCGAAGAACATCAGCTCTGTAAAGTCATCCCAGCGGTCGTGCCAGACCAGCTTTCCGTGCGTCTCCTCGTGCTCGTGCAGGTAGCGCGCAGCGAGCTCAATGTCGCCACGATCCGTGGCCCGGTACGAGATCGCCGCCCCGATCCAGATGCTCGCACCCGCGATCACCGCTACCACAGCGGCGGAGATCGGCAATGCGCGCGACGCCACCGGGCGCCGTTCCATCCAGCCGCGATACTGCTCGGTCGAAAGCAGCTCTGTCAGCCAGATCCCTATCGCCAGCGTCATGAAAGGCGCTGCGTACTCAAGAAACCGTCCGTTCACCATGTAGCCGACCAGCCAGACCACCGCGATGGTCGCCGTCAGCACCGCCTCGCGCTTCGGGCGCCATCCCACCATCGCCGCGGCCAGCGGCAGCAGCATCGGCGAGAAGAAGATCAGCGGCGTGCCGAAGATGGCGGCCGGGCCGTTCGTCGGGTTCAGCTCGCGCCCGAGGGCGATCTCGACGCTGTTTGCATAGTCGGTGTGATGCCCGAAAATCGCGGCGATGTTGTCGACCACCGGCGCCACGCTGTCCTTGTGCGACAGCGCCAGCACGACCACGTTCTGGATCCACCACAGTTTCACCAGGTTCCATGATTGCGGGTGCAGCAGGCAGCCGAGCACGATACCGCCGACAATGCACGCGCCGAGGATCGCGTTGGACTTCAGGTCCGCCCGGCGCGTGCTGCCTTCGCGCGGGCCGATGACCAGCTCCATGACCGCGCGTACAAGCAGCATCGCGACCAGCAGGTGGCTGGCGGTATAGGCCAGCGTGTAGATCGTCGCGAGAAGCACCAGGCCCAGCCGTTGCCGGCGCGCCATCAGCGTCCAGCCGATCAGCGCCAGCATCACGCTGATCAGGTAGCTGCGGCACAGGTTCATGCGGAACACGAAGTAGGTACCGCCGACCGCTATCAGGCACAGCGTGAACAGCCACGCGTGCTTTACCCCGAACCGTCGCAGCACGGTAAACAACGTCAAAACCAGCAGCACACCCAGCACCGAAACGCCAAGCTTGGCTGCGTACAGCAGGCCCTGCGCGTCACCCGGGCCATCGGCGAACAGGGTGAACGGGATCAGGTAGATGTGGAACAGGTAGTCCTTGTCGCTGAAGCCGCCGTTCCAGGTGCTTTCGCGGGTCCAGTGGAAGTTCTCGCCGGCCTCTCCGACTTCGCCGGTGCGATACAGCCAGGCCATCTTGATGTGGTAGTAGCCGTCGGCGCCGGGAAGCCCCACGGACGTCGAGCGCAGCTCGCTGGTGCCGTCGGACATCTCCACGAAGCCGGGCACGAACTGGTACTGCATCATCCCGATGAACGCGATGCCCGCCAGCACAACGGCCTGGAACCATGGCCGCGCCCACCACCTGGAAGAGGGTGGGGCAGCTTGAGCGTTCTGTTCTACGGCGTTGTCCGTCATTTGGGCGGGAAGGATAGCAGAAGCAGGTCCGGCGGTCTGTCAGTGGGCTGTGGGTAGTGGCACAAGTTCTGACATTATCGGGCGTTATGGCCTTCGGTTCAGGCCTGTTTCGGTTGAACCGGCCCCTTCGGCAAGCTACTTTGGCAATTGGGCGGCATTTTGGCCGTCTTTGTGGACTTTGGGGATTGATGTGACGACGCAAGACGCCCCGGGCGAGATCAGTATCGACGATTTCGTGAAGGTGGAGTTGAAGACGGCGAGGGTGAAGGCCGCGGAGCCCCACCCGGACGCTGACAAGCTGCTGGTTCTGACCGTCGAGGTAGGCGAGGAGGAACGGACCATTTGTGCGGGTATCCGCCAGTGGTGGCAGCCGGAGCAACTGGTAGGAAAGAACATCATCATCGTGGCGAACCTCGCCCCCAGGAAGTTGAGGGGCGTGTTGAGCCAGGGGATGTTACTGGCGGTGCAGGATGGCGACAGTGTGGTGCCACTCACCTCCATGAATCCTGTGCAGTCGGGTCTGCGCGTGAGCTGAGCCGATTGCGGAAGGCGGCCTTCGGGCCGAGACGTATGGCTGGTCACCTCGAAGCGGCGCGCACCAAGGAAGCGGTCTATGTCCGCGTAGTGGGTCTCGGCAACTTCAACAACGCCGGCCCCCTGCGCGAGTACTGCGAGAAGGCATTTAACGACGAAATCCGCAACGTGATCGTGGACCTGGCGCAGTGCACCGGGCTCGACAGCACGTTCATGGGCACGTTGATGGGGTTTATCGGCTTCGACGGCGGCCCGGCGATCGCCGTGACGGTCGTGAACGCTACGCCGACCACCATGCGCGCCATGAGTTCGCTCGGCTTGCCGAAGATCCTGCACGTCAAGGAAGAGCCGATCGACTTCCCCGACTGCAAGCTCACGCGCCTCCGCGAGGGCTGGCAGGACAAACGCCGCCGCACTCTGCTGATCCGCGACGCGCACGTCGCGCTGATGAAGGCCGACAAGGAAAACGAAACGCGGTTCGGCCCATTCGTCGAGGCGCTGGTAAAGGAAGCGCGTGAAGTTCTCGACTGCGACGGCCCCGGCGACAAGTAGGGTTGCCCTACATGTCTGATGATCCGGAAATCAAGTGCAAGGCGTCGTGCTCGTGCGGCTGGACCGAGGTGTTCTCGCGCGCCTACAGCGGTCTGATGATCGAGTGCCCGCAGTGCGGCAAGAACCATCGCATACCAACCTTCGACGCGCCGGACGCTGACTCGGCTATTGACATGTCAACCATGCACCAGCTTCTCGAACAGGATCCGCCCGCCGGGCCTCGTCCCGGCGTTCAGTTCAGGCCGCTGCTGATTTTTTCCTGCGTTGTGGCCGCGGTTGTCGCCGCGCTGGGGCTGCTGTTGCTGCGCAATCACTTCCCCGCCAACGTTGCGGTGGCCGGAGGCGCGCTCTCCTGGCCGCTTGGCGTCTCGGTGGCATGGCTCGGGCAGGTGCGTCACCGCAAGAAGTTGTCGCGCAGCGAGACGTCGTTCCACTGACACGCGAGTGTTGCCTCCGGGTTAAGACCCTGTCAGTGAGTTTTTTCCGCGGGAAGTTAAGTGCCCGATGGCTGGTCACTTTCGTCGTTACTGACAGCTTTTCCCGCGTGTCGGCTGCGCTGCACCCGTTGACCCAACGTGCGTGAAAGCTAACTAAGTCCTTTACGGATATTTTGCAGCGAGTTGGGGGTGGGCATCCGGAGTTGCACTCCGGGTGGATTCTGAAGACCAGCCAAGCCTTGTTTCGCGCGCATGAAAACGCTTCCTGCGCGGCGGGTGTGGTGTTGTCCTCTGTCCCCGAAGCGCTTTACCTTGCAGCGCGTTGAATAGATTGGGGTGCAGATGTCAGCTTCCGACGGCGACGTCATGGGCCAGTGGCCTGCCATCGAAGAACTTGCCTTGACCCGCTCACGCGGTCTTCCGGTTCACGAACTTCTCCGAAGTGCAAAGCCTTCCGCTTATGATGCGGAGCTGGACACGCTGAAGCTGACTGTCCGTGCCGACAAGCTGAACAAGACCGAGGCCGAAAGCCTCCGCAGTTGCGTCGCCAAGGCCTGCTACCAGGTGCTGGGCTTCCAGCCGCGCCTTGAGGTTTCGACCTCCGGCGCCAGCGGCGCCAAGGTGGATGTGAAGGTCAGCGGCGAAGCGCGCAACCTTTCCGTGACCAGCGGCAGCGACCAGGACTTCATCACGTCGAAGAAGATCCCGGTCGGCGCCGACTTCGGGCACTTCGTCGTCGGGCCCAGCAACCAGCTCGCCTGCGCCGCGGCGCAGGCCGTCGCCGAGAACCCGGGCAAGGCCTACAACCCGCTGTTCATCCACGGCGGCGTCGGGCTGGGCAAGACGCACCTGTTGAACGCGATCGCCTCCAGGCTGCTGCCGCGCATGCCGAAGATCCGCATGATCTCATGCGAAGAGTTCGTGAACCGCTTCGTCTCGGCGCTCAAGAACGGCAGCGTGGAAGTCTTCCGCCATGAGCTGCGTGACTCCGACGCGCTGTTGATCGACGACATCCACTTCCTCGCCGGCAAAGAACAGACGCAGGAAGAGTTCTTCCATACGTTCAATCACCTCTACCAGTTGGGCAAACAGATCGTGCTGACCAGCGACTCGCTGCCGCGCGACATTCCCAACCTGGAAGATCGCCTGATCAGCCGCTTTCACTGGGGCCTCGCGGTCAAGGTCGAGCCGCCCTGCACCGAAACCCGCATGGCGATCGTGCGCAAGAAGGCCGAACTGCGCGGCATCGAGGTACCCGACGAAGTCGTGCACTTCCTCGCCGACAACATCGTGACCAACGTTCGTGAGCTCGAAGGCGCCGTGGTACAGATCGCCGCGCTCAGCAGCATGAGCGATCGGCCGATCTCGCTTCAACTCGCACACGACGCCCTGCGTCACCTGGTCAAGAGCAAGCCCACCCCGGCACGCATCGCGACCGATGACATCATCGACGTGGTGTGCGAGCACTACAACGTACGCATGAATGACCTGCTCAGTCAGCGCCGCACCAAGAACCTGGCGTTCCCGCGCCACGTAGCGATGTTCCTTACCAAGGAGCTGACCCAGTTGACGCTGACCGAGATCGGCAGCTTCTTCGGGGGGCGCGACCACAGCACGGTCCTGCACGCCATCAACAAGATCAAAGGCCTGCGCCTCAAGGACGCCGACCTGCGCAACGAGATCGAACGCTTCGAGCTGCAACTCCGCCGCCCGGTCAGCTAGGCGCAAAGAGCTTTAGAACCCTGAACTGGAGCCCCGGACGGAAGTCCGGGGCTTTGCCTTTGATTCACGCAGAGCCGCAAAGCGCCCCTCGTTGACTCGAACATTCGTCGCCGGATTGCCGCCGTGCACAAGTATTGCGTCGAAGCTGGAAGTCGCGTTTGGGCAGGATGCGGCGCTTTGCGCCTCCGCGCGAGACCCGTCTTTCCCACGCCAAAACCGCACGCTGCCAAGAAGCAATCCGCAAATTGCTCCGGTGTCAGCAGCACCGGTATTACCTGCGGAACGCGCGGGGATTGCGCGGTATTATTCTGCCACGCGCCAACATCTACTTCGCCCACAAGTTTTCCCGCTGTCAGCTCTTGGCGCACTTCCCCCCTGTTGTCCGGGCGTGCTTCCACGTCGCGAGCCGCCAGTTGCCGCGCCTGCGTGGTATTCTCAACCTGATTGCTGACTTTCCGACGGGACGCATTAAGAGCATGAGATGTTTAAACCTATCTGTTTAAAACCACCGCGGGTCTCTGAAGCCTTGAATCGAAGCAACTGCCAGCTTATGCACAGTTGCAAGCAACCCGCAGCCCGCTAGAAGGGCGCAGTCGAAAAAACGAGGTCGAACATGCACGTCATCTGCGCAAGAGATCAACTGGCCGAAGCCATGAACCTGGTAAGCAGCATCGTCAACCAGCGATCGACCAACCCGATCACCCAGAACGTGCTGCTGATCGCGGACAAGAAAGGCCTCGAAGTCCGCGCGACCGACCTCGACCTCAGCCTCAAGCGCAGCCTGACCGAAGTCGACTGCAAGAAGCCGGGCAAGTGCCTGGTGCAGGCCTCGCTCGTCGGCGGCTTGCTCAAGGACATTCGCAGCGAGACCGTCGAGTTCAAGGCCGAAGGCAACACCGTAGAGCTGAAGGCAGGGCGCGACCGTTTCGAGCTGACCAGCGCCGACCCGGAAGAATTCCCGAAGCTGCCGGAAGTAGACGGCAAGACCGAGATCAAGATCAAGGGCAGCGACTTCACCAGCGCGATCCGCCGCGTCGGGCGCAGCATCGCCCAGGAGAAAGGCCGCTACGCCCTGAACGGCGTGCTGCTTGAGCCGCGCAAGAACGCGGTAGAGTTCTGCGGCACAGACGGGCGTCGCCTTGGCTACACCAAAATGACCGCCAAGTGCAAAGAGGTCGAATACCAGGTGATCGTGCCGGCCAAGGGCTACAACTTGATAAGCAAGGTGATCGGCACCGGCGACGACGAAGTCAGCCTGAAGCTTTCAGAGAACCGCCTGGTAGCGATGGTGGACGGCACCGAAGTCGGGACACTGCTGGTCGAAGGCCAGTTTCCCGACTACCGCGCGGTGATCCCAGCCGAGCTGGACAAGAGCCTCACCGTCAAGCTGGAGGACTTCCGCCTGGCACTGAACAAGGCGCGCCACCTGACCAGCGTGGAAAGCCAGGCCGTGCGACTCGAGATCAGCAAGGGCGAGTTGACGCTGCGCTCACGCAGCCCGTCACAGGGCCAGGCCGAGGTCAAGGTCGAGATCGAGTACGACGGCGACGACGTCGCGATCGGCTTCGACCCGCAGTACATCCTGCAGGGCCTGGATGGCTTTGACACAGATAAAGTGACGTTCGAGTTCAAGGACAAGGACACCGGCGCCATCATGCACGCCGGCGACAAGGACAAGTTCTACTACCTCGTCATGCCCATCGATATCTAGTGGCGCGGGCTGCCGGTCCGCGTTGAGCAGGTACCCAAAAAAGCCCCGGACCATCGCCCGGGGCTTTTCGTTTGCTGCGATCATTCGCGTAGCCGTCGTCGCCTGAAGATGGCGATCAGCCCGAGCAACGGTGCCAGCAGCCAGTAGCGGCCGGTCGTCGTGTCAGTGCTGCAGCCTCCGCCATCGCCGTCGCCTCCTCCACCGCTGCCGGAGCCGTCGATGCTGGCGGTGTACTCGAACGCGCCGACGTCCACGCCGTTGCCGTCGTTGCGGGGCTGGCCGCGCTGGTCGGTGGGACGGCTTAGCGGGTTGGTGCCGGTGTTGCGGGCGATGCTGTTTGATGCGATGCGGTGGTTGCGCGTCGGCCCGCCGTTGAACGCCAATGCGCTCAGGCCCGGGTCGCCGCTCAGGTTGCCGTTTGGCCCGGCGGTGATCGATGCCCCGGCAAGCACCTCGATCACGCAGGCGTCGGCGGTCACCGTGCCCTGGATGTCAAGGCTGCTGTCGGCCGCGTTGTCCGAGACGATACTGCTGTCGATCGTGAGCGTGGCACCAAAGTTGGCGATACCGCCGCCGATGCCTCCCCCCAGGCTTGAGCCGTTCGCACCACTGCTGGCGGCGGTGCCGCCTGGCCCCGGGCCGCCGCCCTGGCCGACGTTGCCGCTGACGGCAGTGTTGAATGCCAGTGTTGTGTTAGAGATGTCGAGCGTTCCGGCGCTTGCGGATATCCCGCCGCCGGCAGCAAATTGAGCCTGTCCACCATCGCCGCCTGAGCCGGGTGAAGTCATGGTACCCAGGCCATCGCCGCCCATTCCGCCGCCACCGCCGTCGCCGCTGGAGGCCGTGTTGCCGGAGACAGTAGTGTTGACAATCGTCAACGAGCCGTTGGCCAGAAAGAAACCTCCCCCACCGCCGAGGCCGCTGCCGCCGCCATTGCCGCCGCTGCCGCCCGCGCCCGACGAAGTGACCGCAGAACCCGCCGCCGAACCATCGCCGCCCTGACCCCCGGTGCCGCCGGCGCCGCCCGTGGCGCTGTTGCCGCTGACGCAGCATTCGCTTAGGCTGATCGTGCCGGAAGAGACGTACAGGCCGCCGCCGCTGGCCTGGATGCCGTTGCCGCCATTGCCGCCATTGCCGCCATTGGCGGCTATCACGGGGGTGACCCCGTTGGCCAGCGCGTCGCCGCCCCGGCCCCCGTTGCCGCCGCTGCCGGCGGCCGCCACGTTGCCGGAAATGGTTGAGCCGTTGATCGCGATTGTGCCGGCCGCGGCGCAGTACAGGCCGCCGCCGCGAGCTTGCGCGCCGCTGCCGCCGCTGCCCCCGTTATTGCCGTTCGCGATGGAGCCGCCCGTTACGTTGGCGCCAGCGGCGCCATCGCCGCCCTGGCCGCCGGATGCAGTGTTGTTGCTGATGGTGCAGGCCGAGATGGCCACGCCGCCGCCCGCCAGGTACAGGCCGCCGCCGTCGGCCGGGCTGCCGGACGAGCCGTTGCCGCCCGCGACAGCGCCGTTGGCGCCCGCCTGCCCCTGTGCCTCGTTCTGCGTGATGGTCACGTTGAGCAAGGTCAGCACGCCGGTGCCGGTGTGCAGGATGCCCCCGCCGAGCGCGGTGCCGGTGGCTGAGCCGTTGTCAGTGGCCAAGCCGTTGCGGATCGTCAGGTTGCTGATGTCCACGCTGCTGGCCGCGTTGATATGGAACACGCGGTCAAGTCCGTTGCCGTCAAGGATCGTGGTCGTCTGGCCCGCGCCGATGATCTCGAGCGTGCCGATGGCCTTGGTGATGTCCAGGTCACCGCTCACGTTCGCGTTGTCCAGCCTGCCGGCATCCAGCGTGATCGTGCCGGCCGGCAGGAAGATGCGGTCGTTCGTGGCGGACGCGTTGACCGTATTCAGGGCCGTGCGCAGTGTCGCCAGGTTGGTCGGGTTGTGGTCAATCGCGTGCGCACTCTGCGCCGCGAAGATTGCACAGAAGGGTGTTGCCATCAAAAGCGCGCGCCGCGCATCCAAGTGACGGTAGAAACCGTGTTTGAACATCTCGCTCTCCTTGAGTACGCGGCATTTGGCAACCCGGCCGAAGCAAAAGCTAGAGGCTTCCTCTAGGACCCGACAGTCAGGCACGCCACGTAGGCGTCGCCGGCGTTGGTGTAGTCGCTGGCGGTCTGGGCAAGCGTCTGCAGCTTGCGCGTCGCGTTCGCCTTGCGCTCTTTGCCGTTGACGATGAGCTTGATCTCGCGGTCCAGGTACAGCAGCTCATCCGTCAGGTAGACGTTCAGCGCGCTCACGTCGTCGGTCGTGATCGTCAGCGAGTTGTCTTCCTTGTTCGCGACGACCGTCACCAGGCCCCCGGCCAGAATCTGATAGGGCCAGTCGCCCTTCTTGCCGAGGTAGGACTGCCGCGTGATCTCCACCCAGTAGTTGCGGTCGTTACCCAGGCTGGCGCTGTCGTCGCGTACGCCGCGTGCGTTAACGGACGTCGGCAGCGGGTTGCGCCGGGTGTCGAGCATGCCTTTGAGCGCCTTGGCGATCGTTGCCGTCGAGCCGCTGGCGTGGCTGCCCTCGTACTCGATGTACTCAAGTGGCACACCCGCGGCCTTCATCGCGTCGCGTGCGGCGTGCGCATGCTCAGTCGGCGCCTTCTTGTCGGCGTTCGCGTGGACCCAGAAGACCGGCGTGTTTCGGAAGCAGCTTACCCATGGGAACTCTACCTTCTGCTCACCGAGCGTGCCGTCCTTGCGCAGGGCATCGAGGTCGGCCTTGGGGTCGAGCTCTGGGTAGTAGCAAGGCGGCAGGGAATCGCGCACGGCGATGGCGGCGAACGTAGACGGGCGCAGCATCGCCAGGTGGAACACGGCCTCGCTGCCCATGCCCGCGCCGCCCTCGAGATAGATGCGGTCGCGGTCGATGTTGTAGTCAACCAGCAGCGCGTCGATCAGGTTGAATACCGTGTCGATGCCCTCGCGCTTGGGGCCCCAGCCGAAGTACTCGCGCACGCCGGGCGGGTTGTCGCGCGGGTCGTCGCCGGTGTTGCCGCGGTTGAGGGCCTGGGGGCAGGCGCGCAGGCAGCTGTTCAGCCCAGGCGCGTCGCGAGAGCAACTGCGCATCGCCGAGATTTCCAGCCAGGCCGAGCCCAGGTCGCTGTGCAGCCCGATCACCAGCGGAACCGGCGTGTCCGCGCTGATCCCGGGCGGCAGGTCCAGCAGCGCAAACGTCTTGTACGTGGTCTTCTTCGTCCGGACCTCGTACTCGTAGTTCATCGCCCCCTGGTGCGCTTCCTCCAGCTTCGGCAGCTTCTTCGGGGCGGGGCGCTGCAACTCCAGCGCGTGCGCACGCGCTTCGGCCGCCGTGGTCGCGTCGAGTGTGTCCCCCTCAAGCTTGTCGATTTCCTTGGCGCGCGCCTTGGGGTCCGACTTGCTGAACACGGCGTCGAGAGCGCGCGTGGCGGAATTGGCGTCAACGTCCTTGGCCAGCGAATTCGAATAGACCAGTGCAATGACTGAAACAGCAAGAAGCAGTCGTTGGGCGGATCGCATGGCAGCGTCCGGCGGGGGAAAGCAGGGACATACAGTCTACTGAAACTCGCCACCAAGTCAGCCTCTCACCAGCTTCGCAAAGTGCGCCGGGCGTGGCGCTGGAAAGCCTTCCCGACGCACATGGCGGGAGACTCCTGTTTATGCAGCCCGCTTGTAGCGCGCGAAAGCCCCGGCCATATACTGCCCGCCGGATTGGAAGGAGCGTCATGGGTTTCAAGTGCGGCATCGTCGGGCTTCCTAACGTCGGCAAGAGCACCCTGTTCAACGCCATCACGGCCAGTGAGCAGGCCGCGGCCGAGAACTATCCGTTCTGCACCATCGAGCCGAACACCGGCATGGTCCCGGTACCGGACCCGCGTCTCGAGCGGCTGATCGAGATCGTGCACCCGCAGCGCACCCAGCCGGCGACCATGCAGTTCGTGGACATTGCCGGGCTGGTGGAAGGCGCGTCCGAGGGTGAAGGCAAGGGCAACGACTTCCTGCGGCACATCCGTGACTGCGACGCGATCGCCCACGTCGTGCGCTGCTTCGACGACGACAACATCATCCACGTCAGCGGCAGCGTGGACCCGGAGCGCGACATCCGCGTGATCGAGATGGAGCTGGCGCTCAAGGACCTCGACACGGTCGCCAAGCGCATCGAGAAGACCGAGAAGCTGGCACGCAGCGGCGACAAGGATTCGCGCGTGCAGCTCGAGATCCTGAACAGGCTGCGCGCGGTGCTGGACGAAGGCAAGTGGGCCCGCCACCTCGAGGTCGAGGACAACCACAAGAAATTCGTGCGCGAGTTGCAGTTGCTGACCATGAAGCCGATCCTGTACGTCGCAAACGTGGCCGAAGGCGACCTGCCCGACGGCAACGCGCACAGCGAAACGGTTCGCCGCGTTGCCGAAGAAGAAAAGGCCGCCTGCATCGTCATCAGCGGCAAGATCGAGTCCGAGATCGCCAACCTGCCCATGGAGGAGCGCAAGGACTTCCTTGAGACGCTGGGGCTGCAGCGCAGCGGGCTCGACCAGCTGATTCAGGCGGGCTACACGCTGCTCGGGCTGCGGACGTACTTCACGGCCGGCGAAAAGGAAGTGCGCGCCTGGACAATCCACGCCGGCGACACCGCGCCGGTCGCGGCGGGCAAGATTCACACCGACTTCGAGAAGGGCTTTATTCGCGCCGAGACCATCGCATTTGCCGACTACGACCAGTTCAACGGCGAAAAGGGCGCCAAGGAAGCCGGCAAGATGCGCACCGAGGGCAAGGAGTACGTCGTCGCTGACGGCGACGTGATGCACTTCCGCTTCAACGTTTAGGGTCGCAATGGAAGTCAGTTTTCACTGGAGCACTCTGCACGTCCCGAACGACGACGGGCCGGATGGGCACATGGACGCCTACTTCGCCTTCCCGGGCGAGGGCGGTCCCTACCCGGGCGTAGTCGTTTTCCAGGAGATCTTCGGCGTCAACGAGCACATCCGCGAGGTCTGCCGGCGCATCGCCGCGCAGGGCTATGTCGCCGTAGCGCCGGACGTCTACCACCGCACGGCGCAGCGGCTGGAGCTTGGCTACGAGCCCGAGGATGTAGCGCAGGGGCGTCAGCACAAGGACAAGTGCACAGTCGCCGGGCTGCTGGCGGACACGCGCGCCTCCATCAAGGCGCTACACGATCGCGACGACGTGCTCAACGGCAAGCTCGGCTGTGTCGGCTTCTGCTTCGGCGGGCACGTCGCGTTCATTGCTGCGACGCTGCCGGAGTTCGCGGCCACGGCCTGCTTCTACGGCGGCGGGATCACCACCATGCGCCCGGGCGGCGGCGAGCCGAGCATCAAGCTGGCGCCGCAGATCGAGGGGCGAATCCTGATGCTCTACGGCGACCAGGACAAAGGCATCCCGCCCGAGCAGGTTGAGCAGGTGCGCAACGCGCTGGCGGACGCCGGCAAGCGCTATGAGGTACGCACGTTCGTCGGCGCAGGGCACGGCTTTGCCTGCGACAAGCGCCTCAGCTACCACGTAGGCGCGAGCAACGAGGCGTGGAAGCTGGTCTTCGACATGTGGTCGCAGGAGCTTGGCAAGGGCTAGGCCATGCCCGAAGAGAGCGAAGCAAAACACGGCATCATCCGCCTGCGCATCCACGACGTGACGCAGCTCTTCAACTCGTTTGACCCGGACCCATTCCTTGAGCGCGACCTCGACGACGACGCGGTCGATTACATCCGCAGCTGGGTGCGCGAGATCCCCCGCACCCGCCCGTTGAAGCTCGTGGTGGACATCACCAACCCGAAGCTGGAGCAGGACCACCAGGCGCTGGTGCAGGGCGCGGTCCACAACTACTTCGGCCACCTGGCCGAACTTGCTCGCAACGAGTTCCGCCAGCTCATGAAGCGCGGGCGCGGCAGCCTGGCGATCGGGATGACGGTGCTGGTGATTGCGGTGATCCTCAGCCGCTGGCTGGCAACTTACGAAGACTGGGCGTTTTCGCGCGTGCTTCAGGAAACGGTGCTGATCGGCGGCTGGGTCGCCATGTGGCGCCCGATGGAGATCTTCCTGTACGACTGGTGGCCCCTGCGCCGACAGCGCAAGGACTATGAGCGCCTGCGCGACATGCCCGTCGAGGTCACGCTGCCTACGCCAAAAGCGTGACGATGGTGCCCTCGGGTACGTAGCCGTCGAAGTTGCGCATGGTGATGCGCGCGTTGGCGTTGCTCGCGACGCCCTTGGCGATGCCGACGTTGCGCTCGAACGTCTCGCCGTCCGGCGTCTCAAACCTGGCCTTGTAGGGTTTCACCAGCTCCTTCGTCATGCTGAGGAACTCGGCATAGGAAACCTTCAGGTCGATATTCAGCACTTCCGTGCCGGGTACTACCTCGACCTTCTTCGTTGTCGCCACTGTGAACTCGAGTGCCACTGTCTTCTCCATCACGCCTTGGGCTTGCGTTTCGCCTGGTACTTCTTCACTTCCGCCACGCGCGCAGCCTCGACCCTTTCGTCCTCGACGCGCCGCAGCGCCAGGTTGATGAAGGCAAACGCGACGTCGTCCGGCTGCTCGGCCAGCTCTTCGAACAACTCCATGTAGAACGGCTCGATCAGGATGCGCTTGGTCGTGTCGCCGTAGATCTTCACCAGCGCGTCGTGGTTGTCCTGCACCAGGAGATTGGCCTGCTCCACGCTGAGCGCCGTCGCCGCCTTGACCCGGGCGGGCGTGAAGATGAACGACAGCGCCCCCTCGTCAAGCTTCAGATAGGTGCTGTCCAGGAACGCATCGTTGAAATCGGTAGCTTCCATCAGGCCGGAATTTAGCGAGCCGCGCCGGAAAGCAAAGCCCGAGGCCGAGGTTTTAGCGCCTCGCGGCCCCGCGAGCCTGTTTGGGGCTGTGCATATATGCGCATTGCCGGAGGGGATGGCGTTGCGGGCGGGCGTGGGGGGCTTAACATGGCTGCTATGCGCAGATTGCCGCAAATCGTACTGGTAGCCGCCGGACTGCTGGCGTTTATCGGCATGGCCCGGGCCGAGACGGTCTATCTCAAGAGCGGCAACAAGATCACCGGCAAGATCCTCGAGAACAACGACGAGAAAGTGCGCATCGAGATCCAGGTTGAGGGCGGCGGCAAGGCCGTCATGAAGATCGACAAGTCGCGCATCGACCGCATTGAGACCGAGACCACGCGCGCCGAGAAGCTCACGGCGGCGGAGGCACTGCTGACAGCCGAAGAGTTCCGTCGGGCGGAGACCGAGTTCCGTGAGCTGGTCCGGCAGGAGCCCAAGGATCACCGCGCCCGGCTGGGCTTGGCCAAGGCGCTGGTCGGCATCTACAAGTACGAAGAGGCCGTGAAGACGCTCGAGCACTACCTGCTGCTCGTGGACCGCGACCGCAACACCGACCTGATGCTGTACCTCGCAGACCAGTACCTGCAGGCCCGAAACTACCGGGATGCCAAGAAGACGGCACGCGAAGCCGCGGACCTGTACCCGCAGGACAAGGGCTTGCAGGCGACCGTCGACGACTTCCTGAAACGCTGCGATCGCGTGAAGAGCGGCAGCGAGCAGCTCAAGGAGCGGGAGACGGCCGAGAGCGCCGAGCGCAAGCGCCGCATCGAGGAGCGCAAGAGCTGGGACAAGGACAAGGGCAACAGCTTTGAGTCGGTCGCGTTCGGAATGAAACTGGAGGACTGGACGGCCGAGTCGAACGAGAAACTGATCCTCGGGCGGTACATGGAAATCGACGCCGACAAGGACGCCTGGAACAGCTACCTGTCAGGCGGCGACGAGATCAGCCTGCACGAGAATGTCACCCGTTGCGAGATGAAGTTCGTCGTGGACGAAACCCGCTGGCTCGAGATGTACGACCACGTGAAGGCCGTGCTGATCTACGGCTGGTACTACCAGATGAAGGCCCGCTACCCGAAGAGCTTCCCCAGCGTCACCGTCGTAAGCATCAGTAAGGACGGCGGCAAGGAGAAGGAAAAGAAGCTCGCCCGCGGCTCGTGGGACGGGCGGAAGGACCAGGTCGTCGTCGATCGCTGGACGAAGGAAAATCGCGACCCGGGCCGCCCGATTCGCAACAAGGCCGTGAAGTAGCCCCGACCCCATGCCGGGAGCGCCCATGCGCGCCCTTTGCCTGACCATCCCGATTCTGCTAATCGTCGCGTTCGCTGCCGCGCCGCGCACGGCCGCGCAGTCAAAGTATCCAGACCTGTACAACCTCGGGCCGATTGGCGGAAAAGCGAGCATTGTCGAGGGCGGGCTGCAGGTGGCGGAAGTCTACAAGTCTGGCCCCGGAGAGACGGCCGGGCTGAAGATCGGCGACGTCATCACCGGCGCAGGGGGCAAGGCGTTCGGCGCGGACCCGTATCTGGAGCTGGCCGGCGCCATCCTCGCGGCTGAGGCCGAAGCAGAAAAGCACTCCGTCACACTGAAGGTCAAACGCGGCGACGAACAGCTCAGCCAGAGCGTTGTACTCGTGCATTACGCCGACGAGGCCGCGCGCGCCAAGGCGATCCGCGACGGCGTGCTGAAGTGGCTCGCCAAGGAACAGGATTCGAAGGAGGGCGGCTTCTATTCGACGATGTCGCCCGAGGTCAGCCAGGTAGTGCTCACCAGCCTGGCGGGGTTGTGCTGGCTCACGGACAGCGGTCTGAGCCCGGACAGTCGCTACGCAGACGAGATCGTGAAAGCGGCCGACTTTGTCGAGGAAAAGGTCGGCGAGCAGAAGCAGTACAAGAAGCTGGCGGGCAAGAACAACAACCAGACCAACTGGAGCCTCGGCTACGGCGGCATCTTCCTGGCGCATGTCGCGAAGGCGGCCGAAGACGACGGCCAGATGAAGAAGACCGCACTCAACAAGTACAAGAAGAAGCTTGGCTGGATCCGCGACCGCATCTTCAAGCAGGCCGAGGAAAACGGCGGGTTCGGCCACGGGCCCGGCGGCGAGAACATCCTGAACTACATCCACTTTGAGGCGATGAGCAACTTCTGCCTCGCCGCGCTGGGCTGTATCAAGGCCGCGGGTGTGGAAGTCGACGACGAGAAGCTCGCGCCGCTGATCAAGTACGTCGAGAGCTGCCAGATGCCCGACGGCGGCATCGGCTACGCACACGACAAGCTATGGGGCAGCGAGGAAGGCCGCACCGCCGGCGCGATGAACGCCTTCGGAGCGCTGGGTTTCAGCGAGCGCGACAGCTACCCGAAGATGCAGGCGTATTTCGAGAAGCACATCGCGGAGGCCTTCAACGGGCACAGCACCCCTACGATGCACCAGCTGTCTGTCGCGCTGGCGTGCAAACGCCACGGCATCATGGACAAGTACTGGCAGGTGCAGCGGCGCGAGTTCACCATGGTGCGCAACCCGGATTTCACGTTCGCCTATCGCCCGACTGCCGACACCATCCGCATGGGGGACAACCTCGATCGCAACATCGGGCTGGTCTGGACGACCTGCCAGTGGCTGCTGGTGCAGGAGCTGGACAACGGGGCGGCCTCGCTCTGGGTCGGCACGCTGGCCGAGACGCCGGACGACGGCTAACCTCGCCGCCATGGAAATCCGCCCGGCAACTGCTGAAGACGTAGGCGCCATGGTTGGGCTCGCCGCGCAGCTCGGCTACACAATCTCTCCTGAGGAGCTTGCGTCACGTCTGGCCGCGTATGCAGGGCGCGGCGACTGCGTTGCGCTGGTGGCCGAGGAAGCGGGCAAAGTGATCGGCTTCGCCAACGGCAGCCTGCGCCTGGACCTGGTGTACGAGCCGATGGTCGAGCTGGAGGCGCTGGTTGTAGCCGGTGAAGCACGTGGGCGTGGTGTCGGGAGACAACTGCTGGCGGCGTTTGAGAACTGGGCGGTGCGGCATGCCAAGGTCGTCAAGCTTGGCTCGCGCGACAGTCGCAAGGACGCGCATCGGTTCTACGTGCGCGAAGGCTACGGGCTTGAGAAGCTGCATCACATCTACCGAAAGCGCCTGAAATGAGAGTGCTGCTGCAACGGGTTTCGCGCGCCAGGGTCACCGTGGACGGCAACGTCACCGGCGAAGTCGGCAACGGGCTGCTGCTGCTGGTCGGGATTCGCGACGGCGACAGCGAGGCCGAGATCGACTGGATGGCGCGCAAGGTCGCGCAACTGCGCGTGTTCAGTGACACGCACGGCAAGATGAACCTGAGCGTGCAGGACGTGCACGGCGGCGTGCTCGCGATCAGCCAGTTCACGCTGTATGGCGACACCGCCAAGGGCAACCGCCCGAGCTACATCAGCGCCGCACGCCCGGAAGTCGCCGAGCCGCTGTACGAGAAGTTCTGCGAGCAGTTGTCGGCACTGATCGGCAAGCCTGTGGCAAAGGGCGTGTTCGGCGCGCGCATGGACGTCGAGCTGGTCAACGACGGGCCTGTCACGCTGATGCTCGAGAAGTCGCCGGGCTAGACGGTGAAGTTGGCCGGGTCGATCAGGTTCAGACGAATCAGCGCCATCACCACCATCAGCGTGCCGATCAGGGTGATCACCAGGGCGCCAAAGACCGGCAGCTTGGTCTCCAGCAGACGGTAGAGCTTGCTCTTGGTCTGCTTGCGTTTGCGGTTCAGGTATTCCTTGCTGTGCACCAGCATCAGCCCGATCGTGGCCAGCACTACCGCCAGCCCGAAGCTGAACGCGATCACCATGATCAGCCCGGCGAAGTACAGCTTGGCGCTGAAGAAGATCAGCCCGATCACGAACGCGCTGGGGCACGGAACGATGCCGCCGAGGATGCCGAGGCGCAGGATTTCCATGCGCGTCATCTTGCTTGGGTCGAGCTCGTGGTCGTGGTGGTGGTGGTGCCCGTCGCCGTGATCATGGCTGTGGCTATGCCCGTGCGCATGGTCGTGATCGTGGGAATGGCTGTGGTCGTGTGTGTGCGCTGCCTGCCCTGAGCCCGCCGAGGGATGCACCTCCTCGAGAATGTCCGAGTCTTCAGGGCTCTGGGAGTCCGCGGCGTGGGTGTGCTCGTGGTCGTGGTCATGATCGTGGTCGCCATGCACGTGGCGCCCGAAAATGTCGTGTTCGTGGTGCCCGCCGCCGGAGCGCTTCATGACCAGCCCGAACCCCATCAGCAGGATCGTTGCACCCACGGCCAGCGCGATCCATTCCGCCAGCTCCTTCTTCGGGTCGTCCATCAGCCCGGGCCAGAACTCGCTCGCGGCCCAGGCGCCGCCCATCAGCAGCAGTACGCCGCTGGTGTGGGCGGCCGTGACGACGATCCCGAGAAACAGCGCGTCGGTTCTCGTACCCTGTGTGCCGATCAGGTAGCTGGCGACCAGCGTCTTGCCGTGGCCCGGCTGCACGGCGTGGTAGCCGCCGAGGATCAGCATGAAGCCCATCCACAACAGCCAGACACTGAGCCCGGCGTTGGGGTTGCTGAGCGCTTCGTAGGATTCGCTCACCCAGCGATCGAACCACTTCTTTTCCTCGTGGCGCTGCTTGTCTGTCTCGATCAGCTGCTGCTTGCCCGCTTCGCTTGAGCCGGTCTCCGGCGGCGGCGTCTTGTCGGGCTCCGTGGTTTTGTCCGGCTTGATCGGGATCGAAGTGCTGGTCGCATCCTCGCCGATATCCCAGATGAAGTTCAGGCGATCGAACCGGTCCGGCGTGCGGTCGTAGCTGACGGTCGTGACGGCCTTGCGCTCGGGCCCGCGGTCGTCCCACGCCTGAAGCTGCTGCCCCGGGTCGGTGACCATGACGCGCTTGTTGGCAAGATAGAACTCGACCTGGTAGTCGCCGGCGCCCAGCTCGGTCTTCAGGTTGACGTCAAAGCTGAAGAAGTAGCCGATGCGCAGGTTGACGACTGACATGCCCTTGGGGCCATCCACTGTGGCATCCGGGTCGTCCAGGTTGGCGAAGGCGAACTTTTCGTAGTTGGGGCTGACTTCGACTTTCTCGCCGCGCACGGCGAGGTAGACCGTTGCCACCAGGTCCGTGGCGAGCTGCTTGTAGCGCGCCTCGAGCTCGTCGCGGGTGACCCTCTGGTCGCGGTTGGCGTCGAGCGAGAGATACGCCTCGTTGTAGCTGGCGTAGGGTGTCTCGTAGCGGTACTGCACCTGCAGCGCGATGCTTTCGGTCTTCTTGGCCGCGTCGCGCTCGAGGATCAGCTGGGTGACCATGTCGCAGCGGTCATCGAACGGGTGCGCGGCGAGTGCGTTCGCGAACAGGGCAACCAGTACGATGGCGGCAATTCTGGCCATGGGCTCAGTATAGCAGCGTCGGGTCAATTGGCGGGGGGCGGCAAACAAGCCGCCCCGGTCCTAGAACTCGTCTTCATCCTTGGGCTCGGCGGGCTTCACCTTCACGCCGAGCAGCTTGCTGCAGTCGATCTCATAGCGTCCGATCCAGGGCAGGTTGCGGTCGCCGGTGGCCTCGAACTGGTCGAGCATCAGCGCCTTGTCGGGCTCGAACTTCTGGCTGACGGCGATGCCGATCTCCTTGGGGTCGTCGCTCGGGTTCAGGCGCACGCGCAGTTTGCCGTCCGCGTCCAGCATCGACGGCGCAACCCAGATGCTGATCTTGCGCGCGTTGCGCACCTTCACTGTTAAGCGCCCGGGCTCGTCCAACGTTGCCTGCACACGCGCCGTCAGTGGCTGTTTCTCGTCGCGCTGTTGTTGCTGGGCTTTGGGGAATGTCCCTTTGAGCGTCTTTTCCTTTTCATCGCGGTCCACGACGATGGTGACGTCGTCGCCGGGCTTCTTCGTGTCCAGCGCGTCCAGCAGGTCCTGCATGTTCTTGATTTCCAGATCGTCGAGCTTGCGGATCACGTCGCCCTTCTCGATTCCCATCTTCTCGGCCGGGGTTCCAGCCATGACGGACTCGACAGTCGGCTGCTCGGTGTCGCGCTCGACGGTGATGCCCAGGCGCGGACGCCCGGCGGGCAGGACGATTTCCGCATTCGCGGCCACTGCGTTGGCGCTGCCAAGCTCGCCCAGCTCGTCGATGCTGAGCCACGCGCGGCGGCCACGCTCAGGCTGGGTGCAGGCCCAGTCGATTTCCATGGGCAACAGGTTGCGGCGCCAATCGGCCAGCGGACCATCGCAGAATGCGCGCACTTCGGACTCCAGCACATCCTCCACCTGGTGCGTCAGGTCCGGGTAGGTGGTGAACTTGATGTCTGCACCCAGGCTGTTTGCCTGCTCATAGATCGGCGTCATGCGCTTGGCCGGGTACAGCCCGTCCTTGCCGCCGTTGAAGCACTGGAAGTTCAGACCCTTCAGGTTTTCCAGCCAGACCGGCGTGCCGTCGGCCGGCGGCACGATCGGGCACCCGTTCATCGCGTAGAAGCCCGCAAATGCATCCGGCATACGGAAGGCGAATCCGAACGTGCCGCTGCCGCCGTCGCTGTGGCCATTTACGATCACGCGGTCGTCGTCGATGTTCACGCGGCGACGGGTCTCGTTGATCATGTGCAGCACGTTCTTCTGGCCCTTCAGCGCCCACCACATGGCGCCCTCGCCGGTTTCCGGCACGCCCGCGCTGCAGCCCAGGATCACGACGTTCTTCTTCCACTCGTCGGTCAGGTTGGGCAGCCAGTACTGGATGGAATACTCGCCCGCCGAGGGGCGACCCTCGTCGGATTCCATCGGCCAGCCGCTGACGCCGCCGTGCATGCAGACCAGCAAGGGGTAGCGTTTGTGGGGGTCGTAGCCCTCGGGCACGTACACCCAGTAGGGGCGCTGGAATCCGTCCGGGCACTTCGTGTACCACTTGACGATCTCGCCGCTCTTGTCGGCGGGCTTGAAGCTGACACCGGCGATGGCGGCGCGCAGGTCGTCGGCGCTCAACGCCAGCAGCTCGGTGCGAAGCTTGTCCTTCTCCTTGCCGGTGGCGGCGAGGTAACGGGCCAGCAGCCCCGAGTTGTCAACTTCCTTGGCAGGCTGTGGAACGTCCTGTGCCACATTGACACAGGCCAGGGAAATCAGCAGCAGCATTGAGCAGGTTAACGTACGCACCAGCACATCCTCCGGGGCCGCATGGCCGGGGCTTTCCCGGGCAGCGGCGCGATTATCCAGGCACCTTCGCTCTTGTCACGTCAAGACTTTGGCACGACGGTTGCTCTTGACGCGGCAAGAGTGGCGATTGCGGTGGGACACAAAGCCCGCTGAACCCTTGGCCGCAAGATCTGGCCTATAGGGGCGCGGGCAGAGTGCCTTCATCACAGGGCCACTTTTACGACGTTCGGGGGTGGTTTGGTACCACCTCAAAATTTGGGCGATTTGCCTGAAACTTATGAAGGAGCCTGCAAGTTTATAGGGCTGAAGGGGGGCTGCGATGCAGCGCAATGACGTTGAACTCCTGTTCCGTGAGCACGCGACGGCCGTACACGCCGCCGTGTACCGCCTCACGCTGGACAGCGCCGCGGCGGAAGACGCGGTGCAGGAGGCCTTCGTCCGCCTGATCACGCGGCCGCCGAAGGACGACAGCAACCTGGGTGCGTGGCTGAAGCGTGTGGCGGTGAACTTCGCCATCGACACGCTGCGGCGCACGAACCGGCAGAAGCCGCTGGGCGACTGGGAGGTTGAGGACCAGCCGAACCCGGACGTTTCCGACACCACGCTCAGCGATGAGCTGGTGGAGGCGCTCAAGCGGATCAAGCCGGACCACCGCGCGGCAGTCCTGGCCGTCGACCGCGACGGCATGAGCTACACGGATGCAGCCGACCTGCTCGGCGTGCACCTGAACAAGCTCAAGACGGACCTGCTTCGCGGCCGGCGTGCCCTGCACGACATCCTGAAGGGTTCAGCACTGGCCGGTGACGGCCGGAAGGAGTAGGGCAATGGATAGTGGCGCTTACCGTTTGTCGAAAGATGAACAAGCCGTTCTGGACCACGTCTCGGGCTTGACCCGGGTCCTTGCCGAGCCAGCTGATCCGATCTGCGAAGACAGGGAATTTGTCGGGGAACTGGTGGCCATGCGCTCCAAATTGGGGGCCATGGCCATCCACCCCCCGAAGATGCGACTCACGTTTGACGATGTACTTGCCGCCGCTGATCTCGAGGATCGGCCACCCACCGACAACCGAATCATCTACTGGCTCACAGGGCGCTGGGGCATCGGCCTAGTGACGGCTGCCAGTGTGGCACTGGCGTTCATAACGGGCGTCGTGGCCACTGGGGGGCGAGGAATCATCTTCAGCAGCGTTAAACAGGCGGAGCAATTCCCAGTGCACTCGGATTCAGAACAGGGGCCAAGCGCGAAGCTGAGACAGCCTGACGCACTCGCCCCCGGCGATAGGCCATCCCAGAGGGCCAACATTACTGTCGATGAAGTAACTACGGGAACTTGGATATCGGATACTTCAGAAGCTGCAGATACGCCTGTCGACCCGGCTCTCTACGGGTCAATTGTCCGGGAAGGGTCCATCCACCTGCGGGACGCTGACCCGGCCAAAGTGCAACGTCTGGTGACTGAACTGGTTACCTCATCCGCCGGTGTGGTTACCGGCTTGACACGTCAAGGGACAGGCGAGGACGTCGGTGTCTCGATCTCAGTGGCCGTCCCGGCTGACAAATACCGCGAGTTCAAGGCCAAGGTGGCCGGATTCGGCGAGGTGCTGGGAGAAAGCGAATCGACTGAAGACGTCACCAGCGACCAGGTTGACCTGAAATCCCGCCTGAGCGAAGCCGAAGACTACCTGACCCGCCTCGACAAGCTGATCGAAACACCCACTGACCTTTCCTCACTGCAAAACCTCGAACGTGAACGCCGCCAGACCCGCCTCGAAATCGAGCGCTACAAACGCGCCATCGCCGCACTCGAAAACCGCGTAGCCCTGTCCCGCCTCGACGTGCTCATCACCACAACCGAGCCCGAAGCCCCGCCGGAAGTTGAAAAACGCGGCGAGCTGGTCGAGGCATGGGACGACGGAGTAGAAGGCCTCAAGGCCGTATCGGGAACGCTGCTGCGCATAGGCGTCGCCGGCTCACCCTTCCTGGCGCTGGGAGCCATCGCCTACCTGGTGCTCCGCCGCAAGCGCAAGAAGCTCGAAGCACAGGACCGCATCGCAGCCTAAAAGAAAGCCCGCCGCAAAGCGGCGGGCCAAGCAGTTCCTACCAACTACAAACCACAAGCTACCAACTGCAGTTCTACGCCAGCTCGTTCATGACCTCTTCAAGCGCGGCCTTGCTGGGACGGGCGACGTCTTCTTTCAGGCGCGACAGCGGCGTATCGCACATATTGATCTGGTCGACGAAGCGCGGCTCTTTCTCGTTGATGTAGATGATGCCGGTCGGGATCTTGCCGCTTTCGTGGTACTCGGCCAGCAGGTTCAGCGCGGCGAGGCGGTTGGTCGGGTCGTAGTCCTTCTCCAGTGCCTTGATCGTGATGTGGCTGCCGTCGCCGAGCGTGATTTCGCGCTCGTCGCCATGGTCCATTTCTTCATACTGCGGGTCGTACGCCGGCACGAAGCCGATGTCCTGCAGCGCGAACTCGTTGTCCTTGGCGTAGGGAAAGCTCTTGGTCGAGCCGGCGTGGTTGTTGAACGTCACGCACGGGCTGACGATGTCCAGCAGCGCCAGGCCTTCGAACGCCATCGCCGCCTGCATCACCTGCCGCATCATCTTGGTGTTGCCCGCGAACAGGCGGGCGACAAAGCCGCAGCCCAGCTCAACGGCCAGCGCGCACAGGTCGATCGCGTGCATGTGGTTGACCGCGCCATGCTTCAGCTTGCTGCCCTTGTCGGCCGTGGCGCTGAACTGGCCCTTGGTCAGCCCGTACACGCCGTTGTTTTCGACGACGTAGACAAGGTCAAGGTTGCGGCGCATCACGTGCACGAACTGGCCGATGCCGATATTGGCCGTGTCGCCGTCGCCGGAAACGCCGATCATCTTCAGCGTGCGGTTCGCCAACGCGGTGCCGGTAGCGATGCTGGGCATGCGCCCGTGCACAGAATTGAAGCTGAAGCTGCGCGACACGAAGTAGGCCGGCGTCTTGGAGCTGCAGCCGATGCCGGACAGCTTCACAAATTGCTCGGGCTTGATGTCGAGGTCGTAGCACGCGTCGATGATGCGGGCGGTGATCAGGTCGTGCCCGCAGCCGATGCACAGGGTGCTCTTGCTGCCGGCGTAGTCCTTCTTCTGCAGCCCGACGCGATTGGTCTCGGGCGGTTTTGGCGCTGCTGTGCCTGCCATAGTTCAGTTCCTGAGTTTTGCGTTCTAGGTTCCGTGTGTTCTGCAGTTCAACCCTGAACCCAGAACTCGGAACCCGATGACTCGTTAGACTTCGCGCTCTCGCTTCACGAGGGCCTCCACTACTTCGTCCGCGGTCAGCGGCATGCCGTCGTAGTGGGTGATGCTGTGCAGCTTCTGGCTGAAGCGCGGCAACTCGGCGTTCAGCGCCATGCGCATCTGGCCGTCGCGGTTCAGCTCGACGACATACACGCGCTCGTGCTTGTTGATGAAATCTTCCACTTCCTGCGAGAAGGGGAAAGCGCGCAGACGGCACAGGTCAAGCTTCAGGTTGTGCTTGGTTTCCAGCTTCACGCATGCTTCTCGGATCGCCTCGGTTGTCGTCCCGAAATAGATCAGTCCGGCGGCGTGGCCGTTGTCCTTGATTTCCGGCTTCGGAACCATGTTCTTGGCCGTCTCGAACTTGCGCGCGAGGCGGTCCATGTTGTTCTTCCAGTCGGTCGGCTTCTCGCTGTACGTCGCCTGCGGCGTGTGGCCGGTGCCGCGGGTAAAGTAGGCCGCGCGCGGGTGGTCGGTCCCAGGGATGGTGCGGTAGGGAATGCCGTCGCCGTCCACGTCGGCGTAGCGGCCCCACTTGCCGCCGAGTTTCTCAAGCTCGTCCTTGCCGAGGACCTTTCCACGGCGGAACGGCTCGGTCGGGTACTCGAAGCGGTCGCTCATCCAGTAGTTCATGCCCAGGTCGAGGTCACTGAGGATGAACACGGGCGTCTGCAGCTCTTCCGCCAGGTTCAGCGCCTCGCCCGCCATCTCGAAGATTTCCTTGGGCGTGTTCGGGATCACCACCACGTGCTTGGTGTCGCCGTGTGAGGCATAAAACAGGCTGATGATGTCACCCTGCATGGTGCGGGTCGGAAGCCCGGTGCTGGGCCCCGTGCGCGCCACGTTGCAGATCACGAATGGAATCTCGGCGAAGTAGGCCAGTCCGATGAACTCGTTCATCAGGCTGATGCCCGGGCCGCTGGTGCTGGTGAAGGCGCGAGCGCCCGCCCAGCCCGCACCGGCCAGCATACCCACGGCCGCGATCTCGTCTTCGGCCTGCACGACGGCGAAGGTTTTCTTGCCGTCCTTCATGCGGAAGCGGTTCAGGTATTCCTCGAGGTACTCGCACAGGCTGGACGACGGAGTGATGGGGTACCAGGTGACCACCGTGACGCCGCCGAACATCAGCCCGAGTGCCGCGGCCGCGTTGCCCTCAATGATGATCTTGCCCTCGTTCGCGTTCATGCGCTCGACGCGGAACGGGTCTACCTTCTTCAGGTTCTCTTCGGCCCACTTGTAGGCGAACTCGAGCGCCGGCAGGTTGATGTCGATCGCCTTCTGCTTGCCGGCGAGCTGTGTACCCAGCGCCTTCTTGATCTCTTCCATGTCGAAGCCGAACAGCTGGGCGCACACGCCTACGTACAGCATGTTGATGACCAGCTTGCGCAGCCGCAGGTCCGGGCAGCATTCGGCGATCAGTTTCTTGAACGGCACGGCGTAGTGGACGCAGTCCGGGCGCTTTTCGCCCAGGTTCAGGGACTCTTCATAGATCAGCACGGCGCCTTCTCGGGCGGATTCGACGTCTTCGTCGCTGGTTTCGCTGTTCATGCAGACGACGATGTCGGCGTCCTGCTTGCGGGCGATCCAGCCGTCCTTGTTGGCGCGGATGGTGAACCAGGTCGGCAACCCCTGGATGTTGCTGGGGAACAGGTTCTTGCCGCTGACCGGAATCCCCATGCCGAACAGCGCGCGCAGCAGCACCATGTTGGATGTCTGCGAGCCCGAGCCGTTGGCTGTGGCAACGTGAAGTACGAAGTCATTGACGATGGTGCCGGTGTCAGCTTCCGACGCCTGTGCGGTGGCCATGTGGCAACTCCTGAAGCGAGGGCGATCATCCGCCCAACGAGCCGGTTATACGTCAGGAGGCCCCTACTTCAACGGGCGGGGGGCGCGTGGGAAACCCGCGGACTATTCCATGCCGGAGGTCTTGGGCGGCGGCGGGGGCGAATCCACCTTGATGGCCTGTAGCGTATCGACGTGCAGAAGGTCACCATTGCAGAGGATGTGGACTTCGAAGGTGCCTTCCTTGGTGAACTGCAGCCCGGGCAGGTTGATGCCGGTTTCGAAGTCTTCCAGCGGCTTGGCGTGCTTCACGCCCCGAAGTTCCGCCTTGGCAAGGACTTGCCCTTCGCCCGGGTCGGTGAACTCGATGGTGAAGTTGTACTCGCCGTTCATTTCCCCGAGCATCATGTAGACGCCGAAGCGGGCATGAAACACCGGAAACGAAGGCGCATGCACCCGGCGGAACACGCCGATGATGCTGTATTTGCCGTCTGTCGACCGGATCACCTGGTCACAGATCAGGAACGCTTTGACTTTCGGAGTGCTGCCGCTCATTCCGAGAGTCTGCCCGCCATGCCGCCTGCCAGCAATAGGGTGTTACTTGGGGCTGGGGGATGAGTCTCCCCCGTCGTCTGTCGGCAGCTCGTTCTTCAGCTTCTCCAGGCCCGCTTCCAGTTCGGCCTGGGTTTCGAACCACTCGATTTCGGAGTTGCCGCTGGCCCACTGGAACTTCATCAGCCCGTAGGCTTTTGTGCCGGCGGTTGGCTGAACCTCAATCGCCGCGTTCCAGTCGCCCTTGAAGCCCACGTGCAGCTTGGTCGCTTTGTAGTAGGCCCCCGTGAACCAGTCCTCCTTGTCGGCCTTGTCGAACGCCTTCACCGTGTCGGCTTCGCTGCCGGTTTTAGAATACTCGACCCGGCAGTAGTCGCGCGCGCTGCCCAGCATCTGTTCGCCTTCGTCCATTCGGTAGCGGTCGCGGGGGTTCCAGCGGAACCTGTCCTTGTTGAAATTGCGGGCCTGCTCGACGAAGTTGGTGAAGTCGACCTCCTCGCGGCCGGACTCCATGAGGAAGTACGACAGCTTCCATTTGCCGTCCTCAAGTGAGAAGACAAGGTCGATTGCTTCATCGGCGCGGTTGGCATAGGCCATGGCGCCGGACCACGGCAGCATGTCCAGGTGGCGCATTCTGCTGCGGCGTGCCTGCATCAGCCCGACCGATTTCTGTACGAGGTGCCAGGTCAGAGCGAGATTTTCGCTGGGTCGCGCCGCCTGCAACGTGAGCATCCCGGAAGTCAACCCCAAGAACTGTGCGTCGGTCAGAGCCTTGAGGTCGGTCACCGACGTGATGGCGAACTCGCCGTGCGGGTCGTAGCCATCGCAGTAGTTCTTCACCTGGTCGTCGGTGAGCCCGGAGGTGTCGACGAAGTGCATCAACTTCTCACGCAGCAAGGCGACTTGCCCCTGGGCAGCCTCATCCAGCACCCCGTACAGGGACTTGTAGTCGCCGGAAGACAAAGCGCGCTGCGCTGTCTCGCCAGCCTCGCTCAGCCCTTTGCCGGCCATGACATCATTGGACGGGGCCGGCTGCGCCACCGGTGCGGACCCAACGGCTGCCAGTGCAAGCAGCAGGCACAGCCCAAACCAGACATGCGCTTTCTTCATGGCGATCTCCTTATTGGTTTGTGCGCCAGCTTAGCAGGGCTGGACTGATGTTGCGCCATTTCTCACTCGGGGCGCTATACTGCCCGGCCTATGAATGAGTCGGCTCCGGATCCTGCGCGCCACAAGGCGGTGCTGGCGGCTGTCTTGGCCGTGCAGCGGGGGTTTCTGTCCCCCGACGAAGCCGTGCGCGTACTCGCCGACCTGAAGCCCGGCGCAAATGCAGAGCCGATGCAAACGCTCCTGTCCGTGACGCCGACCTCTGCACAGGCGGCCATCTCGGCCGAAGTGGAGGCGCTGGCCGAAGCGCCCGAAACCCTGGCCAAGACCCTGTCCGAAATGGGCATCAACGCGGACGCGCAATCCAGCCTGTTCGCCATGAAGCCGGACACATCCAGCGAAGCCGCCACGCGCGCGCTTTCCAGCCTGGCCGAGCGCCAGCAGCGCGTGAAAGACATGACCGCCCGCCTGCCCAGCGCCAGCCATACCGGGCGCTACCAGGTGAAGCGCGAGTTCGCCCGCGGCGGAATGGGGCTGATCTGGGTCGCAATGGACACGGCCGTGGGGCGCGAGGTTGCGCTGAAAGAGCTGCTGCCGCCGAAGATGGGGCAGGGCACCAGCCACGCGACCGATTCGCCGGAGATTGTCGAGCGCTTCCTGCGCGAGGCCAAGGTTACCGGCCAGCTCGAGCACCCGAACATTGTGCCGGTCTACGAAATCGCCACGCGCGACGACGGCGGCGTGTTCTACACGATGAAGCTGGTGCGCGGCAAAACCATGGCGCACCGTCTGCTGCAGATCGCGAACGGCACCGGCGGGCCGCAGGAAAAGCTGGCCCAGCGCCTGAAGCTGCTGGACGCGTTCGTGGACGTCTGCAACGCCATCGCCTACGCGCACAGCCGAGGCGTCATCCACCGCGACATCAAGCCCGCCAACATCATGCTCGGCGATTTCGGAGAAACCCTGGTGCTGGACTGGGGGCTGGCGCGTGTGATGGGACAGGAAGAGTCCAGCGGAGTGCGCAAGAAGGCCGAAGCGCAGGCATTCTCGCCATCCCTGCTGCAGGATGATTCGGAGAACCGCACGCTCGACGGCGCCGTGCTTGGCACCCCGGCCTACATGCCGCCCGAGCAGGCGCGCGGCGCACTGGAGATGGTCGACGAGCGCGCGGATGTCTACGCGCTGGGCTCGATCCTGTACGAGGTTCTCTCGGGGCGCCCGCCGTATGAAGGAAAGAACGCGCGCGAGGTGCTGGCGAAGGTGCTGGTACTTTCACCGGAGCCTCTCGCCAAGGTAGCGCCGCTCGCGCCGCCGGACCTCGTCAGCCTTGCCGACAAAGCCATGGCACGTGAGCCCGGTGAACGTCTCGACTCGGCCGAGAAGCTGGCCGCTGAGGTGCTGGCGTTCCGCGACGGGCGCGAGTTGAGCGTCTACCGCTACAGCACCGGCGAGCTCGTCAAACGCTTCGTCGGGCGACACAAGGCGGCCGTCGGCGTGGCGTGTGCGGCTCTTGTGTTGATCGTGGCCGGCGCGATCTACGCCTTCGAGAACATCGCGCGCGAACGCGACCAGGCCGAGCTGAACCTGCAGTCCGCCGAGCGCGAACGGCAGGCGCGTGTGGACGCCGAGATAGAGCAACAGGCCGAGCGCGACCGTCTGATCCGACAGCGCGAAGGCGAGATCACCGCGCAACGCCGCAAGTTCGACGGGCTGCGAGGCGACAACCTTGCAAGCGAAGCGCTTGTGCGCACCAACGAAATGAAGGCGCGGCGCGATGCCGGGGCGGCGCTGGCGCCTGCCGACCGGGCCGAAAACGCGCGCATCGTTTCGGGGCTGCTCGCGGTCGCGGGCGTGCGGGCGGAGCTGGTGCGCCTGATGACCGCGCCGGTGGCCGGGCAGATCCACGAGTTTGTGCCGCAGACTGTGCTGGAGGAGGAAACCGGCAACCTGCGCTCCGACCGCTTGCTCGCCGTCGAGCTGGCGCTGCTGAACGAAGACTTCGCGCTGGCCAGCTTCATTCTGGAGGGTACGGACGCGGACGAAACGACCCTGGCCCTCAAGCGGTGGGGTATCGAGGCGGCCAGATCATCACTGCTGCAGCGGCATCGCGAGGCCATCGAAATCGCGCTGGATGACGTGCGCAACAACCTCGCCCGCGGCAACCGCCCGCAGGGCAGCATCCGGCTGGAAGACTACGTCATCCGCCTCGCCGCCTACCATGAAGCCCAGACAGTCGAGTTGCTGGGCGCCGCGCTGCAGCCCTACATCGAGCGCGCGACGCAGCAGGGCGAGCAGGCATTCTGGACGCAGGTCGAGCGCGACGAGATCACGCTGATCTGCCGCGTGCTCGGCTACCTCGACGTGCCGGACCTTGCCGTGCCGGTGCTGGCTTCGTTCATGGCGGTGGTGGACGACCCGCGCCTGGCGATCGAGTGCGGCTCGGCCCTGTGCCAGACGTCCAGCGCGCGCGCGTACGAGCCGCTTGTTGGCGTATGGAAACGCTTTACGCCGCGAAGCTACGTCTGGCGCAGAGTGTCGCGCTGGTTCGACCGCATCCCCGAGCCCGCGGACCTGGCCGTGCCCGCGACGGTCGACGGGCTGCTCGACCTGGCCGAGATTCGCCGGTTCCGCAACGATCGCGAGGGGGCGGCGGTGGTGGTCGACAAGGCGCTGGAGCTCGAGCCGGAGAACGTTCGCGCGCTAGTGGCAAAGGCCGGGCTGCAGATGGACGGAAACACGGCCCTCGCCCTGTGCCAGCGCGCGATTGAACTGAAACCGGATGACGCCCGCGCGTGGGCCGCGCTCGCCAATTGGCAGCACCAGCTCGGGCATCACGCGGAAGCGACGAAGGCCGGTTTGCGGGCGTTCGAGCTGCGCCCGGACGACGGGCGAACCGCGTTGAACGTGGGCTATTACTACTATTTCGAGCAGAACTATGACGAGGCGCTGCGCTACTACAACATGTCGCAGGAACTCGACCCGACGGAGGCGCTGGTCTACTCAAACCGCGCGGCGATCTATATCAGTCGCGAAATGTTCCCGGAGGCGATGGCGGATCTGACGAAGGCGATCGATCTCGACCCCATGCGCGCCGAGGCCTGGATCAACCGGGGCAGCGCGCGCCTGGCGCTGGACAACCCGACCGGCGCGCTTGAGGACGGCAATCGAGCCATCGAGATCGCCCCGTCGCACCCCTGGGCCTATCACCTGCGCGCTGACGCCTACTTCGCGCTGGAACGCTACGCGGAAGCGCTGGCAGACTACAACGTGGTCCTGCCGCGCGAGGAGCGCTGGTTCCAGACGACCTACAAGCGCCGCGGCGAAGTGAAAGAAAAGCTCGACGATAAGCCCGGCGCGCTGGCCGACTACAAGCGCTACCTCGAGCTGGTCCCGGAGGCCGAAGACAGGCCGGAGGTGGAAGCAAAGATCGCCGAGCTCGAGAAGTAGCTACTTCGGCAGGTCTTTCCGGATCGCCTCGCGCCAGTCTTTCGGCAAGGCCTGCACCGGGCGGATGTAGCTCAGGAACTCCATGGTGTCCGGGTCGTGCAGCGTCTCGGTGGGGATGGCGCAGAACTCGCCCTTGCCGTTGATTGCCGTGCCGCCGGAGTTACCGGCGCTGACGAGGCAGTCGGACTTGTACCAGTCCAGTGCGTCTTTCTTCATCTCGAAGCCCGAGATCACGCCGCGCGTGAGCGTGATGCTGCACAGGCTGTGACTGCCGCCGATGGCCGGGTAGCCGAGGCAGCGGATTTCGTCGCCCAAGTCCAGCTCGGTTTCTGCGATCGGCAGCCAGACAAAGTCGGGCTTCTCAACCGGCCCGCCGTCCAGATCGGTCGCGATCTTCAATAGCGCAAGGTCCAATGCCTCGCTCTCGAACACCAGCTTCGCGATGTGCGTCTGTACCGGCAGCTTGCGCGCGTCCGGTGCGAAACTGACCCACGCCTGCTTCAGCACGCCGCCGTTTTCCGCTTCGATCACGTGCCTGTTGGTCACGATCAGGCCTGTCGGCGTGACGACCGTGCCGCTGCCGCCGCTGCCTTCCTCGGTGTACAGCATCACGCTGGCCGCTACCGCGCGCTGCAACGGCGTCAGCCCGGCCATCGGCTTGAACGGAAGCGTCGGCGCATCCAGCTTCGGCTTGTCGTTGAAACTCAACAGCACGTCGAAGCTGACAACCTCTTCCTCGTAGGCCGCGAGCGAGCCCGCGTACAGCACATAGCTGCCCGCCTTCAGCCCGTCGTCACTCGTGAAGGCCAGCGTTTCTTCAATCCGCGCGGTCATCGCCTCGGCGACTTCCTGCTCTTCCAGCTCGTCGATGTCATCGATCTTGCTGTCGCACAATGCCAGGTCGATGTCGGCCGTCGCGGCCAGCACGTTGACGTACAGCGCCTTGGTGCCATCGGGCACGGTCAGCTTGAAGCCTTGCAGGTCCACTTCGCCGGACGTCAGCTCTACATGCGCCTTCTCGCCGGGCTTCAGCTCCAGCAGCTTGCTGCTGATGTGTATCTCGTAGTCTTCGCCGTCGTCCTGCGCACGGGCAACCCCCAACAGGGCAACCAGCAGCACCACACAAACACCGAGCTTGCGCATGGAATCTCCGATCCGCCGGAATTGCTTTGTATTGGGCCTCAGGCGGCGAAGAATAGTTCACGCCGCGAAAACAGGTAGCCCGCAGCCAATATCCCGGCCCGGTCCACAGCGCACCGGGCATTCCGGAGTAGGGGGGATTCGATGAAAAACGTTCTCGCGCTGTTGCTGATCTGCGGGCTGGCGCTGGCACTCGTGCCGGGCGGACCGGCCGTCGCCGCCAAGCGCGTGAAGAAGGACAAGCCCGAGAAAGTCGAGCGCGATGACCGCCCATACCTCTATTTCACCAACAAGTCGCTGGCGGACTTCAAGGCCAAGCTCAAGAAGGAGCCGTTCGCCTCGCGCTGGGGCAAGCTGATCGGCATCGCCAACGACTACGCCGCGAAGCCCCTTTCGAACGAGAAGGTCATCGGTGGCAACCGCGCCCGCACGGCCGAGGGGATGATCGACATCCTGGGCATGGCCTACGTCGTCAGCGGCGAAAAGCGCTACGGCGAACGCGCCAAGCAGGAGGTCTGGGCGCTGCTTGAGCAGGACAAGTGGCACGAACCCAAGAGCTGGAACAAAGGCGCTGAGTTGCCGACGGCCGAGTGCTGCATGTCCTGCGCGCGTTTCTACGACTGGTGCCACGACCTGCTTAAAGAGGAAGAGTGCGAGTACTTCAGCCAGCGCGTGCTGGAACTCGGGCTGCGCCCGTACCTCGACAGCGTGGACAAGCATCACGACTGGTGGGTCGACAACTACGTCACCAACTGGTGCGGCGTGCTGCATGGCGGCTGCGGGCTGCTGGGGCTGGCACTGTATGACGAATTGCCCGAGGCCAAGAAGGCGGCCGATCACGCATGGGAGTATCTGCCCAAGTTCCTCGACGGCGTGATCCTGAAAGACGGCGGTGGGCACGAGGGCGACATGTACTGGCGCTACGGCGTCAGCTTCGGGTTCATCTTCGTCACGGCCTATGAGCACGTGATGGGCGAAGAGTTGCCGCTCGATCCCAGCGAACGCATGGCCGGCTACTGGGACGTCTACCTGCAAGGCCCGGACGACGTCTACGCCAACTTCAACGACATGAACGAGGACACCTTCAGCGGGCTCTGGTCGAAGGATTCACGCAAGTGGGAGGGCGGGCCAAGCTCCAGCCTGAACGCGCTGTTCGAGGCCCGAACTGAAGGCGGCGACCCGCTGCTGCTGTGGGCGGCCGACAACGGCGGCGGCGGCGCGTTCGACAACGGCATCAGCGTCAACTGGTTCCTGTGGCGGCGCGAGGCGCCCCCGGCCGGCGACAAGCCGGAGCTGCAACCGGCTGTGCTGTTTCGCGGTTGCGGCCACGCGGTATTGCGCAGCGACAAGTTGTGGCTGGCCTACAACGGCGGCTGGATCAGCGACAAGTCGCACAACAACAACGACCTCGGCACGTTTGTGCTGGTGTGCGACGGCGAGCGGTTCATTCATGATCCGGGCTACGACAAGAACGACACCGACAAGCACACGACGATCACGATCGACGGCAAAAGCCAGCCCAAGGCCAGCCAGGCGAGCTACAAGGCGTTCGTTGAGGGCAAGAAGTTCAGCTGGTTCATGAGCGACCTGAGCGACTGCTACGGCGGCGCGACCAAACGCGCGGTACGCAGCGTGATCATGGTGGACGGCGAGTATCTCGTGATTCTCGACGACGTGGAGACCACCGGCACCACCGACATCGACGTGCGGTTTCAGACGAAGCTTAAGATCGACACCAACGACACAGGCGGCGTGTTCAGCGGCAAGGGCAAGCTCAACATCGTCGCGGCGACGCCTGCTGTGAACGTCTCCACCGGCGACACGGCCGGGGCTGTGAAGTATCTCAGCCTGCGCGCGGCCCAGCCGGACAAGGAGGTCGCGTTCGTCACAGTGCTCTACCCGGGCAGCGCGCCGCGCGTGGACTGGAAGGTCAAGGGCGGCAAGGGCACGCTTACGGTCAACGGCGACAAACACGAGTTCGCCCAGACCAGCGCCGGCTGGGTGCCCACCAAGATCAGCGGCGAAAAGGTCCCCAAGCCCGAAGAACCCAACGACCGCATCCTCAAGCCCGTCCAGAAGTAGTTCTGTCAGGACGTTCAGGATGAAAATGGATGCGGGCTAGGGCGACGATTGCGCCGCCTCAGCCCGCATCCTTTGCAATCCTGCCGACCCTGACCGCAGTTTGCCCCTGCCAATTCCGCAGGGTTCTCCACAAACCTGCCCCGTTGGCGCGCTCTGCGCCTGTATCTGCTGGAGTTGCGTCGGCACGGGGTTTGCAGCCGTTTGGCTGTGTGTGTTTCCGGAATCACCGGCCGGGTGTTAGCGTTCTTCCACATGACCGGCGGAGGACGACGGGCTCGGCACGCGGGAAAAATGGTCTCCGCGCTCGTCGTTGACGCCTTTCGGGCACACGGATACCGTTGTGGTAGAAATCTAACTACAGCCTCCGGACGGGCTTAACACCGGAGATCAGAGGCGATCATGTTTGAGCAATTCACCGAGCGTGCAAGAAAAGTGCTGGGCCTGGCACGCCAGGAAGCCCAGAAGTTCAACCACGAGTACATCGGGACGGAGCATATTCTGCTCGGGCTGATTCTCGAGGGCTCCGGCGTGGCCGCCACCGTCCTGCGCAACATGGACGTGGACCTGCGCAAGATCCGCCTCGAGATCGAAAAGCTCGTGCAGCAGGGCCCGCAGGTGATGACGGCGCCGTCCAAGCTGCCGTTCACCCCGCGCGCCAAGCGCGTAATCGACCTCGCCAAGGAAGAAGCCGCCACACTGAACCACGAGCACGTCGGCACCGAGCACTTGCTGCTCGGGCTGCTGCGCGAAAACGAAGGCATTGCCGCGCAGGTGCTGATGAACCTGGGCGTGCGCCTCGACGAAGTACGTGAGGAAGTGCTTGAGCTGCTCAGCCCGGATGCCAACGCATCGGGCGAAAAGGGCGACACCAGCCGGCGCAACAAGCCGCGCGACACCGCCAGCATCAACCCCGGCGCAAGCACGGGCGGCAGCGGCGAAAAGAGCAAGACCCCGGCGCTCGACGCCTTCGGGCGCGACCTCACCGAACTGGCCCGCGAGGGCACGCTCGACCCCGTGATCGGGCGCAAGGACGAGATCGAACGTGTCATCCAGGTCCTGTGCCGCCGCACCAAGAACAACCCGGTGCTGATCGGCGAAGCGGGCGTGGGCAAGACGGCCATCGTCGAGGGCCTGGCGCAGGAAGTCATTTCCGGCGCTGTGCCTGAGCTGCTGCGCGACCGCCGCATCGTCGTGCTCGACCTCGCCATGATGGTCGCCGGTACCAAGTACCGCGGCCAGTTCGAGGAACGCATCAAGGCGGTGATGACCGAAGTGCGCCGCGCCAAGAACGTCATCCTGTTCATCGACGAGCTTCACACGCTGGTCGGCGCAGGTGGTGCGGAAGGCGCGATCGACGCCAGCAACGTGCTGAAGCCGGCGCTCTCGCGCGGCGAGGTGCAGGTGATCGGCGCGACGACTCTCGACGAATACCGCCGCTACATCGAAAAGGACGGCGCACTGGAGCGCCGCTTTCAGCAGGTGCTGGTCGAGCCGCCGAACGTGGAAGACGCGCTCGCCATCCTGCACGGGCTGAAGGACCGCTACGAGACGCACCACCGCGTGCGCTACACGGACGACGCACTCAAGGCGGCCGTCGACCTTTCGTCGCGCTATATCCCGAGCCGCTTCCTGCCGGACAAGGCCATCGACGTGATGGACGAGGCAGGCGCGCGCATTCGCCTGCGCTCCATGAGCAAGCCGCCTGACCTGAGCGACCTGAACGGCGAAATCGACAAGCTGGAGGCGGAGAAGGACGAGGCCATCAGCAACCAGGAGTACGAGAAGGCCGCGCAGCTTCGCGACAAGGCCATGCAGCTCCGCAAGGAAAAGGAGCGCATGCAGCGCGAGTGGCGCGAGCAGGCCAACATCATCAGCGGCGAAGTCGATGAGGAAGTGATCTGCGAGACGGTCAGCAAGATGACCGGCATCCCGCTGACGCGCATCGATCAGGGCGAATCCGAGCGCCTGCTGAAGATGGAAGAAGAGCTGCACCGGCGCGTGATCAGCCAGGACGAGGCCATCAGCCAGATCGCCCGCGCCATGCGCCGCTCACGTGCGGGGCTCAAGAACCCGAAGCGCCCGATCGGCAGCTTCCTGTTCGTCGGCCCGACCGGCGTCGGCAAGACGCTGCTGTGCAAGGCGCTGGCAGAGTTCATGTTCGGCAGCGAGGACGCGCTCGTGCAGATCGACATGAGCGAGTACATGGAGAAGTTCAACGTCAGCCGACTGGTCGGCGCGCCCCCGGGCTACGTCGGCTACGAGGAAGGCGGCCAGCTCACCGAGAAGATCCGCCGTCGGCCTTATGCCGTCGTGCTGATGGACGAAATCGAAAAGGCGCACCCGGACGTCTACAACATGCTTCTTCAGGTCATGGAAGAAGGCCAGTTGACGGACAGCTTCGGGCGCATCGTCGACTTCAAGAACGTGGTGCTGATCCTGACGTCCAACATCGGCGCGAACATCATCAAGAACCAGACCGGGCTCGGCTTCGTGAAGAAGGACGACGAGTCGCGCCACGAGAAGATGCGCGAGATGCTGATGCACGAGATCGAGCGCCACTTCAAGCCGGAGTTTCTCAACCGGTTGGATGAGATCATCGTCTTCAAGCCGCTGACGAAGGAAGACATCTACAAGATCTTCGACATCGAGATTCGCGGCGTGCGCCGCCGCCTCGAGGAGCACGAGATCGAGATCGAAGTCCCCGTCGAGGCCAAGGAGTGGGTGCTCGAGACCAAGGAAGTCCAGAACCTCGAGTTCGGCGCCCGCCCGCTGCGCCGCGGCATCGAGAAGTACATCGAAAACCCGCTCAGCGAAGAGTTGCTGCGCGGCAACCTGGCCGGCAAGTCCAAGATCACCGTCAAGGTCAAGAAGCTGAAGGACGGCGACAAGGAAAAGACCGAGCTGGAGTTCGTCTACACGGACAAGCCCAAGGAAAAGAAGAAGGACAAGTCCGAGACCGAAAAGGTCGTCAGCGAAAACTAGACAGCCCCAAGCAAAAAGACCCCCGGCAGCCGCCGGGGGTCTTTTCGTTGCATCAAATTTGTTCGGTGCCGGGGCGGGCTTCAAAGTTGTTTGACAACACTCATTTTCGCGTCCGAAAACTGCCATGTGACCACTATCAGAGAGTAACCCTGTTTGTGGTCCCCTGTGCTGGAACAAGCGATGCGAACTCTCTGCCTGATCCTCATACTGGCTTGCTCGTGCTCACTCTCGGCGGCGACCTTCACGGTCACGAACACCAATGACAGCGGCGCCGGCTCATTCCGGCAGGCCGTGCTCGACGCCAACGCCGCGAGCGGGCTCGACACCATCGACTTCAACCTGACCTCGACGCCCGCGACCATCACCATGGGGTCCGGCTTGACGGTCAGCAGCCCGCTGATCATCACCGGCCCCGGTGCGCGCGCGCTCACGTTCACGGCCAGCGGCTCCGGCTACCGGTTCCTGCTGTCCAACAGCGGCGCGACCGTCGAGATCAGCGACATCAGCATCACCGGCTTCAACGGCGGCGCGAACTCCGGCGGCGTGTTCGGGCAGGCTGGTACGCTGCCGGCCTTGACCCTCACTCGCGTGGCCGTGCGCAACAGCGGCTCCAACACAGCGGGCATGGCGCAGGTGAACGGCAGCTTCACTGCCGTCGATTGCGAATTCAGCAGCATCTCCGCCAACACGGGCGCGAACGCCGTGATCTCTTGCTCGGGCTCGCTGGTCTCGATGACCAACTGCACGATTACCGGCTGTTCCTCTGCGACGACCGGCGGTGTGCTGACGATGTTCGCCGGCACGGCAACGTTCACCAACTGCACGATCACAGGCAACACGACCGGCACAACCGGCGGGGCGTTGCGCGTGTCCGGCGCCAGCTCGAGCATCACGCTGCGCAACACAATCCTTGCGGCGAACGTAAACGGCAACGGCTCGGGCGCCTTTACCAGCAACGGCTTCAACCTGATCGACTCGACCACGGGCATGACGATCACGACGCAGTCGACTGACATCGTCGGCAGCAGCCCCAATCTCGCTGCGCTGGCGGACAACGGCGGCCCGACCAACACTCTGGCACTGAACACCGGCAGCCCGTGCATCGACGCGGGCGACTCCAGCAGCAGCACCACCGACCAGCGCGGCCAGTCGCGCCCGTTTGACGAAACCACGATTACGGACGCATCCGACGGCGCCGACATCGGCGCATTCGAATGGCACCCGGCCGCGGCGACACCAACGATTCAGACCACCGGCACATTCACGAACTTCGCCACCACCGGCTCCGGCGTCGTTTCGCCGGAGCAGCAGTTCACGGTCGAGGGAACCGGTCTGACGCAGCCCATCACGATTACGCCGCCCCAGCACTGGGAGGTTTCATTCACCTCGGGGGGCACGTTCACGAGCTTCCCGTCGACCATCAGCACCGCCGCCCCGACCGCGGGCGTGGTTTCAACGACCACGGTATTTGTGCGCTACAACCCGTCGGCAGCGCCGCCGCACAGCGGCAACGTGGTGATGTCCAGTGCGGGCGCGACCAACGCGAGCCTTGCCGTCAACGGTATCCAGCCGTCGGCCAACGCCACCGGCCTCGACTTCAACGCGGGCGAGGGCGCGACGCCGAACGTAGGCTCCTGGACGATCTCGTTGAACGCGCCGCTCTCTGTGCCGATCACGGTGAACTTCACCATCGGCGGCGGCACCGGCACCGGGGCCAGCACGGTACCGAGCGTCGACTACGACCTCTCGGTCACGGCGGCCGGCGTGACGTTCAGCTTCATCGGCGCATCCGGCAACACGATGGACATAGCGGCCGGCATCACGAGTTTCGTGGTGACCCTCACGCCCGTGGATGACGCGCTTGTGGAGCCTTCGGAGACCGCGACCTTTTCGATCGCAACGGGCACAGGCTATCTGGTCGGCAGCTCGGGCCAGCAGATCACCATAGCGGACAACGACATACCGGCGGTGACAGTGACCGCCACGGATGCCAACGCCGCCGAGGGCACACCCGCGACCGACACCGGCGATTACACCATCACCTTCAGCCAGACCACCGTCGTCGCGACCACCCTGAACTTCACCATGTCCGGCAGCGCCGACACGGCGCCCAGTTCGGACTACGACCTCGCCGCATCGGGCGCCACGCTCTCCTACACCGGCCCGAACGGAACACTGCTCGTGCCGGCCGGCACTAACAGCGTCACGGTCACGCTCACCTGCGTGGACGACACGAGCATTGAGGGCAGTGAGACGGCGACGCTAACGCTTAACTCGGGCACGGACTACGCCGTCGGCTCGCCTGCGGCGGACACGGTGACAGTTGCCGACAACGACACGATTCCGGACGTCACTGTCGTGGCGACAGACAACTCGGCGTCCGAGGGCGCGGCTACAACCGACACGGCTACGTTTACGATCTCGCTCAGCTCGGCTCCGTCGACGGCGATTACCTTGAATTTCTCCATGAGCGGCACCGCCTCGACGGCGTCGGGTGTTGACTACTCACTGTCCGCCAGCGGCGGCACGCTCGCGTACACTGGCCCGAACGGGACGATCACGATTTCGTCGGGCGTCACGTCGGTGACCGTCACCCTTACGGTGGTCGACGACACGCTGGTGGAAGGCGCGACGCCGGAGACGGCAACGCTCACGGTCACCGCGGGGACGGGATACAACGTCGGGTCGCCCGCCGGCGACACGGCCGACATCACGGACGACGACGCGGTCGCCGTGTCGATCACCACGACCAGTTTGCCGAACGGAGTGTCGGGCGTCCTGTACGGTCAGGCGATCACGGCCGCGGGCGGCACAGCGCCCTACACCTGGTCGATTGTCTCGGGCGCCGCGCCGACCGGGCTGGCCCTGTCCGGCTCGACCACGAACGTCACGTCCCTGGATGGCACGCCCACTGCCACCGGCAGCTTCACCTTCACGGTTCAGGTGACCGACGGATCGACGACGGACACGCAGGTGTTCAGCGTGACCATCACCTCGAGCGGGGGCGGTAGCGGCGGCGGCGGCGGCGGAGGAGGCGGCAACAGCGGCGGCGGCTGCGCTGCCGGCGGCACGGCGGTCATCTGGCCGATGCTGGCCCTGCTGGGCGTTGCCCTGTTCATTCGCAGGCGGCGCACGGCCTAGATCAAGTTGTTGTGAGCCACACCGGGGCATCGCGAATGATGCCCCGGTTTGTTTTTCCTTACTCATGCTTTCGCGGGTGCTGTAAGAATCCGTGCAGCCACGAGGAGGTGAACATGGTCAGGCGCGCAAGCCGGGGACTGGACGACGACGCGATCCGCGAGCGGTTGAACCGGCTGCTGAAACAGCACACGCGCTCCGAGATCGCCCGCAAGACCGGCACGTCGTCGGTCAATGTCGGGCGCTACGCCAGCGGCACGCAGATCCCGGCGGCCTTCTGCGCCGAGCTGACGCGCAAGTTCGGGCTGAATGCCACCTGGCTGCTGCTGGGCGAAGGCGCGCAGGACTTTCGCGGCGTGCACCCGGAGTCGGTGCATGAGAAGGAAATCCTGACGCTCGTGGAATCGCTGAATGCGGTGACCCGGCTTGAGCTGGGCGCGCTCAGCGGCAGCAGCTACGCGAAGATGCTGCGGGAACTTGCCGAGGCGCTTGCGACCCGCGACCGCCTGCAGCAGCGCCTCAGCGGCCACAGCCGGGGCCTTCTCGAGCGCATCCTGGCCGAGTTGAACGCCAGCATCGACAAGCAGGACTTCGACCGCGCGGCCGACCTGCGCCCCCTGGCGCGGCAGGTCGCCAAGCTGTGCATGGACTCATCGCTGGACGTGCAGCTCTGGGAAGCCGAGGCCAAGATCGAATTCCTGCAAGGCCGCGCGGAGAACGCGGCGCAGATCTACCGCCGCGTGCTGCACCACATGATGGTCAGCGGCGAGCTGTTGACGCCCAAGATCTGCACCAAGATCAGCAATTTCTGCTACGTCCTCACGCAGGCCGGACTCGGTACCGAGGCGCTGCGCATCACCGACGCTACCGACGCGCTCGCCACGCCTGATCTGCGCGGCTCGCGCGAGTGGGCGGCCTTGCAGGGCAGCCGCGCCCGCTATCTGGTCGACGCCGGGCGGCTGAGCGAGGCGTACGCGGACTTGCACCGCTGGATCCCCGGTGTGACCGGCTTCCGTCGCAAGTTCTTCAGCGGCATGCTGCATTCGGCGCTGATTATCGGCGGCAGCATGACGATCCCGGATGCCATGACCATCCCGCCGCGCATTCACTCGAAGGGGCTGTCGGTGGTCGTGCTCGCGCTGGTGAAACAGTCACCGGAGCTGCTGCGCAGCGCGGCCGAGTATCTCGTGGCGGTCGAGGACGAAAACGGCGTCAACCGTACCGAGTGGTCCACCCGCGCAAACCGGTTTGCCGACCTGATCGAGGGCAAGCGGAACTCGGGCGCAAGCGCGTTGCTGGAGGAACTGAAGGACGCCGCGGCGGAGGCGCGCTCGAATGTCGCGCAGGGGGTGGCGCTGGACGCCCTGACTACGATGCACACGCTCCATTCCGCAACCCGGCGCGTCGCGCTCAGGCACCTGCGCGAAACGCACCGACGCCTGCAGACGACCGAGCTGGGAAACATCGAGCTCTGGGCCCAGGCGCTGCACGCGAAGAACGCTCTGCAACTTGTGACCCAGCGCAGTCGCGCCGACGGGCCGATCCGCGAATGGGCGCAAGCACTGGTGGAGAGATACGCAGCCGCGGGCTACGGGATGTTCGACGACTTCCCGCGCTAGGGGCCGGGTGCGAACAAGCGGCGCGTGTTAGCCCTCTTCTTTTTTCTCGTCGGTCGGATCTTTGCCCTCGGGCGCGGGCACGGTCAGGCTGCGGGTCAGCAGGCTGCTGCGGCCTTCGTAGACGTCGACTTCGTCGCTGTCCTTGGCGCTGTCCGCTTCCGGCGAGCCGACCCACACTTTGAAGCGCCCGGTCGGGGCCTTCTTCATGACAAAGTGCCCGTTGGCGTCGGTGATCGCATTCAGCGTCCAGTTCTGGCTCGCGCGGGATTCCAGCGCCTGCTGCACGCTGTAGGGCATCTGGCGCAGGGAGTCGGCGTCGATCAGCATCATGGGACCGGCGCAGTAGACGCGCTGGTTCGCGGCCGGTGCGCCGTCTTCGAAGATCACGTCGCCCTCGATCACCGACTCGTCCGAGAACGTGTGCAACGTAAGCGTGATCGCCGCCTCGGGGTTCGGCGCGCTGATGCTTGATGCGAAGTAGCCCTTCATGCCGGCGTATGCCGCGCAGTCGGCCTGCGAGTCTTCCTTGTTCTCGTAGCGGAAGCTGACGGCGAACTTGCCTTCCTTGTTGGTGCTGGCGGTCTGCAGTGACTCGACGATGTTGCTGCCGTCGGGCATGTTCCGGACCAGCGAAATCACCACGTTCGCGCCGGACAACGCCTTGCCGTCCTGGTCCACTACCGTCCCGAAGAACTCGGCCTGCAGGACCGACTCGCCCTTCAGGTTGCCGTTGATCACCAGCGGCTTGGGGAAGCCAAGCTCTTCGGCTTTGCTCTTGGCCTCGACCTCGGGCTTGGGCTCGGGTTTCGGCTCAGGCTTGGGTTCACGTTCAGGCTCGGGCTTTGGTTCGGGCTTGGCCTCGGGTTTCGGCTCGGGCTGTTTTTCGGGTTGCTTGTTGTCGCCCAGGGGCGCGACCTTCTTGCCCGTCTTTTCGGGCTCAACGTCGGCGGCCTTGGCCCTCGGCACAGGCCGTGGCGCATCGTCTTTCAAAACGAAAAACACGGCCACGCCGGCGCCTGCCAACAGCAGGACGATCAGAACAATCAGGCCAAGCGGAGAATTGCGCATATTGGGTTAACGCTCGTGAGGCACAAAAGATTGTAGAACGCGGGATCGTCGCAATGGAAGGGGAGCGCAGCTATCCTGCCGCCATGGACGGCAAACCAAGAGTGCGCGCCTTCATGGCCATGTCGCTGGACGGCTTCATCGCCGGGCCGAACGACAACATGGACTGGCTGCACGCCTACGAGGGCCACGAGGACACGTTTACCCCGTTCTACGCCCAGATCGGCGCGCTGCTGATGGGCCGCCGCAGCTACGATGTGGTGTGCGGCTTCAACGTGCCCTGGCCCTACGGCGAAACGCCGGTGATGGTCGCCACCCACCGCGAGCTCAAGCCGCTCGCGCCGACCATCAGCACCTGCGCCGGGACGATTGAAGAAGTGGTGGAAAAGGCCAAAGCCGTCGCCGCGCCTAAAGACGTCTACATCGACGGCGGGCAACTGATCCGCCAGGCAATGGACGCCGGGCTGGTGGACGAGATCACGGCCACGATGATCCCGAGCGTGCTCGGCAAGGGCATCCCGCTGTTTCACGGTCTCGAAACCGCCCACCGGCTCAAGCTCATCAGCACCCGCCCCATCGGCGCCGGGCTCGTCGAGTTGAAGTATGCGGTGGAGCGCCAATAGTCGGGAATCGATGGGATGCGGGGCGCCTATGCGGCAACCAAGGCTTGGAGTGCGTCCGGCAGATCGAGCGACCGTGTGGATGGGGGCGGCCGTCGTGTTGCTGGTGCTGGCTGCATCAGGCTGCGGCATCAGCCGCCCGCTGCTTCCCAGTGAGGCGCTGGCAATCACCGACGTGAAGACGGATTCCCGCGACGCATTTGAGCCCAAGCCGCCGAAGATCTCCTACCGGCTGCGCGACGGGGTCAGCAGCGACGACGCCATGCTTGCGCTCGCCTGCGAACTGGCCGTCCCGACTGACGAATACCGCGGCGAGCACAACCTGTGGGACATCTGGCCGGAGCAACTTCCGTTCTACGAAGAAGGCAAGCAGCTTCGTCTGCGCGACGTGCTGGCGCTCGTGCTGGCCGACATTGCGGAGCTCACCTTCGAGCTGAACTTCGACTGGCCGGTCGGGCTGCGCGAGCAGTACATCAAGGCGCTGATCAATCGGGTCAAGTACCACTACCCGGAGATTGCGCAGCAGATGACGCTTTCTGGCGCCGCCAACTGCGTGAAGCTTGCGCGTCGCGAGTACGACTGGAGGCACGAGGGCGTAGGGTACGAGCTGGTGCCAGACGTGAGCGCCGGCGAGGCGATCAGCATTCTAAGGGCGGAGCTGGCGCGAAACGTGGACGACTTCGTCGACTACTGGCCCCACACGCCGGCCGACTTCGTGAACAGCAAACAGCCGCGCAAGCGCGACTTGTGGGCGTTCATCTTCGCCGACCTGACCGGCGCAGAGTTCGACTTCGACGCAGCAATGACAATCGACCAACGCGAGCAGGCCATTCGCGAACTGCTCGATCAGCCGGCCAAGCGATAGGTGCTGGAAGGCTCACAACACCAAAGAAACAACCCGCCGAGGCGGGTTGTTTCTTTGGTGGACCCGAGGGGATTCGAACCCCTGACCTATGCATTGCGAACGCATCGCTCTACCAACTGAGCTACGGGCCCACTAGTGGGGCTGCAAAACGTACATTCCCTGCCTTAAACGGCAACAGGGCGGTGTATTGTTGCAGTCGTGGGGCGGGCTGCCAGCCTGCCCGTTCCTGCGGCGGCGGCAACAAGGCGGGCTGGCAGCCCGCCCCACATTTGGCCGTTAGATTCCCGTGCCGTGCCGGACTACCATGACACCCCGCCCCCGGGGCGCCTTGTCGTTTGCTGGAGCCGCCATGAAGAACTACCTCTGGTTGATCCTTGCCGCGCTGCTGCTGCCGGCCTTGCTGCTGGCCCCGGCCGTGGCGCAGGACGCGAAGCCGACCAAAGAAAAGAAGACCGAGTCCGACGAGAACTGGCCCGAGTGCAACCTCGACGCTGAGCCTCCCAGCGAGCAGCCCGAAAAGGGCCCCGGCGGCAAGGACTACAAGCACAAGGAAGTCGAGGTCTACGAGGGGCTCAGCGGCGGCGAGCACTACTGGCTCTACACCCCCGCCGAGCCACGCCCGAAGAAGGCCCCCGTGGTGGTCTTCGTCCACGGCTACGGCGCGATGAAGCCCGAGGGCTACGAGGCCTGGCTGCACCACCTCTGCAAGCGCGGCAACATCGTGATCTACCCGCAGTACCAGGCCCACGGGCTCGAGGCGCCGACCAACTACGCGCCCAACTGCGCGACCAGCATCCTCGACGCCTTCCAGCATCTCGAAGCGGATGAGAAGCTGACCCAGCCCATCAAGGAAGACTTCGCCATCGTCGGGCACAGCGCGGGCGGCGTTACTACGGCGAATCTTGCCGCCGACTATGAGCTGCTCAAGCTGCCCAAGCCCAAGGCCGCCATGCCGGTGCAGCCCGGGCGCGCCTTCAACTACCAGACGCAGGGCCAGAAGAAGTCGCAGCTCATCCCGTTCAGCGACTTCAGCAAGATCCCCGAAGACTGCCTGCTGCTGTGCGTCTTCGGCGACAGCGACACCACCGTCGGCTCCTATTGCGCCAAGTATTTCTTCGTAAACGCCACCAGCGTGAAGACCGAGAACAAGAACCTCGTCGAGTTCCCGACCTGCGAATACTGCGGCAAGCCGTGCGTTGCCGGCCACCGCACGCCGGCCGGTCTGATCAACGATGAGGGCGTCGACTACCTCGACTGGTACGGCTACTGGAAGCTGTTCGACGGTCTGACCGACGCCGCGTTCTACGGCAAAAACCGCGAGTACGCCCTCGGCGACACGCCGGAGCAGAAGTTCATGGGCAAGTACAGCGACGGGCGCCCGGTCACGCCGCTCAAGGTCTGGCTCGGCGACGCCAAGGTCGACCCGGAAGAGGAATACGAGCCGCTCTACGACCGCAGCGGCAACCGCACCGAGCCCAAGCCCGAAAAGGACGCGGAACCCAAGAAGGAAGCGCCCTCCAAGGGCAAGAAGGAAGACGAAGAAGAGTTCTAGCTTACGGCCCGCTGCCCGGCCCCACGGTGTAGCCATGGGCGTGCGCGAGTATGGGCGGCGTGATCACCAGCTGCAGGTCCTGCGTGTCCGTGTTGCCGCCGTCGTCCGTCACTTGCAATGTGAAGTTGTAGGTCCCTTCCTTCACGCCGATGCCGGAGATGTACAGCATCCCGCCCGTCGGCCAGGCGCCGACGGCCAGCCCGGTCGGCGCAACGCCGCCGACTACTGACCAGCTGTATCCCGTGTTGGTCCCGCCGGTCGCCACGATTTCGGTGCTGTAGGTGCCCGTGGTCTCGTTGCCGCCCGGCAGGTCCGGTGTGTAGATCGTCAGCGGCCCGGTCGTGGAAGGCACGATGAACGTCAGGTCGCGCGAGGTGCTCTTCTTGTCCACGTCGCCGATCGTCACCTTGATCGGGATGGTGTACGTCCCCACGGTCGTCGGCGAGCCGGTCAGCAGAAACTTGGCGTTGTCGTACTGGATCGCCACGCCCGGCGGCAGCGCCGACGGCGCTACTTCCCAATTGTGGTGCACTGAGCCGCTTGAGCCGTTGCCCTGCCGCACCTCGAAGTTCACGCTGTCGCCGACTTTCACCACCGGCGTGCGATCCCACTCGATCGTCGGGTTGCTGATCTTGCGCGGCTCATCCTGCTGGCAGCCCACAAGCAGCAGCAGGCAGAAGGGCATCAGGTATCTCATGCAGGCATTATAGGGCAGCCCCCGGTGAAGCCCGAAACAAACCGCCGTTTCCTTCCCACAAGCGGGAAGCCCCGGCGGGGCCTTGCGGCTGCGGAAAGCCCGGCGAGGATGGCGGCATGCGGGGGTGGCGAAATGGCAGACGCGCTGGATTTAGGTTCCAGTGGGGCAACCCGTGCGGGTTCGAGTCCCGCCCTCCGCACCAGCCTGCCGTAGGGGCGCGGCGCGCTGCGCCCCTACGGGTTGCCCAACCGCCGCAAGTCGGTTTATAACGGCCGAAACAAGCCATCTCGGGGTATGCCATGACTACAGCCGAAGCCACCGCTACCAACTTCGACCTGACCGAAGAGCAGCAGCAGATCCAGCAGGCCGCGCGCGAATTCGCCGCCGCCAACGTCGCGCCGCGCGCCCAGGAGCTCGACGAAAAGGCCGAGTTCCCGGTCGACAACTACAAGCAGATGGCCGAGCTCGGCTTCCTCGGGCTCAGCATTCCGGAAGAGGCCGGCGGCAGCGGCTTCGACACCCTCAGCTTCATCCTCGTCGTCGAAGAGCTCTCCAAGGCCTGCGGCAGCACGGGCCTCGGCTACGCGGCGCACATCAGCCTCGGCGTCACGCCGATCCACCTGTTCGGCACCAAGGAGCAGCGCGAGAAGTACGTGCCCCAGCTCTGCAAGGGCGTTGACGACGCCGGCAATCTCACCCTCGGCTGCTTCGGTCTAACCGAGCCGGGGGCGGGCTCCGACGCCGGCGGCACCAAGACCACGGCCGAGCGCAAGTCCGACCACTGGCTGGTGAACGGGCGCAAGGCCTGGATCACCAACCCGCACTACGCCAAGACCTGCATCTTCACCGCCAAGACGAACCAGAACCCGAAAGAGGGCAAGGGCATCACGGCCTTCATCGGCGAACTGAACACGCCGGGCTTCAAGGTAGAGGCCAAGGAAGACAAGCTCGGGATGCGCAGCAGCGACACGGCGCAGTTGGTGTTCGAGGACATGAAGCTGCCGCTGGACGCGGTCGCGGGCGGCGACGAGCAGATCGACGTCGGCTTCAATAAATTCATGAAGACCCTCGCGGGTGGGCGTATCAGCATCGGCGCGCTCGCGCTCGGGATTGCGGAGGGCGCCTACCAGAAGGCGCTGGAGTACGCGCGCCAGCGCAAGCAGTTCAACAAGCCGATCGGCACCTTCCAGGGCGTGGCGTTCATGCTGAGCGACATGGCCATGGAGATCAGCGCCGCGCGCCACCTCGTGTACCACGCGGCAAGGCTGAGAGACGCCGGGCGCGACTTCGCGCTCGCCGGAAGCATGGCCAAGCTCTACGCCAGCGAAGTAGCCATGAAGACCTGCACCAACGCGATCCAGGTGCTGGGAGGCGTAGGCTACACCCGCGAGTACGACGTAGAGCGCATGCTGCGCGACGCCAAGCTCTGCGAAATCGGCGAAGGAACCAGCGAAGTCCAGCGCTTGGTCATCTCCCGCCAAATCCTCGGCGACCTGCGCGGCGTGTAACACAGAGCCCCGGCCGAAAGGCCGGGGGCACCCGCCGACCTAGGCGGGTGAACGAGTCACAGGCCCAAAGCACATCGAGACAGTCTGTCGCCTGCTGAGCTATAGTGCGAATCACTAGGCTACCGGATGGCACGCAAACCCAGCAGATACGGAGAACTTTGGAACCGCGAGGAGCTGATACTCGCGTTTGATCTGTATTTTCGGACTCCGTTCGCCAAGACAAAGGCAAGCAATCCTGCCGTACAGAGTCTGGCAAGAGCTCTTGATCGATCACCGGCGTCGATTGCCCGAAAGTTGGGCAACTTTGGGTCATTCGACCCAGCACTTCAGGCAAAGGACATAAGTGGGCTCGGGCACACAGGGCGGCTAGATCAAGAAGTGTGGAACGAGTTTAACAATGACTGGGGGCGACTCGCCGAAGAGGCCGAGCGACTGAAACTTCAATACCGGATGTCTACGGAGATGGAGGTTCCGGTATGGAACGAAGCTCCAAGTGGACCGTCCGAGCGGGTTGTGACATCGAAACATAGGCTGCATCAGGCTTTCTTCAGAGACGCGGTTCGCGCCAACTACGACAACTGTTGCTGCCTCACGGGATTGACGATTCAGGAGTGTTTGACCGCGAGCCACATTGTGCCTTGGTCGGTCGATGAAAGGTTCCGCGCCGATCCCACGAATGGCTTGTGCTTGAGTGCCACGTTTGACCGGTTGTTTGATGCAGGCCTAATGAGCGTGACGGCTGAGTACCGCGCCGTGTTTGCGGCTAAACTGCATAGAAGGCCGAGTACTCAAGTCGCCGACCTAATTCTGTGCTTCGAGGGAGTAGCACTTGCAACACCTCGAAAGCTACCGCCGTCGACTGATCGGCTCAGTTGGCACTATCAGAACATCTTTAAGGGCTAACCAATGATTGAGTCTGGGAATCTAGAGGTGTTGGTCCAAGAGTACACCGCTTCTGTCGGCAACGTGAATGACTGGGCGACAGTTGAGTTGGCGTTGGTGGAAGAGCATGAATGGACGCCGGAGGCGGCCGCAAGATTGGTGGAACTAGTCCACAGGTATGGCTCGTTCGTGTTGCGTAATGCTGCCGCATTAGCATTGGCCGTTGGCATTGAAGACGGGAACGACGGCATGTAAGGCAGGACTCGTAATACCACCCGCCAACTTCGGCGGGTGTCCCCGGCCTTTCGGCCGGGGCTCTGTTTTTCCTATATGTCTGGGCCTTGGTCTTCGAGGACGTACTTGATGGCGCGCTTTAGGGAGCGCTCGCTTCGGATGCGCCCTTTGTTTCCTCGTTCGGTCCATATTGGCTGATCTGGTGGGAACGCCTTCTCCTCGCGGAGGATGCGGGTGGCACGGGCCTTTACGGCGTTCAGCATTCTGCTGGCCGGCTCGGCTGCTTCGACGACTAGATGCACGTGGTTGGTGCGAACGTTGATGGCGTGAATCTCCCAGCCTTTGAAATTGCAGTAGTCCTCGATGGCTTCGCGGGCGATGCGGCGGGCTCCTGCGTCGAGCTTCACCTTCGGGTGCTTGAGCTGGCCTTCCATGTACTCGTGCAGGATCGGGTTGGGCGGGACGTACTTGCGGTCGATGTCCTTTGATTTGCGATCTACCGACCCGCGGTCATCGCCGTGGAGCCAGGTGCCGTACGACGTGAATGTCAGGTGGTAGGCCAGGATCGGGCCGTATTCGTCGGCTTGTGGCGGCATGGAAGAATCCTACCAGAGCCCCGGCGGAAACGCGGGGGACACGCGGCGATTTTGCCGCGTGAACGAAACACCAAACGTCCTTCGCCCGCCACTCCTCAGGAACGCCTGGCGTTCCTGAGGTTCGTTCGCTGCGCGAACGGGCGGGCGCCCCCGGCCTCTCGGCCGGGGCTCTGTGTTCCCCGAGAATGTCGCAACCACTGTTACGATCTTTTGCATCTTTGACCCTCATGGAGATGCATGATGAATCGCAAGAAGAAGGAATGGATGAAGGCCGCGCATGCGCGGCAGAAGGCGGCGCGGCTGGCTCGGCGGGGTGAGCGTGCGTCGGCTTCTGACGTTGGCGTAGACGTACCTGCCGTTGCCGCGCCTGAGTACGTACCGGGCGTTGGTGCGCCTGAAGACTTGCCGCCAGTTGGCGTGCCAGAGGACGTGCAGCTTGCGGCGCCCGCGGAGAGCTTCCGCCCGGGCGACCCGGTGACCGATCCGGTTGCCGCGGACGCGCTGATTGCGCGGGCCGGGCTCGACGAAGCGCGCGAGCTGACTACCCAGGCTCGCGAGCTTGATGACGACGCGGCGCGGGCGATGCTGGTGCGTGCGGCCTACCTTTTGGATGACGTCATCCGCACGACGAGCGAGGCGCTCGAAAGCGTGCCCGCAGCGTGGAGGCAGGAGATCGCGCGCGTCGTGAAGGCCCGGCCGGAAGGCGCCACAGGCGATCACCGCAAGCGCCCGCGCAACGGGCCGGACCCGGTGATCACGCTGATGAAGCTCGGGACGCAGGCCGCGAGTCTGCAGAAGCGCATCATCGCCAAGACCAACCCGGAGCTGGGCAGGGCGCGGAGGGTGGCCTGAGCCTGCACGCCGAAGCCTTGGCGAAGGCGTGTGACGAAAGTCGCCTAGAGAAAAGCGGCGAACCGCCAAGGCGCGAAGTCGCCAAGAACTGCTTGGCGCCGTGGCGGCTTGGCGGTTGAAAATGCGTTAGCCCTGAACCCACACCCGGGCGGTTTCGTCCTTGCTGGCCGTGACGATGGTTTTGCCGTCGGTGCTCCAGGCCAGGCTGTTGATGTGGTTCTGGTGGCCCTTAACGAGCAGGCGCTGGTCGCCCTGGCTGGGGTCCGAGTTCGCGGGCGTGAGCGCCGGGTTCTCGATGGTCCACAGGTAGAACGCGTTGTCGCTGCCGGCCATCGCCAGCCACTGGCTGTCCGGGCTGAACGCGAGCGAGAAGACCGACTGCACGCCGGTCGGGAAGTCTTTGACCGGCTCGCCCGTCTCCGGGTTCCAGAGGCGGATGGTTTCCTCGTTGCCGCCCGTGGCGATCAGGCTGCCGTCCGGGCTCCAGGCCGCGGTCATGACGCTTTCCGGGCCGGCCTTGATGACGTGAAGTTGCTCGTTGGTCTCGAGGTCCCAAATCCGGGCTGTCCCGTCACTGCCGGCGCTGACGCAACGCTTGTTGTCCGGGCTGACTGCGACGCACAGCACCGGCGCCTCGTGCTTGTTCATGACGGCGCGCTGCTTGCCCTTGGCGGCGTCCCAGCGCATGACCTTGCGGTCGTCGGCGACGGACAGCACAAAGCTGCCGTCGTGCGCGAACGCGAGCCCGTTCACCGTGCCGTGGTGGCCCGTGCCGCCGCTGTACTTGGCGCCTTCCTTGCCGGCGGCGACGTCCCAGAACAGCACCTGGTTGGTAACGTTGCCGCTGGCGGCGAGCTTGCCGTCGGGGCTGGCGGCGATGCCCATGATCGGCGACTTGCTGCCGCCCATGGTGTGCTTGAGCTGGCCGGATGCTACGTCCCAGCTGCGGACGTTGGTGTCTTTGCTGCCGGTGACGAGCGTCTTGCCGTCGGCCGAGAGCGCCAGGCAGAAGACGTTGCCGCGGTGGCCTCGCAGCACGTGACGGGGAGTGAAGGTCGGTGTGGTCATGGTCTCATTCCTCGTATGGGCGCATAACATAGCAGTGGACGGGCGCAGGGGAACTGTCGGTCGGGCCTTGATTCGGCGCGCTTGGGCGACTTGTGCGCCTTTGCCGGCGCGGGCGCCAGAGCCGGATTGCCGGGGCGGCGCGGATGCCCTAAAGTCAGCATTCTGCAACGGGGGTGCGGCATGCTGGCATTGTCTGGGTTGGCAATTGGGGGGATCGTCGCGGGGGCAATCCTGCTGCTCGTGGTGTTGGTCGTCGCGATGCGCAGCAAGGGGCAGATGGCGCCCGCTTCCAACGAAGCCCCACCCGCCGAGCCTGAAGCCAAGCCCGTCGAGGCACCCAAAGCCGAGCCGCCCAAGCCCGAGCCCGTCAAGGCGGCCGAGCCCGTCAAAGCCGACAAGCCCGCAACCCTTGAAGTAGAGGCGCTCTCGCCGTCGATGACCGACACCTTGCCCGCGCTGGCCGAGCCGACGCTGTCGCCGTCCATGACCGACAGCATGCCCGCGCTCGATGCCGAGGCCGATGAAATGCGCATGGGCACCGACGAGCTGCCGAAGATGGGCACGGCCGAGATGCCGGCGCTCGACGACGGCCCGATGAGATTCCGCACCGCGCCCGCGACCGAGCTGGCCGATGCGATCAACAGCGGCACCTGCCCGAAGTGCAAGGCGCCGACGTTCGTGGGCGACATCGAGACCGAAGACAACACGATGTACACGCTCAACGGTCGCTGCGGCGCCTGCGGCCACAAGGCCCAAGTGATCGACATGCGCGTGTCCTGAGCCGTCGGCCTTTGGGGTTGCGCCACTTGCGGGCAGCCGTGATATTGCGCACCCAACCAAAGGAGCAGCCATGTCCTGCAGAACCCTGTTCATGCTGGTGATTGCCGGTCTCGTGCTGCTTTCAATTCATCACCCGGGGATCGCCCAGGACAATTCGGTCAGCATCATCCCGGCGCTGAAGGCGCGCCAGCGCTATACGCAAGTGACGCTGACGACGCTGAAGCAGTCACGTGTGATCAAGGACGGCGAGACCGAAACGGTTGAGCCACTTCCCGATCTGCTGGCGCTGAATGTTCGAGAAAGCGAGATCCTCAAGACGGACGACGCCGGCACGCCGCTCCAGACCCGCGTGTGGCATGTGTTCCAGAGTGAGTTCATCGTGCGCGGCGAGGACTCCGCAGTCGGTATCACCGAACGCCGGCGCCAGAGCACCGGCACGGTCATGCGCTATGAACGCCCGACGGCCGACGAATTCTGGGAAGGTCGCTTCCTGACGGATATCCCGCTGGCCGACGAGGTCGTGCGCAGAATGAAGCTGTCCGGCATGAAGTCCACAGCGACCGTGTTTTCCGGCGCGAAACTTCAGCTGGGCGGCAAGTACCAGGGCGAGCTTCGGGCCAGTTATTACTTCCGTGGCGGGATGCTGCCGAACTTCAGCCCGTGGGGATGGGGCGGCGATGACTACGAACTCCACTACTACGTACCCAGCGGCACGTCCGCGCTTGAGATTGAGCTGGCGGGTGCTACGGGCAAGAACGACAGCGGGGACGAAACGCTCGACGTCACCATCCGCGGCGAAATCGCCCCGAGTGACGACAGCCTGCTGAAGGTGAAGGCCGATGCGCTGCGCAGCAGCACGGACTCCGCCACAGGCTGGGGCAAGACCTCCATGAAGGGCGTCTGCACGGTCAACTTGCGGCTTGGCGTTCCGACGAGTTCCGTCTTTGATGTCACGTCAAGCGTCGAAGGCACGCGCACCACGGATGCCGGCACGCTGCCGCTGACTCTGCAGATCGATTGCCAGCGACGCTACGAAGTGTTTGAAGGCGACGCGCGCCTGGTGTGGCCGCGCATCCTGGCCGAGCGCACGAAAGCGGGCGAAGTTCCATACGTGTTGGCCGAGCAGGCCCAGCGCCAGTACGCGGGCTTCTGCCGAGCCTACGGACCAACGGTGCGGCGCGTTGATCATCGACAGTTCTTCGAAGACGACAAGCTCAGCATGGAAACCTGGAGCATCCGCGACGCCGGCAAGGTGAAGGGCAATAAAGCCATCACGCGCAAGACCGGCAGCAACAAGGATTTCGAGGCCGTCGGCGCCGGGTTCGAAGACGAGACGGAGTACGAGGGCTATCTCACGCTTCCCGGGCGTGCCGCGCCGCCCGGTGTCACTCGCAGCACGGAGACGCGCAAGATCGGCGGGCACGACTTTGACTGCATCCACGAGGTTGTCAGCGAAGGCGAAAACGCCGGCGACTTCATCTACTGGGCCGATTGCCCGAAAGAGATTCTGTGGGGTCGCAACAAGCGCCAGGGCGTGGACATCGTCATGGACTGGGCCGACTACCGCGATGCGACCGACGCTAGCCCCGAAGAGAAGCTGAAGCAGATGCGCGACGACGCGGCCGGGTTGCTGCAAATCGAAGAGCACAAGGAGTCCGAAGTCGAGGTCCAGCACCTGCTGGTTGCCTTCAAGGATGCGGTGCCCGGTGTCGAGCGCAGCAAGGAAGAAGCCGAGAAGCTCGCCGCACAGCTGTACGCGCGCGTGCGTGCCGGCGAAGACTTTGACGCGCTCGTCAAGCAGTACACCAACGATTCCCACCCGGGCATTTACGCGATGAAGCTCGAGGGCGAGCTTGAGAAGGGCGTCGACGTCTATCCGCGCAAGGGGATGGTGCCCGCGTTCGGCAATACAGCGTGGCGATTGAAGATCGGTGAAGTCGGCGTTGCCGCGCACTCGGAAAACGACAGCAAGTACGGCTGGCACATGATCAAGCGCCTGCGCTAGCGCACCGGGATTACGCGGCGGCGGCGGAAGATGCGCCCGTCCACCAGCAGCAGCCCGAGCGCGATCACGAGCATGCCCGCCACCTCGCGCGCGTGCAGCTCTTCACCCAGCAGCGGCACGCACAGCAGCGTCGAGCTGACCGGCACCAGCAGCGTCACCAGCAGGATGTTCGTCGCGCCCGCCGACTTCAGCAGGCGGAAGTACAGGAAGTACGCGAACGACGTGCTGACCAACGCGAGCGCGCCCAGCGCCAGCAGCGGTTGCCAGCCGGGCATGCTCATGTCCAGCGGGTGTTCCAGCAGCAGCGCCAGCGGAGCAACCAGGATCGCCGCGGCCGTGAGCTGCCCGGTCGCCAGCGCCAGCGGCGGCACCTGCCCGACGCGGCGGCCGAGTATGCCGGCAATCGCATAACACACCCCTGCGCCCAGCACGGCGAGGTAGGCCAGCGTGTCGCCGCCGCCGCTGAGGCCTTCCTGCCCGACCATGACGCCGACGCCGATCACGCCCAGCACGCAGCCGCCGAGGCGGTTGGGCGTCAGGCGCTCATCGCGCGTCAGGAAGTGTGCGAGCAGCACGGTGAACAGCGGCGTGGTCGCGTTCAGCATGCTGGCGAGCGCACCGCCGATGCGCGTCAGCCCCCAGAACATCAGGCTGAACGGCAGCGCGTTGTTGAACAGCCCCAGCACGAAGTACCAGCCCCACACTCGCCCGCCCGGCAGCTTCACGCGCAGGGCGGGCAGCGCGATCTGCAACGCCACGGCCGCGAGAGCCAGCCGGGCGAAGACCAGCGTCAGCGGCTCGAAGGCGCGCAGGCAGATCTCGATGAAGAAGAACGAGCCGCCCCACAGCGCCGACAGTGTCGCCAGCACGCCCCATTCGCGGGCGGTCATGGAACGTGCGGCGGTCTCGGGCGCGCTCATGGCGAGGAAGCATACGACGGCGCAAAGGTAGCGCTCGCCGAAACCGGACTACAGAGCCGACTGGTCGGTGGTGCGGACATTCTTGTCCGCACGTTGCCCGTCTGATTTCTGCGCGGACAGGAATGTCCGCGCCACCGCTATTGCTGGGCCTGCGCCTCAAACGCCGCGACGTCCTGGTAGTACTTCGCGGCAATCGGTGCGTGGGCAGGGTTGGTGTAGACCTCGGGCACCGGCTTCTCGATTACGCGCACCATCACTTCAGCCACTTCCTCGGGAGTCTGGGCCTGCATTCCGGGCGGCAGCACCGGCGGCGTGTCGGGCACGTGCTTGGTGTTCGCGTGGAAGCGCGTCTTGACCAGCCCGGGGATCACCAGCGTGACGTTCACGCCGGTGCCGCGCAGGTCATTGCGCATGTTGGCGGTCAGCGAGTTCACCGCGGCCTTGCACGCGCTGTAGACCGAGCGCACGGAAGCGATCGGGATGCGGCTCAGGAACGAGCTTACGTTGACCAGTTGCCCGCTGCCGCGCGCCTTGAAATGCGGCACGATCGCCTGCGCACCGTACATCACCGACTTCACGTTGACGGTCCACATGTCGTCCATGTCTTCGTCGGTCAGCTCAAGCACCGGGCGTGTGATGCCGCGCCCGGCGTTGTTGACCCAGACGTCCACGTGCCCGAATTTCGCGATCGCCTCGTCGCGCAGCTTCTCCATGTCGGCGCGCTTCGTGACGTCGGCCGCGACGGCAATGGCGTCGCCGCACTCGGCGGCCACGGCCTGCAGCGGCTCAATGCGCCGCGCGGCCAGCACCAGCTTGTGCCCCTTGGCTGCAAGCTGCTTCGCGAGCACCGCGCCAATGCCTTCACTCGCGCCGGTAATGACGATCACCTTCGGTTCCATCGCGTCTCCTTTGTCGTGAGCCTAGCGCGAACGGCCGGTGCGTCACGGGTATTCCCGTTGATGCAATCTTAGTCGATCGGGTCGGGGATGGGCTCGAACGCGGCCTGCACGGCCGGTTCGGGGGCCTTGGTTTCCAGCGCCGCGACGTCACGCCACCAGGGGTTGATGCTCTGCACGTGCGAAGGCTCGACGGCCGTGCCGAGCTTCGGCATCACGAGCTGGATGTCGCGCTTGCCCGCCAGCTCGTACAGGCGCTCGGCCGGCTGGTCCCAGGCGTGGAAGGCAAGGTTGAAGGTACCCCAGTGCACGGGCAGAAACGCCCCGCCACCGAGCAACTTGTGCGCCTCGACCGCGCCGTCGGGCCCGAGGTGGATGTCACCCCATGCCTCGAAGTAGGCGCCTACTTCGAGCATCACCAGGTCGAATGGCCCGAGGCGCGTGGCGATCTGCTCGTACTGCGTCGTCAGCCCGGTGTCGCCGCTGAAGAAGACGCTGTGCCTGTCGCCGCGCAGGGCGAAGCTGGACCAGAGCGTGCGGTTGCGGTCGCGCATGCCGCGCCCGGAGAAGTGCTGCGAAGGCGCGGCCGTGAGCTCGATGCCGTGGGGGAGCTGCACGCTCTCCCACCAGTCGAGCTCGGTGATGCGCTCGGGCGGGACACCCCAGGCCTCAAGGTGCGCGCCGACGCCGAGCGACGTGTAGAACGGGACGTTGAGTTTCGCGAGTTGCAGGATGCTGGGGTAGTCGAGGTGGTCGTAGTGGTCGTGCGAGATCAGCACGGCGTCGAGTTTCGGCAGGTCGGGGATGCTCACCGGCACCGGCTGGAAGCGCTTGGGCCCGGCCCAACTCAGCGGCGAGGCGCGCTCGCCCCAGACTGGATCGAGCAGCACGCGTGCACCGTCGATCTCGATTAGCAGCGTCGAGTGGCCAAGCCACGTAGCGCGCAGACCCGACTCCGGAGCACGCCGCCAGCTATCGCGAGGATCAAGCGAAGGAAGCGGAGCAACCGGCACACGCCGCGCATTGCCACAGATCATCTCCCGAGCCATCGAAAGCCCATGGCCCTTCTTCAGCCCCGGGCCTACGCCGGTCGGGTTATGAAACTTGCCATCACGAAACAGCGCCGAATCTGCGATGCGCTCTCTGCGAATTGCGTCGGAATTGCTTCTTGCCAACTGGTGTCCTCCGCCGGAACAACACCGGTGGGCTCTGCGTGATTCCCCCCATTGCGCCGGCGTCGCTTCGAGGGTGAAGGCACCGGGTATCTACTTGAAGTGAGACACGGTTCCCTCTCGCTGCCATCGCTCACCCGTACTCAACCCATATGCGATAATCCTGAGAGGCGGAGTCGGCTGAGCAAGCAAATCCAGAAGGGCTGGGTCTCCTGCTTCTGAGCCAGTCGCGTCGTAGAACAACGAAATGTATCTGGCGGCGGCTCCTACCACATCCAACGTGGCATCAGCGGGAACCCACGTTCCAACCCAGACTTCGGCCCACGCATGAAGAACGAAAGCAGCGCGAGCACGCGGCCCGGCGTTCGACGTGTACAATAGGCCGACGACCCTTCTGGCAGGCAGCCCAACCGCGCGGGCCAACGTAACCAACAATGCGGCGGCTTCGCTGCAGTCTCCGTGCCCGGTTACAAACGCCGTTTTTGCACTCGCGTTGGCCTCGTACGTGGGACCCGGCGACAGGCGTTCGTGGACGAAATGGCACAGCTTCCCAACGATGCGGAGCGAACTCTTCTCGTCCTCCACGATTTGGTCGGCGGCCTTTTTCAAGTCACCGTCGTCAGACTGAAAGTTGACAGTGGGGGACAGGTAGCGCCCAAAATCTTCCGGGAGTTTGCCCGGCGGGTAATCCTCTGATTGCTGGCCACCAGTTGACAGAGTCGCGTTCAGTCGGAGCGCGTAGGCTTGGGGAAGCGCCTTCACGCGCTGGTAGGCGCTCTCCTCAATGAGCATTGCCTGCGCGGGTTCGTTGCGGGCATGGAGGCGAACCTCAACCTCCATCCATTCCAGTTTGGCCGGTTCCTGTATCAGAACATCCGTAGCCACTACGGAGGCGGAGTTCAGCGGCTCCGGTACGAATGGGTCCGGTATGGACGCGACTCGCTCCAGAACAAAGCCGTCTGAAAAGCGCGTGTACAGCATCCAATCGTCGTTGTCATACAATGACAGCGCCGCAGTCGCGCCGCCGCCCTTGCGTATCGCCTTCCCCCGGATTGGCTGACCGTCGTGTGTTGTGGCGGTGAATTCTCCCAGGAATGTCCAAGTCGACGTTCGCACGACGCCGCGTTCGTAGCTGAGACGACGAACCGTGGCGGTTTTTCCGATCTCGCCATTGAGGAGTTGCTTCTCTGCCTGTTCCTCGGTCAACGTGTTGTCCAGCCGAGGGTCGAAGGTCTTGACGCGTTCGTCGGCCGCGGCCTGGCTGTCCTCGATCGTCGCCGAGTCGTTCCACTGGATGTCGACTTGCCGTGAGAGAACCCCATCGCCGATGACGATCGTTCTGCGTATCTCCATCCAGGCAAGGTCGTAGTCAGCGTCGACCCAAAGCTCGGTCGTGACGGGGGGTAGGCCGGCATCACGCGAGAATTGAGCGAACGAGTGAGTGAGTTTGTTCCAGATCGTTCGCCCGTGGTCCTGTCGCTGGACGGTTGCCCTGCGTTCCCAACCAACGAGTCTGCCCTGAAAGTAGACGAGGTAATCGGCGGAGGTGCCGTCGACCGGCGGCTCGAACGGCTGTGGGGGCAACTGCACCATGCCGCAGCTCGCTAGCGCGATCACGCACGTGCAAAGCGCGAGAATGGCGGCTTTCGTTGTCGAACTGCTCATCCGGGACTCGACCTACAGAGTGCTCGCCCGACGAAGGAGTTCCGTCACGGGCTTGCTGTTGCGCGCTACTTGGTTGACGGCCAGTCGGTGTCCTTGTCCTTGCCCTTCAGGCGAATTCCATAGGACTCCGTCTCGAAGTCAGTCCTTCCTGCAATGACTGTGTTTGTAGGGGCATCTTCCTCGTCAGAGGTGACTTCATGAACCGGGGCCAGAAGCAACAGACTGCCCTCTTCCGCAACATGAAGGGCAGCGAAGGTACTAAAGGCTGATTCTCCTCGATGCCCGATCTTGATGAGTTGAAGGCGAGGAAACTTCCCGTCCTCAACGCTCAGGAATGCGGTCGCTTCGCCGGTCCTGGATGCCAGTCCGATCTGTGGCGTCGATCCGTCTACTCCCAATAGCAGGGTTGCGCGTTTGTCTTCCTGTTCGGATCCTGAGATCGAAATGCCCGCTCGATCCTGCCGCAGCCCAATGGTGAGGCTGGCAAATCCCTTCTGGTCATAGAGCTCAAGCGTGGGGTCGCCGTTGTCGCTGACGTCGAACACGCCCTTGAGTTTTCCGTCCTTGTCGACCAAACGGAAGGAAGTTGCGGTGACTTGCTGGGCCTTGTCCGTGGCGTCCTGTGCCTGCAGCTTTCTCTCGCCCAGAAAAAGCATGCTCGTCAGTGCCGAGCTCACAATGCTGCCCGCAATCGCACCCGCCAGGATTGCTGCGCGTAGCCCATTGGCTGTCTGCATGAATTCCTCCCTAGATTGGAAAAGCTGACGAGAGCCCCTGCGAATAGAGGGCCCCCGGTCGACGACGTCAGCACCGCACGCCGTCCGTGACAGTATAACCTGCCATCGCGACACGGGCATGTTGCGCGGGATATTGGACCCAAACTGTGCCGGCTAGCCGTCGGTGGTGATGGCTTCGATCAGCTCTTTGAGGGTTTCGTCGGCCTTGTCGGCGGGGACCTGGCAGGTGCCGGCCGCTACGTGGCCGCCGCCGCCGTGCTTGAGCATCAGCTCGCCGACGTTGGTCTTGCTTGAGCGGTCGAGGATGCTCTTGCCGCAGGCGATCGCGACGTTCTGGCGCTGCTTGCCCCACATCACGTGCAGGCTGATGTTGGCGTCGGGGAAGACCGCGTACGGCATGAAGCGGTTGCCGGCGTAGATCTCGTCTTCCTTGCGCAGGTCGAGCACCAGCAGGTTCTTGTGCATCTTGCCGCAACGCTCGATCTGCTCGGCGTTAATCGCCGCATGCCGCTTGTACAGCTCGACGCGCTCGACGACGTCGTCGTCAGTCAGAATCTCTTCGATGGTCTTTTCGCGAATCAGGTCGATCAGCTTGAACATCAACTCCTTGTTGCTGATCGCGAAGTCGTGAAAGCGCCCGAGCCCCGTGCGCGCGTCCATGATGAAACTGAGCAGCACCCAGCCTTCGGGGTTCAAGATCTCGTCGCGTTCGAACTGCGCGCTGTCGGACTTGTCGACGGCCGCCATCAGCTGGTCGGTGACGTTGGGGAACTTCTCGCTTCCGCCGTAGTGCTTCCAGATCACGCGGGCGGCGGACGGCGAGTCCGGCTCGGTGATGAAGTTCTTGTGCTCGCCGACGCGGGAGACTTCGCTGGCGTGGTGGTCGAATGCGAGGTGCACGCCTTCTACATAGGGAAGGTTGGCGGTGATGTCCTTGTCGCTCACGGCGACCTTGCCGTCCTGCATGTCCTTGGGGTGGACGAACTCGACGGTCTCAATCATGTCGAGTTCCTTCAGCAGCGCCGCAGACATCAGCCCGTCAAAGTCGCTACGCGTGATCAACCGGTACTTGTCCGCCATCGCCATCTCCCGTTATGCAGCCGGGGCAATATAGCCCCGGCAGCGCCGGGCCAAAAGGGCGTCCGCGGGCCGAGATCAGGCCTGGCAGCGTTGTCGCAGTGATGTGGTAAACTGAACCGGACTGGAGCGGCCCATGACGAATCCAACCAATCGCAGCGGCATCACGTTCTCGGTGGATGCCGTTCCGCCGGCTACAAAGCCGCTCAGTACCGAGCCCGCCCACGCCGCCGTGAAACGCTTCTTTGAAAGGCCGGTCGAGTCGTGCAGCGACTACACAGGCGAATGCGTCTGGGGCGTAACCTATCACCCGTTGTACTGGGCGGTGCACATGGGCTACAGCGAACACAGGCCCATCGTGCTGTCGCCGGACATGGTGTGGCTGACGATAGTGCAAGGGCTCGCACAGCACGTACGCAACAACAAGGACGACCTCTGGCACCATTTTGCCGGCGCTGACGTAGAGCCGGTCCTGACGGTCGTGCGCGAAGATATCGTTCGCGGTTCGCCGGAGAATCTCTGGTCAGAAGTGATCGCCGACTTGGCACAACAGGTCGGGACCTACCTGCCGGAGATTCGGAATCAGCTGGTTCCGACCTTTTCGACTACGGGTGTGCATGAGCGCGCGGCGTTCGAAGTGGCGCTGCTTGAGGTTGTGTTGCCGTTCTACCTCTACCAGGTCAGCGCGATCTGCGGGATCCCGCAGGTGACGCTGGAAGGAACTCCCGAGGACTGGATGCTGTTGCGGGAGCGTGTTGGCTTCCTGCGGCGGTTCGACCTCGACTGGTGGCTGGACGGCCTTGAGCCTGTGTGCGACGAATTCATCGCAGCCGCCAAAGGTGTTCCGGACATCGACCACTGGCGACGGATCTACCACAAGGATCCGGCTTGCGGCGGCACCGAGTTCAACGGCTGGATCGGTCACCTAGTGCCCTACGTCCGCGACCAGTTGTCAAACCAGTTCGACCAGCGCAATCCGCTGTTGGACAGCAACACAGATCGCATAAAGCTCGCGTCGTTGCCGACCCCGCTGTCGCGTGTGCCCTTCAGACTGGAGCGCAGGGCCGGTGTGGTCGCAAACCAACCGATGGAGTTCCTGGCAGGGATGATCGGGGTCGAACAGGACGAGCAGACACTGGCGCTTCGCCCCAAGATCGGCTGGGCGGTACGCGAGTTGACGCCGCTTGAGAGAATCGAGAAGCAGTTTGACACGGTTGTGCCGCCGCAATCCCCCTCGGAGATGGCACGCCAGTATCAGCGGTTGACGAGCCTGCCGCGTCCCCCGCACGCGTTGAAGCAGTTCTACGCGGTCTGCGACGGCGGAACCGTTTCCGACTCGGGACGCGTGGCCTTCACGTTTCTTCCGATGTCCAAGCTGGAGCCGCTGGCGGCCGAAGCGCCGTTGGCACTGTTTCGAGGCGAGTACGAAGGGCGGTTATGCCTGGTGCCCTTCTGCCGGCTTGCCGACGGGCGGATGGCAGCGCTCGCGCTTGGCTTTGGCTACGAGCATCACGGGGCTGTGGTGGTTCTCCCGCCCGGGCTGCGCTGGGGTGAACGCGTCCAACTTGTCGCAGACCGCTTCGAGAACTTCCTCGCAGGGGTGCTCGACAGCCCGTCGAGAGCCTACTTCGACATGCCGGCGTTTGAGCTGGTCCGGCTCGAGATTCGCGGACTGGACAAACCCTATACAGGGCGCTGACAACAGCACCCTGTGTGGTCTCATTTCAGCCTGTTGCGACTACTTTGCCGGTCTGGTTGCCCTCCAGCAGATCGATGTAGGTCTTGGCGTTCTCGGCCGTGGGGAGCCCGCCGGGCATGCCCAGCTTCTCGGCCGTCTCCTTGATGAAGGGCGGGCTGATGGTGTTGATGCGGATGTTGCGGGGCAGGTCCAGCGCGGCGCCGCGGGTGAAGCTTTCCAGCCCGCCGTTGATCATGGCCAGCGCGGTCACGCCCGGCATCGGCTGCTGGCTGAACATGCCGCTGGTCAGGATGAAGTTGCCGCCGTCGTTGACGTGCGCGATGCCGTGGCGCACGAGGTTGATGTTGCCCAGCAGCTTGTTGGCCCAGCTGTACTCGAGGTCGGCGTCGCTGAGATCGCCGAGCGCTTTCCATGCCCCGTTGCCGGCGCAACTGACGACCGCGTCTACCTTTCCGACGCGCTCGTACATGGCGCGAATGCTGGCCGGTTCCTGGATGTCGACCTGCTGCTCGCCGTGGCGCGAGGCGCGCACGACTTGATGTCCCTTGGCTTCGATGGCGTCCGCGACGGCCTTGCCGATCGTGCCCGATGCGCCTACCACAAGTACCTTCATGATTTGTCTCCGTTCCTGGTTGGGCAGAACGTGCATTACCAGGCATTCATTCCGGTTCATGCTTACTTCTAGTTGTAGTGACGCCCGGCACTGCTAACTTCCAGTCATGGAGCGCAACCCCGAACTTTCCGCCTTCATGCGCCAGAAGATGCCCGCCGAGTACGCGGCGGTGCGCCCGGCGATTGAGGACCTGCGCGCCTGGCTGGCGGACCCGGTCAACCGCAGCGTGTCCGACCCGGTGGCCAGCAAGCGCGCGCTGGTGGGGCTCGAGGACCCGGAGGCCTCCACGCCGGTGCCGCAGTTGCAGACGACGGTCGGGCGCTCGATCGACGCCATCCAGGCCGACCCGAACAACGCGGCCGCGTACTTCATGCTCGCGCGCGCGATCACCGAGCTGGCCCGCTTCGACGACGAGCACTACCACACAGGCCCGCTGCGCGACGCGGTGGAGTTCGCCGAGCGCGCTACGACGCTGGCGCCGAAGGTGGGCAAGGCGTGGCGGGCGCTGATCGAGATTCACATCCACCTGCACCGCGACGAGATCGTGGCCGAGATGCTGCGCGACCTGGGCGCCAACGGCTTCGCGCCGGGCACGCACGCGACGCTGAGCGCCAAGTTCGCCGAGGCGCGCGGCAACTATGATGAGGCGATCGACTGGTACGAGCGCTCGATGGGCTACATCCCCGAGCCGAACCGCCGCGCCGAGGCCTTCGCCGCGCAGGCGTTCTGTCTGCTCAAGCAGAAGCGCAAGTCCGAGGCCGAGCGCCCCTTCCTGATGGCGCTGCTGGAAGGCGGCCCGAACGCGTGGATCGGGCACAACTGGTCCGTGCTGAAATTCGAGCTGGCCAACATCTTCGGCGCGACGGAGCTGAACCGGCGGGTGCTGAACTGGGACATCAGCTACCAGCCCGCGCTGGACTTCCACACGTTCCTGCTGGCGCACTTCGAGAAACGCGGGCAGCCGTTCCCCGCGCCGGCCGCGCTGCACGAGGAGCAGTTGCGCGGCATCGCCCTGCCCGGCTGCGACCCCGGCGTGCTGGAGCAGATGAACATTCCCGAGTGGCAGCCGCCCAAGCGCGGCACCCGCGCCCGCGCCACCCGCACATTCCGGTCCGGGCTCGAATAGCACAGATTTTGCGAGATTACGCGAAACCTCCGGAACCGGGCGGGGTGTGATGTCGCGTATCCGCACCTATTCGACACCACAGGAGACACGCCATGCAATTCGCCCGAATTCTCGCAGTAGCCCTGATGCTGAGCCTTGGCGCAGGGGCCGCATTTGCACAGGACACGGAGCGCCCTGAGCGCGACGGCAAGCACAAGGAAGGCCGCGAACACGCCAAGGGCGACCATGCCGGGAAGCACGCCCAGGTCGCCAAGCGCCTGGCTGAGGCGCAGAAGAAGCTCAAGCAGCTGAAGGCCAAGCAGGCCGAGGGCAACGCCGAAGACCCCGAGCGCCTGGCGGAAGCCATCGCGCGCCTCGAGGAAAAGATCAGCGAGATCAAGGCCAAGATCGCCGCGCACAAGGAAAAGCACGGCGAACGCAAAGACGGCAAAGAGTCCTAGTCACCCAACCCTTCGACAGGGGCGCCTCCGGGCGCCCTTGTTCGTTTACCAGCCCGTTACACAAGCGCGCGCGTTTCGCCCGTATCCTGTACAGACCAAGGGGGAAACCATGCGCCATCTATGCCTGTCATGCCTGTTGCTTGCGGGCGCCTGCCTGCTGCTTGCCTGCGGCTCAAGGGCCCGCGGGGTCGCGACAATCCCGAGTGAGCCCGTGCCGGTTGCGCCGGCCGGCGATACGCCGCACGAGCCTGCACCCGCCGACGCCAGGTGGCACGCGGAGCTGCTCGCGGTCGCCGCCGAGTTCCGGCAGCACTACACCAAACTGTCCGACGACCCGAACTGGGCGCCGACCATGTGCCGCGCGCCGCTGCCTACGGCCGCATTCAAGAGCCGGGCCACGACCAGCAAGGCGCACGGGCGCAAGCTGTACTTTCTCTGGGTGAAAGACTCCGACGCGTACCAGTGGGCTATCGGCGAGGCGACGACGGCGGTCGACCTTCAGTTGACTCTGCCGACACAGCCCGTGGGCCAGGCGCTGGTGAAGGAGGCGTATCATCCCGCGAATGCAGACGGCAAGTCGCGCGCGCTGGGCGAGCCGTCGGCGTTGTTCGTGATGCTCAAGCTTGACCCGGCCACGGAAGGCACAGACGCGGGCTGGATCTACGGCACGCTTACACCGGATGGCAGGCAGATCACCAGCGCCGGGCTGATCGAAAGCTGCATGGACTGCCACGGCGAAGCGGGCCAGGAGCGCCTGTTCGGGCCGCCGACGTCGGACCTTCAGATACCACGCACGCCGCCGCGTGAGGATTAACGAAAACGGGACCGGGCAAGCCCGGTCCCGTTTGATTCGTGTCGCTACTTCTTGCGGGTGGCGACGATCTCGACTTCCTTCACTTCGTTCGGGATGTCCGGCATGTCTTCGTACTTGGTGTAGACCGTGCAGGTGAAGTGGTCGTCGTCCTTCCAGACGTACACTTCGCGCGAGGTCGCCTTGTACTTGGTGCCCTGCCAGTCGCCTGAGTAGCTGGCCTTCAGCTCAAGCGTCTTCTTGTCTGCGTCGTATTTGCCGCTGTAGACGATCTGCATGCCGCTCATCGAGGTGATGCGGATTTCCTGGTACTCGCCGGTCGCTTCGTTGTAGCTGAAGAACTCGATGCCCTTGTGCGGGAACGGGCCTTCCTTCATGTCGTACTCGGCGCGGATGAACTGCTCGTCGAGCGCCCACTCGTTCTTCATGTCGAAGCTCATCTCGATCGGGTCAGCGCCCGGCTCCATGTAGAGCTTGAACGCCATGTTCCAGGTGCCCAGCATGTTCTTGAGGACGCCGTTCGGATCCTGGCTACCCTTCGTCGGCTCGGCCGGTGCGGTTTCGTCACCGCCGCAGGCCTTTTCGCCCTCGTCGCCGCCCATGTCCTGGCTCAATACGGGCACGAGCCCGATCAGCGCAGCCAGCATCAGGGCCGCTGCAGCAAACATAGCGAATCGTTTCATATCTTCTCCTTGTCGGGTTGTTCTTCAGTGACGGTTCAAATCGGGCGCGGGATACGAAAAATCCCGGACTCTTCGCCCAAAGGGCCAAGGAGTCTGCCATGGGTCCCATGTATGTACAACGGAATCAGGCTTTCAACCCGAGCGCCGGGTTGTCGAGCCAGGCCTTGATGCGGGCCTTGATCTGGTCGCGGACCTCGCGGAAGACCTTCAGTTGCTCTTCTTCCGTGCCGGTGGCCGCCGCCGGATCCTTGAAACTCCAGTGGAAGCGGCGCTGCACGCCGGGGAACACGGTGGGGCAACTGGCGTCGGCGTGGTCGCAGACGGTGATCAGGTCGAGGAACACCTTGTGCCCGAGGTACTCGCGCACGTCCTTGGACTTGGCATCGCTGATATCAATGCCTTCTTCCTTGAGCACCTGCACGGTCAGCGGGTGCACGCCCTTCGGGTTGAGGCCCGCGCTGGCGGGCTCGAACTTGTCGCCCGCGAGTTCGCGCAGCAGCGCCTCGGCCATCTGGCTGCGCGCGGAGTTGCCGGTGCACAGGAACAGCACAGAGCGTCCAGTCATGTCTTGGTCCTCTCGACTTTGTTGTTGTGAATCAGCCTGGAGAGCGGCACCGCCAGCAATGCGCCGGCAACCGGTGCGCTGAGATAGATCCAGAGATGCTGCAGGTGACCGCTGGCCAGCGCAGGTCCCAGCGACCGCGCAGGATTCATCGAAGCCCCGCAGATCGGCCCCGCGAACATGGCCTCCAGCGCGACGACGGCCCCGACGGCCGCGCCCGCCATGATGCCGGATTCGCGCGCGCCGGTGCTGACGCCCAGGATCACGAACATCAGGATGAACGACAAAACCAGCTCAAGCACCCACGACTGCTGCACGCTGCCCGAAGGCAGCGTCGCGCCGAGCGTGGCCACGTCGCCGAACAGCAGCAGCAGCAGGAAGCTCGCGGCTGCAGCACCCGCCAGCTGCGCCAGCAGGTAGGGCAGCAGCGCCTTGGCGTCGAGGCGCCTGGCGAGCCAGAAAGCCAGCGTCACGGCCGGGTTGATGTGCGCGCCGGAGACTTCGCCCAGCGCATAGATCATGGCCATGACGACCAGGCCAAACGTCAGCGCGATCCCCACGTGGGAAATCGCGCCGCCGGATACGGAGTTGATCACGATCGCGCCAGTGCCCGCGAAGACCATGATGAAGGTGCCGAAGAACTCTGCCGCCGCCCGGCGAAGCATGATCGTCCCTAGCAGCAGCCCGATTTGCCCGCGGTGTCCGGTGTGCAACACGGCGCTTCATCCTTGACCTTGGCTGCGGTGACAGCCACTTCGGCCTGCTGGGGTGTGCAGCATGCGGCTTCGCCGGTTGCGCAGTCGGCCGTGCTGTCGCCCTTCATGAGCTCGGCTTCGGCGCTGCGGACCCAGAATTCCCAGTCGTTGCCGTCCGGGTCTTTTGCCCAGAACTTGTTGCCGACGGCGTAGCAGCAGGTGACCTGCCGCTCGATCTTGAGCGGCATGTGTGCCTGCTCAAGGCGCGCCTGCCAGTCACTCAGGTTTACGTTGTCGAACAGCTCGATCCCAAAGTGTCGCGCGCGTGAATCACCGCTCGCATGCTCGGGCGCCTTGACCAGCGCGAGGTGCAGGCTGGGGCGATCGAGGCGGAAGTTGGCGTAGTCGTCGCGCTGCTTGGTCGGCTCGGCGCCGAACAGGGCGCTGTAGAATGCGACGCTGCTGTGCAGGTCGCTGACGCTGAGGCTGATGTGGATGCGGCTTTTCATGTCGTTTCCCTATGTATTGGCATGCTCGCGCGCCCGGACCGATGCAGGTTTGCAGACGCCGTCCACGCAGCACTGCTTCGTGAACCGCGCGTTCAGGTGCTCGGTCAACTCGGGTGTGAGCAGTTTCTTGAGTGTCCTGCGGATCGTTCCGATTCGGCCGTCCGTGTCGCCGGCAATGCGGTAGTGAACCCAGACTCCGTCGCGCCGGTCCTGCACAAGCCCGGCGTGCAGCAGGTAGCGCAAGTGTCGCGAGGTCTTGGACTGGGTTGCGCCGATGACGCTTTCGATGTCGCAGACGCACAGCTCGCCGTGTTGCACGAGCAGCGCCATGATCTGCAGGCGCGTCTCGTCGCCCAGTGCCTTGAAGATGTCGGCCAGTTCCCGCATAGCAACTGTATAACCGTTTATCCGGTTATTTGCATTCCAGAAAATCAGGAATTTGGGCATGGGGCTTTGGGCTCGGGAAAATGCAGTCCCTGCGCCCGATGCCCCAGGCCCTAAGCCCCGTTCTTGCGGTTGATCTCATCCTTGCTGATGCGCTTGAGCTGCAGCGTCTGGCCCGCGCCGAGCAGCCAGTCGCGGTAGGGGTTGTCGGGCGCGACCTCGCTGAACTTCAGGAAGGCTTCCTCGGCGATCTGCAGCGTGTGCCCGGGCGCGATCTTTGCCTTCTGCCCGGTCACATAGAGGAAGATGTTCATGAACAGGTCCATCACCTCCGAGGGCTGCTCGTCGTTGCCTTCCATGGCAAGGTCCGGCGCGTCAAACAGGTGATGGCCCTTGGTGACGAACCACGCGCCGTCGTCGGTCGTGAATCGCACGAAGCCGGTAAACAGGATCGGCGGGATGCTCTCGCGGAAGGCGGCAAGCATCTCCGGGTTGCTGAATTCGCGCACCAGGTCGGCGGGCGCGCAGGTCCAGGCGTCCTCGATCACCACGCCGCGCAGGTGCCCGCCGCCGAGCACGCCCGCGAGCTTGTAGAGCGCGATGTACTTCTCCAGCGCGCTCGCCCCGCCGCCCGCGTGCATCAGCACCAGGTGCGCGTAGTGGTTCTCAAGTTGCTTGCGGGCGTCGCCGGTCCAGTTGCTGACGGCGACGGTTTTCTCCATGACCGGTCCGGGTGCGGGCGCGTCGAAGCCGACGATGCCGATGCTGTGGCTGTCAAACTCGGCCGAGCCGTGCAGCGCGCCTTCCACCTCGTCGCCCTCGGCCGTCTTGCCGCCGACGGGTGCGTTCTCGATCTCGATGCGCGAGGGCGCGCGCAGCTTCTCGATCGCGTCGAGCGCCTTGGCCGCGGCCGGCGCATCGATCTGCGGCAGCCCGTCCAGCAGCACGATCATGCCCGGCGCGGCGCCGGTTTGCGGTGCTTCTTTGCTGCCCTTGAGCCAGTCGAACAGTCCCATGGCGGCAGATGCTAAAGGCAAACTGCAGTTTCGCACAGAGACCACAGAGTTCACGGAGAACAGCAAATGGCGCCTCTCTGTGCCCTCTGTGGTCTCGGTGCGAGATTGTAGTTGCAGCCGGAAAATTCGGCGTCGGCGCAGGGCGACCGCTAGCTATACTGTGGCGGGAATCCGGGAAAACCATGTCGAACAAGACCAAAGCCTACAAGGTACTGGTGAAGGGCGAGCTTCGCGGGCCCTTCAAGGAATCCAGCATCATCAACGGGATCCGCAGCGGGATGGTGCCCCTGACGGCCAAGCTGCAGGATCTCGAAACGGGCGAATACATCATGGCCCGCGACCTGGTCGACGAAGCCAAGCTCGACTACGACAACACCATTCCCCTGTTCGACGGTGATTTTTAGCGAGCGCGCATGCGTGCCCTGTTGCTGATCCTGTTTGTTCTGCCGCTCACCGGCTGCGGCATCACCGGCGTGCACATCGGCGACCTGAAGAATCTCAACTTCGGCAGAGCAGGCGGTGACGCAAGTGGCAGCTACAGCGAGCCCGAGCCGTCCGGTTCCTCGCATCGCCCGATCATTCGCTCCTCGCGAGAGTTCACGCCCGAAGAGCGCCGCGAAGCAGCCACGCCCGAGTACCTGAAGTAGCCCGCCCCTACAGGAACTTCGCGAACGCGCCGTAGCCCTGCTCGTAGTGGTGCTTGAAGAACCTGAGTGCGGCTGTGCGGGCGTCCTTGGTGGCCTTGGCCTTGCTGTCTTCCGGATACAGCTCAAGCGCGTTCTTGTAGTGCAGCGCCAGGGCCATCACCTGCGGGTTCACCTGCTTGTCGAGACCGTCCAGCAACAGCTGCGCCTCGTCGTGGTATTTGCGCGCCTTCTTGTCGTCACCGGCGATGCGCGCGAGGTGCGCCGCGCAGGCCATGTAGGTGAACTCCTGCGTCGGGCGCACGGCGATTCGCCCGCGCTCGGCGTTCACCGCGGCCTCGAAGCCGCTGACCGCGTTCTTGGCCTCACCCGCGAGACCGGCCGCGTAGGCGTGCCAGATGCCTTCCTCGGGAATGCCGGTGCGGTCGTCGCCGCCGTATTTCTTGAGGAACGACTTCACGTGGTCGATGTCGTCCACCAGTGCCGCAAAGCGCACCAGCGCGACGGCCTTGGCGCTGGAGTCGTCGCCGATGGCCGGTGCGTAGTCCAGCGGTGTGAGCCCGGACAGCAGCATGCTCTCGACCAGCTTGCCCGAGAAGCTGCGTTTGAGCTGGTCCGGCAGCACCGGGTAGGTGTCGTGCAGGTCGCGCAGCCCCTCGCGCATGTTGCCCAGCTCGATGTTCAGCACGGCGTGCAGCGCCTGAAGCTGTTTGTAGCGGCCCCAGTCGGCGCCGACGTCTTCGTACAGCGCGAGCGTGGCGCGGCAGATGCGGCGGGCTTCACGGCAGCGGTCCGCCCGGTGCAGGCTGACGACGAGGTTGATCGCGAGCGCGGCGTGGTCTTTGTCCATCGTGACGTCGCTTGCCGCCAGCGACTTGACGAAGACCTTGCGGCTCAGCTCCAGCGCGCGGACCTGGTCGCCGAAGATGTGCTCGTAGAATTCCTGCAGGCTGTCGAATTCCACGTTCAGCTGCGGGTCGTCGCACAGGCGGCTGACTTGCAAGGCCGCCTTGCGCACTTCCGTGGCGCGCTGCATGTCCATGTCCTGCAGCGCTTTCTTGAGGCTGTCGAGCAGTTCGCGGAACACGCTGCGCGTGCGCTTGTTCAAGATCGCGCGCAGCGACTCGTAGCGCTCGAGCGCATCGTTCAGCTCGCGCAGGACTTTCAGGTGGTGCTGGCCGGTCAGCGCGCCCAGCTTCATCTTGGCGACCTGGTTCATCGCCTCGACCAATTCAAGAAGATTGCTGGCCATCTCGCTGGTGCCGGCCGAGACGTCGGCGAGGAACGGCGTGCCTTCGCCGGTCATCAGCCAGGCCGGGTTCACGCCGAGCCCGTTGATCACGGCCGTGCAGAACTCGCCCGGTATCTTCGTCGATTTGAGGTAGCGGTTGACGGTGCTGACGAGCGTGGTGGTCTTGCGCGCGAGGTCTGACTGGCTGCGTGTCTTGACCAGCGTGCGCAGTCTCTCACGGATCTCTTCGTCGTAGGTCTTGGTCACAACCTGCTGGGACATGGCGTCCTCCGGCCCATTGCCAATGCGCAATTATCGTCCACACCTGTGCGAGTACGCAGTATTGCACATGCGCCAACGGGATGCCAAGGACGTTTTTGCGCTTTGGCACGGAAACGGGGCAACTGCTTCACGCGAAGTGGCGAAGCAGGGCGAAGGACGCGAAGAAACTGCCGCTTCGCGCCTTCCCTTTGAGTCTTCGCGCAAGGCGGTTTTCGTGGACCGAGCTATATTCGGCGAATGGACCCGCGAGATCGATTCAGCAAGGCCGCCGACGACTACGCGAAGTACCGCCCGGACTATCCGGACGAGCTGGTGGTTGCGTGCGCCGAGTACGCCGGGCTGGTGCCGGATTCGCACGTGGTGGACATCGGCTGCGGCACAGGCATCAGCAGCCGCCGCTTTGCCACCCACGGGTATCAGGTCACCGGCATTGAGCCGAATGCCGCCATGCTGGCCAAGGCCATCGAGGCCGGCGCAGCTGAGTATAAGGAAGGAGACGCGGCCAACACCGGGCTGCGTGACGACTCGGCCGAGCTGATCATCTGCGCGCAGGCCCTGCACTGGTTCGACCTGGATGACTGCGTCGGCGAGTGGCAGCGCATTCTGAAGCCGCGCGGCGCGTGCGCCGCGTTTTGGAACTACCGGCGCGACGACGGCTGGCAGGCGGAATACGAGGCGTTGCTCGGCGTCTGGTCGAGCGAATACGGCGACGTGCGCAAGGCCGTCGACGGCGGGCAGGACAACAGCGCGTGGGTGAAGGCTTCGCCCCTGTGCACCGACGTGGCCGAGCGCGAGTTCTCAAACTCACAGCGCATGGACTGGGACGCGCTGATTGGGCGCGCCAACAGCAGCAGCTACATTATTCACGGCGTGAAAGACCGCGCGGGGTTCGAAAAGGCGTTGCGAGAATTGTTCCAAACCCATGCAGTGGAAGGGTTTGTCGAGTTTCAATATCGCACATATCTGCTGCTGTGGCGTTTCAAAGAAAGTGGCAGCTAGCTGGATTCTTTCGCCACGTAGCCCCGTTCGGCACGTAAAAGGTGCCTCGCAAACGCCACTTAAATACCTATCTGGTGCGAATACAGGAGCAGGGAATGCACAGCAAGTACGCTTGGTTGCTCGCAGCCGGCACAGCCGCGTTCTTCAGCGTGGCAGCGCCGATCGCGGCACAGGACATGGAAGGCAAGGCCAAGGCGGCTGAGGCAGCCGACGAGAAAGCCGACGCCGTAGTCGACGCCTGGAAGGCCTACAACGAGGCCAATGAGACCTACAACGAGACCTACAAGAAGATCGTGGCGGACTACAACGCCAAGAAGGTCTCACTCGAAGACGCCCGCGCGCAGATCAAGGCCGCCGAAGAGCTGATGGAGCCGAGCAAGAAGGCGTTTATCGCCGCCGTCCGCACGGCCGAATGGAAGAACTACTCCGGCGAAGACCACGCCGAGATGCTTGAGTCGGGGCTGTTCCTGCTGGGACAGGACGCCAACGACGCCGAGAAGCCGGAAGATGCCATCAAGGCGTTCGAGGCTCTGCTTGAGCTGTGCCCCAGCAGCAAGTACTGCTCGGCGGTCCAGAGCTACTACCTGCCCGGCGCGTACATCGACGCCGGCCAGCTTGCCAAGGCCGTGGAGCGCGTAGGCGCGTTCGCGGAAAAGGCGGACGACAAGGCCAAGCCGAGCCTGCTTGTGAAGCTGGGCGACCTGCAGGCCGCGACCGGCGATACCGACGCCGCGGTCAAGAGCTACCAGGGCGCGCTGGACGCGATCGGCGACAAGGAACTCGGCGCACGCGACCCGCTGGCGCGCACCAAGGGTGACGCGACCACGCGCAAGAAGCTCGTCGGCCAGACGGCCCCGAACGTGGACAGCGAAACCTGGATCGGCGGCGAAGCGAAGTCACTCGCCGACATGAAGGGCAAGGTCGTGATCATCGACTTCTGGGCCACCTGGTGCCCGCCGTGCCGTGGCGCGATGCCCGGACTGGATGAGATCTACAAAGAGCACAAGGAAGAGGGCGTGGTCGCCATCGGGCTGACGCACTACTACAAGAGCGGCTTCCTGCCGACGGACAGCTCCGACCTGCAGAAGGGCGAGCGAGTCGACAACATCGCCGAAGAAGACTACGTGGCGCACGTCACGGAGTTCAAGAAGCTCGCGGACATCAGCTACCCGTTCGTGATCGGCAAAGATGACGACTTCAAGAACTACGGCATCACCGGCATCCCGCAGATGGTGGTGGTGGACAAGGAAGGCAAGGTTGCGCTGCTGGTTGTCGGCGGCGGCAACGAAAAGCTCGTCGGCGCTTGCGTGAAGGCGCTGCTCGAGAAGAAGGAAACGAAAGAGGAAGGCAAGACGGCCGGCGGCATGAAGTAGCCGCGGACGGAAACAACAAACGGCGCGCCCTCGGGCGCGCCGTTTGCTTTTTTCAGGGCATACGCCCACCGCCATCCGTATTCTGTGGCTGCGCCCGCAATGCCCTGAAAGGGTTACCCGATGAATCGATCCACACGATGGTTGTGGCTCGTGTCGATGCTGCTGCTGCTGGCCCAGGCCCCTGCGGCGGCCGATGACGCGCCCGCGCCGCACAAGGTCGCCGACACGGCGCCCGAGACTCCCGAGACGAAAACACTGGCGGCCGAAGACCCGACGCTGCAGGCGTGGGCCAGGCTGCAGACCGCACGCGCCGAGGCCAAGACGTTGAAGGACGCGTTTTCCGGCCTGTTCCAGAAAATGGAAACCGAAGAGGGCAAGGCCGCCGCGCGCGCCGTGTTTTCCGAGGTCTACAAGCAGGCCGGCACCATGGAATGGAAGGCCGAGCAGACTTTTCTGAAGGCCTTCGACGCCAGCGACTGGAAGAAGTGGGAAGGCGAAGAGCACGCGGAGATGCTGCGCGACGGGTTGAACATGTCCGCGCAGGAGGCGATCGAGACCGACCCGAAGCATTCCGTGAAGGCCTGGGAGTTGCTGGTCGAGAAGTTCCCCGACAGCAACGAGGCGGCCTACGCGCGCTCAACCTGGCTGCCGATCGCACTGCCCGCGACCGGCGAGCTCGATCTCGCCCTGGAGCACCTGCTCGAGCTGCACAAGCAGGTGCCCGAGATGGACAAGCCGGGCATTCGCATGGCGATCGGTGACGTCTATTGCATGCTGGCCGACTTCGAGAAGGCCCGCACCGAGTTCCAAGGCGCGCTAGATGACATCATGGCCGCGGGCGAACTGGAGAAGTACGACCGTCGCAAGTCGGTCCACCGTTACGCGCAGATGCGCCTCGACCTGGTCGGCAAGCCCGCGCCCGAAGTCGACAGCAAGACCTGGATCGGCGGCGAGGCGAAGAAGCTCAGCGACCTGAAGGGCACAGTCGTTGTGCTCGATTACTGGGCCACGTGGTGAGGGCCCTGCCTGGGCTCCATCCCCGGACTGGAAGCCCTGCACGAGTCTCGTGCGAAAAAAGGATTGACCGTCCTCGGCGTCACGCGCCAGTACAACGAACGCGGCCTGCTGCCGGACAGCCGCGATGAGCTGTTCAAGCCAAGCCGCAGCGGCAAGCCCTACAAGGGCACGACCACTGAGGAGTACATCAAGCACCTGAAGGCCTTCCATGAACGCGTGGAAATGCCTTACCCGATCGTGCTCGGCACGGCCGACGACATGAACAACTACCAGGTCTATGGCATCCCGACCGTGTTCGTGATCGACCAGAAGGGCATGATCAACTTCGTCGCCATCGGCGGCTGCCGCGGCGCATTGCTCACGGCCGTCGTCGACCGCCTGCTGGACGACGACGAGGTCACCGAAGGCAAATAGGACGCCGACGCGAAGCAGATCTTCGCGGTCCGTCTGGCAAAGCGAAACGAAAGGCCCGGGCTGCTCACCTGAGCGTCCCGGGCCTTGCCTTATTTGCGGGCAACGAGCATGGATGTGTGCAGCGTCTGAAAGACCTTGACCGCGCTGCAGAAGCCAGCGGCATCCAGCAGATCGCGCAGACCGGCATCTGTGCAGCGGTGCATCAGCGTGTGGACCTGCTGGTCTCCACGCGTGGCCAGCACGTCGTTCGCGCCACGCTGACGCATGATGGCATTCCACAGCGCGAAGGTCTCCTGTTCGTCGCCTGCTTCAGCGTCACGCAGAATCTCCGTCAGCACCAGCACTCCGCTCGGTCGAAGCGTGGAATGAAGCGCGCGGAGTGCCGACAATTTGGCCTCGTCGCTCTCGATGAACATCAGTACCAGGGAGCAGTGGACGGCGTCGAATTCGGCGGGCGGGAGTAGTCGCGGTTGGGAAGCCGTCGTTCCCTCGACCAGAGTCACGCGTGTCGCGTCGGCGCCGAGTTCCTGCGATACACGCGCCCGTGCCAGGTCCAGCATTGGCTTGCCGGGATCGATGCCCACCACCGCATCGAAGTGCCGGGCCAGTAGTGGCAGCGCGGCGCCCGTGCCCGTCCCGTAGTCCAGACAGCGCGCGCGAGACGTCGCGGCCGCGCATGCCAGGTCGGTCGAGAGTTGCAGCATCGCGTCGTAGGTCGGCTGAAATACGCGGATCGCGTGGTCGTAGCCAGCAGCCATCTGCCGGAAGAGCTCGGCCTGGTCGGCTGCCGCAGAGGGGTTGTTTGTCATGGCGAGAACTATAGACGTTGGCAGGCCGCCCCGATACGGATGGAGCAGGCTCGACTTACTCCGCGTCCAGCGTGGCCTTCTTGAACAGGTCGTCCCAGGCGACGAGCTTGCCGAAGACCTTCAGCGTTTCGCCGCTGCGCAGCTTTTCGATCTGCGCGTTGCGGGCCTTGGGGAAGCGTACGGCATAGCTCTTGCCGGCGGCGTCCTTGCACTCGACGGTCTTGCCGTCGCGCAGGCTGTCGGGCAGCTCGAAGCCCCAGCTGCTGTCCACGCGGTCGACGGTCAGGCTGACTTCCCAGCTCATGTTGCTGTTGTCGGCGATGATCTGCTCGCGCGCGCTGGTCATCAGTGAGCCGTCGGACAGCTTCGCCATCAGCTCATCAAGGCTGCCGGCGGCCGCACCCTTGGGCGCGGTCTTCTTGCCGTCTGTCGCGGCGTCGAAGCTGCTGAAGCCGCTGTCGCCCTTGTCGCTGTCGGTCGGGGCTGAATCAAACGCCGCGCTGGGCGCGTTGCTGCTCCAGGCGCTGCTTGAGTCGAACGCCTTGCTGGGCTCGTTCTGGCTCCAGGCCGCGTTGGAGAAATCCTCGTTCAACTTGGGGTCGGCGAACGCGTCCTCGTACTTCGGCGTGGCAAACGCGTCCTCCATGGACTTGCTGGACGCGCCGTAGCTGGCGGCGTCGGGCGTTTCGGGTACGACCTCGCCGCGCTCAAGCTTGTCGCTGTACTGGCTCAGGGCGTTGGCCATTTCGCTCAGCGCCTTGTGTTTCTCCACGCGGTCTTCGCGGCTGTTGCTGCGAACCTGCGGCGTGCCGGCCTGTGCGAATAACGCCGCGCCCAGGATCTCGGCCGCGGCGGCCTGCGCGTCGTGGCGGACTTCGGTCTTCGACTTGATCGCCGGTGCCGAGCGCGGCCTCGCCGGCGGGGCCTGCACGCGCTGCGGCGGTGCTTTCGTGCCTGCCAGCTCCTGGTAGCCCGCGTCGAAGGTCTGCGCGAGGTAGGACATGTCGGCGAAAATGCCCTCGATCTTGTTGAGGTCGCCGGTCATGCCGGTGTGCTCAACGAGAATCTGGCGGTCCTGCACGCGCAGCCCCGGGTGGCGCGTGACCACGTACAGCAGCGCCTTCTTGACCGGCATCAGCCCGAGCAGGTTGTGCACGCCGAGCAGGTCCTGCGCCTTGATGATGAACGCGTTGTCGATGGTCGCGTCGCCGATCTGCACGTCTTGGCCGCCGAACACCTTGCCCATCTTGGAGAAGAAGCCTTCCTTGTAGAGCACAATGCCGGCCGGCATGGGTGCGTTGATCGTGACGTGGTACTGGGTATAGGTGGTGCGGTTCTTGCCGGAGCCGCGCACGACGGTGTTCAGCGTGATGTACACCGGGCCGAGCCAGCCCTGGATGGTGGGGCGGTGCTTGCTGCCCTGAAGTTGCAGCCCGTTCTTGCGGGCGAACAGCGCCCAGTTCTCGCGGATCTTCTTCTGGTGGTGGGCGCCCCATGCGATCAGCCCCACCACGACGGCAATGACCACAAACGCGAACATGAAGCCGAAGGCGTCATCCTTTGCCATGAACATCGCAAGTGCCTGCCCCATCTGCGTGCTCCGAGTCCGCGCTTAGTCTATCAGCCTGAGTATGCCATGCCGCTCCAACAACAGGGTGCGTTTATAGCCCGCCCCGCAAACCCCGGGTATGGATGTGTGCAAACCCCGCCGGCTAATCCGCACCCAGCTGCCACGGCCCGCGCCGCGTGGGCACTCTCAGGGCCGCCTCCAGCCGCGCCAGGTAGTCATCGCGTGGAATCTGGCGTGCGCCGAAGCGCTCCAGGTGCGCGGTGTGAACCTGCGCGTCGATGAAATGAAAGCCCCACTGCTTGAGCTGCCCAACCAGCGCCGCGAAAGCGACCTTGCTGGCGTCCGGCTCCAGCGCGAACATCGACTCGCCGAAGTAGCCCGCGCCCAGCGACACACCGTACGCGCCGCCGACCAGCTTGCCGTCCAGCCACGCCTCGGCCGAGTGGGCAAAGCCGAGCTCGTGCAGGTTTGTGTAGGCCGTCTTCATCTCCTTGGTGATCCAGGTGCCGCGCTGGCCCGGGCGCTTGGCCTTGGCGCAGTGGGCGATTACGCCGGCGAAGTCGGTATCGAGGCGAATCTCGAAGCGTTCCTTGCGGATGGTCTGCCGCAGGCTGCGCGAAAGTTTCAGCTCATCGGGAAACAGCACCATGCGCGGGTCCGGGCTGAACCACAGAATCGGCCAGCCTTCATGCGGCCAGGGAAAGATGCCGACCGAGTAGCCCGTCAGCAGGCGCTCCGGCGATAAATCGCCGCCGACAGCCAAAAGCCCATCCGGCTCAGCCTCAGAAGGCTCCGGAAACGCAATCTCGTCAGGTAGCTGGTAGACGGGCATGCCCCCAATGTAGCGAAACTGGAGCCGGCAGCGGAAGCTGTCGGCGTGAACCGGGGGATTCTCCGCCAAGAACCGCGAAGGGTCGCGAAGATGGGCACGCTGTTCTTCGCGGTTCTTTGCGGCACTTCGCGGTTCGCGGGCTTTTTTCGGGTAGCTAGCGGCGAACACCCCCGAGCTGCCGCTCGGGGCTCCAGTTTTGGGCCTTTTAAAGCGCCCAAACTGCCTCTGGCGCGTACTTTACAGGCCTAGGGCCGGTGCTACCGTGTTTCCCCCGTTTCGGCGGGAGGGGGTTGGCATTTGGGCAAGATCGTCGCCGCTAACTGGAAGATGAACTTACGGCGGCAGTCGGGCTGTGAGCTGGCCTCTGCATTGAAGAACGACGGGCGGGATTGCTGGCTGTTTCCGGCCTATCCGCACCTCGCGCTGGTGCATGATGCGCTGATCGGCGGCGCGCTGAAGCTGGGTGCGCAGGATGTCAGCCCCGAAGAAGACGGCGCCTTCACCGGCGACGTCAGCGCGGAAATGCTGGCCGATGCGGGCTGCACGCTGGTGCTGGTAGGGCACAGCGAGCGCCGACACGGCCACGGCGAGCATGGGGCGACTCTGCTGCTGAAGCTCAAACGCGCCCTGCGCGCGGGCCTGAAGCCGGTCTACTGCGTCGGCGAAACACTGGCCGAGCGCAAGGATGGCAAGGCGCGGGAAGTCGTAACGGAACACCTGGCGACGCTGATTGAGCTGGCGGCGCCGGACAGGAATGAGCTGGCGGCCGTTGCCTATGAGCCCGTCTGGGCCATCGGCACCGGGGAAACCGCGACACCGGAACAGGCGGGCGAGATGCACGCCTTCATCCGGGGAGAGCTGGCAAAGCACGGAATGAAGTCGCTGCCGATTCTGTATGGCGGCAGCGTGAAGCCGGAAAACGCGCGCGACTTGATGACACAGCCGAACGTTGACGGCGTGCTGGTCGGCGGCGCAAGCCTTGAACTCGAAAGCCTGCGGGCCATCGATGACGTAGCACGGGAGATGTAGATGATGCTGGCCGCTGCAAACCAGACCCTGTTGACGCTTCTCGGCGTCATCTTCGTGGTCAACTGCGTTGCGCTGATGATCTTCGTGCTGTTCCGCCAGAGCGACGCCGGCGGCATCGGCGCGGCGTTCGGCGGCGGCGAAGGCGGCGGCGCGTTCGGCACCAAGGGACAGGCGGTGGTCGACAAGGTCATCACCTTCATGGGCGCCACCTTCATCATCATGGCGCTGGTGTTCAGCCTCGTCAGCACCGGCGGCGTCAAGGACACCGCCAAGGGCATCGACCAGACCCAGGACGAAGCGCCCGCGGACGGAGGCGAATAGGTGCCCAACGGCATGACCGGCTTCGGCCGAGCGACGGCCGCCCATCCCGGCGGCGCCGTGACAGTCGAGCTGAAATCCGTCAACAACCGCTTCCTGAAGGTCTCGACGCGTCTGCCGGACGTGCTGAACGAGCTCGAAACGGAGCTGGAGGGCGTGATTCGCGGGCGGGTGATCCGCGGATCGGTCTATTGCAACGTGCAGCTTGAGCGCAAACAGCGCGGCATAAGCTACAGCCTGAACGAGCCGGTGATCCGCGACTGGCTGCCGAAGCTGACCAAGCTCGCCGCCGAGCTGGGCAGCGAGGCGCCGACGCTGAACGACATTCTCGCCATGCCGGGCGTGGTGCTGGAGGAGTCGGAAAAGCTCGAGCTGGATGAGACGCTCAAGCAGGCCGTGCTGGATGCGCTGGGCGGCGCGCTCCACGGGCTGCTGGAGATGCGCGGCAAGGAAGGGGAAGCGCTGCTGGCGGACATGAACACGCGGGTGGCGCTGGTTGCGACGCACGCCAAGGATGTCGAAGGGCGCGCGCCGCAAGTGGTCGAGGAGTACCGCGACAAGCTGAAGGCGCGGATCGAGAAACTGCTGGCCGACAGCGGACAGACGCTTGAGCCGGACGCGCTGATCAAGGAGGTCGCATTCTTCGCGGACCGCTGCGACATCACGGAGGAAACCACGCGCCTGGCCCATCACTGCGAGCAGTTCCAGCAGGTGATCGGCGGCAAGGGCGAAGTGGGGCGCAGGCTGGATTTCATCGCGCAGGAAATGCTGCGCGAGACAAACACAATCGCGAGCAAGGCCAATGACGCCCAGCTCGCGACCATTGCGGTGGCCATGAAGTCAGAGATCGAGAAGATCAAGGAACAGGTGCAGAACCTGGAGTGAAACGATTTTGGATTTCGGACTTTGGATTTCGGATTGCAGGTAGCACGCCGCATCCAGTCCAGAGTCCAGAATCGAAAATCCAAAATGAATGGAAACGCTACCTGGCATTCTCGTCGTGCTCAGCGGCCCCACGGCTGTGGGAAAGACGACCGTTGCCAGGCGCCTGGTGGCACGGGGCGGCTACGTGCAGTCGGTCAGCGTGACAACGCGCGAGAAGCGCAAGGGTGAGCGGGAGGGGGTCGACTACCGGTTCATCAGCGTCGAGGAGTTCGAGCGGCTTCGCGACACGAATGAGCTGGTCGAGTACGCGGAAGTGCACGGGAACTGGTACGGAACACCCAAGCAGCCGCTGCGCGACGCGCTGAAAGCAGGGCTGGCATGCCTGCTGGTGATCGACGTGAACGGCGGGTTGCAGATGCGGGGCAAGGGCTACGACTCGGAGCTGATATTCCTGGCCCCGCCCGACATGGAAGAGCTGGCGCGCCGGCTTCGCGAACGCGAGACCGAGGACGCGACACAACAGACGGCGCGGCTGAGTCGCGCCTCGATGGAGATGCAGAAGGCGGCCGAGATCTACAACGACATCGTCGTGAACAAGGATCTCGACACCTGCGTGGAAGAAGTGCACGGGCTGGTGCAGCAGGCCCGAAACAGATTGCTGGAAAAGAAGAAGGCCGGCGAAACGTTGTACCCCGGCCTGGACCTCAAGGAGTGACCCATGGCATTTGCTCTCGACTACCCCGAACTGGAAGGTCTCTACAGCATGGCCGGCGGCAAGTTCCGCCTGACCGTCCTGCTGCAGCGCCGCGTGAATGAGCTGGTGGGCGGAATGCCCCGTCTCGTGCGCGTCGGCCAGGAGCACGAGAAAGACTACATCTACATCGCGGTCGAAGAACTCAAGCGCGGGCTGATCAACCTGGGCGAAGACAACGAGACCGTGATCAAGACGGAAGGCAAGAAGAAGAAATGAGCAGCAAGAGGCCGCATATCGTAATCGGCGTTTGCGGCAGCATCGCGGCGTTCAAGATTGCCGTGTTGCACAAGTACTTGCGTGACCACGCGGAGGTGACCGTCGCCATGACGCCCTCCGCGACGCAATTTGTGGGGGCGCAGACGTTTCTCGCGCTGACGGGCAACCCGGTGATTACCAGCCTGTTCGAGCCCTCCCACAGCAAGCCCAAGCACATCGACCTCGCCGACGAGCTGGATCTTCTCTTGATCGCCCCGGCGACGGCCAACATCCTCGCGAAGTCTGCGCACGGCATCGGCGATGAGCCGGTCAGCACGCTGATCCTGTCCTGCCTGCCGAACGAGAAGCCGATCGTGTTCGCGCCGGCCATGAACACGCGCATGTGGCAGAACCCGGCCACGCTCGAGAACGTCAAAACCCTGCGCGCCCGCGGCTACCACTTCATCGATCCCGAAGAAGGCGACCTCGCCTGCGGCTGGACCGGCGAAGGGCGCCTCGCGGAGCCACAAGTCATTGCAAAACAAGTGTTTAGGTTGCTTGGATTGGACGATGTCGCAATCACGGGGTAGACTGTCGGAAAGGACGGCGCAACGCGCAGTTTCCGCCCTTTGAGAACATCCTGACCCCTTGGCAGCACGTGACTTAGGCGGACCCCGGTGGAACTGACGGACAAGCGCACCCTGAAATTTGTAGACGAGCATCGCCGAGGGCGTCTCGACCTGCTTGAGGAGTACGACCTGTCGCCCTGGGCGGCCATGTACTCCGCCCTGCATCACTTCGGCTACCCGAACAACAAGATTCCCGAGGGCAAACAAAGCACGTTCAGCTACGTGTTCAACACGGCCTACGATGGGCTGTACGTCGAGCTGTCCGACTTCAAGGCCTACGTCACCGCGCACCTGATCTACACGGACGTCGCGGGCGAAGAGATGGCCCAGAAGCACCGCAACGAGTTGCGCAGCGGCGCGGAAGACCTGGTCGAAACACTGAAGCAGCCGGTCGATCACTTCGGCAAGCTCTTCGACCCGACCACCTCGACCTTCACTGAATAATCAGCCGGGCAGCGTGTTGTCGCGCCAGTCCGGCTCCGGGTCCTGCTCGACCTCGGCGAAGTACGACTGGTACAGCGCGGGCGCTGTCGCCTTCATTTTTTCCAGCCGCTCCGGTGCCAGCGCCTGCAGCCTCGCCAGCAGGGCGCGACGGGGAAGAGGTCCGCGCTTGAGATCGGAGCCGTTGAACAACCCATCGCTCTTGCCCGAATCGACCAGTTGCAGTTTCCTGACATAGATCTGCATCTCGCCGCGCAGCACGGCCGTGGATTCTGTGTGGCGTCCGTCGGCGGATTGGCGCATGCGCTGTAGAACTTCGCGCGCCCGTTGCACGCCCGCGGGATCGGGCGTGTGGTCATGGACGCCCCAGACTTCGCCCGCCTGCGCGATGTGAAGCGAGAACATGCAGGGCAGCAGGTAATCCAGCGCCGCCATGCTCTCGCGGCTGTCGCACTCAGACAGCCCCTGCTGCAGCTCCGCGTTTGCGGCGTCGAGTTCCCCAAGCCGGATCAGGTGCCCCGCCAGCATCGAGCGAAACGCGGGCAGCAGCAGGCGGTCCTCGATCTGTGTCAGGATCTCGACGCAGCGGCGCTGTGCGGCGATGCACCGCCCGATGAGCCCGCGGGTCCATAACAGGTTGCCCAGATTGCCGAGAACGATGGCCTCTCCGCGCAGTGCGCCCAATTCGCGCAGCCCCCGCAAGGCCCGGAAGTAGGCGACTTCGGCCTCATCGCCGCGCTCGCTGTTGATGAACACGTTGGCGAGGTTTCCCCAGGTCTGGGCTTCCTCGCGCCGGTCGCCGTTGGACTGAAAAATCTCCAGTGCTTTCCGGTACAACGCTTCGGCTTCGTCATGCGCGCCGTGGGTGCGCCGCGAGCCGGCCATCGCCGAAAGCGCAATCCCCTCGAAGCGCCGATTGCCGGTACGGCGGTTGATCTCAAGCGCTTCTTCCAACAGCGAAAACACGTCCGCGGGCTGCCCGATGTGCCGAAACAGGATCGCCCGGTTCGTGAGGCAGATGCCAAGGTAGCGGTCGTCGCCCGCCGCGCGTAGAGAGTCAATTGCGCGTACGAACCAGTCATCCGCCTGCGCGTGACGCCCGCTTTCCATCAACACGCCGCCGAGTGCGGCCAGCAGTCTTCCGCGACTGTCGGGTTCGTGACGCTCAGCCAGCTCAAGCGCGCCGCGCAGATCCGCCTCGGCTTCCTTCGGTCGGCCGGCATGCAGCAACTGGCTGCTGCGCAGGTGGGCGGCGTGAAGCCGGTCTGCCACCGTGGCCAGTGGGTGATCAAGAAGCGCACCAAGCAACTCGATCGCGCGCGCGACGTGGTAGTGCTCGGCCGCCCAGCTCGCCGCCAGCTTCAGGTACTCGAAGGCTGTCTCGCCGTTCTGCTCGCCCGCCAGGACGGCGTGTTCGAACACCTCATCGGCGACAGTCGCGCGCTCAGCGGGCGGGGTGCATTCGTCCAGTGCATGATACGCGAGCCCATGCAACTCCGTGCGGGCCGTGGGCAATTGCATCTGGTAGGCCGCGTCGCGCAGGACGACGTGGCGGAACGCGTAGGCGGTTTCGGCACTCATGGACTTTGATACGACCGCAACGCGCCCACGACGGCAAGGCTATTTGCTGACCTTGCGTTTGGTCATCCAGTCGCTGACCGTTTCCATCGCCTTGATGATCTGCCCGGCTTCGCGGTCGTTGGAGTGCTCGAGCGCGAGCGCCACGCGGGTGGGGCCCACGGGCTCGACCGTGCTCAGGACCTTCTCGGCCTTCTTTGTCAGCTTCAGCTCGCGCTTGCGCTTGTCGGCCGGGTTGACTTCGCGCGTGATGTAGCCGTTTTTCTCGAGCCGGTTCAGCATCTGGGTGATGGCGGGCTGCGCCTTGCCCAGCAGCTCGGTCAGGCTGGTTGTGGTGATGTCGCTGGAGCGCTCGACGGCGCGCAGCAGCCCGTACTGCTTGGCGGTCAGGTCGTGCTCCGCCTCGAGCTGGCGCGACCATGCTTCGTGCGCATGCTCGTTGGCCCAGTAAATGCGCAAGAACTCGCGCACGTATGCGAGTGCAGCCTTCGTGTCCATGTTGGAAGGATACCGGGCCACGGGCGGCAATTGCCAGAACATAACGGGATTATGAAAGTGGACCCCGCAGGTCTACGTTGACCAAAGCAGTCGGGGTTAGACCATCAGCACCGGCACGCTGCTGAGCCGCAGCACCGTCAGCGCGCGGCTGTACGCGCCGGAGTTGCGGTCGGCGGGGCAGGGCAGCACGAGCAAGTGACCGCCGTCGTTGCCTTCGCGGGCGGTGACGTCCGGGTCGCTGCCGATCTTGAATTCGACTTTCATGCCGGCCTTGTGGTCCATGGCCCAGTGCTGCGCCGCGGCGACGAGCGATCCGGCTGCGGCCTGCGCGTCATCGAGCAGCGCCTGGTCGGTCAGCTTGGCCTTGTCCACTTCCTGTCCCAGCAGAGCCATGGCTTCCGCCATGGCGCCGGCATCGATCACGAACAGCACGCGGTAACTCGCGCTCGCGCCTCCGACGCCGAACGCGGTCGAGAGCGCCTTGGCCGCCTCGGCCTGCCGTACGTGCAGCTTGATCAGCGGCTTGTTCAGCGCGGGCGCGACCTTGTCGCCGGGCTCGCGCGCGAACAGCACCGGCACTTTGGCGCGTGCCAGCACACGCTCGGCCGTGCTGCCTACGCTGTCACGTCCGAGCGTTTTCAAGTCTTCCAGGTACGGTGCGGGCATGATGATCATTCCCGCGTTCGCGGCGTCGCGCGCGTCGATCAGGCGGTCGGCCGGGTCGTCGTCATCCTGCTGCGGTGCGATCTCGCAGGCCACGCCCGCCAGCCTGGCGTGCATGGACTCGAGGTGCTTGCGCCGCGTATCCACGTCGAGCCCCGGGCGCGCCAGCGTGGTCACGGCCGTCGCGCTGAAGCGCGTGCAGATGCCCGCCGCGAGCGCCGCCACGGCTTCGTCCTGGTTGCTCTGGTCGAACGCGACGAGGATTCTGGCGGGCTTCTCGAACGGCGGCAGCTCGATCGGCTGCGCGTTGGCCGCGGCCGAGAAACGGGCCATCGCCTCGTGCAGGTCGTCATCGATCGGCGTTTCGCTCATCCCGTTCTCCTATCCTCCCGGGTAATGCGGAAGCTGCGGCAGCAGACCCAGCCAGTTCATCACCAGAACGTAGCCGATCACCAGCACTGCCTGGATGGCGAGAATCAGCATGCCCGCCTTCATGAACTCACCCCAGCCGACTTTCTCGCCGCGGTCTGTTTCCAGCGCGTGCAACGCCACGACGCTGCTGACGCTGCCGATGGGCGTGCCGTTGCCGCCCAGGTTGCTTGCACCGACCAGCACCCAGAACAGCGGCGCCGCCAGTGACGGGTCGCCCCGGGCGATCTTGTCCACGATCGGCAGCATGGTGGCCGTCACCGGGATGTTGTCCACGAAGCCGCTGCTGGCCATTACAAACAGCCCGATGATCAGCGTCAGCACCGTGCTGCTGCCGCCGCCGAGATTGACCAGAGTGTCGGCCGTGACCTGCAGCAGCCCGGTCGCCTTGACGCAGCCGATGATCACGAACAGCCCGACGAAGAACAGGATGACGGTCCACTTTACCTTCTTGATGGCCTGCTCAGGGTCGCCGGCGCAGAACAACAGCGCCGCCATGCCGCCGACCATCGCGACAAAGTCGAGCCCCACGCGCAGAAGTTGCGCCGTTGCGAAACCGACCACGGTCATGCCCAGCACGGCCGCGCTGCGCCAGAACACCTTGCGGTTCTTGACCAGCGCCCACTCGTCGAAGTTGGCGACCTTGAGTTTGCGGTCGGCTTCCGCGCCCGCCGCTTCGCCGTCTGCGACGAGCGTCTTCTTGTAGATCTTCATCAGCACGAAGTAGGCAACGAAGGCCGTGGCGAAGGCCAGCGGTGTGCTGCCGATGAAGAAGTGTACATAGGGGATACGCGCTGCCGTGCCGATCATCAGCGTCGCAATGCCGCTGCTGAACGTGGTCAGTGCAGCGCTGTTGGCAACGATGGCGACCGCGATCAGGTACGGCTTCGGGTGGTAACCCAGCGTCCGGCAGATCACCAGCACCAGCGACGCCATCAGCAGGCTGCCCGGCGCGAGCGTGAGAAGGCTGACGAACACGAAGGTCAGTATGCAGACAAATAGAAAGAGCTTCTTGGGCTCGCCGTGCGTCATCTTCACCACGCGGATGGCGATGAAATGAAACAGTCCGCTGCCGCCGACGGTGTCGACCAGAATGCTGGTGCCGATGATGACGCCGAGGATGTTGATGTCGTGCCCGAGGATGGTGTGGATGCTGTCGTATCCCTCGGCGCCGAATAGCCCAAATGCCATGGCGGCGACCACCGCAGCGATGGCCCCGACGATGGCGCTGACGGACTTGTGCAGGCGCTCGAAGGCGATGAACAGGTAGGTGATCACCATGATCACGCCCAGCACCGCCATGGGAATCCATGTCGGCTCGAAGTGCGAGGTGATTTCTTCGCCGGACGCGATCAGCATGCGCGGCGGAGTTTAGGTGCGCCCCGGCGCTGAAGGAAGCCTCACCAATTGGCAAGATAGGGGCATGAAAACCATCTGCGTCTATTGCGGAGCGGCAAGCGGCAACAAGCCGGAGTTCCTGCGCGCGGCCCGCGACTTTGGGCGCCTGCTGGCCGGGCGCGGCATCGCGCTGGTGTATGGCGGCGGCCATGTGGGGCTGATGGGCGTGGTGGCCGAGGCGGTGCTTGCCGGCGGCGGGCACGTCACCGGCGTGATTCCGCGCAGCATGGCCGACAAAGAGCTTGCGCATACCGGCGTGCAGAAGCTGCATATCGTGGAGAGCATGCACGACCGCAAAGCGCTGATGGCCGAGCTGTCAGACGCGTTTGTCGTGCTTCCCGGCGGGATCGGAACACTGGACGAGTTCTTCGAAATCTGGACCTGGCGGCAGATCGGGCTGCACGACAAGCCGATCGGGATACTCGACACGTCCGGCTTCTGGCAGCCGCTGCTGGCACTGGCGCAGCACCTGGACGACCACGACTTCCTGCATCGCCAGGCGCTGAAGATGATCGTACATCACCCAGACCCGAGCGAGCTGCTGAAGCTGTTAGGCAGTTAGTGGCACCGGCAATCTTGCCGGTGGTCGCGGCGGCGTTGCCGCGACGCATTGGCCTTCGCTTCCCTCAGACCCACAGGCAGGATTGCCTGTGCCACCGTTCAGACATGCTTCGCCACCAGCTCGGCCAGGTTGGCTTCCGGGCGGGCGCCGACGTGTGAGATGATCTCGGCCGCGCAGATGGCGGCGATCTTGCCGCACTCGGCCAGCGGCCTGCCGTGCGTGTAGCCGTACAGGAAGCCCGCCGCGAACAGGTCCCCCGCGCCGGTGGTGTCCTCGACCTTCGCAACGGGATGCGCGGGCACTTCAATCGTGTGCTCCGGCGTCACGATCAGCGCGCCCTTTTCGCTGCGCGTGAGCACCGCGACGTCGCACTGGCCGCGCACGGCGTGCACGGCCGCGTCGAAGTTACCGCTTTCGTACAGCGCGACGATTTCATTTTCGTTGGCGAACAGCACGTCGATGTGCCCGTGCACCAGGTCCAGAAACTCGGCGCGGTGGCGGTCGACGCAGAACTTGTCGCTGAGCGTGAGGCTGACCTCCTTGTTCGCAGCATGGGCGATCTCGGCGGCCTTCACATAGGCCTGCTTGGCGGGCGGCGCGTCGAACAGGTAGCCCTCGAAGTAGGTCACCTGCGCGCGCCGGATCAGCGACTCATTCACGTCGGCCGGGCTGACTTCGCCCGCGCTGCCCAGAAACGTCTGCATGGTGCGCTGCGCGTCAGGCGTGACGAATACCAGGCAACGGCCGGTGGGGTTGGTGTCGTGTGTCGGTTCGCTGTTGAACTCGACGCCCAGCGACGTGATGTCGTGTTTAAAAATCTTGCCGAGCTGGTCTCCCGCGACCTTGCCGATGAAACCGGCCTTGCCGCCCAGCGACGCCAGGCCCGCAACCGTGTTCGCCGCACTGCCGCCGGAGCATTCCACGCCGGGGCCCATCACCCCATACAGCTCGTCGGCCTGCTCGGCGTTGATCAGGCTCATGGAGCCTTTCTCAATCCCGCGGCCTGCCAGAAAGTCGTCGTCCGAGTGCGCCAGCACGTCAACCAGCGCGTTGCCAATCGCAACAACATCAAGTGGATTCGTCATGCGCGGCATTCAAGCAGGGTGTGAGTAGAGATGGAACCTCTCCCCCGCCACTATTCAACCCACGACACCGCTGGTTCTTCACTGTCGATCACGTCGATGATTTCATTCGGGGTTGCGATGGCGTAGTGGATGAGTGATTTCGGCTCTCTGATCGTCATGCTTTCTTCGAAGAGCCAGTGAATGAACCGAGAGTCGTCAACTTTGAACAGAGGCCACGGAGCTTGCTTGGCCATGAGATCGAGAGTTTGCAGGAGGTCTCCTTCATCGGCGCTCCGAAACGCGATTGGCGCTTTGAAGCCTAGACGGAGTAACTTTGGAGATTCCTTGCCTTTTTGCGCATAGTCCTCTTCCAGCCAGATGACAAGCTCCTCCGAATCGTAATGAGGCTTCTGGAGATACATGACGGGGCGAAGTCCGGAGATTGGCTCCCACTTGTTCCAGCTTTCCATGCGATTCCTCAGTGTACAGTAGGGCCGCTACCTACTTTCGACGCCGTCTTTGGTGAGCTTGTAGAGCTTGCCGCTGATGGAGTAGGGGCGGGTCTCGGAGTCGACTTTCACCTGCGCGCTGACGTTTTCGACCAGTTCGGCGTCGTCGGCCGTGAGCACGATCATGAAGTCGCGGTTGGGCACGCCCGCCAGCAGGTTGGGCCCGATCACTTCGGACAGCTTGTTGTAGAGCTCGGGCAGCACGAGGCGCGAGGCGTCGTAGCTGTCGTGGGTGGCGATGATCACGGCGCGCGGGTTGCCGTCGTTGTCTGCCAGTGCCTGTAGCTGCAAGTCCTGGGAAAGCGCGGACAGGTTTTCGCGCGCGTAGAAGAAGATGTCTTCCTCGTCGATGCCTTCCCAGCGCTCGATGTCGTCGCGGCTGACAAAGCGCAGCGTGCGCCCGGTGTCGACCACCGCCAGCAGGTCCAGCTCGCCGGCTACCAGCTCGCGGCGCAGTACCGGCACCTTGGTGTCCTTGCCATAGCCGGCCGCGCGCACGACCGGGTAGATCATGCCGCGAATGTCTTCGAAGGGGCCGAGGTCCTTGTCCTGCTCACCCCACAGCAGCTCGAGCCAGCCGTTCAGCAGCTCGACGGGGTCGGTGCGGTCGTCCTTGTCCCATGCGTCCAGGTAGCCGATGTAGGCGTTGTCGAGGCGGAGCACGGATTTCTCGCCGGTGCTGAGCTCCAGCGGGCGCAGGATGGCGGGCTTGTCCTTCTTCAGTGTGCTGGCGTAGACCTCGGCCGCGCGCTGTGTGAAATCCTCGGCGCCGATCGGCGGGCGCTCGTTGATGTGAATGCCGCCCACCAGCTCATCGACGGACTGCTCGTCGGCCGCGTTGGGCGAGCCGTTGAAGCTTACGACAATTCCCACCGGGCCGCGCTGCAGTGTCCACCAGCGCCAATACTCGGCTTCGTTCTTGAGCGTGCCCTCATAGTCGCCGTAGATGACGCTCATGCCCTCGCGCTGGTAGCGCTGCATGTTCTGCATGTTGTCGCGGCTTGGCAGGGCGTCGAAAAGGTTGACGTTGGCGTCTTCAAGCCGATGGCGCAGGCAGCTTACGGTGACGGCGCCGTCGATGTCGGGGTTGCGGAACACGAGGCTCTTGGCGCGCGGGTCGCGCTCGAACCCTTCGGGCACGCGGATGGTGAACAGGCGGCTGGGGTCGCGGTAGAGGCGTTCGTCCATGGCGCCCCTAGTTTGTGCCCGCGGCGAGACGCGAACGCACCAGGTCGGCGCGCAGGGTGTCCCGCTCATTGGGCGGCAGGGTGCGGCCTTCGGTTTCCTGCAGGTGGGAAGGCTGGCCGAGGATGAACAGCTCGTTGACCGTGCGCACGGGCACGTCGCTGATGATGCCGAGGTCCACGCCGAGCCTCAGCATGGACAGGTGCGACATCATCTCCTGCACGTTGAGGCGCCGCGCGGAACGCAGCAGCGCTAGCGAGCGCAGCACCTTGTCCTCGACGAAACTGCGTTCCTCGGTGTAGAGCTGCCCGCGGCGCTGGCGCTCGAACTCGAGAATCTTGGGCACGATCGCCTTGATGGCCTCGACGATCTGCTCCTCGCTGCGGCCCAGCGTCGTCTGGTTGCTGAGCTGGTACATGTCGCCGAAGGCGCGCGTGCCTTCGCCGTACAGCCCGCGCACGGCGTGATTCATGCGCTGCGCGGCCTTGAAGACCTGGTCGATGTTTTCTTTCAGGGTCAGGGCGGGCAGGTGCACCATCACGCTGACGCGCATGCCGGTGCCCACGTTGGTCGGGCAGGCCGTCAAATAGCCGTAGCGGTCGCTGGTGGCGTAGGGCAGCACTGTTTCCAGTGCGCGGTCGACCTTGCACAGCGCGTGGTAGGCGCGATCGACGTCAAAGCCGGACTTGATCCATTGCAGGCGCAGGTGATCTTCCTCGTTGATCATTACGCTCAGCATCTCGCCGCGCCCGTAGGTTACGCCGCGCGGGCCTTCGCCGTTGGCGAGCTCGCGGCTGATCAGGTGGCGCTCGACGAGCACGTCGCGCTTGATCTCGGGCAGCTTGTTCAGCTCAAGCGTCACGACGCTGCGGTCGAGGTGCACCTGGCGCAGCGCGTCTTCCGCGAGCCGGAGCACGTCCGCGCGCTGGGTATCGCTCGCGCGCCCGGTGAACGGAAAGCCGCGTATGTTGCGGGCGAAGCGAACGCGCGTGCTGATGACGATGTCGCTGTCGGGGCCGGAGCCCTTCAGCCACTCGCCCAGCAAGTGCGGGAAGCTGTCGAACGCGTCCTCGCTCACGAGCTCTCCTTTGAGGACTCCGGCTGCTTGGACGTTTCGGCCTCGTTGATCTGGTCGCGCAGCTGCGCCGCCAGCTCGTAGTTCTCTTCGGCGACCGCCGCGTCGAGGCGTTTGCGCAAGTCGGCGATCGTCTGGCGATGCTGGACGGTTTCTTCGCCGGCCGAGTTCACCGGCAGGCGGCCCTCGTGGCGGGCGGGCTGGACGTCGTGGATGCGCTCGAACAGCGGGTCCAGATGCTCGGCGAATACTTCATAGTCGCGCGGGCAGCCGAAGCGGCCCTTGGCGCGGAACTCGGACAGCGTGATGCCGCAGTCCGGGCAGACCGGCACCGGCTCTTTGCCGACGGGCGTGATGCCGCCGGGCTCGGGGATGGTCGCGAGCGCCTTGTCGCCGGCGTTGAGCAGGCCCTGGACCTCGCGCACCACGTCGGCCGTGACCATCAGCGGCTTGGTGATGTCGAACATGTAGCGCTTGATCAGGTTGAAGCAGTCCGGGCAGACGTTGATCTGCTCTTCAATGCTGTTGTCATCCACATCGCAGATGCGGATTCCGGCGGGACGCTTGTTGCAGCATTGGCAGTCCATAGGCGCATTGTAACAACGAACGCTGCGACGGCGGTAATCCCGCCCGCTGTGCGTTAGAGCTTCAACTTCTCCAGCTTCTCGGCCGCGAGCTTGACCTCTTCCATCGGCGGCACGAACGCGAAGCGCACGTGGCCGGCGCCCGGGTTTTCGCCGTCGACTTCATCGCTGAGCCATTCGCCCGGCGTAGTCACTACGTGGCACTGCTCGATCAGGAGGGTCGCGAAGTCCTCGCCGCTCATGCCGTCGGGCGCCTTCTGCCACAGGTACAGCCCGGCGTGGTTCTTGCAGTTCTTCAGCCCGGCCTTGCGCAGCGCGGTGCAGATCAGGTTGCGCTTGCGCTTGACCATGCGGCGCAGCTTGTCGACGTGCTTCTCGTCGGCGAGCGCGGCGATGGCGGCGTCCTGCACGAAGTTCGGCGTGCCGCTGTCGATGTTGGTTTTCACCTTCTTGAAGATATCGATCACGCGCTTGTCGCCCGCGGCCCAGCCGACGCGCCAGCCGGTCATGATGCTGCGCTTGGACAGCGAGTGGAACTGGACCACGCCGTCGAAGTTGTTGTCGGCCGCGACTTCGAGCGCGCTGTGCGGCGCGTCCTTGAAGTACAGCTCGGAGTAGGCTTCGTCGCTGGCGAGGATGATGTCGTTGGCCTGACAGTACTCGTATGCCGCCTTCAGGAAGTCCAGCTCAGCGACGTAGCCCAGCGGGCTGCTTGGCGTGGTGATCCACATGATGCGGGCGCGCTGCGCGACGTCGGGCGGGATCTTCTTGAAGTCATAGCGGCACCTGTTCTTGTGCGTTACGGCCACGAAGTGGGCCGAGCCTTCGGCGAACAGCGTGCCGCGCTTGTAGGGCGGGTAGCCGGGGCTGGGGCAGATCACGACTTCGCCTGGGTTCACGAACGCCTCGGCGAAGTTGAAGATGCCTTCCTTGCTGCCGATGGTGCTGGTGATCTGGGTCTTGGCATCCAGCGTGACGCCGAAGCGGCCCTTGAGCCAGGTGGAGACGGCCTGGCGATAGGGCAGCGAGCCGATGTAGCTGGGGTAGCCGTCGGTCGCATGCTCGTCGACTGCCTTCTTGCACGCGCGGCGGATCAGCGCGGGTGTGGGGTCCTGATAATCGCCCACGCCGAAGTCGATCGGCGTGATGCCTTTTTCCTTCAGCTCGGCGACCTTTTCGTCAACGGCTGCAAAGGCGTATGCGCCAATGCTGGCGACGCGTTTGGAAGGAACGATTTCCATGGTCATTTCCTAATGAGCGAACCCGCCTTGTCTACGGAACGCGCACAGGTTTGCAACAGGTTCACAACGTTGCAACCGTGCAAAAGTACAAGAGTCCAACAGTTCGCAGGCAGAGTAGCCGAGTGGGAACGGCCCCAGAAAGGGGCCATGGTTCGTTAGCCCGCGGCTTCAGCCGCGGGAGCCATTTCGGGCAGAAGTTCGCGCCCCTAGGGGGCGCGGCTCATTTCCACAGGTACTGTTCGTCGTACTCGATTCCGTGACGCTCCAGGAAGTCGACCAGTTCGTCCTTGAAGGTGACTTCTTTGTGATGATCTTCCTGCTGCTCAATGTACCGAATGACGTTGTCAGTTTTGGATTGGCTTACACTGAATGCGGCGTAGCCCGCTTGCCACGCGAACTTGCCGGATGGCTTCAATTCGTCGTTGATCCACTTGGAGGAGCTACCCTTGACCTGTCGAAGCACGTCGGCGAGCGCGATGTCGGTCTTGAGCCGGCACAGGATGTGGACGTGATCTTCGATCCCGCCGATGGTGATTACGTCACCGCGCAGATCCTTGATGATGCCGCCCATGTAGCCGTAGATGCGTGGTTGCACGGGCTTGGTGATCAGGGGCTGTCGATCTTTGGTGCTGAAGACGAGGTGGTAGTTCAGGTTGGTAAATGTGTGGGCCATGGCGATCCCCCGGCGCCGCGCCCCCTTGGGGGCGCATTCTAAAACGGTGGACATGGTACCCGCGGCTGAAGCCGCGGGCTAACGAACCTCGGCCCACTTCGTGGGCCGGGCTATGGCGTTACCCCAGGCACATCGGGCAGTAGAGCTGCGGGTTGGTGCTGGCGGTCTTTTCGTCGACCTTGCTGACCGGCGTGGTGTGCGGCGCGGACTTCACCAGCTCGGGGTTGTCCTTGCACTCCTGCGCGATCTTCTTCATGCATTCGATGAAGTAGTCAATGCTTTCCTTTGATTCGGTTTCCGTCGGCTCGACCATCATGGCGCCGTGGCCGCCGGTGTTCTGCGGCAGCGGGAAGTAGATCGTCATCGGGTGGATGCCGTAATCGATCAGGCGCTTGGCGATGTCCAGCGTGTGAACGCCGTTTTCCTTGTCCTGCTTGGCGTCGGTGAAAACGACTTCGTGCGCGTTCGTGCGGTCGTGGTGCACGTTGTAGAAGTCGCGCAGCTTCACGCGAATGTAGTTCGCGCCCAGCACCGCATTCTGGCTCATGCGGCGCACGCCCTCACGCCCGAGCTGGGTCATGTAGGTGTAGGCCATCACCAGCGCGCCGAAGTTGCCGAAGAAGCTGCGAACCTTGCCAACCGACTTGGGGCGGTCGTGGTCGAAGCTGAACGTGCCGTCGGCGTTCTTCTTGATGCGCGGCTTGGGAAGATACGGCGCCAGGTGCTTGCGCACAGCGATCGGTCCGGCACCCGGCCCACCGCCGCCGTGCGGCACGCTGAACGTCTTGTGCAGATTGAAGTGCATGACGTCGATGCCGTAGTCACCGGGCTGGACGATGCCGCTGATCGCGTTCATGTTCGCGCCGTCCATGTACAACTGCGCGCCGACTCCGTGCAGGATCTCGGCGATCTCGCGCATCTTCGGCTCGAGAATGCCCAGCGTGCTCGGGTTGGTGATCATCATGCCGGCCGTCTGCGGGCCGACCTTCTTCTTGAGTTCTTCGATATCGATGTTGCCGTTGGCGGCTTCCTTGAGCGTGACGGCTTTGAAGCCGGCCATGGCGGCGGTAGCGGGGTTGGTGCCGTGCGCCGCGCTGGGGATCAGGAATTCCGTGCGCTGGGCGCCTTCACCCCGGTCTTCGAAGTAGGCCTTGATGCACATCACGCCGGTGAGCTCGCCGTGGGCGCCGGCCGCGGGCTGCAGGGTGACTTCGTCGAGCCCGCTGACTTCGCGCAGGTAATGCTCGAGGTTGTACATCAGCTCGAGGTGGCCCTGGATGTCGTGCTCAGGCAGGTACGGGTGCGCCTTGGTGTAGCCCTGCTGCGCCAGCAGCGTGACGTTGATCTTGGGGTTGTACTTCATGGTGCATGAGCCGAGCGGGTAGAAGTTCTTGTCGACGCTGAAGTTCTTCTTCGCGAGGTTCTTGAAGTGCCGCACGAGGTCGAGCTCGCCGATTTCGGGCAGGCGCGCGGGCTCAGTGCGAAGCTTGGCGCCCTTGAGTGCGTCGGCGATGTCTACTTCCGGCACGTCGAGCTTCGGGAACGTCACGCAACGACGCCCGGGCTTGCTCAGCTCAAACAGCAGGCGGTCGGCAGGATTCTCGGGAATGTTGCTCATGGTCTGTCTTCCTTGGTGGCGCTTGCGTGTTGTTGGTCGCGGCTCCATCGCTTACGCGATGGGCTCTGGTCCTATGCACCGAGCGCTTTTGCGTATTTGTCGATGTCTTCCTTGGTGGTCATTTCCGTGACGGCCACGAGGTACTCGCCGGGCTGGCCCATGCCGACGGTCTCGAGCGGCAGGCCGCCCATGATGCCCTGCTTGATCAGCGCGGCATCAAGCCCGGGCTTGGCCTTGATCACGAACTCGTTGAACACCGGTGCATCCGGGTGCGCCAGTTCCACGCCTTTGACGGCCGCGAGGGCCTTGCGCGCGAACTGCGTCTTGGCGACGACCTGGCGGCCGAGTTCAGTGAAGCCGCCCTTGCCCCACGCCGCGAGCTGGATCAGCGCGCGCAGCGCGCACAGCGCCTGGTTGGTGCAGATGTTGCTGGTGGCTTTTTCGCGGCGAATGTGCTGCTCGCGCGTGGCGAGTGCGAGCGCGAATGCGCGGCGCCCGTCGCGGTCCGTGGTCTCGCTGACGATGCGCCCCGGCATCTTGCGCACGAAGTCCTTGCGGCTCGCGAAGAAGCCGAAGGCCGGGCCGCCCATGAACATGTGGTTGCCGATCGACTGGCCTTCGCCCACGCAGATGTCGATCCCCGCGTCGGCCGGCGTCTGCAGCACGCTGAGGCTGACGGCCTCGGCGATCACCTGCACGATGGTGGTTTCGGCCTCGTGGGCCTGCTTGACCAGCGACTCGACGTCTTCGATCACACCGAGGAAGTTCGGCGACTGGATCGCGACGACCGCGGCTTCGCGCGTCAGCGCGGCCTTGAGCGCGCCGGCGTCCACTCGCCCGTCCTTGCCGGCGCCGACGGTGACCAGCTTCAGCCCGGTGGTTTCGCAGTAGGTCTTGACCGTGGCCGCATACTCCGGGTGGATGGCACCGGCCAGCACGACTGTCTCGCGCGTTTCTTTGCGGAATTTGTCGGCCGTGAGGCGGTAGCCCATCAGCACGGCTTCGGCCAGCGCGCTCGCGCCGTCGTACATCCCCGCGTTGCTGACCTCGAAGCCGGTCAGCGCGGTGATGCAGCTCTGGAACTCGAACACGCTTGTGAGCGTGCCCTGGCTGCACTCCGGCTGGTAGGGCGTGTAGGCCGTGATGAAGTCGCCTTCATACAGGGCCAGGTGGTCGGCGAGCGTGCTGACGTGGTGGTTGTAGATGCCCGCGCCTCGGAAGAAGGCGTAGTTGCCCGCGTTCTTCGTTTTGGCGAGCAGCGCGTTGATGTGGCGCGTGACCTCAAGCTCGCCCATGCTGGGGTTGAGCTTGACCTTGTCGCCGTTTTCCTTGACACGGATGTCGGCGGGAATGTCGACGTAGAGGTCGTCGATGCTCTTGGCGCCGATGGCCTTGAGCATCTCCGCGCGGTCTTCGTCAGTGTGCTGGATGAAGGGCATGTAGTCCTCAAAGGGCTTGGGGCTTGGGGCCTGGGGCTTGGCGGCACAGGGCTGTGGTCTCCCCAAGCCCTGTGCCCCAAGCCCCAATCCCGCCGCGCATTGCGCGTTAGTGTGCTTCTTCCTCGAGCTGTTTCTCGTAGGCGGCGAGATCCTTGGTGCCTTCGTTCAGCTCGTCGGCGTTGTCGGGCTTGACCTTGATCAGCCAGCCCTTGCCGAACGCGTCGGACTTGAGCGCGCTGAAGTCGTCGCTGTCGACGTCGCTGTGGACCTCGACGATTTCGCCGCTGACGGGCGCGATCAGGTCGCTGACGGCCTTCACTGATTCGATCTCGCCGAAGGCTTCGCCCTTGGTGACCTTGTCGCCGACTTCCGGCAGGTCAACGAAGGTAAGGTCGTTCAGCTGGTCCACGGCGAAGTCGGTGATGCCGATCGTGACCGTGCCGTCGCCTTCGAGGCGGCCCCACTCGTGAGATTCCAGGTAACGTGCGTTGTTCGGACGTGCCATGTTTGTCTTTCGTTCGTATGCCCCAATGAGCGTGAGTTATTTCTTTCCCGGGCGTTTGTAGAACGGCAGCGGCACGACCAGCGCGGTCGTGAGCGTCGTTTCGCCCGGCTTGACTGCGCGTGTCCCGCGCGCGGGGAAGTCCACCTGGTAGGTGGTGCCTACGTTTGTGGCGTTGGCCGGCACGTAGGCCGTGGCGATGATCTCGTCCAGCCACGGCGCCTTGGTGCCGCTGCAGATCTTGCCGACCACCTTGCCGTCGCGGATGACTTCCTGCCCCTGGCGCGGGATGCGCTTGCCCGCAACGTTGAGACCAACCAGCTTCTGCGGCAGCCCCTTTTCCTTCAGGTCGAGCGTCGCCTGCTTGCCGATGAAGTCTTCCTTGTCGAGCTTCACGGCCCAGTCGAGCCCCGCCTCAAGCGGGTTGATGGTGTCGTCAATCTCGTGCCCGTGCAGCGGCATGCCCGCCTCGAGCCGCAGGGTATCGCGGCAGCCGAGGCCCGCCGGGCCAACGCCGAGGCTCTTGCCGACGTTCATGAGTTCCTGCCAGAAATGCGCGGCCTTGTTCGCGTGCATGATCAGCTCAAAGCCGTCCTCGCCGGTGTAGCCGGTGCGCGACACGATTACTTCCGGGTCGCCCAGCACGGTGCTGCGGGTGAGGTGGTAGTACTTTAGCGCCTTGGTATCGAGGTCGCTGATCTTGTTCAGCAGGTTCACGCTTTCCGGCCCCTGCATGGCGATCATCGCGTAGTCCTGGCTCATGTCCGTCACGTCGACGACGAAGCCTTTGCGCTCGCGCTCGATCCACTTCCAGATCACGTCGCGGTTGCCGGCGTTGACCACCAGCAGCGTGCCCTCGTCGCCCATGCTGTAGACCAGCACGTCGTCGAGGATGCCGCCCTGCCCGTTCAGGATCAGGCTGTAGCGGATCTGGCCCGGCTTCATGGTTGCGCGGCTATTGGTGATAATCCGGTCAACGAGCTTGATGTGGTCGCGCCCGCCGATCCAGTAGCGTCCCATGTGCGAAACGTCGAACAGGCCCACCTTGGTGCGTACGCGCTTGTGCTCTTCGACGATGTTCGTGTACGTGACAGGCATGTACCAGCCGGCGAAATCGACCATGCGGGCGCCAAGTTTTTCGTGCTCTTCGCGAAGCGGGGTTTCACGCATGGTGCGCTCCATTACCACAGGCCGGAGGGGGCACCGCTTTTGCCTCTTAATGCCCGTAACGTCAACGATTTCGGGATGGGGCGCTACTCGGGCTTGTAGTCGACTTCCCGTTTCCAGATACGGGTGGCATCGCCGACCGGGTCGTCCGAGGGCACTTCGCCGCTGCCCAGCAGGCACATCGCATCGCGGACATGCTGCAGCGAGCCGAGCAGGTACAGCACGTCCCCGGCGCGCAAAGGGTCGTTGGGCTGGAAGTTGTCCAGCACCTCGCCGTTGCGGCTTACGGCGATCACGGACGCCTTGGTGCGCGAGCGCAAGTGCATATCCAGCAGGGACTTGCCCGTTCCGAAGTCCTCTTTCTGCAGGGCGTAGGTTTCCACTTTCAGCCCGCCGAGATCTGCCAGCGTGTTGCGCGGAACGGTCGCGCGGCGGACAGTGCCCTGCGTGCGTTCACGCACAAGTGCCAGTTCGCGCTCGATCACGTTGCGGGGGATGTTCATCAGGCGCAGCACGCGCGCCATGATCTCGACCGAGCTTTCCAGCTCGCCGCTGACGACTTCGCTGGCGCCAAGTTCGGTCAGGTGGGCGGCCTCGGCGTGATAGCGGGCGCGGACGATGATCGGCAGGTCCGGCGCGACGCGCTTGACGGTGTCCAGTGCGCGCTGCACGGCGCCGGGGTCATTGATCGTCATCACAAAAGCGCGCGCGTGGTGGATGCGCGCGTGTTCCAGCGCCTCTTCGCTGGTGACGTCGGCGTAGTAGACGGGCTCCTTCTCAAGCCGGGCGGCGCGGACCGTCTCGGCGTTCATCTCGAGCGCGATGTAGCTGGCGCCGACGGTCTTGAGTGCGTTTGCCAGCATGCGCCCGCTGACGCCGTAGCCTGCGATCACGACGTGCCCGCTGATGTCTTCGTCGTGTTGCAACGGCTGGTCGATCGGGCGCACGCCCATCAGCTTTTCCAGCGGGCGCAGCAGCCGCGCGCCGGCGGCCAAATGCGGACTGAAGCGGATCACCAGCGGCGTGACGAACATGGTCATGATCGCCGCGGCCGTGAGCCAGCGTCCTTCCTCGGACATGTTGACCAGCCTCAGCGGGTCATCGGCGGCAGTATTAAGGATGACAAACCCGAACTCGCCGACCTGCGACAGCCCCAGTCCGGCGATGACGGCGGCGCGGGCAGGAAAGCGCATGAACAGCGCGGCGATGGTGGCCAGGATGCTCTTGCCAATGAAGATCATCACGAAGATGCCCGCGACCAGCAGCGGGTTGTCGACGACCGCGCGAATGTCGAACAGCATGCCCAACGAGATGAAAAACAGCCCGGTCAGCACGTCGCGCAGGGACATGACGTCGCTGAGCGCGCGTGTCGCAAACGGCGAGTCGGCGATCACCACGCCCGCCAGGAAAGCACCCAGTGCCAGCGACAGCCCGGCGTAGCCGGTGGCCAGCGCAATACCGATGCAGATCGCGAGGATGGCCAGCACGAAACTCTCGCGGCTGCGGGTCTTGTCCACGCGCGCGAGAATCACCGGCAGCACCGCGCGCGACAGGATGTAGGTAACGACTACGGCCGCCGCGGCAAGCCCCAGGCTCACGCCCGTGTCTTTCAGCAGGTCCAGCGCCGAGCCGCCGCCCGCCAGCACGGGCAGGGTGAGCATCATGGGGATGACGCAAAGGTCCTGGAACAGCAGCGTGCCGACGATGAAGCGCCCGTGGGGGGCGTCGATTTCGCCGCGTGAGGCCAGCCCGCGCAGCACAATCGCCGTGCTGGAAAGCGAGATGGCAAATGCCAGCGGGACGGCCGCCTTGAACGGCAGCCCGAGCGCAAGGCAGACGCCAATAGCGGCGGCGGTGGTGAGCCCGACCTGCAGCGTGCCGCCAATCAGCAGCGGCTTGCCGATGCGCAGGAAGCGCGACAGCGGGAACTCAAGCCCGATGGTGAACAGCAGCAGCACCACGCCGACTTCGGCCAGGGTGTCGATGGTTTCCTTGTCTTCGACGAGGCGCAGACCGAACGGCCCGCAGATCGCGCCGGCAAGCAGCAGGCCGGTCACGGCCGGCAAGCGCAACGCCGCCATCAGCAACGAGGCAATCACCCCGGCGCCCAGCACGATGCCGATATCAACGAGGAAGCCGAAGCGGCTTAGATCTGTCGTCGCCAGGAATTCCATGCGAGCGTTATACCCGCACCGTCAATGGCAGGGTTATTGCTTCCGCTTGAGTTCGACTTCGAGGGACACGGACTTGCTGCGGTCGATCTCAAACTCTTTCTGGAATTCTTCAATCGTTTCTCCGCTGACCTTGAGGGTGATCTTGCCCTCGGTGGCGAAGTAGAGCTCCTGCACGACGTCGTTGCCGTTATCGGTCTTGACGATTTCGAATGGTATCGACCGGCCGTTGTGCTCCAGGCTGACCTGGTAGTTCCAGAGCTCGGAGCGATCTATGACCCGCACCCGCAGGGTGCACGTGAAGGGCGGACCGTAAAGCGCCTCGACGCTCTCTTCAGCCACTACGGTGAACTCGTCGGCTTCCCATGGGGCTGTCATCTCATAGAAGCCCGAGACGCGGTAGCGGCCCGGTGGAAGCGCAAACGTGCCCTGGCCCGTCGTGTGAATGAATGCGCCTTCAGGCGGATCGATCCCTGCGATGGAAACTTCGCGCGCGTCGCCGTCGCGTGGGGTCAGCGTGACCGTTCCGCTGCGCTCGAGCTGGACAGTGGTCTCCTGCACCTCGGCCGGATTGACGGTGACAATTCGCGACGCGTAACCGTTTCCGGCGATCCGCAAACGGACCGCCTGGCTTGATAGGCCGCCGATCACAAACTTGCCCTCCTCGTCCGGCGCAAGTGTTTCGTCGGGCCAACCTTCAGCTGAGTAGCGTGTGAGGGTCATGCCTTGTGGTGATACCGGCCCCTCTGCGCGCACAATCAGTTGCCTGGTTTCGAACTTCACGTGCCAATTCGAAATCGACGGCGGCGCGAGCACTTCCAGCTCTTTGACGAACTTCTGCTCAGTATCCCAGTTGCCAGCCGTCACGGTGTAAAAGCCTGGCTTGAGGCCATAAACAAGGCGAGCGTCCTCTCGCCGTCCATCACCTCGCAGTGCGACAGTGAACTTGCTTCTTGGCTTGTCCATGGGCTTCACGACTAACGAGTACAACGGAATGTCCCCGGCCGTCATGACGCAGTCGACGGTGCCGGTTCCCGTCAGGTCGATCACTCGCTCGATGGAGTCACCCAGAGTTTCAAAGTCGACGGTGAACGAGCGGGCCACGAACACCGCGTCGGCGCGCCCCCAGATGTAGAACGCCACTTGGCTCGGCGCTGGAATGCCACTGAATACCACGTCGCCGGCTTTGTCCGTCACCGCAAGCGGTGCCTGATCAAACACGCTGCCCGCCCGGAAGCCGACGCCGGACATTGGAAGCGCGTCGGGTCCGATCAGTCGTATCTTCACACTGGCGCCCGCGGGCGGCGTGAGAGTCACAACACGAGTTTCGCCGCGAACAAGCTGAAGTGGCTCGCTCTCCACGAGTTGGTCAAACCAGTCGACGCATGCCACACATTGGTGGTCCAGCTTCTCAGACCAGTTCAGCGAGATGACGGCCTTGCCGGTGGCAAGATCGAATTTGCTGCCGACCGCAGGCCTGTTTCCCGAATCCAGCCAGCGCAGCCAAGCCCTTGCAGGGAGGCATGCCGCCCCAGTGATGGCTACCTCGATTGTCGTGGTAAGTGCCTTCTTCAGGCGAATGGTCGTATTCTCGGCGGTCGCAGGGATTTGGGCGACTTCGTAGCGGTCGTCTGTGACAACAAAGATGGAGCGCTCGGGCAGCTTCTCTATGTCCGGTAGGCGAATCTTGAAGCCACCGTCGCTGCCTGTCGTCGCCTCATGTATGTCCATCTGGGGTAGCGCGTCCTTAGTAGGCACGCCTCTGTCATGAAGGAACAGTCGAACAAGCACGTCGGGGATGGCGGCGCCGGATTCGGCATCGACCACGGAACCCTCAACGAGTATGCCACCCGCGGCCGGGGTCTCCGTTGTTGGCGTCTCGGTGGGCCTGGATTTGGGCGGCGGTTCGAGACTGTCGTCTTTCGCGCCATCAAGATTGGCTTCCGGGTGAGACGCATCGGCTGGCCGGAGCGGCTGACGTTCCGGCTTTGGGCTGTTCGTCGCGCTGGATTCTCGTACCGCGACGTCCGGTGTCGCGGCCGGCTTTGTTGCCAGCCACAGCCCGACGGCGACCCCTATGACCGCCAGCAGAACAAGCGCAGGTGTAGTGAGTTTTCTCATCGAGCGCCTCCGATTGTAACGAATGCGGGCGCCCAACGGGCAAAACGAAACCCCCGCCATTTGGCGGGGGGTTGGAATTTGCGATCCGGGCTATTGGGGCAGCGGCTGGCCTATGTCGATGCGGTTGCCGTCTGGATCGGCCATGAAGCTGGAGATTCGGACGGAAGCCTATGTGGCACTAGAGTCGACCCGCCTTGAGGTCACCCTTAAAGGCCATGCCATGCAAGCAGTGAACAAGTGGTCTGGTAGCATGACAGCGTGGGACATTGACGGAGACGACACCATTCCGACGATCATCAAGCAATCCGACGGGACAGACGCGACTTGGGAGGTCAAGTAGGTTCGGATTCGCGCATGCGCAGCCGTAACAGGAATTTGGCGCTTGGACTGCTCGCACTCTTGTGCGCGGGTGTGGGCGTTTGGGTGGTGTGCTCCTGGTGGCCGAACGAACATGGTGTCGAGCTGCACACCGAGTTTGATGCCAAGGGGGGGGGTATGCCCACAGAAACTGGGCATCCTCTCGAAATCAGCCGAAATGCCGACTCTGGACCGACGCCACCGAATGCCGCGCAGCCGGCGTGCGGTGGCGTCCCGGATCCTGAGGGTACAGACGACCTGACGCGCCTTACCTTCCTTTCCCCTGACGGAGTGCCCTTGGGCGGTCTTCGCTGCAGAATCACCTCATCCGGTGAAGCAGGAGAGTTGGTGACCGAAGAGATCACCACCGGGAGCCAGGGCGCCCTGATTGTCCCACGTCAGCACAAGCTCGGGGTTGTCGTCCAACTTCTGGATGAAGGCAAGTACATCCATGAGCGCGGTGACGGTGAGTTTGTGCGTTCTTGTTCGTTTGCGAACCTTCAGGGGCGGCCGCTGCCGGAGCATCGACGCAAGATCGTCGTCTACGAACTGTTGCATTACAAAATCGCTGTGAACTATGAAGACGGCTCTGAGTGGGAAGGGGAACTTCGTTTCGAAACCGATCTCGACCGTGTGTGGTCCGCGGTTAGCGTCAAAGATGGTGTTGCGTCAGGGCTGACTGTGCCGTCCAGAGTTTCGGCCCGCGCCTGGGCGAGTTCGTTCAGAGCGGATCATGAAGCTCGCTCGATTGAGTGGGTTGGAGGCCGCGAGGATCCAGAGCGCACACTTCTGCTCACGTTGCCACGAGCGAAAGACGTGACAACGGCACTGATTGTGGTGGATCTGAGCGGCTTTTCCGCAGCGGATCAGGTACTGGTCAACCACTACGAAGTGAGGAAAATCGCCAAGACGGGTTCGACCATGCGTACCAGCATGGGGACGGACAGGGTATCTGGAGGAAAGAAACACATAGTCGGAAGTCGGGCACCCGGCCGCTACTGCGTTTCAGTAGGCACCAGGGAACAGGGTTGGACTAGTAGCGAGTTTGAGGTCAAAGCCGGGGAGACCAAGCTGTTGGTACCCGAACTACGCCCGTGCGGCACTGTTGTTGCAAGGATTCTCTCAAACGACGGTGAAGTGATGGCAGACGCTCGGCTGTTCATCCGTCGGGGTGCCTTTCCTCAATGGACATCTTGGGTTGACGACCCATCCGGCTGGAGCCTTGACGGCGAGAGATGTTCGGTCGATGCCCAAGGAGATTGTGAGCTGTACGGCGTTCCACCAGGCTTGGTCGAGATTGAGGTATGTGCCCGAAAGTGTGATTCGGTCGTTGCGACCTATGATATCAAGCCGGGCGTTCGGCTTGACCTGGGTGAGATCCGACTCGATGCCGCAAGCGGCGTCGTTCAAGTGCAACTCTCGAACTACCGTACCGATGTGTTGTACGAGGCCGTATTGTTTCAAACGGGTGCCTCAGCTGTTGAGGATCCGGTGGACTTCGACGAGTCCGGCTATCTGGACATGCAAGCTGTACCGTTGAGGTCCTACACTTTGCTCATTCGCCCCAAGGGCGGCGGCGTTGCGACAACTCGCTTCATTGAGCTTACGAAGCAAGAACCGGTTGTCGCACTGGACGTCAACATGCCTGAGTGAGCCTTGCGACTCACAAGGGTTCGGCCCTAGTGGTTTCAGTCGGCAAAACGATTCCCCCGCCGTTTGGCGGCGGTTTGGGCTGCGTCGATCCGGGCTACTGGGGCAGCGGTTGGCCTATGTCGATGCGGTTGCCGTCGGGGTCGGCCATCACGAACGTGCGCAGGCCCCATTCGGCGTCCTTCATGCTTTTGATGATGCGACCGCCGGCTTCGATACAGCGGCGGTGGGCTTCCTCGGCGTCGCTGACGATCATGTGCGCCACGTTGTGGCTAGCGCCCTTGTGGCCTTTGACCAGCGTGAGGTGCAGCTCGGCGTCGTCGCGCTTGAGAATCATAAAGCCGACCGGGTTGCCGTTCTGAAACGCAACGTCGAGACCGAAAACCTGCCCATAGAACTGCCGGGCGCGCTCGATATCCGAGACCGGGATCGTGGTTGCAACGCGGCCGAGCTTCAACGGTGTGGAATCCTGCACGAGACACCTCCTTGGTTGTTGCGTCGACAGGCGGTGCTGCCTCGGCGGGAACGGAGCGGTGTCCGGAAGAGCCAATCTATTACGCGGCCGGCAGCAGGTCAAAAAAACACCCCCGCACATGGCGGGGGTGTTCGGGCTTACGTTGGCTAGGCCTTCGCGACGGCCTTGATCTTGGCGGTGTGGCGCTCCTTGACCGCGGGCTTCTTGTAGGCCGGCATGTCCGCGCAGGTGTAGCGCAGCAGGCTGGTCAGCCGCTGGCGCAGGTCCTTGCGGTGGCAGACCTGGTCGAGGAAGCCGTGGTCGATCAGGAATTCGCTGGTCTGGAAGCCCGGCGGAAGCTCCTGGCGCACGGTCTGCGCGATCACGCGCGGGCCGGCGAACCCGAGCAACGCCTGCGGCTCAGCGATCGTGATGTCGCCCAGCGCCGCCCAGCTTGCCATGCTGCCGCCCATGGTGGCGTTGGTCAGCACGGCGATGTAGACGCCGCCCTTGTCCTGCAGACGTTTGATAGCGGCACTGGTCTTGGCCATCTGGAAGAGCGAGAGAATACCCTCTTCCATGCGCGCGCCGCCGCCTGAGCCCGAAACGATGATCAGGGGCAGCTTCTTGTCATGGGCGTGCTCGGCCGCGCGGGCGATCTTCTCGCCCACGACGCTGCCCATGCTGCCCATGATGAAGTTCGGGTCGATGATGCCGAAGACCACTTCCTTGCCGCCGATCTCGGCGGTTCCGAAGACGGCCGCTTCCTTCTGGCCGGTGGCCTTTTGGGCCTTGGCGAGTTTTTCCTTGTAGGACTTCTTGCCCTTGAAGCCGAGCGGGTCGGTCGATTCAAGGTTCTCGAAGAGCGGCTGGAAGCTGCCGGAATCGAGCAGGTATTCCATCCGCTGCTCGGCGGTCAGCCTCATATGGAAGCCGCACTCCGGGCAGACGTGGAAACCCTCTTCCACCACCTTGCGGTAAACCATGCCCTCGCAGGAAGGGCATTTCATCCAAAGGCCATCAGGCGCGCCGCGTTTGCGGGTAAGGGCCCATCTCATGGTCGCCTCCTTCGGCAACGTGAGCGAAGCTTGATGATGGTAGCGGCGACTGTCTCCGGGTCAACGGGCGAGCGGGCCCATGAGCCTGTGCACGCTACAACACCAGTGGCTGCTGAAGCTTATGACTGAGCTTCGGCAGGCTTTGCTCTCCGGTCTGTTAGCAACTACTAGCCAATCCTTGTTGATAACTACTTGCAACAAATTTCTGTTTAGGAAATGGCTCCGCCCGATTGCGACCGCACCGGGTTGGCGTCTTTATCGGACATTGCCGTGCTGGCACTTCAGGGCAATTTGCGAAAACCCTTGTGGCTATTTCGTTTGAAATCGCGGACCGCACTGCTGCAATGATAGGTCGGAGAACACCTTGAACGTTCGAGACTACAGCAAAATCTTCGGCCAGGACGTCACGCCCGAGGACGTCGACAAGGCAATAGCCGCCTTCTGGAAGAAAATGCAGAAAGTGCTCGGCGTTGTGCCGTTCGGGCGCCAGGCCGTTGGTCTCTACTACATGATCCGCGACCCCAAGGTGGCGCTGGGGGTGAAGGCGACGGCCGTGCTGGCGCTGCTGTATTTCATTTCGCCCGTGGACGCGATTCCGGATGTGATTCCGATTACCGGCTACCTCGACGACGCGGCCGTGATTACGTCCGCGCTGACGGTACTCGGCCCGATGATGAAGCCCTTCCTTGCGCTGGCCGACAAGTGGATCGACCGCGGGCGCCCGCTGAAAGACGACCGCGAAGAGCCGGAAGTAGTGATCGCCGTCGACGTGAAACAGCACGCGGCGAATCCTTGACGCCCGGCGGGCCATTGAAGATTCTCGGGCTTTGAGCCGAATTTCGAAGCAATGGAATCCACGCTGAGCGCCAGCCGCCCGACCACATCGCCAGAGCAGGCAATACCGGCAGCAGCCCGAAAGGCGCCTGCGCTGGCATTTCTGCGCCGGCAGTTGATGGCGATGGACGTATTCATCATTGGCTTCATGCTGCTGGTGATTCTGTGGACATTGCTGTCCATGGTGGCGCCGGGGACGCGCCTGTACCCGTACTCGGAGCGCTATCAGTGGGCGGAGATGCCGAAGGCGGCGTTGCTGAGCCGTTTTGTGATCATCCTGGGCGCGTATGTGATCGCCCAGCGCTTTGGAATCTACTACCAGCGCCGTTTCGCCAGCGTCGGCATCAAGGCGCCGCTGTGGCTGTCGATCGCGAACCTGGTGTACGTGTTCATCCCGATCCTGCTGATCCCGATTGTGTTCAACCTGCTGGGCGCGTTCATATCCGGCGTGTCCGGTGTGCCGACGCTGACCGGCAACCCGCACTTTGACCCTTCCGTGAACTATGATCGCGCCGCGACGTGGTGGGACCTGTGGATGAAGCAGGCCGACGTCACGCTCGCGGGTGTGTACCCGGCGCAGTGGTTCCGCCAATACCAGGCGCCGTGGCTGACCGGCGTGATGCTGATCAGCTACCTCTCTTACTACGTGTCGCCGCTGGTTTGCGTGGTGCCGCAGATTATCAAGCGCGACTGGCTGAAGGTGCGCCTGTGTGCGGCCGTGTTCGCGGGGGCGTTGATGACGACCTACGTCGGCTACATCTGCGTGCCCGCAACCGGGCCGCGTTTTGAGGGCGGCTTCAAGGCCTGGCTGCCGGAGCAGCCCGGCTGGTTCGGCGCGCCCTGGTGGCAGAACCTGCTGAACGACGCCGAGGTGATCCGGTGGGACGCGTTTCCGTCGGGCCACGTGGCGATTGCAACCGTGGCACTCGTGGTCGCGTTGAAGTACCACCGCAAGGTTGGTCTGGCGTACCTGCCGTTTGTCGCCCTGCTACCGCTGGCGACGGTGTTTCTCGGGTATCACTACCTGACAGATGTCGCGTTCGGACTGCTGTTTGCAGCGTTTGCGTTCTTCGCAATCGAGCCGGCTGCCAAATGGTGGGAGTCGATCTGGGTGACCGAGTAGCATCGCCATCCTGGCCATGTCGTATCCATCGGCAGGATGCCGATGCTACGCCGGCACGAAGCGCCCGTCGGTCATCTTCAGGTGGCGCTGGGCGCGCTGGGCGATGTGTTCGTCGTGGGTGACGATCAGGAACGTCTTGCCAAGCTCTTTGTTGAACTGGTCGATCAGCACGAAGATCTCGTCGGCCGTCTTGCTGTCGAGGTTGCCGGTGGGCTCGTCGCAGAACACCACGGCCGGCTCATTCATCAGGGCGCGGGCGAGCGCCACGCGCTGGCGTTCGCCGCCGCTGAGCCGACTGGGAACGTGGGTCAGGCGCTCGGCCAGCCCGACGCGCGTGAGCAGTTCCACCGCGCGGGCTTCAAGTTTGCCTGCCTCGCGCATCCACTGCATCGAGCCGGCGCCGATGCGCGCGGGCATCATCACGTTCTCGAGTGCCGTGAAGTCCGGCAGCAGGTGGAAGCTCTGGAACACGAAGCCGAACTCGCGGTTGCGGACCTTGGCCGCCGCCTCCTGCCCGAGGCGCGTTATGTTGCGCCCGCGGTAGAAGATGTCGCCCTCTGTCGGCGTATCCAGCAGGCCAAGCAGATGCAGCAGCGTCGACTTGCCCGCGCCGCTTGAGCCGACGATGCTGGCGATCTCGCCCTCATACAGCTTGAAATCCACACTGCGAAGCACGTGCAGGGTGGTCTCGCCGCTCTGGAAATCCCGGCTGAGCCCGGTGCACTCGAGAATTGCATCGGGGCTTTGGGCCTCGGGCTTGGGGCTTGGGGAAACCGCTTCGGTTGCTGCTTGATCCGCCATGATTTCCCCGAGCCCTAAGCCCCTTGCCAGGCTGCACTCTGGTACGTGCCGCGGCGCTTCAGCTCATCGGTAATTGCCTGGTAGATCTGCATCTTTGTGCGGCCCCACTGCGGCGCGATCACACCGCTGCTGGTGACTTCGCCGACCAGCCGCTGTACCCAGACGTCCGGCGGCATGCGCTCCAGGCAGTCGGCCGCGAGGCTCACGTGGCGCTCCAGGCTCGGTACTGCAAACTCGCCGGCCTCGTACTGGCCCGCCATGGTTGTGTTCTCGTAGACGTACAGGTGATGGAACTTGATGCTGTCCGGGCGCAGGCGCGCGCATTCCTCGATGCTCTGATGAATCATCTCGTCCGTTTCGAACGGCATGCCGCTGATCAGGTGCAGGCACAGGTGCGCGTCGGGTGCGTGCTTGCGGGTCAGCTCGACGGCCTCGACGGTTTCGGCGTGGGTGTGGGCGCGGTTGACGTAATCGGCCGTGACGTCGTGCATGGTCTGCATCCCGTACTCGATGCAGACAAACGGGCGCTCGAATTTGGTGCGTCCCTCGGCCAGCTTGCGCTGCCAGATGTCGGCGCTGCCGTCGGCGTAGCTTTGAAGCAGCTTGAGCTTCTCAATGTCGATGCAATCCGGGCGCGTGCCGATGGATGTGCCCACGATATCCGGCGCGTCCAGGGCCTCGTCGTACAGGACCTTCAGGCGCTCGACCTTGTCGTAGGTGTTGGTGAAAGTCTGAAAGTAGGCGAGGAACTTGCTGGCCTTGAAGCGCTCGCGATAGAAGGCCTTGCCGTCCTCAAGCTGCGCGGCCACGCGGGTCACGCCGGTGCGCAGGGCGGGGCTGAAGCTGACGTTGTCGCAGAAGGTGCAGCCGCCGGTGGCCTTGCTGCCGTCGATATTGGGGCACGTGAAGCCCGCATCAAGCGTAAGCTTGTAGGCGGGTTCTCCAAACCATTGCTTCATCAAACGGCTGAATGGTTTGTAGTATGGCGGCTGGGCCAGTTCCCGGATTTCAGTCAGGGTTTGCATGTCACCTATCTTCCGAAGGGCCGCGAGTATAGCGATCCTGCTGCTGATGGCAGCGGGGGGTGCGCTCAGTTCCGGCTGCGCCACCAGCGGCAATTACAAGGCCATGCCGGTCCAGCCGGAAGTGCTGCCCGAGTATACGCTCGAGCTTGAGCTGCGCGGCGACCCGGACTACGACGAGGACCGCTACGAAGTAAGCCTGGGCTTCGAGCTGCGTGCACGGGGCGAGTTCGCCTACAACGCCGTGGTGCAGGAAATCGTCCAGGAAGTGGTGTACGAGCGCTTTGACGGGCGCAAGATCCGCGAGACGCTCACGCTGGTAGAATGCTTCAAGCTGCAGCGCATCGGGCGCGACGAAAAGGGTGTGGTTGTCTATCGCCTGCCCAGCTTCCAGCGCGATCGGCACTTTGAGCGCGGCTACGAAAGCGTCGGCCCGATGATCAAGCAGATCGACGTCTGGCGCGTGGTGCGCTACTACCCCGGCTACGTCGAGGGCACAGATGCCACCGACCTGGGTTTTGCGCACCTGCCGCAAAACCGCGCGGGCAACATCGTCACCGACATTCCCGAGAACTTCAACGAAGGCCACCAGCGCAAGCACGAGCAGAAGGGGCGCGTGGTGCAGGACGACCGTGCCCGCAGCAACTGGTACAACATGCGCTACCACTGGTGGCGCGAGCCCAGCGGGCGCCGCCCGCAGGCGACCTTCACCTTTACCAAGGGCACGCGCCCGGTCGATGAGCCGACGTGGCTCAGCACCACGATCGAGCGCGGCAGCCGCACGGCAAACGCCGGTGAATAGCGTGCGCGTTTGACGCGCCGCCATCATCAGGGCAATCTCGCGCACGCTTTGGTCCAGTCACGAGACATCACGATGAATGAAGAGTTCCATTACAAGGGCGGCGAGCTGTACTGTGAGGGTGTACCGGTCCAGCAGATCGCGATGAAGACCGGCACGCCGGTGTATGTCTACAGCCAGAACCACTTCCTGAAACAGCATGCGGCGATCGTCGACGCGTTCCACGAGGTCGACCCGCTGGTGTGCTACAGCATCAAGGCCAACAGCAACCTCGGGCTTCTGCGTGCGATGGCGCTCGCGGGCTCGGGCTTTGACGCCGTCAGCAAGGGCGAAGTTTACCGTGCCCTGCGCGCCGGGGCCGAGCCTGGCAAGATCGTGTTCGCCGGCGTCGGCAAGACACCCGACGAAATCGACTATGCCCTTGAGCAGGGCATCCTGATGTTCAACGTCGAGAGTGAAGCGGAACTCGAGGCCATCAGCCGCGTCGCCGCCAAGCGCAAGATGGAGGCGCCGGTCGCGCTGCGCATCAACCCTGACGTTGACCCGAAGACGCACAAGTACATCAGCACCGGCAAGCGCGAGAACAAGTTCGGCATCGACCTCGACCGCGCCGAGGCCTGTGCGAAGCGCATCAAAGAGCTGAAGAACCTGCGCCTGCGCGGGCTGCACCTGCACATCGGCAGCCAGATCACCTACGCGGACCGCCACGCGGAGGCGATCGACAAGGTCACGCCATTCATCAAGTCGCTGAAGCAGCAGGACTTCCCGCTTGAGTTCCTGAACGTGGGCGGCGGCTACGGCATCAGCTACCACATCGGTGAGGGCCTGCCGATCGCCGACTTTGCCGCGCAGATGGCGCCGCGCATCAAGGCGCTGGGGCTCAAGATGCTGTGCGAGCCCGGGCGTTTCATCAGCGGCAACGGCGGCATCCTGCTGACGCAGGTGGTCTACGACAAGCCGAGCGGCGACAAGGATTTCCTGATCGTCGACGCCGCCATGAATGACCTGCTGCGCCCCAGCATCTACCAGGCCTATCACCTGGCGTGGCCGGTGAAGTCGCCAGGTCTGCCCGACGGCGGCGCGCTCAGCGACGATTCACCGATTGATGAGGCCGGCCCCGGCGACGGCATCACCTACGACGTGGTCGGGCCGGTCTGCGAATCGGGCGACTACTTCGCGCTCGGGCGCAACCTCCCGAAGATGAACGAGGGTGAGCTGCTGGCGATCTTCAGTTGCGGCGCGTACGGCATGGCCATGGCCAGCAACTACAACACCCGCGGGCGCCCGGCCGAAGTGATTGTGGACGGCAACCAGTACTGGGTCGCCCACGACCGCGAAACGATTGAGGACGTGATCCGTGGCGAACGCCTCACCCCACGCGAGACCTTCAGCGCGAAGGCTTGACCCGCTCGCGCTGGTGATCAGCCTGACGGCCGCGGACAGCGGGCTGTCACGCCGCGGGATGCTGGCATTGCAGCGCCTGCGCCAGCGCCAGCTGGAAACGATTGACCGCTCGCGCGGCGCGTTCGTGAAGGTCCAGCCGCGCAGCGAGCCGCCGTTGCTCGACCTGGGCGCCATCGGGCGGGACTCGCCCCTTACGGGCGATTATCACAGCCTGATCGTGCTGGAGCTGGTCACGGATTTCCCCGAACGCGGATCCGAGCTGCGGGCCATGCTGGATGCGCGCCGGCACGGGCTGGATGCGAAGAACCTGGCCGACGCCCTGTGGCAGAACGACGGGGGCGAAGCGTTCAAGTCTGCCGCGGCAAAGCACAGTCTCGATCCCCATTTGCTTGCGGGCACGTTGTGGGCGGCGCTGAAGCCGCTGTACGAATCGGTCGCGGCCGCGGTCATTCGGCACTTCGAAGTCCCCTCGGGCGCCAACGAATGCCCCGTCTGCGGCGGCCTTCCGTGGGCGCGCAGCGGCGACCAGCTTGTCTGCTGCGTCTGCGAAACGCACTGGAAGGGCGACCTCGCCGGGCGCAGCTTTCGCACTTCGGACGGGCCCCAGGTGGTCGGCGCAACGCGGCTCTATGACTCCGTTTCGGGCCAGCGCCTTGTCGAACTCGACGGTGCATTGCTTGCACACGCGTTCGACCCCGGGCCGCTAATCGAACTTTTGCAGTTGCTGGACAAGCCCGTCTGATCCGTAAATGGTTCAATGGAAGGCCGCAACACGCCCGGCGTGGCGCGTTTCAGGTGTGCATGCTGAAGTCGATCGACATCGAACCACTGGGCAAGAGGGGCCGACTCACGGCGTGGGGTCTGGTCGCTGCGTCGGGCGTGCTGATGACGCTGTGCCAGCCGCCGTTTGACGTGCCGCTGTTGGGGCTGGTAGCGCTTGCGCCGCTGTTCATCGCGCTGCCGCGGCTTGGCCCGCGGTCGGCCTGGCTGGCCGGCTTCCTCGTCGGCTTGCCGTACTTCTGGATCGACATGTGGTGGCTCGGCCAGATGGTTACCGACCCCGGCAGCGAGTGGATCGTCTTTGCCATGTTCGCCTTCGTTGCTACCGCCATGGCAGGCTACTACGGCGTCGCGGCCATGGTGATCCGCTGGGTGCTGACGCGGCGGCAGGTCAAGCTGATGCTGCTGGTGCCGCTGGTGTGGCTCGGGTTCGAGTTCATACACGAGTTCAACACGCCCGCGCCGTACCCGTGGATGCCGCTTGGCACCAGCATCACGGAGTTCACGTCCTTCATCCAGACGGCCGACATCTGGGGCCAGTACGGGTTGTCGGCCGGTCTGGCGTTCACCGCGCTGGCGGTCGCGTCGCTGGTGTATCTCGACGGGGAGGCAGGACAATTCCGCCTGCGCAAAGACCGTTTCCGCCGCTTTGTGGTTCCAGGGCTGGCCGTGCTGTTTGTGGCGGGCAGTTGCGTTTACGGGTTCGTGCGCATGGGCCAGATGGACGCGGACACGGTCGATGATGGACCGCTGATCGCCGGCGTGCAGGGCAACCTGTCGCAGGAGGTCAAGGTCCGCAACGACCCGGACCGCCTGCCGAACGCGTTCACCAAGCAACTGAAGCTGTCGCGCGAGGCCGTGGACCAGCAGGCCGAGCTGGTCTGCTGGGCGGAGACCATGCTCTTCTTCGGCACGACCCGCGACGGACTTACACGGGGCAAAGAAGCGGAGTCCGCCGAGTTCTACAAAGACGGCGTGCCCGACCGTGTCCTGCTTTCCGGCAGCGCGGTCACGAGTCGGGGCGACATCCACAACACCAGCTACGTCGAGTATCTGCGCGCCAAGATCTGCTACGAGCTGAAGACACCGATGCTCGTGGGCACCCTGACGGACATACCCGCCTCGGAGCGCGATGTGCCGTGGAAGGAGGACACCTACGACCTGCGCAAATACAACACCGCGATGATGTTCGACCCCAAGGGCCGCGTCGTGGACAGCTACGACAAGCGCTACCTGGTGCCGGGCGGCGAATACATCCCGATCGAGGAAATGCCGCTGATCCGCAAGATCATCGTCGACTACGCGGAAGGCCTGCAAGGCTACGCGAGCCGCGTCGAGCCTGGGCGGCGGCTGACACTGTTCCGACTGCCCAGCAAGGCCGACCGGCTTGGCGGACGCGAGTGGGCGTTTACCAGCACCATCTGCTACGAGTACGCGTGGCCCGGCTGCTACGAAGAGCTGCACGAGAAGCCGGACCGCTACCCGGACTTCCACATCAACATCAGCAACGAAGGCTGGTTCAAGCAAAGCGCCGAGCTGGACCAGGCCATCGACTACCTGCGTCTGCGCGCCATTGAGTCACGCGTTCCGATCGTCCGGGCGACCAACACCGGCATTACCTGCAGCATCGACGCCTGCGGGCGCGTGCATGAAGTGCTCGAAGTCGACGGCAGCGACCGCGAAGTCAGCGGCGTATTGCTGATGCGGCCGCGGGTATTGGCGAACCCATCGCCCACGCTGTTCGTGGGCATGTTCGGGCGGGCGCTTGGCTGGCTGTCATTGATCGTCATTTGCGGCATAATGCCCCTGATGATCGCCGGCAGGGCGCAGCAGTTCTGGCGTCGGCGCAGTGCCAAGGTTGCCGAGAAGAGAAACACCGTCAAACTCGAAAAATGAAGCTGAGAGTCACCATCGTAATCCTGCTGTGCGCCGCCTTCGCGGTGCTCGGCTCCGTTATTGCGCAGGACGAGCCGGAGGCGTCTCCGCCGGCCGAGGAAGGGCAGCCGGGCGTGCCAAGCTGGGAGCGCTTGCAGGCCGTGCTGCCGTACATGTCCTCGCGCGTGCCGGAACATCGCCTGCAGGCCGAGCGCCTGATCGAGGCCGGCGCCGATGCGCACTTCGACGAGCTGGTCAAGGTTCTGCCCGATCAGCCCCGCCGCGGGCGTGAGGTGCTGCTGCGCGTGCTGGCAAATACGCAGCACGAAGGGCGCGTGCTGCTGTGTCTCGAAACGCTCTGCAATCGCGAGGCGCGCCGGACGGAACGCACCATCGCGTCACGCGCACTCAAGGGAGTCGACGCCGACAAGCTGCGTTCGCTGATTGAGGAGCGACTGGCGCAGCCCGAGATTGACATCTACCAGACCATTCAGTGCTGCACGCTGCTCGGCACGCTCTCGAGCGCGCGTGCACAGGGCGTGGCCGAGGCGGTGCTCGAAAAGGCCGGCGGCAACAGCCTGCTGCAGTTTGCGGCCGAAGACGCCGTGTTGCGCTCGACGCTCGCGTCGGATTTTTCCCAGCCCGCGTGGAGCCGCTATCAGGAGCGGCGCCCGAACGCGCCGAAAGTGACGCTTGCCCAGTTGCAGACCGCGCTGGATGACCTGGCGCTGCCCCGCGCCACGGACCGCGCTCGCGCCGAGCTGACGCTGTCCGATATCGTCGGTGATGACAAGCGCGTGTTGCTCGCGCTGGCGCGCAGCCCCTGGCCGGAGCGTGCGGCCTTCGCCCTGAAGCGCCTGGAGAAAGACCAGAGCAGTGAGCTGGAACACGCCACGCAAGCCGTGATGCTCGACCTCGTGATGACCAGCGAGCAGACCATTGCGCTGATGGCGATGGACGTCGCGATCGCGGGTACGCCGCCGACGGACGACGAAATGGAAACGCTGCGTCCTGCAATCAGCGTGGATTCAGAGGCGCGTCTTGAGGCGATCCTGGAGGGCATGGGGCGCGGCAGCGACCTCGCCGAGTTGCGCTCGCGCAGCCGAAAGCTCGAGGCCAAGCTTCGCCCGCTGCTTCGCCGCCGCGGCGCATTCGATGCCGAGGTGCGCGGGTTGTTGAACCAGTTACAGACCGTCCAGATGCAGCTCGCGCAAGTCGAGGCGCGCTGGGAGAACGGCTGGAAGCGCGAATTCGAGACCGAGATTCTCGGCACCAACCCGGACTGATGCCATGGCACAGCTTCCCCGCTACGGCCGACCCGACGGCGACGCCGATCGGCGCGCCTACGCCGCCATCGTCGCGCAGGCGTTCGCGGGCGAGGCGGAACTGTTTGAGGGCTGGGTGCGCAGCTTCGGCGACGATGTCCGCGTGCTCCGCGCCGAAGAGCTGCAGGCCGGGCTGGTGATCTACCGCATGGGCCAGTTCTTCGGCGGCGTCAGCGTCCCCACCTGGGGGATCGCCGGCGTGGCGGTGAAGCCGGAGTTGCGCTCACGGGGCTACGCGCGCGAATTGATGCTGGAGAACCTGCGCGAGAATTTCGAGAGCGGTCCGGCGATATCGACGCTCTATCCCGCCGCCCCGAAGCTCTACCGAAACCTCGGCTGGGAGTACGCGGGCGCGCGGTGCATGTTCGCCGCGAATCTGTCGGAGCTGCCGGTTGCCGAGACGGAACTGGTTGTGCGCGAAGCCGGGCCGGCCGATCAGGAGACGATTGAGGAGCTCTACCGGCTTCGGCACGGCTACGAGAACGGCTGCCTCGACCGAAGCGAGCTGATCTGGGAGCGCGTGCGCCGAGCACCCCGGGAAACGCCGCTCTTCGGCTACATCGCGGAACGCGACGGCGGCCCGGAAGGCTACGTGCTCTATACGCAGAAGCGGCAGTCCGCCACGAGCTTCCGCTACGACCTGCTGGTGCGTGATCTCGTGTGTCTGACACCGGATGCGGCCGCCGCCTTGCTCGCATTCTTCGCCCGCCACCGGAGCGTCGCCAACCGCGTGCAGTTCTACGCGGCGCCGGATGATCCGCTCGCCCTGGCAGTGGCGCGCACGACCGAGCTGTCGCAGGAACAGCGCATGCAGTGGATGCTGCGCATTGTACGCGTCAAGGATGCGCTGGAATCGAGAGGCTACTCAAGGCACGTGTCCGCGCGCGCCGTTGTGCACGTAGTTGACGCCGCGCTTGCGGAGAATGCAGGCGACTGGACGCTGGACTTGGCGGACGGGCAGATGCGCGTCTCGCGGGGCGGCACGGGGGGTGCGCAGCTTGATGTGCGCGGGCTCGCAGCGCTGTACAGCGGCAGCTTCGGCCCGGCGCAATTGCGGGCGGCCGGTTGGCTGTCCGGAGCCAGCGACCAGGACGCGGCGCTCGCCGCGATGTTTGCCGGCACCGCGCCGTGGATGCCGGATTTCTTCTAGCCCAAGATCTCGCGGTAGATGTCGAGATACATCGCGGCCACGGCGTCAGGCCGGAAGCGTTCGACATTGTGCAGCCCGTTCGCGATCAGACCGGCGCGGTATTCCGCGTCACCGAACACACGCTCGTACCCGTCCCGGATGGACTCCACGCTCGTCGGGTTTACGAAGCATGCCCCGCTTCCGGCTACTTCAGTCATCGGCGCGAGATTGGACGTCACGACTGCACGCCCGGTCGCCTGGCCCTCGATCACGGGCATTCCAAAACCCTCGTAAAGGCTCGCGAACCCGACTGCGTCGCACTCGCGGTAGGCGTTCGCCATCTGCTTGCCGCTGAGGTCGATCGAGTTTTCAAAGGGCAGACCGGATTCGGCCAGCATGGCGCGTTGCACCGCGGAGAGCCGCCCAACGACATGCAGACGGCACTGGAGGGGCGTGAGCGCCTCCACAGTGCGGTTGAGGTTCTTGTGCGGCAGCGTTCCGATTAGCAACACCAGCGGCCGTTCGGTGTTGAACTCGCGCGGCGAGTACTGAAACGCGTCGGCCACACAATTGGGCACCACGCGGATCTTTTCGGGGTCGCAGCCGGTGACCGTGACCAGCTCATCTTTTGTTGCCTGCGATATCGTCGTGACGATTCGGGCCCGCGCCACGGGCCACTCAAAGTACAGCTTCCGCAGCAGGGCGCGCCGGAGCCCTGTCGTGCGCCGCAACGCTACGCAGTCGTGCACGGTCAGGACCGTGCGATCCCCATCAAGCCCAAGCGCTAGATAGTGCACGTCGCCGACGATGTGGTTGACGCGCCCCTGCGCGAGACTCGCCCAGCGCTTGTTGCGCAAGCGAGGCATGACCCCGCGACTCGCTTCGGGGCAGCGCGCAACGCGCACGTCGGCGTGCGCAAGCATTGCTCCGCGGATGCCGGCAAACAGCTTCTCAATGCTGTGGTAGTCGGCGAGCGGCTTGCGCTCATAGTGAACGATATCAAGCAGGCGCTTTGAGGGCGGTCGCGGCGCGGGCGCTTCACCCGCGATGCCGAGCGCGCCGGCGAGCGTTTCGGCCGAGCGCTCCCAATCGAACGCCGCGATCGCGGACGCCAGTGCGGGCTTGTCAAAGGGGGCGAACGTCGAAGGATCGGCAAGCGCGGCGGCCCAAGCGGCGACGCTGTCGTCGTCCGTGAACTGGATGTTTGGGAGTGCGAGACGCTGAAACTCCTTCAGTGGGTTGCTCAATACGGGCTTGCCGGCAGCGCTGAATTCAAGTGGATTCATGGCCATCGCGTCGTGCGTCAACGGCGAGACGTCCTGTGGGTGTGCCCCCGCATCGCATGCGGCGAACCACGCGGCGACTTCGTCCGGGGGTACCGCGCCCGCAACCAGCACACCGTCCGCCTCGCCGCGGCTGAACGCGGCCGCGCGTTCAGCGCCCGGGCCGACAACCAGCAGTGCGAGCTCCGGCCGCCGGCTGCGAGCCTGCACAAACGCGCGCACCAGACGTTCCATGCCATCGAAGGGCATCGTGTGGTTTGCGATGAAGCCGACTGTGAACTTGCCATCGAGCTGGAAGCGCTTGCGGATGCCGTCCACGGTTGCGGCATCCACGGCAGCGATCTGGGCGAGTGGCACGCCGTTCGGAATGTAGACGGGCTGCCGGTCCGCCAGCCGCTGGACGTAGTCGCACAACTGCAGGCTGGAGGCGCTGACGCTGTCAGCGCGGCGCAAGACCTCGGCGTGAAATTCGCGTCGCGCACGCCCCACGCGTGTGGCGGGCCACGCGTCGTGGAAGTTGTCCACGACGTCAAAGTGGATGCGGTAGTCACGCCGCTTTGAGGGCAAGAAGAAGAAAGGAGTGCTCAGGTAGACGGTGTCGCAATCGAAGCGCTTCAGCGCTTGCTGCAGGTGTCGCTCATTGATCGCGGCCGCGCCTTCGTTGAGCGTCGGCCCGGTGGCCGCGGCGATCGGCATGCGAAAGCGTGTGACCTGACCTTCCGATAGCACTTCAAATGGGGAGCGCAGGAGGTCCACACGCAGGCGCAGCTTCTCGCCGATGGTCGGGCGCAGTCCGCGTAGCGCGGGCGTGTGATCCAGTGCGAACACAGGCGTGTGCCGCGCGAGCCGTGTCGCCAGCTCGATTTCGCGCACGCGGTAGTTCTCGCCGAATATCATTCGGCCGATCCAAAGCACGCGGTGTTCAGCCGGCTGAGTCACGTCTTGAGCAACCTGGCTACGTCGTCCGCGATGCGCTCGCCCGCCAGCCCTTCGCCATAGGGGTTCGGCACGGATCGCAGGCGCTTGCGCAGGCCGTCGTCGCCGAGCACATCACTTAGCGCAGACTCTATGCGCACGGCGTCGGTCCCCACCAGCCGCAGGAATCCATCCGCGAGCCCCTCCGGCCGTTCCGTCACGTCGCGCGCGACCAGTACCGGCGTACCGAAGCTGGGCGCCTCTTCCTGGATGCCGCCGCTGTCGGACACCACGGCTGCCGCATTGGCGAGCATCCAGATGGAATCGCCATAACCCAGGGGCTCAATCACCAGCAGGCGTTCATGCTGCACTTTCGCGATCTCCTGCTGCACGGGCGGGCTTGGGTGAGCGGCCAGTACGGCCGTGCAGTCGGCGTACTTTTCGAGCGCCGCGCAGACACCGCGCAGCATGCTTGCGATGCCTCCGCCCTGGTTCTCGCGCCGATGCGCCGTGACGTAGATGAGCCGACGCCCGGAAAGCTGCCTCAAGCGCTCCGGCGCTTTGTCGTGGCGTGCGGCCATCCAGAGCGCGGCATCCACGCCGGTCTGGCCGGTCACAAGGATCGACTCCTCGGAGAACCCCTCGGCCAGAAGCGCGTTCCTTGCGCCTTCGGTCGGTGCGTAGTGCCGTGAAGACAGGCGATCGGCCGTGAGCCGATTCATCTCTTCCGGCCAGGGCGCGTCAAGCCGCCCGCTGCGAAGCCCGGCCTCGATGTGTCCGCAGGAGACGCGCGCATAGAAGGCGCTGAGCGCGCCCGCCAGGGTCGTCGCCGTATCGCCCTGCACCAGCACCATCCGCGGCGAGCGTGATTTGAGCTCTGCACTGATTCGTTCAATCAAGCGCGCCGTCAGCGCGGGGAGATCGGGCGTGCCCGTCATGGCTTGAAGATCCACGTCCGGCTCGAGCCCGAACGCTGCCAGCGCGCCCGCGAGCAACTCCGCGTGCTGGCCGCTGGAAACCAATCGAACCTGCACGCCGCGCGCACGCAACGCGAACACGACCGGCGCGCATTTGATCGCCTCCGGGCGCGTACCGACGATGACGGATACATCAACTGTCATTCAACCCCCGCATGCGTCGAGTCAACCGCAAGAGAGGCCCCGGCGTCAACGCCCGGCCCAAGGTGCGCCACGCGGTCGCGCTGCCCGGTCGCAAGCGCAAGGCACGCCAGGCGTAGCGCAACGCGGCGATGGTGTGCCCGGCGTTCTTGCCATCGCTGGCGTCGCGACAGAATTGTCGGAACTGGCGGGCGGGCCATTCCGGCGTCGCACCGAACTCGCGCTCGAGCAGCCGCAGGCGCGCACGCTGTACGTCAAGGAAACGGGTGTGCGTCAGCGAATCCGCCGTGTCGCCGTACTCATACAGCACGCGGTGCAGCCACAGCAGGTTTGTGCGGCGACGCATGCGCAGCCAGTAGTCGTAGTCTTCGGCGCAGGCAAACGCCGGGTCGTATTCGCCGACCGCGCGGGCGACCGATGCGCGATACATGAAGCAGGCGCCCGTGCAGCAGGATTCGGACAGGGCCTCCGGCGGCCCAAGGCGCGGGATGCGTACGGTTCCCACGTCGTTTCGGACCAGCATGTCGGCGTAGACCATGCCGACATCCGGGTTGAGCTGCAGCTCGCGCGCGAGTGCCTGCAGGGCTCCCGGGCGGTAGGCGTTGTCGTCACTCGTCCATGTCCAGAACTCGCCCTGTGCCCGTTCAAACCCTTTGTTCAAGGCAGTCGGCAGCCCAACGTGTTCGAGGTGCACCGTGGTCAGCCGAGGATCCTTCAGCGCGTCCAGACGCGCGCGGGTATCGTCCGTGCTGCCGTCGTTGACGACAATCAATTCGAGGTTCGGGTAGTCCTGCTTTAGCACGTTGTCTACGGCCGCCTCGATCAAGCGGGCGCGGTTGCGCGTCGGCAGGACGACACTCACCAGCGGGTGTTTCTTCTGCAAGAGCCATTGGTAGACACCAGCTTCACGACGGTCGATCACGGCAGCGTCGAAAGACTCGCTGGCTGTGCGCGCCGGTGCCGCCAGCCGGGCCTGCATGGCAGGATCGGCGATGGCGTCTATGGCTGAGGCGATACTGCCCGGGTTCGTCGGATTCACCAGCAGTCCATCCCAGCGGTCGGTGACGAATTCGCGCATCACGTCCGTGTCCGAAACGATACAGGGGGTGCCGCAGGCGAGCGCCTGCGCCGGGGCGATCCCCGGGTCGCCGTTTGCCGGCATCAGCAGGGCGTCCGCCCAGCGGAACCAGCTCGGCAGCGCCTCGGCCGATTCGTTCGTGCGTCGCTCCGCGAACCGCTGCTCGATCCAGTTGCCGGCGCCGAGATGCACCAGTTTCAAGTCGGGATGGTGTTTTGACGCGATGGTGCACGCCTCCAGCATGCGCGGAATGTTGTCGTGATCGAAGCTGAGCAGCTTTGGCCTGCCCTCGCCCCCTCGGGCTGCTGCTCCGTCGGGCGAGAACCGTTGACGATCTACCCGCTCGTGCAGCGTCACCACGCGTGCCGGGTCTGCGCCCTGCGCGATGCCTCGCGCCGCCGCCGCTTCGTTGCGTGCCAGAACACAGGCCGCCTCTTTCAGGAACTCGCCCGCGGCGTCGGCCGACAGGACGATGGACACCCCGAGATCCTTGCCGAGTTCGTGCGCCAGCCTCGCGCCGGAGGCATCCGCCCGGATGCAATCCGGACGCAGGCCGCGCGCAGTTTCCCCGGCGTCGGGTCTGACAACTTGAACTTCGCGGAAAACGTTCTCGGGATTGCCCGGAGGATTCGCCGAGTCGGTGATCACCAGCAGAAGGCCGAGCCGTTCCGCGCTGTCGGCAGAGTCGCTCATGGCTTCGGGGGTGCCCCCGCTTCCGTCGGCTGGGCGATGCTCCAGCGTTGGGGCAGCTCAAGCAGCGCGTGCGATGCGCTGTCCGGCGGGCGGCGGACCTCGAAGCGGAGCGCGTCTTCGCAACGCTCCGCGGCGATGAATGCGTCATGCGCTTTCACTGCGGCGTTCACCCGGTACTGGCCGATGGGCAACTGCAGGCTCGCGATCTTGACGTCAAACACACCGTTGCCGACGGCCGTTTCGCCGGCCAGCGCGTCGCCACTCGAGAGCTGGGCGAGATTCCCCCCGGGCGTCGAGATCAGGTAGCGCGGGTCGTCGTGCAACAGGTCCAGAGTCACGACCGGCCCGCTGACTGGCTCGGCGAAATTCCAGTGCACGCGCAGCGTCACGGGTGTGCCGGCCGTCAGCTCATGGATCGGCTCGCCGCGCTCATCCAGCATTTCGACGTGGGTGATGCCCGTGCGGTCGCTGGCTGGAGCTTCTGAGTCCTGGAGACGTTCAGCCTGGTCCCGCAGGTAGCGGTCGATGACCGGGCGAGGCGCGTCGATCACAAGTGATTCGCCGCGATTCAGGTACATGCAGCGGGTCGCCGACTGAATCACGTGCATCTGGTGGCTGACGATGACGATGCTGCAGCCCTGCTTGCGGCGGCGCTCGATCCAGTCGTGGCATCTGGCCTGAAAGGACGCGTCGCCGACGGCCAGCACTTCGTCCACGAGCAGCACGTCCGGGTCGGCGTGCGCGGCAATCGCAAACGACAGGCGGGCGTGCATGCCGCTGCTGTAGTTCTTGACCGGCATATCCATGAATTCGGGCAACTCGGCGAACTCGACGATGCTGTCGAACTTGGCGCGGATCTCGCGCTGCGACATGCCGAGGATCGAGCCGTAGATGAACACGTTGTCGCGCGCCGGCAGCATCGGGTGAAAGCCCGCGCCAAGCTCGATCAGACCCGTCACGCGGCCCTGTGCACGGACGCTGCCGCGGTCGGGGCGGAAAATGCGGAACAGCAGCTTCAGGATGCTGCTCTTGCCTGCTCCGTTCGGCCCGATGATTCCGAGCGTTTCGCCGGGCTCGAGTGCGAACGAGATGTTCCTCAGCGCCCAGAACTGGTGCGGGCGAAGCCCGTCTTCGTCCGGGCGCTGGAACAGCCGCCGCGGCAGTCCGTATAGAAGCTCTGCCAACGTCGTCACTTCCGTGCGGCGCTGGAGGCGCTTCCAGACGTCCTTCAGCTCGACACGCGGGGAGTTCATGCCAGCTCCCCAAACCGTCGCTCAACCCGCCGGAACCAGAGCCATGCGGCAATCGGCGTCGCGGCGCTGATGGCGACGGCCGCCGCCAACTGGCCCATGTGCGGGGCGGGCGCGCCCAACAGCAGAGCGCGGTAGGTGTCGAGGATCGGCGTGATCGGGTTGAAATAGCCGATCCAGCCCAGCGCCCCCTGCCGCGGCAGCGGATACACGACGGAGCTGGCGAACATCCAGACCGTGATGCCCACCTGCAGAACGTACTGCACGTCACGATACAGAAGGTTGGCGCCGGCGATGAACATCGCCAGGCCAACGCCGAACGAGAGCTGCATCAACAACACAAGCGGAAGCAGTGCGGCCCCCGGCCCAGGTGTGATGCCGTACCAGACCATCAGCCCCGCCAGCACCACAGACGCGATCAGGAAGTCGAACAGCGCCGCGACCACTCTCGAAAGCGGCAGAACTTCCCGTGCGAAGTAGACCTTCGTGACCAGCACGGTGTTGTCGGTCAGGCTGCGCGCACCGCCCGTTAGTATCCCCGCGTGAAGCTGCCAGGGCAGCAGGCCCGCATAGGCGAACACAGGGTAGGGAATGCCGCCGGTTTGGAAGTTGGCGACCCGCGAGAACACCACGCTGAAGATCAGCATCAGCGAAACCGGCAGCGCCACGGCCCAACCAGCGCCAAGCAGCGAGTAACGATACCGCGCGCGGATCTCCCGCCGTGCAAGCACGCCGATGAGCTCGCGGTAGCCGATCAGTTCACGCAGATCCCGGGCTGCCTTCATAGCAAGAAGATACGGTGGTTTGCCGCAAGTGCACGCGCGAGATCAATCGCCCCAGAACCACGTATCGGCGATCGTTCCCGACTGTTCCGTCAGCGGGTTGCTTGAGTAGTACGGCTGCGAGTAAGTGCCGCCGCTGCCGCCGACCACTACCAGGCGATTCGTGGCGCTGTCCCAGACGGCCGAGTGGCCCCAGCGGGCCTGCGGCGTCGTGCTGGGCGGATTGACCTGTGCCCAGGTGTCGGTGGTTAGGTCGAAGGTGTACAGCCCGCTCTGCGCGGCGGTGCCGCAGCCGCCATACAGGATGAAGCGCTCGCCCGCGGCGTCGTGCACCATCGAGCCCCAAGCGCCGGCCGGGGGCATTGAGCCCAGTTGCGTCCAGGTCATGCTGTTGAGGTTGAGTTCAAACAACTGATTGCTGAAGCTGCCGAAGCCGTAGCCGCCGAACACCAGCATGCGGTTCCGCCCGCTCTGCCCGTCGTAGATTGCCCGCGGATACATGCGAGCAGAAGGCGCTGTGCCGCCGGCGCTGATGCTGGTCCAGACCAGCGTGTTCAGGTCCAGGCGCATCAGGCTTGCCGACGCGCTGCCATAAACATCCGCTCCGCCGAACATGATCATGTTGCCCGCGCCGTCGACGATTGCGGAGTGGAACGAGCGCCGCAAAGGCACGATACCGGCGTACGCGGTCAACTGGACCCATTGCTCTGTGCCCGGGTTGAGCTCGAGCGCCCAGAGTTCATCGACCGTGGTGGCGGCCGTCGTGCCGAGGCGTCCACCGTACATCAGGATGCGCGGCGGCGAGTGGCCGGCGTCGTAGACGAACGACGCGCCGGTGCGACCAACCGGCGCAGTGCCGGAAGCCGACAGCAGGCTCCAGCTCGGGGGCGAAGTGGACAGATCCAGTTGCCACAGCGCGCTGGAGTTCGCGCCGTTCACCACGCCGCTGAACACGATCATGCGGTTGCCGACCGGGTCGTAGGCCGACTGGGCGTAGGCGAGGTTGGGCGGCGTGGACGGTACAGCCAGCTGGTTGTACGCCGGCGTCGGCGCCGTGCAGTCGATCTCCCAGACGTCGGAGACAGGCCCAATTCCGTACTTGCCCATGCCCACAACGAAGAGACCGGCATTGTCGAGGCAGCCCGCGTGTTCAATGCGTTCGTTCGGTGCGCCGGCCGAGGTGGCAATCGAGGTCCATGCCGCAATCGGGTTGGTGAGGTCAAGCTCCCAGGTATCGGCGAGCTGCATGTAGGCGCGTTTGCCCGCGTGAATGTACACGAGGCTGCCCCCCGACGCGGCCGCGCTTGCGAATCGCGTGCGCGCCAATGGCTGTGTGCCGCCCGGCGTGATGTTCAGCCACGTCGGCGTCGGTAGCGAGTAGTCGAGCGCCCAGACGTCATTCTGTTCCGTCGGAGTTTCACCGCAGAACACGACCATGCGGTTGTTGGTCGAATCAAACGTCGCACCGTGGCCACAGCGGGCGGTGGGCGCGGCGCCGAGCGTTGTCGGCTGGCTCCAGCGCGTTGCGGGGGGATGGGCGAAGTCGAATTCCCAGTAGTCATTCGTCTTGGCGCTGCCCTGGCCGCCGAACACCAGCATACGGCCGCCGCTGGGGTCGCAGACGACTGAGGTAAGCGCGCGAGCCGTCGGGCCCGGCGTGGCCGACCACTGCTGCCACGCGAGCGTATTCACGTCGAGTGTCCAGACGTCATCCAGATAGCCCGTGCCGCCCTGACCGCCGAACAGCATGACGCGCTGGTTCGCACTGTCGTAGCAGGCCGCGGCGAACCCCCGCGCGACCGGAATCGAGCCGGCCTGCGACAGGCGTACCCACGGTCCCGGAGTGTTGCGGTCCAGGGCCCAAAGGTCGTTCACGTAGCCATTGGCGGTCAGCCCGCCGAACAGCAGCACGCGGTTGTTGACCGCGTCGTTGACCATCACGGCGCCCGTACGGCCGGCCGGGCCGGCGGCGTCGCTCAAGGCATCCGGCGCGGTCAGCCAGGTTGCCGGCGAGGCCAGCGACAGCACCGCGAGGGTTGCGTTCTGCACGCGGGCAAAGTTGCGCCCGCCCAGCATTACGAATTGGTCGCGCGTTTCGTCGTATGCGCCGCTGTGCCAGAAGCGCCCGCCCGAATTCGGCTCATCGGGTAGTTGCGACCAGGCCATTGTCGCGATGTCGAGGCTCCAGGTCTCGGTGAGAGACGCCGTGGAGGTCAGCCCGCCCTGCAGGATCATCGCGTGGCGCAACGAGTCGTATGCCACGGCCGGATAGCGGGCGAACATCGGGCCGCCCGCAGGCGTCAGGTTTGTCCAGGTCGGCGTCGCGCCCAGCGTCATTTCCCACAGTTGGGACTGGTACGGGCGATAGACCAGCATGCGCGCGCCGATCGGGTCATAGATCGAGGCGTTGCCGATGCTGACGGGGAAGGCCGGCGGATTCACGGTTGTGAGCGCGCCACTGCCCCAGTTCTCGCTGCCGGGCGTCAGGTCGAGCGCCCAGACGTCCTGCAACACGGCGCTGGCGTGATAGCCGCCATAGAGGATCGCGCGGTTGTTTGGCGTGTCGACAATCAGGGTTCCGTGCGTGCGGATAGACGGGCGTGTGCCGACGGAGGCAATCTGCGTCCAGCTTTCGGCCCCCGGCGTCAGGTCGAGCGCGAAGGTGTCGTTCGTGTCGCCGGTGGCGGACTGGCCGCCGAAGATGAGCATCTGATTATGCGCCGCGTCGTACGCGCCCAGAACCTCGCGGCGCGGCGACGGCGGAGTGCCCGTCGGGGTCAAGAGGCGCCAGCTGCTTGTGGCGTAGACGAATTCCCAGGTCTCATTGCTCAGCACGCCGTTGCGATAGCCGCCAAAGACGACCAGTCGATCGTGGGCGACGTCGCGAATCATGGTGTGCTCAGACACGAGGCCGGGGCTGCCGGTGACCGGGTTGTAGCGGGTCCAGCCGCCCTGGCGGGTCAGTGTGAACATGCTGCTGCTGCCGAGGGTGCCCGGTACGCCGCTGACCGCGGGCGAGAGCGTGATGACGTAGTCGCTGGCCGTGGTGTGGCCTTCGGTTGCATACGCGTCCCAGTAGAAGACGAGCGTGGTACCTTCCGGCACGGCCTGGATCACGTTGCCGACCACGGTGTAGCCGCCCACGACCATCGAGATCACCGCCGCGCCGGGCGTGCCGCCCTGGTTCCCGCCCGTGTAGGTTACGGTGACGTCCACCAGGCTTGCGGCCGGCCCGCTGACGTCGCCCTGTACGCGTACCGGGCCGCCGTCGTCGGGGCCGACCTGCACGCTGGTCACCGCCGAGCCCAGCACGCCATTGCCGCTAAGGCCGATGCTGGTCTGCTGCGGTGTCGTGCTGGGGCCGTTGTCCCAGTCCACAACCAGCTGTGCCGAGTAGGCGCGCACGGCCGTTGGCGAGAACTGGCCGGAGAAGTTCCAGAAGGCAGTCGGAACGAGTACCTGGTTCACCGGCGGCGTACCGCTGAGTGACCAGAAGGCCGCGTCTGCACCCGCGGTCGAGACGCCGAGGATGCGAATCGCCCCTGTGCCGTTGTTCGTGATTGTGTGCGTGACGGGAGAAGAGGACATCCCGGTTGCCACGCTTCCGTAGTTGCCGTTATTGCTGAGCGTGACGGAGCCGGCTGTGCCGGTGCCGTTCACGATGATGCTCGTCATCGTGCTGCCGATGCCGCCCCCCTGGTTCCATGTAATATCCAGCGTGCCGTTCCGTGCGCCGACGGCTGTGGGGGTAAAGATGCCGTCGAAGTTCACACTGCTGAGCGAAGCAACCGTAGCCGGCAGCGCCGGCAGGTTTGCCACGGCCCAGTCGCCGGTGGCGGCGATGGCTGTAATCTCAATGGGTCCGGAGCCGGTGCTGTTCACCACATGATTGATGGGGGCCGTGGCGACGCCAACATTGCTGCTTCCATAGTTGATTGGCGAAGTCACGCCGATTGAGCCGACGGTGCCGTTGCCGTCGACGACTATGTTGGTGACCTGCGGGCCAACGCCGCCACCCTGGTTCCAGCTGATCTGGATGGTTGCATTGCGTGCACCTGTGGCCGTTGGCGTGAAGATTCCGTTGAAGTTGAAGGTCCCGGCCGCATTCACAGTCGCGGGGAGGCCCGGAACGCCCGTGAGCAACCAGTCGCCACCAACACTCACACTCGTGATGGTCATAGGTCCGCTGCCGCTGTTGGTGAGCGTGTGGCCGACGGGAGCTGTCGCAACACCAACGTTGCTGCTGCCGTAGTTGACGGGGGTCGTGACGCTCGCTGCAGCCAGAGTTCCGTTGCCGTTTACAACGATGTTGGTGACCTGCGGGCCAACGCCGCCGCCCTGGTTCCAGCTGATCTGGATGGTTGCGTTGCGGGCGCCCGTGGCCGTCGGCGTGAAGATGCCGTTGAAGTTGAACGTCCCGGCCGCATTCACAGTCGCGGGGAGGCCCGGAACGCCGCTGAGCGACCAATCGCCGCCCACGGTGACCGCAGTGACTGACATCGGGCCTGAGCCGGTATTTGTAAGCGTGTGGCCTACGGGAGCTGTGGCTACACCGACGTTACTGCTGCCGTAGTTAATGGGCGTCGTGACACTGGCTGTCGCAAGTGTGCCGGTGCCGTTGAGTACGATGTTGGTTACCTGCGGGCCAACGCCGCCGCCCTGGTTCCAGCTGATCTGGATCGTCGCGTTGCGGGCACCGGTTGCGGTCGGTGTGAAGATGCCGTTGAAGTTGAATGTACCGGCCGCATTCACAGTGGCGGGGAGGCCCGGAACACCGCTGAGCGACCAGTCGCCGCCCACGCTGACGGCGGTGATTGTCATCGGCCCGCTGCCGCTGTTGGTGAGCGTGTGGCCCACTGGAGCTGTCGCTACACCGACGTTACTGCTGCCGTAGTTGACTGGCGAAGTGACGTTGGCGGTGGCCTGTGTTCCCGTGCCGTTGAGAGTAATCGGGGTGATGGTGCTGCCGGCGCCCTGGTTCCAGGTGATGTTGATGATCGCGGTGCGCGCGCCCGTTGTCGTCGGCGTGAACACAGAATCAAAGCCAATGTTGCTGCCCGCGTTGATGGTTGCAGGTAGACCGGGCAACACGCCCAACGCCCAGTCGCCCGGGTTCGCACCGGCGAGAGCAATGGCCGTGACCTGCAGCGGGCCGCTGCCGGTGTTGTCCAGGACGTGGTTGGTCGGTGCGGTCGACACGCCGATGTTGCTGCTACCGAAGTTCACCGGTGTGGTGACGCTCAGGGCAGCCTGTGTGCCCGTTCCGTTCACGGCAATCGGCGTCATGGTGCTGCCCACACCGCCGCCCTGATCCCAGGTGATGGTGATCGTCGCATTCCGGGCGCCGAGGGCCGTCGGCGTGAAAACGCCGTCGAAATTAACGCTGCCGCCGAACGGTACGTTCGCGGGTAGAGCCGGCAGATTGTTCAGTACCCAGTCGCCGGCTGAAACGGAGATGGCCGTGATCGTCATCGGGCCCGAGCCCGTGTTGTTGACGACGTGATTCTGCGTCGGCGCCGCGATGCCGATGTTGCTGCTGCCGTAGTTCACCGGGGTGGTCACACCGATGTTTGCCAGCGTTCCGTTGCCGTTGACCACGATGTTGGTGACCTGCGGGCCAACGCCGCCGCCCTGGTTCCAGCTGATCTGGATGGTCGCGTTGCGTGCGCCGGTTGCGGTGGGTGTGAAGATGCCGCTGAAGTTGAACGTCCCGGCCGCATTCACAGTCGCGGGGAGACCCGGCACGCCAGTGAGCGACCAGTCACCGCCCACGCTGACGGCGTTGATTGTCATGGGTCCGCTACCGGTGTTGGTCAGCGTGTGACCTACCGGCGCGGTCGCTACACCGACGTTGCTGCTGCCGTAGTTGACTGGCGAAGTGACGCTGGCGGTGGCCTGTGTTCCGTTGCCGTTTACAACGATGTTGGTGACCTGCGGCCCGATGCCGCCGCCCTGGTTCCAACTGATCTGGATGGTTGCGTTGCGGGCCCCGGTTGCGGTGGGTGTGAAGATGCCGCTGAAGTTGAACGTCCCGGCCGCATTTACGGTCGCAGGGAGGCCCGGAACACCGCTGAGCGACCAGTCGCCACCAACGCTCACACTCGTGATGGTCATCGGCCCGCTGCCGCTGTTGGTGAGCGTGTGGCCTACGGGGGCGGTCGCTACGCCGACATTGCTGCTGCCGTAGTTGACCGGCGAGGTAACGCTTGCGGCCGCCTGGGTTCCGTTGCCGTTGAGAGTGATCGCAGTGATGGTGCTGCCGGCACCCTGGTTCCAGGTGATGCTGATGTTCGCGGTGCGGGCACCCGTTGCGGTGGGCGTAAACACTGCGTCGAAGTTCACGTTGCCGCCCGCGTTCACGCTTGCGGGCAGGCTCGGCAGTACGCCAAGCGCCCAATCGCCGGGATTCGCGCCGGTCAGCGCGATCGCAGTGATCTGCAGCGGCCCGCTGCCGGTGTTACTTACCAGGTGATTGATCGGTGCTGTCGAGACACCGACGTTGCTGGTGCCGTATGCGACCGGTGTCGTCACACTCAGGACAGCCTGTGTGCCGGTGCCGTTCACGACAATCGGCGTCATGGTGCTGCCTACGCCGCCACCCTGATTCCAGGTGACCGTAATGGTGGCGCTGCGTGCACCCAGGGCGGTCGGAGTGAAGATACCGTTGAAGTTGACGTTGCCACCGGCTGCCACGGTAGCCGGGAGCGCGGGAAGCCCGCTGAGCGCCCAGTCACCGGCCGAGACTGAGATCGCGGTGATGGTCATCGAGCCGGATCCGGTGTTGTTGACAATGTGGTTCTGCGCCGGTGCCGCGATGCCAACGTTGCTGCTGCCGTAGTTGACCGGCGTGGTCACACCGATGTTTGCCAGTGTTCCGTTGCCGTTGACCACGATGTTGGTGACCTGCGGGCCAACGCCGCCGCCCTGGTTCCAGCTGATCTGGATGGTCGCGTTGCGTGCGCCGGTTGCGGTGGGTGTGAAGATGCCGCTGAAGTTGAACGTCCCGGCCGCATTCACAGTCGCGGGGAGACCCGGCACGCCAGTGAGCGACCAATCGCCGCCCACGGTGACCGCAGTGATTGTCATCGGGCCTGAGCCGGTATTTGTAAGTGTGTGGCCTACGGGAGCTGTGGCAACGCCGACATTGCTGCTGCCGTAGTTGACCGGCGAGGTAACGCTTGCTGCAGCCAGAGTGCCGTTGCCATTTACCACGATGTTCGTGACCTGCGGCCCGACGCCGCCGCCCTGGTTCCAGCTGATCTGGATGGTTGCGTTACGTGCGCCGGTTGCGGTGGGTGTGAAGATGCCGCTGAAGTTGAACGTCCCGGCCGCATTCACAGTCGCGGGGAGTCCCGGCACGCCGCTCAGCGACCAATCACCACCGACACTCACGCTCGTGATGGTCATGGGCCCGCTGCCACTGTTGGTCAGCGAGTGGCCTACGGGAGCGGTCGCAACACCGACGTTACTGCTGCCGTAGTTGACGGGGGTCGTGACACTGGCTGCTGCCAATGTCCCGTTGCCTTGCAACGTGATGAGCGTGATCGTGTTCGGGACGCCACCGTGATCGGATACGAGACGCAGTTGCGCCGTACGCGCGCCCGTTGCCGACGGGGTGAAGCGACCCTGGATCGCCTGGTTGTTACCCGCGGCAATCACCAGCGGGGTCGCCGGCGGCGATACCAGCGCCCAATCCGCGGCGTTGGTTCCGATGATGGAAATTGACGTGATCGTAAGCGGCGCACCGCCCGTGTTGTTGATCGTATGGTTGACCGGCGCAGTCTGTACGCCGACGTTGCTGTTGCCGTAGTTCACCGGCGACGTGGCGCTGAGCTGCGGTGGGTTCACCGCCGTCCCGCCCACGTTGACCACATACGTTGGAATTGCCGGCGCGTTGCTGGAAACGTTCAGCACAAAACTGAACGCCCCGGCCGCTGTCGGCGTCACCGTTACCTGCATGGTCGTCGTAGCACCGCCTGCTACCGAAGTTGAAGCAGGCGGAGAGACCACGACGCCGCAGTTCACCAGGCTCGACGCGCTCTGCCCACTGATGTTGAGCGTGACCACGCCGGTATTGCGAATCGTATAGGTCAGCACAGTCGGCAAACCGGCCATGGTGCCGGCTACTGTATCGCTGCCGTTGTGGGCCTTGATCGTACCGCTTGGTCGCTCCAGCTGGATGACCGGTGTGCCGGTTGCCGTGCCGGAAACGGTAAGTGTATAGGAAGGCACGTCCGGGTCGTTGCTTGCGAACAGCAGCTGGCACGAGAACGCGCCGGCCGTCGTCGGTGTGACGGACACGACCGCGGTGCCCGTGTTCGAAGCCGGGATCAAGACTCCGGATGGGTTGGTGGTGACGTTGACCGTGCAGTTCACGGTCGCAGACGAGCTGACGCCAGGATTGCCCATCAGCAGCCCGGTGTTGCCGGTGTTGCGCAGGGTATAGGTCAGGTTCTGCGGAGAGCCGGCTGTGACGGTGCCCAGCGCGTCGGTGCCGCCGTTGGCTTTGATGGTGCCCGACGGGCGCTCCACCTGCAGGTGGCCGACCATTTCATTCTGGTAGTTCGCGTTGATCTGGGCGGCTGAGCGGGCCTGGGCCCAGAAGCGGAATTCGTCCAGCCTGCCGGAGAAGTTGCCGCCGGCCGTGCCGTTACGCATGACGTGCAGCTCGGCGTCCACGAATGGAAACGTGTAGTTGACGTTTTCGTAGGCCGGCGTGGTGTTGCCGTCTTTGTATACGCGAACGCCGTAGGCGCCGGGGTCGGACACGATGGCTATGTGCGTCCAGGCGTTGTTGTTCAGCGATACGCCTGTGTTGACGTCCTGGTCGCCGCCGGCCGGACCGCTCTGGATGCGCAGCGAGTGGTTGCCACCGTTGCCGGTTCGGTAAACACGAAAGGCTGCATTGTCACCACAGATTGTGACAGTGTTGTTGTTGTTGCGCCAAATCCAGAACTCGAGGGTGAATTCAGGCCGCGGCAGATCGGTGCAGCTGAACCCTGTCGGCAGATCGGAGTTGTTCTGGACGGCGGAGTTGCCCAGGCGGGCGTTGCCGGTGGACGTCCAAGAAGGACCTGTGGTGAACGTGGCAGGGTTTGTCCCACGGCCCGGTGACGCGTCATTTCTCGTTGTGCCGCCAGAGCCTTCGTTGAAGCGGTAGTACAGCATTTCCGGTCGGCCGGTGTTCACCATGCCGGTGAACGTGAACTGGTACGGGTTTGGCGTGGCGCCGCCAGCCGGATTGACACTGACGACCACGCTCCATTCCGCAGATTGCGGCGTGACCTGCACGGTAAACGTGGTTGTGCCGCCGCCGCCCACGGTACTCGGGTTTGCGGTGACGGTAGCCGTGCAGCCGGTCGGCGAGGACAGGCTGATCGGCGTGGCTGCGAACGAAAGGCTGGAGCCGGTCAGGTTGTTGATGGAGAACGTGTGGTTGGTGGGGGAAGCCGCCGGGACGTTGGTCAAAGCCGCGACGCCGCCGTTCTTGACGAACAGCCCGGTCGGGTCGAATACCTCGTAGTCCCCGGTGGGAAATGACGCGAAGCGGTTGGCGTTCAACTCAGTGGAAGTGCGCTGCACACTCCACAGGCGAAACTCGTCCATCTCGCCGTTGTAGGTGGCCGGCGCTGTGCCCTGCCAATACAGCACGCCCAGCGCGTTGCTGCTGAACGTCATGTTGTAGGTGGTGCTGGCGTTGTTGAGACCGCCGGTGGTGTTGCCCCAATAGAGATCCAGGCTGTTGCCGGCACCCCGCGTCAGCGCCATGTAGTGCCAGTTGCCGTCGTTCAGCCCGCCGGTGGAACTCAGGCGGATGCCACCGTTCATGTAGACTTGGATGGTACCGTTGTACATCCAGATGCCGAACGTGTTGCTGTCATTGCAAAAGTCCTGGTAGCCGTTGCTGCTGCAGCGGAACCAGAGCTCGATGGTGAAGGCCTGCCCGGCGTTGCGCTCGCTCATGGAGTAGCCGGTGTTCAGGCGCCGGCCCTGCCCGATGTTGTTCAGCGCGGCCGGCCCGATTTGCGGGGTTGCGGTGTTCCAGATCGGCGGCGCGCTCAGCGCGCCGTTGGCCCAGCCCTGGCCTGGGTTGGCATTGTTGCGGGCGAGCGAGCCGGAAGTCTCGTCGAACTTGTAGTAGAGAATCTGCGGCTGAGCGAACGCCTCGCTCGCGACGCTGGCAGCGCACAACAATAGTAGTAGAGAACAGAGAGTTCGCATTCTTCCCCAGCGAGACAACCGAGACGCCACCACCGCACGGGCAGCGTCTCGAGCTCGATATTATTGCGGTTGCCTGCCCAACCTCGTTACTGAAAAGTGGGCATTATTATGGCGCAAAGTGTCCGGAAAGTCAAATAACTGCATGATTCGCACAAGCCGCACAAGTTCAAATTTTCAAAAGAGTTGCGTGTTGTAACCCGCAAAACACTGCCCGAAAGACCAGTCTTGGATGCGGGCGCGAGATTGTATGTACGATTGTGTAACAATTATCGGACGCACAAAAACCGACGGCGTTGTGGAAAGCTTGTTCGGAAAAGCATTTACGACAAGGGCATGACGCGACTTTGCTTGCCTGTGTCGCCACGACGGGGTACTAATGATTCCCATAGGGGCGTGAACCGTCGCACCCATGCATGCCCGGAGCCTTCTTTGCCGGCCTCACAAATCGAGTCCGCCTGGTGTGTCGCCAGCCAGCGCAGCAGCCACGTGCGCGAGATTTCGTCCGCGCTCAAGCTGCCCGAATACGTTGCCCGCGCCCTCATCAATCGCGGCGTGCGCGATGCGGACTCGGCCGTCGCCTACCTGAAGCCCAGCAGCCACCAGCTGGAGGACCCGTTCGCCTTCCGCCACATGGAGCGCGCGGTTGACCGTATCCTCAAGGCGATCAAGGGCGGCGAGAAGATCCTGATCCAGGGTGACTACGACGTCGACGGCAGCACCAGCGCCGCAATGCTCGTCAACCTGTTCCGGCTGTTTGACGTTGAGGCCGGCGTCAGCATTCCGTCACGCGCCGAAGAGGGCTACGGGCTCAACGAGCGTATCATCCGCGACGCGGCCAAAGCCGGCGTAAAGCTGCTCATCACCTGCGACAACGGGACCACGGCCAATAACGAGATCGCGCTCGCCAATGAGCTGGGCATCGACACCATCATCACGGACCACCACACGGTCGGCGAAACCCTGCCGGAAGCGCTCGCCATCATGAATCCGCACATTGAAGGCGAGACTGTTCGCTTTCACGACCTGTGCGGCGCGGGGGTGGCCTTCAAGCTTGCGTGGGCAGTGCTGCAGAAGTCCAGTAACGGCAGCAGTCTCGACGAGCCTTTCAAGGACTTCCTGGCGGGTGCGCAAAGCCTCGTCGCGCTGGCCAGTATCGCTGACGTCGTGCCGCTCACCGGCGAAAACCGCGTGCTTACCACGCAGGGCTTGAGGCTCATGCCGGACAGTCCCAATCCGGGCATTCGCGCATTGATGGAATCCACCGGGCTGGATCGCGTGCCCACGGGCACGGACGTCGGCTTCAAGCTTGCGCCGCGGCTCAACGCCGGCGGACGCCTCGGGCGCGAGACCCTGGCCATGGAACTGCTGACCGCGCGCAGCTACGGCGAGGCGATGGACATTGCGCGTCAGATGGAATCGCTCAACCGCGAGCGCCAGGGCGTGGATCGCGCACTGACCAAACTCGCCGAGGAAATGGTCAACGCCGACGTGACTTTCGAAAGCGACCGCGTACTGGTCCTCGGTCATGAAGACTTCCACCCGGGCGTCGTAGGCATCGTGGCCGCTCGCATCTCGCGCCGTTTCAATAAGCCGGCCGTGCTTGTGGCTATGCAGGGCGCATCCGGCCGCGGCTCAGGCCGCAGCATCCCGGGCTTTCATCTCTACAACGCGCTCAACGAATGCAGCGGGCTGATGGCGCGCTTCGGCGGGCACGCGCAGGCGGCGGGGCTCGAGATCACGCGCGAGAACCTGGGTGAGTTGCGCCGCGCGGTCAACGAGATCGCCGACAAGCACATCATGCAGGCCGACTACGCCACGCCGACGCTCGACATCGACGCAGCCGTGCCGCTGGCGTCGCTTGACGTGGCGGGCGTGAAAATACTCGAGGCGCTTGAGCCTTTCGGCCACGGCAACACCGAGCCGGTGTTCATGGCCGATGATGTGGAAGTAGTCGCCCCGCCGCGCGTGGTAGGCCGAGGTACCGGCCACCTGTCCTTGATGGTACGGCAGAATCACACGCCGGCGCCGAGCGGCCCCCGCGACCTGTTCGATAACCCGCCGCCGGCCGTCGCGCAAAGCGGCTCGTTCAAGGCGATAGGTTTCGGCATGGGAGCGCGCGTCGGCGAGCTGAAGCGCGGCGACCACGTCAGGATCGCCTACACGCCCAAGATCTCAACCTTCCGCGGCCCGGCGGAAGTCGAGCTCGAGCTCAAAGACCTGCGCGTCTAGTGAAAGCGGCGTACTTTCTCTTTGGTGTCGGGCAGCATGTCGTCCATGCTGCGCACGGCCTCGACCTTTACGTGGATCACGTCGCCTTGGCGCTCAAGCTTGCCGCCCGCGATGACGTACTTGCTTCCCAGAAGCACCTTGCGGTTCGCTTCCATGAAGTCTTTGTAGACGACCAGGTTGGCGACGCCGGTTTCGTCCTCGAGGGTGACGAAGGTGATGCCGGCTGCCGTTCCTGGACGTTGCATGGCGATTGAGTAGCCAGCGACTTCCACGAAGTCGCCGTGTTGCATCGTCGCCAGAGCGGCTGCGGGGGTGACGCCCTCCGCGTCGAGAAAATCACGGGCAAAGCTGACGGGATGGGCGCGGAGGGACAAACCGGTGGAGTGATAGTCCGAGGTCACCTCTTGCACGTCGGTCATGCTGGGCAGGACGGCAGCGGGCTCAACCGGGTCGAGGTTCCGGAACAAGTCCGGCACCGCCTCGCTGTAGCCGCGTGCTTCCCACAACGCTTCACGCCGTCCCAGACCGAGTGAGCGAAACGCGTCACCCGCCGCAAGCAGGTGCAGGTCACGCCGCCATTTGCGGTGCGGACTGGCGGTTGAAACTCTCCGCATAAGATCGGGGATACTCTTGAAGGGGCCGCCCTCGGCGCGTGCGCGTTCGATGGCCAGCGCCGCCTCTTCGGAGAGTCCCTTGATGACCCGCAAGCCCAGCCGAATTGCCGGGCCTGTTTTGCCCCACTCCGGCGGCGCTGTGTCCATGGAAGCGGGGGGGTACGGCGCATCGGTCTCAAGGGTGCAGTCTTTGCTGCTCCAGTTGACGTCCACCGGGCGCACTTCGACGCCGTGTTCGCGCGCGTCGCGAATCAGGGTGGAGATCGTATAGAAGCCCATAGGCTGTGAATTGACGAGCGCCGCCGTCAGCGCCGCGGGGTAAAAGCGTTTCAGGTAGCACGTAACGTAAGTGATCAGGGCGAAGCTTGCCGCGTGGGATTCGGGGAACCCGTACTCGCCAAAGCCGGAGATCTGCTGAAAGACGCGCTCCGCGTAGTCGGCAGAAATCCCTTTCGCGGCCATGCCTTCGATCAATCGTTTGCGGTGCTTCTCCATGCTGCCGGTGCGCCGCCATCCACCCATGTCGCGCCGCAACTGGTCCGCCTCGCCCGGTGAATACCCGCCCGCCACCACGGCAATCTGCATCGCCTGTTCCTGGAACAGGGGCACACCGAAGGTTTTTCCCAGCACCTGCCGCAGCGGCTCGTACGGATATTCGACCGCTTCCTCGCCGTTTCGACGTCGCAGGTAGGGGTGCACCATGCCGCCCTGGATCGGCCCGGGGCGCACGATGGCGACTTCAATGACCAGGTCATAAAACTCGCGCGGCCTCAGGCGCGGCAACATCGACATTTGCGCGCGCGACTCCACCTGGAACGTGCCGATCGCGTCCGCCTTGTGCAGCATGCCGTAGATCGCCTTGGCCTCGGCGGTCTCGCCGCGGCCTTCGGGGTCGGAATCAAACACGCCTACAAAGTCCAGCTCTCCGCCGCCGGCCTGCCTGATCAGGTCAAAGGCCTTGTGGCACGCCGTCAGCATGCCAAGGCTCAGGCAGTCCACCTTGAGAATGCCGAGCGCGTCGATGTCGTCCTTGTTCCATTCGATGACGGTGCGGTCTTCCATGGCCGCATTCTCGATCGGCACGAGCTCATCTAGCCTTCCGCGCGTGATGACGAACCCGCCGACGTGCTGCGAAAGATGTCGGGGATAGTCTCGCAAGTACTCCATGGTTCGCATGGTCATGGCGACGCGCGAATCCTGCGGGTCGAGACCCGCATCCTTGAGCATACCCGCAAGACCTTCCACGTTGTCCCACCACTGAATGCTCTTGGACAGGCGCTCCACCTGGTCGAGCGACAGTCCGCACGCCTTGCCGACATCGCGGACCAGGCTGCGCGTGCGATAACAGATCGTCGTCGCCGTGATGCCCGTGCGATGGCGACCATACTTGTTGTAGATGTACTGGAGCACTTCCTCGCGGCGCTCGTGCTCGAAGTCGATGTCGATGTCCGGCGGCTCGTTGCGCTCGCGGCTCAGGAAGCGCTCGAACACGAGGTTCACCCTCATCGGGTCAACAGACGTGACCCCCAGGCAGAAGCAGACGGAACTGTTGGCAGCACTGCCGCGTCCCTGGCAAAGGATGTTCCGGCCACGCGCAAACTTGACGATGTCGTACACGGTCAGGAAGTAGGCCGCATACTTCAGGTCGTCAATCAGTCGCAGTTCCTTCTTCAGGACATCGCGGACCTTTTCCGGGACGCCGTCCGGATAGCGCCTCGCTGCTCCGGCCCACGTTTCCTGCTCGAGGTACTCCTGCATGGTTGAGCCGACAGGCACGACCTCGTCGGGGTACTCATATCGAAGCTCATCCATGCTGAAGTTGCAGGCGTCTGCAATCTCGACCGAGCGCGCCAGCAGATCCCCCTGGTCGGGGAACAATGCCGCCATCTCGGCCGGGCGTTTCAGTCGGCGCTCCGCATTCTGAAACACGGAACCGTGAGCCTCATCGAGGGTGATGCCCTCACGAATGCAGGACTGGACGTCTTGAACGAACTTCTGTGTCTCCTCGTGCCAATGCGCGTCGTTGACAGTCACTGCCGGAATCTGCAGTGCTCTGGCGACTTCCAGGAGCGCGGCTGCGCGCACGCCGTCGGCCGCCTCGAAATGCCGGCTGACGGCCAGCGACAGGTGTTCACCGAACACTTCGCGCAGCACGGCAAGCGTCCCCGTTGGCGCGGCGTCGGCATCCAGTACCACGCAATGAACGTCTGAGCTGAACTCCGGCACGTCGGCGAGGTGCAGATTGCAGCGGCCCTTTTCGGCGGCCATCTTGCCCTTGGTAAGCAGGCGGCAGATGTGGCCGTAGCCTTTGCGGTTCATTGCGTAGAGGCAAATGTCGGGGCCGTCGATCAACGGGATGCGGGTGCCGACGAGCAACTTGACGCCATACTGTTTCGCATACACATGCGCGCGGACAATTCCCGCCATCGAATGCAGGTCGGTGATTGCGAGCGCGCGCAGGCCCAGGTCCGCTGCCGTCTTGAACAGTTGCTCGGCCGTGCTGGCGCCGCGGAGGAAGCTGAAGTTGCTGAAGCAGACCAGCTCCGCGTATGGCGGCGCGGCGTTTGCCGCACAGGCCTGTTGCCGCGTCACACCACAAGCGGAGAACGCTCGAAAGTCGTCGCGGAAACCTGCGAGTTCTTTCGGCACCCACCACGCGCCCGGAGTGAAACTGACCCAGTGACGCGAGCCATCCGGCGCTTCGACGGTGAAGTGGTCCGTGGGCTCTTCAAGCGTCAGCCGCTCCGGTCCAAGTACGACGCGCATGGCACCGGCGTAGCGGCTGAAGTCCCACCAGGACGGCAACTCGTTCAGCTCGCCTTCGATTGACACATAGCGGCTGCGGTCGATTTGCTCGGGACGCCCCGGAATCGGTGAGCGATCTGCGCTCTGCTCTTTCGATTGAAACGGCACGTAGCGGAAGCTGTGCTTCGGGAGCGGATTGTCCGTCAGCACGGCACGGGCGACCGCGTCTCTGCCCAGCCGCCCGGTCAACTCATCCAGCAACCTCAGGAAGTCGCCGCTTGCCACCGCCTCGGGCTCGAACAGGTCGCGCTGCTGAAGTTGCAGTGGCTCGTGCGAAGGCACGACCAGCTCGAATGCCTCGAACCAGCGTTCCCCTCGATCCAGCTTGTCGAAGCGCGAGGTCAACAGCGTGGCCAGCCCCTTGGCGTCGGCCGTGGCCCGTGCTGTGTCTAGGCTGAACGTCAGGTCCTCACCGTCGGTACATACGAAGCACGCCTCGAGTCGCCGTGCGCCGGACGCCGCGGCATTCAGCCGCTCGGACATGAACGTCGCGGCCTGGCGCAGGATGAACAGCAGTGACGTGTACTGGTTGGTCGGGCCAGTGAAGTCGAGTCGTTCGCGCACGTGCTCGATCGGCTTCCAGACTTCGAAGTCCTCATCCAGTTCGCCGCGCAACTGGCGCAAGCGGGTCACCAGCTCGTCGCCGAAGCGATGCGGCAGCGTGTTTTGCGGCAACACCAGCAGCTCGCCGATGCGCGTGACGCCGAGGTCACCGAGCTCTCGCTCCGTACGTGCATCCAGGCGCAGCGCCTGCAGAGGCAAGTCGGTGAATATCTCGTCGCCGTGGCCGGGCAGTGTGGTTGCAGCCTCGCGAGTCATGGCAAGGGTCAGCGCGGCCGTGGCGTTATCGGCGGTGGCCATGTGCGACTCGAAGCCAAGCCGCCGCAGCCCGTCGGCCAGCTTCGCCATCAGCTCTTCTTCGCTGCCGTGCAGGCGTTCGCAGCCGGTGATTTCAAGCAGCAGCACGTTCGGCCGCCACAGGCGCACCTCGGGTGTAAAGGAGTAGGCGAAGGCGGCCAGCGATTCCAGCGAGCGAGCTTCGGCCTCGTCATCCTGGAACGCGACTTCGAGCTTGGGAAACAGGGCACGCGACTGGGCGAGCGTCATGCCCTCGCGGATGCCGGCACGCCACGCACTGCGGGTGACGCCGGTCAGCACCAGCGTGTTGCTGCGGCGGATAACGACCGCGAGCTCAGGCTCCGGTTGCGCGTCGAGGCTCCGCGTCAAGCGCTCGGTGCGGAACCACGGCAGCGCCACGCACAGCACCCGTGCCATGCTCGACCTCGATTCGTACCGGGCGGGGCATGCCGCCACGCGCCCGCAGTGTCGTTACTTCAATCAGACGGGGCCGGCCCGACGTCGCCTTGGCGAAGTAGGGACCGTCGGAAGGCACGCCTTCCACTTTCAGGCGCAACTCGCCCCAGCTTGCACGCCCGGCTTCCTTCTCACTGCGCAGCAGCAGCACGCACTGTCCGGAGCGCTCGGCCGCGAGCTGCAGTCGCCGCAGTTCAACGTCGCGCAGATCAGGCAGCCATGAGTACGTTGCATCCAGGCTGGCGTTCTTGGCCAGCCGCTCCAGCGCCCAGAGGGCTTCCTTCTTCTCTTTGACGCGCACGACCAACAGGCGGCCGAGATCGACGCCGTGCAACGCCGCGCCGGGCGGGTGGAATGAGTCGTCGTGGTTCAGCAGCCCCACGCGACCCTTGACCGCCGCCAGCAAGCGCATGGCCAGCCACCAGCCGCCGTGGCCGGGCTCGGAGATGATCTCGGTTACCGCACCAACCGGCAGCCCGCCGCCCAGCTGCTCGTCGAGCGCGTCAATGCCAAGCGGCAGCCGGTCCTTTGAACGGCTTTCCAGCGTACGTGCAACTTTGACGAGGCGACTGTCCAGCATGACCAATCCCGGTTATCCACACAGTTTCCACGAAAGCGGAAGCCGCGCAAGCGGGATTGTACGAGGGAGTGCGACAATGGTTTGCGCACGATCGCATAAGGAAGCCGGGATGCGGCTTCGGTTGACATGCACGCACTGCGCCCTATGAAAGCTAAGGCTTCTCCGGTGCGTTCTATCTGACATGACTGATTCCGGCCGATATCTTCCTCAGGACGAGACCATCGTGATCAAGCCGGTGCGCAAAGTGCCACTGGTGATTGGCGCGGGCATTGTCTCGTTCGCAAGCACGCTGCTGGGTATCGGCGGCGGCGCGCTGCTGGTGCCGTTGCTGGGCGCGTGGGGCGGCATGCGCCTGAAGCGAGGGGTAGCCACCAGCCTGGCCCTGATCACGGCCGTGGTTACCGTGGGGATGGTCGTGCAGGTTCTGACGAAGCCTGACGACATTCTCTGGATCGAGGTGGCCTTGCTGGTCGCCGGCGCGCTGGCCGGTGCACCGGTGGGTCGCTGGATGCTCCGGATTATTCCTCGCGCAATGTTCCGCTATGTGCTTGCCGTGTTCCTGGTGCTTGTCGCGATCCGGATGATGGGGCTGATTCCGCAGGCAACGCATCTGGTCGGGGATGCGCCCGACCACACCGACCCGAAGACAATCGCATTCATGCTGGTGACAGGCTTCGTGGCGGGGATGTCGTCCACACTGTTCGGTATCGGCGGCGGCATCGTGATCGTCCCGGCGCTGACGATCGGCTACAGCGATCTCTCCGCCAACTTTGCAATCGCGCGCGCGACCAGTCTTGTAGCGATTGTGCCCATCAGCGTGTGGGGGACGTATCTGCACGCGCACAAGGGCAACGTGGAGTTCCGGCGTCTGCCACTTCTGCTGCCGCTGTCGCTGGTGTGCGCGATCGGCGGCGTGCTGGCGGCCAACGTGTTGCACGCTGACTACCTGACCACCGTGTTCGCGGTGCTGCTGGGCATCATGAGCGTGAAGCTGATCTTCGACGCGCGCGCCATCCAGCGCGAGAGCAAGTCCACCCGCGAGAAGCAGATTCAGTAGCTACTTCCAGACGGAATCGTCCGGGTGCAGCGGGCGGTTCAGCCACGGGATGCGCTTCGGGTTGCCGTCCTTGCGCGGGCGGCACATGGCCTTCCATTCCTGATAGACGGCGTGGGCTTTGACCAGGTCGCTGAATACGTCGCCGTAGTTGTCGCCTGCATGGGCCGGCTCGACCACCACGTTCTGCAGCCAGCAGTTGGCGCCGGAAATCGGGTCCGGGTGGATGGGCGACGCGGCGTTCTGGTGCACGCCGCCTTCGGACCAGAACACACGCTGCGTGTCCGGGTCGTCGCTGGCAAACGGCTCGATGCCCTGCGCCCGCTTCATGCTGAACTTGCCACCCGTGTCTTCAATGCTGACCACGCTGGCAGACATGCGATTGCCGGCCGGGTCCTGCTTGCGACGCCAGCGGCCAAGGTGGTGGCTGCACGCGGCGACGCCAGGCTTTATGGCTTCCGTGGCCCAGACGCGATCGACGAAGTAGCCGATCTCCGTATTTACACGCACGAGATCGCCGCTGCGGAGCCCCCGCGACTTCATGTCGCTCGGGTGCATCCAGAGGGGGTTGTTGTTGCTGATCTCGTTCAGCCACTTGGCTGCGCCCGTGCGCGTGTGGATCAGCGTCGGCAGGCGGAAGGTCGGCACCAGCACCATGCCGTTCGGCTTGGCGTAGGCGTGGTCTGGGTGGACGTGGCTCTTGATCCAGCCGGGCAGAGTTTGCTCCGGCCAGCCGAATTCTTTCATCGACTTGGACCAGATCTCCAGCTTGCGTGACGGCGTCGGCCAGCCGACGTAGCGCTCGCCGTTCACTTCGACGCCGACGGCTTTGCCGTCCTTTTCGATCGTGCCGAACGGGTTTGGCGCGCCGCCTTCCGGCAGCGGCTTTGTGTGCTGGTTGTAAACGCGTTCGTGGACCCGGAACGCGCCGATCTTCTTCATGTAGTCCAGCGGCGAGAGTCCCTTTTCCTTCGCCGCCTCTGGCAGCCCTGGCACACGGTCAAAGATGTGGCTGTAGTACTCGTCCACCGTGACCGGCCGGGAAGCGTCATTGGGACTCTCAAAGTGTTTGCGGATTCCTCGTTTTCCGTCCGCGTCGATCTGCCACGACAAGTCGATCCAGAACTCGTCTTCTTCCCAGACTTCGCCCGGGTTGACCTCGTAGGTGCGGTTCACAGTCTTGCCCTCGCGCCGGGCAACTTCACGCAGCACCGGCTGGCGGAACGCGATCCACATGCCGGAGTCCACTTCGTAGCTGTTCAGGTCGTGGCGTTCGCTGGCGTGGCCCATCGGCAGTACGTAGTCGGCGAAGTAGGCCGTTTCATTCCACGTCGGCGTCAGCGCGACGTGGCAACCGACTCGGTTCTCATCGCGCAGCATCTCGATCCAGCTGAAGCCGTCCGGGTAGGTCCAGACCGGGTTGAATACGCGCGTGAAGTAGACGTCGAGCTTTTCGTCCCGCTCTTTCAGCAGATGCGGCAGGCACTGCGACATCTCGTACTGCGCCACGCCCCATTCGTCCGGGAACTGCAGGCTGTTCCAGAATTTCACGGCGGGCGGCTTGTCGAAGAAGTCCGGCTTGAACTTGTTCCAGCTCGACGGCATGGTCCCGCCGATTCCGCCGACGCTGCCGGTCATCACCACCAGCAGCTCCAATGTGCGCGCAACCTGCCAGCCGCCGAGGTTGCCGATGCTCGCGCTGCGCCAGGTGTGCGCGGCGAGGCGGCGATCGGCCTTGATGACGATCTCGTACAGCTGGTGAATCTGCTCGACGGGTACGCGAGCCTCTTCGGCCGCGCGTTCGGGTGTGAACTCTTTCCACTCATCAAGCAGCACGTCGACAAAGGTCTGCCACTCCTGCGGCTTGTCGGCGTGCTCTTCTGCCAGGAACTCGCGCCAGTTGGTCCAGTGTTTGAACTGGTCGTCCACATACGTGCCGTTCAGCAGCATCAGGCGTGCGATCGCCAGGAACACGGCCGCCTCGCTTCCCGGCTGGGTCGGGATCCAGAGGTCGGACATGCTTGCGGTGTTGCTCAGTCGCGGGTCGAGCGTGACCAGCTTCGCGCCGGCCATGACGCCTTCCATGATGCGCTGAGCGTGCGGATTGAAGTAGTGCCCGCTTTCAAGGTGGGCGCTGACCAGCAGGATCACGCGGGCGTTGGCGTGGTCCGGGCTCGGGCGATCTGATTTCAGCCACAGTGAGTAGCCGTGGCGCGCGCCCGCGCTGCAGATGGTCGTGTGGCTGTTGTGGCCATCGATGCCCCAGCCCTTGAGCACGCGGTCCATGTAGCCTTCGTGCCCGGGGCGTCCGACGTGGTACACGACGTTATTCTGCCGCCCTGCATCAAAGCTGGCGCCGATCTTGCCGCCGATGTCCTTGAGTGCCTGCTCCCACGTCACGCGCTCCCACTTGCCCTCGCCGCGTTTGCCGGCGCGCTTGAGCGGGTAGAGAATCCGGTCCGGATCATCCAGCTGGTTCTTGGTCGCCGGGCCCTTGGCGCAGTTGCGCCCGCGCGAGCCCGGGTGCAGCGGGTTGCCCTCGAACTTGCGGACGGTGTGGTTTTCCTTGTCGACGTACGCCAGCAGCCCACAGGCGCTTTCGCAGTTGAAGCAGGTCGTCGGCACGATGCTGTACTTGCGCTTCTTGAGTACCGGCCAAGCCTGCGGGTCCAGCTCTTCCCAGTCATCCCACTTCTCAAGCGGCGGAAAACTGTTGAGCGGAAACGGCGACGACTGAATGCCCGGCGCCATACGCTCAGGCGTGCCCTCGTCGGCCAGCGGCGGAATGATCCGCAGCGCTGTGGCGATCTTCTCAATGAAGCTGATCTTAGCCTTACCCATGGCGCTCCTAAGTGTTCGGCCGTTTCTGCGGGATGAACACCCACAGGTACTCCGTGATCGCCAGGCCGATCAGTATTGCCAGACTTGCTGAGAACGGCGCGTTCACGCCGAGCAGCAGCAGCGGCAGCACGCCGCCAATGCCGATCACGCCGAACCAGAACAGGCTGCCCGCGCGCCCGTGCTGCATGTCGTGCGCGGTTGCGGCGCTGTCTTCGTTCGGGTGTTTTCCCCAGATTTCGAACGCAATCACCGCCAGGTTGATCGCTGCAAATGCGAACAGCCACCAGCGTACGTCGTGGCCCAGCAGCGCCAGCGCGGCGAACCCGACCAGTGGTGCGTGGTTGACCATGTGCAGCGGCAACCCGGGCGACTGCCAGAAATCGCGCCCTTTGCACTGGCCAAACAGGAACGCCGTGTAGCCCGCGCATGCCAACGCCGCGCCCGCCAACGGCCAGGCGAGCGCCTTAAAGAGGAAGGGAGAGTGTATGAACAGCCCGTTTGCCACCCAAAGCGTGGTCAGGCCGCCAGTTACGGTGATGATATACCCGCCGCGCACGAGCCAGCTTGTCCAGTGCGGGCGCAGCAACACGTAGATGAATCTCAGCGGCTGATCCAGGTCCTTGATCAGCAATCCGCCGGTGGCTGCGAGCAATACAAGCGACGCGATCGGCAGAGTGATCTGGAACAGACTACCGGCCGTGTTCAGTGCAGGAACGCGCACGCCCAGCATCGGCAGGATGAACGCCAGCGCGCAGACCAGCGCAAGACCGGCTGAGGCCGCCTTCGTCACGACGTAGGCCGCGACTTCCCAGCCCCACTGGATGCCCTTGTCCGGCTGATCGTATGCGCGACGCACTTTCGTTGAGCCCGTGGCCTTTTCCATCTCGCGCAGCAGCCCGTCCAGCACGGGCTCCGGCGAATCGCTGCGTTCCGCGCGTGTTGCCTGCGCGCGGCGCACGATGCCGAGCAGGTCCGTCGCGTCGCCGTCTTTGCCTACGTTGTGGCCCACGCCACGAGTCTGGCCGGACCACATGGTGGATTCGGGCATGGCCGTCGCGGCCGGGTTGAGGCTGGCGACGTCGCCGTCGATGTAGAACACGCTGGGCATGGTGCCCTTTTCGGGCTTGCGCTGGCCGACGTGTTCGCGGCTGGTCAGCTGGGCGACGTCTGACTTTGGGTCATCCAGGTCGCCGAAGTGAATGGCCTGTTCCGGGCAGATGTTGACGCAACTCGGGTTGAGGCCCTGATCGATGCGATGGGCGCAGAAGTTGCACTTGGCCGCGGTGTGCAGGTTCGGGTCGATGTAGATGGCGTCGTAGGGGCACGCCTGCGTACAGGATTTGCAGCCAATACATCGCCGCTGATCGAAATCGACGATGCCGTCCTTGCGGCTGAACAGCGCGGTTGTCGGGCAGATCGTCACGCACGGGGCATCGACGCAGTGATTGCAGCGCGTCACCTGAAACTGCCGCGAAACGTTCGGGTACTCGCCGCGCTCGATGTACTTCACCCAGGTACGGTTCACGCCGATCGGCACCAGGTGCTCGGCCTTGCAGGCCACCGTGCAGGCGTGACAGCCGATGCAGACGCGGTTGTCGATGACGAAACCGTAGCGCATGCCGCGAATCATAACGGCGGGGCCACGGGCCGCCATAGCCTCAGTTGGCCAGAGCGATGACGCAAAACGTCGTGCACAACACGGGGTCGTCTTCTTTCATCAGCGGACTGTCTTCGTTGACGAAGCTGCCGTCCGTCCGCTGTGTGGGGGCGAGCGTGCGTTCGAGCTCGGCGCGCCAGTCTCCGCCCCTTCCGATCGCCGCCCACGCTTCTGCTCGCACCGCGAGGTGGTAGTGGTGGATGGCCGCGTACCATGGACTCGGGCCGTCAGTCGGAACACCCGCGGGGCGGTCGAGCCCTGGGTGTTTGTCCAGCCATTCGGTGACCGCCTTTACTCGGCCATCGTCGCGGGCGACGCCTGCCGCGAGGAGTGATAGCAGCCCATCGCATGTAGGCGTGGCGTAGCTGCGGAACCATGCCGCTCGGCCGTTGACGGCGGGCTCGAACCAGCCCTTGTTCATGCCGGTGTCGGCGGGCGAGAAGTAAAACCCGCCGTCGAACGTGTCCGACGCATCGCCGTCGGGCTCGCCGGGTACGGGCGGCTGCGGGCGCTTGTCGTCCGGGTGTCGCTGCACCATGCGCAGGAACGCCTGCGCGCGCTCGGCCGTTTCGCGATCGAGCTCGCCTGCTTCGGACAATGCCTGCAACGCGTGCCGCGTGTGGCCGATGTCCATCACGCCGGGGTGTCCCTCGCTGCCGAATCCCCAACCACCCCAGCGCACAGAATCCGGGGCGATGCCACGCTCGGGGCCAAACTGCAGTGCTTTCAGACAAGCGCACATGCGTTTGATCAGCGGTCTGTCTTTTTCGTTCCCGGCGGCGACAAGACAGCGCACGCCGTACGCGGTTGCATGTGTTGGATAGTCGGCGATGTCCGGATCCGCGCGCCCGAGGCAGCCTTCGGTGTTGGTGTTCTTGCGAATGAACTCCAGCGCTCGCTCTACGCCGCCTTCCGGTCGCTGAGCCTTCTCAACGGGCACGCTCATCAGCGCGTGCAGCACGTAGGGCGTCAGGCTCTGGCCGGAGCGCATGAGACCGTATGTCGGGCTGTGCCATCCACCGTCTTCCGATTGCTGCATCCACAGCCACTGGCAGGCGCGTTGCAGCATCGTTGGCTTCGGCGGCGGGGTCGGCGGACCGTTGCCGCCGCCGCACGCAGCGGCGAACAACAAAGGCAGCAGGCATAGTGAGAGCCTTCGCATCGTGGAATCCTAGCAAAGACACGCGGCCGACGTACGCCGTCGGCCGCGCGCGAAGACCGGTCTCGATCTAGTTGTCCTTTGCCTTCTTGTCTTCCTTGACGCTCGCCAGCGGGCTGGTGTCGAGCAGCACGTGGACGTCGCGATCGGCAGTGAGGCACAGGATCGCGGCCGCCGTGCAGATCACCGGGCTGGTGATGCAGTGCTGGCCGCTCCAGCTTCCGTCGGTGTTCTGGATCTTGTTGAACATGGTGTGCATCTTTTCGTTCCACTTGCTCCAGGTGTCGCCGCCGGTGATGACGATCGACTCGCTGCTCATCATGTAGCTGATGAACTCCTCACCACCGTTGTTGCCGAATCCTGAAAGATAGTTCGGGTCATCGAGACGCTTTACCAGCGTGCCGTTCTGCTTCCATGCCGTGGCTTTGTTCTCGGCTTCGTCCTTTGCGTAGCCGAGCTTCTCCAGCGTTGCCGTGCTGACGGTGGCATCTGCGGGCAGATCACCGTTCTTCTTTGCCTCTTCGACAGCTTTCTCGGCTTCCGTAGCGTCCTTGGCCGTGGCGCGCTGGGTGGCTGCGCCGGCGTAGAAGCCCACGCCCGCGGCCGCGCTGGACTTCACGCCCCCGACAACACCCGTATCGGCGTCAACATCGCGGCGCTGGTATTCGCGTGAACGTTCGATCACCTTGTCGTCCACATCGCGCCCGGCGACCTGCGCCAGCTCGAGTGCCTGGTTGTTCATCGAGGACTGCAGCACCGGCGCCCATCCCTGGGTGGTCCAGCCGCCGTCTTCGCCCTGCGATTTCTCGATCTTCTTGATGCACTTGTCGAGCGCGCGCTCCACGCGGGCTTGCAGCACCGCGTCCGGCTCGGTCAGCGGCAGCACTCGTGCGAGGAACTGCGACGTCATGGAGGTATCGATGATCTGGCCCAACTTGGTCTGCAACTGCGTGCCGCGGATATCGGTGATGTAGGGGCCGTCCTCGCCAGCTTCCTCGACGGCCGCGACGATGTACTTCGTGGCCTTGAGAACGGAATCCGCGTGTTTGCCCGAGAACGGGGTGCTGCCGGCGCGCATCAGCGCCATGGCGGCGAAGCTGGTGCTGCCGGGATCTGTCTTCACGGCGTGGGGGTCCTTGATGTCCTGGTGCGCGTGTGAGCCACCGCCCCAGCCGCCGTCTTCGTGCTGCGCGGCGACCAGGTAGTCGATGCCCTTGACCATGAACGGGTCGATGGGGCCGGGCTCAGGCAGCTCATGGCCGATCGTCGTGCCTGTGCCGGTATTGGAGTGATCGACTTTGTCGGGCGGCGTGTTGTCTTTGTTCGAGCCGCCGCAGGTGGTACTGCCGGCGCCACCGCCGCATGGGTCGGGTGGAGTTTCCTTGTGACTGACGCAGGCCGTCAACATGAAGCCCGCAAAAGCGGCGCAGGTGAGCGCGAGTGTGGTTCTGTTCCGTGGCATGGGATTCCTCAGCTATGGGGACTCGGGGATTCTTCCTATCCCCTTAAGTACGCAGCCGAGGGCCAAGGGTTCCAACGATCCGGATTTGTTACATCGCGTTTACACAGCAAACGAAGAACGCCCGGCGGCCACCGGGCGTTCGCGGCGCCGCGATCGGCGCTAGTCCCCGGTCAAAGGACCTTCTGACTTCTTGCCGTCCTTCTTCTTGCTGTCGCCGCTGCTGGTGGAGTGCTTGAGCGGCGGCGCTTCTTCGACCAGCACGTGAACTTCCCGGTCGGCCGTCAGGCACATCAGCACGGCCGCGGTGCAAAGCACCGGGCTGGTGATGCAGTGGTGGCCGCTCCAGCTTCCGTCGGTGTTCTGAATCTTCTCGAACATGGTGTGCATCTTCTCGTTCCAGGCCTCCCAACTTTCGTCGCCCGTGATGACAACGCTTTCTGTGCTAAGCATGTAGCTGATGAACTCCTCGCCGCCGTTGTTGCCAAAGCCCTTCAGGTAGTTCTCGTCTTCCAGCTTGGCCAGAAGGGTCTCATAGCGCTGGAACGCCGTTGCCTTTGCCGATGCTTTCTCGTCTGTATAGCCGATGGCGCGCAGGTTCTTGTCGCTGACCTCGGCGTCTTCCGGAAGCGCACGCACGTTCTTGGCGTTCGACATCGCCATCGTCACTTCGGCGGCGTCCCCGGCCGCTGAGCGGAACGCAGCGGCGCCAGAGTAAAACGCGACGCCGGCGGATGCTGCGCCCTTGCCGCTGGTGGTGCTGCCCTTGTCGACCACCACGTCCCGTCCCAGGTACTCCCGCGAACGGGCCAGCACGCTCGTGTCTACTTCACAGCCTGCCAGCACGGCCAGCTCCAGCGCCTGGTTATTCATCGCGGACTGCAATACGGGGGCCCAGCCCGCCGTGATCCAGCCGCCGTCTTCGCCCTGCGAATCCTCGATCTTGCGCAGGCACTTGTAGAGCGCGGCTTCCACGCGCGTGTGCAGCTTGCGGTCGCATTCGGTCTGCGGCAGCGCGCGCGCCAGAAACTGCGCTGCAACGGCCGTGTCGACAATCTGGCCCAGCTTGCGCTGCAGCTGTGTACCTTCGGCCGAAGTAATACGCGGGCCTTCTTCTGCGGCGCGCTCGACGGCGTCGACCACGTACTTGGTTGCCTTGAGAACGGTATCTTTGTGTTTGCCGGCGAACGGTGTGTTGCCCGCCCGCATCAGTGCCATGCCGGCGAAGGCAGTGGTGCCGGGGTCGGTCGCGACACCCTTGGTGTTGCTTCCCCAGGCCGCGCCCCAGCCACCGTCGGTTTCCTGTGTCATGACCAGGTACTCGATACCCTTGAGCATGAAGCTCTGGATCTCGCCTGGCTCGGGCAATTCGTGGCCGTAGCCTGTGAAGACCCGTGGTACGCCTTCCGGCAGACCCTTGGCGTGTAACACTGAGCAGGCGTGCATCGCGTGCGCCACTTCCGCCATCGTCAGGTCCGCCAGGGGTGCGTCGTTGCCGACAAGCCCGCCGCTGAAGGCAAGACACTCCAGTGCGGCGTCGCAGGCCGCAAGCGCGCTGCGACGATCCGCCAGATCGAGTGTGCGGGAGAGCTGGCCGGCGTTGCGGACCATGCCGCTGGGGTCGTGACCTTCGATTGCGAGATTGGTGATTTCCTTGCGCCACGCCTGCGCCTGATGCCCCTGCGGGGCGAGGTTTGCGGCGAAGCTGCGAATCAGCGCCAGTCGGGTTCCCGCGAGGGGCGATCCGGCGTAATCCGTATCGAGGCGGCGCAACAGCACGGGTACGTCTTCCAGTGTCTTTTCGATGCTGCGGGAGACACCCTTGCCCAAGGTGTCGCCCGGTGCGTCGTTGGCGAGGCTGAGCGTCGCGATGGCCAGCAGGTTGGTATCGAGGTCCTCCGCTTCGCTGTTACTGGCGGGTTTGCTGGTCCAGCCGCTGGTTTCGCCGGCTGCACCGATCAAGTCTCTGAGAGCGGTTTCCCAGCTGCGGTCGCTGAACCTCAGCCCAAGCTCCTTGGCGAAGCGGCAGATCACCGCGCGCCACACCTGGTTGCCGTACCAGCGCGGGTCGATGGTGTTACCAGAGATCAGCGGCGAGTTTTCGTCCGTAACGTGCCGCAGTTTCAGCGCGGCATCGAGTACATCGTCGGCCCGCTCGCGCAGCTCTTCGGCCATGTCCAACCCCGTGCGGCGCAGGGCTTGCGTGCAAACGCCGAGGTGCAGCGCGTATTCGCTCAGGCTGCATTTGTCGGATGGTATGGGTGCTGCCAGGAACAGGCGCAGCCACTGTTTCGTGGATTGCGAAGCAGGCATCCCCGAAGCCAGTATTGCCCACAGCCGCAGCATGCCCGGTTTGTCCAGCTCGCCGCTCGGTTGCTCATAGGGTGGCAGCGCGCAGGCCGCGAATGCGCGCCCGGCCATCAATTCGTCCTCGTACTGCGGACGCAGCAGGTAACGCAGATGGTTGATGACGACGCGCTGCTCCGGCGTCAGGTCGGCGAGCGCCGCCCGCGCGGTGCTGAGCTCTTCCTCAGTAAGCTGGCGAACGCCGGAGGGCTGAGCCTCCTGCTTCTGCTCGGACTTCGACGTGTCGGCGTCATTGGCGTGGTGAATCGTCGCGGGTGCGACGACGACCGACAGCAGAACACACGCAGCAAGGCGGGAAACGGAGCGCATGGAAACTCCAATGCGGGGAGGGGAGAGCGGGCTCACTTGGGGTTACTGCAATGCTTTTCAAAGGATAAGGAGTTGGCCCGCGCCACGAAATGGCTTTGCGCATTTGCCATTGCCGATTGGTTGGAATGTCTTCGGATCGTTGCATATCGGGAATGGCGACCCGGATCGGCGAGTGCTCTCCAGCTGGCGGCCGGTGGCAAGTGCGGACCGCCAGCCTATTGGGCCTGGCGGAACTGGTTGGTACCGGGGACAGGAACCGCACTTGCGTGCGTGGTGGAAATCAACTGGTCCTCGTGCCTGGACCTTCTTGCACTGGCCCGCGCCGTGCTGGCCACGCCAACCTGACATCGCATTGATGCCCGGACTCGACTGCTCCGGTTCTGCGGATCGCTGGAACGGTGGCCTGGGACAGATCGGGCGTGGCAGTTTCATGCCGCGAACATTTGCGCCCACACCTTTGAGCAATTTGACAATCAAGAAAATAATTTTGCAGATAAAGAAATATCCGGTCATGGCGGCGCGTTCACGTGAGGGATCAATTCAAAGCCCAATCGCAACTCGTGAGGCCGTGCATGCCCAACCGGAACTGGACAGAAGTCGAGTGGCAAATGCTGGACGCACGCGCCAGATGCGAGGCTCTACGCTGCGTGCGCGAAGCCGATGCACGCCAGGCGCTGGTGCGCCTTGGTCGCAGTGTGCTCAAGAAGTACTCCACTTCCTTCTTTATAGTTACGCGCTTCCTGCCGCCCCTGAAGCGGGCGCAAGTCGACATGCTCTACGCGGGTGTGCGCTACCCGGACGAGGTGGTCGATACATTCGACATCAGCGCCGCCCGCAAAGACGAAAAGCTGGCCCTGTGGCGCGAACAGTTCGATCGCGCCATGCAATCATCGACCCGGCAGTCGCTGCTGGACGGCGCACCGGTGATCGTGACCGGGCTGGCAGACGTGATGCGTGAGTGCGGGATTCCCGCCGGCTACTACCACGACTTCCTGAACGCGATGCAGGCCGACGTTCACCCGCGTCGCTACGAAACACTCGATGACCTGGTTGAAAACTACATCTACGGCAGCGCGATCGTAGTCGGCTATTTCCTCGCCTATATCTACGGGGCAAGCAGACCGGCCGATTTCGATCGCGCGCTGCGTGCGTCTCGCCGCCTGGGCATAGCGCTGCAACTGACGAACTTCGTCCGCGACGTCGCGGAAGACAAAGGCCGCGGACGCCTCTACCTCCCGCTCGACATGCTGCGCGGCAGGGGCGTCGACGAGGAAGCGCTCGGCAGTCCCGCCGCTCAAGTTTCGCTTGCGGAAGTCGTCCGCGAGCTGGCCCTCATTGCGCAGGAGCACTACTTGGCCGCTCAGCGGGACCTGGACGCCTTCGCTGCGGACTGCCGTCTCGCGATCGAGGCCTGCATCCGTGTCTACGGCGAGTTGAACGACCGTGTGGCCGCCAGCCAGGCACCGCTTGCGAAGCGCCAGAGTGTCTCACTGTCCCGCAAATTCAGCGTGCTGCCGGCGAGCAAGTACTGGCGCCTGCCGCTTGCATACATGGGCCTGGAGCCCGCCTAGGAACACCATGGCGATCGCATTGACGGATGCCCCACGGCAGTCGAAGCCCATCCACGGCGATTCGCGCCATGCGATCATCGTTGGTGCGGGCCTCGGTGGCCTCAGCACGGCCATACATCTGCGCCGTCGTGGCTATCGGGTCACGGTGCTGGAGGCCAATGACCGCGTCGGCGGTCGTGCGAACCGCATTGAGCGCGATGGCTTTCACTTCGACACCGGCCCCTCCCTGCTCAATTACCCGTGGGTGTTTCGCGAGCTTTTCGAAGCCGCGGGCCAAGACATGGACGAGCAGGTCAGACTGCTCCCGGTGGATCCGTCGGTTGCATTTCAGTGGCGCGACGGGCGCAAGCTGACCTTGAGCAGCGATTTCACCCTGCTGTTGAAAGAGTTCGCGCGATTTGAGCCCCCGGCCGGCCCGGCCCTGACTGCCTGGCTTCGCGACAGCGCTGAGAAATTCCGCATCTCGTTCGAGAAGCTGGTCACCCGCAACGCCAGTGGCGTGCTTGACTGGTTCAGCCCGCTTGGCTTGCGGGACCTCGTGCGTACTGGGGTCTGGCGGTCGATGGATCGCGAGTTCAGGCGCTTCTTCCAGAGTCGCCACATCCGTGAAGCGCTCGGTGCGTACGCGATGTACCTCGGTGGCTCGCCGTTCAGCCTGCCGGGCATCTTCACGATTCTGGCTTACGGTGAGATTGCCCATGGCCTGTGGCTGCCGAAGGGTGGCATCTACGCCATGATCCAGGCGATTGAGCGCGCGGCCCGCGGTATGGGCGTGGAGATCCGCACCAGCGCGCGCGTCCACCAGATTGTGATTCGCAATCACCGCGCCGAGGCTGTTGACCTTGCAGACGGCACTCGCATCTCAGCGGACGTCATTGTCAGCAACGTGGACGTACCGACAACGGATTCGCGCCTGATCGGCGACGACAAACTGCGCCGCGAGGGCGCCAGCAGGGCGGCAAAGACCGCCATGACGCCCGGCGTGCTGACCTTCTATTGGGGCGTGCGCGGCGAGTTGCCGAACCTCGGCCATCACACGATCTTCCTGCCGGATGCGTACAAGCGCACCTTCCGCGACCTGACTTCCCGCGGACGCATTCCAGACGACTTGCCATTCTACGTGTCCGTGCCGTCTCGAACGGATGCCGCGCTTGCACCGCGTGGCGATACGCAACTGTTTGTGCTCGTGCCCACGCCGACGCTGGATCACCTGCAGACGCTCGACTGGTCGGCCGAAGTGCCGCGGCTGAAAGGCAAAGTCCTAGAGCGCCTCGCAAAGCACGGCGTGACACTGCACCCGGAGCGCATCGCCGTCGAGGAAGCCTGGACCCCGGTTGAGTGGCGCAGTCGCTTCGGGCTCTACAACGGCTCGGCGTTCGGTGCCGCTCACAACCTGACGCAAGTGGGTCCATTCCGCGCGCCCAACCGGTCGCGACGGGTTGACGGGCTCTACTACGCGGGTGCGGGCACTACGCCGGGCACCGGCATGCCCATGGTGATTCTCAGCGGAAAGATGACCGCGGAAAGGATCGAGCAGGATGCACTACGTATCGCACGGTAGCGGCGAGCGCCTTGTCGTCGGCTTGCACGGCTGGACGGGCGACCACACGCATTTTGATGCGCTCGCGCAGTATGTGCCCGGTGGTACGCGGCTGGTGGCGTTCGACCTGCCGGGATTCGGGAAGTCAACAGCGCCGGACAGTTGGGCGATGGAGGACGTGGGGAGGGAGCTGGCGGCCGAAATCGACCGTCTGCACGGCAGGACCCTCACCATCGTTACCAACTGCTCCGGCGCCTATCCCGCCCTCATGGCGGCGCCTCACCTGGCACGTCAGCCGGAGCGCCTGGTGCTGGTGGATGCATTCGCCTATGCGCCGAAGTACTTCCGCGTGTTCACAAACCGAAGCTGGGGACACCACGCCTACAACACGACGTTCGCCAATCCGGTCGGGCGTCGAATCACGAACTTCGCCCTGCGCGGCCAGAAGCGGGACATGACCTCGGACTTCAAGACCGCAAACCATGCGCACACGCTGGCGTGGCTGCGTTCCTGCGTTGAGCTCGGAGACTGTCGGCAGTTTGCCCACTTGCGCATTCCGACACTGATCGCGCACGGGGAAGCGACCTTCACGGCCGTGCGCAAGTCATTGCCCATGTGGCGCGAAATCTGGCCGCACGCTGAAACCCTGCAACTGAAGGGCGCGGGACACCTCGGCCTGATCGAGGCGGCCGCGCAGCTGTCGGAGTCAGTATTCACGCCGGCCAAGGCTAAAGGAGCCAGCCATGCAGCCTGATGTTCATGAATGGAGCGTTCAGATCGAGTCGGCGCTCGAGCAGTATCTTCCGTTGGCGACTACGCCCGGCGCCGAAGAACTCAATGCGGCTGTGCGCCACGCGGTGTTCAGCGGCGGCAAGCGCATGCGGCCTGTGCTTGCCCTGGCAGCGTCCACGCTGGTGGGCGGCGATGTGATGCAGGCCCTGCGCATAGGCGCGGCAATGGAGTACCTGCACACCGCCTCATTGATACTCGACGACCTGCCGGGCATGGACGATTCGCCGGAGCGCCGTGGACGACCAAGCACCCACGTGCAGTTCAACGAAGGCGTCGCCGTTCTGGCGGCCATGGCCCTCTTGAATCATACCTACGCGCTGCTGGCGGAGTGCGCAAACGGGCGTCGGCTGATCCGTCTGGCCTGCGAATGCATCGGCCATCGTGGAATGGTGGCGGGCCAGACGATTGACCTGATGCAGCCGCCGAATGAGCGAATCGAGATTCGACACGAGCACTACTTGAAGACAACCGCGCTGTTTCGGCTGGCGATGCTCGCACCGGCGCTCGCCAGCGACTGCGCTGAGGAGGAACGCGAAGCTCTGGCCGAGTTCGGCTTGTGCGCGGGAATGGCGTACCAGCTGATCGACGACGCACACGACCTCGACGCGGACACAAGACGTGCCGGCGATTGGGACGGGCTGACGCCGGCGCGCCTGCGCGAGAACGCGAGTCGCTGGGTAGATCGTGCAAAGGGCGTGTTGCACGCGCGGTTTGGCGATCATCCGCAAGCCCGCCTCCTGAGCCAGTTCGCGGACTGGCTGGTGGCGGGGGCACAGACCGCGAAGGCCGCGAGACAGGAAATCGCATGATCGTTGTCGCGATCATCCTGCTGGCGCTGGCAGCGCTCACACTGGGCGTTGTCGGGCTGAACGTGCTCGGCTGGCGTCGACCAGGCCGCGAGCCCGGGTCGGGGGCCGTGTCGCTGCTGATTCCCGCCCGCAACGAAGCTGAGAACCTGCCGGGCTGTCTCGAGGCTGCCCTGGCCCAGCGCTGCGTCACTGAGATCCTGGTGGCGGACGACCACTCGACGGATGCCACTGCAGAAATCGTGCTCGGCTATGCGGCGCGGGACTCGCGCTTGAAGCTTGTGCGCCCGGAGGCACTGCCTGTCGGCTGGTGCGGCAAGACTCATGCCTGCCAGACTCTGGCCGACGCCGCGAGTGGCGACTGGCTGTTGTTCATCGACGCCGACGCCAGGCTTCAACCGGATGCTGTACCACGGATGCTCGGCGAGTGCGGCAAGCGGAACCTGACGCTGCTCTCCTGCTGGCCGCAGCTTGAGATGCTCGGCTTCTTCGAGCGGCTCTTGATGCCGCTGCTGAACTTCGTGCTGTTGACGCTGTACCCGGCGCCGCTGGCGGCCCGCCGCCCGGATGCGCGACTCGGGCTGGCCCATGGCGCCTGCATTCTCGTCCACGCCGAGCAGTATCGCCGCTTCGGCGGGCACACGAGGGTCAAAGCCGAGTTGTTCGAGGACACGCGGCTGGCGCAACTCTGGCGCGCGGACGGGATGCGCAGCCTGTGCCTCGACGGCACGGGCGTGGTCAGCGTCCGCATGTACCGGTCACTGGCCGAGATCTGGTCCGGATTCCGGAAGAACCTGTTTCCCGCGTTCAAAGGACAGGCAGGCTTCTGGCTTTTCATGCTGTTCCACACGGCCGTCTTTCTGGCTCCCTTTGGTCTCATGTTCGTGGGCGGCCTTGCGGGTGCCCTGTTCGCAATTGCCGCGGGGCTGGTGGTGGCGGGGCGCGTCCTGCTTGCGGCCAGGTTCGGTCACCCGCTCTGGTCCGCGTTGCTGCACCCCATCGGCGAGACCTTTGTGCTCTTGATCGGACTGGCTTCCTGGTTGCAGGTCGTCACCGGTCACGGCATTGAATGGAAGGGTCGCCGCTACCTCGCCCCCGCGATCAAGGAGGCCGCATGAGCGTTCGCGTAGCCATCATCGGCGGCGGGCTGGGCGGTATCGCGACGGCGGTCCGCCTGGCGTCGCAGGACTATCGAGTGACGCTGTGCGAGGCCTCCGCAACTCTCGGCGGAAAAATGAACAGCTGGGAGTCCCGTGGCTACCGCTTCGACACCGGGCCGTCGCTGATCACCATGCCCGACGTGTTTCGCGAAACGTTCGCGGCGGCCGGCGAGCGGCTTGAAGACCACATCGAGCTGCAACGCCTGGACCCGGTCGCGGACTACGTGTGGCCCGATGGCACGGCGTTCCGGCACACGACCAACCTGCCGTCGTGGCTGGACACGATCCGCGCGATTGAGCCGCGCGATGTAGACGGGTTCCTGCGCTTTCTCCAGCTGGGTGCGCGTATCTTTGAGGTGTCTGACGCGACATTCCTCAGGCGCCCCATGTCGGCGCCGCCCGACAAGCGAGTCTTCAAGGCGTTGCGGCACTTTCCGTTTCGCCACGCTTGGGGGAACTATGCGCGGATGGTCGACGCCCACTTCAGGAGCCCGTACCTGCGCCAGATGTTTCATCGCTACCCGACATATGTGGGAAGCTCGCCGTACAGGAGCCCGGCGACACTGGCGGTGATTCCCTATCTCGAATTCGCCTTCGGCGGCTGGTTCGTTTCCGGGGGCCTGTACCGCATTGTGCAGGCGCTGGCAGGGATCGCGCGGGCAAAGGGAGTAGAGGTTCTGCTCAGCGCCGAGGTTGAGCACATCGGGCAGGACTCTGGACGTGTCAAGTCGATCCGCCTTGCAGACGGTCGGAACATTGAAGCCGATGTCGTCGTGATGAACGGTGACGCGGGGCTGCTGGGCCAGCTCCTGGCCGAGCCTGCACCCCGCGCTCTGCCGGCCGAAGAGCGAAGCATGTCAGGCTTCGTGACTCTGCTCGGTACAGGCACAGACATGCCGCACCTGGGACACCACACCGTGTACTTCAGCGCGGACTACCGGCGCGAATTCGATCAATTGCATGCGGGAGCGTTTCCGTCGGACCCGACGGTCTACGTCAACGCGCCAAGCCGCAGCGATCGCAGCCTGGTGCCGGGCCGTGGCGAGGCGTTGTTCCTGATGGCCAATGCGCCGGCCCTCAGCGCGCCCTGGGACCAGGGGACGACGCGCGCCGCATTCGAGCGGGTGATTGCGCGCCTTGACCGCAGCGGACTGCCGGACTTGCGCCCGGACATCGTGGTGCGCGATCACTGGACGCCGCGCCGCATTGGAACGACCTACCGCATGCCGGGTGGTGCGATCTACGGGCAGAACAGCCACGGCTGGCGAAACGCATTCCTGAGGCCCGCCAACCGGCAGAAGCTGCGCGGGTTGTACCTGGTGGGCGGCTCGTCACACCCCGGCGGCGGGACCCCGACGGTTCTGCTGAGCGCAAAAATCACCACGGAGCTGATCGGAAAACATGAACGCGCCTGACGTCAGCCGCGCCATCATCGGAATCGCATTCACCGCACTCTGGGTCGGCGGCGTGCTTTCCTATTCGTTCCTCGGCGGGCCACCGGCCGGCTCCGAGTGGACGGCTCCATTGTTCCTGGCGCTTGCGGGCGCGCAGATCGTTGCGCTGACCCGCCGCCAGGACCTGCGCTGGCTGGCGGTCGCGGCAGGAATCGGATTCGCGTCTGAGCTCGTGGGAGTCGCGAGCGGCGTGCCGTTCGGTCGCTACGAGTACACCGCCGTACTTGGACCGAAGTTGCTTGGCGTGCCGCTGGTGCTGGGCGCAGCCTGGCTGGTTGTTGTCTCCTACGTGCAGTCGTGGATGGCGACGCTGCAGCCTCCGCGCGTCTTTCGGCCGCTGCTGGCCGCGGCCTGGATGACCGTGATCGATCTGCTGATCGATCCGCTCGCGGCCGGCCCGTTGGAATACTGGGTTTGGGCGGCGAGCGGCAGCTACTTCGGCATTCCGTGGACGAACTTTCTCGGCTGGTTTGTCGTCAGCGTGCTGATCTTCGTCCTCATGCCGGGGAGCTGGCGACCTCGCGCCGCGGTTCGTGCGGTCGGCGCCAGCGTGATTCTCTTTTTCGGCATCATCGCGCTCGCGCAGGACTTGCTTGTGCCGGCGGGGATTGCGCTCGCGTTGCTCTCTTTGGATGGCGTCGCCGCGGCGCTGCGTCTCGCAGCACATCCGGCCGATCGAAAGACAGAGGGGCGAATCACACCAGGGACGAGGAGGGGTGAGGCGTGATTTCAGCGACCATCGAGACAGAGCTTGAGGTCTACAGGATCGGCGAGAAGGTCCGTGATCTGCGCAAGGGGCGCGGGCTGCGGCTTGTGGAACTGGGCCGCCATACGGGCCTCTCGGCCGCAATGCTCAGCAAGATCGAGAGCGGCCGGATCGTTCCGACGCTGCCGACGCTGACGCGCATCGCGCTGGCGTTCAGTGTGGGCCTGGAGCACTTTTTCGTGGACGCAGGGTCTCGACGCGCGTTCGGGATCACGCGTCGCGCAGACCGCGTGAGGCTGCCGGGGAACGCTCCGGGAAATGCCATGCCGTATGACTTCGAAAGCCTCGAATACACGGTTCACGAGCCGAAGCTCAATTCCTATCTGGCAAGCTTCAAGGCGACGCCGAAACACGCAAGCCACAAGCACGAAGGCGTGGAGTTCATCTTCCTGATTGAGGGCAAACTTGAACTCATGTGGGCAGAAACGGCCTGCGAACTGGAAGCCGGCGACAGTGTCTACTTCGACGCATCTGTTGAACACTCCTATCGCCGGCTTGGAGACGAGCCCTGTACGGGTGTCGTAGTGACGCTTCGGGCGTAAGCCCGGGCTGAAAGGCAAACAAGCAACGCGATGGCGAATGCAACGCACGAGAATTCCCCCAACTACGTCCGCTCGGTTCTCGGGCTGGCAGGGTGGATCGCACTGTGTTTCGCCGCTTCGGTTGGCGGCGTATTCTTCGCGCCCGCAGAGTGGTACGACCGCCTAGAAAAACCTGCATTCAACCCGCCGGCTTGGGTCTTCGGCCCCGTCTGGACGCTTCTGTATATCGCCATGGGAACCAGCGCGTGGCTTGTGTGGCGCAGCGGGGGATTCGGCAAGGCCAGGCTCGCATTGGGATTGTTCCTGCTGCAACTGCTCCTGAATGCCGCATGGACGCCCATCTTCTTCGGGCTGCAGGCCCCGGGCGCCGCGCTGCTCGTAATCATCGCATTGTGTCTGGCGATTCTCTCGACGGCGCTCGCATTTAGACGGCACAGCCGTCCGGCGGCGGGTCTTCTCCTGCCGTACCTGCTGTGGGTCAGCTTTGCATCGGTACTGAACGCGGCGCTCTGGTACCTGAACTCATGATTGAGCCGCGGATCGTACTGTTCATCGTGCTGCTGCTGGCCGCGTGTTGCCACGCGCAGGGCTTCCCGGGTGAGTCAATGAGCGAGGAAGCCGCGCGTGCGCCGGGTGGGCGCTATCTTGCGGGCCTTGAGACCGATGTGATCGGCAAAGATGACGCGATCCGCTGGCAGGGATTTGACATCGTTGCCGGAGCGCCCCTGCTGACGGGGCGCCAAAGGTCTCTCTTTCTCACCGGAAAAGTTCGCTACCTGGGTTTGGACAACCGGCGGAACACTCTTCCACCCCGGTTGATCGCCGGAAGCATCGGGGCCTTTGGCAGCTTTGCAGTAGGGGATGTGACGCTCAAGTCGTTTGTGAGTCTGGCCGTTCGTTCGGATCAGCCGACTCTGCATTGGGACGCGATATCTCTCATTGCCAGCTTTGGAGTCGAAGTACCGATTGACGATGAGTGGTCGATCACGCCGTCCGTCTTCTTCTCAACGGCGGTTCGCGACACGGGTGGGTTCTCGTTTCGGTACATTCCGTTGCCGGATGTGGCCTTCGGGTGGGAGCCGTCCGACAGCTTCCGGTTGGAGTTCAGCGCGCGCAGCGCGAAGCTCAGATGGACGCCGGAGAAGTGGTTGTCGATCGAGGCCGGCTACACCTTCCCGTTCGGCGGCTCGCTTCGCATCTCTGAAAAGCCCGCGGACTGGCTGCGCGTGATTCAGTTCTTCGGGCAGTATTCGGATCGCTACGTCCTGCAGGACGACAGGTGGAGTCGAAATCATTTGATCAAGATCCAGGGGTTTGCCGCGGGCGTGACCCACGAGTTCCTCATTCCACTCGGCGGAGGAACCGACGCGCCGGTGCTGGCCATCGGAGTGACCTACGCGGTAGCTGTCGGCGGAAAGCTCCGGGTATGGAACTACGTGGAAGACGACGAGTTGTTCGAGCTGAAGGCTGAGCCATCGCACACCTTCGGAGCATCCGTGTCTCTCGTATTCGGCACGAGATAGTGACGCCCGTGGCACGAGCCGGCACTTGTGACGGCTTGTTGTAGACCAGTGCCGACAAGCGGGAAACACGAGCGCCCGACGGATGCCAGACGTTCGGGGTTGGTGGCGGGGGCCCGATCCGGGCTTGAGTACAGAGTTGGGTTGAGATGGACTTTGGGCTTTCGCCTTCCGGCATGGGAGTCCGTGGCACGAGAAACCCCGGACTTTACATTGCACGCGCCAGTCACCACTTATGGCTTGCTACGGATGGTATTCCGTCCAGCCCCTTGGCAATGAGCTGTAAGTCCTCCACCCCTTTACTCATTTAGAGATAGGGGGAGGGGCACAGATCTGCGAGAGGAACTGTACCAGGAGTGCCCACTCGCGGACGGCATTCCATGGCGCGGTCAGCGGATTCGCGCGGTGCCATGCCAGCCGCAGGAAGCTGCTCCAGTAAGTGCTCAGGTGTTGGCGGGTGGACAACATGCGATTCATTCGTGCGGCCATTGCCTGCGCCGCCCGGTGCGGGCGGAAGCTGAGTGCACCTTTCAAGATAGTAGCGACCCGCCCTTCCTGCTCGATCACGGGGCGTGTCGCCAGCCAGACTTCCTGCATCAAGGGCAGCATGCGCCACCAAAGGCGCAGGAGCTTTGACATGTGCCCGATCATGTGCAGCCCGTGCGCAAGACGCCCCTGGACTCTCGTGCCTGCGCGGCGGTCCCTGCGGTCGCGCTTGCGCCAGAAGCCGCCCAGCATCGGGTGTTCGCCTTGGCCCGTGCTGTTGATGTACCAGAGGAACATCTGGAACAGCGACCAGTAGGTCACGCCGGAGAGGCCGCGCAGGGCCTGTTTCATGTGGTCGACGGTGTAGAACTGGCCCCAGGCATCGCGGTAGGCCTGCTCAAGTTCTGCACGGGTCATGTTCGGATGATCCACCAGCGCATGCGTGCTTTCATACTTGTTGAGGTCCGGGTCCAATTCTTCGCCTTGCTGGACCGCTCGCGCGTGGTCAGCCGAGCCTGGCAGCGGCATCAGGATGAAGAAGGTCGCGATGTCCACGCCGACTTCGTCACGCAGGCGCCGCACGTCGTCTACGATGCTGGCAGGCGTGTCCGCCGGAAAGCCGAGGATGTAGCCGACTTGAGTAATCACACCGCGCCGCTTCCAGGTCTGGATCATCTCGCGAAAGTCCTCGACACGGTTGTGGCGCTTTCCGGCCGCTGCCAGGTTGTCCGGGTTGATGCTCTCAAGGCCAATAAAGACGTGGTCGCAGCCGGCCTTGACCGCCTTGTCCACGAATCCGGGAATGCGCACGGCCTGTGTGTCGATCTGCATCATGCAGGAAACACCCATCCCTTGGGCTCGCATCTCGGCCATACCGTCGAAGATGGATTCCCACTGGGGGTGGCGTGCGAAGTTGTCATCGGTGAAGAAGTAGTTCCGTATGCCGCGAGCATACTGGCGGCGCATCGACTGCAGGATTGCGGCCGGGGTGCGCGCGCGCATCCGGCGTCCCTGCACGTTGATGATCGTGCAGAAGCTGCAATTGAAGGGACAACCGCGGCTGGCGTCGATGGTGCACTGGTGCTTGACGGCAAAGCGTTTCATGTAGTGCGCGTCCGACACCGGCAGCGGCTGTAAGGCCAGGTCCGGCTGGGCACCCAGATGGTCGACCCATGGCGGAAGTGTGCCCCCTAGCAACTGGCCCAGGATATCGCCCCAGCAGCCGTCCACCTCGCCGCGCACAACATGTGCGCCGGTCTGCAGCAATTCGGCGATTTCGGGTGAGACGCCCGGAACGATCGCGTTTACGCCGGAGACGTGAAATCCGCCGACCAGCACGTCGATGTCGCGAGCGCGGAATCGACTGGCGAGATCTAGTGCGCGAACGAACTGGTTGCTCTGGACTCCACAAAGCGCGACCACGACCCGGGTGTCTGGCTTGCGTGACTCCCTGAAGATGGTCCTGAAGGGTACGCGCTGCACCGCTTCGTCCACGGCGATGGACTCGATCTCTATGTCGCCCAGCGCCCGGGTGTCGGCGAGATGGCGATTTAGCCCGTGCATGGTCGCCAGCGTGTTGCTCGGGATGACGCCCTTCCAGTGCCGGACGAGATAGCCTTCATCGTCATAGCGCGACGGGCGAATCAAGTAGATGCGGAGCTTGCGCAGCGTTGGATCGGTCATGGGGGACAGCACCGGCAGAGAACTGGCGGTCCCGACATGGGGCAGGCAAAGTGACATGACAAGAGCGTCCTATCGCCCGTTCCGCCGAATCCGGGGGCTGCAACGTGAGGGCCCATCACCGCACTGCTTCCACGTAGCGGCATGGCTCGGCTGCAGAGCCTGTTTGCTGATAGTTGCTTTCATAGAAAATCGGTGGCTCGCTCGTGCGACCGCTTGCGAGCCGTCTGGCCTCTCGCCGCATCATGAAGTGAACGAACCAACCGCCGACCTGGGACATCAGCCGAGCTTTGAATCCGAACTCTGCGTGGAGCGATTTCTGCAACTTGTCGAGATGATCCAGCATGACCGGGTTGCCCCGGTAATAGCGACGGGTGGCCGACACCACGGCCGACCAAGTCGTGCACAGTTCTTTGCTCTCCCAGCGGATGCGGTCGCGGATTCTCTCATCCGGATGCTCCTTGTGGCGGAGCCAGCCCTTCAACGTGGTCTCGATGATACGCACCACGCTCGGCCCGTTGACCTCAAAGTCGCGGTTGAACGCGCGGACCAGCAACTCCGTCTCAAGCCCGTTGCGAATGTGCGGGTGTTCATAGTTGAAGCGCGCCTGCCCGTGGATTTCCGGCAGGCCCACCACCTCTTCACCCATGATGCGGCCCTGCGCATTCAATTGTTTGTGCAGGGCTGTACCCGGCAGGGGCGTATAGAGCATGAACTGATGGAAGTCAGTCCCGTGTGAAACCGCGTACTCAATGGCGGCATCAATGTTCTTGGGCGTGTGATTCTCCAGCCCGATAATCGTACTGCCCAGCACCCGGATACCGTTGGCCTGGAATTCACGCACCATTTCCAGCGTGTTTGCGCCACGCAGTTTTCCGTAACTGCTGTCTTCGCCCTCAAGGCCGATCCAGATCCAGGACACGCCGATCCGCAGCAGCTCTTCCATTGTGTACTTGCGAAGCACGTTGGCTGACGCGAACAGGTAGAACGACCATGGCTTGCCGTGCTGCTCCATCAGTTCAAGCAAGCGAAGGGCGCGTTTGCGGTTCAGCAGGAAATTCTCATCCATCACGAAGAACGAGCGTGCCCCTGTCTCGCGCTCGAGGCCGAGCAGTACGTTGAACAACTCGTCGCCGGTCTCATAGAACGTGTTGAACTTGCCCTTGCCGCCGAACATCGCCGACGTTGAGCAGAAGTTGCAACCCATCGGGCAGCCCACGGAGGGGATCAGGGTTGCGGCCGTGTCGCCCGGTTTGTTCGGGATCTTCACGCCCATGCTGCGCATGTTGACCGGGGAATAGACGATCGGGTGACGGTAGGGGCGTTCGGTGTCTTCGCCGAGGTAGTGCCGGAACCACTCGACGCCTTCGCCCTGCACAATGTGGTCGGCATCGACGCGGTCGGCCAGGTCGGCCAGATTCGCGATGTGCCCGCCGATTACGATTTTCGCTTCGGGCTGATGGCGGCGGATCAGTTGGCACATCTTCCGCACCTTCAGGATGTTCACGAGGATGCTGCTGATGCCGATTACGTCATAGCGCGTGGACTTGAGCTCCTGGACGAAACGATCAAGCGTCGGGAAGTCCAGCAGGTTGCAGGGCGCATCGATGTTGCACTGGATCAGCATGATGCCCCAACTGCGATGGAACATTCGCAGCGAGAACGGCCCCTGTGTTCGGGTTACCTGGTTGTGGTAGAGCTCCATCGGGTTGATGCGGCTGCTGCCGTATGCGTCGTCGCAGGCGTATGGCCCAAAGACGCTGGTCAGCAGAACCTTCGCACGCCCCTTGAGTGGGTGAACCGGACGATCGCCGATCGTCCCGGGTGCCGATCGCACCGCTGTTCCGGCTAGTTGTGGCGCCATGCATGTAGCCCCGCTACCTGAGGAGTAACAGGATTAGCACATCTGAATATCGATTTATAGAGGGAATCGGCCGGGCGCGAAAAACTTCCTGCGCCGGGCGACGCTGGCCGCCCGGCGCAGACCTCAGGCTCAAGACTGTGTCGCGCCGGTCGCAGGTGCGTCCTGCCAGAGCTCGTGTGTGCTGTAGCGATCACCGAAGTCTGGCACGACGAACACGACACTGCGGCCCTCCCCCAACTCCTCGGCGACTCTCAGCGCCGCCCACGCGATCGCACCGGCACTGATACCCGAGAAGATGCCCTCTTCGCGGGCCAGTCGACGCGAGGTGTCTACGGCATCTGTGTAGGACACGTCGAACACCTCGTCGTACCCGTCGCGATCCAGCACGCTCGGTATGAAGTTCGCACCGATGCCTTGGATCTTGTGCGGGCCTGCCTTGCCGCCGGCAAGCAGCGGGCTATCCATGGGCTCGACGGCGTAGACCTTGATATCCGGGCGAGCGGCCTTCAGGACCTGGCCGACGCCCGTTACCGTTCCACCGGTCCCTACTCCCGCAACAAACGCGTCCACTTCAGGAACTTGCCTCAGAATTTCCGGTGCGGTGGTGAGCCGGTGAATCAGGGGATTGGCAGGGTTGTCGAACTGGCGAGCCTCCCAGTAGTCGGGGTTGCTTTCGGCCAGCTGCCGTGCTTTCTCGACCGCGCCCCGGATGCCTTCTGCGGCCGGCGTCAACACGAGCTCGGCACCCAGTGCGCGCAGGGTGTTGCGTCGTTCAACAGTCATGCTCTCCGGCATCGTGAGGATGCAACGATATCCCTTGCTGGCCGCAATCATGGCCAGGCCGATACCGGTGTTCCCGGAAGTGCCCTCGATGATCACGCTGCGGCCGGGGACCAGCTCGCCCCGGCGCTCGGCTTCCTGCACCATCGAAAGCGCAATCCTGTCCTTCACCGAGCACCCCGGATTCAAGTACTCAAGCTTTGCCCAGACTGTTGCAGCGCCCCCGGGCACTACACGGTTGAGGCGCACGACCGGCGTGTTGCCGACCAATTCGTGAATCGCCTCGTATCTCTGTCGCATCTGTGAATCTCCTGCCCCCGTGGAAACTTGCCGAAGCACCACCAGGCCAACACAGACCCGGGGGAGTAGGTGCTGCTCCGGGCCCGATTGAAGAAGGGATGTCGCAAGTGCGCCCGGAGACTACGGGACGCAACACATGCTGCCTGCGGGGGCAGCGGCGGATGGCTGGGTGATGCGTTGCAGACGCATAACAAGGTCTCCTGAGGGCGCGGAGGATAGCAACTGCGGCGGCCGTGAGAAGCCACCTTTCCGAGTGAGCGTCGCCGACGAGCGCAATTTTCTAAATAAGACTTGTGTATCTGAATAACCGTATGAGAATGCAGGCGGGGACAGACAGAGTCCCGGAAGCGCGAACAGGAGAGAGCCATGAGCCGCAAGATGTGTCTGGCCGGAATACCACTTCTTCTCTCGCTCCTTGCCGGCTGCATGGGCAACGGCATGGGCTCTGGCGAAGGCCGGTCGGCGCCGAAACCGATTCCGACGATCACAACCACAAGCCTTCCGCGAGCCACCCGTGGTTCGGCCTACAGCGCACAGTTGCTTGCAACCACGCCGGCCGGGACGGACCCCGTCGTGTGGGCGCTGGCAACCGGTTCCACACCGCTGCCGACAGGACTCATGCTGCAGGGCGACGGGAACCTGGGCGGAACGCCGACGGTCAGCGGGCTGTTCGAGCTGCGCTTCCGCGCCAGCAACAATGTGGGAGGCAGCGTTGAAGCGGTACTGGACATCGTCGTCTATGAGCCGACGGGATACACGCACATGCCCGACATGTTTGACACGCCGGCCAATAACAGTTTTGCCACGGCGACCAATCTCGGTGCGCTCACAATGGCCGCGCCCATTGTTCAGCTTGCGCCGCTGAGCGTGACATCGGATCCCGCCGACCCAAACACGGATCCGCGCGACTGTTTCTCTTTCACTACGGGCGTAAGAGGCCGCATCCAGATTGAGGTGTTCTTCGACTATCGTACCGGGGGCAAGCTGTTCGCATTTCTTGGCGGCGAGCACAACGGCGCTTTTGAAGACAAGGTGAACGGTGCAGCGATCGCCAACGGCGATGACAGCATCATGGTGCTGGATGATGCGCCAGCCGGTATGTGGTTCCTGAAGGTTGAGGCCCAGTTCAAGAACGGCGGCTGGAATTCCAACGGCTACACGTTCCGGATCACCTTCAACGACATCACGATCACCAGTGGACTCATCGAACATGATCTCGCCACAACTGCTGCCATGAGCCAGCAGCTTCAGGCAAGCGTTGCGGGAATTCCGGTCAGCACAGGGACCTGGAGCCAGGTGTCCGGTGCGCTGCCGGCCGGCGTATCGTTGGTGTCCGACGGTACGCTCGCTGGCGTGCCGGGCCAGACGGGTCTGTTTGACGCCAACTTCTGCGTCCAGCTCAACGGCTACATCACTTCGCGTGACGTTCGAATCCGCATCTATGACAGCGGAACGGGCGACTATTGGCGGCGCTTCGGCGAACATCGCTACTACGATGCGGCCCGTACCAACGGCGACGGGGAATACCACGAGCACTACTCCGAGGCCACCGTCGTCGCGCCGCACCCGGACTATGGCACGGAAGGCGCGATCTACGTGATCGGTGGGCGAGTGACGGATACCATTAACACCGTCTACGTGTTCCACACCGCGCACCAGGGCAACTCCGCCCTGGAATACAAACTCGAAGACATCGGCCGACCGCTCGTCACGGACCGCCAGTACCTCGGTGCCGTGTACCTGCAGCATACGTACGGCGGATACATCTACGTTGTGGGTGGCGAGCTGTACTCGAATACAGCGCCCTCCAGCGGTGACTTCACTCGCGTGGTCGAGCGCATGCAAGTGGCCGACGGCAGTGGTGTTGCGCTATCCACACCCGGCGTCTGGCAGACGGTTGCAGAGCTGCCTGCAGACGTCGGAGGACGCGCCATCAAGGGTTGGGCGGAAATGGCCGTCGTAGGCGACGATGCGGCTGTGGACGCCGATGACCGAATCTACCTCCTGGCCGGACGCATCCAGGTTGAAAGCTCGGCCGGTAGCGGCACATACGGTAAGGAAGAAAACGACGCAGTGCTGATGTACGAGGTGCCGACCGGTGCGCTGGGGTTGGGCGGGTGGTATCGGAAGCCCGACACGACTCCGTACACGCCACGCCGATTCCCGGCTGCGGGCATGATCAACGGAAGGATCTACCTTGTCGGTGGTACCGGGGCGGTGGGAACGCTCGATACGATCGAGATGTACCAGCCAGACCCGACTGGCAACAACGCGGCACTGGGCACGCTTGGCTCCAGTAACTTCCCGACGCTTGCAGAGCCGGCCTACTATTCCGCCGCCGCGGTGCACAACGGCAGTCTGTATGTGCTGAACGGCTGGAAGTTCCAGGGCTATTCACCCGTAGCAACGAGCCGCCTGCAGGCGTTTACCCCCAATGCTGGAGGGACCGGTGGGTCCATGAATCAGCTTGCGGTGCCGGACAATGGCTCGGGCTACCACAGCGCAGTGTTTCACGATGGCCAGTTGTGGTTCATCACGGGCAGGGATTCGTTCGTGCAGACCCCGCACTACAGCCTGCGCTACACACCCTGATTGAAACGTGGAGACGATCTTGACGGGTTGGACTTGGCGAGCAATACTGATAAACAGATACTAATATCTGTTTTTAGGGGGCAGGCCATGAGCGAAGAACCGGAAACACCGGCGACTGAGATGCCCGAGGAGTCCGCGGAAGACATCGGGCCGATTCATCCGCTCCAGAAGCTGTTGGACAACCCCTGGCTGCTGCTCGCCCTGGGTTTCGTCGTCCCGTTCCTGTCCTACACGGTCTGGGGATGGGTTGAATTGTTGCTGACCAAGAAGGCCGAGCTGCCGTAGGCGGAAAGGCGGGGGGACCGTGAGTATCTTCAACCCACCAGTGAAATGGCTTGAGGCGCCGCACGGCTACGAGCGCGTCTGGATCGGTATTGCGCTCGCATGGTGCCTGGTGTTGTCGGCGGCCATGCCGTACTGGCATTTCAAGGGCAGACAGACCAGTTCGGGCGAAGCCTATGCAGTGACGCCCGCCGATTTCGACGCGCGCGTCACCAGGTTTGTAGAGGCAAACCAGGTCGACACGCGCAGCGGGCTGCCTGTGGTTCAGGCGCCTCCGGGCGGGGACATCTACATGATCGGCAAGCTCTGGCAGTGGTTTCCGATCCTCAAGCTCAAGAAGGGTGTCGAGTACCGCCTGCACCTCTCGTCGTTCGACTATCAGCACGGGTTCAGCCTGCAGCCGATGAACATGAACTTCCAGGTGCTGCCGGGCTATGACCACGTACTGACATTCACGCCCGCCGAAGCAGGAGAATTCCACATCATCTGCAACGAGTTCTGTGGTGGAGGCCATTCGACGATGACAGGCCTGATCATCGTTGAGGAATAGGGGGCGCGGACATGGGTAACATGCAAAAAGACAAAATGCGCGTGTGCTCGACCACGGGGCTTCCCGTGTGTCTGAACGCCGAGTTGTTCATCAAGCTCAACGCCGTGTTTGGCGTCGTGGCATTACTGGTTGGCTCGGTAGCCGCGATACTGCTGGCGCTCACACGCTGGGAAACCGTGGCCCTGCTTAACCCCCTGGGATACTACCAGGTGATCACACTCCATGGCCTGAACATGTTGATCTTCTGGATCCTGTTCATGGAAATGGCGATTCTTTACTTCTGCTCGACCACGCTGCTGAACAGTCGCAATTTCTCGAATGCCCTCAGCTGGGGGCAATTCGGACTGATGGCGATCGGAATGGTGGCGGTGGAGTATTCGGTCCTCGCCGGCCGCGCGTCGGTCACGATGACCAGTTACGTACCGCTGGAGGCGAAGCAGGAGTTCTACCTCGGGTTGATCCTGTTCGCGGTGGGTGCCTTGCTCGGCGTTGTCAACTTCTTCGGCGGGCTCTACATCGCCAAGCGCGACAAGACCTACAAAGGCGCCATTCCGCTGGTTGTTTTCGGAGCATTGGCCGCCGCCATTATCGCGGTGTTCACGATCGTTCACGGCGCCCTGGTACTCATTCCGACGTGGCTGTGGTCGATCGGTGTGCTTGAGAACCCGCCGGACGCAGCGTGGTATCGCCTGATCTGGTGGGGTCTCGGCCACTGCAGCCAGCAAATCAATGTCTGCGCGATGGTCGCGGTGTGGTACTTCCTCGCGACACTGACCACGGGTGCCAAGCCGCTGAACCAGACCGTCTGCCGCTTCGCCTTCCTTATGTACATCCTGTTCATCAACCTGGCGTCGGCGCACCACTTGCTGGTCGACCCCGGTGTAGGGTCAGCCTGGAAGATGTGGAACACCAGCTATGCGCTCTATCTGGCGGTGCTGGCCAGCATGATCCATGGCTTTACGGTGCCGGCTTCGGTTGAAGCCGCTCAACGGAAGAAGGGAATCGGGGGCCTGTTCGGTTGGCTGACAAAGGCACCCTGGAAAGACCCGGGCTTTGCCGCGTTCTTCCTGTCGCTGATTATCTTCGGCTTTGGTGGCGGCATCACGGGCGTCACGCTGGGCACGCACCAGATCAACATCATCGCACACAACACCCTGCGCATCCCCGGTCATTTCCACGTCACTGTAGCCGGCGGTACGTCCCTGGCTTTCATGGGACTGGCGTACTACGTGGTGCCGCTGATCTTCCGCAAGGAATACCCGTTGCGGCCTCTGGCCCGACTTCAGCCCTACATCTTCGGCTTCGGCATCGTGCTGATGGCGATCGGCATGACGCTGGCCGGCTCGCTGGGCGTGCCCCGCCGCCACCCGGACATCGACTTCACGGGTGCCCGAATCGCAGTGGACATGGGTGAAGCGGCCCCGTTCCTGGCCATGCTCGGCATCGGCGGGACCATTGCCGCCCTTGGAGCCCTGATCTTCGTGGTGCTGACCGTATGGGCCGTGTTCCTGGGCAAGACCAACAAGGGTCGTGCCATGACAAGCTGGCAAACACCAGAGCAGGATCGCGTTACCAAGAGCCTGATGAGCAGCGGCTGGAATCCCAACGAGAAGGGACTCAAGCCAAAAGGCACGGTCGTGCTTACGTTCATCTTCCTGGCCAGCTTCGCCGTGTACTACTTCTCGAACTGGAAGGCGCTGGTCGACGTGTGGCCGGTGAAATAGCGAGGCGTCCCGATGAGCACCGTGGAGACACAGCGAGATTCGGTTCTGGTGCGCGCAGCATCCGTTCTGCGGAGGGTTTTCGAGAATGGCTACTTCGCGCTGTTCATGATCGCCGCTCTGCTGCTCTGGAACGGGCTGATGCTGACACTGACCCTGATGCCGGCTCCGGATGGGGCGCTCGGACAATTCACCAGCGACTTCCGGCGCTGGTGCTTGAACTACGATGAACAAACCGGAAGTGTCGATTGGGTCTACGCCATCCCGTTTATCACCGTGCCCGTCGTGCTGGGGGGCGCCACTTTTGCCGTGTACTACCGACAGCTGGTTACAGCCGCGCGCCGGCCGTTGGCTCTCTTCGTGTGCGTGGGCGCTGCGCTCCTAGCTGTTGGGTCTGCGGGGGCCGGCTTGTACTGGATGAGTGACGCGATGACGCCCATCGCACAAGGCCAGCAACCCGACACCCCCTTGGCATTTCCGGCCGAGCAGTTGCGGGTTGCGATTACGCCGCCGGCGTTCGATCTGCTGAACCAGGACGGCGAGCGAGTGTCCCTCGATCGGTTCCGGGGCAAGGTGGTCATTATGACCGGGGTGTATTCGACCTGCCCTCATACGTGACCGATGATCCTTGGCCAAGCCAAGAGCGCGGTCGCGCGACTTACTCCAGAAGAACAGGCGGATGTCCGATTTGTCGCCGTCACCCTCGATCCCGAGCACGATGATCAGGCAAAAATGCTGAACATGGCCGAGGGTCAGGGAGTGAAGGCGCCGTTCTACAACCTCTGCGTTGGAGAGCCGGAGATCATCAACCCGCTGCTGAACAGGATGGGCATTGAGCGCCATCGCGACGAAGAAACAGGAATCATCGAGCACACCAACCTGTACCTCGTCATCGACCGGAACGGCAAGATCGCATACCGCTTCTCGCTCGGGACCGTGCAGGAAGACTGGCTGGTGGAGGCGCTGCACATCACTTGCGCCGAACCGGAGCCGAGTTCGTGAGTTCGCTCCCCGACATCGGTTCAGACCTGTCGGAAGCAGGAAGCGCGACTACTCTTCTGTCGCCACCTATAGTTGAAGATGCGCGTCCTGACACGCCGCTGCGGGCGGATCCCCTGCTTGCCGCGGGTGACCGGGCGTTGCTCCGAGTCGAGTCGCTGATCGGCAGGGGCCTCCCGCGTGAGCTGAACCCGCTGGCATACACCGGTGCATTGGCCGGTTTCACTTTCATCGTGGCAGCAATTACCGGCATCCTTCTCCTGTTCTGGTACGACACCAGTGTGCACACCGCGTACTCATCCGTGGCGGCGATGGATGCTCAGGTGTGGGGGGCTGGACTGGTACGAACGTTGCACCGCTACAGCTCGGACGCGTGTGTGTTGTTTGCGGTCCTTCATGCGATCAAGGTATTCGTGGCTCGCAAGTTTACCGGCGCGCGCTGGCTGGCGTGGATCACCGGTCTGCTGGTGCTTGGCTTGATTTGGCTTGATGGCTGGCTTGGCTACTGGCTGACCTGGGATCAGCGTGCGCAGGCAATCGCGGTTGGCACTGCCCAGGTGCTTGATGTCCTGCCCATATTTCCCGAGCCCATCTCGAGGTCCTACCTCACGAACGGCGGCGTCAATTCGCTGATCTTCTTTGCGGTGTTCTTTGCGCACGTGCTGCTGCCGATACCGATCGGCGCAATGATCTGGATTCACCTCGTGCGGCTGAAGCGGCCGAAGTTCCTGCCAAAGCGTCGTTTGATGATTGCGGCGACGATAGTACTGATTGGGGCTTCGCTGGCGGTGCCGGCAAGTCTGGCCGCCCCCGCGGATATGGCGGTCTACCCGGATCATTTCGATGTGGACTGGTTCTTTCTCGTGCCGCTGTTTCTGACCGACCGGCTCGGCGGTGTCTGGTTCTGGGTCGTTGCGGTCGGAACGTTGGCTGGGCTGTCGTCGTTGCCCTGGGTCCTGGGCAGAAAGCGCAAGCGCCCGGCCGAGACCAACCAGAAGGCCTGTAATGGCTGCACTCAATGCTACCAGGATTGTCCCTATGAGGCGATCTCCATGGTGGCCATGGAGGGCAAGGACAACCTAGTCTCGCTGGTTGACCCGAATCGATGTGTGAGTTGTGGCGTCTGCGTCGGATCCTGCGACCCGGGTGCCATGCAGTACCAGGATCTCGATCGAAAAGCAGTGTTGCAGCGCATTCGCGGCTGGCTCAAACAGGAGGGGCCCAAGGCGATTGCATTCCTCTGCGCAGACGGCGCCGGCCGCAAAATCTCATTCGACCCGACAAGTGGGTTGTCCGCGCAACTGCCCGGCTTTCGCATCGTCGGCATACCCTGTGCGGCGTGGCTTCACTCGTCGCTTGTCGAGGTTGCGGTCAGGGAAGGCGGACGCGTGCTGCTGGTTGCGTGCGAAGGCTCAGAGCCCCGCTGCCGGCTGGGGAGTGAGATCACGGCCGATCGTGTGGGGGGGCGGCGGGAACCGTATTTCGACGAGAAGCGCATCCCTGCCGGCAGCTTCCAGTTTCTGCAGCTCGACTCAAACCACAGTCGTGCGCTGCAGACGGCGGCCGGCAAGTTCCTAGGGAGTGCCGAGGAGATGCCGGCATCGCCCGATGCCAGTTCCGGGCTGATTCCTCGCCTGTTGGCAGCCAGCGTGGTGATCCTGCTGCTGGCCGGCGCGACCGTTCTCTTCTCGCGCTTTGTGTATGTCGCACCGGAGCGTGCTCCATCGATGCTGATCGTCTCGTTCAAGCATTCAGGTCAGCAGATAGAAGAGCAGGGCGAAGTCGACAGCGAACTGCCCCAGTTCAAGGGGATGAAAGAGCGGGCCGAGCTGTTGCCCGTGCGCCTGCGAGTGGCAGTCGACGGTGAAATCGTGCTGGAGGAAGTGTTCGAGCCCCGCGGCGTACACCACAACAGTGCCAGCGTTGGCAGCTGCGAGATACCGATGCAGCCGGGCGTGCACCGGGTCGAGGTCTGGATCGGCGATTCGGCCGACGCGACCGAGTGGGCTTACCAGGGTAGCTGGGAGACCGAATTTGAGAACTCACACCGAAGGGTCGTGCAATTTGACACAGAGCACGGCTTCGAGTGGGACTGAAACAGAAAAACTTGGGTGCTCGGGGCGAAGTGATTTGACGAATTCGCGCCGGCGGAGCAAAATAAGATAAAAGAACACGAATGTCTGATTTAGTGTTCGGTAGAATAGGCGCGGCACGAGCCGCAGACTTCTTTGAAGCAGAAACGCTTTCTTGGTGAGGAGAGCATCATGAATATCCCGAGACATTGGTTGCTGGGCGCGATGGCAGCCCTGAGCATCGGTTTCCTGGTGGTGGGCTGCGGCCCGCAGTCCGGGAATGGTTCAAGCGGCAACGGCGCCGGCAACACGGACGTCGCCTCAAGTGACGGAGGCGCGAGCGACAAAGAAGACTGGCACCTGTCCGATGCCGAAATGGAAAGGGGCAAGGAGATCTTTTTTAACCGCTGCGCGGGCTGCCACGGTGTGCTGCGCAAAGGCGCCACGGGGAAGAACATTGAGCCCCAGAACACGCGCGCCAAGGGCACGGCCTATCTGGAGGCCATGATCACCAACGGCTCGCCGGCCGGCATGCCTGAGTGGGGCAAGTCAGGCATCTTGTCGCCAGAGGAAGTGAAGCTGATGGCGAAGTACGTGCAGAACCCGGTGCCGGCACCGCCGGAATGGGGCATGCCGGACATCAAGGCTTCGCACAAGGTCTTTGTGCCGGTCGACAAGCGGCCGCCCGCGCCGCCCGCTGGCCGCAACTGGCAGAACTACTTCGGGGTAGTTCTGCGTGATGCCGGAAAGGTCGCCATCATCGATGGAGACAGCTACGAGATGATCAACATCGTCGACACGGGCTTTGCGGTGCACATTCTGCGCACGTCCGCTTCCGGCCGCTATTTCTACAGCATCGGGCGGGACGGCAAGGTCACGCTGATCGACCTGTGGATGGACAAGCCGGACCGAGTCGCGGAGTTGCGCCCGGTGCTGGAAGCGCGTTCCATCGAGACGAGCCGATACGAGGGCTACGTCGACAAGTACGCGATCGTGGGCGGCTACTGGCCCCCGATGGTCGTCGTGATGGAAGGCGACACGCTTGAGCCGCTCAAGATTGTGTCCACTGCCGGCTATGAAGTTGATGAAGGAACTTACGTACGTGAAGCTCGTGTCGCGGCGATCGTGGCCGACCACCACCACCCGACCTGGGTTGTCAACGTCAAAGAGACCGGTCAGATGTGGCTGATGGATTACTCCGGACTCAACAAGAAAGAAGGCTCGCTGAAGATCGACATGATTGAAGCCCAGCGCTACCTGCACGACGGCGGATGGGACCTTAGCAAGCGCTACTTCCTGGTCGCGGCCAACGCCAAGAACAAGATCTGCGTGATCGACACCGAAACTCAGCAGCTCGTGGCCACCATTGAGAGTGGAGGGATGGTGCCTCACCCAGGCCGAGGGGCGACCATCGATCACCCTGCATATGGCCCGCTATGGGCAACGGGCCACATCGGCAGCAACCATGTGAGCTTCATAGGCACCGACCCGGAGGGCCATCCAGACAATGCCTGGAAGGTCGTCAAGCTGCTCGAGTTGCCAGGGGTGGGCGGTGGAAATGTCTTCGTGAAGACACACCCGAATTCCAATAACATCTATTGCGACCGTCCATTGAACCCGGACAAGGACCTGGCTGACAGCATCTTCGTGATTGACAAGGAGACGCTTGAGAACAAGAAGACGCTCGTGATTCCCGAGAAGTACAAGGGGATGAAGCAAGTGCACATGGAGTACAACAGGGCCGGTACAGAGGTCTGGGTCGCGGCCTGGGGACGCAAGGACCAACAAGGTGCGATCATCGTGTACGACGACAAGACACTTGAAGTGAAGAAGATCATTACCGGTGAATGGATGGTGACGCCGACCGGCCACTTCAATGTCTACAACACCGTGCACGACATTTACTAAGGCAGCGGAAAGCGACGAGGGGAGCCAACCATGAAACGAATTACACTGTTCGCTGCACTGGCCATGGTGGCCTTGGCGGCACTGGCGGCCGGATGCGGCAGCGGCGACAAGCCGTCCGGCAACGGGGGCAAGAAGGCCGACGACAAGATCACCCGGCCGGAGCCGCCAGCGGAATACAAGGGCAAGACGAACCCGACGCCCGACGCAGTGGCGGAAGGCAAAAAGGTGTTCGACACCAATTGCGCCACGTGCCACGGCCCGAACGGCGACGGCGATTCCGTCGCGGGCAAGGCACTGACGCCGCCGGCCACTGACCTGACCGATGCCAAACTGCAGGATGCGGTCAAGGACGACTACATGTACTGGCACATCGCCGAAGGCGGCGCTGCGCTGGGGCACACTGGCATGACACCGTTCAAGGCCAGCCTGAAGGAAGAACAAATCTGGCAGGTAGTCGCCTACATCAGGAGCATGAAGAAGTAGTCGCAAGTTGCCGTTGGCGACATGTGCTGTGTGCCAACCGCGGCCCGGGAGTCAATCCCGGGCCGCGCGCGTTAATCGCGTCTGAAGAAGAGTTGCAGAACCGAATTCCCTTTGTTGTCCACCAGCTCGATCGCCACAGGCTCAAGCCCGTAGCCCCAACTGCCCACGGTCACTTCGTCTCCGTGGCGATAGACAACCACCGGGGCCGGGTCCGGTAGAAGCCTGAAGACGCAGCGATAGGCCTTCACGGAGTCGGGCGGGGAGGATGGGGAGATCCTGAGGGCGCGACTCCCTTCGCCGGCCGTTACTGTGCCTTCGAAACTGCGGCCGTCTTCCAACCTGCGCTGCAGGTCATAGGCCAAGACCCATACACCCGCCCTCTCTGCACAGACCTCGCCAGCGATGTCGTACCCGTTGTTTGGTGGAGTAGCCTCTCCTTCGAGCCGGTAGGTTCGCTCAAGTGTGTCCTCGCGGCGGCGTGCCTGAATGACCTGCAGCACTGACTCCCTTGCTTCCTCATCGCTGGCGCCCTTCCACGCTTGCACGAATTCGGTGCGCATCGCCCCCTGCAGGCCGGGCCTGTTCGTGAACTCGGGCCAGAACAGCATTGCCGAGGCCGTGCTGCTTCCCGACCCGGTCGTGGCCTCATGAAACCGCTCAAGTGCGCTCGACCAGTCCTCCGCCTGGTTCCACGTCTGTTCAAAACGTTTGGGGGCGGGTGGCGGCTCGGGCGCGGGTGCATCCGAGCACGAAAGAAGCAGCACAGCGCCCATCAGAACCGGCAGCCCTTTCACGCAACTCTCCATTCGAATGCGGCCCGGCCAAAACCGCTCGTGGGCGCATGAATATGATAGATAAGAATATCCGAATATCTCATGATGCGTGCGTCCTGAGCCGGAGCCGCAATGCGCGTGCTGGTGATCGCCGCGAACCAGGAGCAGAAACCCGATCCCGTCGTGCCACTAGGAGCCGCTTTCGTGGCGGGTGCGGCACGGGATGCCGGGCATGATGTACGCATGTTCGACGCCTGCTTCCTCGGCGAGAAAGTCCTTCCCGAACTCATCAACACTCTGCGCCAATTCCAGCCGGACGTGGTCGGGATGTCCATCCGCAATATCGATGACGTTTGCTGGCCGCAGGGGGTTAGCTATCTGCCGTACTACCGAAAGCTTGGGGTCTGCATCCGCGCTGTCGCGCAGGATGCGCGTTTCGTCCTCGGCGGCTCGGCCTTCACCTTGATGCCGACCCAGTTCATGCGCGCGATTGAGCCCGACCACGGAGTGGCCGGTGAAGGAGAAGGGGCCTTTGTGAGTCTGCTGGCGACGCTGGAGGCGGGTGAGTTGCCGCCCCGGTTGCTGCGCGCTGAGCCAGCAGGGTTCCCATCGACACATCCGGCACTGGATCTGCTGGACATCGATCAGTACTACCAGCGCGGCGGAGCACTCAACGTGCAAACGCGCCGAGGCTGCTCCTTTCTGTGCACCTACTGCACATACCCTGTGCTGGAAGGCCGTCACGCGCGAAGGCGTGCTGTCTGCGACACCGTGGATGAACTCGAATCGGGCCTGCTGCGCTATGGCGCGAAGCACTTCTTCGTTGTTGATAACACCTTCAATCACCCGACGGAGCACGCGGCGGAGTTCTGTGAGGAGTTGTTGCGCCGCGAACTGAACGTGCGCTGGACGGCCTACGTCACACCGGCTGGTATGACCGAAGAACTGCTGAGGCTGATGGCCCGCGCGGGATGCGGCAGCGTCGAGTACGGCACAGACGCGGCATCGGAAGTCACTCTCGGGGCGCTGGGCAAATCATTCGGCATCCCCGAGATCGTTCACGTCTCGGATTGGTCGCGAAGGGCCGGGCTGAAATTCGCCCACACATTGATCTTGGGCGGGCCAGATGAAACGCCCGCTACGATGGCCGAGACCGTGGCAGTGATGGAGAAAGTGAATCCGACAGCAGTATTCGCGATGCTGGGCGTCCGGCTCTACCCAAACACTCAGCTGGCGCGCCGAGCGGAGCGAGAGGGGCTAATCGCCGAGGCCGAGATCGGTATCGAGCCTGTCTTTTACGTCAGTGAGTCGGTCGCCCCAACGCTCGAGGAGTCTGCACGGGCGCTGGCCGCGAGCCACTCCAACTGGTTCTTTCCCGGCCTCGAGGGCGAACGCTGGACACGGTTCTGGCACCGTCGCCGGACCCATGGCATTCGCGGCCCTCTCTGGGAGTGGATGGGACAGGCAACTGCCGATCCGGCGCATGAGGTGATCCGATGAGACATAACGTGGTGCTGTCGAATGGAGCGCGCCGTGCGTGGCAGGTGGTGCAGGGTGCAGTCTTCCTGGTCGGTGTCGTGATCGTGGCGGCCCTGTTGTTTGCACCCACCACCGGGCTGTTCCTGCTGTGGGACGTACTGATCCCCGTCGCGCCGCTGTTGTTGGTGGTCGCGCCGGGCGTCTGGCGGAACGTCTGTCCACTGGGGACGTTTTCGGTGTTGCCTTCGCAATTCAATCTGTCGCGTCGTCTACATGTCTCGCGGGCCTGGCAGTCCAGACTGCTGGCGATCGCGGTCGCGTTGCTGTTGATCATCGTTCCGCTGCGGCATCCTCTGCTTGATCGCTACGGTGTCGTGACCGGCATTGTGCTGATTGTTGTGGCGCTCGCCGCCGTCGGTCTCGGCTCCGTATTCGATCTCAAGAGTGCATGGTGCTCCGGCCTGTGCCCGGTCTACCCCGTTGAGTTGCTCTACGGCTCTCGCCCGGTTGTTCCCGTTCCCAACATCCAGTGCCGAGTGTGCACGGCATGCGTTGCTCCCTGTCGCGACTCACGGCCCGGCATCACGCCTCCCGACGCTGCTCGGACCGGCTCAGGCCGCACGGCCTCAGAGTTACTGGTGGGAGGCTTCCCGGGACTTGTGCTGGGCTGGTACCTGGTTGAGTTGGAGCCGGGCTGGACACTCCCCAGGCAGGTGTTGCAGAGCTACGCGCTGCCGCTCGCCGGACTGGCCGCGACACTCGCAGTCTATCTCGTTTTGCGCCGCATACTGCCTCAGTCGCGCGCGTTTCTCGTGCGTGCGTTCGCTGCGGCCGCGATTGTCATCTATTACTGGTTCAAGTTGCCGGTCGTGTTGGGGATGACCGGTGACGGCACGCATGCCTTGATCATGCTGAATGGGACGCTGCCGGCATGGTCGGTGTGGTCGATGCGCTTGGTGATGTCGCTGCTGCTGATTTACCTGTTGCTGGCACGGACGGTGCGTGCGGGCTGGTCGCCTCGCCCGCAGGCAGCGCCCGTTGTCACAACGCCGGCGAGCTAAAAGCAGCTAATCAGATACAGATATCTGTTGATATTCGCTGTTCCATGGGTCATCTTCATTGCATGTCCTTGACACATTCCATGGGAGAGCATCATGTTCGCGCGAGCCTGTATATGGGCGCTCGCGATGGCGCTGAGCAGCGCCGTCGCTTCAGCACAGACGCCCGCACCGGAGAAGGCTGACGACGACAAAGCAGCCAATCAACCAGCAAAGGAGACCGCACCACCGGAGAAAAAGGAGAAGTTCGATCCCTTCACCTTGCGTATCCCTCTCAGTGATGAAGACGACGCAGACACCATTACCCTCCGCTTCTTCGGCCAGCATCGCACCCGCTACGAACTCAGGGCCCCGGCGACCTATGCGCCCGGCCTTGCCGACCAGACCTCGGTGCAGCAATTCAACATGCGCACGCGACTCGGGGTCGATGCCAAGTTTCCGTACAACGCCAACTTCCTGTTTGAACTGCAGGATGTGCGACTCTGGGGCGATGAGCCGCGCGCCGCAGCGAACAGCGTCAACACATCCGGATTCGAAGGCCTGGACGTCCTGCAGGCTTACTTCTACACGACCAACCTGTTCGACGTCGGGATCGAAGCCTATGTCGGCCGCCAGAAATTCACGGTCGGCAACCAGCGGTTGATCAGCACCCTCGAGTGGGCGGCGCCCTCGCGCGCGTGGGATGGAGTTCGCATCCAGCGCAGCTTCTTCGACAAGCAACTGGCCTTCATGGGCATGGCAATGCTGATCAACGACCTGGCCCGTGTGCGCGACGACGAATGGATGCTCGGCTTTTCGGCACGCTGGGCTCCAGACTTCCTGAAGAAGTGCGACCTTGAGTTGCTGGTTCTGTTCTTCAACCGCGACGATGCCGCAGGCACGACAGACGGCCATGTCGGTATGGCAAGCCTGCGCTGGAACGGCTGGCACGGCCTGAACGCGGACGACTCGCTGGCAATCGCCTATACGGCGGAGGGAATCGCGCAGTTCGGTACTGCCGACTCAGCCTACTGGGGCACACCCGGCAAAGACGACGCCAACGTGCAGGCCTTCGGCGCGGCCGTGACGTTCGATTTCCTGGCAAGCTTCGGCCAGCACACGTTCCGCGTCGGCGCCGAGTGGGACTACGCCTCGGGCGACTCGAACCCGACCGACAACGACTTCCAGACGTTCCGCTCGCCGTTCCCGTTTGGCCACAAGTACCACGGCTTTGCCGACCAGATCGGCTGGCGCAACCTGAATGACATCTCCCTGGCGATCAGCTGGACTGTGAAGAACCTGGGTTTTGTCGAATCGCTCTCACTGCTCCTGCAGGGGCACAACTTCCAGCGCGCCAACGACGATGACGCCTGGTACAACCCCGGCGGAGGTGTGATCCGAGCCGGATCGCCCAACGAAAGCGACCTGCTGGGCAACGAGTTGGACTTTGTGGTCAACGTGAAGGTGAATCGCTGGGTGGCATTTGAGGCAGGCTGGGCGCACTTCTTTGCGGGCCGATTCGTGAAGCAGACGGCAACCGGCACGGGCCAGGGTTCCGACAACGAGGACTCAGACATGGACTTCGTCTGGACCCAATTGACGTTGCAATTCTAATTGCGTGGAGAGGGCATACCGGCCGGCGGAAATGCCGGCCGGTTACTTCTTGGACTTCGATTTGGACTTGGTTGCCTTGCGTTTGCGCGTGGCTGGTTTGCGGGGCGTCGGGGGAGATCCCTTCATCGGCGCCTTGCCCACTCGCTTGAACAGGCCCGGGTTCATGCTGTCCAATCGCTTCATCTGGTAGTCGGCCAGGTCCTGCAACGTTCTCGAGTCCAGCTCGATAAGATAGCGCGTGCGTACTTCTGACCAGTATTCGTGGAGGGGGCAGGCGCCTGCTTCGCTGCAGACGGGCTGGCCGAGAATGCACTCTTCGTATTTCTTCATGTCGTCAAAAGGCTCGACGACTTCGCGAAGACGAATGGTGCGGGCAGGCTTGGCGAGACTAAATCCGCCCTGCCGCCCCCGGACGGACTTCAGCACGCGAACCCTGACGAGTTGCTGCAGGATCTTCGACAGATAGTGGGGCGGGATGCCCAGTGTCTCACCCAATTCGCCAGCCAGGGCATGTTGCCCTTCAGGCCGTGTCGAGATCTCGATCAGTGCACGGATCGCGTATTCGGTTGTCTGTGTCAGCATGCAGAGTCTCAGCGGGTGAGGGTAAGCGACAGGAGACAAAGTACTTGAAGCCTGAAGTGATTCAAGATGCTCGTGTCCGAATATGTCCGGCGCAAGTGACCAAGTTCGCTTGTAAACAAGATAAGCATATCCTAATATCTGGCTGGGGGCGCATGAAGCCGAAGACCATTATCGAGCCATTCCGGATTCGCATGACGGAGCCACTCCCCGTCACGAGCCCGGAACATAGGGCGGAGCGGCTGCGCGGCGCGCACTATAATCCTTTCCTGCTGCGCAGCCGCGATATCACCATTGACCTGCTTACGGATTCCGGCACCGGTGCAATGTCGGCTGCCCAGTGGGCCGCCATGATGACGGGCGATGAGACCTACGCCGGATCCGAGTCCTATTACCAGCTTCAGCAGGTCGTGTCCGAGCTAGCCGGGCACAAGTACGTTATTCCCACTCACCAGGGGCGGTCCAGCGAGCACATTCTGTTTTCCGCTATGGATGTTGCGGGCAAGCACGTGCTGGCGAACTCTCACTTTGATACGACCCGTGCGAATGTGGAGTACCTGAAGGGGGAAGCGATTGACCTCGTAATTGAGGAAGCGCGCAATCCGGCAAGCCTGCACCCTTTCAAGGGCAACATGGATCTGGGCCGCCTGCAGTCGCACCTTGAGCGTGAAGGGGAGCGTGTCGCACTGGTCCTGATGACCGTCACCAACAATGCAGGCGGTGGGCAGCCAGCCAGTCTCGAGAATCTGCGTGCCGTGGCGGAGTTGGCCCACCGCCACGGCAAGCCATTCATGCTCGACGCGGCGCGCTTCGCAGAAAACGCCTGGTTCATACACGAGCGCGAGCCGGGCCAGCAGGATCGCTCGCCGCGCGAGATCGCACAGGAGATGTTCCGGCTTGCAGATGGCTTCACCATGAGCGCCAAGAAAGACGGCCTGGTCAACATTGGCGGCCTGCTGTGTCTGAACGACGACGCACTCGCTGAAACGGCCCGTGCGCTGCTGATCCTTACGGAAGGCTATCCGACGTATGGAGGTCTTGCGGGCCGTGACCTCGCTGCGCTGGCGGTTGGTCTGCAGGAGGTCACCGACCCGGCGTACCTCGAGTATCGAATCGCTTCGGTGCGCTATCTGCACACGCTTCTCGACAAGTTGGGCATGCCGTTGATGCACCCGGCGGGCGGTCACGCGGTCTACATTGACGCGGGCAAGCTCTATCCGCAGATCAAGCCGTGGGAGTTTCCCGGCGTTGCGTTATGCAATGAGTTGTACCTTGAGGGTGGGGTGCGCGCGGTCGAGATCGGCACGCTGATGTTCGGCAAACCGGACCCCGATGGCGGGCACGACCGCACCGCGCCGATGGAACTCGTGCGTCTGGCGTTCCCCAGACGCACCTACACGCAGAGCCACGTCGACTGGCTGGGCGAAGTCATGGCAGACGTTTTTGAGCGCCGCGGGCGTGCGGCCGGCTATCGAGTACGCAAGCAGGGCGAGATCCTGCGTGCGTTCACGGCCCAGTTGGAACCCCTGACCTGAGCCGGGAGGCCACGCATGTTCTCACAGGCAAGCGAGTACGCGTTGCGCGCGCTCACGGAACTTGCGCGCTGTGAGCCGGAGAAGTGGGTCCTGACCGGCGAACTGGCTGAGTTGCTGGAGTTGCCGGTTCACTACCTGGGCAAGGTCCTGCAGAACCTGGCCCGCAAGGGGATCCTCGAATCTCAGCGCGGGCGGCAGGGCGGCTTCCGGCTGGCGGCCGCGGCCGAGGAAATCACGGTGTTCGACGTTGTCCGTGAGCTGGACGACGTTCGCGCGCTCGAGACCTGCGTGATGGGTGAGGCCAGTTGCAGCGACGAAACCGCCTGTCCGTTGCATAGCCTGTGGAAGGGCATCCGGGACAGATTCGTAAAGTCGCTGCAGTCCACGACGCTCAAAGATCTAGCAGCTTTCCAGGAGCAGCGGCCCGGATCGGGGCGCCTCTCGGCCGTGCATCCGCGCCTGCCGCAGTTCAGGCCTGCCAAACCTCGGCGTGGTAGCCAAGGCACCTGACCGACCAAAATCAGATAAACACATCTATTTAGCGATTGAATCCCGGTTCAGAATTCATACCTTGGGTACGGACGCGGAGAGCTGCCATGCGCGCGCGCGGATTCGCCTACGCTGAACCGACAGCGCCTTTTCGGGCCATCGAGTACGACCTTGAGCCAGCGGCCGACGAGGTCATCGTAAAGGTCGCAGGCTGCGGCCTGTGCCATACGGACGTGGGCTTCTACTTCGGTGACGTGGCACCCCGCGCAAACCTGCCGCTGGTGCTCGGACACGAGATATCGGGCGTTGTCGAGGCGACGGGTTCGGAGTACAGCTCATTTCAAGGGGCGCAGGTCATCGTCCCATCCGTCATGCCTTGCGGCGAGTGCGCACACTGTAAGGCCGGCTGCAGCAACACTTGCGTCCGTCAGTTCATGCCGGGCAACGACGGTCATGGTGGTTTCGCGAGCCGAATCAAGGTTCCGGCACGCTACCTCACCAGGCTGCCGAGTAACCTGGCCGGTTATGACCTGGCCGACCTTTCCGTCATCGCCGACGCGGTGACTACGCCCTACCAGTCCGTGCAGCGTTCAGGCCTCACAGCCGGCGATGTTGCGATTGTTGTCGGAACCGGTGGAATAGGAACGTACGGAGTACAGATCGCCAAGGCCGTCGGCGCCTACGTGCTCGCGCTCGACATCGATGACGCCAAGCTGGAACGAATCCGCAGCCACGGCGCGGACGCCGTCTTCAATGTCCGCGACGTCAGCGTCAAAGACACTCGAAAGGAAGTCCGAAGGCTGGTGACCGGCGCCGGTATGCCGGACTTTGCGTGGAAGATCTTTGAGATGTCCGGTAGCGGCGCGGGGCAAGAACTAGCCTACGCCCTGCTTCCGGCCTCCGGCACGCTGGCGGTCGTTGGCTTCACCATGGCCAAGCTTGAGTTGCGGCTGTCAAATCTTATGGCCTTCGACGCCGTCTGCTTCGGCAACTGGGGCTGCACACCTGACCTGTACCCCGCGGCCGTCGAGATGGTGCTGAGCGGCAAAGTTGACCTGAAGCCGTTCATCAAGCGGCATGCACTCGACCAAATCCAGCCGCTGTTCGCAGCCGCCCACCGGGGCGAGTTGACCGAACGCGCCATCCTGGTGCCTGCGGCGTAAGGAGCAACCCATGGCCACAGCCACACGAGAACTCGCCAACCACGAACTGCTGCCGAGCTACGAGTTCCGGCACATCCGCTACGAACGCCGCGCGCTGCTGGACGCCAAGGGCGCACCAGTGGAGGGCCTGTTCAACGCCTGGATCTGGCTCGACAACCCCAAGCAGTACAACAGCTACTCCACGGATGCGATCAGGGAGATCATCCTCGCGTTCCGCCGTGCCAGCATGGACCGTGCCGTCGTGTGCGCCGTGTTTACGGCCGTCGGCGACAAGGCGTTCTGCACCGGCGGCAACACCAAGGAATACGCCGAGTACTACGCCGGGAACCCGCAGGAGTACCGGCAGTACATGCGGCTGTTCAATGACATGGTCAGCGGCATCCTGAGCTGCGACAAACCGGTCATCAACCGTGTCAACGGCATGCGCATAGGGGGAGGCCAGGAAATCGGTATGGCTTGCGATTTCACCATCGCAAGCGACACGGCCCGGTTCGGGCAGGCGGGCCCCAAACATGGATCTGCGCCTGACGGCGGGTCCACCGATTTCCTGCCTCTCTTCGTTGGCGCGTCCGCAGCGATGGAGAGCGGCGTGTTGTGCGAGCACTGGTCGGCGCACAAGGCGATGCGGCTCGGGCTGCTGAACGAGATCGTGCCGGTGCTCAAGCTGAACGGCGAGTGGATCCCGAACCCGATGGCGGTCACCGACCGCTGGATCGACCAGTCCGGCAGCATCGTCTACGGCGAATTCAAGCAGGGCAGTGAGCGCGAGCAGGCGAAGGAAGTCTTGTCCAAGGCTGAAAGCGACCTTGCGAAACTCGACGAAGCGGTCGAACGCATGTGCTTCAAGCTGGCGCTTACCATGCCCGACTGCACGACCAAGACGATCGAGAGTCTGCGCAAGCACAAGCTGCAGCACTGGGACCGCAACCGCGAGACCAACCGCGCCTGGCTCGCCCTCAACATGATGACCGAGGCAAACGCGGGCTTCCGGGCGTTCAATGACGGCCCGCGCGACAACCGCGAAGTCGATTTCCTGGCACTGCGCCGTCAGCTGGCGAACGGCCGTCCCTGGAGTGAAGAGCTGCTCCGCGAAGTCTCGCCGCAGTACAAAGGGGAGGCCTGACATGCCGGGCGTCACCCAACAGAGAGCGCATGACGGCAAGCTGCTGCGGCTGACCATCGACCAGCCGAAGGGGAACATTTTCAGCGGTGCCGTGATGCGGGAGCTGACAGCCATCATAAGGGCGGCACAGTCGAATCGTGCATTGCGTGCCATCACGCTTGAAGCTGAAGGAAAGCACTTCTCATTCGGAGCCAGCGTCGAGGAGCACACTGCCGCTCGGGTTGCCGAAATGCTGCCGGTACTGCGTGGACTGGTATTGGCGATCTCCGGCAGTGAGATACCGGTAGCCGCGCTGGTGCAGGGCATGTGCCTCGGCGGTGCGTTTGAAGTCGTGCTCGCCTGTCACTTCGTCTTTGCATCAACTGACGCGCGAATGGGTGTGCCTGAGATCCGGCTGGGGGTCTTCCCGCCGGTGGCAGCCGTGCTGCTGCCGCGCCGGCTGGGCCAGGCTGTCACGGACTCAATGATCCTGACGGGAGAAGAGTGGAGCGGCGAGCGCCTGCATGGGATGGGCCTCACGCACCAGGTGTATCCGGCGGACTCGCTTCGCCCAGGCTTCGAGCAGTGGTTTGAGGCAACGCTTGGCAAGTTCTCCGGCGCATCGCTTCGCCAGGCGGTCAAAGCTGCCCGTGCAGCGATGCTGGTCGGCCTTGGGCCTGAGCTTGAGGCGCGTGAACAGCAATACGTCTCGGAACTGATGAAGCTGGAAGATGCCAACGAAGGCATCGCCGCGTTCCTTGAGCGGCGCACACCGCAATGGAGGGATGCATGACCATCGCAGCCCCAGCCGAGCCGGCACTCGGCGGACGCCTCGGAGCGATCATCCGTCGCGCCACAGAGTTGTACGAGGACCTCGACTTCAAGTCCGTCCTCGACTGGAAAGCCAAAGACAAGACGCGCCGCGCGATCGGTTTTCTGCCGGTGTACGTCCCGCGCGAAGTGATCCACGCCGCCGGCGGCCTGCCCGTCGGCATCATGGGCGGCGGCGACATGACCGAGATCGTCCGCGGCGACAGCTACTTCCAGTCCTACATCTGCCACCTGCCGCGCAGCGTGATCGAACTGGCCGTCAGCGGCCGACTCGACGCCATGGACGGCTTCCTGTTTCCCAGCATCTGCGACGTGATCCGCAATCTCAGCGGCATGTTCAAGCTGCTCAAGCCGGACAAGTACGTCCACTACTTCGACCTTCCGCAGAACTTCCGTGCCGGCCTCGGCGGGAAGTTCTACGCGCACGAGATGCGCTCAGTCGCGCAGGCCGTTGCGAAGATGACCGGCAGCGAAGTGACCGATGACCGGCTTCGTGAGTCTATCACGGTTTACAACGCCAACCGCCGCGCAATCGCAGCACTGCTTGAGCTGCGCATCGAGAAGCCGTGGCTGATCCCGGCCACCGAGTACTACCTGATGCTGCGTGCGGGCTACCTGCTGCCGGCCGACGAACACACTGCACTGGTCAACGAATACACGCTGATGGTGCAGCAGTCGAATCGCCGCCCGCTGGACAACATCCGCGTGATGGTGCGCGGAGCGTTCTGCGAGCAGCCCCCGCTGGCGCTGCTGCGCACACTGGAGCGCGCGGGCTGCTATCTCGTGGACGACGACTTCGTGGTCGGCTCGCGGTTCATACCGGATCCGATCAAGGCTGAAGGCGATCCGTGGGAGGCGCTGGCTGAAGCGTTCATGCAGCGCTCGTTGCCGACCGCCAGCGTCTACGACGAGAAGCACCAGAAGGGCGACCTGCTGGTGCGGCGCGTGAAAGACGTGCGCGCTGACGGCGTCCTGCTGATGGCACCCAGCTTCTGTGACCCGGCGCTGCTGGATCAGCCAATGCTGCAGTCCGCGCTGGAAGAGGCGGGCATTCCCTTCACTTCATTCAAGTACTCCGAGGACACCGGCCAGTTCCAGGTGATCCGCGAGCAGGCCGGCACTTTCGCCGACGCCATCAAACTCTGGGGGACCGCATGACCACGGCCGCGAAGAAGGACGCCAGTCAGGAACGCCAGAAGACGATGATCGCCGAGCACTTTGAAAAGCTTGGCCACGCGAAGGAGAACAAGCAGAAGGTTGTCTACACCTTCGTGCCCGGGAACCTGACAGAGTTGCTTGCCAATTTCGACCTGCTGCCGGTACTGCCCGAAATCAACGCGTTGCAGAGCGGCATGCGCGGCAAGACCGGCGACTACATCCACCTGGCGGAGAAGTCCGGGCACTCCGAGGACGTCTGCACCTACGTGAAGGCCGACATCGGCATGCTCAAGTCGGGCAATATCGGCCCGACCGGCGAGAAGATACCCGAGCCCGACCTGCTGCTGCTCAGCTACACGGGCTGCTTCACATTTCTGAAGTGGTTCGAGTTGCTGCGCGAGGAATACGACTGCCCGGTGGTGATGCTGCACGTGCCCTACCAGGGCGACGGAAACATCACTCCGGAGATGCGCCAGTACGTCGCCGGCCAGATCCGCGAGGTGCTGATCCCTGAGCTGGAAAAACTCAGCGGCAAGAAGTTTGACGAAGACCGCCTGCGCGAGGATCTCAAGCGCAGCGCAAAGGCTGAGGACGACCTGGTCTGGGTGCTGGAAAGCGCCAAGCACAAGCCGTCGCCGATCGATGCCTACTTCGGCGGCGTCTACTACATCGGCCCGATCTTTACGTCGTTCCGCGGCACGCAGGACGCCGTCGAGTACTACGAGCTGCTGCGTGGCGAGATCGAGGAGCGCATCAAGCTCGGCCTCGGGCCGGTCACGCCCGACGGCGTCATGAACGAAGAGAAGTACCGCATCGTGGTCGAGGGCCCGCCCAACTGGACCAGCTTCCGCGAGTTCTGGAAGATGTTCTACGATGAGGGCGCGGTGGTGGTCGCCAGCAGCTACACGAAGGTCGGCGGCCTGTACGACCGCGGCTTCCGTCACAACCCCGACGAGCCGATCGAGACGCTCGCTGACTACAGCATGGGCTGCTACACGAACCTGAACCTGCCCGATCGCGTCAACTTGCTCGAGAACTACGTCCGCGACTACGACGCCGACGGCTTCCTGATTAACAGCGTGAAGTCATGCAACTCGTTTTCCGCGGGCCAGTTGCTGATCCTGCGCGAGCTCGAGAAGCGCACGGGGCGCGCCGGCGGCTTCATCGAGTCCGACCTGGTCGACCCCCGCTACTTCAGCGCCGCCAACATCAAGAACCGGTTGGAAAGCTATTTCCAGATGATCGAGGCCAAGAAGGCGAAGGGATAAGCCATGGACTGTTTCGTCGGCATTGACCTCGGCTCAACGACCACCAAAGCGGTGGTGCTGGACACCGCGGGGCAGATCATCGGCCGTGGCATCACCAACAGCCGCAGCAACTACGACGTCGCCGCGCAGGTGGCTAAGCAGGAGGCCTACACCAGCGCGCGCTTTGCGTTGCTCTCGCGTGAGCTGAACGCGCGTGAGAACATCACGAAGGAAGACCGCGAGATGCTGGAAGCCGCTTTGCTGGCGGCCTACCGGCACGAGCTCTTTCTCGGTTCACTGAACCGGCTTGAGAATCACTGCCGTGAAGACCTGGAGAACCTGCGCTTTGCGAACACACGCCGCGAGCTGTCGCAGGCGTTGGAAGTCATTCTGCAGGGAATCCGCGAGACCGCGGATTCCATCTTCGTCCCGGAGTCGGTCGCGCGTTCGGACTTTTTCCGCGACATCGCGGGCTCGGCCTTCATCGAGGCTGCGTCGGACATCACCCGAAACGGTGGGCCTGCGTTCGACAGCATGGTTGGCATGTTCGACCGCAACATCATCCCGGTCGAGAATGAGACCGAGACGCGCGGCTTCGAAGACCTGCTGATGGCTGCCTATCATCGCCTGCCGAAGGGACTGCTGGAAAAGGACGCCGAGCTGGCAGAGTTGCTCAAGCGCATCGCGACACTGGAGTTGAACGAGCTGCGCACCGTCGGCACAGGCTACGGCCGTGTACGCCTGCCGTTCCCCAGGGACTGCATCCGCAGTGAGATCCTGTGCCACGGCCTCGGCGCGCACCTGATGTTCCCGGCCACCGCCACCGTGCTCGACATCGGCGGGCAGGACACCAAGGCGATCCAGGTCGATCCCCAGGGCGTGGTCACCAGCTTCCAGATGAACGACCGCTGCGCCGCCGGCTGCGGGCGGTACCTGGGCTACATCGCAGATGAGATGAACATCGGCCTGCACGAGCTGGGCCCGCTGGCGATGGCAAGCAAACGCCGGGTGAAAATCAACTCAACCTGCACGGTCTTCGCGGGCGCCGAATTCCGCGACCGGCTGGCGGCGGGGCAGGAGCGGGTGGACATCGTCAACGGGCTGCACCGCGCGATCATCCTTCGCGCGATGTCGCTGCTCGCGCGCTCGGGCGGCATCACCAATGAATTCACCTTCACGGGGGGCGTTGCCAAGAATCCCGCGGCGGTGCGCGCCTTGCGTGAAGTGGCCGAAGAGAACTACGGCAAGCTGATCCTGAACATCGCGCCCGACAGCATCTACACGGGCGCGGTTGGCGCAGGGACGTTCGCGATGCGCGACATTGTGCAGGGCATCAAGCCCGGACAGGAGGCGGCATGACTCTCACAGCGGGTGTTGATGTGGGCTCAGGCGCAGTCAAGGTCGCGATCATGCGCGGCGGTGGCGGCAATGAAGAACTGTTGGCCACTTGTCTCGAGCGGATCCGTCGCCGCAATGTTCTCGACGTAGTCGACGAGTCGTTCGAGGCGGCCCTTCGTGAAGCGGGCGTGCGGCGCGACGAACTTGACTACATTGCGACTTCAGGCGAAGGCGACCTGATCCCGTGGCGGACCGGGCACTTCTACGGCATGACGACGCACTCGCGCGGGGCGCTGTTCATCGCGCCCGAGGCACGCGGTGCGATCGACATCGGCGCGCTGCATACGCGCGCCATGCGCTTCACGAACGAGGGACGCGTCGAGAAGTACCAGATGACCAGCCAGTGCGCATCCGGCAGCGGGCAGTTCCTTGAGAACATTGCCCGCTATCTTGGCGTCTCGATCGAGGAGATCGGCCCGCTTTCGCTGCAGTCTGACGAGCCGGAAAAGTGCTCCAGCATCTGCGCCGTGTTGGCGGAGACCGACGTGATAAACATGGTCAGCCGCGGCATCAGTACGCCGAACATTCTGCGCGGAATTCACAACTCAATGGCTGTGCGCATCGCCGGTTTGGTCCGCGCGATCAAGTCAGAAGGAATGATCCTGATGACCGGCGGACTGGCACGCGACGCCGGGTTGATCGCGGCCGTGCAGGAAAAACTGCAGGACGGGAAGTCGCCCGTCGAGGTGAAGGGGCACGAGTTGTCGGTGCATGCAGGAGCAATCGGCGCCGCGCTGTGGGGCGCCTTCCGGCACTACAAACTTCACCCCGGGGAGCTCAGCGGTGGCGGCACGTGAACCATATGATTTCTCCGGACGGGTCGTCTGGGTAACTGGCGCTGCGCGTGGCATAGGCCTGGCCTGTGCGCGCGCTTTTGCGGCCAAAGGCGCGCAAGTGGTTGGGTTGGACCTGCAGCTCTCTGATCTACTGAGAGAATGCGCTCCGCGCTCCGCCGAGCTCAATGTGGCCGATGCCGAAGCCGTCTCGCACACGGCCGCCGCGCTGGCTGAGGCCAACCTCGCGCCAGACGTAGTGGTCAACAACGCAGGCATCACTCGGGACAGTGTGCACTGGAAGCTGAGCGAAGCCGACTGGTCGGAAGTGCTGAACGTAAACCTATCTGGTGCATTCCATGTCATGCGCGAAGCCACACCGCTGATGCGCTCACTCGGGCGCGGCAGCTTCGTCAACATTACGAGCATCAACGGCGAACGCGGCAAGTTCGGCCAGGCAAACTACAGCGCCGCAAAGGCTGGGTTGATAGGCCTGACAAAAGCCGCCGCGCGCGAGAGCGGCCGGTTCGGCATTCGTGTCAACGCGGTCTCGCCAGGCATGGTGGAGACCGAACTGACGCAACAATTGCCCGCTGACGTGAGGAAGAAAGCCCTGGAGGAAACGCTGCTGGGTCGGATTGCGCGACCGGAAGACGTGGCGAACTGCGTGCTGTTCCTGGCGTCGGCGATGGCGGCGCATATCACCGGCCAAGTGATCCGCGTCGACGGGGGCCAGTACCTTTGAGGAGCAACCATGACGACCATACCAGTCATAGACGGCCGCGAGATTCCCCACGCCACACGCGTGCAGGAAATCATGGCACGCCTTCGTGAACTCGCGCCCGGCGATGGCTTGGCGCTGATCGCGTCGCACGAGCCGTCAAAGCTGCTGCATAAGCTTGTGGCGGAACTGCCGGGGCGCCTGAACTGGGGGCCGCTGGAGAAGGGGCCCGAAGTATGGCGCTGGCAGTTCGTCGGGCGCGCTGAATTGGCACCACGCAGCGTCAGCGAGTATCTGTGCTGGGACCACCGTCGCCTGGAAGAGCTGATGGCGGGCGGCATGGCGCTGGCTACGGCCGGTGACTGGGAGCCCGCGCTCCGGCGCTTTGCCGAGCATCGTGTCGGTTTGACCCACCACGCGGACATCGAAGACGCAATTCTGTTTCCCGCATATGACGTGGCGACAGGCAAGCTGCCCGACGGCCCGACCAAGCTGATGTTTGAGGAACACCACGGTGTCCGCAACGGCCTGGCCGACGTCGCGGCCGCAGCCAAGGCGCACGACCTGGAAGCCTTGTCGGACGCCCATTTGCGCCTGTCTGACATTCTCTCGGAGCACCACGCGCAGGAAGAAGAAATCCTGTTCCCCACCATGGATGAAGCACTTGAGCCGAAACAACTCACTGGGCTGATCGAGAAACTGCTGCTTGCCTAAACACCTGGGATGCACACATGAAGATCATAGAGGTTATCGATGGCGCCGAGTTCACGGATGAAGTCATCCTGGAGCACCTCAGCCGACTCGTTCCCGACGATAGCGTGGAGTTGGTGAGGACGACCGCTGTGCCACAGTTGCTGGCACGGCTGCTGAGAGACGCACCCCTACGGTATGACTTTTCGCCCTTGCAGAACGGTCCTGACGAATGGCGCGTGCTCGTCTGTGTCCGCGAAAGGCCGGAGCCTCGCAGCGTAACGGCATACCTCGGCTGGGACCATGATCGCCTGGACGCAATGCTGGTCCGCGCCCTCGACCTCGCGAAGCGCGAACGATGGGATCACGCTCGCGCGTTGATTGCCGACTTCCGCACCGGGCTCTTCCGGCATATCGAAGTAGAGGAATCAATTCTGTTCCCGGCGTTCGATGACGCGACAGGCATGGCCGGGGGCGGCCCGACGGAGGCCATGAAGCACGAGCACGTAGCGATCCGGGAGTTCGTCGAAGGACTGGTGATCGCGGCGGTCGAGAGGTCGCACGAAGAACTCGACCAACACCACGCCGGCTTGTTGGGGGTCCTGGTAGAGCACAACATGAAGGAAGAGACCCTCCTGTATCCGACCACGGATCGAGTACTAGACCATGAAGAGCGACACCAGCTTGTTGAGCGAATGATGTTGCGGTGAGAAGGTTTCTTCCGGTCTGGACTCAGGCTCGCTGCGGCGTGACTTCGCCGACGCCGCCGTGCCTCGAATTGCAAGAGGATGGGATCACGTTGTGGTTCGGTGCGTGAACTGCGGATAAAACTCCGGAGCAACTGGCCGCGCCGGGAAGCCCTCTGCCTATCGAGTGCAGCCGGGTTGCCCAGAGAACGACAACCCGGCCGTCTGCGCTGGTGGAGTCTGATCAGCCCGCCAGCGCACGTGGGAATAGAATGTTGTTCTCAAGGTGGATGTGGTGGTGGAGGTCGTGCTCCAGCGCGGCGAGACCATGCCACAAAGCCCGCCACGTGTTGCAGGCCCCTTCCGGAACTTCGAAGTTGTTCGTCAGCAGACGCAGACGACGCAGAGCTTCGCCGGCCACTTCGTGCTCGTGCTGCATGACTTGCACTGGCGGCCCTGCCATGGCGCCCTGGCCCTCCCGAATCATCGGGAACAGGATCTGCTCTTCCTTGCGCATGTGCTGATCAAGCTCGGCCCTCAGCCCCGCATAAACCTCGACGATGCCGGCCAGCATCTCGGGCTCGCGGTGACCATGGACGGCATGCACCTTACGGGCCATCGCATCAAGGCGGGGCAGCTCTTCCCACAGCGGTACGTGGTACGCCGAAAGGACGTGGTCTATCAGCTCCGGTAGCGGAGCGTTGTCCCAGCGCTCGTCAGACTCCCCGTGGACGCTCAGTTCCTTTTCAATTTCCTCGACGATGGCGGCCGGGTTCAGCCCCTTTTCGCTGCAGACGTCGGCAAGCGCGCGTCCGCCGCCGCAGCAATAGTCGATGCCGTGGCGGGCAAACACCCTCGTGGCTAGGGGCTGTTCGGTTGCGAGTTTCCCAACTGGCAAGTCAGTCGAAATGGCCATGATTGTCTCCTTCTAGTTGCGTTTGCGCCCGGTGGTCGGTGGCGCCAGCATCTGCAGCAGCGCCTCAAGAATTCGGTCTGTGTCGGAGCGGCGTGCGGCCGCGCGGTGAACTCCGGGCATGCCGACCAACGCGTGAATCGTGCCCAGGATAGGCACGAGCAGTACTTCCGGTTCGATGTCGGCGCGGATGTCCCCGCGCTCAACGCCTTCGCGGATCGCCTCGAGCAGGTAGCGACGCGATCGCTTCACGACATCACGCAGCAGGGCCGTGGAGTCTCGCGGAAGCGAAAGGTACGCCTGCTCCGAACGTAGCAGCCATGCCAGGCCAGGGTTGTTTCCGAGCAGCTCGACGCGGTTCAGGGCCAGTTGCTGCAAGCGTCGCGCGGGCGGCAGGGAAGCATCGGGAAACGTCTCTTCAATGCGGGCCACGGCGTACAGCACGACTTCCTGCAGGATTGCCTCGCGTGTCGCGAAGTGTCGGAAGAGTGCACCTGTCGTGACCCCAACTTCCCTGGCAAGCCTGCCAGTGGAAAGGGCGGCAATCCCCTTGTCACCGATGATGTGCAGCACGGCCTGAACGATTTGTTCGCGGCGTTCGGTGGTCGGTTTGCGTGTCTGCGTATTCATGCTTGCATGTAAGTAAGCTCTTACTTACATGTCAAGAGTGGCCCGGCAAGCCCATCCTTTGCTGTAAACGCCATTGAGACTACTCCAGGCAATCTTGAGTTTCGTCAGTCTGGTCGAGATGGCAGCTGAGCGTCCTAGTTCCGACTCGGGCAGTCGTGTCGCTGAGTACTCGGAGGGACCAGCGAGATGCCCTGCCAGGGGCCAACACGGAGCGGGCATGGGTTCGTCCGGTCACGGTGGCTGTGTCCGCCGAGATTGGAAGAGCGACTGTTTCAGGTCTGGCCGATGTGCGTTCCTCGCCGAAGTCGGGAGGCCCCAAAGAGTTGGTAGCGGGTGCTGGGGTGAGCGACGCAAACCAAAGACCCTGGTCAGTTCCGCAAATCGACATAGGCCTGAAATTGGAGGCACCCGGCCGAAATCGGCCGGGCGCTGTACTTTGGTAGTGGGGGCTCAATGGGCTGCAAACTGCGAGGCACTGACGTGATGGCTGGTGCCGCTCCAAAGGCGTGAGACGTAGAATGCTGGTTCGCTGACATCAGGGCGTTGTGACTGAGGTGGTTGCGAGAGTCTCCGGGGATCGACTTGCGTTTTGGAAGTACTGCCGGAAGACGTTTACTTCGCGCAGGTGATCGTGGAGGAAGAGTTCGCTGGCTTCTCTTGCGCTGATGGTCTGGTAGAGCAATTCGACTTCGACCGTGTAAGGTCCAGCTCCCAGCCCGGCTACCTGGTAGTGCACGGTATCGGATCCTCCCACGTAGTCCGAATCACCAGCGACGCCTTTCGGCTGCATGTGCGCCATGTCCGGGTGGCTGGGCGACCAGCCCTGGGGCAGCAGGCGGTTGTCCTTGTGGTAGCTCGCCGCGAACAGCAGGCTGAAGTTCGGCTGGTTGTTCACGTCGGCCGCGACGGCCTCGTAGATCTGCACCTGGTCCTGGGCGTTGACGATTTGCCGGTGTGGTTGGATTGGCCCGCCAGCAAGTTCACTCGTGATCGGCTGCCCGTTGCCGTCAACGATGCGTCCCGCACTGTCGTAGTCGCCGGAGCGCCACACGACCGTGCCACCCTGCTTCACGACGACACGCAGCCAGGCGCGGCGGCTGAGGTAGCTGGTGGGCAGCTTGTGCCCTGCCTGATTCACGACCAGCACATCCAGCTCAAGCGTGCCGCCATTGAACGTCAGGTTCTGGATGGTCACGCTGCCGGTCTCGTTCTCAAGCTGGTGGCGCGTGCGGTCGATCAGGTGATTGAACTCGGCTGTTGCCGCGGACGGGTTCAGGTCGTTCGCGTTGTCGCGCAGAATCGACAGCATGATCGTGTTCGCGCCGATCATGCTGTGGCGGCTGAACGGCTGGCGCGGCGAGATCGGCGGAAAGTCGTCACCGGCTGGCCGGCGTGCGATGCGCGTGTTGATCTGCACGTTGTCCTGGCTGAGGCTCGGCATGTGGCAACCCCGGCAGTCCTGCGCCTGCGCGGCCGGGCTTGCTGCTTCGGTCGAGTACACCGAATTGCGCCACTCGTAGTACGGCGCCTGCTCGGGGAAGGTTGAAGTTGTCAGGTTGTTCTGCAAATCGAGCACCGGCGTGTGAAGCGTGTGGCAGCTTGCACACATCTTGCTCTGCGCTGTGTGGTTGGCCTGCGTCGGCGTGTAGCCGCTGCTTCCGACCATCGGATTCGTGAACAGGTTGCTGTGTCGCCCATAGGCGACCTTGTTCGGCGAGATCAGGAAGTTGGCCGTGTAGGTCGCGGGTGTGCCGAGCCCGGTTGCTTCCATCTGGTGACACAGCGTGCAAGACACGCCGTCGATTCCGATCTGCGCGCGCGGCGTCGCGCCGCCGTACAGCTCTGCAAGTGTCTGCATTCCGGCCGACTGGTGCGCCTCGTAGGCGGCCTGCGGCGCGTGGCAGGTGAGGCATTTGTCCTCGATGAAGGCCGCGTGGTTGGGGTGGTGCTCTTTCTCGGCCGCGAGCACGGCGCGGAAGTACGGGTCGCGGAACGAGTTCGCCATCATGGTCGCGCGCCACAGGTTGACCGGCGCGATGTCGCGCCCGGCGCTGTCGCGCATGGCCGTCGCGCCACTGGAGTTCGTGTGGCAGTTGGCGCAAACGACGTGGGTGCGGAAATGACCATCGGAAAAGTCCATTGTCGGCGTAAGAACTATCGGCGCCTGTGGCGGAGCCGGCGGTTGCCCCGGCTGCCCGGGTTGTCCCGTGTTGTTCGATGCAACGCCACCGCCGCCGTCTTCATCTCCGCAGCCTTCAGCGCTGAACGCCAGGACGGCGAGCACAGCAGCTCCGAGTCCTAGCCCGATTGCGCCCATCCACTTCATGTGCTTGCGTTGCATCGGAGTCTCCATGCGTGTCACAATGCAAATTTGGTGCCACTCGGCGCCGGTCAGTTGCAGGTGCTGGGCAGCGCACCCGCCAGAGCTGTGCCAGGCGATGCGAACCTGCGCAGGTAATACTTGTGACCTTCATGGGAGAGCTCGAGCAACTCGCCGCGGTCGACCATCGATTGCACGACCGCAGCATCCGCCCGGGTCTTCTGCAGCAAGGCGCGCAGTGCGTCCTCCCTCAGAGGATGCACCGCAGTGATGCTCAACAGGTCATGCCTGATGTCGCCGCTTGATGCGAATGCGTTGCCTTCATAGCCGATCAGGTACTCGACCTCCTCGATGCGGGCGCCGAAGATCTCCATCGCGCGCAGCAGTGTTTCGGAATCCGGCGGGCGCACGTCAGGCTCGGCGGGTGGGCGCGTAGGGACAGCCAGATACGCGACTTGCGGACCGAGACGGCTAGCCAGCTCCGCCGTCTTCTCAAGCTGATCACGGCTGTCATTCAGGTCCCGGACCAGCATGGTCTCCGTCACGAGCGTGCCGTCGAACTCCGCTGCGAACCGTTCCATGCCTTCGATGACAGTCGCAAAGTCGAGTCCGGCATCCGGGCAGTTGATTTTTCGCCACACGTCTGCGTCGGCTGAGTCCAGCTTCATCGACACGAAGTCGGCCGCTGCCAGGTCGCCGCGCACAGAATCCTGCCACAGCAAAGACGCGTTCGTGATGACCGCAATCGGAATCCCGAACTGCTTGAGTTCTCGAATCGCGTGCCCGAGGTTCAGGTCCAGCGTGGGTTCGCCATCGGGGACAAACGTGAGGTAGTCGACAGGCTCACCCTGATTGCGACACTCCAGCAGGCGCTCTTGAACCGCGACGACGAGTTGGCTGGGCCGGTAGTACTCACGGCGGACCGTTGACCACGTCCGGGTGCGTCCCAGTTGACAATACACGCACGAGTAACTGCAGTTCTTCGGCGGAATATTGTTGATACCGAGACTGCGCCCAAGGCGCCGCGACGGCACCGGCCCAAACACCAACTCCGGTTCATTCTCGCTCACGGGTTTCTTTCATCTGTGTGCAGTGAGAATTGCCACGGGCGCTACTTCGCGGGCTTCAGTTCCTTCTTGCTGAAGTACCAGTCCACGTACTCGAAGCCTTCCTTTGCGCGCTTCTCCGCGGCTTCCTGTGTCTGGGGCGGCGGCACGATTACCTTCTCGCCGGGCTGCCAGGCTTCGGGCGTGGCAACCTTGTGCTTGTCCGAGGTCTGCAGTGCCTTCACGAGGCGCAGGAATTCAGCGATCGAGCGGCCGTTCGTCATGGGGTAGTACACCATGGCGCGCAGGACTCCCTTGTCGTCGATAATGAAAGTGGCGCGCACAGCAGATGTGTCGGAGGCGCCCGGCTGGATCATGCCGTAAGCGTGGGCGACGCGCATGCTGAGGTCTTCGATGATCGGGAACGGGATCTCGACGTCGAACTTCTCCTTGATGTTGCGCACCCACGCAAGGTGGGCGTAGTTGCTGTCGATCGACAACCCGAGCAGGTCGCAGTTCAGTTTCTGGAACTCGGGGTGCAGCTTGGCGAACGCCATGAACTCGGTAGTGCAGACCGGCGTGAAGTCGGCCGGGTGCGAAAACAGCACCAGCCACTTGCCCTTGTAGTCTTCGAGCTTACGTGGGCCGTGGGTGGTCTTGGCGTCGAACTGCGGCGCGGGTTCATTCAGTCTTGGAAAGGTCGGGTTGCTGGCTGCGGCGGTTTCCATGTCACAGTCTCCGGGAAGGGATCAAAGTTTCCCGGAGTAATGCAACAACTGTGCCAACCTGCTTAGTCGCCGCCGCCGCGGTGTGGCAGCTTTAGAGTCACGACTGTGCCGCCGCCCTCGGGGCATTCGATGCTGACTTCACCGCCGTGACGCTCAACGACGCGTTTGACCAGCGCGAGTCCCAGCCCCGTGCCGCGCCCCTTGGTGGTGAAGAAGGGCTCGAACACGCGGCGACGAACGGCTTCCGGCATGCCCGGGCCGCTGTCCGCGATGCGCAGGATGCAGCGACCTTCCGCGTCTTCCAGTTCCGTCCGGATTTCACCCTTGCCGTTCATGGCCTGCGCGGCGTTCAGGTAGATGTTCAGCAGGGCCTCGCGCAGATAGGCGACGTCAATCTGCAGCCTGCAACGTGAATCCGGAAGCGTGACCCTCACATCCTGGGCACGCGGGTCCGCAATCAGCAGGCGCACGGTTTCATCGAGAAGGTCTTTCAAAGCCACGTCAGTGAATTTGAGCTCGCGCGGTCGGGCATAGAACAGCAGGTCCTGCAGAGTCTCGACCAGCGAATCGATGCGAGACAGGACCTCCCCCATGATCTGCCGTTCCTTGGCTTCCTGGGGCAGACGGCCGCGCAGCACCTGGATGACGCCGGCGATACCCGCCAGCGGGTTCTTCACTTCATGGGCGACGACGGCCGCCATCTTCCCGATCGCCGCCAGTGCCTCCTGCTCCTGCAATTGCTTCTGCATCCGCTTCTGCTCGCTTAGGTCGCGCACCACGCCGGTGAACATGCGGGGCTCACCCTTCAGGTCGCTCACGGACAGGTAAATCGGGAAGCGCTCCCCGTTCTTGCGCAGCGCTATCACTTCGCGCCCGAGCCCGATGATGCCCGCCACGCCTGTCTGCATGTATCTCTGCAGATAGCCGTCGTGTTGCTCACGATCCGGCGAAGGCATCAGCATCGAGACGTTGCGTCCGAGCATCTCGGACGCCTCGTAACCGAATAGCCGGCACGCGGCGGAGTTGACCGTCTGCACGATCCCGGCTTCGCTGATCGTGACGATGCCCTCGACCGCATTCTCGACAATTGCTCGCATGCGCTGGTCGCTGGCCAACAGATCATGCTGGGCGCGGTCGCGCGTGGTGACGTCCTCGCCCAGGCACACGAAGCCCCCTCCAAGCTCGTCGGGCAGCGAGGCGGGGTGCCATGAGATCAGGCGGCGGTTTCCGGTCGTTGTGACCACGAAGGATTCGAACACGCGTGCATGAGCCGCGTCGGGAGCGCGGCTGTCTGCCAGCAGCCGTGCAGCAATGCCGTGCTGGGCCGGGGCGACGAAGAACTCCTGCCAGGGGCGACCGGACAACTCCTCCACCGACTTCCCTACCAGAGTTCTGCCGAATGGGTTGACGCCCCGGATTTTCCCTTCCGGGCCCACGGCAACGATGACGACGCCGGGGAAGTCCAGTCCGCTAATCGCCTTGACAAAGTCGTCAGCCTGCATCGCCGTTTCCTTGTTGCGACGTTTTATTGGAGATACTTGGTCCGACAAGGAGATTCCCTCAAAGGCTGTTTGGGCACGGGACTTGCGAATCGTCACGACGAAGGGCAAATGCGTAGCCCGGCCGCAGAAAGCGTTCCCGTATGACCGACAATTCCCGCGATGCCAAGAAGGTCGTGCTGATCGTTGAGGACGAAGCGCTGATCCGCTGGTCACTTCAGCAACGCCTTGAAGAAGAGGGGCTTACCGTGCTGCAGGCGGCGGATGCGCAGGCGGCGCTTGACTACGTCAGCCACGACGGCATCTGCGGCGTGCTGTTGGACCTGCGCCTTCCTGACGGCAGCGGATTGGATGTGCTGCGCGAATTCCGCAAACGGCACACGGACTGTCCTGCATGGATCATGACTGCCTACGGCACTCCCGACGCCGAGCAGGAGGCGAACGTGCTCGGCGTCAACGAGTTCATCAGCAAACCCTTTGATATCGAAGAACTCGTGCAAAAAGTGCTCGCGGCGCTTTGACGCCGAAGCCCGTTGAAATAAGCTCTGCGCACGATGAGCGAAGCCGTTCTGGTCGTCGATGACGAATCCCTGATCCGATGGTCCGTCCGTGAGCGGCTGGAGCAGGATGGGCATCATGTCACCGAGGCCGAAGATGCCGCTTCGGCCCGCGAGGCATTCCAAACCACGCCCGACCTGGTGCTGCTTGACCTAAATCTACCGGGCGCCACCGGGCTGCAGTTGATCGAGGAATTTCGTGCCCTCAACGCCGACGTACCGATCATCATGATGACCGGCGACAGCACGGCCGAGTCGGCCGTGCAGGCCATGCTGGCAGGCGCGTTCCATTACCTGACCAAGCCGCTGAATCTGGATGAAGTCGCCCTGCTGGCCAGACAGGCGCTGGAGACGAGCCGCCTGCGCCGCGAGCTGCGGGCGGCGCGCGAAAGGTCCGCCAGCGACTACGGCTTCGACCACATCGTGGGCAGCTCGCCCGCGCTGAAGGAAGCCAAGGTCATGATGGGCAAGATCGCGCGCAGCCCTGCCAGCACGGTGCTGGTGACCGGCGAGAGCGGCACGGGCAAGGACCTGGCCAGCAAGGCGTCCACTACAACTCAGAGCGGCGCGACGGCCCGTTCGTCAACATCACCTGCAGCGCCATGCCCGAGGCCCTGCTTGAAAGCGAGCTGTTCGGGCATGAAAAAGGCGCCTTCACCGGCGCTACGGGCCAGAAGAAGGGGCTGTTCGAGCAGGCCGACGGCGGCACGGTGTTCTTGGATGAAATCGGGGAAATGTCGCCTGTGCTGCAGGCCAAGCTGCTGCGCTTTCTTGAGGAAAAGGCCTTCCGCCGCGTAGGCGGCAACCAGGACCTCAAGGTGGACGTGCGGGTGATCGCCGCCACCAACCGTGATCTCAAGCAAGAGGTCAAACGGGGCGCTTTCCGCGAGGACCTGTTCTATCGATTGAACGTGCTCACGGTCGAATTGCCCGCGTTGCGCGAGCGAGTGGGGGATATTCCCCTACTTGGGGAATACTTCTCACAACGTTTCGGCGAGGAGTTCCGCAAGCCGGTCAAGGGGATCGAGAAGGCGGCCCTGGAAGTGCTCAAGGGCTACAGCTGGCCCGGCAACGTGCGCGAGTTCCGCAATGCGATCGAGCGCGCCGTGCTGCTGGCGGAGGGGGAAACGCTGTCGCGCGACCTGTTTGCGGCACTGGAAAGGGGCAGAGTGCTCAGCGCTGACATCGAGCTTCCGCCCGAGGGCGTGAACCTGGAGCAGCTTGAGCGCAGCCTCGTGATGCAGGCCCTGGAACGCGCCAGCGGCAACCAGACTCGCGCGGCCAGGCTGCTCGGAATCAACCGCGACCAGATGCGCTACCGTATCGAGAAGTTCGGGCTGAAGTAGAACAGCCGGATTGGCACGCCCGTTGCATTCCTGCCCTGAGTCACCAACGGGGAGCAGGAATGAAACCTACGAAAGCCAACGCCGAGTTGTTCGAGCAGCAGGCCCTGCCGCACCGCCAGTTCCTGTTCGGGCAGGCCTACTATCACACCCGCAACGCAAACGACGCCGAGGACCTCGTGCAGGAAACGTTTGCGCGGGCCTTCGAGAAGTTCCACCTGTTCGAGCAGGGCACCAACGTCAAGGCGTGGCTGTCGCGCATCATGTCCAACCACTTCCTGAGCGACTGGCGCAAGCGCAAGGCGCGAATCCAGGCGTCGTCGTTCGACGGCATGGAAAACGTGCTGCCGGCAATTGACCGCAGCGAAGTCCGCCCGCAGTTGGAGACCATGCTGCCGGGCGAAATCGCGTGCGACAGCAGCTTCCTTGAGTCGATCGATGAGCGTCTGCGCCACGGGCTGGAAAACATGAGCCGCCGTTATCGCGAGGCTTTCCTGATGACGACCCTGTGCAACATGACCTGCCCCGAAGTCGCGCGCAAACTGAAGGTTCCTGTCGGGACAGTGATGTCGCGACTGCATCGGGCCAAAGCCGCGTTGCGCGAAGCCTATCTGCAATCTGCCTGACCTCCGCCCCACCCCCCCGCCTGAAAACAAAGCCGCGCTATGCGCGGCTTTCGTCCTTGTTGTTTCATCACGTCGCATTGGCACGGGCGTTGCATTTGCAAAGCGTCCCAGCGAGGAAAAGCCATGAACTACCTGTGCGAATCCCTGATGACACCAGTGTACGAAACGTGCCTCGACACCGATCCGGTATCGCGCGCCGCCCAGATCATGCGGCGGCAGGGCACGAACTTCGTTGCCGTCACCGAGCCAACGCACCGTGTAGTGACCGTGCTTACGGACCGCGACATTGCCGTTCGCGCACTCGCAGCCGGACTGCCCGCGGACACGCCGATCCGCACCATCATGCCGAGGCAGGAACTCGTGACCGTGATGCCCGAAGACACGCTTCAAACCGCCAAGCACAAGATGATCCAGGCGCGCGCAAGCCGCGTGCTGGTGACCGGGCGGTACGGAATCGTGCTGGGCGTCATCAACCGCTCTGACATCGTCAAGCACGAGCAGTCTCTGCGAGCGGACACGCAGCGAGTCTCTTCAGGCAACGATCGGTACCGAAGGGTTGGCGTGGCCTCCTGAACACAGGAATCGCCGCGGGCAAGCACGGGGAGGCCATGTGCCTCCCTCGTGCATTTGCGGAAGATTCCCCACCGTTGCGGACTTTCTCGCGCGACGAATTCACTGACACACTCGCCGCGCATCACTCAGGTGTGTGAATTGGCGGTTCTATTGAGTTCAGGCGGAAATTGCCTTTTGGCACGCCCGTTGCATCCACCTTGGCGGCCGGCTTGGCAACCGAGAGTGCAGTAGTTCCGGCGCGACGGGGATTCCAAGAAGGGATGCACCCTTCCTTCCCCGCCGCCGCGAAAGGCGGCGTACCACGATCTCACGTCGCTGTTCGGGACAAGCTCTCGGTGCCGGGCAGGCTTGAAACAGAGGCCGCTTCGGGTGTTGCGGCCGCAGATGATGGGGGTCGGGCGGCGTTGCCCGGCCCCCGGCCCCCGACCCGGGAGAAGCATATGAAAGAGCTGTGCGAAGAAGTCATGAGCCGCAACGTCGAAACGTGCAGAGAATCGGACCCGGTCGTCCGCGCGGCCAGGATCATGCGCGAACGCAACATCGGGTTCCTTCCCGTTCTTGACGCGTCAAGCAGGCTTCTGGGCGCGATCACCGACCGCGACCTCACACTGCGCGTGCTGGCCGAGAACAAGAACCCCGACACGCCGGTACGGGACGTGCTGGTCCGCGAGCAGCTGCTGACCGTGCGCGTGCCGCAGGCGAAGGAAACCAAGTCCCACAGCATCAAGGTCAACTAGGCGACTGCCACCGCCCGCGCAAACAGGCCCCAACAGGGGCCTGGTTTCTTTGGGCGAGGCGTCACTCCTGGTGCGGAATTCTCCGCACTCTGCGGAATCTTCCGCGCCTCGTCTAACCAGCAGCCGTCGAAGCCCCTCAAGATCGCACTCCCGCGCCATTGGCACAGGTATTGCATTCGCCAGCCCAGATACGGATCCAACCAGCAAAATCGGAGAGAGCACTATGAAACGGACTTGGAGTACCATCACCCGCCGCCTGACACTCGCCGCCCTCGGCTTGGCACTGGTCGGCGGCGCAGTCTTTGCGGCACTGCAGCTTTCGCTGAGCACGCCGGTCGAACTGTCGGTCACGCCGACGACCGGTTCAGACGGCGGCAACGCCTACAAGGGCAAGCTGCTCTACCTCGAGTACGAAACCGCCCCTGCCTCAGGTACCTATGAGAAAGTGCTGATCAGTGTCTACGGCGACTCGCCCGACACCAGCAAGTACGTCTGGGGCTACGACGGCGAGCAGCGCCTGGCACGGGACATCTTTGTGACCCGCTCGACGGACCACGGTGCTACCTGGTCGCAGCCGGTCAACCTCACCAACCACACCGGCCTGTCCAGCTCCACCGCTGACCCGGACGGCGTCGGCCCCCTGGGCCAGACCACCTTCTGGGGCGACTGCGACAAGCCCACGGTGATCGGCACCAGCCAGACCGGCAAGAACGCGGTGATCATCTTCGGCAGCAGCTACAACGCCCTGCTGAACGGAAACCAGAACACCGTCACTTACCCTGAGTTCGGTGGCGTTGAGGTTCCGTTCTACTGCACGTACATCCTGTGGACCAAGGACGCCGGCCTGACCTGGACCCTGCAGCAGATGTCCGACGGCGAGCGCGACAGCAAGCAGCAGACCGCGTTTGGCACCGGCGCCGGCTTCGCGTTCAGCTGGCAGGAAGACCCGCACGGCCTGCAGCCCGGCCAGGCGGAAGGCCCCGGCGACGGCGGCAGCGGCGCCAAGGCCAGCCAGGGTACCGACATCTGGTACACGGCGGCCACTCGCACGGCCATGAACGGCGCCGGCTTCACCGGCTTCCCGTCCGGCGTGCGCGTCACAAACAACTTCACTTCACGCGACCAGGACAACATCGAGTACGGGCCGGAACGCTCCTCACGCTGCAACCTTGCCATCGTCGGCCAGACTGTGGTGCTGGCCTATGAAGAGACCAAGGGCCTCGACCAGTTCGACACCGGCAAGTACATCCGCTACCACACCCACACGCCTTTCAGCACCGTGGCCACCAGCGAGGTCGGCTTTGAAAGTCACGCCTACGGCCTGACGGGGGACGTCACCAAGGGACAAGGCTGGATCGTCAGCGACCCGTTGGAAAACGCCCGTCGCGTCCGCATTCTCAGCCAGGGCACTCCTGGAAGCACAACGGGACTTACGCTCGCGTTCCTCTACCGCCAGGGCCTTTATGACGCGGGTGGTCCGTCCGACATCATGGTGCGCACCGCGCACAAGAACACCGCGGACATGAACTCCACCGGGCTGCGCCCTGAGGACTTCACGCCCAGCCTGGCGTTCAGCAGCACTGGCACCTATCCGCTGCCGACCGGGCTTACCACGGGCAGCGATCGCGAAATCGCCACGGGCAACGCGCTGGCCCTGAACCTGAGTTCGCGGCTGGGCCTGACCGCGGACACAGACGACGACAACCTGGAGAACGCCCTGGCCCACCGCGGCGAGATGGACGGCGACGAAATCATCATCGGTTACTCATGGACGGACGACGGCATGCTGGCCCGTTACACGGACCTGCGGAACTTCAACTTCTTCATCCGCCGCAGTTTCGACGGCGGCGCGACCTGGGATGCACCGCGCAACCTGACAAACATTACAGACACCAAGATCAGCGTACGTGAACCGCGCATTGTCAAAACGCCCAAGAACGTTGACCCGTCCACGCCGCAGGCGAACGGGACGTTCTTCGTGGCCTGGGGCACCGAGGTAAACCAGTACGAGCACCTGGCGACCAAGCTGATCAACCTCGACATCTACATCACCCGCACCACCAACGACGGCCTGACCTTCGAGACGCCCCAGCTGCTGTCAACGGGAGTTATCGACACCGAGGACGAGGAGTCGCAGCTGCGTCCCGAGCCGGAAGGTGAAGTGGTCCACGCAGTCTGGATGGACACCGTCACCGCAACCGGTGCCACCAACGTGATGTACAGCAACGGTGTGCCGATCACCGTGCCCGATCCCGCCAAAGATGACGGCGGCGACGACGACAGCGGCTGCAGCACCGGCGGCAGCGGAAACTCCTGGATGCTGATGCTGGGCCTGCTGGCGCTGGGCGCGCTGGCGGTACGCGTCGGCGGACGCGCGCGCCGCAGCTAGTCAATGCTTCAAGTAAAGGGCCGGGACTTGGTGTCCCGGCTCTTTGCTTTTCTGTCGGCGACAACATCAGCAGTGTCCGGGAGTCTGAAAAACTGGTGTTGCACGGATGGTTTGAGAGAACGGACGCATTTGCACTTTCGGCGGGGCGAACCATCGCAAACTTACCCGACCCCTCGTTTGTCGGAATCGAATCGAACACGGATCAGGAGGCAGGACTATGAGACCCGGAAGTACACTCTCGATGGCTGTACTGCTGCTGGGGCTGACACTGGCCCCGGCGCTGGGCGCGGCCACCATCGTATGGAGCGGCGCGGGCGACGGCACCACCTGGAGCCAGGGCGCCAACTGGGTCGGCGGCGTGGCGCCAACGGCCGCGGATGAAGCATCGTTCGATGGCACCTCTGCCACCGCACCAACCAACGTGACCGGCTTGACCAATACCCTGCAGCGGATCACCGTGAACTCGGGTGCCGGCGCGAACCTGAATCTCACGCTTGTGATGACCGGCAACGTGACGCTGACGGGCTCGGCCGGTGCTTCGCTGTTTCTTGGCGCTGGCGACGCCGTGACGTTTCAGAGCGACAGCGCCACCGTGCGCACCATGGAGATCCAGGCCGACCTGGATTCATCCGGCGGCTCGGGCACCAGCTACACCTTCGCCGATACCGTCACGCTCAATACAGCCACCAGCGCCCTCTCGCTGGTGGTGCGCGACCAGAGCAGCCTGTCAGTGCAGGGCCTGCTGTTGATCGAGGCCCCGACGAACTTCCAGGTCAACAACACCAGCGCTTCCACGACCGTGACGTTCAACGACCTCGAACTGGCGGAGTACTTCATGCCGGCCGACACAGGCGGTACTCCCTCGGTGACGATCAACGGCGATATCACCTATACGGCCGACAGCTCCGCCTGGGATGACGGGAGCGTATCCGGGGACTTCATCGTGAACCTGAACGGTTCACTCGTGGATTTCAACAGCCATGACAATCTGGAGTTCGACTTTGATCAATCGAGCGTAGTGGTCGGGGGAACGCTGGTTCTGCAGGACGTGAGTGGCATTACGTCCTGGTCAGAGCCTCCACGGTTCAACAACCTGACGGTCAACGCCGCAGCGTCCCTGACGCTGGTGGATGGGCTGCCCACGGCGCCTTCGCCTTTCATCAACAACAACCTGGTTGTGAACGGTACGCTGGACTTCGGGGACAATGACTTTGTCACTTACGGCAGCGCCGTGACCGTTGGATCCGTCGGCAGCCTTGCAGCCAGCGCAAGCCCCGGCACTTTCGTCGTGCAGGGCAACGTGGTCTTCACCGGCACGTTCAGCATGCCGCTGAACGTCTACTGCTGGCAGGACTCGGTGGTCGCGCTCGGCTCGGACGTTACGTTCGACGGCAACGTGACGGTGAACGGCAGCGACTTCGGCGCCGATGAGGACGGAAGCACAACTACAAACATGGCCACGTTGCGCTTCAACGGCAACTTTGCCACGACTTCCAGCGGGCGCCTGGCGGTCGGCGAAGGCAATCACCACTTCGGCGGCAACATTGACCTCAGTGCCGCAGATGATCGGATTGTCGGCCCCAGCGGCGCGAACACCGACCCGACGCTGCACCTGACCGGTGGGGCGCAGGCGATCAGTTTCAGTGCCGGCGGCAGCTACTTCATCTGCACGTCCGTAGCTTCCGGCACGGTGGTCACGCAGTCGGGCCGCATGATCCTCGTCGGCGATCTCAACCTGGCGGGCTCGACTCAGACCGACGTCTGGAACTCGAACACCGGCGCTGAGATTGAAATTGGTGACGGCGACTTCGGCGTGCAGGCCACCCTGACGATCGGAAATGCCGACGCGAACTTCAACGGCATCCTGATCAGGGAGGTCGACAACGGCTCGAGCATCTCTGAACACACCGAATACGAGTTCTACCGCGCGCCCGGCGACACGGGCGTGATCCACCTGAGCTGGTACCTCGAGCTCGAGGGCGACCAGACCGACAACTCGGGCACGGGCGGCGCGACGATCGAGCAGGAGAGCGGCGGTGCAGTCCTGCAGATGACCGGCTGTGAGCTGATCATCGACAAGACCGTTGTCGACCCGGGCACCAGCGAGCCGCTGGCGGTCATCATCGGCGATGGCGGGTCGGACAGCGTCGTGCCGAGCGTGCCGCCCCCGCCCGCACCGGCGGACTGGGAAGGCAGTGGCGCAGAGTTCCGTCTCGACGGCGCAACCTTGCGTGCGCCATTCGTGAAGGCAGGCGTTGCCAGCATGACCGTCGGCCAACCCGCGCCCCCGGTGACGGAACACATGGGAGCGAAGTTCAGCACAGAGAACGCGTCATACCTGGACTTCAATCTCAGCGGCACCGGCAACGGGTTGATCGCCGGCCACTACGCCGACATACAACTGGTGGACACGACCGTTCGGGGCGAGGGTGCCTACCAGATCGTCACGGTGCCGGAGACCAACTTCACCGTCCTCTACAACTGCGACATCGACCGCGGCACCAGCGTCGGCGGTACGCCGAGCGTCAAGATTTATATCGGCGGCCTGAACGTATTCGTCCTGGGCAATGACTTGAAAGGCCTGAACGGCAACGGCGTATGGATTCGCCCCAACGCCACCGTGCGGGCCTTCAACGACAACCTGTTCACGACCAACACCGGCGCAGGCGGCGGGACAACTTCGCACGTCACGCTTCAGGGGCTTGCCGCGGGCAGTAGCGCATACTGGGACAACAACCACTTCGACAACAGCGTGGGCACGGGCACCGGCGGCTTGTTCGTGAACATCATGTCCGGCAGCAACCCGGTCCAGTTCCGCGTCCCGGCCGGCACACCAAATGGCTTCGGCGTGGTCGGCTTCAACGTGACGGCCGCGCAGGCGGAAACGTACGACAGTGACGCCGCAGTGGTCGGCACCGACGTGACCTGGAGCGACACCGCCAACCTCTTGACGGCTACGGATGAATCAGCGAACGGCCCCGCGGGCGTGATCAGCAACAGCAGCATCGCTCACCAGACGGCAATGCTGTTCGCGCTGACCGGCACCAGCGGCAACCACACGGTCAACTCGGTGCGCGTGATGCTCGATGCATCGGGCAGCACTCTTGCCGGAAGCGATCTTGCGACGGCCACGCTGTTCAACGATGCGAACTTGAACGGCGCCTACGACACCGGAGAGGAGTTGGCGGCTGGGGCGCTGAACCAGGCGATCTCCAACGGTGAGGTGTTGTTCGACATCTCCTCCTCACCCGCACTCGTGCCCTCTGCAGTGACAGTGCACTGGGGTGTGTCTATCCGGTTCGCGGCCTCCGGCAACGGACTGGACGGATCGCTCGACGTCGTCATGCTGCCCGGCGGCATTGTGCTCGGCACTCCGGCTTCGGGGATCGTCTCCGGGCTGCCCTTGATCAACAACCTGCCCGTCACCGGCCCGGCAACTCAAATGGTGATCACCACCCAGCCAGGTGGCGCACCGGCAACCGCCGCGTTGAACCCGCAACCCGTGGTCGAGTTGCGCGACAGCAACGGCAATGTAGTGCTCGGCGACAACAGCACGCAGGTGACGGCCGCCATCGGAACCGATCCTGTCGGCGGCAGCACGCTGGGCGGCGTAGTGACAGTGACCGTGCAGGACGGCGTGGCCACCTTTGCTGGTCTCTCGATCAACAAGGCAGGAACAGGGTTCACGCTGCAGTTCAGCGCAAGCGGGCTCACCACGGTCACCAGCAGTGCCTTCGACGTGACGGCCAAACCCTCAAGTAGTGGAGGTGATGGCGGCGACGAAGGAGGATGCAGCACGGACGGCCGCAAAGGCCTGCCACTCCTGATGCTGTTCGCCCTTGCGGGGCTGGCACTCATTGGCGTGCGTAGGCCCCACCGCACGTAGCCGCAGCACGCAACAAGCACAGGCCGGGGATGATTCCCCGGCCTGTGTCATTCTTGCGCGTCCGGCCATGCACTGTCGGCGGTGTGCAAAAACCGGCGCCGAGCCCCAAGTGCTGATAGCGGCGTACGGAAGTGAGCAAGTCGAAATACCGACCTCGATCAGGTACGCAAGTCATCGTGAAGGCTGAACCAAGAAGCGCCCGGCCGAATTGGGCCGGGCGCTGTACTTTGGTAGCGGGGGCCCGATCAGCACTTGAGTGCGGAGTCGAGCTGGGATGGACTTCGGGGGGGGGGGGCCGGGTCTCGGCGTAGGAGCCTGCGGCGAAGAGCCTTCCGGTCACTTTTCGGACCGGATGATGGACTTCCAACTCCACAGGTTTTGCCGCTGAAACTTGCCAAGCGGGCATTTTCGGTAAGGACAGGGAAGAGTGTGTGCGGCAGGCCAGTCTTTGGAGGAGACTATAGAAACACCCGCCGCACACACTTCAGCGATCATTGCATTGACCTGCGGCGGTAGAGAGAGCCACCCACGACAACCATCAATCCAAGGAAGAAGCACCAGGTGGTCGCGCCGGAATGGTTTGCGGCGCACCCGGCGGAGCCACGTGGCGTCGAAGTGACGGCGGCGCCGGTGATGGTCACCTCGAATTCGCGTTCATGTGTCGCGCCCGTGCTGTCTGCCACGCGCACCATGAAGGTGTAGCGATTTGTCGCGATAGAAATCGGCGTCCCGCTGATCAGCCCGCTTGCGTCCAGGCTCAGCCCCGGCGGCAGCTCT
>JACKID010000004.1 GCA_020638675.1 Planctomycetota bacterium
GCACGGTACCGGCGCTCGACATCCTGCCGTCCGTGCTGACCGCCACGCTCAACGGGCCGATCTCCTACACCACCGTCAACAACAACAGCCAGGGTGCGGGCGGCAACGGCGAGCTGATCTGCGACGTGAGCCTGAGCGCAAGCAACGAAACGTTCACGATCACCAGCATGGTGTTCACCGCCAGCGGCACCGCTGACGAGCAAGCCGACATCAACTTCCTCGCGCTCTACCTCGACAACGGCAACGGAACCTTCGACGGGCCGGGAACCGACACCCTCGCAACGGCCACGGCCGGCACGTCGTTCAATGCCGCCAACGGCACGTATACCGCGACCATCACCGGCGCCGCGGCTTCCGTGGCAGTCGGCACGACCAAGCGCTACTTCCTGGTTGCCAAGCTTGCGGGCACAGCCTCACCGGCCGAGAACTTCAAGGTCGCGCTGACCAGCGTGAATGCCACCTCAAGCAGCGGCGGAACGGTCTCCGGTACGCCGACGGCCGCCAGCTCGGCGCTGGTCATCGACGTTCCGATCCTGACCGTCAACGCGGGCCCGGCCAACCCGGCCGACGCCAGCGTTGAGTCCACCGGCAGTGGCTTCCAGCACGTGCTGGGTGAGATCCGCATGACGGCCAGCAATGCCAACTTCACCATCTCGGGCGTGACGCTGACGCTTGGCGGCAACGGCGACTGGGTCAACAACATCACGGCCGTGAACGTGTATCAGGACGACGGCAACGGCAGCTTCGATGCCGCCGATACCCAGTTGTTCACCGGCGCGGCCTCGGCCGGTTCGATCACCTGCGGCTTCAGCACCAACGTCACTGTGAACATGGGTGCAAACACCGACTTCTGGGTGGTGCTCGACGTTGCAAGCACCGCGGGCGGCAGTCCATCCGAGACGTTCAGCGCCTCCATTGCCTCCGCCACTGACGTAGCGCAGGTCACCACCGGAACGGTTGCGCTGGGCACAATGACGCCCAACAGCAGCACGCTGAGCGTGGTGAACTTCTCGGTGATCAGCTTCACGCCGATCCAGGACGGCTTCGGCGGCGGCGCGGCGATCACTATCACCGGCACCGGCTTTGGCGGCACCTGCACCTGCACCATCAACGGCGTGCCCTGCACGGGCACCGGCGTGGCCAACGCGGCTGGCACGCAGATCACCGGGCTGAAGGTGCCCGGCGGCAGCGGCACCAACCTGGCGATCGTGCTGACCACCAACAACCTGCCGGCCAAGACCCTCACCGAGACTTTCAGCTACAACTTCACACTGGGTGGCAGTAGCGGCGGAGGCGGCCACAACAACAGCACGCAGGGCTGTGCAGCGGCCGACAGCGGCAACATCGCATGGCTGATCGGGGCCCTGGCGGTTCTCGCCATCGGCATCCGCCTGCGTCGCCGGTCGGCATAGGCACGCTCACGAGCCAAAAGGGCGCGGGCGTTTGCCCGCGCCCTTGTCGTTTCGGGTGCTTGACGGGCCGCAGCGACGCCCGATGATTCGCCTATGGGCAGACGCGCTGTATTCCTTGACCGAGACGGCACCATCAATAAGCAGGTCGGCTATTGCGGCGACCCGGCCAAGATCGAGCTGATCGAAGGCGCCGCAGAGGCCGTGCGGCGTATCAACGCCCTCGGGCTGCTCGCGGTTGTCGTCACCAACCAGAGCGCCGTCGCCCGCGGGCTGATCACTGAGCAGCAGGTGCGCCGCGTCAACGCCGAAGTCGCGCTGCAGGTAGCCAAAGCCAGCGGCGGGCGTTTTGACGCATTCTACTACGCCCCGTTCCACCCCAGCGAAGGCGACGACCCGCGCTATACGCGCGACTCCGACTGGCGCAAGCCCGGCGGCGGCATGCTGCGGGCCGCGGCGCACGACTTCCACATCGACCTCGGCGGCTGCTTCATGGTCGGCGACGCGGACATCGACCACGCCGCGGCCAAAGACGCAGACAAGCGCATCCTGACCTTCCAGGTACCCAGCGACTACGCCGGCGACTCGGCCGACTACGAGGCCCACAGCCTGCTCCACGCGGTCGAGCTGATCGCGAGCCTGCTGGCCGAGCAGCACGGCGAATGATTCCAAAATGCCGCATGTTTGTTAGTCTCGTGGGTCGCTCACACACGAATATCGGGCCTCTCGAACAGATGTCCACGCAAGGAGACGCCATGCGCACTCGGTTCATGCTCTCGCTCATTGCCGTAGTCCTGCTGATCGTCGCGGGGTGCCATAGTACAGCCACAGAGGGCGACGGCGGCGAATCCAACGCCGAATCCAACAAGGAAACCGCCGGCAGCAACACGCCGGCCGAAAACACGCCCGACAACACCGCAAAGGAAGACCCCAAAGGGGACCCGAAGGAGGACGAGTTCTGCCTGCTGCCGCCCGAGGCCCAGGATGATGAGCTCGCGGGCAAGATTGAAGTCGGGCAGGATGCGATCGACTTCGAAATGGAAGACTCGCTGACCGGCAAGAAGTTCAAGATCAGCGACTTCAAGGGCAAGACGGTGCTGCTGTTCTTCTGGGCGTCGTGGTGCCCCTACTGCAAGATGGCGTTCCGCGCCAAGGGCAGCCTCAACAAGTTCTGGAAAGAACTGGATGCCGCCAGCGGCGCGAACCTGGTCATCATCGGCATCGGCACCGGCACAGACGACACGGAAGAAAACCAGAAGGCGTTCCTGAAAACCAACGAAGCAACGTTCCTGAGCATGCACGACGGCAACCGCAAGGTCGAACAGGCCTATGGCGTGCTTGGCATGCCGACCTGCGTGGTGATCGGGCGCGAGGGCAAGATCCTCACGTACGGCAGCTATCGCTACAGCGACTACTCCGACGGGCTGCTCGAATACCTGCGGCAGTCGTGCATCCAGAACCCGGAAAGCGAGTAGCACCGGCGGAATGAGCGACGATCCACTGCTCAACAAAGGCGAGCTGGGCCCCTACCAGATCGAGAAGAAGCTGGGGCAGGGTGCCATGGGCGGCGTCTACCTCGGCATGCACCGCGTGCTGCAGGTTCACCATGCCATCAAGGTCATCCACCCGAAGCTGCTGGGCGACACCACGCTGCTCGAGCGCTTCCTGCGCGAGGCACGCAACACCGCCAAGCTCAAGCACATGAACATCGTGCAGGTCGTCGGCGCGGACCAGGTCGATGGCATCTACTACCTCGCGATGGAGTTCGTGCAGGGCAAGACGCTAGAGCAGATGATGCGCGACCCCGGGCTGTCGATCCATGACGCCGTGCGCTACGTCCACATGATCGCCAACGCGCTTCACTACGCGCACAGCCGCAACATCATCCACCGCGACATCAAGCCCGCGAACATCATGGTCAACGAAGAAGACGTGGCCAAGCTGATGGACTTTGGGCTGGTGCGCGACCAGGGCCAGCCCGAAGGCGGTGACAGCGGCGAACAGCTCACCATGGCCGGCTACATCATGGGCACGCCGCAGTACATGCCCATCGAGCAGTGGCAGGGCGAAGGCGTGGACAGCCGCAGCGATATTTACGCCCTCGGCGCAACCGCATACGTCGCGCTGACCGGCAAGCTGCCGTTCCCCGGCAAAAGCGCGCGCGACATTTTCCGCGCCGTGCTGACCACGCAGGCCAAGGACGTGCGCGAGCACAACCCGGACATCGACGAAGAACTCGCCCAAGTCATCCACACGGCCATCCAGCCCGAAAAAGAAGACCGCTACCAGACGGCCGAGCAATTCGCGCTCTCACTCGAGCAATGGTGGGACCATCACCCGTACCAGGGCACCAGCCTGTTCAAGGCGCCGGTGATGGACGACATGACCAGCGCCGGCGGGCGCACGGCCTTGCAGTCATCCACGCGCGGACGCGCCTCACAAGTGGGGACGCGCGCCGTGCTGACGCACGGCAGCACCGGCCAGGGCTCGTCGCCGACCAGCCTCGACGTGACCGGCAAGAGCAAGGGACCGCTGATCGCGGTGGGCGCACTGCTGGTGCTGATCGGGCTGGCCGTCGGGGCGTTCTTCGCCATGGGCGGCAGCAAGGGCAACGGCAACGACGGCAACACACCGCCGCCCCCGGTCTTCGAGATCGGCATCGCCGCCGACGTGGCAACCGAAACGAACCCGGTGGCCACGAACAACAGCAAATACGCCATCCCCGGCAAGGGCGACGTCACGCTCAATGACCAGCCGTACACGTTCGGTACGGCGCTCACGCTTGCGCCGGGCATGAACCAGTTGAAGTTGGCGCCCGCGGCCGGCGGCGAGCCGCGCATTCTCTTCGTGCTGTTCGACGACTCGGCGCCCGAGATCACCATACCGGCGCTGGAGGGCACGACCGACAACATCATCCCCTCGTCCGCGACGACGTACACGCTGAAGGGCAAGATCAGCGACACCTACGCCGGCGCGCGCGACCTCACGCTGCTGCTGAAGAAGGACGGTGAGGAGTCGCGCCCCGTCCTGAAGGAAAACGGCGAGTTCGAATTCGAGTTCGCGCTCGGCGATGCCGACGTGGCGATCGACCTCGAAGCGGCCGACCGTGCCGACAACCGCCAGGTCCTGCGCTTCTGGGTCGTGCCCGACCGCGCGACGCTGAAATTCGAGGACGCCTGGATGCCCGCCAACGGCTGGGTCACAAGCCGCAACTTCAAACTCTCGGGCAAACTGAACAAGTCGCGCGGCGTCACACTGACCATCGACGGCCAGCAAGTCACTCCCGGCGAGTACGGCAACTTCAGCGTTGAGCTGGAGCGCGAGGCAGGCCGTCACGCGATCAAGTACTCCGCAAAAGACTGGTTCAACCGCGAGGTCAACGGCCAGCGCGAGATCATCGTCGACCTCGAGCCGCCGGTACTTGAAGTGACCGCGCCCACCGAAACCGCCTTCAGTTTTGAGGGACTGCCGCAGCAGATCGAGGTAAAGGGCACGCTCGACAGCAATGAAGCCGAGCTCACCGTCAACGGCGCCGCAGTCAAGCCGGCGGGAAACGGCGAGTTCACCGCGAAGGTCGAAGCCGCTTCATTCGGCAAGCTGGCGATTGAGGTCAAGGCGATCGACCCGGCCGGGCGGGCGACCAGCAAGTCGCTGCAACTGACGATCAAGCAGAAGAAGTACCGCCTGCTTGAGAAGAACGCGCAAGGCTACCAGGAGTATGAGCGCGTCAAGGACGGCATGGTCATGGTTGAGGTTCCCGGCGCCAAGTTCAAGCGCGGCGGCGGCGGGCTTGGCGACGCACCCGAGGTCACCGCCGAGGTGTCGACCTTCCTGATCGCAAAGTACGAAGTCACGAACGACCAGTTCTGCACCTTCCTTACCTCAAGCGGCGTCACGGCCGACGAGGCACTCGGCATACGCCGCTGGATCGTGAAGGACGCGGACGGCTTTTTCGGCGAACTCCGCCCGATCGGCAAAGTCTGGTCGAGCGTCGAGGGCACGGGCATGCGCCCGGTGGTCAACGTCACCTGGGCCGGCGCACTGGCCTATTGCGAATGGGCCGACCCGGACGGCAGCCTGCCCAGCGAAGCACAGTGGGAGTACGCGGCCCGGGGCACCGACGAGCGCGAGTTTCCGTGGGGCGCGGAGTTGCCGGACCCGTCCAAGGCCAATCGCTCCGGCAGCGGGCGCGACGCGCGCTCGGACGTCGATAAGCAGCCCGACGGCGCGTCGCCATTCGGGCTGCTGAACATGGCCGGCAACGTCGAGGAGTGGTGCCGCGACTGGTACACCGAGGGCAGCTACACGCGCCCCGACCAGCAGGGGAAAGACCCGGTCTTGACGACCAAGCCGAACGCCACTGACTATCGCGTGGTGCGCGGCGGAAGTTTCCGCTCGCCCCTCAACCGCAAGCCCAAGCCAATGGTCGAAGACAACGAACGAACCAACCTGCAGACCTTCGCCCGCGGGCGCCGCCTGCCCGGCATGGGCGCCGACGATCTCGGCTTCCGGCCGGTTGCAAAGCCGCCCGCGGAGTAATCAGCCCGCCTTGCGCAGGTCGGTCTCGCGCTGTGTTTCTTCGAAATGCTTGTCTTCCATGATGATTCGCGCGCTGCGCTGGAAGGTGAAGTACGCCCACATCCAGTCGAGCAGAACCGCCAGCCGGTTCCGGAACCCGATCAGGAAGAAGATGTGGATGCATAGCCACAGCATCCACGCGATCCAGCCGCTGAACTTCATGCGCCCGAGCTGCGCCACAGCCCGCGAGCGACCGATCGTCGCAAGCATGCCCTTGTCGGCGTACCGAAACGGCAACATCTCCTGCGACCTCAGCGCCCGCCTGATGTTGTTCGCCGCATGGCGTCCCATCTGGATCGCGGCCGGTGCGACTCCCGGCACCCAGCCGTCGTCATGTTTGACGGCCGCCTGGTCGCCGATCACCAGCACTTCCGGGTGCTCAGGAATGCTCAGGTCCGGCTCGACCAGCACGCGCCCCGCGCGATCTTGCGGAACGCCCAGTGAACGCCCGAGCGGCGAAGCTTGGACGCCCGCCGCCCACAGCACCGTGCCCGCGCGCAGGACGCTATCGCCGGTGTGAACGCCTTCGTTGTCGATCTTCGTGACGCGCACGCCGGTGTGGATCTCGACGCCGAGGTCTTCCAGTTGCAGCCGCGCACGGTCGGACAGCCCGGGCTCGTATGCGGGCAGCACGCGGTCGGAGGCGTCCATCAGCACGATCTTGGCGCTGCCCGGGTTCACGTTGCGGAAGTCGCGCGCGAGCGTGCGGCGTGCAATCTCGCTCAGCGCACCCGCCAGCTCGACGCCCGTGGGCCCCGCGCCGACAACCACGAACGTCAGCAGCTCCTGGCGCCGTTGCGGGTCGCTTTCACCTTCCGCGCGCTCGTAGGCCATCAGCACCTTGCGGCGGATTTCAAACGCGTCGCCGATTGTCTTCAGCCCGGGTGCATAGTCCGCCCAGTCATCGTGTCCGAAGTAGCTGTGCGTCGCACCGGCTGCGACCACCAGATAGTCATAGGCAAGCTCGCCGCCCGAGAGCCGCACGCGCCGGCTGGCTGTGTCGATCTCGCGCGCCTCATCCAGCAGCACGGTCACATTGCGCTGCCGGCGCAGAATTTTTCGGATCGGTGCGGCAATGTCCGGCGCGGCGAGCGCGGCCGTCGCGACCTGGTACAGAAGCGGTTGAAAGAGGTGATGGTTGCGGCGGTCGATCAGCGTGATGCGAACAGGCGCACCCTTAAGGGCCTTGGCGGCATACAACCCGCCGAATCCCCCACCGATGATGACTACATGCGGCCTGTCACTCGCCCCCGGCATTGTGCACCCTCCTGCGTAAGAACAACCGGGCGGCGGCGATGCTTCCTGCAACCCGGGCTACGCGTGCATGCAACACTTCTTGTACTTGAGTCCACTGCCGCAGGGGCAGGGATCGTTCGGCCCGACCTTGATCGTCGGCTTGCGCACCTGCTGTTTCAGCAGATGCGCCGTCGCGGTGACGCGTGCGTAGTTGCCAAGCGCGCCGCCGCTGCTGAGCCGCCCGCTGGATTCGCAGAACGAGAGGAAGTCCTCCAGCAGGTCGGGGATCTGCTCCTTCTCATTGATGTCGAGTGAAAGCGGCCCCAGCCCGATCGCCACGCCGTCGCGGATGTTGAACTCTTCCAGGTCCGCCGGGTGGACTTCGCTGCCGCAGGCGTTCTCCAGAAACGCAACCAGCACGGCTCCGCAGCGGTCGCCGAACGAACGCGCCCGGATCTCCCCGGTCGTGCTCGACAGGTACTCGCTGACCCAGTGCTCGATAGTTTCCGTGTGTACGCCCATGCGGACACAATAGCTCGTCCCCGCGAATTGCGCTTGCCCCCGGCATGCCGCACCATGACAATCGGCGCCAAGGAGACTCACATGAAAGCCGAGTGCAACGAAGCCATCGACGCCGCGACATCACTGGGCGCGAGCTACGCCGACGTGCGCATCATCAACTATCGCAGACAGGGCGTGGCGCTGCGCAACGGGCAGCCGTGTAACCTTTCCAGCAGCGACAGCTACGGCGCCGGCATCCGCGTGATCGTCAACGGCGCATGGGGCTTCGCCAGCACCAACCAGGTGAACACTGCCAGCCTGAAAGAGACGGCCGCCCGCGCCGTTGAAATCGCAAAGGCCAGCGCGCAGGTCAAGAAACAGGACGTGCGCCTCGCGCCAAAGCCGGCCGTCGAGGACATCTGGTGCACGCCCTTCACCATCGATCCGTTCAAGGTCAGCCTCGAAGAAAAGCTGGGGCTGCTGCTGAAGATCGACGGGATCCTGCGCAAGAAGCCCGAAGTCAAAGTCGCCATGGCCGCCATGCAGTTCGCGCGCGAGAAGCAGTGGTACATGGACAACGAAGGCAGCTACATCGTGCAGGATCTAGTCCGCTCCGGCGCGGGCTACAGCGCCACGGCCGTCGGCAACGGCGACGTGCAGATCCGCTCCTACCCACAGAGCTGGGGCGGCAACCACAAGTGCATGGGCTATGAAATCGTCCACGCCTACGACCTGGTTGGCAACGCGGAACGCATCCGCGACGAGGCGATTGCCTTGCTGACGGCACCCGAGTGCCCCAGCGGAAAGATGGATTTGATACTCGACGGCCCGCAACTCGCCCTGCAGATCCACGAGAGCGTCGGGCACGCCAACGAGCTGGACCGCGTGTTCGGCTTCGAGGCCAATTACGCCGGGCGCAGCTTCATGCTGCCCGAGCTGCACAACACGTCGGGCGGCTTCAAGTACGGCAGCGAAGTAGTGAACCTCGTGGCCGACTGCACGGTGCCGGGCGGGCTGGCGACGATCGGCTACGACGACGACGGCGTCCGCGCCGAGCGCTTTCACGTGGTGCAGAACGGCATCCACAAGGACTGGTTCACCACGCGCGAGACGGCGCCGCTGGTGGATCGCCCGCACTCCAACGGCTGCAACCGCGCCGAGGGCTTCAGCAACATCCCGATCACGCGCATCCCGAACCTGAGCCTGATGCCGGGCACGTGGGAATACGACGACCTGATCGCCGACACCAAAGACGGCATCATCATGGAAGTGAACAAGAGCTGGAGCATCGACCAGATGCGCCTGAACTTCCAGTTCGGCGCCGAGATCGGGCGCGTGGTCAAGAACGGCAAGATCACGGGAATCGTGAAGAACCCCAACTATCAGGGTAACACGCCCGACTTCTGGGGCGCCTGCGACGCCATCTGCAACCAGGACCACTGGGATTTATGGGGAGTCATCAACTGCGGCAAAGGCCAACCCGGCCAAACCGCAGAAATGTCCCACGGCGGCGCCCCAACAAGGTTCCGAGGCATTGAAGTGGGCATAAGAGGCTGACCGTGAGCAACGCCGGACTGCAATGGACGAAATTCCGCGAGGAAGTTGCCGCGAGCAAGGTCCTGTACACGTTCGCTGACCGCGGCGACTGGCTTGTCTTCCCCGTGAGGGGTCAGGGCGTGATGCCCTTTTGGTCATCCCGCTCGCGAGCTCAACGCATCCGCGATTATCACCCTGACAACTTCAAGGGATGGGAGATCATTGAAATCAAGCTAGATCACTTCCTGGGCAAAGTGCTCCCCGGCATGAAGAAAGACGGCTTGCACGTCGGCTCGAACTGGGCTGGCAAACGAATGGTCGGTTACGACCATCCGCCCGACGAGGTCGCGGATGCATTGCAGGCAATGCTGCAACTCCTTGCAGACAAGCCAAGCAAGGAGCCCCGCAGGGGCGCACGCAAATAGCCGGTGGCGGAAGCCACCGGTTTCGCGTGCCCCACGTTCCAAGCCCCCTCAGGGGCGACAGAAGCGTTGGTTTGTTGGATGGCTGCGTCACCCCTCCGGGGGCTCGCCATCTATTTCGTCCCGTATCCGGTGGCTTACACCACCGGCCATTTGCGGGTGGTAGCGGGGCGCTGATTGCTTCGGCGCTTTGGCAATCGGGCTGAGTGCTACGCAAACGGACGCCGTCCTGTTTGTGGACGACGTCCGTATCGAGCGCGTGAAAGACTAAGCGAAACGCTTGCGGCGCGCGTACAGCAGCATTCCCAGAATCACAAGCACGCCGAAGCTGCCTCCGATCTCGGCCGTGCAACCGCCTCCGCCCGATCCGCCGCCGCCTGCGGTCGGTGCGCCCGCAAGCGTTGCCGCACCATGAACCGCCAGATCGAACGTACTTCCTGTGGGCGCGTCGTGCGTGAACGAGATCGTCGTCATCCAGTCGCCGGGCGTGCTCGGGTCAAACTCGACGTCGAAGCTGGTAGACGAGCCGATCGGCAACGTTGCGCTGAAGCCCGTGGTGATGACGGTGAAATCGCCGCCGCCGGTGGAAATTGTGGGTGTGCCCAGATGCAACTCGGTGTTGCCGGTGTTCTGGATCACAACGTGCAGCGTGCCTGCCGTCGTGCCGGCCGGAATTGTGCCGAAGTCGCGCGGCGTCCCGGTCGCGGCTTGGCCCGACTGCACGCTGACGCCGCCGGCCGTGACCGCAAGCGACGGCGCCGCGTTTGCCACCACAATGCTGAACTCGAACAGGAATTTGGTGCCGGTCTGATTCTGCGCCCAGATCCGGATCACGTGTACGAACCCCGGCTGGTGAAACGTGCCGGTGGCAGGCTGGATCGAATAGGGCGTCGCGGCCGAGACCGAGCTGAACTCGCTAGCTTGCATGCCGGTTGTGCCGGCGTCGTCGATGGAGCCCGACAGCGTCACGTCTTCATTGGCCGGATCGTCCGCGGTAATCGCCAGCGCAAGCGATGCCAGCGTTGTCCCATCGGCCACTATCAGCTGACCGGTGTTCGCGACGGGCAAGCCGGCCTGGGTGACGGTGAGGGTAGGCGGCTGCGCGGGCGGGTTCACCCAGATCTTGAAGCCTGTCACGGTGGTATCGGTGCCGTCCCAAGCCTGGAACCAGATGTTGAAGATTTCGCTTGAGCCGCTGCTGCCTTGTGCACCGCCGTTGCTGAAGCTGCCGGACGTCGGAGTGACCGTGTAGGCCACAGGCATGCCGAACGATGCCCACTCGAGATAGTTGATACCTAGCTGCCCGGCGGCGTCTGTGCCGCCACCGTTGGCCACGATGGCATCCAGCGAAGTGTTGCTGCCTTCCGCGTCATCGACGGTGATCTGCAAATTCAGGGCAGCAATCGTGGTGCCACCCGCCACGTACTGGATCGACCAGGCGGGCACAGGCGCACCGTTCATTGTGATGGTGATCGTCGGTGGCGTGTTCTGCGCGGCAAGGCTGCTCGCGATCATGAGGAGTGCAATCATCAGGATTGGCTTCATCGAATTCTCCGTTCACGTTTGTCAGGCGATGCGTCCAAGCTAGACGCGTGATCCACCGCATTCACGCATTCCGAGAAACGGAATTCCGAATGTCGCAGTGACACACTGGTGGTTTTCGTTTTCGGAAGCCGCCCGCGCCGCTAGGCTTCAATGGCGCGCGCGCCACTTCACTGCTCTAATGCCCGCGACTTCAGCGGGAGCCTTCATGGCCAAGGGTTTCTTTACCCAGGGAATTTCCGTTCTGTTCGAGAAGGCGCCTACGCGCGTTCAGCTTCGCGAGGCGCTTGAGCCTACGTTTGAAATCGCGCGCGAAGATGACGGCGGAGACGGCTGGGCCCAAGGCCGCGACGGTTTGATCGTCACCTACCGCCCGGACGTGAACGGCTACGTCAACGTGGACGTGGTCAACCGCAAGTGGCCCGACCACATGGGCGACCCGGCCGGCGAGCCCGAGCTGTTCGCCGCATGGACGTTCGGGCACTTCGGGCCGTACGCCTACCCCGGCAATCTTGAGCGCGCGGGCGAACACAACCTGACCTGGGAAGACGCAGGCGACGCGGTCGAGAATCACGAGGCGTTCGTGCGCATTCGCCTCAGCTACGTGTTCGGCGCCGGTGACGACGCGCCGGTGATGCCCGGCGACTGCGACCCGCTCCATGAGCTGAACTTCGTGTACTCGCTGGCGGGGCAGCTCATGGCCATGCCGGGCGCGGTGGCGCTGTTCAACCCGGGCGGCGAGGTGCTGACCTCAGGCGAGATGCTGGCGCGCTCACTGCAGTGGTCCGCGGACAACGAGCTCGAGCCGCTGGACGTCTGGAGCAACCTTCGATTCTTTCAACTGGACGACTCGTGGTCGCTGATGGACACCGTCGGCAACGCGCAGTTCAACCTGCCGGACCTGGAGGCCGTCTTTCAGCCAGCCGACCACGAGCCCAACGACGTCGCGGCGCTGCTGCGAAACATCACAGGCTACCTGATCGAGAACGGCCCGGTGATCGAAGACGGGCACACGGTGGACGGGCCCGGCGGCGACACCTGGGGCGTGCACGCGTTCAGCGACAGCCTCAGCAGCCCGCCGCGCGACGTGCTATGCTTCGTGCCGGCCGAGGGCAATGAGCCCCCGGCCATTGTCTTCGACCGCGGCAACTCAGGCGACGACGAGTAGCACTACCGGCTGAGCAGTTTGAAGGCGTGCAGCCAGCCGCCCGAATTGATGCCGTGCAGGACCCACGTCAGGCACATGGCTTCAAGATAGCGCGAGCCTTCGATGCCGCCGATGTCACTGGTTTCCCAGCCGAAGTCGGTCAGCAGCTGCTTGGTGCGAACCTTCGCGCCTTCGTCATTGCCTGCGATGAACATCGTCGGCGGGCCGCCTTTCAGCTCCGGCTTGAACATCAGCGCGTTGCCGACGGTGTTGAACACCTTGACGACGTGCGCTTCCGGCACGGCCTTCTGCACGCGCTCGCCGAGGCTGTCGTAGCCGGTGATCGCGAGCCTGGGCGGCATCCCGCCGCTGAAGTCCAGCGGGTTGGTGGCGTCCCAGAGGATCTTGCCCTTGAGGTTGGTCGCGCCGGCCTGCTTGAGCACTTCTTCCGTGGCCGTGCCGAGCGTGGCGATCACGGCCAACTCGCCGAACCTGGCGGCATCGGCAAACGTGCCCTCGCTCGCCTTCGCGCCCGCTTCAGCAACCCAGGCCTTGGCCTTGTCGCCGCCCGCCTTGCGGGAGCCCATCATGACATCGTGGCCAAGCGCGATGAAACCGTTGCCAAGGGCGCGCCCGACGTCGCCCGTTCCAAAGATGCCGACTTTCATGTGAATCCCCCGTGGCAGATGTGTTCATGCCAAACGCCAACCCCTTCGGCGGCTATTCCGCCGAATCGGGTTGGCCGGGGCAAGTCTGGTCAGGCGTCGATGCCGCGCTTTGTGACCGGGCAGGTCTTGATGCCCAGGAGCGTGTACAGCGGGCAGCGCCCTGCCAGTCCCGTCAGCAGGGGCACAAGCCCGACGAGCCCCCACAGCGTCTTTGGACCGACAAATACGATGCTCAGCAGCCCCAGCCCGAGAATCACCCGGATCACACGGTCCATCGTGCCCTCGTTGCGCATCAGGAAGTTCATGTTTGCTCCTCCGCTTATCCAGGCATAACGCTTGGCGAAGACCCAAACTTGCATGGATTCGGAAGAGACGTCGTCGGTGGACTGCAAAAGCCTCTCACTGTTAGACTCGGGTCACACTGGAGGACTGCCAATGCGTATCCTGCTGATCGCGCTGCTGTGCGCGTCACCCTTACTCGCTGAATCGTGGGAGCCCGAGAAGTCCTGGCTGTTTGCCACCGGGGTGCTCGCGTTCGAGGCGGGCATAACCGGCTGGCCCGAGGAAGGCCGGGTGGACTCCGTCATGGTACAGGCTTTCAAACATCGCGGCGTGTTGCCGGAGCGAGTTACCTTCCTGAAGAACAAACAGGCAACCAAGCAGGCAATGATCCGCGGCTTCCGCGACCAGGCGGCCTCCGCAGGCGAGAACGACACGTTAGTCTTCTACTACGCGGGGCACGGGACGCGGCGCTACATCAAGGATGAGCGGCAGTCATCGATCGTCCCGTACGACTCAAAGCCGGACGACGTCGACTCGGATCTGCCGATCACACGGGTGTTCGACATCATCGAGAAGAACTTCAAAGGCCACAAAGTGATCGTGCTTGCGGACTGCTGCCACAGCGGTGAGTTCAAAGTTGAGGCCGAGAAGCGAGCCAAGGCATCCGACAAGATCAGCTACGCCGTCCTGACCAGCGCCCACGCCAGCTCGCGCAGTACCGGCGCGTGGACATTCACCCAATGCCTCGTGGACATGCTGGACGGCAACGCGCTGATCGATGCCGACAAGGACGGCAACATCACGTTCGCCGAGAGTGCGAGCTACTGCGAGAGTGAAATGGCGTTCGCCGAGCAGCAGCTTTCCTGCAGCGCCGCAACGGGCAAGTTCACGGATGCACTCGTAATGGCAAGGGCCGGCGCGCGCCCGAAGGCGGAGGTCGGCAAGCACTTGGAAGCACAGGATGCGGGGGAATGGTGGCGCGCGCGTGTGATCGATACGCGCGAGGGCGAGTACTTCGTCACCTGGATCGGTTACGGGCCTGAGTGGAGCCGATGGGTCAAGACCAGCCAGACGCGCGAGTTCCAGCCGAAGGTGCACGAAGCCGGCACCAAAGTGGAAGTCGAGTGGGACGGCACGTGGTACCCGGCCGTTGTTAAGGAAACCAGGCTGGGTCTGCACTACGTGGCGTACGACGGGTATCCGGAAGCCGACAACGAATGGGTGCCCATCAACCGCATCCGTCTGCCGAAGGAGAAGTAGCATGGCAAGTGACGAAGTGAATGCACTGAAGGATGTCGCGAGCAAGATTGACGGGTTGGGCGACGTCGGGCGTGAAATCGACAACCTGAAACGCGCCGTCGAGAGCCTCACTGGCGAGATCAAGGAACTGCGGAAGTTCGCCGAGCTGAAGGATGTGCTGGGCGACACCAACGACAACCTTGCCAAGATTGCCGACGAGCTGCGCAAGATCCGCGAGAAGGAATAGCTACGGTCCGCCGCTGACGATCAGGTAGATGACCGGCACGGCCACGCCCAGCAGCAGGAATACGCCGCCACGCCCGATCAGGCCTTTGCGCCCGCGGACCATCAGCATGCCGGACGTTGCGAGAAACAGCAGGACGACGGCGTAGGCGTCGGCGATCCAGGTCCAGCCGGCCTTGCCGCGGTTGAGGTGCAGCCAGTTGAACACGCGCAGGAAGGGGCGCGGTTTCTGTCCTTCGTCGAAGATGTCGTAGCCGGTCTTGTAGTCCTGCACCCGGATGTTGCGACCTTCGAACGTGATGTCGATGTCGCGCACCGGGAACGTGACCTTCTCGACTCTGGTGGGCTCGTCCGCGATGCCGATGCGGTGCAGGGCAGTCACCGCCGCCCGCCAGTCGTCGTCCGGCAGCGAGTCCCCCAGCTCAAACACCTTCTTTTCGGGCTCGCCGTCCGTTTCGACGATGATCTCGTTGGCGTCGGGGTGAACCATCACGTGCTTGCCCGGCACCTCGATCTCGTAGCGCGTCAGGGTCTGGCGCGTCGTGATTACCTCGAGCGGCGTCGCGTCAACGTCGATCGCCGCCAGCGCTTCCGACACGGCCGCAGCTTCGTCTTCGGGCAGAGGTGTCTCGATCGTGACCAGTCTCTTGAAGTGCGAGAAGCTTGGGTCCCAGTCATTGATGTGGTTTACCGCGAGCCCGGAGAGGGCGTAGATGAACGTCAGCCCAACGGCAAAAAAGCCGAAGTCCCTATGCAGACTCCTGAGCTGATTTTGGATTTTGGATTTTAGGTTTTGGATGCCCTCTGCCATGCACGCATGCCCTGCCGCTCAATCCGAAATCCCAAATCGAAAATCCAAAACTGCCTACTCCTGACTCGAGTAGCGTTCTTCTTTCCACGGGTCCGCGTGATTGTGGTAGCCGCGCTGTTCCCAGTAGCCGCGTTCGTCGCGCTCCACGAAGCGGATGCCGGTCAGGTACTTGGCGCTCTTCCAGAAGTAGCGATCCGGCACGAGCGAGCGCACCGGCGAGCCGTGAGCCTGCACCAGTGGACGCCCGTTGATCTGATAGGCCACGAGCACGTTCGGCTTCAACGCCTCTTCAATGTCAATGTTCGCCGTGTATCCATGCGCGGCTTCGAAGATCACATGCCGGGCGCGTTTGGTCGGCTTGACGCGATCGGCGATGTCGGACACCCGCACGCCGCGCCATACGGCGCCGAGCAGCGACCACGTGGTCACGCAGTGAACGTCACAGGTCTGCTCGATCTGCGTGAACTCCAGCAGCTCGTCGAAGCTGAGTTGCGCCTCTATCTCGACCTCGCCCTGAATCTTCAGGCGAAAGTTCTCGCGGCTCGGGTCGCCCGGTGAGCCGCCCATCGGCTTGAGGTCTGCGCGCTCAGACTGCCCCGGAGGGATGCGCGGCTTGCCCTTGGTCGTTGCATCCACGCGGATCAACTTGGGTTGCGGCGGAGTTTCAACCACCGGCTCGGTAGGCAGGCTTTCGTCGGGTTTCTCAACCAACGCCCGCTGGCCCGGGGGCAAACGGCGCCGCCCACCAACCAGCTCCGCGCCGAAGTCGTCATCCGCGCCACGCCCGGCAATCGCATACGCAATGCCGCCCAGCGTCACGACAGTGGTACCGGCCGCGAGCGCCTGGATGAACCGGCGCCGCGCCTTGGCCATGCGTACCTCGGCTGGTGACAGGTCAGAGTTCGCCATTGAGCAATCCGTGTGCAGTCATGTTACGGATCAACAGGCGGGCGCGCGAACTTCGTCCAAAGAAACCGCCCGCACAGGGCGGGCGGTTTGGGAGAGGCAGGCGTCGAAACTAGCGGTTCGGCGTCATCACGACAGTCGACGCATCGGGCACAACGAGCGTGTAGCGTTCAGTGACTCGGCGGAAGCTGATGTCTTCGCCGTTGATGCGCACACTGCAGTGGGTCTCGCGCTCGAACTTGAGCAGCAGGCCCGGGCGGTCGACGGAGAACCAGAACCGGTCCGCACCGTCGGCGCGCTCGACGACATAGAAGTCCGCGTCACGAGCTGCGCCGTCGAGTTCAAGCTGCACGCGCGACGGCAGACCCGCCGCAGCAGCCGTTGGCAGGTGCGGGCAGAGGCGAAGTGCGGCGTCATCCCAGGAGAGTTCCTCTTCCCACGTGACCGGGTAGAGCTCGTAGCCCACGGTGTTCTTGTAGACGATCTGGGTGGTGCAGCGCAGGGTGATGCCCCGGGCGTCCGCGGCGATGACCTCCATCGTCGGATGCTTGGTGATGCGCTGGTCGAGAATCGAAGACCCGGTCTCCTGCTCCCATTCGAGGACTGTTCCGACCCTGAGGAAGGCCTTCATTGCCTGGGGCGTCCAGGGCTGTAGATACTCCGGTGCGGCGACCTCTTCGACATCCGCGGTCGGCGAATCGGCATGGCAGATGACTGCAGGTGCAAGCGCCATGGCAAGCGCGAAGGCGAGGGTGATGGCTGGGGTTCTCATGGCGGCTCCGTGTAGTTGGTGTTTGCTACGCCAGCCACCTTAGCTGATACGCATAATTCACCAAGATGGAATTGGTGCATTGCTTCGCGTTTACGCAATGGCGTTTTCGGCTGGCCCGACCGGCAAAGAACAGGGCCGGCGCATCGGCCGGCCCTGGGGTGCGAAGGTTTGAAACTAGGCGATCTTCAGGTCTTTGAAGGCGCTGAGCGTCGGCTTGATGACCGGCGCGTCGGGCAGCACGCCCGGCTCCATCAGGGCGTCCATGGTCTTCAGCCCCTGGCCGGTGATGCACAGGACGGTGGTCTCGTCCTTGTTGATCCGGCCGGCCTCGGCCAGCTTCTTGAACGTGGCGACGGTGACGCCGCCCGCGGTTTCCGTGAACAGGCCTTCGGTCTCGGCCAGCAGGCGCATGCCGCCGACGATCTCTTCATCGCTGACGTCGTCGCCGCCGCCGCCACTATCGAGGCACAGGCGCGCCGCGAAGTAGCCGTCGGCCGGGTTGCCGATGGCGATGCTGCGCGCGATGGTCTTCGGCTCTTTGACCGGCTTGATCAGGTCCGACTTGCGTTTGATGGCATCAGTGATCGGGTTGCAGCCCGTCGCCTGGGCACCCCAGAACTTGCAACTGGGCTCGTTCTCCAGCAGCCCGAGCTTGCCGAACTCGTTGAACGCCTTGTTGAGCTTGTTGATCAGGCTGCCGCCGGCCATGCAGACGACCACGTTGTCGGGCGCGCGCCAGCCGAGCTGCTCGGCGACCTCGAAGCCCATGGTCTTGCTGCCCTCGGCGTAGTAGGCGCGCAGGTTGACGTTGACGATGCCGATCTTGGCGTCGTTGGCGATCTCCGCGCACAGGCGGTTCACGTCGTCGTAGTGCCCGTCAACCTTGATTAGTTTCGCGCCATAGACCTGCGTGTTGACGACCTTGGCTCGCTCAAGCGACTGCGGAATCAGGATGACCGCCTTCAGCCCGGCCTGCGCGGCCTGCGCGGCGACACTATTTGCAAGGTTGCCGGTGCTGGCGCAGCCGACGGTTTCGAAGCCGAAACGCTTGGCGCGCGCGATGCTGACGGCGACGACGCGATCCTTAAAGGAGAGCGTCGGCACGCAGACGCCGTCGAACTTGACGTACAGCTTCCTGAAGCCGCCCAGCTTCTCACCAAGGTGCTTTGCGTGGTACAGCGGCGTGCCGCCGGTGTTGAAGCCGGAGACGGGCTCCTGCTCGGGCAGCAGCTCTTTGTAGCGCCACATGTTGAAGGCGCGTCTGGCGATGGTCTCGCGCGACAGGTTCTTCTTCGCGGAGTCGTAGTCGTACATGACCTCGAGAGGCCCGAAGTCCATCTCGCATACATTGATCGGGTTGTCCGCGTACTCGGTGCCGCATTCTCTGCAGCGCAGACCAACCGCTGATGCTCCGCTCATGGAATCTCTCCATACCGTTCACTGGCCCGTGAAGCGGCGCAAGTTAGCAGCCTCTACCCACCCTGCCAGCGGGTAGCCGCCAATAGAAAGGCCCACCGCTCACACGATGGGCCTTGTCGGGTTGGTCTGGGCCTAGCTCGGCGGAATGATGCCGGAGCCCGAGCCACTGCCGCCGGCGATGCGTTTCAGCGCCTCGCCAGCCCAGTAGCGCACGTCCTCATCTTCATCCTGCAGCGCGGCCTTCAGCGCCGCCTCGGCCGGGCGGGCATCGGCGCCGATCTTCTCCAACGCTCGCGCGGCGTTGAACCTTACGCGTTCGTCCTCGTCCTTCAGGCACTCGGCCAGTTCGTTCACCGCGCGCCCGGCGTATTCACCCGCATGCGTGAACGCGGTGATCGCGCGCAGACGCACGTGCGTGTTTCCGGCCTTGATGGTCTTCTGCAGCGCAGGCATGGCGGCGCTGCCGATCGCGCCAAGGGCCTCGCTGGCGGCCCGGCTCACGTCACCGGATTCATCCTTCATGGCTTCGATCAGCTTCGGCACGGCCGTAGCCGCCGCCGGACCCACGCCGCGCAAGGCATCCGCGGCCTGGGTGTTCACGGCCGGGTCGTCCAGCAATTCGGTCAGCGCTGGAACCGCTTCGCGCGCGTCGGGGCCGATGCGTCCCAGCGCGATCACGGCACGGCGGCGCACGCGGGCGTCGCTGTCACTGAGCGTCGAAATCAGCGCCTGCACGGCGCCCTTGCCGATTCGCCCGAGCGACTTGGCAGCCGCGGCACGAACCTCCGAGCCCGGGTCTTTCAGCGCCTTGGTCAACACCGGCACCGCCACCTCCGCGGCCGGGCCGATGTTGCCCAGTGCTTCCGCCGCGATGGAGCGCACGCTGTCCACGTCGTCCTTCACGGTTTCCATCAGCGCGGGCACGGCGCCGCTGGCGGCGGGGCCGATACGTCCGAGGGCGAACGCCGCGTCAAAGCGAACGTTCGGGTCGTCATCCTTCAGGGCCTTGCAGAGCGGGCCGACCGCCTCGACGCCCATGTCGCCGAGGGCTTCCGCGGCGGCGCGGCGGACGTCCACCTTTTCGTCCTTGAGCGCAAGCATCAGCTCGGGGATGGCTTCCTTGGCCGAGCGCCCGATCTTGCGCAATGCCTCGGCGGCGTAGCAGCGGATGTCGCTGGCGGTGTCCCGCAGCTGGTGCGCGACGGCCGGCACGGCGTCCACGGCGCGGTGGCCGATCATGCGAATGGCCTCAAGCGCGCGGCGGCGCATGTCTACGCTCTTTTCACCGAGCGACTCGACCAGCACCGGCACCGAAGCCGTACCGATCCGCCCCAGCGCGAAGGCCGCGTCAAACACCACGTGCGGGTTCTCATCGCGGAGCGCCTTGCCAAGTGCCTTGGCCGCGCTTTGGGCCCCCGGGCCGATCTTGCCCAGCGCCTCGGCGGCGCTGCGCCGCACGGAGGGGTCCTTGTCGGAAAGCCGTTCAATCAGGCGTTCAACCTCTGGAGTCGTCATCGCAGTGTCCTCGTTGTCTTTGCCCTCAGCATAGCACATGCCGGTCGCCCGCGCCCCCGGATGTCCCTTTGTGCAACCTTCACGTGTGCGCTCTTACTGCGGCAAGTGGTAGACTGGACGGACAACCAGGAGCGCCCATGTATGAGCGATCAAGAGTGGCCGTTCGTTGACCCGCCTGACGTCTCGGTGCTTACCACCCGCCAGATCATTGAGGACGGCGCCCCGATCGTCTGCGTAACGCACGATCTCGAAGACGGGATGTGGCAGTTTCTGCACAGCGACGACGTTGAGGAAGGGGACGTTCTGGTCGTCACGCTCGAAACCGTGCTGGCGCTTGATGCCGCGCTGGCCGAGCTGTGGGACATGGAGCCGGGCTGGCTCGCCGCCCGCGAGTCACCCGAAGAGCACTGGGAACGCGCCTACGTCGGCGATTTCGAAGAAGAGTAGCTACTTCACCACCCACGCCTTCCACTCAGCCTCGAAGTCCTTGAGGCTGACGCCGAAGCGTTTTTCGAAGTCGCGCCGCCCGGTGTCTACGCGATAGTAGTCGACCAGCAGCGTGAGGTACGGTGCACGGTAGGCGTCCTTCTTCTCGAACAGGCAGTACCACGCAACGGAGCCGGCCAGCGCGTACTTCTCGACCGAAGAAACGGGCTCGCCGGTTGCGAACGCCGCGTAGCCCTGCGACAGCACCGGCTTCAGCGCGGGCACTTTGCCCTTTGGCCCCTTCCAGACCTTGTCGATCGTGTAGTTGCGCTGGTCCTCGAGCCCCTTCAACTTGTACTTGCTCTTGGTGATCTGCAGGTCTTCGAACACGATCGCGATACTTTCGACGATCCACGCGTGTTCGCGGGTGCCTGCCAGCTCATAGCTGTCCCAGCCGCCGCGCCGCCCGCGCAGCCCGATTTCCACCAGCCGGTGCGTACACTCGTGAAAGAGCGTGCGGGCCAGGTTGTCCCAAGATTTGTTCTTCTTGCCGACAAAGTCGCAGCGCTCGGCGTTCACGAAGACGGCCTGCAGGACACCGACGTGCATGCCGCCGTTGGTCTCCCCCATAGGAAAGCCGATCTCGGTGGTGAAATCGACGAATGTCGCCGAGTCCTTGCAGCACCAGACGACGTTGGGCTGGTTGCGCTGCGGAATGAAGTCGCCGACCAGCTCGAAGAAGATGTCGTAGTAGCGGTCGAGGTACTCGGAGTACTTCGTGGCGCGCTTCCAGTCGAGGTCGGTCACGAGCGCGAAGTGCTTGCCGACCAGCACGTAGGGCGCGTCCCAGCTGACTTCACGTTCCGGCTTGGCCGGGTCAGCATCCATCGTGAGCGCCAGCGGGCTCAGGCGCTCGTGCTCGGCGCTGCTCAACCAGCCGAGCCCGTCCAGCCACTTCTGCCCGAGTGCCTCATTGGCTTCCTTGTTGTCAGGGTCGATCGCAATGACCTGCTTGGCGCCCAGACCGGCCTTGTCGGCCCCAAGCGCGCGGCGCTGCTGCACGGCTTCGCGACGGTCAAGGTAGCCGCCCCACGCTTCGGCCGAGTACTCGTCGTCTTTGCCTTCGCAGCCGGCGATGATTTCACGCGCGCGGTCGGATGCCGCGCCCGTTGCGGTCTCACACAGCGAGCGCGCCTCGGAATACAGCTTGTTCTCAAGGCAATACTCGGCCAGCGCGACGTCGGCGTCGTGATACCCGGGCTGTTCAGGACTGTACGGAAGCGGCTCCGGCTGGGCGTGCAGCAAAGCCGCCGCGAGCGCCGCGATGATGAAAAGCTGGAGAATTCGCATGGTCGTCACGCCAGGGGTGGGCGTTGCGGGGCAGCCCTCATTATGCTGATTCCCGCCGCGAAGGCTATCGGCAACCTAGAACGCGATGTCCTGGTCGACGCTGAACTCAACCCAGTTGCCGTCGGGGTCGCGGATCATGGTCCAGTAGCCCACGGGCGGGCCGCTGTCGGTCGGCGCGTACTGCAGAATGCCGAGCTCACGGGCTTTGGCGGCAATTCGGTCGACGTACTCGCGGCTCTCGACCGTGAAACCGAGGTGGTCCATGCGCGGGGCGTCGCCGTCCTTGCCGCCACCGAGCAGCACCAGCACAAAATCAATGCCAAGCGGGCGCGCGGAAACCCAGTAGACCGGCATCCCGTCGCCGGCGCGTTCATGCACGATGCTCATGCCGCAGACGGCTTGATAGAATTTCGCGGTTGCCGTGGTGTCCTTGCAGCGCAGCGCGAGGTGCGTGAGCCCTACCCTGCCCGCCGCGCCCTTCAGGTGTCCTGTAGGGTCTTCCATGCGCTGACGTTAGCACGCTGCCACACGCCAACCCATCACTTCTTGCAGACCGGAATTCGGCAACTCCGCGGCCGGGTTGCTCGTTTCAAACCCGGGAAAACGGGAACCTGTGAAATCCCTGTAACGTCTATGGCAATGACCGGGTAACAGAAGCAGGAACGAAGCCATGAAAGCCAACACGGACAAGATCGCAGGAGCCTCCCCCCGCTACGCGCGCCTTTTGGCCAGCGCACGCGCGGCCGAGACACGCCGCCGCGAGTTTGCCCGTTTCATGGACGCCCGCCGCCGCCGGCTCGAGTTCGAGAACGTGATGCAGAGCCTCAGCATCGCCGGCTAGCCGCACACAAAAGCAAAAGCCCCCGCCGTGGCGGGGGCTTTGTTCATTTGCGGCTACTTCTTGAAGCTCAGGAACCATTCGCCGTCGACTTCCAGCAACCGGAGCATCTTCTTGTCGTCTTCGGTCGTCCCGTTGGCCTCAAGCGTCTGCTCAAAGGTCACGAAGAACTTGCCTTCCACTTCCTCGATCTTGGCCGACTTGATCGTGATCTTCATGCCCTCGTCCTTCATCCCGTTCATCTCGGTGACGATGCGCTTCTGCACGAGGTCCTTCTCGTCGGCCGGAAACAGCGGCAGCACGGCCTGCCCGTCCAGGTTGACGATGGCGGTCTTCATCTTGTCGACGACGGCCTGGCGCTTCTGTTCGGCCGTTGGCGCGGCGGGCTTGTCGTCGCCGCCGCAGGCGTTGCCGCTGCAGGACTTGTTGGAATCGCCGCCGCTGGAGTTTCCAGTGGCGTTATTGCCGCCGCCGCAGGCGGCCAGCAGCAGGGCACAGGCAAACACAAATGCGCTCAGGTTTCGCATGACGCTCTCCGGTTTGGGTGAGCGTGTACGCTAGCCTGTGGCGTGGCCCGGGGAAAGGGCGGAGGTTTCCCTCCGCCCGCCCCGTGCGATCTACAGCGACTTCTTGTTCAGGTAGAAGTCGACGCGCTCATACTCCTTGTGGCTTGCGCGCTCGGCGACGTCGGCGACGCTCTTGGGCGGCGGGACGATGACCTTGTCGCCCGGCTTCCAGTTCACCGGCGCGGCAACACCGTGCTTGTCGGTGACCTGCAGACCATCGAGCAGGCGCACGACCTCATCAATGTTGCGCCCCACGTTCAGCGGGTAGTAGATGATGGCGCGAACGGTGTCCTTGGGGTCGATCACGAAGACTGCGCGAACGGTGGCCGTCTGGCTTTCATTCGGGTGCAGCAGCCCGTACTTCTGGGCCACGGCCGTGTTCAGGTCCGCGATCAGCGGGTAGTTCAGCTCGACGTCGAGGATCTTCTTCAGGTTCTCGCGCCAGGCGAGGTGGCTGTGGATGCTGTCGATGCTCAGCCCGATCAGCTTGGTGTTGCGCTGCTCGAACTCTTTGCTGCGCTTGGCGAACTCGGTCAGCTCGGTGCTGCAGACCGGCGTGAAGTCGGCCGGGTGGCTGAACAGGATGGTCCACTTGTCCTTCTTCCAGTCGCTGAATTTCAGCGTGCCTTCGGTGGTGACGGCTTCAAAGTCAGGTGCCTTATCGCCGATGCGGGGGATACCCCGGTATTCCTGTGCTTCGCTCATGTCTATGTCTCCGGTAATCAGAATTGGAATTAGAGTTCAGTTGGTCGTGCCTTCTACTCGACATCGCATTCGCATATCCCCCTCCGTGTGCTCAATGTTCTACAAAGAAAATCGCCCGGGCTGTTGGGCCCGGGCGACTGAGTGGAGTGTCAGTTGTGGCTAGCTCGCCACGGGCTCAATGCTTACTTTTTTCCGCGCCTTGCCGGAAAAACACATCTTGCCGTCGCACAGGGCGAACAGGGTGAAGTCGCGGCCCATGCCGACGTTCTTGCCCGCGTGGTACTTGGTACCGAGCTGGCGAACGAGGATGTTGCCCGCGCGCACGAGCTGGCCGCCGGACTTCTTCAGCCCGCGGTACTTAGGATTGCTGTCGCGGCCGTTCTTGGTGCTGCCGCCGCCCTTTTTATGAGCCATGACTTAGCCCTTGATGTTGGTGACCTTGACCAGAGTGTGACGCTGACGGTGACCGCGCTTGCGCTTGCTGTTGTGCTTGCGGCGGCGATAGGTGAAGGCGATCAACTTCTCGTCCTTGACCTCGTCCAGTACTTCCACCTCGACCGCGGCGCCGGCCACCGTGGGCGCGCCCACCTTGACGTTGTCGCCATCGGCCACGAGCAGGACTTGATCCAGGCTGAGCTTCTCGCCCTTCTTCTGTCCCAGGCGATCGAGCTTGAACTCGGTGCCCTTCTCAAGGCGGTACTGGCGTCCGCCGTCTGCAATAATCGCGTACATCACTCTTCCTCTTTCGGCGGCACGCGGGGGGCCTTATGGCCGCTCAACCCGAATGCCGAACCGGGGCGGAAAAGGTAGCTAGCATGGCAGGCCCGTCAAGCCCGGGAACAGGAAATCTCCTGCCCTGCCGCAGTTGAGTTTTAGAGAATACATGCCGCCCGTCACCTGTTCGCTCACTGGCCCCAACCATCGGAGAGTCTCATGCGCACCCGCTTCCTCAGTCTGTTTGCCCTGCTCAGCCTGTCCCTCAGCCTTGTCGTGATCGGCTGCACCAGCAGCCAGCCCAAGGATGAAGGTGCGGCATGCGGGGGCGAGACAGCCTGCGGCGGGGATGCCGGCGGCGACAAGCTTGAGGAACGCTTCGCCAAGAACTGGGACGTCGCCAAGACCCTGAAAGGCGACGCCGAGGCCGGGCGTAAGTTCTTTTACGAAAAGACTTACGGCAACCTGATGACCTGCGCCTCGTGCCACTCGATGAACGAGGGCGACACCATGAGCGCCGACGCCGGCGACCACCAGCGCGCCGCCGTCAGCGTCTTTGGCGCCCGCTGGCGCACCAATATCAAGAACACCGGCAGCCACAACGCAACTCTCGGCGGCGACGTGTGCGTGCCCTTCTGGATGAATGGGCCCGAGGAAGGTGCCGCGCCGCAGGACCTGGCCAACCTGGACGCATTCCTGAAGGCCGAAAGCGGCGACAAGGACCACGCCACAGCCGTGAACATCGACTGGAAGGCGCGCAGCTACACCATTCCGGAAACCCTGACAGGCGGCGACGCGGTACGCGGCAAGGAGATGGCCCTGCGCTACTGCGGGACGTGCCACGAGGTGGACGGGGTTGCGCCACTGGTCGACGTGGACGAGCGCGACCTGCACGGCGGGAGTATCCCGGCCGAGCGCCTGAGCCGCGTGGCGAAGCGCATCAAGGACTCAGGCCGAAAGAACAACGACTTCATGCCCGGCTTCAGCGACCAGAGAATGGCAAAGCAGGACCTGCTCGACCTCCTCGCCTGGTTCGAGAAGAAGTAGCGGCTGCAACCGACAGTCGTTTGCCGGCATGAGACGCTTCCGAAAGCGTTGAGCCCACGCCCCCCGGCCATTGCGCCGGGCGCTGCTCGTGGGCTGCCCCGTCTTCCTATATCACTAGCCGCTGAGCCGCCTGCTGTTAGCATGCGCGGCCGCATACGGAGATGCCATGTCGCAGGATGCCAACGAATACCGGGCCATACGCGAAGGCAAGCGCAACGCGCTGGCCGAGATCGGGGTCAACCCATACGCAGTCCGAACACCGGCGCGCACGAACACCGCGCTGATTCGCTCGGAGTTCGAGACGGCCGAGAAGTCCGCCACGCCGGAAGCGCCCGCGACGATCAAGGATTGCGCCATCGCCGGACGCGTGCTCGCCAACCGCAAGATGGGCAAGAAGGCCATCTTCCTCGATCTGTATGACGGCAGCGGCAAGCTGCAGGTCTACATGAATGAAAAGGGCATCGGCGAGCAGGGCATGGCGATTTATGAGAACCTCGATCTGGGCGACTTCGTCTGGGCCAAGGGCGACGTCCAGCGTACACGCACGGGCGAGATCACGCTGTTCGCTTCCGAGCTGCGCTTCCTGACGAAAGCGCTCAGCGTTCCGCCCTTGCCGCGAGAGTTCACCGACGAAGCAGGAAACAAGAAGACGGTCGACGCGCTGACTGACCCGGAGCAGCGCCACCGCAAGCGCTACCTGGACCTGATGGTCCACGGCGACGTTCGCGCACGTTTTGAGCAGCGTAGCAGCGTGGTCAGCACCATCCGCCACTACCTCGAGACCGAAGGCTTTCTCGAGGTCGAAACTCCGATGATGCACCCGGTGCCGGGCGGCGCGCGCGCACGCCCGTTCATCACCCACCACAACGCGCTGGGCATGAACCTGTACCTGCGCATCGCGCCGGAGCTCTACCTCAAGCGCCTGCTGGTCGGCGGCTTCGAGCGCGTGTTCGAGATCAACCGCAATTTCCGCAACGAGGGCATCGACCACACGCATAACCCCGAGTTCACCATGCTCGAGCTGTACGAGGCCTACGCCGACTACGAGCGCATGATGGATTTAACCCAGGGCATGATTGTGGCGGCGGCGAAGGCTTTGCGGGGCAACGATGACCTCAAGTTCCAATGGAACGGGCATGAGATTGACCTGACGCCGCCGTTCCGGCGCGCCAAGTACGCGGACCTGTTCAAGGAAGCGGTCGGTTTCGAAATGACCGACAAGGACAAGGTCGCGGCCGAGGCCAAGCGCATCGAGGTGGACCCGAAGCAGGACTACTGGAACACGGTCAACGAGATCCTGGAGCATCACGTTGAGCCGAAGCTGATCCAGCCGACCTTCATGATCGACTACCCGACGGCCATCTGCCCGCTGACCAAGAGCAAGCCGGACGACCCGTCCATCGCCGAGCGCTTCGAGCTGTTCATCGGCGGCGTCGAGTTCGCCAACGCGTTCAGCGAGCTGAACGAGCCCGTCGAGCAACTGCGCCGCTTTGAGGAACAGGTCGAGTTGGGCAAGGCTTCACAAGATGTGGAGGCGCCCAAGGAAGTGGACTACGACTACGTCGAGGCTCTAGAAGCCGGTATGCCCCCGGCGGGAGGCCTTGGCGTCGGCATCGACCGCCTCGTCATGCTGCTGACCGGCACGGACAGCATTCGTGAAGTCATTCTGTTCCCCCACATGCGGCGCGAGCACGTAAACCAGCAGGACGCGGCCGTACAGCGCGCCCGCATCGCCGTGGAGGCCGTGCTGGAAGAGCTGGACTCGCCGGAGTTGCGCAAGATTGAGGGCCTGCACCAGCTTGCCGGGCGCTTCGAGGAGCTGGTCAAGCACGCCCGGGTGCTGCTCGGCGACCCGCACAAGGAAGTGGTACCACCGACGTCAAAGGAGCCCTAGATATCGCCGTCGGGCGTGCCCGACCTTCCCCATTTGCTGGGCTTGTGCGTATCAAACTACCGATATAGTGCCGAAGCCCTCGGTGTGCCCCTCTTGAGCCAATGATCGTACTGCGCGGCCTTGCGTTCCTGTTCTTCCTGCTGCTTGCGGCCGCGATCGTGCTGTGGCAGGTGCACCACCTGATGCTGGACGTGAACGCCGCGTGGTCGTCGGGCGCGGCGCTGACCATGATGGTGCTCGGCGCGGGCATCCTGGCGACCGAGATCATCGTCGTTCGCGCGTTTGCAAAGAAGCTGACGCCGGGGCTGCTGTCGGTCACCGGGCTGCCGGTATTGCCGCTGACGGGAGCCCTCGCGGGGTTGATCAGCCTGTTGCAGCTGAAGACCGGCGATCACAAACAGATCTGGCGCACGGCGCAGGGCATCGGGACGCTGGCCACGCTGAACCTGCTGGTTCCGCTGGCGGTCGGCGGCGTGCTTCTGGGCGGCAGCCCCGGGCTCAGCGCGGGCTGGACCGCCATCAAGTTCCAGTTCTTTCTCGTGGTGGACTACTTCCTGTGCCGCTCGATCCTCCACTATTTCAGCAGCGGCGCGAGTACGTTCGTCAGCCTGCGCTTCCTGCGCAAGCGCGTCCTGAGCCTGCTGGCGGTGTTCGGCATCATGCTGGGCGTCGTCGTGCTGATCCTGGTCAACAGCGTGATGACCGGCTTCCAGACCGACTTCCGCGAACAGATGCGCGGCAGCCTCTCGCACATCCTGGTGCGCTTCCGCAGCGACGACATACAGATGCGAATGCGCATGGACACGCTGCGCGAGGCCGAGTGGGCGCACTATGTCAAGCGCATCGAGGCCGACGAATCGATGCTGCCCGACTGGCAGCGCGCGCTTGAGAACGCGCTTGAGCTGTACCGCGCGGCGGACAAGGACGGGCTCCCCGACCCGGCCGACTTCGCGCGCATGCAGCCGCCACCGCCCGTTGAGGGCGACAACCCCGACAAGCCGGACCCGGGCGAGTCCGACACGGGCGACGAGGATGCGTTCATCCAGCGCCTGCGCACCGGCAAGGGGCTGACGGACTTCGACCGCGAGTGCCTGCGCGACGACGGCAAGATCGTCTCGCCCAAGGAGTTCTTCCTGTCGCGCGTCGGCGACCCCAAGAAGCTCGAGCAGGAGATCCACCTCGAATGGTACGGGCCGCTGTTTCGAGAAGCCCTGCAGGAGGAGTTCGACCGGGCGGAGGAAGCGCTCAACGAACACACCGACCCGGGCGGCAAGCATGACGTGACCGGCGTATCGTGGCGGCTTTCGACCAAGACGTTCATTACACCCAAATCAGGCTCGCGCGAACTGCCGATTGCCGAGTTGGTCGGCGTAGACGCCGCGCGCGAGCCCCACATCAGCAACCTCGGCGAGTACGTCGCAAGCGCGGAGCTGACCGAGTTCCGCGACCAATACGTGCTCGGCCCGATGCTCAACATTCTCGGCGCGACACTGGGCTGGGAGACCGCGGAAAGCGTCGAGGCCACGGAGGCCCGCCGCGAGTTCATGTTCACGGAAGACGCCAAGGGCACCGGGCGCTTCCCCGACGACATGACGCACACGCTGGCATTGCGCCGCTTCACCACGGCGACAGGCCGCGTGCGCTGGCGTGAGTTCGACAACGTGCGCTACCTGGAATTCAGCCCCGGGCGCAGGCTGTATGAGCGTGTGCGAGAATCCTACAAGGCCGCAAGCCGCACCGAAGACCTGAAGGAACTCGGCGAAATCCTGAAGGCCTGCGAGGCCGACGTGCGCGCGATTCTGCTTGAGCAGATGAAGGACGAGTCGCCAAGCGAGCGCTTCCAGCAGGTCAACTACCAGGGCGCGCGGATCATCTTTGCCGAGTACCTGACGGGCAGCGGCCCCAGCATCGGCGCGATCAGCATGGTGTACACCGACAACACGCTCACGCTGAAGAACTTCGCCGCCGAGCCCGACACACCGCCGGGCGACGTCGAGCTCGCCAACAAGATCTGGGACCAGATCAACGCCGCGACGCAAGAGGCCGACAAGGAAGTCCGGCGCAAGGACCTGACGGAAGCCCAGCGCGAGGACGCGCTCACGGCGCTGGGGCAGAAGTACCTGGCGATCTATGACGCGGGCATCAAGGAAGCCGAGGCCGGTACGCTCGATCGCGCGCTCGACCTGTTCCAGAACCTGCGCGCCGGCATCGCAAACCCCGAAGACCTGTTGCCGCTGCGCAAGCGCATGGGCGTGCGCCGCAAGGTGCCGATGGCCTACGCCGTCGAGAATTTCGACGCACAGGCAGAGGCTGTGCGGGCCCGCATGCAGGCGTACCGCAAGGTGCTGCCCGTCCGCACGTCGATGATTCCCGGCGAGTCGATCGAGGATTACACGAAGCGCGCCACCACCCCCGGGATGCGCCCGGACGACGACAAGCCCGGCATCATTCTCGGCGACGCGCTGGCGGAGACGGCCCTTGGCGCCGGCGTGAACATCGGCGACTCGATTGCCGTGACCATCCCCCGTATCTACTTCGAAGACAATCGAATGGTGCCGCGCACCATTGAGGTCTGGTTCAAGGTAACGGGCTTCTTCCGCAGCGGGCTGTACGAAGAAAACCGCGGGCGCATGTACTGCGATTTCGAGGAACTGACGAAGCTGCTCGCCGACAGCGAGATTCGCTACGTCGTCGGTGCGCGGCTGGCGGACTATCGCCCGTACGAGGGGCAGAACGAAAGCGACAAACTCAAGGACGATCTGCGGCAGGCGATGCGCGACCACCGCGTTCATGCTGTCAGCGTCGGCGTCTGGGAAGACGAAACGCGCACCCTGCTCGAGGCGGTGAACATCGAGCGCTCACTGATCGGACTGATCGTCAGCTTCATCATCGTGCTGGCGGGCGGCGCGATCGTGATCATCGTCTACCAGCTCGTGAACGAAAAGGTGAAGGACATCGGCATCCTGAAGGCGCTGGGGCATTCCCCCTGGGGCATCCGCAGCGTGTTCATGTTCAATGCGCTGTTCATTGGACTGTTCGGCGCCGTGCTGGGCGCGGGCGCAGGGATGGTTGCGTCGGAATACCTGAACCAGATCGAGGACTTCATAGACGAGATGACCGGCATCCGGCTGTTTCCGCCGGACGTCTACTTCCTTACGTACATCCCGAGTGTGAAGGGGTTTGACCTGTTGATGCTCGCGGTTGACGTCGCGGCGCCGGTCGTGATGTTCGGCTTCTTTTGCGGCATCCTTCCGTCGATGGCGGCGGCCCGCAAAGACCCCGTCGAGGCGCTGCACTACGAGTAGGCCGACCGGGGCAACCCTGCCCCGGGGCGGTCTTTCACTTCCACTTGATTCCCTCAATCCGCAGCAGCTTGCGCTTGCGTGCCAGCCCGCCACTGAATCCGCCGAGCCGGCCGCCGGCCGCCAGCACTCGGTGGCACGGAATGATGATCGGCAGGGGGTTGGCCCCCACCGCGTTGCCTACGGCGCGGGTCGCATGCGGACGGCCTGCGGCATCGGCCAGATCGGCGTAGGTGATGGCCTGCCCGTATTTCACCTTTCGCAGGCGCCGCCAGACGGTGCGCTGGAACTCAGTGCCACTTGACAGGTCAAGTGGCACGTCAAACTTCTCGCGGGCGCTCAGCATGTACTCGACCAGCTCGCCGCACGCCTGCTCGAGCAGGGCGAACGGGTCGCACTTGCCGCGCCCGTTGTCGTGCCTGTGATTGAGAAGCTGCGGCAGCTGACCATCAAGTGACTTGCCGAGGCTCACGCAGATCAGCCCGTGTTCGCCGGCCGCCAGCCCCAACTCTCCCAGCGGTGAGTCGACGTACGCAACTGCCAGCCGATTGTGCATAGCGCGACCCCCACGGTTTGGGTGTAATCCGCAGTCTAGACAAGGTGGGTATGTCAGTCGCAAGCGCGAAAAAAAACGATAGCTGGCGAGAATGGATGCGGTTCCGCCATTACGGCGACCGTGACCCGGGCGAATTCTCCTGGCGCGAGAAGCTGGTGTATGCCGCAACCTCTGCTGCCGCGCGCAGCTGCCTGCGCCTCTGGACCGACACCTGCCATTGGGAAGTCCACGGGGACCGCGAATTGCGCCGCGACCTCCTGCATGAGCGGAACCCTTACATCTTCATCTGCTGGCACAATCGAGTGCCCGGCTTCTTTGCGTACCTGGATTCGCTTTCACGGCGGCGACAGGACATCCGGGTCCACTCGATCATCTCGGCCAGCAAAGACGGCGAGTTTCTTGCCCGCCCGATCCGCGAAAACGGCGGCTACGTAATCCGCGGCTCAAGCTCGCGCGACGCAGCCAAGGCCTTGCGCGACGGGATTGCCGCAACCAGCGCGGGCTCAAGCATCGCCACCGTCGGCGACGGCCCGCGTGGCCCGCGCTACAAGCTGAAACCGGGCGCGATCATGCTGGCCAAGGCAACCGGTGCGCCCATCGTGCCGGTTACCTGGACCTGCAACCGCACGGCGCAGCTTCACCGAAGCTGGGACCAGCTGATGGTGCCAATGCCGTTCTCGCGCATTGAGGTGCGTTTCGGCGAGTGCTTCCGGGTGGCGCCCGACGCCGGGCCTCGCGATGTCGCCCGCGCCCGCCGCGAGCTGGAACAGCGCCTGCACGCGCTCACCGAATGGGCGGACACCACGACCCGGATTCGCTGGCAAATCCCCAGGTCGAGGCCCGGGGAAGTGCTGAAACGGCGCACGCAGATCGAGCTCGAGGGCCGCCACTTCGAGGAATAGCATTTCCGGCCCGCGCCCCCCTTGTTCGTACTACACTCGGGGCCTTATCTTCGCGCCCGGAGACGAGGATGGGTCAGAAACTGATTGTTCCCGTAGCGGCTGTCCTGCTGGCGGTTAGCGCCGGCGTGGCGATCTGGTTTCTGATGTCCGGCGATTCGCCCCGCCCCAAGCCTCAGGAAGGCAACCAGCAGGCGGAGTCCAACAAGCCCGACGAGCCGGGCCCGCTGCAGCTCAATCCTGCAGACTTTGATGTCTCCCGCATCGAGGCCGACCCGGTCGCCAGCGAACGCCCGCCGGAAGTCTTCAAGACGCCGGACGCGGCGATGCGATTGGTGGTCAGCGGGCGAGTCGTCACGGAGGACGGCGTCGGGCTCGCTGACGCAGAGGTGACCTTCACCGGGGAACAGAAGCTGCGCGATCTGCACGGAGTCGGCTACACCGATGCCGGCGGCAACTTCACGCTGCTGGCGTGGGCATCCCGCGGGGCGACAAACGCATCGGGCGAGCGCATGGGCCGGCTGGCGGCGCAGGCGCAGGACGGACGCATCGCAGTCGGCGACTCCGTGTCCGTCGTCGATTCCGGCACGGCGACCATGCCGGACCTGGTCGTCAGGCAAGGCGCGTCACTGAGCGGCCAGGTGGTGACCGATGCCGGCATGCCGGCGCCCGGCGTGCAAGTAACCGCGCGCTCCGCCGGGCCCGTTGAGGTGATCTCACTGCGCGGGCGCACACCGACTTCCGCACGGCGTCAGTTTGTGACGAGCGTGACCGCCGATGAAACCGGGCGCTACGAGTTCAAGCAGCTCCCCGTCGGGGGCTACGCTCTGCAGGCGGAGGGCGGGTACTTCGGCTTCAACGCGCGTATCGCCGAGGTGGACCTGACCGCGGCGAGAAACGAATGGCTCGACCTGACCCTAACGGCGGAACATCACGTCCGCGGTGTCGTGAAGGACCAGGCCGGAAACCCCGTGGCAGGCGCTGTCGTCCGACTGATTGCCGACAAGATAACGCCGAGCGGAACGGCCGACGAAACGGCCACGGACGGCACTTCCGAGCTGCGAACGTTTCGCGGTGCGGATCGCGATGCACCACGGCGGTTCAGCGACGCCGCCCGCGTCCAGCCCCTGAGCGGGCGACGCTGCGTGACCGACGCGGCAGGCCGGTTCGGGTTCAGCCCGGTAGTAGAAGGCGAGTACACGCTCGCGACAAAGCTCGGCGAAGAAGAGGCACGGCTTGAAGGCGTTGGCCCCGACCAGCCGGACTATGAGTTGCAGATCGCCATCAAAACGTCCGTGTCAGGAACCGTACGCGACGCAGAGACAGGTCTGCCGATAGAGAGCTACGACTTCCGGGTAATGCGCGGCGGGGATGCAAAAGTAACGCCCTTCGACCGTGTCTCCGAGAACGGCACGTTCGAGTACCACCCGGGCGGACTCTACCTGGCTGCCAATCCGTCCCTGACGGATTCCGTAGTGCGCATCAGCGCGCCGGGCTATGCGCCTGAATTCATCTCGGCCGGTACGCTGCGCGAAGGCGACGCGCGACGCGACCTGGACGTCTCCCTGAAGCCGCTGTGCGACGTCTCGTTTGACATCTCGCATGAGGGCAGAAAGCTCGACCTCGAGCCGGTGGCGCTGTTGTTCGATGATCGACTGGCCTACGAAGCTTCCAGCGACGAACTCGGACTCGTGCGCATCCCCGGTGCGGCCCCGGCCACCTACAAGGTTACGGTTGTCCTCGCCGATGGCACGATCTTGAAGGGTTCGCTGGATGTTCCTGCCCGTCGCAACGCCCGGCTTGAGTTGAAACTCTCCTGATGGCCGAGCAGCGCACCATCATGATCGGCCCGGATGAGGCCAACCAGCGGCTGGATCGTTTCCTGCGCAAGCTGCTCGACGACGTGAGTCTCTCCGCGATCTACAAGCTCGTCCGCACCAAACAAATCACCGTCAACAACAGGAAGTCCAAGCCGGATGCAAGGCTTCGGCCGGGCGACGTGGTGAGCTTCCGACAGGCGGCCGAAGACCGCCATCTGAAGCCCAAGGTACGCGAAAAGACGCAGCGAGGCCTCTCGAAGCGAAGGGACTTCGAGGTCGTATTTGAAGATGCACACCTGATTGCCGTCAACAAACCGGCCGGGCTGCTGGTTCACGCCGGCGACCGCGGCGACGATCGCGATACGCTGATCGACCAGGTCACCGCGTATCTGCTTGAGAAGCCGCCCGAAGCCGGCGAAAGCATGAAGGAGTTCGTGAAGCCTTCACCGACTTTCAGCCCGGGGCTCGTGCATCGCCTTGATCGCGCCACGAGCGGGCTGGTGCTCATCGGCAAGACGCTTCCCGCGATGCAGGAACTCACGCGCATGATCAAGAAGCGCAACGTGCGCAAGACGTACGTGACGCTCGCCATCGGCGGGCTGCCGCAACGGGAAGGCACCATCAACGTGCCGATTGCGCGACAGGAAGGTGCGCGCGGTCAGCGCCGCAAGGTCAAGGCCGGCGAAGGCCGAACGGCCGTGACCCACTATCGTGTGCTGGCACAGCGCGGGACCTATTCGTTGGTCGAGCTGGAACTCGTAACGGGTCGAACCCACCAGATCCGCGCGCATCTGGCCCACGTCGGTGCGCCGGTTGCGGGCGACGACGAGTATGGCGACCGTGACCGCAATCGTCACGCGGCGGACAAGCTCGGGCTCAAGCGCCAGTTTCTTCACGCGTCGAGGCTGGAGTTCACCCACCCGTTGAGCGGGCAACAGCTCGACCTTGTTGCGCCGCTCTGGCCTGAGCTGAAGACGGCACTCGACGCGGCAGGGTTTAAGCCCGATGATCTTCCCCCATGGTTGAACGCTTCCTGAGCCGGGCAGTCCTGCTGCTGACGACGGGCTTGCTGCTGCTTGCGGGCGCCTGCCAGTTCTCGCCCAGCGAAGACACGGATATCACGCCGCCGCACGAGTACCAGTTCGAGCGCCGGCAGGGCCAGCGTGAGCCGGTGATACTGATCCCCGGCACACTCGGCAGCAGGCTCTACAACATCGAGAACGGCGAGATCGCCTGGGGCAGCTTCTCCGCAACGATCTCCGAGCTGCGCGACGACCTTGAACTCCCGATCGATCGCCCACGCCTGCGCGACAACACCGACAACCTGCGCGCCTACCGGGTACTCGACCGCGCCGAAATCCTGCTTGGCGAAGGTCGCGGCGAAGTCAGCTTCTACGCGCAATTGATTGACTTCATGTCCGGCACGCTGGGCTACCTGCCCGCCTACGGAAAGCGCTTCCATCGCGGGCACGACCTGTTCGTCTTCTTCTACGACTGGCGGCGCAGCAACGTCGAAGCGGCCGTGCAGTTGAAAGAGTTCATCGACAACATCCGTCGCGACCTGCGCGTGCCGGACCAGAAGTTTACGTTCCTCGCCATCTCCAACGGCGGGCTGATCGCCCGGTACTACCTGCGCTACGGCGGGCGCGACGTGGTGAGTGACACGCCGGTCGAAGAGCCCGCCGAGCCGGACTGGGCAGGGCTGAAGGACTGCCGGCGACTCGTCTGCCTTGGTACGCCGCACGCCGGCACCATTGACGCACTGCACCTGATCCACGACGGCTACTCGCCGAACCTGCTGTCGCGGCGCTACCCGCCCTCGACCATCTTCAGCTTCCCGGCCGCGTTCGAGCTGTTGCCCGAGCCCGGCGAGCCGGTCTTCGTCGGCGAGGGCGGCGAATCCCTGGAAGTGAATCTGTGGGAACCGGAGACGTGGGAGACCTACGGACTGTCGGTGTTTAACGAGTCGGAGCAGGACCGGCTGAAAAGCGAGATCATCCAGAACATCCAGCCGAAAGAGGACCGCGACGCGCTGTTCGAGAAGACGATGGCCGACAGGCGGGCATATCTCCGGCTTGTCCTGACCCATGCAAGGAGGCTGCGCCGCTGCATCGAAGGCCCCACGGGCGTGCCCACCAGCGTGATCCTCGGCGTCAACACCCCCACGCTGGCTCGAGTCGGGCTTGTCGGCACGGACGGTGACTACGAGCTCCTGTTTCGCCCGCGCTTTCCCACGCGACGGTTCGACCCTATGGCGGACGCCATGTACGCCAGCGGCGACGGGATCGTCACCCGTCGCTCAGGCCTTGGGCTCATGCTGCCGCAGAGTCCGCCCGCGCTGGTGAAACGCGGCGAAGAGTTCCGCAACTCGCTGGATGAGTGGTCTTTCACGCCGTTCACCCACCGCGAAATGTTCGACGACGAGTTGCTGCGACTTACCCTTGCCGAGACGCTGTCGCGTCCTTAACCTCGCCTCGTAAGACGCCAACGCGGCGTCTGTCTTCATTCAGGAAGCATGGCCATGCCTACGACAGCCATCCTCGGCCTCCAATGGGGCGACGAAGGCAAGGGCAAACTCGTGGACTCGATCAGCGCGCAGCAGGACTTCTGCGTGCGCTTCCAGGGCGGCGGCAACGCGGGCCACACCGTCTATCCCGAGGGCGGAAAGATTGTACTGCACCACCTGCCGACGGGCGTGCTTCACAAGGACTGCATCAACGTGATGGCGCAGGGCATGGTCGTGGACCCGCTGCGCCTGATTGACGAAATCGCGGAAGTCGAAGGACGCGGCTTCAAGCTGGACGGGCGCCTGTTCATTAGCGACCGCTGCTCGATCACGATTCCACTTCACCTCACGCTCGACGTCGACCGCGAGGCCGGCGAGAAGGCCAACCAGATCGGCACCACAAAACGCGGCATCGGGCCGACCTACGCCGACCGCTACGACCGCGTGGGCGTGCGCGCGGCCGACCTGCTGGACGAGACTTCACTGCGCGAGGCGCTGCAGCGCGCGGTCAACGTGCGCGCCTGCCAGACCGACGGCAACGCGCCGGGCGTAGACGACATGCTCAAGCCGCTGCTGGACGTAGGCAGAAAGCTGAAGGGCTACATCACCGACACCTCGCTGCTGCTCGCCGAGTCGATGAAGGAAGACAAGCACATACTGTTCGAGGGTGCACAGGGCGCGATGCTCGACGTGTCGCAGGGCACTTATCCATACGTCACCAGCAGCCACACGACGGCCGCGGGCATTCCGTCCGGCGTCGGACTCGCCCTGATGGTGGACAAGCTGATCGGCGTGACCAAGGCCTACTGCACGCGCGTGGGCGAGGGCCCCTTCCCGACCGAGCTGAACGATGACATCGGGGCGAAGCTGCGCGAGGCCGGCGGCGAATTCGGTGCGACCACAGGTCGCCCCCGGCGCTGCGGCTGGATCGACCTGTTCGCGCTGCGTTACGTCTGCCGTACCTCGGGAATCACGCACCTGGCGATCACGAAACTCGACGTGTTGTCGGGCTTCGAGAAGATCAAGGTCGGCGTCGGCTATGAAGGTTACGACGCCCCCGGCATGCCCGCGGACATTCGCCGCTTTAGCGCACTCAAGCCGAAGTACGAATCCCTGCCGGGCTGGAAGGAAGACATCGGCAGCGTGCGGGACGCGGCCGACCTGCCGGCGAACGCGCGGACCTACCTGCGGTATCTAGAGGACTTTGTCGGAGTACCGATCGGGATCGTAAGCGTAGGCCCGGCACGCGAAGCCAGCTTCGAAACCCACGGCGCGCCGAAGGACTAGAACTCAGTCCCGCTTGTAGGCGTCCATCGCCGCGACGAACCGATACGTGGTTGCGATCTTGTGCTTGTTCTGCACCGCGAGCTGCTCGATCGCCGACATTGCAATCCAGACTGCGCCCCAAGGGACGAATTCGGTTCTGTTGGGCATCATTGGATCGGCCGGTATCAACTCGATTTCGTCCAGGGCAACGCCTGCAGCTTTTTCCCGTCCGTGCACGCCGGCCGTCAACGCGTCCCTGAGTTTGTTGATCGTCAAGGGCAGCGGCGCAGCCAGCATGTCGGCAGCAAACCCGGCCTCCTTCAGCGGCTCGCGCTCACCCTCGTCATTTCGAACGAGGAATTCGATTCGCCCGTCGCTCGGTACAATCTTGAGGTCCGTCCCGACGAGCTCCGGCCCTTTCGGTCCACCGAGGCCTTGGTCCAACGGCAACCCGGTCCACAGTGAGAGCGTTTCTTCTTCGGTTGACAGTTCAGCGCGAACCAGATGCAAGCCGGTACTTGCCATCGCCTCAATCACCACCCAAAACGACAGCGCGGACACGGTCGCCACTGCACGAAAGCGAATGGGGTTGTCGCTGACCCCGTCCTGAGAGCCTCTCAGTCCAACCGCTGCGTCTTTGGACTTCGCATACTTCTTGAACTCGGCAAGTAGCCTATCCAGATCAAGCGCCCTTCCATCGACGACAAACTCGACATTGTCCCCGGCCGTGCGTGCCTCGATCAGCAGCCACTGGTCCTCATGAGTGTCCGGTTTCTTCTCTTCGGTCGGCTGAGTATTGGCTGTGGGCGCGTTGCCGGCCGGCTCGTTGCCGTTGGCCGGCACGCTGGAGTCACCACCGCAGCCGACGACAAGGAGTGCAGAAATCAGACTTGCCAGTACCATTCTCATCGCGTGAGCCTAGCCCGGCCGGTGCAAGGGCACTATGGTCCGGAGTCGAAATTGGCGAGCGTTGCTTGACAAGTCGGCCGCAGAAAATCTGGCAGGGTGCTTGCGAGCGTACGATTTTAGGGTTTTCCGGGATGTTGCGCCCGGGGTTTTGCGTCTAGAATGTGTGGGCTCACACGCTTCGCATGGCGCGAGGCGCAACCGGGAGTGAAGATGGCAGCTACTATTCGCAAACTTTCGCTCAGCTTCTCACAGAAACTGATTCGCGAGCCCATTCTGCACAACATCAGCACGCGCTTCGGCGTGATGTTCAACATCTCGCGCGCCAACGTGACCGATGAACACGGCTTCCTCGAAATCGCCCTGGAGGGCGACAACGAGTCACTCGAGAAAGCTCTCGAGTACCTGCGCAGCCTCGGCGTTAACATCGAAGAGAATTGAGCTAGCGGTCGCGCCGCATGCCCTCGTGCGCCCAGTGATAGCTGGCGTGCCACTGGCCCTGCTTCCAGACATCAATGCGCCCGGTCTTGCTCTGCAGAAACGGCGGGATCCACGGCACCGGGCAGACCTTCGGGTCATCCTTGCCCGTGTAGAAGATGTTCTGCTGGACGTCGCTGCCCGGAAAGTAGATGTCGAAGAAGTTGTCCAGCAGGCTCGGCGGGTCGCAGATCACGAACTTGAAGCCGAGCTGGTATGCCCGACGTGAGATATCCAGCAACTCGGCCACCGTGGCGCTGTCGGCCTTCTGGATCTGCCGCGCGTGAATGATGCGGTGGCCGGGGAACTTCTCAAGTTGCTCCATCAGCTCACTGGCGCCGTGCAGCAACTCGTCGAGAGAATCCATATCCACTCGCGCGGGCGCGGTGATCACCACGGCGCAGAAGTCACCCGGTGCGTTTGTCGACTCGTCTGCCATGGAAACGGCGGCCAATCAGCCGCCGTTTCCATGGCACGCCCGGCAGGATTCGAACCTGCGACCTACGGCTCCGGAAACCGTCGCTCTATCCAACTGAGCTACGGGCGCGTATTTCAAAACGATACGGCGCTTCAACCAAGCGTCAATGCGGAGAGACCTCGCGATGGCGACGTGCCCCGCTATAGCACAACGACTGACTTGCCTTGAGCTCGCCCGGCCTCGATGTCGCGGATCGCCTCGGGGGCTTCCGCCAGCCCGTAGCTCCGACCGACGAAAGGGCTGATCTTGCCCGCCTCGACCATCTCTTTCAGCACCAGCATGTCTTCGTAGTTCTCGCTCGAGATGAACGATGTGAGCTTCTGGCCAATGAACGGCGAGAGCAGCATCGCACGCAACTGGCGGTCCACGCCGCCAATTACGCGTCCACCGGACTCTCCGCCCACGATCACCAGCGTACCCCTGGGCGCCAGTGCGCGGCGCAGAAGCCGCAGCCTGCGATTGCCGCCAATATCGAGGATGACGTCGTACTTCTTGCCGCCGTCGGTGATGGCCTCGCGTGTGTAGTCGATCACGTGGTCCGCTCCGATGGACTTGACGAACTCAAGCTTGCCGGTGCTGCACACGCCGGTGACTTCCGCGCCGAGCGCCCGGGCGATCTGCACCGCATAACTGCCCACGCCGCCGCTCGCACCGATGATCAGTACTTTCTGCCCCGGTTGAACTTCCGCCACGTCGCGCAGGGCCTGCAGGGCGGTCAGCCCGGAAATGGCGACGACCGCCGCTTCCTCAAAGCTCAGGTTGCCGGGCTTGAGCACGAGCTTGGCCTCCTTGGCCGCCGCATACTCGGCGAACGCACCGCTGCCGATACCGAAGACTTCATCACCCGGCTTGAAGCGGGTGACGTTCCTGCCGACGGCCTCGACGGTGCCCGCCAGGTCCATGCCGGGCGTGGTCATTTTAGGCCGCGTCAACCCGAAGCCTGCGACCCGGATGAGATACGGCATACCGGTCATCAAGTGCCAGACGCCGCGATCAACGCCAGCGGCGCGCACGCGCACCAGCACTTCGTCGTCGGCGATCTGCGGCTTTTCGACGTCGCGTAGCTGCAGTACGTCTGCGCTTCCGTACTGATCCTGGACGATGGCCTTCATGGTCTTGTTCTCAGTGTGTCTGACGGTGAGTGTAGCCTGCATGTGCGTCTCCCGGTCCGTTTTTCGTCGCGTACACTTACACTGTAAGCTTACATTGTAAGTTTTCAACTGGAAAACCGGGAAATCTTCCCCTACGCTCGGCGACCATGACAGCCAGGTCAAAACCGCTCAGCCGCGAACGCATCCTGAGAGAGGCCGTAAAGATCGCCGACAAAAGCGGCATCGAAGCCCTGTCCATGCGCAGGCTCGGCCAGAAACTCGGCGTAGAGGCGATGTCGCTCTACAACCACGTCGCCAACAAGGACGACCTGCTCGATGGGCTGGTCGAATTGGTCATTGCGGAGATTGAGCTGCCCGGAAAGGGCGAGGACTGGAAGAAAGGCATGCGGCGTCGGGCGCACTCCGCCCGCGAGATGTTCGTGCGCCACCCGTGGGCACTCATCGTGATGGAGACGCGCAAGAACCCCGGGCCGAACTCCATGCGCTACTACGATGCCGTGATCGGCTGCCTGCGCGAAGGCGGCTTCAGCATCGCGCTGGCCGCTCACGCCTTCGCCGCGCTGGACAGCTACATCAACGGGTTCGCGCTACAGGAGATGAAACTGCCCTTTGAGACCGCGGAAGAACTTGAGGAACTCGCCACTGACATTCTGCAGCAAATGCCGGTGGATCAGTACCCGCACTTCGCGGAACTCACCACACAGCACATACTGAAGCCGGGCTACAATTTCGCTGACGAGTTCGACTTTGGCCTAGAGCTCATGCTCGACGGCTTCGAGCGTGTTCTGAAGCAGCGCTAGGGCTACTTCGGACGCGTGCTATCGCGCGGCTCGCTGACCCTGACATTGGCGAATCTCGGCGTTCCATCGGCTTTCTTGAACTTCTGGTCGAACGCGGTTTGCACCTTCTTTGCCAGCGTCGAGTAGCTGCTGGTACGGTCGAGCTTCAACACGCGTTCGGCCTCTGCCTCGACCTGACCCTGCAGGTTCTGCGCCTTGAACTCTTCCCAGTTCTGCGCCTTCTTCGCCGCATCGGCTCCCGTGAAGCTGAATTCGAGCTGCCAGACTTCGTCGTTGCCGTCGCGCTTGAAGTGAATCGGCAACGCAAACGGCTCAGGCGCGCCCGTGCTTGTCTGCACCGTCCGCGCCGTGTTCGACGCGGGCGACTTGCCCGGCGCGCCGAAGATGTAGTAGGCCGCGATGCCGCCGCCGATCAGCAGGGCGAGGATCACGCTGATGATTACGATCTTGATCCATGAAACCGGCGCACCGCCCTGGACCTCACCGGTGCTGCCGTTCACGAGCACGTTGTACTGCTTCTCGTTGAAGCGGTAGCCCATCACGTAGACGGGCAGCAGCACGTGCTTGAAGCTTTGGCCAAAGTACGTCGTGCGCACTTCAAGAAAGCGGTGCGTGTCGCCCGGAACGTCACTTCCGCAGCGCGAGTAGCACTCGGACTGCATGCCGTCGCGGGCGATCGTCCAGCCGGCCTTGAGGTCCAGCGTGTAGACCTCGGCGCGGAAGCCTGCGAGGTACTTGTCGTCGTAAGGCCGAAGCTGCTTGGTCGGAAACGGCTCGATCTTCTTCATGAGCTTCTGCAGATCGGTGCCGTAGTACTGCTTGCTGGCGCAGACCAGCCAGTCGTCGAAGAAGTCCCGGCGCGAGCCGCTGGTCCACACCCAGCGGATCTTGCGCACCTGGCGCGACTGCCGCTTGCCCTGGCTGTCGGTGTAGTGCTCCGTGACGTAGTAGTAGTAGCCCGCCTGCGCCGTCCAGTTGCTGTGCGCGTGGCTGTCATAGGTCCAGAACGGCACATAGATGCCATGCAGATCGCCTACGCTGGCCCGCTGCTGCAACGCGCTGGGACGCACCAGCTTGACCCACAGGCGCCCCCAGAAGCCTTCGCCCGCCAGCCATTTCCGAAAACGCTCGACGGCGTTGGCGCTGTCGAAGGTGAACGGCAACAGCGCCTCCGGGCGCAGCACTTCCGGCGGCAGTTCTTCCTCGATGATGCGCTTGCCGCCGCAGTAGTCACAGCGGGCGGTTTTGCTGCCTGCCTCCACGATAATGTCGGCGCCGCAATCCTGGCACTTCACCTGCTTCGAAGTGCCGGCCTCCATCTTCTTGACCTGGCCAAGGTAGCGGCTGATGGCGTCGTTGAGGTCGTACTCGACCACGGCCGCGCCGGCCTGCACTTCGATGGTTTGCGAGTGCCCGCAATAGCCGCACTTCAGCACGGTGGCGCCCGGGTTGAATTCAAGCTCCGCGCCGCACTTGCCGCAGGGCAGCGTGTTTGCGGTGGTTTTCGATCCTTCTACAGGACCATCGTCGTTGTCGAATTCACCCACAACGCACCTCGAAACTAAGGCTTTTGGAAGCGCGCAGCATAGTCACCCCGCGGGGGTGAGAAAAGGCGCGCGCGAAATCGACCAAACCTCCGTGAGAATAACTGGTTAACTACGACTATCCAAACGAACTGGAATACAGAGGAAGATGATGAACCTGAAGCACTTGAGCGTACTTGCCCTGCTCGCGGCCGGGGTTTTTGGTGGGCTGGCGGGCATAGTGATGTCACAGGATGAGGCCAAGCCGGAAGAAATCCGCCAGGCGCCGAAGCTCGTGGATGCGCGGAACTTCCGCATCGGCCAGCTGATCGAAGACCTGGCGTTCACGGACACCGAAGGCAAGACGGGCAAGCTGTCGGACTACAAGGACAAGAAGGCGCTCGTCATTGCCGTGACGAACTCGACCTGCCCGATCTGCAAGAAGTTCGCGCCGGTGCTGAACGAAATCGTCGCCGACTATGCCGAAAAGGACGTCGCGTTCCTGCTGCTGAACCCGATGGAGAACGACAGCATCGACGACTGCAAGGACGCCATCAAGCGCTACGGGTTCACCGCGCGCTACCTGAGCGACCCCAAGGGCGAAATCGCGAAGGCCCTGAAGGTCAACAGCACGGGCGACTGCTTCGTGCTGGATGCCGCCCGCACCCTGCGCTACCGGGGCGCGGTCAGTGACCAGTTCGGCTTCGGCTACAACCTGGACGCACCGCGTGTGACCTACCTGCGCGATGCCGTCGATGCCGTGCTGGCGGGCGAAGACGTCTTCTACACCGCCACCTGGGCGCCGGGCTGCCTGCTTGAGTTCGAAGCCCTCGAGCCGAAGGGCGAGATCACCTGGCACAACCGTGTCAGCCGCATTGTCCAGAACAACTGCCAGGAGTGCCACCGCGACGGCGAGAACGCCCCGTTCGAGCTGATGACCTACGCCGACGTGAAGGCAAACCGCACCATGGTGAAACGGCAGGTTGAGAACAAGCTGATGCCGCCATGGTTCGCCGACGCGGCGCACGGCGATTTCATCAACGACCGCAGCCTCAGCGACGCCGACCGCAAGGCGCTGCTGAGCTGGATCGACAACGGCTGCCCGGAAGGCGACGCCAAGGACGCCCCGGTCGCCAAGAGCTGGACCAAGGGCTGGAAGATCGGCAAGCCGGACGCAATCGTCAGCCCGGCAAAGACATTCAAGGTCCCCGCCAAGGGCACTGTGAAATACCAGTATGTGCAGGTCGAGACCGAGTTCGACGAGGACAAGTGGCTGCAGGCGATGGAAATCCGCCCGAGCGAGCCGCAGGTCGTCCACCACGTGCTGATCTTCCTGAAGTACCCGCGCAACCACCCGCGCGCCAAAGAACAGCCGGATGACAACGGCGGGCTGAACGGCTATTTCATGGGCATGGTGCCCGGCCAGGGCCACATCGTGTTTCCGGAAGGCATGGGCAAGTTCCTGCCCAAGGGCGCCACGATGGTGTTCCAGATTCACTACACGCCAACCGGCGAAGCCTGCGAAGACAAGCCCGAGTTGGGCATGATCTTCTGCAAGGACCGTCCGACGCACGAAGTGACCACAACCGGCATCTCAAACGTCTTCTTCAACATCCCGGCCGGCGCCGAGAACCACGAAGTCAAGGCCATCTACGTGGTGCGCACGAAGATGCGCCTGCTGTCGCTGATGCCGCACATGCACCTGCGCGGCAAGGCGTACAAGTACGTCGCCAAGCTGCCGGACGGGGAAGAGAAGGTTCTGCTGGATATCCCGCACTACGACTTCAACTGGCAGCTGCTCTACATCCTGCGTGAGCCGATCGACCTGCCGGTAGGCACCAAGATCTACGCCACCGGTTGGTTCGACAACAGCGACAAGAACCCTGCCAACCCCGACCCGACCACGGACGTACGCTTCGGCGAACAGACCTGGGAGGAAATGCAGATCGGGTACATCAACTGGTACGCACTCGAGGACTAGTCGGCATTCTGTGCAATCTCCGGGCGGCCTGCAGGCCGCCCGGTTTTTTTGCGTCGGCACGTAACGCGCAGGCGAGGCGGCCGGTACTAGAGGCGAGACAGTTAAGGAGAACAGTCATGAAGAGCCTCACCACAGTCATCGCAGCCCTGGCACTGCTGCTCTGCGCGCCGGCATTCGCACAGCAGGTTGAGACGCTGCCGAGCGGCAAGAGGGTCAAGATCATTGAGAAGGACGACGGCACGGTCATCATCCTCCCGGCCGACGCCGAAGACGAAAACGGCGAGCAAGCCGAGGACGACGCAAAGAAGACCGAGAGCAAGCCTGACGAAGAGAAGTCCCACGACGGCGACTGGGACGACTTCGGCGGCGACCTGCCCAAGGAAGTCCAAGACCTGTTGAAGCGTGTCCGCGTCAAGATCCACGGCAAAGGCGAAGCCGAGCCGGGCGACGAGGCCCCGCGCGTCAAGATCGTGCCCTGGGGCGACGGCAAGGACATGCCCGAAGAGATGCGCAAAGCGATGGAAGAAATGCGCGAGCGCATGGAGAAGTTCCGTAAGGAAGCCGACGAGCAGTTCGAGAAGCTGCGCAAGGAGATGGAAGACCAGCTCGGCAAGGGCGGCGACGACCTGGAGAACGACCCGGACGCCGAAGTCGAGGAATACACCAAGGAAGCGCCGGACGGCTCATGGAAGATTCACGTGAAAATCGTCCGCAAGACCAGCAAGTCGAGCAGCGAAACACCCAAAGAAGAGAAGCCGGCCGAAGAGCCGAAGAAAGAGTCTGAGCGCAAACAGTAGTCCCGGACCCCACCGTCCGAGCACCTCACGCTGTCCTGAGGTTCTCGAAGGACACCCGGGATCACAAGGGACGGAGCCGACCCCACGCGGCTCCGTCCCTGTTTAATCCCAACTTCGCGGCCATGGCGCGCACAGCCCTCACTGTTATAGTTCGCGCGCAAAGCAGCCGGAGACAGTGATGGGTGTTCCGTTTCTCGACCTGAAGGCGCAGTACGCGACGATCAAGGATGAAGTGCTGGCCGCGGTCAGCAACGTGTTTGACGACCAGGCGTTCGTGCTGGGCAAGTACGTCGAAGCCTTTGAGGCCGAGGCCGCCGGCTATCTCGGAGTCAAGCACGCCATCGGCGTCAGCAACGGCAGTGATGCACTGCTGATCAGCCTGATGGCGGCAGGCATCAAGCCGGGCGACGAAGTGATCTGCCCGGGCTTCACCTTTTTCGCAACGGCCGGCGCGGTTGCGCGCCTGAACGCTGTGCCGGTCTTCTGCGACGTCCACGAGGACACGTTCAACATCGACCTGCAGTCGGCGGCTTCGAAGGTTACTCCGAAGACCAAGGCCATCATCCCCGTCGACCTGTACGGCCAGTGCGCCGACATGGAAGGCGTGATGGACCTCGCACGCGAGCACAACCTGGCCGTCATCGACGACGCCGCGCAAGCTTTCGGCGCCACACGCAACGGCAAGAAGGCGGGCACGTTCGCCCACTTCGGTTGCTTCAGCTTCTACCCGACCAAGAACCTCGGCGGCGCGGGCGACGGCGGCATGATCGCCACCAACGACGACGCGCTGGCCGACCGCGTGAAGTTGCTGCGCCTGCACGGCGAACGCCCGCGCTATCACAACAAGGTCGTCGGCATCTGCGGACGCCTCGACGCCCTGCAGGCCGTCGTGCTCAGCATCAAGCTCAAGCGCCTGGACGAGTGGAACGCGCGCCGGGCCGAAATCGCCGACCGCTACAACGAGCGCTTCAAGGGCAACGACAAGATCGCAACGCCGCCGATCAGCAAGGGCAACACGCACATCTACCACCAGTACACGCTGCGCCTGCCGAACCGTGACGACGTCGCAAAACAGCTTGCCGAGCAGGCAATCGGCTGTGGCGTCTATTACCCCGTGCCGCTGCACTTGCAGGAATGCTTCAGCGATCTGGGCGGCAAAAAGGGCGATCTGCCCGTGTGCGAGAAGCTGTGCGATACGGCCCTCAGCCTGCCGGTCTTCGACCAGATGACCGACGCACAGGCCGACCAGGTGGCGGACGCGGTGATCTCGGCCGTTGGATAAGGCGGTGTCAGTAACATCTTTAACACTGAAAGACGCCCCAATCTTTTGGCAAAAACCAATACATCGTGTAAGGTTCTGTGGGACCGCAGGGCGCATTTTTCGTCTCTACTGATAGACTGCTACGTCGCTTTGGGCCTGACAGGACGACACAGACGCCATGGTTGATGAACCCGATACACCCGGCCAGCCGGACGCAGACGATTCAGAAAACCAGCCCGATCCCGGGCCGACGCGCCGCCTCGACAAGGCAATCGAGGACATGGAATCCGGCGACATCGCCGAAGGCACGCTCGTAAGCATTGAGGCCCACACCGGCGAGCACCCGATCCCGCCCGGCCCCAGCGTCACCGACGCGCTCAAGCAGCAGAAGGGCAAGGGCAAGAAGAACCCCGGCACGCCGGACATCCAGCCGGCCGCCACGATGTATGAGCCAACGCAGCCCGGCCACGTCAGCGGCGGCAGCACGCAGAAGACAGTGTTCGGACCCACCGGGACCGGCGGCACGCCGCAGTCCGGCAGCCTGAACTCCGGCAGCGCCCCGCGCCCGGTTGCGCCCTTCGGCGGCAAGATCGTCGTCGGCACGCGTTTCGGCCAGATCGAAGTAACCGGCGTGCTCGGCAAAGGCGGCATGGGCGAAGTGTTCAAGGGCTACCACCACGCCCTGGACATCAACGTCGCGATCAAGGTCTTGCCCGACGAGCTGAGCCGCAACGAGCTGGTGCGCCAGCGCTTCCTGCGCGAGGCCCGCCTGTGCGTGAAGCTGGACCACCCGCACATCGTGCGCGTGTTCAACGTCGACGAATACGCCGGCAACCTGTACCTCGTGATGGAAATGATCGAGGGCACGGACGCCGCCCACATGCTCAAGAACGGCGGGCGCTTCCGCTACAAGCGCGCGCTGGAAATTGGAGCGGCCAGCGCGGACGCACTCGCATACGCCCACACACAGGGCCTCGTGCACCGCGACGTGAAGCCGCACAACATTCTGCTCGGCGCCAGCGACGGCAAGATCAAGATCTCGGACTTCGGGCTCGCGCGCGCGGCGACCAGCAGCAGCCACCTGACCATGTCCGGCCAGATCATGGGCACGCCGCATTACATGTCGCCCGAGCAGGCCGAATCCAAGGAAGTCAGCGACAAGTCCGACGTCTACTCGCTCGGCGTGACGCTCTACCACATGCTGACCGGCGAAACGCCGTTCGTCGGCGACACTCCCATCAGCGTCGCCGTGCAGCACATCGCCAAGGAAATCATCTACCCCGAGATCCGCTTCAAGCCCTTCCCGAAAGAGCTCGTGGCGGTGCTCAAGCGCATGACGGCCAAGGACGCGTCCAAGCGCTGCAGCGCCAAGCAGGCGGCCGTCTGGCTGCGCAAGCTCATTACCATGGCGCCGGCGGACGACATCCGCGTGGACGACGAACAGGCCATGAAGTCGATGGCCCCGGTCGTTCGCGAAAGCCAGGCATTCGAGGCCGCCGCCAAAGAGCGGCAACGGCACGATGCCCACGCCCGCGAACTTGCCCAGACCATGCTGGCAACGATCCAGGAAGACAGCGCGCGCCGCCCGGCGGTGCAACAGCCGACCGCAAGTGAGCCCGCTTACCAGAGCGCGGCGCAGCCGGCGCAGAAGGGGTCCGGCACATTGATCACGGCCGTTGTTGCCGTGACTCTGTTGGTCGTCGGCGGCGCTGCGGCAGCCTGGTACTTCCTTGCCGGTCCGGGTGCAGCCAAGGCCAACAACGACAACGCGCCGATCATCGCCGGTGGCAACACGGACAACAGCGCACCGCCTGCAAACTCAGGGGGCGGCGGCAACGGCAACGGCAACTCAAACACGACCCCGCCGTCCAACGGTGACAACTCCGGCAACAACACCGCACCGGAGAACAACGAACCGAGCGACGACGGTGGCATCGACGACAGCGGCCCGCCCGCGGAAATCGACGACCCGATCATCGCCGCATACCTCGCCGGCGCACTGAGCAGCATTACCGCGGCCGACAAGCTGGCCGACCTCGAAGCCGTGGAACGCAAGCTGACGCAGGCGCGCCTGGACATCCGCTCCGGCAAAGGCAGCGCGGCACAGCGCGAGCAGTTCAAAGAGCTGGAGGCACGCTTCAATGTCCAGAAGGCGTACCTCGGCACCATCGAGGGGATGGACAACATCCGTACGGCGCTGAAGGGTTTTGATTCCAAGCGTGGCTCAAACCACGCGGAAGCCATCAGCTTCCTGAACACCGCCATCGCCGAGCGTGACAAGATTCTGAAATTGAAGGTGCCGGAAGACACGGAGCAGATCATCGGCGAGGACAGGGATGCGCTGCTCGAAAAACTGAACTCTTCGCTGGACGGTTTCTGGTCCGAAATCGACGACCAGGCCAAAGCACTCGAAAGCAAGAAGCAGTACACCGAGGCCCAGGCATTGCTCGCCGAATTGGCCAGCATCAAGAACACCGCGGAGAAAGTTGCGGCCGTCGACGCCCGCCTGCAGGAAGCGCGCATCTACGCCATTCACACAACGATCGAGAAGGATCTGCTGGCCAAGAACTACCGCGATGCGCTGCTGGATCTTGAGCAGGCCGACAGGGTCGGCGTCCCCGAAAGCCTGAAGGCCGCGCATGAAAAGGTGATCGCCTCGGTCGGTCTTGCCATCGAGACGGAGTTCACCACGTTCATCAGCAACGCACAGGCGTCCGCCGACAAGTCGGACTACACTGCGGCGCACAATGCGCTCGATTCGGCCAAGGACTTGCCCGGTCGCACGCAGGACCAGAAGGCCCGCTACGCGGACTGCCTGTACTACGTCAACCTGAGCGAGCACATCTACAACACGGAAGCAGCCATCACGTCCGAGAAGCTTCAGGACGGACGCAAGGCGCTCGACAAGGCCGACGCGCTTGTGGCGGCATCGGCAAGTCTCAAGCAGCCCGCGGAATTGATCACGCGGCTTGGCACCGTGCGCGCATCATTCGACGCCAAGTTGAATGAGATCTTTGACGGGTTGCTCAGCGCCGCCGATGCCGCGATGAAGGCGAAGGATTTCGCCGGCGCCGGTGACAACCTGACCGAAGCGGGCAAGCTGCCCTACACCAAGGAACAGGGCGAGCGCCTGGAAGCCTTCAAGACGGCCAGCCTGACCGCTCTGTCGGACTTCGTCCGGGGGCTGATCGCCGACATCGAAAAGGCCCTGGACAGCAACGACTTCGAGACGGCCAGCGAGAAACTGGCCTCCATTCCCTCACTGCCGGTGCCAGACGACATGAAGCCCAAGCTCAAGGAGCTTCAGGATCGTTTTGACAAAGAGGCAGGCAAGCGACTGGACGAGCTCGTTGCAACGGCCGAGGCAGCGCTTGACAAGAAAGACTTCGACGCGGCACGCGTGGCAATCGATGAGGCGTTGAAGATTCCTGCCTCGGAAACGCAGCACGCCAAGGCGACGGCGCTGGAAGACAAGTACAACGAAGTGATTGCCGTGGAAGTGGACCTGTACCTCAAGCGCGCGGATGACCTGCTGCACGATGAAAAACTCTCCGAGCCCGATCGCTACACGAAGTCGCGGGACGAGCTGGACAAGGCTGCTCTGCTTCACGTGCCGGAGGACCTTGCGCGCAAGATCAAGAACAAGCGCACCCAGTGGGCGGCCGCACTCGAAGCCCGCTTTGCGCAACTGCTCGCCGATGCCAAGACAGCGCAGGACAATCACCTGTTCAACAGCAGCGCGCAGCTGTTGAGTGATGCCAAAGCGCTTCCGATCAACAACGACCAGTTGGTGCGCGCCAAGGTAGCCCAGGACGAACACGACGCCGCGGTCGGCGCGTACAAGGACGACCTGTTCAAGCAGCTCGAAGACTGCGTGGCAAAGGGCCTCGAGAAAGAAGGCCTGCTGATCATCGCAAAGCTCGAGCGCTATGACCTGACGCCCAGCGAGCAATTGAAGATCAAGCGGCTTGCGGCCGCGCTCACCGGCGAAACCGAGACCGCCCGGCGCAACCGCCTTCCCAGGTACCTTGAGAAGTTGTGGGGCAACCGTTACTGCCGCCCGCAACAGCTGATCAATGTCGGCGAAGAAATCAGTGCCGTGGCCGTCACAGCCGACGGCAAGTTCGGCGCAGCCGGAACCAACTCAGGCAAGATCCTGTTCTACAACCTCAAACGCGGCACGCAGCTGAGCACGAGCTCAGGGGGGCGCAGGCGCATCACGGCCATCGCGTTCAGCGCAGACGGCTCGTTGGCCGCTTGCGGCAATGGCGACGGCGCCGTCGTGCTGTTCGAGATTTCGGGCACTTCCGTGCAAGCCACAAACCTGAGCAATGTCAGTAACGACGTTTCGGGTCTGGCGTTCGACATCGCCGGCAACACGTTGTACGTGGCGTCGCGCGACGCGCAGATCACCCGCTTCAACCCCAAGACGAAGGCCAAGCTCGGCTCATTCGCAACGGGCCTGGACAACGCCTTCTGCATGGAGATCAGCCCGGACAACAAGTGGCTCGCGGTCGGTGGCGACGACGGCCGAATTGCCGTGTTTGACGCCAACCGCCTGGTGCTCAAGATGACCCTCGATGGCCCGGGCGACGACAAGATCATGAAAGTCGCATTCAGCAGCGACAGCAACCAGCTCATGGGCGGCTCGATCGGCAATGACGTCGGCATCTGGGACATGCAAAAGCTCACCGACAAGCCGACGAAGGAGTTCAAAGGCCTGTCCGAATGGATCCAGGGCGTCGGCTTCAGCGAAGACGGCCGCCGTTGTGCAGCCTTCGACAACGAAGAGCGCATCGTGTTCTGGGACGCCGGCAGCGGCTCCGAGCTCGACCGGTATGAATTCAGCGACAAGCTCAAGGGCGACAAGGACTTCTGGGCCTCCGCCGGCGTAATCGGCCCGGACGGGACAGTCCTGATCGGCACCCGCGAAGGCGAGCTGCTGCACATGCACGTCAGGCCCGCGGGCTAGCAAGAATGCTTCTCAAAGCCCGGGCCGCGACCCGGGCTTTGTCGCTTAAAGCCGCCGGCTCGCTACACTGCGCGCCTGCAAACGGGAGCAAGCCATGGCCAAACAGACCGGAACCGACATCAGCAAACGCGTGCGGAACATCCCGCCCGGCACGAGCGTGGAATCGTTCCTGATCCACGGCCAGCACTTCACCGAAAAGTGGGACTTCCGCCATCACATCATCCCACCGCAAAGCAGCAGCGTCACATACCGCCTGGACAAGACCGAGCGCGGCGCCAGAGGCTTCCAGGAATACGCCTCAGGCGACGCACACAAGACCAAGCCGATCTACATCTACGACCGTCTCGATGAGCCCACTCGCGGCATGCTCGAGGACGAGCTGGCCAGCTTCGAAGGCGGCGATTTCTGCGTCGCGTTCAGCACGGGCATGGCGGCGATCTCGGCCGCACTGGGCGTACTGCTGAATGCGGGCGACGAGCTGGTGTCCCACAAGACGCTATACGGCTGCACCTACAGCCTGTTCACGAACTGGTACCCGCGCCAGAACATCAAGGCCAACATGGTCGACCTGCGCAACATGGATGAGCTCAAGGCCGCCATCAGCGACAAAACCCGCGCCGTCTACTTCGAGTCGCCGGTCAACCCGACGCTCGAGATGATCGACATGCAGGCCGTCCGCGCAGTGGTAGATGAAGTGAACAAGAAGCGCGGCGACGACCGCCAGGTCTACATTGTGGTGGACAACACCTTCGCGACGCCCTACTGCCAGCGCCCGATCGAGCTTGGCGCGCATGTCGTCGTGCACTCGCTGACCAAGAACATCGGCGGCTACGGCACGGACATGGGCGGCGCCGTCATCGGACCGCACGAGCTGGAGGGCCAGGTGCTGCTGTACCGCAAGGACTTTGGTGGCGCGCTCGCACCCAAGAGCGCATGGCCGATCCTTGTTTACGGGCTGCCGACGTTGCCGCTGCGACTCAAGCGCCAGATGGAGACCAGCTATGAAGTCGCACGCTGGCTGGAAGGCCACCCGATGGTCGAGCGCGTCGTGTATCCCGGGCTCGAAAACTACCCGCAGCGCGCGCTGGCCAAGAAGCAGATGCGCAGCCCGGATGGCAACTTCACACCCGGCAACATGATCTACTTCGAGACTGTAGAGAAAGACGCCGCGCACCCGGAAAACAACATCAAGGTAGTCGACTGGATCGCCAAGCACGCCTACACGCTCACGCTCGCCGTCAGCCTCGGGCAGTTGCGTACGCTAATCGAGAATCCGGGCGCCATGACCCACGCGGCCGTGCCGCCGGAAAAGCGCCTTGAGGGCGGCATCGCGGCCAACGGCATCCGGCTCAGTATCGGTGTGGAGGCCGCGGAGGACATCATCCGCGACCTGGAGAAGGCGTTCGCGCAGGCGAAGTAGCCGTCAGGCATGCTCCACGCGCGTCAGCTTGACGTTGGTGAAGCCGATCTTTTCGGCTTCGGGAGTGTCTTTCATCCAGTAGGAGGTCAGCATCAGCCCGCCGTCGTCCTCGACAAGGCTGACCACCACCCGGTGGCCCATTACGCTGACGCCTTCGATCGCACCCGCACCCGGGTCTTCCGGCGTCATCTCCATCAGCATGCAGCCGTGCACGGTAGACGCCACCACCATGCGACGCTGCCCATCCGGGTCGACGGCCATGAACCCGAGCACGGCGTGAACCAGCTTGCCCGTCTCCATGTGCTGGTTCTGGATTTCAAAGTCCAGCATCTGCTCGGCCGCGCGTGGCCTTACCACCATGCGCATCCGAATCGGCACGCCGTTGAGAGTTTCACCCTCACCGGTCCACTCGCCGATCCACTTGGTGTATGGCTGGAATTCCTTGCGCATGGCCCCTCTCCCGCCAAGTGACATTTGTCCAGCCATATAACCACCCGCACGGCCCGATTTCATCCCGAAGATTTGCGGAACTCGCACATTCAGCACAGCGTCCCATCGAATGCGAAGACAAAGGAGCAGCCGATGCGATGGCTCATACCGTCACTGATTCTCACAACGCTTGCCTTGGCAGGCACGCTCAGCGCCAAGGAAGAACTCGTCACGCTGCCCAAGCGTGACACCGTACAACTCACCATCTACAACTCGGTTGACCTTACGCTCGTGCGCGAAACGCGCGAGTTGACGTTCAAGCAGGGCAACAACCGCCTGCAGTTCAGCTGGGCCAACACGCTGATCGACCCTACCAGTGTCGAATTCAGCGCCCTGACCAACGCCGACAAGCTGGAAGTGCTCGACACCAGCTACCCGGCCGAGAGCAACCAGATGCTGATCTGGACTGTTGCCGCGGACGCCGCGGTCAGCGCCAAGGTCGAGATCAGCTACTTCACCAGCGGCATCTCCTGGGGCGCCGAATACCACGGCATGCTCAGCACCGACGAGCGCAGCATGAAGCTGACCGGCTACGTCGGCGTCAGCAACAACTCGGGCGAAGAATATGAGGACGCACACGTGCGTCTTGTGGTCGGCAGCATTCACGTCGTCGAAGAAATCGCAGCCCTGGCCGGCGGCGCGCGCCAGCAGCGCATGAAAGAAGCTTACGGCAAGATGCGAGATGCGGACCGCACCGAGAACCAGAAGAAAGACATCATCAAGGAAGGCCTGTCCGAGTACTACATCTACGCGGTCGAAGGCACGGAAACGATTCCGAACGGCTGGTCCAAGCGCCTTGAAAGCTTCGTCCAGACCGGCGTGCCGCTGCAGACGGTCTACACCTGGGACACACAGAAGTACGGCGCATACCTCGCGAAGCTGCTGGTGTTCAAGAACGACGAAGCCCACAAGCTAGGCAAAGAGCCGCTGCCGGCCGGCATCGTGCGCTTGTATCGCGACGCGGGCGGCAACCGCCTTGGCTTCGTCGGGATGGTCGTGACGGACTACATCCCGAAGAACGACGAAGTAAAGGTGAACGCCGGCGTCGACCCGGAAGTCCAGATCAAGTCCAAGCGCACCAGCTTCAAGAAGGACAACCTCACCTTCGGCTGGAACGGCAACAAGCAATACCTGCGCGGCTGGGACACGGTCGAAGACTTCGAGATTGAGCTCAAGAACTTTCGCAACCGCGACGTCGACTTCGAGGTCAACATCGTGCTCAGCGGCGACTTCGACGTCGAAAGCAAGACCGCTTCCACCAAGATCGATTACCGCACCCACCGCTTCAGCCTGAACATCAAGGCGGGTGAGAGCACGACGATTGTCTACAACGTCCGCACCCGCAACGGATCAAACGTACGCAACAAGTAACCGGCACTTGCCGCGAAAGGACATAGCCATGAACAAGCGACTCATTCTCTCAATCGCAGGCACCGCGCTGGTTGCAAGCGTCATCGGTATCAGCCAGCCCGACACGGCCGAGGCGCGCATCAAGCTCGCCACTCTGCCCGACAAGGAAGCGGTGGTGGTGCGCTTCGATCACCCCAACCAGGTGCTCGTCGAGGAAGAGCGCACGATCAGCCTGCAGAAGGGCGTGAACACGGTGGACTACAGCTGGGCCGGCACGAACATCGACAAGGGCAGCATCGTGTTCCGCGCCGTGGACCCGAACAGCAAGGTTGAGATTCTCTCGACCAGCTATCCGCCGGGCGAAGCGGCCCTGACCTGGTCGATCGCAAGCCCCGACGCGCGCAGCGAGAAGTTCCGCCTCAGCTACCTGATGGCGAACATCCAGCGCGAGACGGACTACCGCGCGATCGTCAGCAACGATGAGAAGACGCTGACCTTCCGCCACTACTTCAAGATCCGCAACTGGTCCGGCGGCACGTTCGACAGCGCCGACTTCATCACCCGCGACGGCAAGACCTTCGAGAAGGGCCTCGACCAGGGCGAAGCCAAGCGCGTGCTGGTGAACAAGTGGGAAAAGGTGCAGCTCACCAAAGAGTACGTCTACGACCAGTACCGCAGCAGCGAAGGCAAGGTCATGACGGACTACGTGCTCAAGAACACCAAGGAAATGGGCCTCGGCGCCATTCCGCTCGAGTACGGCAAGGTCCGCATCTACCAGGACGACGGCAAGGGCACGACCGCCTTCACCGGCGAAGACTGGGGCAGCTTCACCCCCATCGGCGACGACATGCGCCTGAACATCGGCATCGCGCAGGACATCAAGGTCGAATTCAAGAAGATGGTCAACGACGTCGAGAATCGCCGCGGCAACGTGTGGGACACCAACGAAGTCGACGAGTACGAGATCAAGAACTTCAAGGACAGCGAAGCCGAGCTGATCCTCGTCCTGCGCGTGCAGGGTGAGTGGGAAATGCAGAAAGACAGCGAAGGCTACACCAGCTACGAGCGCGTCGACAACGAGACCATCAAGTTCAAGGTCAAGTGCCCCGCCAAGGGCACGCCGATCAAGCTCAAGTTCCACTACAAGCGCCTCAACAACTGGTAGGCCCGTGTCGGGCCGGACATGACGGGGCGGCGTGAAACCGCCCCCACCTGGACCTTGAGAGATCCGAAGATGCGCCTGCTGCTCCCCATCCTTGCCCTGCTGATCGCCGCGCCGCTGGCGGCCAAGGAAGAGCTCGTCACACTGCCCGAGCGCGACTCGGTTCAGCTGACGATCTACAACAGCGAGGACCTGACCCTGGTGCGCGAGCGCCGCCGCCTGACCTTCAAGGAAGGCGACAACCGCATCCAGTTCTCATGGGCCAACACGCTGATCGACCCGACCAGCGTCGAGTTCGAGCCCGTCGGCGACGAAGCCAAAAAAGCGCTCGAAGTCCGCGACACCAGCTACCCGGCCGAATCCCACGAGATGCTGATCTGGACGGTGACCTGCACCAAACCCGCGGGCTATGAAGTCCAGATCAGCTACTTCACCAGCGGCATCAGCTGGAGCGCTGAGTACACGGGCATCGTTGACGCCGGCGAAAACAATGTCGATCTCACGGCCTACGTGACCGTGCACAACAACAGCGGCGAAGAATACGAGGGCGCGTCCGTGCGACTGGTCGTCGGCGTGATTCACCTGGTAGAGCGCATCATCGACCTTGCCCAGCCCGGCGAGAAGAGTGGTCGGGGCTGGAACCGGCGCGACGTCGAGGAAATGGAACGCGCGATGGAAGACGCCAAGGACGAAGCCAACGATGACGGCATGGTCCGCGCCAAGGAGATCCAGAAGGCCGGGTTGAGCGAGTACTACATCTACACCGTCGGCGGCACCGAGACGATCCCGAACGGCTGGTCCAAGCGCCTGCGCAGCTTCGAAGTGAAGAGCGTGCCGCTGAAGACCGTCTATCGGCTTGAGCCCGACAAGTTCGGCTACGCATTCACCAAGGTCCTCGAGTTCAAGAACGACGAAGAACACAAGCTCGGCAAGGAGCCGCTGCCCGACGGGCTGCTGCGCCTCTACCGCGACGCGGGCGACGGGCGTCTTGGCTTCATGGGCGCGCTGGCCAGCAAGTACATCCCCAAGAACGAGGAAGTGAAGGTCAACGTCGGGCCCGACGCCGAGTGCACGCTGAAGGAAAAGCGCACCTCACTGAAGAAGAAAGACCTGGTCTTCAGCCAGTGGAGCCAGCTGGTGGGCTACACCACGGTCGAGACCTTCGAGCTGGAAGTGAAGAACTTCCGTGCCCGCGACGTCGAGGTCGAAATCCACCGCACCACGGCCGGCGACTTTGATTTCGACAGCGAAGACAAGTGGGAAAAACACGACGCCGACACGCAGAAGATCCACTTCACACTCAAGGCCGGCGAAACCCGCAAGCTGCCGATTACCATCACCACACGCCAGGGAACGAACAGCAGGAAGTAGGCAAGCCATGAACCGGATCGCACTCTTGCTGCTAGCACTCGCCATCGCGGCGCCGCTCTTCGCCAAGGAAGAACTGGTCACGCTGCCCGAGCGGGACTCGGTCCAGCTCACGATCTACAACAGCGAAGACTGCACGCTGGTCAGCGAACAGCGCTCGCTCAGCTTCAAACAGGGCAACAACCGCCTGCAGTTCAGCTGGGCCAACACGCTGATCGACCCGACCAGCGTTGAGTTCGCGCCGGTAGGCGAAGACGCGCAGGATGCCCTCGAGGTTCTCGACATCAGCTACCCGGCCGAGAGCTCGGAGATGCTGATCTGGACGGTCGCCTGCACCAAGCCGGGCGGCTACACGGTTGAAATCAGCTACTTCACCAGCGGCATAAGCTGGAGCGCCGAGTACACGGGCCAGGTAAACGCCGGCGAAAGCGCCATGGACCTGACGGCGTACGTGACCGTCACGAATCATTCCGGCGAAGAGTACGAAGACGCCGAGGTCCGCCTGGTCGTCGGCGTGATTCACCTGGTCGAGCGCATCGTCGACCTCGCACGCCCCCGCTATCCCGCGCCTGCACCCGCGCCGCCCGAGGCGCCAATGGACAAGGGCGAGATGCGCAGGATGGCCCGCGGCGCCGAGAAAGGCGCCGGTGGCGGCGGGATGCAACGCCCGAAGGAGATCCAGAAGGCCGGGTTGAGCGAGTACTACATCTACTCGATCGAAGGCACCGAGACGATCCCGACCGGCTGGTCCAAGCGCCTGCGCAGCTTCGAGATGAAGGATGTGCCGCTGAAGACCGTCTATCGGCTCGAGCCCGACAAGTTCGGCCCCACCTTCACCAAGGTGCTCGAGTTCAAGAACGACGAGGAACACAAGCTGGGCAAAGAGCCGCTGCCCGACGGGCTGGTGCGCTTGTACAAGAAAATGGGCGACGGGCGCCTCGGCTACATGGGCGCAATCTTCAGCAAGTACATCCCCAAGAACGAAGAAGTGAAGGTCAACGTCGGGCCGGACGCCGAGTGCACCATGAGCGAGAAACGCATATCGCTCAAGAAGAAGGACCTGACGTTCAACCAGTGGAGCCAACTGGTCGGATGGACGACCGTCGAGGATTTCGAGACGGAGGTCAAGAACTTCCGCGACCGCGATGTGGAGATCGAAATCCACCGAACCATGGCCGGCAAGTTCGAGTTCGACAGCGACGACGCGTGGGAGAAGCACGACGCCGACACGCAGAAGATCCACTTCACGCTCAAGGCCGGCGAAACCCGCAAGCTGAAATTCAAGGTCACTACCCAGTTCGGCGAGAACGCGAAGTAGCGCGCGTTAGGCCAGGTACGCGCGCTCGACCAGCACGTTCAGCTCGGCCGGATCGCCACGGCCTGCCTGAATCGCGCGTGACGCGCCCGCAATCTGCCCGTACAGATGCCCGACTTCCCCGCCCGGCACAGGCAACGCGCGCAGGTGGCTGATCTTCACTTGCGGAAACGAGCGCTGGCGGGCATCGCGGAACATCGCGCGGTGGATGCGCGCCACGACATCGCTGTTGAGCACGCCCAGCAGGTAATCCACGTCATGCTCCGGCGCGCCGTAGCAGGCCAGTACCGAGTTGCGGAAGTACGCCCAGGGCTCGTGCTTTGCGGCGATCGGTCGAGACGCAGTCTGCCGCAGCACGATTGTTGCGTCCCGGTAGCGCGCCTCGCCCGCAACCCGGGCGTAGCGGCCTTCGGGCAGCTCGACATCCAGCAACCGGTGAGACGGCTGGGCCAGACGAAAAGGCTCGATGTCGCGCCCGACGCGCAGCGGCCTGCCGTCGCCTTCCCGCGCGACAATCAACTGCGCAGCGTTTCCCGTGTGTACGCCGACATCGGCAAAGCTCTCGCCCGGCAGAGGCTTGAAGCGCCGCACGCGGGCCAGCAATGCTGCATCTTCATCCGGCAGCCATGGGCGCTCGGTGCCGGAGCCCGCGCCGAACACGAACAGCCCCGTCGGCTCGGTCACGCCATCAAAATGGTCCTCACCAAGCTCTATCGCGTGCTCAAGCGTAAAGCGCGAAGTGATCGCCCGGCGCGCCGGTCCGTAGCCCGCAAGATCCGCCATCTGCATCGGAAGCACCAGCCCGAGACGCCCGCCGCCCTGCCTCGTCAACCGCGCGCACTGTTCCGCAAACGCGGTATGCAGCGCCGGCCAGCCTGCGAAGGCGGGAAACCTCGCCGCCAGTTCGGCCCGGCGAGCGGGTGGCAGCTCGTTCGCGTGCCGCCCGGAGTAGCTGATCCAGGGCGGATTCGCGAGTACTGCGTCGTAGTCACCCGTCGCCGCCAAACCGTCGCGCACGGCCGCAACTTCCCCGTACGGCAAGCCAAGGCCGGCCGCCGCAGCGGACAGGACGTCATTGCAGGCACGGACGCAGTCCTCCTCAATGTCCCAACCCGCCATCCCGCCGCCGAGCCAGTAGGCCACCCACTCCGGGCGTTCGCTCGCCGCCCACTCCATTGCACCCAGCAACAGTGCGCCGGCACCGCAGGCCGGGTCCAGCACCGTCGGCGGGGCTTCCAGCGTTTCCAGCACAAGTTGAGCAAGCCGCAACGCGCTCTCACGCGGTGTGAACACCCGGCCCGGCCCGCGTGCGTGCAAGCGGGCGGCTGCATCGTGAAGCATCCATGCACGGTCCAGGTTCAACGCGGCGCCTTGAACAACTCGTTGCCGTTTTCGTCCAGCATCTGCAGCGCGGGCTTGTCCTTGTTCGTCACGACCAGCGCGCTGCGCGATTTTCCTTTGCTGTCGGAGATGGTCAGCCCATTGTCGCCGCCGCGGTCGCTGAACAGCAGCGTGCGAACGGTCTCGGTCTCATCCATTACTCCGATGCCCGCCCAGCCGTCCGTGTTCACGCCCGCAACCAGACGCCCCTTGCCCTTGCCGTCGCGCATCATCAGCGCCGGCGAGCTGTCGTCCTTGAGTACCAGCTTCATACGCTCATTACCCTTGGCGTCCATCAGCAGCATGTTCGGGCGCCCGTCGCTGTTGCCGAACGCGGCGATGTTCTCGCCCTTGGGGTCGTTCATGATCAGCACCGAGTCCTTCTCGCCCTGCACGCTCAGCAGGCTGGCGATCTTGCCGTTCGCGTAGTTCAGACTCAGCGTCGGCGCGCCTTCCTTGTCCGTGCCGAGCCCGACGCGCTGGCGGCCTTCCTTGTCGGCCATCGCAATCGCAGACCAGCCGTCCGCCGTCGCGCCGATCAACACACGCGACTTCTGCTTCGCATCGTTCATGGTGATGGCCGTCGCGCCGTCCTTCTTGATGCGCACGGCGACGTTGGTGTTCATGTCGTCGCCCCACATCTCGAACTCGGTCGTGCCCCCGACGGCCGACATGCGAATGCGCACCCGCCCGCGATCGTCGACCAGCTCAAGCCGCTTGGCCTTGAGCGTGTCGGCATCGTCCTGCGCCTGCACGCTCGCGGGCTGCCACAGCCATTGCACCAATGCGCCGCCGCACAGCGCCGCGACGACGGTCAGGACCAGTTGCATCGATTTCATGGATAGCCTCCGCGCACAGTCTAGCTGCGCGAAGACACGGGATCACTTCCTGCGCGGCTTGAACTTTGGGTACAGAGCCTGCCTGTGCGTCGGCTGGCCGCCCGCGACAGTGCCTCGCCCGGCGTGGGTCGTCGGCATCTGCGGCGAGGCGTGCTGCGCCAGAGCATCCTCTTCGGTGCCCTTCAACTGCTTGGCGTTGCCGCCCTCTTCGTGCCAGTTGGCCTGTCTCATGATTTCTGCGGCCCCGGCTTCTGCTCTTCAGGATCAACGCGGTCGATCGGGCAGCAGCCCTTGGCGGGCTGGTAGCGCCACTCGGGGTCCTTGCCCTGCGAAAGCTGGCTCAACACCACGCGCAGGTACTGCACGCCGACGCGCGTCGGGTTGCGGGCATCGTCGATCCCGCCGCGGTACTGCAGGCGGCCTTGCTGGTCGAGCACAAAGACCTCGGCGCTGACGCGCGCGCCGAACCGGTCGGCCACCACGTTGCGGTCATCCTTCAGGACGGTCAGCTTCAGGCGGTCCGGGTCGCCGTCGTGGTAGTGGTCCTTCAACTCTTGAACACTCTCCATCGCGCTGCTGTTGATGCCGTAGAACTGGGCGTCGCCGGCGAAATCGGCCGCGAGCTTGTTCAGGCGCTCTTCATATATCTTGCTGGTCGGGCAGAAGCTGGAGACCCAAACGATCACCGTCAGCTTTTTCGCCCGGTAGTCGATGGTGTGCACGACGCCGTCGATATCCGGCAGGCTGACCTGCCCGGGCGAATCATTCAGCTTCAAGCCGGGCAGAGTGTCCGGGATGCTGCCGTCGGGCGTGGCACTTGCGAAATCCACGTGCGCCTGCCCGGGGGTCTCGGAAACACCCTCCGGCGCGAGCAGCCCGATATACTCGCAGCAATCCTCAACTTGTTCCGGGATAAAGAGATACGTCGCAAACCCGGTCAGGGCGACGAGACCAATCACAACGAGCGGAGTCAGGTATTTCATGGCTGGAATCTTCGCAACCGCGTACTTTCGACCGTGTTACATGCCCCAGACGATAGCAGGCACGCCCGCTGGGCATAAGGAGTAATCATGAAACGCGTTCTCGCGCTGGCCGCATTCCTCGGTTTCTTTGCTTTCTCGGGCGTGGCCTACGCCCAGGAGATGGGTGACGGCGAAGGCGGCTCGGACACAGAGCAGCCCAAGAAGGATGACGAGGCCAAGCCGGACAAAACCGACAAGAAGGCCGACAAGGAAGCCAAGCGCGCCGACCGCCCGGCAAAGGGCGCCGACCGCCGCTCGTACCAGGAACTCGGCCGCGTGCTGCGCGAGAAGGACGCCGACCGCGACAACAAGCTCAGCAAGGACGAGCTTGGCGACGACGAGCTGTTCACGACGCTCGACAAGGACGAAGACGGCTTCGTCACGTTGCAGGAAATGATCGCCAACAAGGACGCGGTCATCGAAAGCGCGGAGAAGCACGCCAAGGAAGTCGTGAAGGAAGAGTTCTCGATCCTCGACCGCGACGACAGCGGCAAGCTCAGCAAATCCGAACTCGGCGACGACTTCGCGAAGCTGCTCGAAACCGGCGACACCGACAAAGACGGCGAGCTGAACCTCGAGGAGTTCACGGCCGCACGCAACGCGACCGACAAGGGTCGCGGCGGCGAAGACCGCCCGGGTGCGGGCCGCGACCCGATCGCCGAGATGGACAAGGACAACGACGGCAAGGTCAGCAAGGAAGAAGCAGGCCCGCGCCTGAAGGAGTACTTCGACCGCGTCGACAAGGACGGCGACGGCTTCATCACGAAGGAAGAGTTCGAGGCCATGCGCGGCGCGGGTAAGCGCGGCGAACGCATGCGCAAGGGCGCTGACAAGGCCCCCGAAGGCGAAAAGAAGGAAGGCGACAAACCCGCCGAGCCGGAAAAGAAGAGCGACGGCGAGAAGAAAGAAGGCGAAAAGAAGGACGGCGAAAAGGAAGAGGAGTTCTAGTCGCCAAAGTCAGGAAATCGCACCGGGCGGCCTTGGCCGCCCGGTTTATTTTGCGACGAGCGTGACGTGACTGATCAGCCCGTCGCGCACCCGGTAGATCGCTACCGCATTTCGGCGCTTGTTGTCGGCACGCCCGATCACTTCTTCGTCGTCGATCACCCAGTCCGCGGCCGTGATGCGCTTGGTGATGATGGCCATCTGGTTCGGGTTGTTGCGAAACAGCGGGCCGTACACTTCGCGCAGCTGGGCGATCCCGTCACACAGGACCTTGCCGCTGCCGTCCACGACTTTGACGTCGTCCGTGTAGGTCGCCGCGAACGCGTCGATGTCGCACGCGCTGTAGGCATCAAGCTGTTTCTGGACCACTTCCTCGGGCGTCATCGGTGTCCTCTTGCACTTCCACACGACCCACAATAAGCGCAACGACGTAGCCGAACGGAAGCGCGAACAGCGCGCCCATCAGCCCGGCGCAAATCACTTGTAGTGCATTGACGTTGCGCACAACAGCATCGCCTCCGCGGACTCCGACACCGTATTGTGCCGCAACATAGACGCCAAACAGCGATCCGATGAGCGCCGTAGCCGCAACGCACGCCAGTCCGACGGCATTAAGCCGCATGCGTGGTAGCCGGGCATTGTCCGGTGCGCGCTCATCGGGCGGCACGTAGGGTGCGCTGCGAGGAATCATGCCGAGAAACGCCTCGCTGCTGTTCATCGCGCTAAGCCACTCCTGGTACTTCCTCTCGCCCGCTTCGGGGTCGCCGACTGTGTTGTCATCCGGCAGCGCTTCGAGTTCATGTTTCCTGTAGTCGCCAAGCCGCAGCCATCCCAGTGCAACGAAGCCGTACGGAATGAATATCCCCGCGCCCGCAAGCATGCACATCAGGAACACCAGCAGCCCAGCGCCAAGAAATTCGGCCGGCCCCGCGGCCATCGCCTGCCGGAGCCAAGGCCAACCGGGACCCGCAAGAACGGCGGCACTGCCTGTCAACAGGCAGGTTAGCAGCCCCACAAGTGCACGCTGGTTCTGACGGCTTCGGGTCATCACCGCATTGTACTGAAATTCGTACGCCCGCGTTGGCAATCATCGCCAGACAGGAGGCCGTCATGATCTTCGGAAGCTACCAGGAAGTCGGAACCATCACCCGCGCGATCGGCGTCGGCAGCGACGTCACCCGCGTGATCATCGAGAACGGCCACGGCGACATCAGGCTGGAGGCCGGGCGCAGCGGCATCGTCGAAGTGGTCGCGCGCTTCAAAGCTCCGTCTGGCGAAGACTACGCCGTCGGCGACCAGGACGTCGAGATCACGACCGGCGACGGGAAGCTCAAAATCCGCGCCGTCGAGATGCCCAAGGCCCTGCAGCGCCGCAAGATCCACTGGGAAATCCGTGTGCCGATGTCGATGAACGTGCGCGCACGCAACGGGGTCGGCAACGTCGAGGCCAACGGGCTGAACGGTGAGCACGACCTGCGAACCGGTGTCGGCAACATCATCGTCCGGGCCGAGCGCGTGTGCGGCAGCAGCCGCTTCCGCGCCGGCACGGGCAAAGTCGAGGTGAACGCTCACCGCCTCGAGGGCGACCCGGGGCTGCTTACGGGCGTCGGAACGCTGACACTGCACGCCGGCACGGCCATGCTCAGCCACGCCAGCCTGAAGTGCGCCACGGGCAATGTGCACCTGACCCTGCCGGCAACGTACATCGGAAGGCTGGACTTCAAGACCGCCGTTGGGCGCATCAACCTGGGCAATGACCGCGGTGCGATTCCCGTGCACACTACATTCGTCGGCTCACGCGCCCACGGGCTGCTGGGCCAGGGCCCCGGCGACATCGAGGCCAAGACGGCCGTCGGCAACATCACGCTGCAGCGCAGCTAGGCACTCACAGCAAATGGAAAGCGGACGGCAATCGCCGTCCGCTGGAATGAGTGGTGGGCGCACCCGCAACAGCCCGCTATGGCTGCTCCGTTTCCGGCCTGACCAGGTTCACGGCGTCACGCCGCACCCACCGCAAGTAACTCTATCCGGGTACTTCGGACGGTCAAGGCCAACGCAGGCGTTCTTCTTTCGTTAGAAGACTAACGGAGAGACGCCCATGCGCCTGCTGATACCGCTGTTGATGATCGTCTGCGCGGGCGTTGCCCACGCCGTCGACACCGCAAATCTCAATGGTTCCGTCCCCGGCAACCGGCGCATCACATACCTCTACGAGATCGATTTCGGCGCACCGGCCCAGACCTGGACACTCAATATCAGCCTCAACACCAACGCCAGCACCGGGCTTGCGATCAACCTGATCGACCTCGACGCGCTGGCCGCCAGCGCCCAGGCCAACCCGACGGCGATCGACACGGCCGTTGTCAGCGTGCCCGGCACGGCCAGCGCCACGCTCAATGGCACGTACTCCGATGTGCATAGCTTCGCGATCGAGATCGAGACGGCCGGCGGCACGACGGCTTCGGACTACAACGGCACTCTGACCACCAACGTCGGCACAATCAGTTTCGTCACGCAGGAGCAACTTGTGATCGGCGCGACTGGACTGAAGCTGTCTGTTGGCAAGTTCGCATTCTGGGACGGCTCGGTGTCGTCCGGTGGGTTGATCGCCAAGAGCCTTGAGCTGGACTTCGGGCCGAATACGCACACGGAGTTCTTCCGGCTTGAAGGCATCGGCAGCAACATCCAGAAGATCGAGTTCATCGACACGACGGGCGGCAGCTCAACGGTGCTCGCAACCTTGAGCAACCCGACGGCCGGAGACGTCACGGCCGTGCCGATGACCCACAGCGGCAAGGCGACTCTGCGCGTGAACGTGCGAGCCTACGTGGGCGCCGCGGGCAGCGCATCGTGGGCCGTAAACGCGCCGAGCAGCGTCACCGTAGGCTTTGTGGGTGACCCGGGCGGCGCCAGCAGCAAGAACAACAAGTGCAGCACAGATGAATCGAGCGGCTGGGGAATACAGCTTCTGGGTCTTGTCGCCGCGCTGGCAGTTCTGCTGAGGCCTGCCGCCCCGGGCCGAGCCGCACGCAAATAGCCAGGGGCGGGCCGAAGCCCGCCCCAGAATGTTGAGCCCGTCTGTTAGTACTTCGCGCTGGTAGGGTCGACTTCGTCGCTCCAGCGCAGCATCCCGCCGACCATGTTGCGGGCGTTCTTGAAGCCTTGCTCCTGCAGGAATCGCACGACCTGACCAGATCGTCCGCCGGAGCGACAATAGACCACGACTTCGGTGTCTTTCTTGTCGGCCAGCTCCTCCCATCGCCCGCTGAACTCAGGCAGCGGAATCCAGGCGTCGTAGGGCAGCTTGCAGATATCCAGCTCGTTGGCGTTGCGGACGTCCACCAGGAACGGCTTGTCGCCCTTGTCCATGCGCGCCTTGAGCTGCGCCGGAGTGATTTCATCGTCAGCCATTTCAGTCGCCTTCTGTGCGTCGATTGCCTTCTGCGCTTCCTCGTTGGGAATGCCGCAGAACTGGTTGTAATCAATCAGCTCGTGGATCGTGCGGTGCTCGCCGCAGATCGGGCACTTCGGGTCCTTGCGGATCTTCAGCTCGCGGAACTTCATCGTGAGCGCATCGAACACCTGCAGACGGCCCTTCAGCGGCTCGCCGATGCCGGTCAGCACCTTGATGACTTCCAGCGCCTGCAGCGTGCCCATGATGCCGGGCAGCACACCCAGCACACCGCCCTCAGCACAGCTCGGCACCATGCCCGGCGGCGGCGGGTCCGGGTACAGGCAGCGGTAGCACGGCCCGTCCTTCATCCCGAACACGGTAGCCTGGCCGTCGAACCGGAAGATGCTGGCGTAAACGTTGATCTTTCCTTCCAGCACGCAGGCGTCGTTCACGAGGTAGCGCGTCGGGAAGTTGTCGGTGCCGTCCGCGACAACGTCATACTCGCGAATGATCTCGCGCGCGTTGGCGCTGCTGATGGCGGTCTCGTGAATGCGCACATTCACGTGCGGGTTGATGTCCTTGATGCGGTTGGCGGCGCTGACCACCTTGCGCTCGCCGACGCTGGCCTGCCCGTGGATGATCTGGCGCTGCAGGTTGCTGACGTCCACAACGTCAAAGTCCATGATGCCGAGCGTGCCCACGCCGGCTGCGGCCAGGTACATCGCCATCGGCGAGCCGAGCCCGCCCGCGCCCACACACAGCACCTTGCTGGCCTTCAGCTTCTCCTGCCCGGCCTTGCCGAATTCCGGCAAGATCAGGTGCCGCGCATAACGCTGCAGCTCTTCTTTGTTAAGTGTCTCGACGCTCATCCAATCCCTTCCGCCACGGGCCCGTGGGCCGATGATCCTAACGCCGCTATCCACCCGCGCAATCCGCCGTTCCGGCGATTGTCGCTGGCCGGGCCCGCGCTACACTCGCGGCAAGGGGGGCTTGCCATGTCAAGACTTGCGATCATCGGCGGCGGCTTCATGGGAGGCGCGCTGGCGGAAGGTCTAATCGACTCGGGCTGGAACCGCGACGGCATCGTGATTGCCGAGTTGCGTAACGCGCGACGTGAGTTCATCACCAACCACCTGCGCGTACCGACCACCGACAACGCGAGCGAAGCCGTGGCGCAGGCCGACACGGTCGTGTTCGCCGTCAAGCCGCAGCAGATCCACAAGACGCTGCAGCACGTGAAGGAAGAGTTCCTGCCAAGCAAGCTGGCGATCAGCATCTGCGCGGGCGTGAAGATCGAGACCTATGAGCGCGAGCTGGGCGACGTGCCGGTTATCCGCACCATGCCCAATACGCCGGCCGCGATCGGCATGGGCGTCACGGCGCTCGCGCGCGGCAAGCACGCCACCGACCAGCACCTGGCCAACGCGCTCAACATCCTCAGCACCGTCGGCAAGGTCGTTGTGGTGGATGAGTCGCAGATGGACGCGGTCACGGCTGTCAGCGGCACCGGCCCGGCCTACGTGTTCTATCTGGCGGAGGGAATGATTGAAGCGGCGCAGGATCTGGGGCTGAGCAAGCAGCAGGCGTACACGCTGGTGTACCAGACGATCCGCGGCGCCGCGACACTGCTCGCCCACGACGGCGCCGGGCCGCTCGAATTGCGCGCGCGCGTAACCAGCCCCAACGGCACCACCCACGCGGCGATCACACACCTCGAAGGCAAACACTGGAAAGACACCTTCAAACAAGCCGTTGCAGCGGCGAAGAACCGGGCGGAAGAGCTGGGCCGCGGCTGAATTGCGAACCGCCAAGACGCCAAGTTGAAGGCAGTTCTTGGCGGCATGGCGTCTTGGCGGTTGAATCACGTACATGAGCCACCTGCCAGCTGACCTGACTGATGTCCTTCGTTCGGCGCGGTGCGTGGCTGTGCTGACCGGTGCGGGTATCAGTGCCGAGTCGGGCGTGCCTACATTTCGGGATGCGCAGACGGGATTGTGGGCCAAGTATGATCCGACTGAGCTTGCCACGCCTGAGGCGTTCGCGCGCGACCCGAGACTGGTCTGGGAATGGTACGCCTGGCGGCGCGAGCTGTGTGCAGCCGCAAAGCCGAACGCGGGGCACCTGGCGCTGGTTGAGCTGGAGAAGCTTTTCGACGACTTCACGCTGACCACACAGAACGTGGACGGGCTGCATCTCCTGGCGGGCTCCCGGCGCGTACTCGAGCTGCACGGCAGCATCCGCCGCTACAAGTGCTTCGACACCGGGCGGCCGCTTGAGGGCGAGCCGCCCCCCTGCGACGATCCCCCACCGCGCCACCCAGACACCGGCGGCATGCTTCGGCCGGACGTCGTCTGGTTCGGGGAAGCGCTGCCCGAAGCCGCGCTTATGGAATCCATCCGCGCCGCGCGCGAGGCCGACGTGTATTTCACCATTGGCACCAGCGCGTTGGTTTATCCGGCCGCATCGCTTCCGATCGAGGCACAGCGCGCGGGAGCAACGGTCGTCGAGATCAACCCGACCGAGACGCCGTTCAGCAAGATCGCCACGTTCAGCCTGCGCGGGAAAGCGGGGGAGGTTCTTCCGGCGATTCTGCAGGCTCTGGACCAGTGAAGCGCGCAATCTGATTCGTGTGCAAGCGGCTGAGCGTCAGCAGCGCCGTGATCGCGCCGATCATGCACAGGAACATGTCCCACTGGGTGTCCCACTGATCGCCCTGTGTACCGAGGAATGCGTCGGCGCCCTGGCCCATCGCGACGGCCGTCCACCACTCGATCATTTCGTAGAAGGCACTGAACGCGAGCGGGATGCTCACGCAGATCACGAACAGCCACACACCCGGCTTCAGCGGCGACTTTCGCAGCAGCACTTCGCGCGCGGCAATCGCCGGGACAAACCCCTGCGCCAGGTGGCCGAGACGGTCGTAATGGTTGCGGCCGAGCCCCAGCGCGTCACGCACCCAGAAGCCGAGCGGGACTTCGGCGTATGTGTAATGCCCGCCCAGCATCAGGATGCAGGCGTGCACAAAGATCAACCGGTACAGCAGCGGCGTAAGCGGGAAGCGCTTGTACGTGAGAACAAGCAGCGGCGCGATCAGCATGACCGGCAGGGCTTCCATCACCCACGTGGCGCGGTCTTTCGGCCCGTTGCCGCTGACGATCAACGCAACCAGCGTCAGCACCAGCAGGATGGCGGGTTCAGGGCTGCGCTTAGCGGTCATCCGCGACATTCAACCAGCGCGGTATCAGGCGGGAAAGAACCAGCGCCGCGACCAGCACCAGCAGCGAATCAATGACTTCCGCCCACAGGTTCCAGATCAGGTCCAGCTTGTCCATCACGACCCACGAGATCGCACTGAGCAAGACCATCACGCCCCAGAACAACGCCCTGCGTGTTTTGACGTACACACTCATGCCTACAGCATAGCGAGCCTGCCCAATCCGTATGCCCCCGGCTAGACTACTCGCATGTACGACGTCCTGCCCGACACACTGGCGCATGCGCAGCGCGGCATCTGCCCGACCTGCGGCGCGCCCATGAAGCTGGCCGAATCCGGGCGTGAGGCGCGTTGCGATTTCTGCGGCGGCGGCTCACAGCTCAAGTTCAGCCTGCGCGCGATCGAGCCCGACGCGGCAGCACTCGCGAAGCCCACGATCAAGGGCGCGACGCGCTGGATCGAGAAACAGGCCAAGTACGAAGACGTCAACTGCCCCGGCTGCGGCGCGACATTCCAGGCCAATACGGGACACAGCATCCAGACCTGCAAGTACTGCGGCGCGCAGAGCAAGCTCGAAACGCGCCTCGTGCCCATCACCACCGACGACGTGCCAGAGCCCGCCGAGCGCACCCGCGCAGATTTCCAGAACGCCAGCCGCGACCGCATCGACCACCCATGGGACATCGAGACCGAGCAGTTGTTCTGGCGCGTGCTCCATGAGCCGGACCTCACCCACCGCCGCAGGCTCGCGATCAACTTCCGTCGCTGGAGCTACATCAACCACACGGCCGCACACTTCCTGCCGTGGCTGCTCAAGGAAATAGAAACCGGCGACCAGCCGACGTCCCTCGCGGCCTCGGACGTGATCGGCAAGCTGCTGTGCGAGGGCGACCCGACGCTCTGGCCGGGCGTGATCCAGGCCTGCCGCGGCGTGGTGTTTGACGCAAACGCCCGCGCCTGCGTGCTGCACGAACTGGGGCTGGGTAAAGGCGTCTGCGTGAAGACGCTGATCGACACGGCCGAGTTCGCCGCCGCGCACGGGGCCAACGACTACGCCTGCAACGCGCTGTGGGCCGTGAACACGCTGATCGAGCGCAACTTCGACGAGCACCCGGTGATTGCGCAGATCGTGCTGTATCGACTGTTCTTTGTGACCGGCCCGGTGCTGGGCTGGGCGCTGTACACCATGCGCAACGGCTACCTGCGCGGGCGCTACCCGATCGAGTACCTGGTGCGTGCCATCGAGGAGTTGAGCATCGAGCGCCCGCAACTCGTCGAGCATCTGCTGGACTGCATCTACGTCGGCGGCGAAGGCGACGGCGAGTTCAACAAACGCCTCGATTTCGTGCGCAAGGCGCAAAGCTGGGGCGCCCGCGCGGCCGGCTTCGAGATGCTGTACCAACCGGCCGAAGACCCCGCGCTGATGGCGGAGGCGATCGCGCTGATCGACGCGGACCTCGATGACGAGCACGCGGGCACCGCCGCCGAGGGCGCGCTGTACCGGCTGATCACGACGGGAAAGAAGACCGGCCCCGCGATTGATGACCTGGTGCGAAAGCGCGGCGAGAGCCTGAGCTACCGCGTGAAGCGCGAGTACATCCGCTACAACCCGGAGACGCCGCTGCTGGACACCAGCGTGCAGTACTACTGGCAGAGCGATCCCAAGCGCGAGTTCGACCCGGAGATGCAGGCGCAGCTCGACGCATGGCGCGAGCTGATCCGTGACTCGGTAGACAAGTACCGCAAGAACGTCGAGGAGATGCGCGTGCTGCTGCGCGAGAGCGACAAGCTGGACGTGCCCATCTTCCTGCGCGAGGAGCCCGCGACCATTCCGCTCAGCGCAAAGTACCTCGAGGCCGAGCAGAAGGTCGCCAAGGCCGAGAAAAGGCAGGTCGACCAGACCAAAGAAATGCAGCGCCTGCAGGAAGAGTACCAGAAGGCCATGGAGCAGCTTTCCCAGAAGATGATGGCCAACATGCAGGACGCCAAGGTCATGCAGCAGGTCACGGCCGAGATGCAGCGCCTCTCGGCCGAGCTGCAGGAGAAGATGCAGAAGCTGTTCGGCAACTAGCTTCCCACAAGCTTTGAAGCACTTTACCCGCGCGCGCCAATCGCCGATGCTGGGTCGGTTCGGGGCTCAAGCGCATGCTGTTTACGTCACCTGTCTTTGTGCTGTTCTTTGTGGCCGTGCTGGTGCTGAGCCGGCTGCCGCTGCCGTGGGGCGGGCGCAAGTTCATCCTGCTGGTGGCGAGCTACGCCTTCTACGCAAGCTGGAACCCGCCGTTCGTGATCCTGTTGTGGGTCTCGACCGCGGTGGATTACGTCGTCGGGCTACAACTGGCGCGCGCCGAAGCCGCGCGTGCACGCAAGGCGCTGCTGGTGGTCAGCGCTTGCGTCAACCTGGGGATCCTGTGCGCATTTAAGTACGCGAACTTCCTCTCGGAGAGCTTCGCCGAGGTCGCGGGCTTTGCGGGCTGGAACGTCTCTTACAACGCGTTCAGCATCGTGCTGCCCGTCGGCATCAGTTTCTACACGTTCCAGACGATGAGCTACACAATCGACGTCTACCGCCGAAAGCTTGAGCCGACACGCAACCTGCTCGACTTCGCGCTCTACGTGACGTTCTTTCCGCAACTGGTCGCCGGGCCGATCGTGCGCGCGTCGGAGTTCCTGTGGCAGTTGAAAGAGCCGCGCCGCGCGACGGCCAAGCAGGCCTACTGGGGCGTGCTGCTGTTCATCCTCGGTTTGTTCAAGAAGGCGTTCCTCGCCGACTCCGTCTTCGCACCAGTCGCAACCAAGGTGTTTGACGGCGCTGCTGTCCCGACCTCGATTCAGGCGTGGACTGGCATGTACGCGTTCGCCGGCCAGATCTACTGCGACTTCAGCGGCTACACCGACATGGCCATCGGCTGCGCGCTGATACTCGGCTTTCGCCTGCCGGACAACTTCCGCGCGCCCTACGCCGCCGTCGGTTTCTCGGACTTCTGGCGGCGCTGGCACATCAGCCTCTCCGGTTGGCTGCGCGACTACCTGTACATTCCGCTGGGCGGCAACCGCAAGGGCCGCATCCGTACGCGCGTGAACCTCATGATCACCATGCTGCTCGGCGGGCTGTGGCACGGTGCGGCGTGGACCTTCGTCGCATGGGGCGGACTGCACGGGCTGTACCTGGGCGCGGAACGGGTCGCCCGGGATCGCCTGAATTTCAAGTGGTTCCAGACGCGAACCGGACAGTTCCTGCTGATGCTCGTTACGTTTCACATGGTGTGCTTCGCCTGGATCCTGTTCCGCGCGCAGAGCTTCGGGCGTGCGCTGCACATGCTCGGCGCGCTCTCAGTCTTGGGAGCAGGCCAGGGCCCTACCACGTTCTCGCGCTGGAGTGCAGCTCTTGCGCTAGGCTGCATGGGTCTGCTCGTCGGCGCTCACTGGATGTTCCGCCACAAGCGGATCGAGGAAGTAAGCGCGCGAGGCGGCTGGTTCGTGACAGCGCTCGTCGCGGCAGTCATGCTGTTCTTGTCTCTCACGGCCGGAGCGAAAGGTGCAGAGTTCATCTACTTCCAATTCTGACCACGATGCGATGGCCAGAGTTCCGGACAGCGCCGGCGCAAGGACGCTGCTGCTGGCGGCATGCCTTGCTGCGGCGATGCTCGGCGGGTGGGAAGGCTGGGTGCGCTTTCGAGCGTCCGTAGAAGTCCGCCCGGAGGCGAAGTCCGTCGCTGCCAATGCGGTCTCGCGACCGCCCAAGGATGGCAACAGCCGACTCTTCCTGCTGGGCAGTTCCCGCGTGCAGGGAGGCATCGACCCTGAAACGCTTGAGAAAGAACTCGGGCCGGGATGGGAGGTACACAACCTCGCGCTGCCCATGGGCTCCAGCGCGCTGCAATTACACATGATCCTCGACTCCATTCGTGAGGGTGACGTCATCGTCATGGGCGCACTCCCCCTGTCGTTCTACACGGATGGGGAGAGCCCGGACCTGGAACAGTTCGGCGCCAAACTGCCGACTACGTACGGCCCGGCTAGCATGGACCTGTGGATCACCGTCACGCTTCAGGATTACTTGTGGTTCCTTCGCGGCCGAACGTCACCCGCGGAGGAGGCCCACACGCTGCTCCGCTCGCTCGTTGTTGAACCGACTCCAATGGATACCGCCCAGGGAAAGATCCGGCCTGGCAAGAACGGGTGGCTGGAGTTGCAGCTCGAACCGGGCGCGACGTTCAGCGCCGACTACGACCTGGACTTTGCACAGCGCCTCGAAAAGAGCATTCGCCCCGACCGTGCAGAACTGTTCGTTGAGGTGCTGGCACGTTTGCAAGCAGACGTGGCGAGCGTTCGCGCGTCTGGGGGACGCGAAGTGTTCTTCGTCCGGCTGCCTTCCGACCACGAGTTCGCGGCCACGGAAGAGCGCTACTACCCGCGTGCCGAGTATTGGGACAAGCTGTCCGCAACCTTTCCGGGTCATTGCTGGCACTTCGCCGACTATCCCGCCACTCGCAAGTTGCCCACCGTGGACGGCTCCCATCTCGCAGGCCCGGATGCGCGGCGCTACAGCCATTGGCTTGGTGCGCAGCTGCGTGAGGCTTTGAAACGCGATGAGTGAAGAAGACGCAATCGCGAAGGCCGAGACTCCGGCGACGGTTGCGTCACTGGAGGCCGATCTGCGCGCCATCGGTCTGGCGGCCGGACAGGTCGTGCTCGTGCACTCGTCGCTCAGCGCCCTGGGCTGGGTCGCAGGCGGTGCGCAGGCCGTGGTTGAGGCCCTTCTGAACGTGCTGACCGACGCGGGTACGCTCGTGATGCCCGCCTACTCCACGGGCAACTCCGAGCCTACCCACTGGCGCGAGCCGCCGGTGCCCGAAGCGTGGTGGCAGATCATTCGCGACCAGATGCCGGCGTTCGATCGCAAGCGCACGCCAACGCGCGAGATGGGTGCAATCGCCGAGCTGTTCCGCACATGGCCCGACGCGCGGCGCAGCGATCACCCGGCCTGCAGCTTCGCGGCCTGGGGGCGCTACGCCCACGCGATCACGGCCGAGCATCGCCTGAATTCTTCATTCGGCGAGGACTCGCCGCTGGCGCGCGTCTATGACTTCGACGGGCGCGTACTGCTGCTCGGCGTCGGGCACGACCGCAATTCGTCGCTGCACTACGCAGAGCACAAGGCCGACTGGCCGTCCAAGGGCCCGCTGAAAGTCGGTGCGGCCGTGCAGTTCGAAGACGGGCGGCAGTGGGTTCAGTACGAGGACCTGTTCCATTCGTCGGGCGACTTCGCGGAGATCGGCTGGGACTTCGTGCAAACGGGCCAGGTCAAGATCGCCGACGTCGCCTGCGCCAAGACGCAGCTCATGCACCAGCGCGCACTGGTCGATTTCGCAGCCGACTGGATCACCCGCAAACGCAAGTAGCACGCTGTTTAACGCCACGATGCCGGGGAGTGCCCGGCATCGTGGAGTGTGGTGCCCAACTTAGGCCTGCCTACTTGCTCTTTGATTCTCCCGCCGCCTTCTTGCGCACCTCTTCTTCGAAGCGCTCGCGGAAGCCTTTGTACTTGCCCGGCTCGCTCTTTCCGTCGTTGCTTGCGCCGGTGCCGGTCTTTTCGCCCGGCTTCTCGAACTGGGCGCCTGCATCATTGGTGTTGTTGACGTACTCTTCCGCCTTGTTCGCGTCCGGCTTCTCGCCCTCTCCGGGTTGGTAGCCTTCCTTTGCGCCGCTCGACGGTTTGTTGGCTTCGCCGCCCTGCTTGTCACCTTCGCCTGGCTTCTTGGTTCCTTTCGGCTGACCAGCCGATGCGCCCATTCCGCCACCCTGTCAGCAGGACCTCGATTTCAGTTCGTGCGCAATCTCCAGGCTGTCGTCGAGGTTCTCCTCGGCCTTGGCGGTTGCCTGCTCCGTGCGCTTGAGCGCATCTTCGAGCCGCTTCTCGACAGCCATCTGGCGCTGCAGGATGTCCTCGAAGGCGTCCTCGCTCTCGGCGAGCTTCTTGAGGATCTCCGGGTTCTCGGCCAGCAGCTTCCGCAGCTCGGCTTCGTCTTCCGCGATCTTCTTCAGCTCGGCTTCGGTCTTGCCCGCGAGCCTGGCGGCCTCTTCCGGGTGCGCCTTCAGGTACTCGCGCAGTCCTTCCGGCAACTCGTCGGTTTTGCCTTCGCGCATCGCCGCGCGCAGCTTCTTCATGCGCTCGGCAACGATGTCGGCCTTGGCCGGGCCGAGCGACGTTTTGGCAAGCTCGCGTTCGAGCCCGTCCATTTCGTTGCTTACGTCTTTGGCGAGCTTGTTCAACTCGGCCAGCAGCTCTTCGCGCGATTTGGACGCAAGGTCCTTCTCATCCTGCGCAAAGGCCGGGGCGGCAAGGACGCCGCAACACATCAGGGCCAGCATGACACGTTTCATGGCAACCTCCGGTACGGGGCTCGGGGTGCTACGTACATAATACGACTGAAGGCGCTCGCCGGTTCGAAACTTTTTCAGGCGTAAAGGTCGGGGTAAAGCTGCTGAAGCTGCTGCTTCAGGGCCGCGTGCATCTCATAGAGGAAGATTTCCGCGTACTCGGGCTCGATCGGCTTGCTGTAGTTCATGCGCGTTGCCAGCGCGGCCGCGGCGGCCATGGCGGCCTGCTGGCGCGCCTCGCTGTTGATCGTGCTCAGCCTTGAGCCGAATTCTTCCAGCTTCACGTAGTCGTCCGGCGTCAGCTTGCTGAGCTCGTCGGCGTTCAGTGGGAAATAGTGCGCCGGCAGCATGAAGTAGCCGGGCACGTACGGTGTGTTCCAGTTGCGCTGCGGTATCTTCTGCATGACGACCAGCGTACCCGCCACGAAGTCCGGGATGCCGCGCGACTTGCGATCCACGAACATGACGATCGCAAGGAACGAGAACGGCGCGACAGCCATGATTACTTCCGGCGCAAAGGCGCCGACGATCAGCGCGATCGGCATCGGCCCGATGATCGCGAACCGCATGAACGCGCGGACAATGCCTTCCTTCGGCCCGATCTCCTCGCCGTCCTCCTTCACCACGCGCAGGCGCATCATGGCCTTGCCGGGCGTCTGCCCGGAGAAGACGCCCTCGAACACGAAGAAGTAGCCGACGTTCAGGAAAGTGAACAAAAAGACGCCCAGCGCGGCCGGCACCTCCGGCGCGCCGCCGGCAATCGTGGCCACCATCACGAACATGACCAGGATGCCAATCAGGATTCCGGCAACCGCAATGATGCCGAGGTCGAGCAGGAAGGCGAACACCCGCAAGAAAGGGCTGCCGACTTCAAAGGCGGCCTGCACATCCTCGGGCAGCATGACTTCGTGCTTCCAGGCGAGCGTGCCGACGCGGTCCGCGCCCTGTTCGGGGCGGGTGGCGTCGGTGAATGAGGCCCGGTACGATACTGGCTGCATTTGATCAGGTTACCGATTTCAGGTCCCCGGTTACAGGGAGCCTGACTCGCGGATGCCGCGCCATGGCCGTGATGCCCCATCACCAGATATCGCAGGTCGCCACCCGGGCGATGGATCGCTGGCGATTCCTGGCATTCGAGGGGCTGACCTGGTCGAAGGTGCGCGCCCGCCCGCAGCGCCTGGATATCGTCGAGAATTTCACCGCGACCTATCGCCGCACCGCGACGGAACTCGCGCGCGTGCGGGCATTCAGCCCGGACAAGCGACTGGCGGACTACATCGAGCAGGCCGTCGCAACGGCCCACTTCGCGGTGTACCGGCGCAAGCGCCCGACGATACGGCAGATGGTGACGGGCGCGCTGTTCGCGGTGCCGCGCGCTACCCGCGCTCTCTGGAAGTACCACGCGCTGTCGCTGGGCATCACGATCGTCACGACCGCGATTTCGTTCATCGCGGTAATGTACGCGCCCGAGACGTTCTACCTGTTCATCGACCGCTCGCTGGCCGGCGGGCGCGACCCCTCGGCGAGCCGCGACTTCCTTGCCGAAGGGCTGGGGCCGCAACCGACCACGGCCGGCCAGGACGTGTTCTTTTCGACCTTCCTGTTCACGCACAACACGCAGGTCGCGTTCATGTGTTTTGCCTGGGGCATCTTCCTTGGGCTGCCGACGCTGTACCTGCTGATCCGCAACGGGCTGATGCTGGGCGCCTTCCTGGGGCTGTTCTTCAGCAAGGGGCTGGGGCCGGAGGCCGTCGCATGGCTGGGCCCCCACGGCGTGCCGGAGATGGGCGCGATCATCCTGTGCGGCGGCGCGGGCCTCGCGATAGGGCACCGCGTGCTAAACCCGGGCAGCAAGTCGCGCAAGGAAGCGATTCAGAAGACCGCCACCAACGCCTCGATTGTCGGCATGGGTTGTGTGTTGCTGCTTGCCATGGCCGGGGTAATTGAAGGCTCGTTCCGACAGAGCCGCGCAACGCTCGAGATGCGTTTCGCGCTGATCGGCGTCATGCTGATCATCTGCGTCGGCTGGCTGTTCTTCGTGAAGGCGCGCGGCGCCGACGAGACTTCATAGCTTGCCGCTGGTGACAACTTTCCCGTAGAGGTTCAGCAGCGGCCCGGTCAGCTCGGCCGGCTCGGCGTCGATGGTGTGAACGCCGCTGCCGTGGATGCGCGACAGGATCGTGAAGCGCTCCTCCAGCAGGGTAAGCGAAGCGAGCTGGCGGTAGGCGTCGTGCACGTTGTGGACCTCGGCCGCAATCGTCTGGTGGAACACAGGGTCGCGCATGGCGGCGACAATCGCGACATGCTTTCGCGAGATCTGCGCGATGCTGCGTTGCAGCTCCCAGCCCTGGGCCTCGTTGTCGAAGTCGGTCGCCAGCACCACCAGCGAGCGACGCCCGAGCGCGTGGTTCATGCGCACGAACGCATTGGTGAAGGCGGTCTCTGTGTGCGTCGGCTTCACGTCCAGGCTGGCCCGGACGAGCCGCGCAAGCTGGCCGCTGCCCGCGCGCGGCGGGATCAGCGTCTGCACCGCACCGTCAAAGATCACCAGCCCCACGAGGTCGCCGCGTTGCAGCGCCGCGGCCGCGAGCTTGGTCAGGGCTTCCAGCGCGAGATCCACCTTGCGTACACCGCCAACGCGCGTGCCCATGAGGCGTCCGGCGTCGCAGGCGAGCATGACGTGGCGCCTGCGCTCGGGGATGTAGCGCTTGACGGCGAGTTGGCCGGTGCGGGCGTAGGCCTTCCAGTCGACGGACTGGGGCGGGTCGCCGGGCACATAGGGCGCGAGCGATTCGAATTCGCCGCCGCGCCCGATGCCTCTGGCGCGGGTGATGCCGGCGTCGGCGTCGCGGGCGGCCTTCAGGATCAGCTCGTTGCTGCGCAGGATTTCCACGCCGGGAATCACGGCGACGTCGCCTTCCGCGGGCACGCGCTGGATGCGACGCATGAGCCGCAGCGGGCCGGGCGTGACCACGGTGACGTCGCCAAAGCGGTGCTTGCCACGATCCAGCGCGACGTACTCAAGCGTCCAGGTCTCCTGCTCATCGGGTGCGACGCGGAATGGCAGGGCTTCGCGCGGGCCGTCCACCTGCTCCGGCACGATGTCATAGACCCGCCCGCTGAGCCCGAACCCACCCGCGTTGGTCACGGTCAGCAGCATCTGGAAACGTGCGCCGACACCGACTTCGCCGGGCAGCTTGCGCTCAACGTCGATGGAGCCTGCTCGTGGAAGCAGCAGGGCATCCACCACGATCAGCAGCACCATACCCGCCGTGACGCCAAGCCACGGCACGAACAACGACGGCTGCGCCATGACCAGCACGCCCAGCGCGACCGGCGCGAAGGCGAACACCACTGCGATGCGTGTCGGCGAATACCCCATGGCTTCCTAGCGCGGTACCGGGATGCGGTTGACGATGTCCTGCAGGATCTGGTCGGTGCTCATGCCCTCCAGCTCCGCCGCGGCCGTGCGGTAAAGGCGGTGACGCAGCGCGGCCGGCGCCAGTTCGCGCACGTCGTCCGGCACCACGAAGTTGCGGCCATAGGTCGCGGCCAGGGCCCGGCTCGCGCGCAGCAGCATGACGCCCGCGCGCGTGCTTGCGCCGGCGCGCAGGAACGGGTTCTCACGTGTGCCGCGCACGATCTGCAAGGCATAGCGAGCAATGTCGGGGCGCACCGTGATGCGCATGACGGCCTTGCGCATGGAGGCGATCTCGCTGCCTCCGAACAGGTGCTGCTTGATCAGCCCGGCGAACTCGTCGGCGACGCTGGGCGCACCGTGCAGCATGAAGATCTCGAGCTCGTCCTGCTCGGCGGGGTAGTCGACCATCAGCTTGAATAGAAAGCGGTCAAGCTCCGCTTCCGGCAGCGGGTACGTGCCTTCGTTTTCGAGCGGGTTCTGCGTGGCGATCACGGTGAAGATGTCGGACAGCTCGTGGTCTTCGCCGTCGGCGGTGACCAGCCGCTCCTGCATGGCCTGCAACAGCGCCGCCTGGGTGCGTGCGGGCGCGCGGTTGATCTCGTCCGCCAGCAGCATCTGGGTGAACACCGGGCCGCGGCGGAATTCGAAGTCCGCGCGGTCAGGCCGGAAAATGCTGGTGCCGGTAATGTCGCTCGGCATCAGGTCGGGCGTGAACTGGATACGCCGGAACTCGAGGCTGCAGAGTTTGCTCAGCGTGCGCACGAGCAGCGTCTTGGCCGTGCCGGGGTTGCCTTCCAGCAGCACGTGGCCGCCGACCATCAGCGAAACGAGAATGTGCCGCACCACGCCCGGCTGGCCCTTCACCACTTTCTCGACGGCCGACTCGAGCGCCCCGGCGAACTTGCCGATGCGGATCTCCACGGGCTCGGCAGGCGGCTCCGCGGCCGGCTGCGGCGCAGCGTCGCTGTGGTCAGGTGTCATGCCGTCTTCCAGTCCATCGTTCATCTCTTCCCTTTCGCTGCCGCTAGTCAAACGACAGGTCGTTGTGTTCGGTTTCTCCGGTGCGCTTCTGGTAGGCGACCTTGCGTGCGGCATTGATCAGCCGCTCTTCGCTGGTGCCACCCTGGATGCGCGTGATGCGCCCGGTTTTGCCCTTCTGGATGCTGCGCGTGCCCGTCATCCCGGCGCCCTGCACCTCGGTGCGCCCACCGCCGAGCACGAGGCGCGAACGCTTCACGATCCGGCGGTGCGCCGCGTCATGTTCGCCGGCACGTTCCATCATTCGCGCCAGGCCATCAATCGAGAACTTGCGCGCCCGGCGATCCTGCGGCTCGGCCGCGCGGGGCCGCAGCACCGTCGCCTGCCGCCACGCGAAAATCAGCAGCAGCAATGACACGGACAGGCTCACCCATAGCCCGGGCGGCGTCACCGCGAGGTATTCGAGGCTGGCCTCGGTGGAGAACCCGTGCAGGTCTTCATCGATGAGCACCGTGCCCTTTTGCGGAGTCAACGCGAACAGCCGCGTGGCGATCTCGGCTGCGCCCGGCTCGGCGATGAAACGGTTGGTGAGCAGGTCGGGATCACTGACCAGCAGCACGCCGCCAACCGTCGCGCTTCGGTTCGCCCGGTAGCGCAGGATTACGGGATCGCCGGCCTGCGTCGCGGCCATCACGTCGAAGGCGCCGGAGAGGTAGCTGCTGTCCACCTTGAAGACCTGAACGAAGTCCTTCGGCTTGAAGCGGACTTCCGTCGGCGCGGCGGGCGTGTTGTCTGCGGCCCAGACGATGTCCGGGGTAGTGGTATCCCGCTGGATATTCAGCCAGCGCTCGAAGCCGGTCGAGCCAAGGATGCCTTGCACCTCGGGAATCCCGACCAATTCCTCTTCGAGAACAATGTCGCCACCCTCCTCGGCCTCCATCAGGCTGTAGTGGCGCTTGGGAAACGCAATAACGATGCTGGTGTTTTCGCCTCGCGCGCCCTCGAACAGCGCTTTGAACTCCTCCTCGAAGTGGTCGACGTACTGCATGCCGGGCTCAAGCATGGCGAGCGTGTCGGTGCGGTCGTAGTCGTACGCAGGCAGGTCGAGGTGCGCTTTGCCGGGTGTGACCTCGCGCCCGGATTTGCGCAGCAGCTCGATCAGCGCGGTGTGCCCACCGGGAGAAGTGGAATAGCTGTTCGTGTACGTGTCGGCCTGCAACGGCACCCGGAAGACGCTGACAATGAAGTAGAGCAGCATCGCGCCGCCGACAATGCCGACCATGACCCAGCGCAGGCGGGATTCGCTTCGCACGTCATCGCGCTGTTTTTCCGGCTCGTTCATTGCAGCACCCCGGTGGGCTCGATGCGCTCGAGGCTCAGCGACCAGGAGTTGAATTCGCCCTTGTTCGGCACGTACTCGGCATAGCGCACTCGCTCAACCAGCCGCAGCAGATCGCGCACCTCCTGCCGCCGCTCGGCCGCGCGCACCATGCGTACGGCATCGCGCCAGGTGCGGACGTCGGTGTTCTCGACGCAGCCGCGCCAGCCCGCGCGCAGCCAGAAGATGCGGTAGCCCAGCAGGGTTGCGGCCGCGTAGTCTTCGCGCGCCAGCGCCTCCTTGTACTCGCGCATCGCGATCACGAGCGCGTCCTCGAAGACCTGCTCGAGACCGTCCGGCTCCTCAACGGTGCTGACTTCGCCTTCCGGCGCCTTCTTCTTGTCGCTGCTGGACTTTTCCGACTTCTTCTTCGGCTTGCGCTTGATACCCATCAGCGCCTTCACGATGAAGAACAGCGCGATGGCCGCGACCGCGATCATCACGATCCATGCCAGCGCCTCAAACAGACTTCCGATCCAGCTCGGGAACGAGAGCCCGTCGCCGCCGCCGCTTTGCCCGCGCTGGGGCCCTTCCGCGCCGGTGCCGCGCCGGGGCCCGCCTGCGCCCGTGCCGCGACGGTAGCCGGAGCCGCTGTCGCCGCTGCCCGCGTCGCCGGAGTCGGCGCCGGACTCACCATCGCCGCCGGACGAGCCCTCGGCGGGTTTGCGCTTCTCGATGCGGTAGCCCTGGTACTCGGGGCGGTCGACAATGCGCCGCGCCTCTGCATCACGCTGCTGCGATGCCAGGGGTGCCGCGACGAGCAGCAGCAGACAGATCAGAGCCAGTGTCCGCATCAGCGCCCCGGCCCACGGTTCGGGAAGTTGCCCGGCGGCCGGACGCCCGGCAAGGGCGGCGGATTCGGGTTGGGCTGCCTGCCCTGAGCCGGATCGAAGGGCGGCCACTGCTGCGGAGCCTGCTGCGGCCACTGCGGCTGTCCCTGCTGCGGCCACTGCGGTGGCGCCTGTTGCGGGTATTGCGCCTGTCCGTGGAAACCACCGGTCATGCCGGGTTGCGGCCCCCACGGGCCGGGCGGGCTGCCCTGTGTCGGCATACCGGCCGAGGCCTGACGCTGCGCGGGCGTACGTTGCGCCGGCATGCGCGTGGGTTTGCGCCGACGCCCCGCTTCCGCCTTGTAGCCCTTCGGCATGTAGCCCAGCCCCGGGTTGAAGCGGTAGCGCTGCATCTCGCCCTCTTCAATGCCGAAGTTGCGAGCCATCACGGCGAGGTCGTAGCTTTCCCTGCGACAGCGCTGGTCGAAGTAGTAGACGACAAGCGGTATGAAGAACAGCGGCAGGACGATCGCATCCCACGCGACGTCCAGCAGCACGGCCGCCCAAGGCAGGTCTTTCTCAACCAGCAGGTTCGCGGCCAGCATGCTCGGGATCGACAAAATGCCCGGGAAGCCCGGCGCGCCGACCAGCAGCACCGTCGCGCACAACACGCCGATCAGCCGCATGCGTGAGCTCTTGGTAAGGAACGCGCTGCGCTGGAAAGCCTCGGTGACCTGCGCGTCGTCGAGCATCACGGTCGAGCAGTTCAGCCCGTACACGCCCATGTACCAGAGAAACAGCGGCAGCCACGCGGTCCATAGCACCAGTCCGGCCAGCACGGACATGCTGCGGTCGGTATCCCACAACACGAAGGGCGTCAGCCAGCAGAACAGCGTGAATCCGCCCGCCACGAGCGCATGCACGAGACCGACGCCCGCGACGTGGGTCATGCGCTCAAACACCGCGCGCATGGTTTCGTTGAGTGTCGGGTTGCCGCCCACGTAAATCCGGGCCGTCATGTAGTAGATGCCCGCCGCGCCCGAGGTGAACGCCAGCACGAGCGCGGCAGCCTTCAGCAACCAGTAGAACGCGGCATAGTGGTTGGGCTCGACGACGCCGGGTGACTCGCCGCCCCGCGCGACCCAGTCATAGGGATCCAGCGTGAAGTACAGCAGCACGGCCATGGCCAGCATCGGAAGCAGCCAGGCAATGATCACCCAACGCAGGTAGCCGACGAAGTTGGCCATGAACAGCGAGAAGCTGCGGCCAAGCACGTCGTTGAATTCCAAAGGGCGAAGATCAAACGCCTTGCGCATTCCCAACCCTGCGACAGGAAACAAGCCGCATTATGGCTTGCGCGCATCCAAATGGCAGGCCGCACGTCAGCCCGGCATGCCAACACCGGGCCGAACCGAAGACCAGCTAACTGTGCGGTTTCCCGACAAAAGTGGCATCGGCGTCTCGCCGATAGCCGGTGCTTTGCGGCGAGAGTGGGCCATGGGCGGGACGCCCATGCCACTAGAACAGCAAGCCGTAGGCTTTGAGGTCTTCTTGCAGCTTCTCGAGCCCGGTGAACCTGAGCGCGAGCAGGCCGGCGTTTGCCGCGCCTTGTACGTTCACCTCGAGGTCGTCGATGAAGAGCGTTTTGCCCGGGCTGGTGCCGAGCTTTTCGACCGCCCGGCGATAGAACTCGATCTCCGGCTTGATGTGCCCGATCTCGTAGCTCACGGCCTGGCCCTTGAACAACTCGAAGCAGGTCAGCTCGGCCTGCATCTTGGCGTGGTGGTACTTGTCGGTGGTGCTGGCGAGCGCGACCGGCAGATGCACGGCGAGCCCGCGCGCGAACTTGTCCATCTCGGGGTCGATGCTGATCGCCTCGTTCCAGATCGCGCGCCAGTCGTCCTTCTCAAGGTCAATCTCGAAGCGGTACTTGAGGAACAGCGCGACGCCGGCCGGGTGCTTGAGCCCGCGGTCGAACTCTTCTTTCAATCCGCGGTCGTACAATTCCGTGCGCAGCTTTTCGCCGGGCAGCCCGGTCTTGGCCTCCCAGGCTGCATACACGGCCTCTTCGTGCAGGCGGCACAGGACGCCGCCCGCGTCGATCAGGATGCCCTCGAGCCGGGTCATGGCAGCAGCGCCTCCAGCTCGATCTCGATCAGCATGTCCGGCAGGATCAGCTTGCGCACCTCGACCATCGTGCTGGCGGGCGGGTACGCGCTGAAGAACTCGCCGTGCGCGCGCCCGTACTCTTCACTGTGGCGGATGTCGGTGACGAACATGCGCGTGCGCACGACGTGTTCCGGCCCGGCGCCCAGCTCGCCTGCGGCCTTCAGCGCGATCTCGAAGCAGCGTTTGGCCTGCTCGTACGGCTGGCCGGGTGCGAAAGTTTTGCCGTCGTCATCGACGGGCGCGGTGCCCGAAACATGCACGACGTTGCCCACGCGCACGGCGCGCCGATAGCCGAACTTCTCTTCCCACGGTCCGCCCGAGGTTACGTGTTGCCGGTCCATCAGCTTCCCCTGATCACGCCGTCGTGCAGCAACGGTACGCATGAGTATGCATCCAGTTGCGCCGCGAGGGAAACGTCGTCGGCGAAGCCCTGCTCGATCAGCTCAATGCCGCTGCCGCAGGCGGCGAGCGTGGCGTGCAATTCCGGGCGGGCGTACTCAAACGCTCCGGCCGCTGCGCCCGCTTCCGGCGAGCGGTCAGCATCGAGAGAGGCGATGATCGCGCCCGCGCCGATCAGGTCTTCGACAGCGACGCGCATGGTGTTGTCCGGCCAGCGCTCGCCCGCCGCGATCACACTGATTGCGCCGTCATGGCGCGTAAGACGCTGCGCGGCAGCTTTTGCGTTCACCAGTGCGCCGAGAAGCACCAGCGGCGCGCCGGCCGCGTAGGTGCAGCAGGCCGAGCCGTTCGGCGACGGCAGCACCAGCCGAGTGCCGCTTGGGATGGTCGAGACCCGGGCCGGCGACAACGACCAACCGTCGCCTGTGCGAGGGACTGCGATCTCCGCGTCGTAGCGCCGCGCAAGCTCTGACGGGTCTTGCCCCATCGGCAGCGGATAGAGTGTCGCGCCGCGCGACGTGGCAATCACGCTGGACGTCGAGAAGCTGAGCACGTCCACGATGGCGATCGCGTCGCTGCGCTCGGCCGCGCGGCGAACGCCGTCGTGCCCCCACTCCAGGCGGATGCGGAAGCGGGACTGGTCGTAGTAGCCGCTCACTCTTCCTCTGCTTGTGGCTCCGTCGGCGGAAGCGGATGGCGCACGACCTTCTCGCCCAGGGTGCCGGCGAAAGCGATGCCGTGGTTCACGCCCGTCTGCATCACGCACAACACCCACTTGCCGTCAGGGCTGATCCGGACGCTCATGGGGCCGGTGTAGAAGTCGCGGTTGTCCCATTCGGCGTAGTCGCCGTTGTGGCTCCACCTGAATCGGTAGACAACCTTGCCCGTCGTGTCGTCAACGACTTCCCACTTGCCGGAACTCTTGGGGAACCACGGGTCTTCGTTGTCCTTCAGGGTTATCTTGCGAACGCTGTAGCCCATGCGCCCACTTTGCTGCACGCCCGCTCGCCTGTCGACAGCACGAATCGCCCGAAGGTTAATGTCGCCATGGGAACCATCGCGCCGATCACGATTCGCCTGAAGGACGGGACATCCATCGGGCTGCGCACGCCGGGCGAAGACGACGCCGCGGCCGCGCTGGCCTATGCGCGCCTGAACATCGAAGACGGGGTCGGCAGCGTCAGCACCCCGGAAGAATTCACCCTGACGGTCGATGAAGAGCGGGAGTTTCTGGCCGATCACCTGGCCCACCCGGACGACCTGGTGATCATTGCCGAGCACGAAGGCGCGCTGGTCGGCTTCGTCAACTTCAAGGCATCGCGCCGCAAGCGTCTGGCGCATCACGGGTCATTCGGCATCAGCGTGCACCCGGACTGGCGCGACCGCGGCATCGGGCGCGCACTGCTGGAAACGCTGCTGGCGTGGGCACGCGCGAACCCGCGCCTGACCAAGGTGTCGCTGGCGGTGATCGCCGACAACGACCGCGCGATCGCGCTGTACAGGAAACTTGGCTTCATTGAGGAAGGCCGGCGCATAAATCACATCCGCTACGACGATGGGCGCTACGCGGATGACTTGCTGATGTACGTGCTGGTCTAGCCCGGGTTCACAAGCTGGAACCAGTTGCCGTCCGGGTCGCGAAACGTCGGGCAGCCTTCGCCGTCGTCGCCCTCGAAGGCAAGCCCGCGCAACTTCAGGCGGGCGATCTCGGTATCAAGGTCGTCGGTGTACAGGCAGATGCCGCTGCGCGCGAGCTTGTAGATGTCGGGGCTATCGCCCGGCTCACCGGGGCGCAGCAGGATTTCCAGCTCACCCAGCTTGACCCACACAATGCGCCCATCGGCCTGCTCGCTAACGAGCTCGGCGCCCAGCACGCCGGTGTAGAACTCCTTCGCCGCAAGCGGGTCTTTGACGAATAACTCAATGTGGCCGATGCGCATGGCAGTCTCCCGCTCGCGTTCTACATTGGGGGCCTGCATGTGCGAAAGGACAACGCCATGGAGTTCGAAGGCCTCACGATCAACAACGCCCAGAATATCCGGCGCTATCTCGAAGAACTCCGCCCGACGACCGCGCGCGATGCTCACCCGTGGGAGTGGTTTGGCCGCTTTCTGAAGGCGCACCCGGAACATCGCGAGTGGTGCGCGCAGGCAGTGCGGTCGATGCTGACGGATCAACTCGTGGATGGACGTCTCCGGCTGAATGACGACACTCCGACGATCTTCACCCTTGCTGTGAATAACAGGCTCTATGAGCTACGAGACCTGGTGGAAGCGGAGCTCGCGCGGGACGTTACAGGACACAAACTCAACGAGCTGGAGTGGTTGCTTCAGGTGGCGCTCGGGCTGACCAACGAGTTTGAGGCGCCACTGCCCGAAATCACAACGCAGGACATTGCCAAACTCGGCCAGAAGAAGGGGTTGTTTCATCTGACGAGGCTCGTCCTGACGAAGTCCGGTCTCGATACAGGGGCCGACTTTGTGATTGGGGAATTGTCGGCCGCCGTCAAACGCGGAGACCCGAAAGCACTGGACTCCGTCGCGGATGCCTTCGGGCTCGAGTTCGAAGACACACAGCGCGAGCGGATTCTTGCAGCGTTGCAGAGGGTTGATCCGGACCTACTGCCCAGGCTGAAGCAGGCAATCGATACCGTTTGCGACTATCTCGATGACGAGGAACGCGCGACGATCGCGGCCGAGTTTGACAGCGTCGGGGACTAGTCATGGGAACATGGGGAGCGGGGCTGCTGGACAGCGACGGCGCACTGGATGCCATCGGTGACGTGCTGAACTGGCTGGAAGCAGAGGCCGCGAAGCTCGTTGACGCCCCAGCAGCCGAGCCTTCCGCCGCACGACTTGCAGCTGCTCTCGGGTTGCTGCTTGAGCTTTCGCCCTACAGCTTTGAAAACAGCGGGCACTGGAGCAACCTTGAGTCTGCCTTGAGCCAACAACGCCGAGCGTTCGCAAAGCTCCTGCCGGAGGCGGCAGGGTTGATGCAACGCCTGCTGGATGGCGATGGACCAGCGCTGGCGAATCGCCACGGAGACCGATCACCAGAGTTGCGCACGGCCCTCGGCGGCTACCTGGACGGCAGGCGCGAGCCCGCCCTGCTGGATCACCCGGCCGCCGAGACGCTGGTGCAGGAAGCGGCCGACCGGTGCGCCGACGCGATCGATGAGTTCCAGCAGGAAAACGAGCTAGACCTGTATGAGGCCGGGGACGCGATGGGGTTGTTGGGGCTGCTGCTGCTGTTGCCGCCCTGCAAGGTTGACGCAAAGCGGGTCAATAACTGGCACGCGTACATGCGTGACGCCCACAAACTCACGCGCGAGCAAGACCCTGAAAACCCGGATCTGGAGCACTTCGACGAGTACATGGCCAACGTCGAATTGGCGTTCAAGCTGGCACTCCAGCGTTTCACTTAGAACTTCAGGTTGCGCAGACTTCGCCGCCCCAGGGTCACGGCTTGTGTTCAGGAGGGGCAACTCTGGCCTGCCAGACGAAGCAGCCCCCCGAACGCTGGTTCGGGGGGCTGCGAAGTCTGGTGGAGGTGGCGGGAATCGAACCCGCGTGCCGTGAAACGGATCATCAGGGCATCTACGTGTGTATTTCGTTGTTTGAAGTTAGCCTCACCGCCGCGAACGAACACGCTTCAGATCAGCGAGCAGCAGTATTTCTCACGCTTGGCCCTGCGACTCAGCCTTCGCGCCAGCTTGATAGCAATTTCGCTCTACATCCCCTCAAGCGAAGGATGCAGCACGCTCGGAGCACTATTAGGCTGCGAGGGCGTAGCTGTTGTTAGCAGTTATTGTTTTGCCGGATGATTTACGAGGGTACTGGCGTCCTCGACACGCTTCCCTGGCAATCGACTCCCCGGTCGAAACCGATCACCCCCAGTTTTCAAAGATCACCACTATTCTAACGCGCCGCGCGACAACAACAATCCCAGGTTGACGGGTCAAGAGCCCTTCTTGACCAGCTTCAGCACGCTGTCCTCCGACTGCTTGATCTGCTTGATCTGCTCGACCAGGTCGTTGTACTCGGCCGGCTTGAACCGCCCGGGGCCAAGCACGAGCTTGCGCGTCACGACCAGGTCGCCGTCCTCAACGCGGAACTTCAGCTCGTAGGTCAACGGCGCGGTCGGGTAGACGAGGTCTTTCGGCACCTCCGCGAACGCGTAGCCCTCGGGCGCGCCGATGCGGAGTTCGTCCCGCTGGACGAGATCAAACGTCAGCGCAATGTCGAACTCGCGCTTGCGCGCGCCCACGAGGATCGAAAGCAGCCGCCCCAGCTTCTCGCCGGGCAGGGTCAGGCTCAGCCCGTCTTTGGTCACGTCCGCGAGCTTGCGCACCTCGCCCTTGTACTCCTGCACCAGCGGCTCGCCGACGTCGCCCAGCCGCGGGAACAGGCACTCGCTGACCTCGAAGCCCTTGTAGTGCTGCGCGAGGTCGGCCTCGAGGCTGCTGCACAACTCATCGTTAGGCGTGTTGCGCATCTGGTCTTTGAGCGCGTAGGACCTTTCACCGCGAATCGTGATCGAGCCCTCCAGGCTGGCGCTGCCGTCGGCGGCGAGCTTGATGTGCACCTTGTTCTCGAAACGATCTTTCTCCCGGTCGGTGCCGGGCAGGAAGGTCAGCGAATACTCGCCAGCCATCCACAGGATCGCGGGGGCGTTGGCCAGACGGGCCGGAACCTCACCGAACGGGCGCAGACGGTCGTGCATGTCCAGCCACGCCAGCGCGCCGTCGTTGCGCCGGACGACGATCGACATGGCATCGAAATCATCCTTGTTCGGATACGCCCAGTGCGGGCGCGGCAGACTTTCTTCCGGCGGGCTCTTGAAGGCAGGCGCGGGGTCGATGTACGCGAATCCCAATTCAACCCCCGCGGCCGAGCAGAGCGAGATGAAGACTTCTTCGCGCTCGCCCGCGCCTTCCTTCAGTGCCTGGTGCGCGTTCCAAGCGCTTCCTGCAGTGGTGAACGTCGTGTTGACCCAGCGATAGATTGCGCGGGCCTTGTCTTCATCCGTTTCGAGCCCCTCGGTCAGCTCGGCCGCGCGTTCGCGGATCAGCGGCGTGTTCATGACCTGCCGCAGGCCCTCGTCGGCGAGATTGCGCGCGCGAATACGCCAGTCGCGCGGCTGCACGAACTCGATCCACGGGATGACCTCGAGCGGCGTGGGCATGAACTGCTCGATCTCGGGCATGCGCGGGTTGCGCACGTCCCAGACGCGTACGACTTCGCTGTCCCTGGTCTGCTCGCTGATCGTCACTCCCGGATCGTCCGCGCGCAGGTTGTGGTAGATGACGTTGAAGTTCATCTGCTTCGGCGCGATGACTACCCAGCGCGAGATTCCGAACGGCTCCGCCAGGCGCTGGTCCACAAAGTAGAAGGCGTCGCCGTCCAGCGTGTGCAGCGGGCCGCCGTCGGATCGCTGGACGTACTCGACGTCCAGCAGCGCGCCGATCTTAACGCCGGGGAACTCGATCAGTCCGCCGGGCTGAGTGATCGGCTCAATGATCGTGCCGTCCGGCTGGATGGTGCGGGCGTTGACCAACTCGCCCGGGATGCGTTCCTTGCCGCGGGCGTCGACGCCGTCCTGGGTGAGGATCTTGCGAATCTGGTGCACGTAGCTGATCGAGCTGCCGTCCGCGTAGACATATTGCACCAGCTCGTCGAGCACCATGGCGCTGGCCGCGCGCGGGAACTGCTCACGCGTGATGTTGACCGTGGCGATCTCTTCCGGCTTGACCGTGTACCCGGACCAGAAGTTCTCGCTTTCGCCGCGCATACGCTGCAGCTCGCGGCGCGCGAGGTGATGGCCGGGGTCCACTTCGAGAACACGCTCGAGGTATCTTGCCCCCTGCTCTTCGCGCCCCAGTTGCAGGCAGACCCGAGCCGCCTGATACAGGCCTTCCTCCGGGCGGGGGGATTGCGCCGAGAGAGTCTCGTACACCTCCAGCGCCTCGGCCAGCTTGCCGTTGCCCGCAAGCGCTTCGGCGAGTCGGCCCATCGTGAAGTCGTTGCCGGGATCGCCCGCGACCAGAACCCGCCAGTGCCGGATCGAGCCGTCCAGGTCCGCGGTGCGTGACAGGGTGTTCGCCAGCGAAAGGTGTGAGTCAGGGTCGCCGGGCAGAATGGCGAGGCGCGCCTCATCCAGCTCGGTTTCGCGCCCGAGCGCCCCGACCGAAGCATAGAAGTCCGAAGCCGCGGCCAGCACGGGCAGGGACTTGGGCGCGTCCTCCAGGGCGGCGCGAATGGCCGCCTGCTGCTCCGGTACCCAGCCCGCGTCGCGGAACACGCGAGCGAGCTTGAGGTGCACGCGCCACTTCGCCGGCGTATGCTCCAGCGCGCCACGCAGCAGCTCAACGGCCTCACGGAAGCGCTCGTCGGTGGCCAGCAGGTCGGCCTTCCGGAACACGGCCGGGATCAGCTTCGGGTCGCTTGCAATCAGGCCATCCGTGATCGAGCGCGTCAGCTTGCGGCGCTCGCTGCTGCTGAACAGGCGGCCTTTGTCGATGCACTCAAGGAAGGCGAGTTGCAGCAGCGGCTGATCGCCGGCCAGGCCCGCGGCCGACTCCGCCGCCCAGTTGGCGCGATCCGACAGCCCGCGCGCTTCCGCTTCCACGGCGTAGGCGATGCGGAACGGGGCGAGCCATTTCTTGTCGCCTGCTTCCTCCATCTGGTCGCCCAGGAGCTCGTATTTCACCAGCTCTTTGGGAGTTCCCGCCTGCAGTGACTCCAAGCCGCCGGACATCACAACTCGTTTGTCGCCCGCCTTCGGCCGGACAGTGAGAATGTTCTTCGATGGCTGTCCATTCTCGTCGCGAACGCGAATCCGCACTTTCGAAATCGAGCCGAGCTTCACCAGCAGAACATTGCGCCCGCGCTTCAGGTCGACCCGGAGGTAGAACTCATCCTGCAATTCCCCGGCGCGCGCATCGGCCGAGAGCACGCACTGCCCGTTCAGCCAGGCTTTCGACGGACCGCTCAGTTTCAGCTTGATCAGCGCCGGGCGATCCACGTCGGACACCAGGGCGGTGGCGATGTAGTAGCAGTAGCCCGCCCAGCGCTTCTGGTCGTACATGTCCAGCTCAGCGTTAAGCTCGCGGAAGTGGCGAACTGGCGCCCAGCCGATGCGCCCGTAGACGCCTTCGTACTCAGCGCCGAAGTCCAGCATCACCTCGGGCGGGAAGACGTCATCGTGCGCGCTGGCCGTGCCGTCGGCGAAGGGGCCGGCGTATGCAGCTTCCGTAACGCCACCCCACTCTCTAGCGACCTTTTGCCATGACGTGTCGTTGCTGAACCGGCGCGCGAGCCTGACCCAAGCGTCTGCAAACAGGTCGGCTTCCTCGCCGCACGCCTTGAAGTTGTCTTTACCGAGCGCCGAGAGCGCGTTGTAGACCGGCGCCGGGTTGCTGACCTGCGACTCGATCACGTCCCATCTGCGCAACGCTGCCACGCTCGCACGCGTCTCGATCAGCTTGGCCAGCGTCAGCGCGTGCGCGTCGAGGTCGCCGCTAATCAGCGCCTCATCGAGGTAAATCTCGGCGTGTTCGCCCGCCCAGTCCTTGCCGGTCGGGCCGAAGACGTCCTGCGCCAAAAGCGCGGGCGCAAGCAGGCAAAACAGCAGGCAGGCGGCTGTACGTCGCATCGGCTTCCTTACTTGGTCAACTTGATCTTGGCCTGCTCGGCCGTGTCGAACTGGATCAGCTTGCGCCGGAACTCCGGATAGTCGGCCGCCTTCACCGTACCACCGAGCATCGCGTACTCGCGAGTGACCGTCAGGCTGCCGTCCTTCACGTCGGTTTTCACGGACAGCCTCACGTTCGGGTGCTCGATCTCGAGCGCCGCCGGCAGGTTGGCGGGTTTGCGTCCGTCGGGGAGCTTGTAGTGGACGATGCTGACGCGCTGGTACGGCGCCGGCGTCAGCAGGTCCGTCTTGCGCGTAGTGAGCGAGCCGAAGCTGGTCTGCGTCCATTCGCGGGGGTCAAGCGCGGTGCGGAATTCGATGCGCCCGTCGGTCGTCGTGTAAGCGTTCGGCAACTCAACCGTGAAGGTCAGCCTGGGTTGCGCGTTCAGGTCCGACAGGTCGTTCACGACGATGTCGCTGACCTTTGCGCCGGGGTAATGCTCGGACCACTCGAGCTCCAGCCGTTTCTTGCGATCACCCTCACGCTCGTACTGCGCGCGCAGAATGCTGGCGCTGTCGCCGACGGCCGTGCGGGTCACGCTGAGCTTCAGCGTGCCGCCGGCCGCGAACGTGGCGTCGATCTCGTCCGTCTGGCTGTCGTCTTCGGCGCTCCCCCACGGGATCTGCACGCGCTCGCCGCCTTCCGGGCGGACGATGATGCAGTTCGCGCCACGGTCGCCGGAGCCCAGCTCGTCGATGCCGTTGTAGGTTGCCGTGCCGTCCACGAACTGGCTGGTGCCGTCGCTGTACTCGACATGGGCAATGGCGTGGTTGAAGTGCGCGGGCATGGGCAGCGTGATGTCTTCGTCGCCGCGGAAGTTCTCGAGATTCGTGATCACCGGCCAGGCCGTGACGCCCGCGATTCGCAGCATGGTGCAGATCAGCAGGGCCTTGTCTTTGCAGTCGCCGATGCAGCGCGCGAACACCGCGCCGGCGCTGAAGGGCTTGTACCCGTGTACGCCGAAGTGCCAGTCGGCGTTGTAGCGCACCTCGGTGACGACCCAGTTGTAGACCGCGCGGGCCTTCTCTTTTTCGGTGGTCAGGCCCTTCGTCAGCTCGGTGACCTTGGCGGTCATTTCCGGCGTCGGCTCCATCTGCTTGCGGATCAGGTTGTAGTACCAGCGTCCGAACTCTTTCCAGTTCGCGTAGGTGCTGATCTGGACGGTAGGGCTGCGCTGCTCCAGCGGTGGTGCGAGCGGCTCGTCGTAGACCTTGGCGAGGTTTGTCGCGCGATAGCTCCAGACGCGACGCCCTTGCACCGTCTGCTCTTCGCGTGCGGGGGCTTCGCCGGTGCGGTACTCGTGAAACTCGCGGCCCTGCGGCAGCACCCAGACGCAGCGCACTTCGCGGACCGGCACGTAGTCGGCCAGCTCTTTGCGTGTGCCGTAGAAGTCGCCGAAGAAACTCTGCGAGCTATCCGTGACCCGGAAGCGCACGTGTACGATGTCGCCGATCTCCAGCGGCGGAAAGCTGGCGCCGAAACGCGAGCGGCGGCCTTCCTCGAACTCGCCGTCGGCGTGCCAGACGCGCGCGGCAACGCAGCGACCCTGCTGGTCGCTGTAGGCCGGAACCTGCAGGCTCTGCAGCCACTCGCGACCGTTGTCGTTGGTAATGCGGTAGGCGCGCTGCAGGTACTGGCTCGTGGTGCCGTCCTCATTCACCACGACGATCTCGTCGTTGTAGACGACTTCGTACGGGTTGTCGGAGTCCACCGGAAGCTTCAGTGCAGCCTCGATGCGCGCAGTGATGTCTTCCTGCAAGGCGGCCTCAAAGGGTGGCTGCTCGCCCTCCAGGAACTCCAGGTACCGCTCAATGTCCTCGCGCTTGGGGTTGGCCTCGAGTGCGGCCTCGTAGGAATCCTGTGCCCTGGCGCGCAGCTCGTCGGCCTTGTCGCCTTCGCTGGCGTCGGCCCAACTGCTGTAGACCTGGCCGAGCTTTTCCAGCAGCACGTCGTCACGCGGCGCGATCTGCAGCGCCTTGTTCAGCTCGCGCTCGGCCAGTGAGTACTTCTCTGAATAAAGGAAGAGATCGGCGAGCTGCTTCGCCGCTTCCGTGTCGAACGGGTCGAGCCTGCGGGCCTCGGTCGCCAGCTTCAGCGCCGTTGGCATGTCCGAGCGAGCAACGGCACGCTCGATCAGGCGATCGCGCGAATAGCCGTCGGCGAAGTCGGCCTTGAGGGCCTTGGCAAAGAGTTCGTTGCTGAGCTTGTAGTCGCGGCGCAGCCCGGCGTAGTAGGCCGAGAATCGCAGCACGTTGGCGTCCTCGGGGTACTCCTGCAGCAGCTTGGCCAGCTCGCGCTCGACCTCGATGTCGAGGCCCTTCATCAGCACGACGCGCGACGCGTACACGCGCGCTTCCACCCACGATGGATTCGCCTTCACGGCCGTCTGGGCGTATTCGTCGGCCAGCGCCGGATTGCCGAAGGTGGTGGTGTAATACTGCGAAAGTTCCAGCGCGGCGCGCGCAGCCTTCGGGTCAAGCTCTAGGCATTGTTTCAGAAGCTCACGCCGGCGGTTTTCCTCTTTGCCCGCCAGCACGCGCGACACACTGCGGTTGGCCCATGCGGCGACGTAGCTGTATACGGCAAGCAGACGCCGGGCCAACGGCTTGTCCGGCTCGTCAGCCTCTTCGAGATTCTTGGCCACCTCCTCAAGCGCATCATCCATCTGGCGGCGCGGGATGGTGGTGGTGCGATCCTTGCGCGGGCGCAGCAACTCGCGCGCCGCGCTGTAGAACAGCTCTTCCGTGTCGAGCGGAAACGTGTCCCCGGGCAGCCCGCCCGGCGGCTCCACTTTGTAGGGTTTCACGCCGGCGAAGGCCTCGGCCAACTCCGCGGCATCTTTGGCTTCGTGCCAGCCGCCGTCGGCCACAATCCGTGCGTTGAATTGCCAGGCGGTGTCGCCGTTGCCGACCTTGAACACCAGCACGTTCCAGCCGGGCCGCAGGTCGATGTAGTCGTAGCTCTGGTCGATACCGATTTCGCGTTCGTCGCGTTCCTCAAACAGCGGGACGCCGAGCGGAGAGTCCGCTTCTTCGGGCTCGCCGTCGCGATCCACGTCAACGCGTCCGGCAAGCCAAACTTTCACGTCTTCCGTTGAGCCCACACAAAGCTGTGTGTCGCCGATGTCGTCTTCGGCGTACACAGCCGTCACCAGGAACGCCGTCGCTTCCGTGTTCGGGCGCAGCATCGCGCCGAGATCGACCGTGCCGTCGAGCGGCTTTGCCGGTAGCGCGCGAAAGCTGACCGGCTGGCCTTCCTTCCCGCTGTACTCGGCATCCAGCGAAAGATTCTCCTCCGGTTCCTGTGCGTCCTCAAAGCCCTGCCCGCGATCGTTGCTGAATGGTCCGCACACCCACCAGTTGGTGAGCATGCCGAGAGACGTCACCTCGGCCGCGATCTCATCCGTCTTGCCGGCGTGCTTGAGGCCCTGCATCAGCTCCCAGCGCAGGTGCGCACACTCGTCTTCGCCGGCGTGCATGTCGATCAGCGAGCGCAGGTCGCGAACGTGCGCGTCGTGCCAGCCAAGCTCTTCGGCGGCCTCGGATTGCAGCGCGACGGTAGCAATGAATTCGTCGCCATAGCCTGCGTCGCCCTCAAGGATCTCCTGTGCCTTCGTGTAAGTGCCCTTCAGGTCGCCGTGTATCCAGGCTTCCCACAACTCAAGCTGCCGCAGCGACAGGTAGTACGGGTCTACTTCCTGCGGCTTTTCCTGCGCCGGTGCGGGCTGGTAGCAAAGCAGCGCGGCCAGCAGCGCCGCGATCATCAGGCTGGCGGTCGTTTTTCGCATATCCCTACATTACGTATCGCGCGCGTTGCGTCGCTATGCCAAAACCCGCAAACCCGCCACACCATTGGCTTTGGGCTTGCGCTTATGCGCCGCGAGTTAGATAGTTCCCGGCCGAACGAATTACTCATACCGGAAGGAAATCCATGCAATTCGCTTATGCCAACAACAGCGCGACGCTAAAGGCCGACGCGCTTCTGGTGCCTGTCTATGAGGGCGGCAAGGGACTGAACGAATACGGCTTCGGGAGCAAGCTCGCCAAGGCCTTCAACAAGGGCGACTTTGAGGGTAAGCCGGGCAGCGTGCTGATGCTGCACAAGGTGGACGGCGTTGCGGCCGGGCGTGTGTTCCTGCTCGGGCTTGGCAAGAAGGACAAGAACACTGAGCAGCGCCTCGGTGAGGCGCTGGCGGGCTTCTTCCGCGGCGGCTCTGTCAACAGCTACAAACTGAAGCACCTGGCTGTCGCGCTGGAGGGCATCACTGCCAACGGCGAAGCCACCGGGCGCTGGTGCGCGGAAGGCGTGCTGCTGGGTGACTATCACTTCGACGTGCTGTTCAGCAAGAAGGACAAGAAGAAGCACCACGCGAGCAAGATCACGCTGTGCGGCGGCAAGCCGGCCGAGCTGAAGAAGGGCGTCGCCTACGGCGAAGTCACGGCTCAGTACGTCGCGCACGCGCGCGACCTGGTCAATGAGCCCAGCAATCGAATCAATCCGGCCACGCTGGCCAAGTTCGCGCAGGACATGGCCAAGAAGGTTCCGGGCCTCAAGTGCACGATCATCCACAAGCCGCAGCTCGAGAAGCTGAAGATGGGCGCGTTCCTCGGGGTGAACGCAGGCAGCGATATCCCGGCGCACCTGATCGTCCTCGAGTGGAACGGCGGCAAGAAGGGCGAGAAGCCGCTGGCCTACGTCGGCAAGGGGCTGACCTTTGACTCAGGCGGCTACGACATCAAGCCCGCGGCCGGCATGCTCGGCATGAAGATGGACATGGGCGGCGGCGCGGCGACGATCTGCGCGCTGGGCGCGATCGGCAAGCTCAAGCTGAAAGTGAACGCCGTCGGCGTTGTGCCCGCGACCGAGAACCTGATCAACGGCAGCGCCTACCACCCGGGCTGCGTGCTGACCAGCATGAGCGGCCAGACTATCGAGATCGGCAACACCGACGCCGAGGGCCGCCTCGCGCTGTGCGACGCGCTGACGTACACGCAGCAGAAGTTCAAGCCGCGCGCGATCGTCGACATGGCGACGCTGACGGGCGCGCAAGTCGTGGCGCTCGGCGGCAAGGTCGTCGGGCTCATGAGCAATGACGACAAGCTTGCGAAAAACATCGAGACCGCTTTCAGCAACGTCGGCGAGGAAGTGTGGCGCCTGCCGCTGCCGGACTTCTACGACAAGCAGCTCGACTCAAGCATCGCCGACATGAACAACATCGGCGGCAACCCGGGCACGGTGACGGCCGGGCTGTTCCTGCAACGCTTCATCGACAAGGGCCAGAAGTGGGCGCACCTCGACATCGCGGGGCCTGCCATGAACGACGGCGAAGGCTGGAGGCTCTGGAGCAACAAGAGCGCGACCGGTGCGCCGGTGCGTTCGCTGGTGGAGCTGGCCGAGAAGTTCTAGACGACTGAATCGCGACCAAAGGGCCCGGCCTGTGCCGGGCCTTTTGCTTTTCACAGCGCGAACGACGGGTTCAGCCCGACCAGAATGTAGTAGCAGGATGCCACGACCCCGCCCACCGTGCCGACGGCCAGGAGCGGCACTACCAGGCAACAGAAGAGTGCTTCGCGCATGCCGGATGTCTTTGGGGTTTCGTTGCGGCTCATGGCTCATCTCCCGCTCATTTATATAATGACATTATATACCATGGCCAGCGGCACGGCAAACGGATTTCCGGAATAATCAGGCTTCAACCCAGCAGATGGCAGGCGGATGTCTTGATCACCGCGACGGCGGCGCTCTCGGGCTGCAGGTTCAGCTCTTCGGCCGCCGCGGGGGTAATCCGCGTCAGCATCTCGGTGGCGCCGACGCTGATGCGGATCAGCACTTCGTGATCCATCGCGTCCACACGCACCACCCGGCACGGCAGCGCATTGCGCGCGCTCAGACCGGCCGGCTTCTCGAGGCAGAGCATGATTTCGTCCGCGTAGATGCCGACACCGACGGGCTTGCCGACTTCGGCCGTGGAGAGCGGCGCAGCCAGCTCAGCCCCGCCGAGGTCCAGGATCGTCACGCCGCCGTGCTCGTCATGCCGGACGACGCGCAGGCGCAGCAGGTTGTCCACGCCGATCAGGTTGGCCACGCCGATGTCGCGCGGGCGGGACAGCACGTTCACCGGCGCGCCGTGCGCGACGATCTTGCCCTTGTCGAGCACGATGCAGTCGTCGGCCAGCGCCATCAGCTCGCCGGCTTTGTGGGTCACGAACAGCATCGGGACCTTCAGCTCTTTCTTCACCTCAAGCAGCAGTGCCATTACTTCGCGGGCAAGCTCGGCATCGAGGGCGCTGGTCGGCTCATCCAGCAGCAGCATCTCCGGCTTGCTCAGGAGCGCGCGCCCGAGTGCGACGCGCTGCTTCTCGCCGCCGCTGAGTGTGTTGGCGCGGCGCTCGAGCAGCGGCTTGATCCGCAACACGTCGACGATCTTCCAGCCGCGGTCGCTTTCCAGCGCGGGCTTGCCGCCCGGCGCGAAGGTCAGGTTGCCGCGTGTGGACAGGTGCGGAAACAGCAGCGGGTCCTGCGTAACGATTGCGAGCTGCCGGCGCTCCGGCGCGGACCAGGTGCCGCCGGGCAGGTTGCACACCACGCGCGTGTTGACCGCGATCTTGGCGCTGAGCGGCTTGATGAACCCGGCCACGCAGTGCAGCAGGGTGGATTTGCCGCTGCCGCTGGCGCCGAAGATGCCCACGACCGGCTTGCTCGACTCGAAGTCGATGTCGAGTTCGAAGTTGCGGAAGTTGTGCCGGATGCGGGCCTCAATCGCCAAGCCGGGACCTCCTGCGCCGCTTGCGCCCCAGCCAGCCCGCGGCCAGCAACGCCGCCAGCGACATCGCGACGCTGACCATCACTAGGCGGAACACGCCGCCCTCGCCGTCGCGGGTGTTCATCAGGGTGTAGACGGCCACCGGTATCGTGCGCGTCTCGCCCTCGACGTTTCCTGCCAGCACGATCGTCGCGCCGAATTCACCCAGCGCGCGAGCAAAGCTCAGCACCGCGCCGCCCAGCACGCCGGGCAGCGCCAGCGGCAGGGTCACGCGCAGGAACGTGGACCAGCGATTGCGCCCGAGACTGCGCGAGATCATCTCCAGCCGCGGGTCGACCCCGACGATGGACAGGCGAATGCTCTCGACCATCAGCGGAAACCCGACCACGGCCGCGGCGATCACGCACGCGCCGGTGGTGTAGGCAATCCGCCCGCCGGTGATCGCTTCCCAGACTTCGCCGAGCGGACCACTTCGCCCGAACAGCGCCAGCAGGATGAAGCCCGTGACCACCGGCGGCAGCACCAGCGGCAGCATGACGCCGCCTTGCAGCAACCCGCGCAGCGGCGAGTTCCAGCGCGCCAGCAGCCAGCCCAGCAGCACGCCCGGAACGATCGAGATCGCGACGCTCCAGGCCGCGACAATCGCGCTCAGGCGTACGACTTCGATTTCGGCGTCACTCAGCATCAGGGCTCGATGAAACCCATTTTCGATAACTCGTCCTGTGCCTTCTCTGACTGCAGGTACAGGAAGAACCCGCGCGCGGCCTCGGGGTTTTCGGCATCCTTCAGCAGCGCGGCGTAATACTCAATCGGGTCATGCATATCCCCAGGCACAACGAAGAGCACGCGCAACGAGTCCTCAAAGTTGTACGCGTCGCTCGAATAGACGAAGCCGACGGGCGCGTTGCCGGTCTGCACGGCCGCGACCACCGCGCGCACATCCGACTGCCCGACCAACGAAGGCTTCAGCTTTTCCAGCACGCCCGCCTTGGTCAGCGCCTGGCGGGTGTAATCGCCCGCGGGCACGCCCTGGTCGGCAATGGCGATCACTGGCGGGTCCGCTGCAAGGGCGGCGAAGTCCTTGAATTCAAAGCTCGAGTCCTTCTGGGCCACACAGACGATGCGGTTGCGTGCGATTACCACGGGCTCACCCTGGAGGTGTTCGCGCTTCTTCAGGAAATCGACCCACTCGCGGCTGGCGGAGACGTATACGCTCGCCGGCGCGCCGTCATGGATCTGCCGGGCCAGCGTGCTGCTGGCGCCGAAGTTGGTGTCCACAGGATGGCCGGTAATCTGGTTGTACTTGAGCGCGAGCGCGCCGACGGCGTCGGTCATGCTCGCCGCAGCGGAGACACGTATGTGCTCCTGGCTGTTCGTGTTTGAGCAGCCCGCTATCAGGCCCAGCAGCGCGATCAGCACCAGCTTTCGCATGCATGAATCATGACGCCTTTCGCCCGAGTCCGCCACCCCTTCGCCCACCTCTGCCCTTTGTTATGCTCCCGCCCATGAAAGTCTCGACGCTGGTGGATTTCTTCGACCGTCTGTACCCCTTCGCGCTGGCCGAGGAGTGGGACAACGTCGGGCTGATCGTCGGCGACAGCAAGGCCGAAGTCAGCGGCGTGGCGTTCTGCCTCGACGTCACCCACGACGTGCTGGACGAATGCGCCGAGGCCGGCTGCAACGTGCTGGTCACCCACCACCCGGTGATCTTCCGCAGCATCAAGCGCCTGAACGCGGCCGAGCTGCAGGGCGGGCTGGTTGCCAAGGCGTTCAAGCTGGGCATCAGTGTGATCTCATTGCACACGAATCTCGACAGCGCCGTCGGCGGGCTGAACGACACCCTGTGCGAGCTGCTGCAGCTCACGGAAGTCAAACCACTGGTCGATTCCGGGCGCGAGCGCTTCTACAAGCTCGCGGTCTTCGTACCCGCCGAGCACGCGGAGAAAGTCCGCGAGGCCATGTGCGCCCAAGGCGCCGGCGTCATCGGCGACTATGAACAATGCAGCTTCAGCACGCAGGGCGAAGGCAGCTTTCTGCCCGTGGAAGGTCGCACCAGCCCCTTCAGCGGCACGCCCGGCAAGCTGGAGAAAGCGGCCGAAGTCAAAATCGAAGTACAGTTGCGGCGCGAAATCGCCGGCCGCGTAGTCAGTGCCATGATCGCTGCGCATCCGTACGAGGAAGTCGCCCACGACCTGATCCCGCTGGCGAACAAGGAAGCGGGCACCGGGCTGGCTCGCATCGGCAAGTGCGCCGAGACCACGCTGGAAGAGTTCACGCGCACCGTGCAGGGGCACGGCATTCTCGTGACGCGCGTGCTTGGCGACCCGCAGCGGGCGATCAAGCGCGTGGCGCTGTGCAGCGGCGCGGGCAGCGACTTCACCGGCGCGGCCATCAGCCAGGGGGCGGATGTGTACCTCACGGCCGAGCAGAAGCACCACCACGGGCTGGCGGCGGCGCACAAGGGGATGGCGCTGGTTGAAACCGACCATTACACGTTGGAGCAGAAGCACTGGCCGAAGCTGGCCGCGTTGATAGAGCAGCAATACCCGGACCTGAAGACAAAGGTAGCAACACGTGGACCCGAACTCTGGCGCCGCCCGTAAGGCCGCCCAACAGATGATGCAGGCCTCGGCTACGTACTCGCGCAAGGACGAGGCGAAGAGGCTGAAGAGCGAGAAGCCGTTCCCGCCCAAGGCGCGGCGCATGGCGATCACTTTCAGCGTGCTGCTGATGGGGCTGGTGGGGCTGCCCGCGATTCTTGAGCTGTCCGGCGTGATCGTGAACATCGGGCAGTGGCTGACGCTGCTGATCAGCATACCGATCATGATGGTGGCGATGCTGGTGATGGGCTTTCTGCGCGACGGGCTGACGGTCAACGTGATCAGCGGCGTGATCGTGCTGTTCGCGGCACAGCTTGCCTACGGCACGACGTTCGACCCGGACGAGATCGAGGCCGGGCGCGCATTGCTGGTGCGCAGCGCGGGGCCTGCGATCACGCTGGTGATGCTGGTGTATTTCTGGATCGGGCTGAAGACCCACCTGCGTGACCTGCACTACATGATCGCCGAGGGTGAAAGCATGCAGGACATCATGACGCGCATGCAGCAGGCGCAGGTCATCAAGAAGGCCGGCGGAGAGCCTGTGCTGAACGAAAAGGGCCAGGTCGTAGACAAGAACGAGCTGATGCCGCGCAAGGGCTTCCGGCCCAAGAAGGGCGGAACAGCAGCCGCCACCAAGACTAAAAAGAAACGCAAGAAGCCCAAGGTGCGGTAGCATGGCCTTCCAGGCCGTGCCGTGCGGATCGGCTTTCAGCCGATCCGGCGCGTGCTGGAAGCACGCGCTACGCCATCGGCAGGATGCCGATGCTACGCCTTGATGTGCAACGGCCTGGACAGGTCCCAGCTCTTGGCGTCGTCGTTGGCTTTCAGGTACTCGATGAGGTCGCGGGCGTTCTCGGCTACGGCCGGGTCTACTTCGATCTGTGGCGGCTTCTTGCCGAGCACGGCCTCGACGGCGGCGCTGAAGAAATCCTGGTAGCTCTGGCGGACGCCGTCGGGTCCGTGCGGGCCGTCGGCGTTCTTCAAAGGCAAGAACTGCTCGACGCGCGGGACCTCGAGGCACATCACGTTGCTGGCCATCGGAATGGTGTCGAACACGAAACGCTCGAATTTGAAGGCGTTCGGCTCATCCGGCTGGTGCTCGACGCCTTCCGCGTCGATGTACGGCACCTTCTTGTGCGCGGCGTGCAGCGGCAGATCGGTGCCCTTCTGCACCAGGCGCATCAGGAAATCGACTCCGAACAGGTGCACGGCGATGCTGCCCTGCCAATACTTGAGCCGGCCCCTATCATCCCGCTCGTTGGCCTGGGCCTCGCTGAACTCGCTATACTCGACGATGCCGGGGACGCCGTCGTCGAGGCAGTAGATGCCCACGCGCTCACCGGGCTCATTTTTTCGAATCACCTTGAGCGAAACCTCGGCACCCTCGCTCATGTGCAGCCCGATGAATGCCGCGTCCGCGACCGGCGTCTGCAGGTTGTCGACCTGCAGGTAGCTGATGGTGCGAATCCCGCGCCGCCGCATATCGTCGAGCATGCCCTTGGCGTGCAAAGCCTGCAGCACGCCGCCGTGCCCGTCGGGGCCGGTGAAGATCGCGTCCTTGGCGGCCATCACCAGCTTGCCGTCGTCATCGAGCGCGGGCATTTCGCCCTGGGCGAAGAACTTCACGTCGTCGTGGTTTAGGCCGAAGTACTCGTGGTCTTCCCAGAAGTTGCGGGTCGCGGCTTCGTTGTGGTTGCCGACCATGACGTACAACGGCGGCGTCTTGCCGTACTCGCGCCCGACGCGGATCAGCTTGCGGGCGAAGACCTCGAAGAGCGTCATGCCGGTGAGCGGCAGGATCTCGTAGCAGCCCTTCGGCCCGTCGAAGCCCAGGCGCGTCCCCTGCCCGCCGGCCACCAGCAGCACGCCGACCCGGCCGTCACGCAGCTCTTTCTCGCCCTGCGGCGCCATGGCCCGGGCGGCGTCGTTCAGCAGGTAGGGAAAGTTCTCGTCCGCCAGCCCGAACGCCGGGGCCGGTGAAAGGTTGCGCTGGTGCGGTGTCTTGAGCGCCGCGATGGCGGCCTGCATTTCGTCCAGCCGGGACAGGTCCACGGCATCGAGCTGACGAAGCAACCTGCGACGGGAGCGCTCGCCCAGCTCGTCCCACCAGCGGAACACGTGCCCCTGCCCAGCGGCTTCGAACTTTGTTCTGGTCTCTTCCATGAGTGCTGCATGTTTGCGTTTGGCGGCGGGCGCGCAAGGGGCTCGCACGTGAAGGCATGACAAAGCCCGCGCCGAGGCGCGGGCTTTGCAGTGGACAGACTCAGGTCGGGCTATCCGCCCCCAGCATCCTCGGGCGCGGCGCCGTCGTCAGAATTCGGCGCAGGCGGCGTGTCGGCCGAGTTGTCGGGCGGCGCCGTCGGAATCGTGAACGGCTTGGGCCCCTCGGGCTTCTTCTTGAGCGGCTGCTGCGTCCACTCGCGGATGCGGTTGAAGATTTCGTAATCCACATAGTCGTAGACCGGCTTGGCCTGCGGGTTGTCGCGGATGTCGCGGACGAACTTGGCTTCCTCGACGTCGTACAGCACGATCGGCAGGGTCAGGATCGCCACGACCACCAGCAGCAGGATCGTGAAGATCAGCAGCACGCGCTTGCCGGCGCTCTTCTTCGGCTTGGCCTCGCCGTCGGTGGCGGGCACTTCCTTCTGCGGAAGCTCGCGCTTGCTGGGCTTGGCCTTGACCGGCGCCTTGCTGGGCAGCTTGCCCTTGCCCTTGCCGATGCGCGGCGAGCCCTCGTCTTCTTCCGGCATCTCGTCCGGAACGTCGTCCGGCATATCCACGCCGCCGTCATCGGGCAACTCGTCCGCGACGTCATCATCGAACGTCGGCTGCGGACGCGTGTCCTGCTTGATCGAGGCGGAAGACGTGCCCACGCCGCGGCGCAGCGGGTGCACATCGTCATCCATGCTCGCGGGCGAAGTCGGTATGTCGTCGATCACCTTGCCCTGCGGGATGTCCACGTCGCCGAAGTCATCGGCGCCCTGGCGACCGCGCGCGGAGGGCTGCTGACGCCCGGTGTCACGGCGCGACGGCGGCATCTGCGCGGGCGGCGGGCTGAACAGGGTGGCTTCCATGTTCGCGCCGGCCGGCTCTTCGTCATCGAAGCTGGGGCCGCCGCCGAAGGGTGAATCGTCCCCGAAGTCCGGGCCGGCATCCATCGCCGGCTCCTCGCCCCAGTCGTCGCCCGCGGGCTCGGCGTCCATGGGCGGCGGGCCGCCCATCTCGGGCGGTCGCGGGCTGAACACGGTGCGGTCCATGGCGCCGGTCTTCTGCCGGGGGCTGTTGCCGAATCCCGGCGGGGGCGGGCTGAACATGGTTGCGTCCATGTTGTCGCCGCCGGCCGGGCCCTTCCTGCCTACCGGGGCGCTTTCGAGCTCTTCCGGCGAGCGGATATCGTTGCCGAAGCTGCCGAAATCGTCATCGGCGGGCGCCAGCGACGGGCCTGCATGCTGCATCGGGGGCGGCCCGGACTGGAAGCCCTGGTCCGGCCCGGCGTCGTCGAACGCGTTGATGGTCGGGAGCGCCTCGTCGTCGGGTGATGCGAAGTTGTCGTATTCGGCCGCGAGGCTGGAAAGTTTCGGGCTCGAATCCTGGCGCGAGAGTTCCTGTGGCGCGCCGCCGAAGCCGCTGTCGCCATAGGGGTCGTCGAAGGGGCCGGCGTCGTTGCCGAAGCCGCCGTCATCGGGCGCGAGTTCGCCGCCGCCGAACGGGTCTGAGTGGAAGCCCATCGGCTCGGGTTGCATCTCGTCGCCGAATGGCTCTGGCTGCATCTCATTGCCGAAGGGCTCGGGCTGCATCTCGCCGCCGAAGGGCTCCGGCTGCATGTCTCCGCCGAAGGGCTCGGGCGCCATTTCGCTGCCGAACGGCTCCGGCGCCATGTCGCCGCCGCCAAACGGGTCGCCGCCGAATGGACTGGCGTCGTCGCCGAAGAATTCCGACGCCTCCTGCTCCTGCCTGGCGCGGGCGTCGGCCTTGGCGCGATCGCGCTCGGCCCGGATCTTCTGCTGCATGTCCGCCGGCGGCGGGCTGAACACCGTCGCGTCGGGGTCGGCGCCGGTCATGCCGCTGAACTGGGGCACGGCTTCACCGGCGAAGTTCTGCGCACCCGCGCGCCCGGCCGGGGGCTTGACCCCCGGCTTCTGGACGCGGGTCGTGTGTTTCTTTACGACCTTGATGTTCAGGTCGCGGTCGATCTCGGCAAGCTGCTCTCGGTCGAGCAGCTTCGCCTTCTCGAGAATCATGCGAACGCTGACCTTCTTGCCCTGCGCCGCAAGCTGCTTCTGCTTCGCGAGGACCTGGTCGAGGCGGGCCTTGTTCAAGTAGCCGCGGGCAACCGCCTGCTGTCCGTATCGGAGATTGATGGGCATGGGTTCGATGGGCCCCCAAAGGGTTTGTCACCGGCCGGCGCTAAGCCTTGTTTCCGGCAGGACTTGCGGGTCGAATCTAGTGTCCCGTCACACCACGGGGCAAGGGTAAAAAGACGCTACGGCGACAGTATAGTTCACTGGTCCGGTTGCGATAGCCTCCTGCGGGCCAATGCGATTGCCTCGGCGCTGCTGTCTACGCCCAGCCAGCGCCGTCCCAGGAGTTTTGCCGCAACCAGGGTCGTGCCGGAACCGCAGCACAGGTCGGCCACCAGATCGCCCTCGTTGCTGAAGCACCCGATCAGGCGCTCCAGCAAGGCGAGCGGCTTCTGCGTCGGGTAGCCGACATACTCTCGCTGGTTGCCGCGCAGGGCCGGAAGCTCCCAGACATCGCGCATGGCGCTGAGGGTGTACGGGCCCTTCTCGTCCTCCAGGATCTCCACGTTGGAGAAGCCGTATCGATGGGCGAGGTAGCTCTTCTCGGTCTGTCGATGAAAGGTGTAGTCCTTGCCGGCCGCGAACACGTGAATGCTGTCGTGCTTGCGCGCCAGCATGCGCTTGCTGCCGCCGCCGGTACGGTAGGACCAGACCACCTCGTTGACGAAACCGCCCGCACCGAACAGGCGCTCAAGCTCGATGCGCCCGTGGTGCGTTGCCCGCCAGTCGAGGTGAAGGGCGAGTATCCCGTTCGCCGTCAGCAGCGGGCGCGCCGCCTCCAGAAGGCTGCGCAGGAATGCCAGGTACTCCGCCAGCCCGCCGGGCCAGCGATCGTCGTAGGCCGGCCCATCGCCGCGATTTCTGCGCTTGCGCCCGCTGAAGAACGGCGGGTCGAGGTACATCAGGGCCACGCTGGCGCTTTGCAGGCCTGGCGCGACCTTCAGGGCGTCGCCCTTGATGACGTCGTTCGTGGCGGCTCGGGGCATGGCGCGAATCATGGTCAATCGCCGCTGGAACTACAATCGCCTTTGGCACGGGCTGACATTGGTCTATTGAACAATGACGTTCCAACACCGATCATCACCACCATGCTGGTGAACCCACGAAACGGTCCGATCAAAGGCGGCGTTGTATTGCTGCCGAAGCGTTTCGTGATCGACAAGGCCGTGTTGCACAGCGCGCAAGGTATCGCCAATACTGGCTTTGCGGTCAGCGTGCCTGAACTTTCAAAACACGCGGTAACGATAGACAACGTCACGCTGGACGAAATCGTGAACGGCGTGCATGCGGCGAAGGCGGCCGCGCGCGACCTGCGCAAGACGCTCGGCGGCCGCAAGAAGCTGGGCATGGTCGGGGCTTGGCTGGCCGGCACGATCGCGCTGCTGGCGAGCGACGAGGAGTTCGACGCGTGCGTAGTGGTGTGCCCGTTCGTGCGCCTGCCGGTGGCCGATGACGTCATTATCAAGCAGCCCCTGGACATCGTGGCGAAGGCACGCGCGCCGATCCTTGCCGTGTTCGGGGAAATCGACAGCGAAGTGCCGATCGAGGACGTGCGGGCGCTCGAGAAGGTGCTGTCCGACAGTCCCGAAGACGACGAGACATACACGTACCCCGGCGTCGGGCACGCCTTCTTCGACAACGAAGAAGGCAACGCCGAATACCGCGAGGCCGGCGAGCGCGACCTGTGGACACGCATCGACCGCTTCTTCGCCCAGCGCATGTTCTAGAGCTTTCTACTCAACAAGACGCGAGACGCGCCGGAGCAGAATGGGCGTGAAGTTTACGCCGTCGTCGATGTCCGCCAGCAGGAAGGCATCGCCGGCCGTGAGTTTGACGTTGGCCAGCTCCCACTCTGTCGGCGCTGACTTGGCGCCGTTGGCATACACCAGGTACATCAGCGCGCTGCGCCCGGCGAGACTGACCCGCCCCTCGTAGGCCTGCTTCGTCGTGGGCACATTGCCGAACGGCGAGTCCGCGCCGTAGTTGACCGGCTCGCGCCCCGGGCGATCCAGCAACGCGCGGGCGCTGCCGTCGTCATACAGCACGATGGTCAGCTGGTCGGCCTTGGCGGTGAAGTGTGCCCTGATTTCGTCGCTCAGCGCGTTGGTGAACTGCTCGTTGTCGGCGTCGCCGATTTCCATGACCTCGGGCGTCGGCGGCTGCGGCTGGCCCTTGCTGTCGGGCCAGGGCCCGCGGTACACGGCACTTACGCCGGGGCCGCCGGTGCGGAACCAGCGATACGTGGTGGCGGCGCGCGCCATGGCGACCTCGGCGAGGCGCGGGTCGTCGGCGGCCTTGTAATGCTCGATCACCTTCTCGATCAGCTCGCTCTCCGACACGTAGTGCTCGAGCATCGGCCAGATCAGCTTTGCGTCGCCCCACTCGATCATGCGCTTGCGCACGCCCGGAAGCTCGTCCTGCCCGCAGGCCTTTGCGAAGTCGGCGGGCTTCCAGCCCAGCGCCAGCAGGCACTCCACGGCCTGCACGCCGTCGTAAGTGCCGCCAAGTTCCTCGCGCGCGTCGTTGAGGTTGTACTCCCACATGCCGGGCAGGAAGAGGGCCGCGGCCGACTTGTCCTTGGCCGCCCGCAGGCTCGCGCGCAGGCGCAGGGCGTCGAGCCTCTCGCCGTTCAGAGCACGCTGCAACACGTTGAAGTTGAACCCGCGGGCATAGAGCCACGCCGCCGTGTCGGCCAGTGAATACTTGCGCCCCACCAGCATCTTGCCGAGCGCCGCCGAGACGCCCTCGGCCGTGAGCGACTTTGCGCGAAACAGCGCAAGCACGCCCGTGGCATCGCGGCACTTGTGCAGCTCACCCTCGAGTTTCAGCGCGGCATCCAGCGACTGGACTTCGTCGCTGAGCAAGTGCAGATGAACGAACCCGGACAGCTCGGGCAGGTCGGCCTCTTCGAACAGGCGCTTCACGAAGTCGCCGGGCGATACCAACCCGTCCTTCACCTCCGCGGTCAGCTCGGTTCGGCCTTCGTCAAATCCGCGTGGTACGCGGGGAAACTGCGGTCGATCGCCCTCGGCGGAAGTGCCTATGCCGAGCGCAAACAGCGCAAGCGCAGCCAGTGCGAATCGTCTCATGGGCCCAGTGTAGCGCGGTTCCGATGCCAACCCACCTGAATCCGCAGGTTTCAGGACGGCTCACTGCTCGACGGCGAAGCGATGAATCTGCGTCGAGAACGTGGTGCCGTCGACCACCAGCTGCAGCGACGTGCCGCTGATGATTGCGACGACGTCGTTCTTGCCGGTCAGCGCGTCGGCCACGGTATCCACGAAGCCGTTGTCGAAGCCGATGAACTCGATGGCGTGCAGGCGGCGGACCTCACCCTTGCAGCGTTCCATGATCTCGCGGGCTTCGCGGGCCGTGCGCTTGATCATGACGACCTTGGCGTCGTAGTGCTTGAACGTGACCTTGTCGAGCTTCTGTACACGGCAGGCCCCGCACTCGACCCACAGCTTCGGGCGATAGTCCTCGGCGCGAATCAGCAGGTCGGGTTTGTAGCGGTCGTCGGCGTCCATGCTCGGCTCGACCTGCAGCCCGGGGTCGTGGAACAGGGCCATGGACAGGATCTTCAGCACGATGTGCGGCAGGCCTTCGCCCTCGCGCGTCTCCAGCACAATGCGGCGCTCCGCGAAGAGTTCGCGGTCGTAGTCATTCACGCTGAGGTCGACGTTGATGCGCAAGCTGGAGTTCAGTGGCCGGTGGTCAGGGAAGAAGACTGGCTTCTCTTGTAGTTCCCTGACCCGTGACCTCCAGCCTCCGGCCGCCGCCGAAGGCGCCGAAAAAGAAACCGGGGACGCTGTCGCGTCCCCGGTCAAGTAAGTCCATTCCGTACTTACTTCTGGCTGTCGGCGAAGCCGTTCGGCGCGGCGAACGGGACCTTCGGGTCCTTGCCCTTGCCAACGGCGCCGAAGCACTGGAAAGCGAACCACATGCCCGGCAGGTAGCAGATGATCCAGAACAGCATGGAGCGGATCATCAGGCGAACCTGCGACACGAACCAGGGGTTCTTCCAGAGTCCCGGCTTCTCGACGAAGATCAGATAGAGCGGCCCAAGGCCGATGATCTGAAGCATCCACATGGTCTTCGCGTAATCCTGGATTTCCTTCGGCACGCCGAGAGCTTCAAGCTCGCCGCCGCCACTTTCAGCCGGTGCATTGTCTGTCATGGGTTCGTCCCCTTGGTTTTTGTTTTCGGTGTCTGTGAACGACTAGAATAGGTCCTGCCCGCAATGGTCCGGCAATATAGAGCGACAAAAGCTCTTTACTACCGGCTTTTTATGAATTTTGGCCCCTGCACGTACAGCTAACGAAACGCGGTAAGTTGTTTACAGTTCTGCCTTAGGTCACGCAACCCACTTTTTCTTGCAGAACGTAAAGCTAAATACCCGCCGACTTCTTCAACTTCTCCGCCAGGTCGGTCTTCTCCCACGGGAAGCTGTCGCCCGTGTGCCCGAAGTGCCCATTTCTGGCCGTCTGGCGGTAAATCGGGCGCTTCAGGTTCAGCGTCTGGATGATCGACTTCGGCTTGAAACTCAGGTGTTCACGCAGTAGTTCGATGATCCGCTGGTCGCTGACAGAATTTGTCCCGAACGTCTCGACGTGGATGCTGACCGGCTCGGCCACACCGATGGCATAGGCCAACTGGATTTCGCAACGCTCGGCCAATCCTGCCTTTACGACATTCTTTGCGGCATAGCGAGCCATGTAGGCCGCGCTGCGGTCCACCTTGGACGGGTCCTTGCCGCTGAACGCGCCGCCGCCGTGACGACCCATGCCTCCGTAGGTGTCGACGATAATTTTTCGGCCTGTCAGCCCCGAGTCGCCGTGCGGGCCGCCGATCACGAAGCGCCCGGTCGGGTTCACGTGGTAGATCGTCTTGTCGTCGATGAAGTCCTTGGGCAGCGTCGGCTTGATGATCTCCTCGATCACCTGCTCGCGCACCTGGGCAAGCGTCACGTCCGGGTCGTGCTGCGTGGACAGCACCACCGTGTGAATGCGCTTCAGCTCGTGCCCTTCGTACTCGACCGTTACCTGGCTTTTGCAGTCCGGGCGCAGCCACTGGATCTTGCCACTGTGGCGGGCAGCGGCCTGCGCGGCCGTCAGCTTGTGCGACCACGCGATCGCGGCCGGCATCAGCTCGGGCGTTTCGTTGGTGGCGTAGCCGAACATCATGCCCTGGTCGCCGGCGCCCTGCTCGTGGTCTTTGCCTTCGTCCACACCCATCGCGATATCGGGCGACTGCCCGTGAACCGTGACCGCGACCCCGCAGGAGTTGCCGTCCAGCCCGTAGTCGCCGCTGGTGTAGCCGATGTCGCAGGCCGTTTCGCGCGCGATGTCGCCGATGCGCGCCAGCACTTCGGTGGCCTTGGTGGTGATCTCGCCCATCACGCAGATGAAGCCCGTGGTGGTGGCCGTTTCGCAGGCAACGCGCGAATCCGGGTCCTTGGCGAGCAGCGCGTCGAGGACGGCGTCCGACACCTGGTCACAGACTTTGTCCGGGTGACCTTCGCCGACCGATTCGGATGTGAACAACGTACGCTCGCTCATGACTGCTCCTGCGCTTTGAGTGGCCAGTGGTCGGTGGCCAGAGACTCGCCTAACTGACCACTGAACACTGAACAAAACCACTGATTTTGAAGCATTGCCTTATAGAAAACGCTCAAGCCGCGGATAGCCCGGAGCCCGCAAACTGCCCGAACCAGTATGCATAGGCAAAAGCCACCGCCGCGCCGATGATGACGCCTGCTATCGTATCGCCGATCCAGTGCGCGCCATAGTACACCCGCGCGAACATGCACAGCGGAATCAGCGGCAGAAAACTCAGGCTGGCCGGCCAGGCCAGCGGCCCGAGCAGGATCAGCAGGGTCGTCATCGCACCCGCCTGCGCACTGTCGCCCGACGGAAAGCTCGGGTTGTTCACCAGCCCGCGCAGCTTGAACGCGCGCGCGGCCTCGAGCGGCTCGGGGCGCGGACGCCCGATCCAGTGTTTCATCGGGCCGGTGATCGCCACGGTGGTCATGGCGGTCATCAGGCACACCAGCCCAAAGCGCCAGCCAAGCCACAGCCCCAGCGCAATGATGAACAGCGGCATCACGTAGCTGCCGAACAGCATGCCGGGAACAACCAGCAAATAGTCCAGCGGCCCCAACTGCCAGCCGTGAATCCGCGCGGAAAGTGACTGATCGAGCTGCTTCATCGTCGCCAACTACAACTGCATTCCCGCACAGAGACCACAGAGAACACAGAGAAAGAAGGCAGTTCTCTGCGCGCTCTGTGGTCTCTGTGCGAGACCGCCTTTTCCCGGTTCGCTATACTGGCCCGATGGCGAGGGCAAATCAAAGAGGCAGGCTGCACACCGGGCGCACGGCCGCGCTGATGATTGCGCTGGTGCTGCTGATCGGCGCGGTGCTGTGGGCGAGCGGCTACCTGCCGTTTCGCCTGCGCGACGACGGCATCTACGCGGGCAACGGCACGACGCCCGCTGCGGGCTCTACGACAATCGACCGCCCGCGGCTGTACCTGCCGAAGCCGGAAAGGAAGAAGTCGGGCTACTACCCCGTCACACAGGTGATCGACGGCGACACCATCGAGATCGAGCGCAACGGCAAGAAAGAACGCGTACGCCTGATCGGCGTTGACTGCGACGAAGTGCCGCACGAGAAAGTCGACCCGGACAGCACCGGCTGGCGCGCAACCATGTTCGTGTTCGAGCTGCTGGAGAAAGACCCGCGCGTGAAGCTCGAATACGACTGCGAACGCGAGGACAAGTACGGGCGCACGCTGGCCTACGTCTACCTGCCCGACGAGCGCATGCTGAACGAGCTGCTCATGAAAGAAGGCTGGGCAAGGGTGATGCGCATCCCGCCCAACACCAGACACGCCCAGGATTTCGCCGCACTGGAAACCGAAGCCAGGTCAGGCAACAAAGGCATCTGGCGCTGACTAGTGTTTCTCGTCCAGGAAGATCGTCCACGTTGCGCCAGTGTCGCTCTCGAACTCAACACCACTGCGCAGGCTCATCTGCGTTCCGTCTTCACTCTTGTAGACGCGATCCTTGAAGATGCGCTTGATAACGAATCGGGTGTTGGGCAGCCGGTCTCCTTCTCTGAACGGCCGCCTGTAACCCTTGAACCAAACCTCTAGTACCACTTTGTCGTCTTCGTCTCTGATCTCTGTGATCCGGTCGATCCCCCAACCAACGCTGAGTTGATCGATGTACTCCCGGCGCTTGGGGTCGACAACGTCAATGTTCCGCACCCACAGCGGGTCGGTGCCGTCATGCCAGGTCAACTCGGGCGTGCTGTGCGAAACCGGCTCCGGCATCGGAAGATCGACCGGCCCGTCCGCCTGAACAGCAGGAGGCGCCGGCGGGCGAGGCAGCGGCTGCTTCGGCGCGACTCTTGCGACAATGGGGCTCGCGGCCGACTCAGCCTGCGAGGACCGTGGGGACCAGTCGGTGAACAACAGAAACCCGACGGCCGCCAGCAGCCCGAATACGAGCACGACCTGACCCAACGCCAATGCAACCATGGCTTTCCCGCGCATGGCTCAAGCTTACGCCGAGCCGCTCCATACCCCAAAGGAAACCCTGAATTTGCCGTCCCCGCACTGGAGCACCGGGCAACCCTTGCGGTGGCGGCTTGGAATACCCCATACTCCCGCCGTGGCTGACAAACTGGAAATCGTGACGGCGCTGCCTCCGCTCAAGAAGCGGGACGTGACCATGCACAAAGGCGAGGCCGGGCGGCTGTTCTGCCTTGCCGGCTCCGTCGGCATGGTGGGTGCCGCGGCACTTGCCTCGCGGGCGGCCTTGCGCTGCGGCGCGGGCCTGGTGCGCGTCGGCATGCCGTGGCGACTCGCGGCCGTCGTGGCCGGGCGCGACCCCAACGTCATGACCAGCGCCCTGCCCGAAACCGAAGACGGCACCATCAGCGCCATGTCGCCGGCCAAGATCCTCAAGGCGGCCGAGGGCTCCGACGTCATGCTGATCGGGCCCGGGTTGTCCCAGCACCCGCAGACCGTGCAGGCCGTCATCAACCTGCTGCCGCAGGTGAAGTCAAAGCTGGTCATCGACGCGGACGGGCTGAACGCGATCGCGCACGACCAGTGCGCCGTGCTCAAGGCCATGAAGAAGGAAAACGGGCTGCCGATCCTCACCCCCCACCCCGGCGAGATGCTGCGGCTGCTGGGCAAGGAATACGACGGCGCAAGCCTGAAATCCGGCGACGAGCATCGCCGCGACGTGGCCGTTGCGTTCGCCAAAAAGTACGGCGTGGTGCTGGTGCTGAAGGGCTTCCACACGGTCGTCACCGACGGCGCGCGCGTGTACGTCAACGAAACCGGCAACCCGGGCATGGCCAAGGCGGGCGTCGGCGACGTGCTGTGCGGCGCGATTGCGGCCTTCCGCTGCCAGGGCTTTAACTCATTCGAGGCCGCCATGCTGGGTGTTTACCTGCATGGTCTTGCAGGCGACCTGGTTTGCGCCAAAATGGGCGAGATCGGCATGATCGCCACGGACATCATTGAGGAACTGCCCGAAGCGGCCCGCCGCCACCAGGAGCAGTCGGAGAGCGCATGAACGTACGTGAGACCGAAGACGCCTGCCTGGTGCCCAGCTACACCAAGCTGCCGCTCACCGTCGTGCGCGGCGAAGACGTCTGGGTGTACGACGAAAAGGGCGGCAAGTACCTCGACCTGTACTCCGGCCACGCGGTCTGCGGCATCGGCCACTCGCACCCCAAGCTCGTCGAAGCCATCCACGAGCAGGCCAAGAAACTGATCTTCTTCAGCAACGCCGTCTACAACGACACCCGCGCGGCCGCGGCCAAGCTGCTGCTTGAGTCGGCCTACCCGCTCAGCAAGAACGTGTTCTTCGTGAACAGCGGCACGGAAGCGAACGAAGTCGCGCTCAAGATCGCGCGCCGCGCCACCGGGCGCCCGCGCGTAATCGCCATGGAGACCGGCTTCCACGGGCGCACCATCGGCAGCCTGTCGGCCACCGGCAACCAGAAGCTGCGCGACGACTTCCCGGAAAACCTCAGCAACCTGACCGACTTCGTGCCGCTCGGCGACTTCGACACGCTCGAGCACATGATGAGCGAGGACGTCGCGGCGATCATCCTCGAGCCGGTCACCAGCGTCGGCGGCGTGCGCATCGCCAGCCGCAAATACTACGACAGCCTGCGCGAGCTGTGCCTCGGCTACGGCACCGCGCTGATCTTCGACGAAGTCCAGACCGGCTTCGGGCGCACCGGCGAAATGTTCGCCGGCATGCACTGGGACATCGAGCCGGACATCTGCACCAGCGCCAAGGGTGCGGCCGGCGGCTTCCCGCTCGGCATGGTGATCCTCAGCGAGGCGATCTCGACCGCGCCCGCCCCCGGCGAGCACGGCTGCACCTTCGGCGGCGGCCCGCTGGCGATGGCGGCGCTCAAGGCGAACCTGGAAATCCTGAAGTCCGAGAACCTGCTTGAGAACGCGCGAAAGATGGAGCTGGTCGTGCGCGACCTGCTGGGCGCGATCCCCGAAGTGCTGGCCGTGACCGGCAAGGGCCTGCTGCTCGGGATCGAGCTGGAGTGCCCCGCCAAGCCGATCGTGAGGGCGCTGCTGGACCAGAAGATCATCGTCGGCGGCTGCGACCGCCCGAACATGATCCGCCTGCTGCCGCCGCTGACCGTGAAAGCGGAGCACATCAAGCAGTTCGCCGACGCACTGACCAAGGCCCTCGCCGGCGCGAAGCAGAGCGCCTGACGTCGCCGGCGTGCCCGGTATTCACATTTCCGTTTATGTGTCGCATGCCAGGTTATGCTGCCCGGGCATCAACCAGTATTCCCGGGCGCCCGAAACCTGTAATCTATAGCTGACCCATGAGCGACGTCCCCGACGACGACAACGACCAGCCGCTGCCGGAAGGCGCTGAGCAACCTTCCACTTTCGCGCTGCTGTGCAACTCGCCCGAGCCGCCCCAGCCTTTCGAAGTCATGCAGCGCCTCATCGACGCCGGCTACAAGGCCGAAGTGCTCAGCGAAGACGCGCCCGAGACGGCCGTCTGGGCGCGCCACCTGAAAGTCGACAACGACACGCGCCCGCTTCAGGTCTGCTGCCTGCCGCGCGATGAGGACTTCACGCCCTGGGAGTGGACGCCCGCCCGCTGGCGCGACGAAGAGGAATACGACCTCGCCCGCCGCTCGCGCTGGATGCTGCTGGTACGCATGCACTACGAGCCGGACGACGAACCGAACGAGCACTTTCACCGCCACCTGCGCCTCGCGGACACCATTGCGGAAGGCCTCGCCACCGCCTGCATCGACATGAACTCGTTCATCCTGCGCAGCAAGACCACGCTGCACGAGCTCGCGAGCTGCAAGGTCGCGCCCGCGCCCGAGGAGATGTACCAGGTGCACGAGTCGCCGCGCGACGACATGTTCTGGCTGCACACGCGCGGGCTGAAACGCTTCGCCATGCCGGAGCTGGAGCTGATCGGCGTGCCGCGCGAGAACCTGCACGACGCGCTGACGGCCTTCCAGTGGCTGATCGCGTACATCCTGCCGGTGTACATCCCGGAGCAGGGGCTGGATTTTTCTTTCGGCGCGGAGGTGCACATCCGGCTCGCGCCGCTTGAGGAGGTACTGGACCAGATGGAACGCGGCGCGCTCGGCGGGCGCGACGACCGCAAACGTACGGGGCTCGAGGGCTGGCGGATGATCGTCTGCGACCAGTCCGAGCGGTTCAGCATCAGGGGCTTCTTGCGCAACGTGCAGGGCGACCCGATCTTCTGGCTCAGCGATGAGGAGAGCGCCCGCCGCGCGCACCTGGCGCGGGTCCGGTTCGGCCACGCGGCCGCGGCCTGGTACAGCAGCCAGTACTCCCGCCGGCGCATGGCCGTGAAGCTCGGCGTGCCGTTCAACGACAACTGCGACGACCTGAGCGCCGCGTTGAACGACGAAGAGCTGCCCAAGGGCGCCAGCCGCGAGCACATGTGGTTCGAGCTGCAGGCAATTGAAGGCAAGGCGCTGGTGGCCAAGCTCGAAAGCGAACCCGTCTACGCGACGTATTTAAAGAAGGGCAAAACCTACCACCTGCCCGTGCACCAGCTAAGCGAATTTAATCTGACACTAGACGGCCAAAGCTACAGCCCCGCCACCATCACCGAGCTAGACCAAGTAACCCTAAGAACCGGCCGCGGCAGCTAGTCATCGGCTTCAAGGGTGCAAATCAATTCAAGGTATCCAGCCGTGTCGGGTTTTAGATCTAGTTCCGCGTAGGCGAAGCCCGGGACTCTCAGTCGAAGGGAACCCTGGTTGTCCTGCAGGTCGGGCAGCCATAGTGCCGGTTTGCCTTGCCACCTCACCAACTGGGCGTCGGCAGCTGGCCTTCGAATCTCACGACGAGTGAGCGTGTCGTTCCGGGTAGCAACTCCCAACTCCTGCACGCTACCACTACTTGAGAACAGCAGCCTCATGTTCCACAGCGCCGTGATCGGTTCGGACGCACCATCGCCGCATTGCAATTGGATCAAACGACTCTTCGTCGCTGGTCGGAGTTCTTTGTCCAACTGAGTGATCCGAGTCCCGCCATCGTTCGGCGGCTGCGGCACCAAGTCGACTTCTTCCGGCTGCATCGACTCTACGTGGAACCACAGCGAAGTCGCTCTGGTCGACGCAAAAGTGGATATCCCGAAAGCGCCCGCTGCGCTTCGTACCCATGAGGGACGGTCGCGGAACTCGTTGTCGGCTGCTTTTGGACGGGAGTAAACCCGCAGACCTTCAGTCCACGGTGGGACGGCCGACAGGGGCAACTGGAATCTGACTTCGACAATTTGCGACTCATCCACGACCGGACGGTCTGACTCAACAGGCAGCTCGGCATGCGCCCAATTGACGATGCGCACAGCTGAGTTCAGCACGACGAACGCGTCAGAAGTCCACACATCGGTTCCGCGACGAAGCCTCAACTGAAAGAAACCCGCGCGCAGCTCAATAAGTTTGACCGCTTCCTTGGATGCTTCCAGGTTGGAAACCTCAAGCGACTCATAGCACCACCAATTGCCATCTGGTGGGCTTCTTAGATCTAGTCCCAACCGGTCCGTGTCGTCGACGCCTTCAGGCAGTTCTGCCTCAACTGCCTGGCGATCGAGCGCGCTGGACCACTCGGTTTCGGGCTGTTCGGGTACTTTGATCGTGAAGTCGATGATGTGTCCCCGGTCGATCATCGTCTCAAGCTGAAGACTCCCGACCGGCGCATCAAGCACGACAAACTTGCTCTCGTCGTCGACGGAGAGCTGCACGACAGGCTCTTCGTCAACACCGGTCCGCGCATGCAGGTATTCGATACGACGCCGAGCAAGATCAAGTGTGCCCCTCACAATGCTGGTTCCACTGGGGCACAATTCGACGTCGAGTTGCGCCAGTTCACCTGGGCGAACGATCACGTCGAAGACTCTGAGTGACTGCCGGCCAAAACGAAGGCGCCGTATTCCCGTCTTCGTTGCGGTAAGCGTGGCCCGGCCCGAAGCGTCCGTTTTCGCCAGTACCGCTCCGGCATCTTCGTACCACCGAGTGGCATCTAGATCCAGAATGGCAACTTCAGGTGCAGGCTTGCCCTGAAGCGTTACGCTGACCTGTAAGCCACCCATCGATTGAAGAGTTCTTTGGCCGTCGAAAGCGTACTCTCTGATACTCAGGTCTACGGATAGGTTCGCATCGTCCGGCGAGACATCGACGTGGGCTATTGCCCTGAGCGTCTCCGCAGCAAACTCTTCTCGGCCTGCCACGACCGTGTACTCGCCCGGCAAAAGCCCTTCGAGTGCTGCGTGCCCGTTCTCGTCGGTTAGGTGCGCCACGACGACCAAGTCCCGCAGCGGCGGTCTATGTGCGACAACCCACACCCAACTCGGACGTGGAACCGCACCGTCAAGATTGCGGAGCTGGACGTCAATCGTCTTCGTTCCAACGGCTCTCTCGAAGATCGGCTTGAGAAAGAGCGGTTGGTCGACTACTTCAAACCTGAACGCTTCGTCGAAGCCCAGTTCTGGGGCTGTGTCGCCCTCTGGCGCATCCAAATCCGGCAGTCGTGTTGGCAACAGGCTGCACTGGTAGCTTCCTGGCACAAGCTCCAGTTGCACGCCCTCCAGGAGCGCCTTTTCGAGTTCGATCGGCTGGTCGGTGCCGAGGCTCGGTGGTGGCCACACCCGCGTAACGCGGATTTTCCGCCCGAAGGAGGTGTCATCACCGGGCCAGAGTGTCACTGGATAGATTGGCGTAAGCGCGACATCACCCAAGTCACACAGTTGCCCCGGGCGCACCTCGACGGGTGCAACTCTCGCCATCAGATGGGAGTTCGCATACACGCGTACGCAAGAGACGCGAACAGAGGTAGTCAATCGGATGTCGTCCGTAACACCACTGTGCCACTCTCCGACGACTATCGAATCGCTGTACAGGTTTGAAACGGTCGCTTTTGCATCCTGAAGAACCTCTCCGGTCACTGCGTCGATTGCTCGCAGTCGAATCGTGCCCTCATCACTTGTCGAGGGAACGGGCTCCGGAACCCCACCGGATGGAACAGGCTTGGACGGCGGACCGAGGGTCTTCTTCCCGCTGACGTTCGCGGGACGTGGATCCGTATCGACTCTGCCCATGAATGACGGGCCGAGTATCAGCACAAGTACCACGACCAGCACTGTGATTCCGGCGATGATTGAGATGTCGCGGCGCATTGGTGCGGCCTGAGGGGTCGGCCACGGGGCTTGGTGATTGTAGCAAACTCTACATGTTGCGGCGGTATTGGCCGCCTAGTGAGGCAGCGGTGCGAGGTGGTCAGGCCAGGGATTGCCTTCCGAGATTGGGTTCCAGCGGACATCCCGTGTCTGGCCCATTCGCACGTCAATGACTGCAAATGCTTTCGGTGTGCCAGCATCCACCCGGGCAAACACATATTGCCCGCTCGGGAGATTCTCCTGCCAGGATCCGTCCCTTCCCACCCAGACTTCGTGCCAACGCCGGCGTTCGTCAATCGAGTACACCATCACTCGCCACGTCAAGGCGCCGTGCTGTGCCTTCTTCGGAATGAAGGCACGCCCGCGGACCCGTCCTCGACCGGCGTAGAGACTAATCACGTGTTCACCCGGCCGGGTCAGGGTGATTGTCGGCGAGGGGTACTCATAGCTGTTCCACACAGACATGGAGATCGAGTACTGGCCAAGCGGAAGGCCCTCTAAGACAAACTCATTGGCGATCGGCTTGATATTGATCCCAGCGCGGGAACCGCGTTGACGGACCGACAGTTCGCTATACGGCGCAACTCCCCGCGGGCAGCGCACTCGCAGCGTGGCTGTCGCGGGCGGGGACAGCTCAATCTTCATTACATTTTCGTCCTGGCGAACTGCTCGCACGGGTACCCCCTCTCGCCACGAATTAGCTAGGACGACGCTACCCCACGTATTCTCAAGGTACTCTCCGGGAAAAGCGCCAATCTCGACGCGGCCGAGGCCGTCAGATAGCAGGTCTTTGGCCTCTCGGTCCCAGTGGTTGGCCCGATAATCGAACTGAACCGGGACACCTGTTGCCGGAGCACCGTTGCGCGTCAGATGAACCGTGATGTTGCCGAAGGTGTAGGCCGGGAAATTGACGTCGGCATTCGACGCATCGGTCACGATCAACGTCACCGGCAATGCACCATCATGGCTGAGGACGCCTCTCTGGACCAAACATCCATACGAAATCCTGTAGGTGCCGGGGCGAAGCTCCGCAAACGACTTGCTGCCGGGCCCATCAAACGTCAGGTGCGCGACAGACGATGAGAAGCCGTATGGCTCGATGCTCTCCAACCAGACTCTGGCTGGAATCATCGGGCTCTCGAACTCTTTGGTGACTGCGATGTTTATCGAGGCGCTGCCAGGAGGCGATGGGAAGGGAAGTACTACGTTGACTCTTGTCGATCCAACTTCCACCTCTGTGTAGCGCGCCGGGCAAACCCGGCTATCACGTATCAGATACCGACCGGGACGCGCGTTACGAAGATAGGTCCGCCCGACCGGCTTATCTCCTTCCAATCGCCAGACTTCCACTTTGTAGTTGGTTATCTCGCCACCCTCCTCGGAGATCAGATGGAGCAGTTGGGGGTGGTTCAGCGTCTTCAACCGCAGCTCCCCAAGTGCGATCTCTGCCTCCCACATGGGCTGGCTAGCCCAGTCTGGACCCCCGCCTCTGCCACCCGCCCAGATACTTACCGTGAAGCGCGCCTCGGGTACGTCGAAGTATAAGTCAATTACGCCGTCTGGGCCGACGACTTGTCCCTCGGACGAAAACCGAGCCGGGCCAAAGCCCCACTCGAGTGTGATCGCGCCCGGCATGGGCACGTTCCACTCTTCGTCGATCAGGCGGCCGGTGATGTGGATCTTGTCTGCGGTTGGGGGCGGCGGTGCTTCCGCCGTCTCTCCTCGCGGCTCCCACTCCAGCCCGGGGCCGAGCACCCACATGCTCGCGAACGAGAACACGCCAACGGCGATGCCCAGCAGAATCATGGCAGTGACAGCGCGGCGCACGTTTGGCTTTCAGGGGCCGCTGCGGGGACGTTCAGTATAGCAAACTCTACATGTTGCGGCGGTATTGGCCGCCTACTTCGTAGAGGGCGTGGCTGATCTGGCCGAGTGAGCAGAACCTTACTGTGCGCATCAGCTCGTGGAAGATGTTGCCGCCTTGCAGGGCCACCAGCTTGAGGTGCTCGAGCGCCTTGGGCGCGCCTTGTCTGTGCCGCTGCTGGAAGTCGCGCAGGCGCGTGATGCAGGCTTCTTTCTCTTCCTGCGTGGCGCGGGCCAGCTCGATCTTCTGCTCGAACTCCGGCGGCTGCGGGTTCAGGAACGTGTTCACGCCGATGATCGGCAGCTCGCCGCTGTGCTTGAGCTGCTCGTAGACCATCGACTCTTCCTGGATCTTGCCGCGCTGGTACTGCGTCTCCATCGCGCCGATCACGCCGCCGCGCTCGGTCAGGCTGTCGAACTCCTTGAGCACGGCCTCCTCAACGAGATCCGTCAGCTCTTCAATGATGAAGCTGCCCTGCACCGGGTTCTCGTTCTTGGCCAGCCCCAGCTCCTTGTTGATGATGTGCTGGATGGCGAGCGCGCGGCGCACGGACTCATTGGTCGGCGTGGTGATCGCCTCGTCGTACGCGTTCGTGTGCAGGCTGTTGCAGTTGTCGTAGATCGCGTACAGCGCCTGCAGCGTCGTCCGGATGTCGTTGAACTGGATCTCCATCGCGTGCAGCGAGCGCCCGCTGGTCTGGATGTGGTACTTCAGCATCTGGCTGCGGTCGTTGGCGCCGTACAGCCGCTTCATCGCCACGGCCCAGATGCGGCGCGCGACGCGCCCGATGACCGAATACTCGGCGTCTACGCCGTTGCTGAAGAAAAAGCTCAGGTTCGGCGCGAAGTCGTTCACGTCCATGCCGCGGGCGCGATAGGCCTCGACGTACGTGAAGCCGTTGGCCAGCGTGAACGCAAGCTGGGTGATCGGGTTGGCGCCCGCCTCGGCGATGTGGTAGCCGCTGATGCTGACCGAGTAATAGTTCCTGACGTTGTGGTCGATGAACCAGGCCTGCACGTCCCCCATCATTTTCAGCGCGAACTCGATGCTGAAGATGCAGGTGTTCTGGGCCTGGTCTTCCTTGAGAATATCGGCCTGCACGGTGCCGCGCGCGGCGCTGACGGTGGCGGCCTCGATCTTCGCGAATTCGTCTTCGCTGAGCAGCTTGCGGATTTCCTCCCACGGCTTGTCGAAGCAGCGCGGGTCCTGCCACGCGGCGTTGAGCAGCGCGTGCGGGTCGGTCATCTCGCTGGGCAGGGTCTTGGCGTCGCGAATAGGCACGAATAGCCGGTCCGGCCCGCGGTCGGGCTTGAGCCTGCCTTGCTCCATCAACTGCTTGCGAGCCTGCTGGCGGATCGCCGCGTTGAAGAAGAACGCGAGGATGATCGGCGCCGGGCCGTTGATCGTCATGCTGACGCTGGTGGTGGGCGCGCACAGGTCAAAGCCCGCGTAGAGAATCTCCATCTCTTCGACGGTGAAGATGGCGACGCCGCTTTCGCCGACCTTGCCGTAGATGTCAGGCCGCTCGTGCGGGTCTTCGCCGTACAGCGTGACGCTGTCAAACGCCGTGCTCAGGCGCGCGGCCGGCTGGCCTTCGCTTACGAGGTGAAAGCGCGCGTTGGTGCGCGCGGCCGGGCCCTCGCCCGCGAACATGCGCGTCGGGTCTTCGCCGCTGCGCTTGTACGGGTACACGCCGGCCGTGTACGGGAAGCGCCCGGGGACGTTTTCCTCGAGCAGCCAGACCAGCACGTCGCCCCAGTCGCGGTACTTCGGCAGCGCGACTTTCGGAAGCTGCGTGCCGCTGAGCGTCTTCGTGTAGTTCGCGACGTGGATTTCGCGCCCGCGCACTTCGTAGACGTTCTCTTCGGCCGTGTAGCGCTCGCGCAGCTCTGGCCATGCCTGCAGCTCCCGGATGCAGGTCGGGTCGAGCTCAAGCAGCAACTGGTTGTAGCGCTTGCGCAGTTTCGCGATCGCGGCGTCGTCGTGCTTCTCGGCCAGCTTCTCAAAGGGCTTGGCGGCCTTGTCGCCGAGGTCCTGCAGCACGCTGTAGGTCGCGCCGAGCTTGCCGGCGATGACCCGCTGCTCTGCGATCCACTTGTGGTAGCCGCGCACGGTATCCGACACCTCGGACAGGTAGCGGATGCGCTTGCCGGGGACGACCGTCAACTGCTCCGGGCCTTCGGGGCCTGCAACCTGCGTGAAGTAGCGGGTCTCGAGCTTGCGCCCGGAGACTTCCGACAGGCGCACCAGCAGATCCTGGTACAGCTTGTTCACGCCGAGGTCGTTGAACTGGGCCGCGATGGTCGGGTAGACCGGCATGTCCGCCGGCTGGTCGTTGGCCGGTGCGCCCTTGTTGCGCCAGACCTGCTTGCGGATGTCGCGCAGGGCGTCCTTGCTGCCGCGGCGCTCGAACTTGTTGAGCGCGACCATGTCGGCGAAGTCCAGCATCTCGATCTTCTCGAGCTGCGTGGGCGCGCCGAACTCGGGCGTCATGACGTAGAGGCTGACGTCGGCGAACCTGGTGATCTCGTCGTCGCCCTGGCCGATGCCGCTGGTTTCCACGAGGATGAGGTCGTAGCCCGCGGCCTGGCAGATTTCGATGGCTTCGTCGAGCGCGTCGCTGATTTCGCTGTGGCTTTCGCGGGTGGCGAGGCTGCGCATGAACACTCGATCGTTGTTGAGCGAGTTCATGCGGATGCGGTCGCCCAGCAGCGCGCCGCCGGTGCGCTTGCGCGTCGGGTCAATGCTGAGCACGGCGACCGTCTGGTTGTCAAAATCCAGCAGGTAGCGGCGCAGCAGCTCATCGGTCAGGCTGGATTTGCCGCTGCCGCCGGTGCCGGTCACGCCGATCACGGGCGCGAGCGTTGCGCGCTGGGATTTGCGCTGGCGGATTTCCTGCGCCAGCTTCTCGTGCTTTTCGGTCGGCGCGTCGCCATTGAGCTCGGCGAGGCTGATCAGGCGCGCGACGCTGCCCTTGTGGCTGGTGTCGAAGTTCGTCAGCTCGCCGTTCAGGTGCGCGGTGGTGTTGAAGTTGCACTCGGCCAGCATCAGCTTGATCATGCCGTCGAGCCCGAGCTCGCGCCCGTCGTGCGGGCTGAAGATGCGGTTGATGCCGTAGTCGTGCAGCTCTTTGATTTCTTCGGGCACGATCACGCCGCCGCCGCCGCCGAAAATCCTGATGTGGCCGGCGCCCTTTTCGCGCAGCAAGTCGTGCATGTACTTGAAGAATTCCATGTGGCCGCCCTGGTAGCTGGAAACGGCGATGCCCTGGGCGTCTTCTTCAATGGCGGCGTTGACGATTTCCTCGGCGCTGCGGTTGTGGCCGAGGTGGATGACTTCCGCGCCGTGGGCCTGCAGCAGGCGGCGCATGATGTTAATGGACACATCGTGACCGTCGAACAACGACGCGGCCGTCACGAAGCGGACCTTGGTCTTGATCTGTGTTGCCTGTTTCATGTTGTTGCAGCAAAAGCGCACGCGCGCCGACCAAAGTGGCGCGACCGCCGTGCAGGCTGTTTGCAACCCTCTTTATAAACCGGATGGGTCCGAGTTAGTAGACCTCACAGGCCCGAAACACCCGTCGGGGTTAGCACACGCTAGGTCTATACCCCTTGCCGGGGCGGACGCTACGGGCAGAACGACAACGGGAGGCCAGAGGCCTCCCGTCGTTTTGCGTGTATGGGGCCTACTCTTCGTCGTCTTCGCGGGTGGGGAGTGCGGCCTTGCTGCTGTCGCCGGGCTGCATTCCGGGCATGGGTGGCAGACCGGGCTTGATGCTGTCGTCTTTGTTGGCGCCCTTGTCATCGATGCCGCCGCCCTTGCCGACGTCCTCGGGCTTCAGGTTGATGGTGAAGTCGAGGAACTTCTTGTCGAGAGCGTCCCAATCCTCGTCGTTCTTGATCCCGAAGATCTCTTTGAACTTCACGATGCCGGTGTTGTCGCCCCAGTTGCTGGTCTTGATTTCACCCTTGTAGCTCTTGCCCAGGTAGTCCCACCACTTGTCACGGTAGGGGTACTTGCCGCCTTCCTTGTAATACTGGAAGAAGTAGCTCATCTGGCAGACCGTCGGGTAGTAGATGCCCAGCGCGACCTGCTGCACCCAGAGCGGGTTCACCTTCAGCTTCATCTCGATCACGCGTTCCATGGCCTTGCCCACGCACTGGCCGTAGTGGCGGCAATCCAGCGCGTCGCGTACGCGGTACAGCAGGTTCTTGCCCAGCAGCTCGTAGATATGCTGAAAGTCGCGCAGGCGGATGTGGTTGAGCTGCAGGAATTCGTACGTCGCGTCCGCCCCGTCGCCATCGCGGGAGAAGCCGGAAACCGAGTCGGTCAGGCCTTCCTGCACGAGAATGTTCGGGTAGCGCGGACGCGTCTGCATCTCGTCTTCCTCGAACATCGGGTTGGCGGCGTAGAAGTCCGAGAGCATGTGGAAGCTCTCGTGGATCAGCACGGATTCGTTGAACCACTGGGTGTCCGGGCTCATGTCCGCGGTGTCGTCGTAGGTTACGACGCGCTCGTCACGCGGCGAGTAATACGCACGCACGCCGTCCGGCGCCGGCTGTCCCGAGGAGTCCTCATAGAACTGGGCCATCGTGGCGCCGTCCTTGAACACCACGATCTCCATCGGCCAACCTTCTTTTTCGGCGCGTTCGGCATCGTAGCGCGGCTTCTGGCGCTGGAGGTTGTACTTGGAAATCAGGTGCTCATTGAACCAGTCGTACTCGTGCTTCAGCAGCGCGGCCTTGCTTTCGAGTGTTTCGACGAAGGCTTCATCGAGGTCGTCCTGGCCGATGCCCTTCTCGACGTACACCATGAACGGCTTCCAGTAGGTGTAGGTCCAGATCTGGTCGATCGTCTCGCTCTCGCGCTGCATCGCCTTGGCGCTGAAGCTGCGCTTGCCCTTCTGGCGGTCCACCTTGCCGCCGCCCTGGGCCTGCTTGAAACGCAGCCATGCCTGGCGGGCGCGGATGGCGAAGCCGTCCTTTTCGTCGAGATCCTTCAGCGCCTTCAGCGACGCAAGGGCCACGGACTCGCGCGACTTCAGGTCCTCAATCATTTCGGGCGGGTAGAGCCCTACGTCGCGATAGATCTGGTCGATGTCGAGGTAGGCGTTGTTGTATTCGCTGGCACCCTCGCACTCGTACAGCTGTGCCTCGTCCATATCGACCGGCTTGGTGTAGGGCTTCCAGCCGAGGCGCTCGACGATGTCCTTGAACTTCGGGTTCGGCTTGAGCGTCATGTGCTGGCGCCCGTCCGGGTCGGTCTCCTTGACTTCGCGAATCGCCTTCTTGGCGGTCTTCAGCGCCTTCCAGGCGGTGTCGAGCAGAACCTTCGAGCCGGCATAGCCGTCGTTGTCGAGCATCAGCGCGATGTCGGCCAGCTCGTCGGCGTTACCGCTGGAGTCGGCCTTGCGGGCCAGGGCCTTGGCCCAGTCCGCCTGCTGCGCCTTGAAGTCCGGGTTGTCTTTGCGCTTGCCCGCCTCGACGTAGTAGTACTTCACCTGGTCCGGCGTGAGCGAGTCGAAGTTGTTGTAGTTCTTGCGCATCTCGGCCAGCAGCAGCGCGTCGGGGTCCTGCTTGGTGTTCCCGGCCCCGCCGTCCGCTCCGGCGACGTCGCCGTCCGTCGCCCCGCCGTCGCCGCCGCCGCCGCCTGACGACGCGACGACAATCACGACCACCAGGATCAGCGCCAGCACACCGCCGCCGATGCCGAGCATCATGGGCATGTTGTTCTTCTTGGCCGGCGCACCCGGGACGCCGTAGGGCGCCGCACGACCGCCCGTCGGGCGGCCTGTCGGGCGACCGCCACGGGCCGCCGGACGCGTGCCGCTGCGCTGGGCCGGGCCGCGGGTTCCAGGGTTCATCGGCGGGGCGCCGATGACGGTCTCTTCCTTACGAAGGACGCTCTGCCCGCCGCTCATGTCCACTTCGGACGCGCGACCGGTTTCCACGGCTTCCTCACGCGCCGAAGCGCCCGGATCAATATCAGCGCGGCGGATGGTACGGGTGCCGCCCACGATCGTGGGGTTCGCGACCTGCGGTGTGGGCACGGTTACGGCCGCGCCGCACTTCTTGCAGGTGGTCTTCTTGCCTGCATGGTGCGGTGACACGCTGTACTTCGTGCCGCATGCGGGACATGGAAATACGATGTTGTCGTCTGACATCGTGGTCTGCTCCCTGCTTTCTGGCGTTTTCGTCGGTTGGTTACTGTATGACTTTTCACCGCCGTCTGAAAGGCGCGGCCCGCCCTCATTGCTGAGTCCCGCCGCCCTATCTGCCGCTGCCTTCAGGACTTTGCGGTCCAGGGCAGGCGGCGGGGTCGGGCCGCGGAAGCGGTTTCCTATCGGGTCCGTTTTGCTCATGGGTTTGTCGTCTGAAGCCATTCACGCAGCTTCTCAAGTGCAAGCCGGTGGCGGCTTTCCACCGTCTTTGTGCTGGCCTGGAGAACGTCCGCAATGTCCGCAAACTTCATCTCGCCGTAAATCCGCAGCAGCAGAACTTCCCGCTGCTCGCTGGGCAGGCGCATCAGCGCCTCATTCAACTGTTCGGCCTCTTCGCGCGAGGCCACGGTATCCCTTGGTTTGACCAGTGTGACCGCGTCAACCTGGCCCAAGGCGTTCAATTCCCTCTTGTTGCGCCGGAACTCGTCCAGCACCTGGTTGCGAAGGCTTCGGTACAGGTACGCCCTCACGTTCGCAACACCGGCCAGGCTGTCGATACTCTCGAGAAAGCCCAGCCACAACTCCTGCACCGCATCGGCGGCCGGCGCCTCCTGCCCGTAGAAACTCAGGGCGTAGCCGTAAAGCCCGTGGCGATGGCGCTGGTACAGGCGCGCAAATGCGTCTGCTTCACCTCGGCGGAACCGGGCGACCAATGCGTCGTCGGATTGCTGCTTCGTTTCCAGTTCCACCACTCTTGTGACGCGTCAGAAGGGCAAAAACCTCAACGCATTCTGCATTTTTCTGGGTGTTCCAGTACAAAAGTCCGCGCCCGCCAACGAAAACGGCCCCGATGGGGCCGATAGGCTGGATCGCCAGACGCGCGACTATTGGACTTTGCAGAGCCCGACGGTGATGTTGTCCGTACCGCCGGCGGCGTTGGCGGCCTCGATCAGCGCGGTCGCAATCACCTCGAGGTTGCCCGCACCGGCCGTGACTTTCTGGCTGATCTCGGCGTCCGGCACCAGGTCGGTCAAACCGTCGCTGCATAGCAGGTAAAGGTCGCCTGACTTGACCTTTTCCCACTTCACGTCGACCTCAACCGTCGGCTCCATGCCCAGCGCGCGGGTGATGATGTTCTTCAGCGGGTGGCTGCGGGCGTCTTCTTCACTGATGAGGTTCTTCTTGCGCAGCTCGCCGACCCAGGAGTGGTCCTCGGTGACCTGCGTGAACTTGCCGTCGCGCATGCGGTAGATGCGACTGTCGCCGACGTTTGCCGTCACGACGTAGTCGCCCGCCAGCACGGCCGCGACAATCGTGGTGCCCATGTTCTTGAGGGCCGCGTCCGCGTTGCCGCGGCGGTAGATTTCCTTGTTGGCCGTCTTGATGCACTTGGAGAGAAGCTCGGCGTCCTTGCGCTCGTCCTGCCCGTTCTTGGGACGGCCCTTGAACGCCTCGGAGACGGTCTCAATGGCAATGTTCGAAGCGATCTCGCCGCCGAGATGCCCGCCCATGCCGTCGGCCACAACGCACAACCCGGCCTCTTCCACCACGACGGAAGAGTCCTCGTTGTTCTTGCGCTGCATACCAACGTCTGTAGCCGTGACCATTCGCACGACCATGACGCCGTCCTTAAAGCCGGCATCCGTATGGGGCATAGACAGCTGACCCCCCGATCAAAGCCGGGATCAAAAAAATCTTGGACAATCCATCCAAGCTACCAGCCACATGGCGGGTGTCAATCAACCTGGCTGCCCAAGGAGTCGTCCCATTATCTCCCGGATTGCACAGGGATCAAGCGCCCGTTGACGGTAACCTTTCACCCCCCCACAATCAGCCGCTTGACGTACGGATCGAAAATGCTTGAAGCCGCCCGGAATTCCGTCGCCCCGCTGCTTGCGCACCTTGCGCTGGCGGTGCTCGGCGTAGTGCTGGCGGCGCCGCTGTCGGCCCAGCCGCCACCCCCCAACGGGGGCAACGGCGGCGAAGTTAAGCCCGAAGACCCGCCGAAAACCTCGGGACTATCCGAGGAAGACGTCCAGCGCCTGATCGAGGAACGACTGGCCGAGCAGCGGGATGACTACGAGCAGTACCTCGACGAAAAAGTCGACCAGGCAGTTCGCCGCCGCTTTGAGGATTTTGCCCCCATCCGCTCACGCCGCGAGCTGTTCATCGAGTTCTCCGGGGGCCTGACGGTCAAGTATCGGCAGGCGCAGAAATCGGCCGAGAGTGACCAGCCCGACGGCGGCCGCCGCGCCCCCAGCGGCATCGCGCTTTCCAGCGCCTGGCTGTCCTTTTTCGCGGGGTATTCCGACGTCGTCGAGTCGGAGTTGACCTTGCGCTACAACGGCGACTACACGCTGCTGGATGAAGAGATCTTCGAGATCACCCGCGGCGTGATCGTGTACAACCGCCCCTTCGGCCAGTTCGTGCCCGGCGGCGCGTTCATCGACAGCTTCCTGTTCGGCATGGACGGGCACTTCTGGCGACAGAGCCGCGGCAGCGAAACCATGGCGCTGGGCCAGCGGGCCTTCCATCAGGATGAAATCGCCCAGATCCGCTACACCGCCCGCATCATGAAGAACCTGTACGTCATCGGCGCGCTGAGCGACGGCACGCTGCTCGGGCGCGGGCAGGTGGACGACAGCAACAACTACCCGCTGATGCAGGACGACAAGACGCGCTACATACGCGGGCTCGGCGATACGCGCGAAGTCAGCCGCTACCTGCAAGTGGAATTCGGCGGCGGGTTCATCTGGGACTTCAACACGTCGAGCTTCCTTAACAGCACCGCCCACTTCGACCCGGGCAAGTGGACGGACGAGAACACGAACTTCATCAACGTGCTGGCCTGGGGCTGCATCGACCGCCTGAGCTACAATGAAATCAGCCTGATCGAGGGCATGCAGCGCCACCCGTTCTTCGGCGGCACGCAGGACAACCCGGGCAAGCGCATCCGCAAGGCCAAGTGGCGCATGGGCGCGAACCTGGACTTCGCGTTCCGCATCGCGGGCGGCGACCTGTTCGTGCAGGGGCACTTCATCCACGCCGAGGACGGGCGCTTTGTTCGCAATGCGTGGGGCGTCGAAGTGCGCTACACGTTCGAGCTGCCGCGCATCCCGTTCTTCCTGCGGATTACACCGATCTTCCGCTACTCGGAAATGGTCACCAACAACAACGACAACCCGCTGGATTCGACCGACCCCTTCGGCGGCCCGCTGCGTGTCAGCAGCGGCGCGGTCAGCGGCTTCACGCTGGCCGATGCGGCCGGTTTCGCCGCAAGCCGGCGCGAGTTCATGATCGGCATCAACTTCACGCTGGCGCGCAACGTGACGCTTGGCTTCGAGATCATCTTCAACGAGGAAGACTTCAAGCAGACGCGCAACGTGCCGAACGACATCCCGAACACCTTCTACATGCTGCGCATCGCGGCGGAGTTTTAGAGTGGCATCGGCGTCCCGCCGATGGCCGCATTTCGAAACATGGCCGACACGCCCCAGCCCCTCAGCCATTCCATCATCGTGACCGTCCGTTTCGGGCACAGCGACCTGCTGCAGATCGCGTGGCACGGGCACTACGTGCAGTGGCTTGAGGACGCCCGCCAGTCGCTGGGCACGGCGATCGGTCTCGGCTACGAGGACCTGATGCGCGAGAAGTTCGCCGCCCCGATCGTGGACATGAGTTTAAAGTACAAGCGCCCGGCAAAGTACGGCGACAAGCTGCTCGTGACCGCCGGCATGATCTGGCAGCAGGTGCCCAAGCTCGTGCACCGCTACGAAGTGCGCCGGGTGGGCGACAACGAGCTGCTCACCACGGCCGAGACAACCCAGGTGCTGCTGCACCCGGACGGCAACCTCGCGCTCAACTTCCCACCGTTTCTGGAAGAGCTGCGAAACAAGTGGCAAGCCGGCCAGATCAAGCTACCCGATCAACCGACCGAAAGCTGGGCGTAGTCCGTGTTGCGGGCGTCCCGCCCGCACTGCGGGCAAGATGCCCACAACACGCAGCCGCCCAGCACCTTGGCGCAACCCCGCTTCACGACTAACCTCCGCGCCATGCTTACTTCGCCCGCAGAGATCATTGCGATGTGCGCTCAACAGCCCGGCGGGCGGCTCTCCGAGTTGTGGCGCGCTTTCCGAGCACCGGTGCCGGGGCAGCTTCCGTTCGACGCGCTCAAGGAGGCCGGCGTCGCGCTTCCCGTAGACAGTGCGCGCTATAGGGCATTCTTCGCGACCACGAAGGGGTGGCCAACAGACGACTCAAGCGTTTGGCCATTCTCCGGATCGCGGCGTGACGGACCTGCGGCCTCTGGCATGACGGTCATCAGCAATGCCTGCGTCTCGGGCGCACAGGCGGTCATTGAGGCAGTGGACGCCTTGGCGGACGGCGAGTGCGATCTCGTTGCAGTGAATGCGGGCGACTACATTTCAAGTTTCGTGAACGACGGCTTTGCCGCGCTCCAGGCGCTCGCCACTGCCGAGGCAAGGCCGTTCGACCGCAGCCGGGACGGGCTTACACTCGGTACCGGCGATGCAACGGTGGAGATGCGTCGGGCAACAAACGGCTCGCCTTATCCGCGCATTGTTTCCTACGGCTGCAGCAACGATGCCAACCATATCAGTGGGCCTTCACGCGACGGCTCGGGGTTGGCGCTGGCGATTGAGCGAGCGCTGGAAGGCATTGACCGGTCGGAGATTCGGGCGATCTGTGCCCATGGCACGGCCACGCAGTACAACGACGCCATGGAGGCTCGCGCGTTCGATACCGTCTTCAATGGCAACCCGCCGCCGGTGTTTGGCATCAAGGGGGCCATCGGCCACACGCTTGGCGCGGCCGGGCTGATTGAGGTGATCATTAGCGCGCTGGTGGCCACGGAAGGAATCATCCCACCCACCGTCGGCTTTGAGCAGGGTGAGGAAGATTTCCCGCTCGACGTCGTCCATGGCGAGCCGCGCAGGATCAAACCGGGCTACGTGCTCACCACCAACTCCGGCTTCGGCGGCATGAACACCGCCATCATCGTCGGCCCGGGGAACGCATGATCGCACGCCTGATCGCTTACGGCCGCGTGTCACCCGCCGGGCTGCTCTCGTGGTCGCCGGGTGGGACTTTGCGTACATCGTGGCAAGAGCTGGATGCCGGGCCGGTGGCCGAGTACGGCACGCCAAAGCTGCGCGCCAAATACTTCTTTGATGAGCCGTATATTAAATACGGGCGCATGGACCCGCTGTGCAAGGTCGCCGTCGGCGCGGCGCAACTGGCGTACAAGGCGAGCGGCGAGATGGCCGGGCGTGAGCGCGACGAAGTCGCCCAGGTCGGCGGCACGATGCTCGGCTGCCTCGAGGTCGACGCCCAGTTCGAGAAAACCCGCCAGGCCGGCGCGCCTTCACCGGCACTGTTCGTCTACACGCTGCCGAGCATGTTCCAGGGCGAGATCGCCATCCAGTACCACCTGCGCGGGCGCTGCACGCTGCTTTCCACCGGCGAGCTGTCGGGCATGACCGCGCTCGCCACCGGCATCCGCTGGATCGAAAAGGGCCGCGCGAAACACGTGCTGGTGGTCGCAGCCGACGCGGCCGGGCCCGCCGCCGCAGAGCTCGGCCCTGGCTTTAGCCCGCAGTCCGCCGCCGCCGCCTACCTGCTGAGCGGCGATGGCGACGGGCGGGCGCTGTCGGATTCACGCTTTGACGGCGAAGCGGGTGACGCCATGGCGCTGACGCCCGGCGCGCTGTCCTACGGCACAACCTTCGTCGATACACTTGAGCCGCTGCTGCTGGGCGGCGAGAGCATGCGCGTACACGCCTCGCGCGGCGCTCAAAGCGTCAGTTTCAAGCTGGGGTGATTACTCGGTCGCAGCGCGGTGGTTCTTCCACCAGTCGCGGATGGCGATCATCTGCCTGCGCGCGTCGCGTTTCGGCACTTTGTTGAATGCGTCCACGGCCTCGGCGTAGCCTTCGCCGCTGATGATCACGTCGTCGCCCCGCCACCATGACAGGCGCAGGAACGCCGCCGCGCGGTTGCCGGAAATATCCGAGTCGTAAACGATCGACGTCAGGTAATCGCCGTAGCGCTGGCCCTTGAACTTCTTGTCGCCGTACTCGACGTCTTCGCCCTGCATTTCTTCCAGGCGGCGGTTGATGCGCGTGACGGCCTTGTTGCGGTCGGCGTAGGGCGCGATGGGCGAGTAGTTGAAAACGATCGCCGGGTCCTCGACCCAGATCGCTTCGCACCATTTCAGCGCGCCGCGGCGCAGACGCTCTTCGGTGTTGCGCTGGGTTTCGGTCTTCTTCTTTTCGTCGCCGGGCTCATCCCCCAGCATGAAGCCGCCGATCCGGTTCAGCAGCAGCGCCATGCCTTTCACGCCGAACACGCGATCCAGCAGGATCGCCATGCCCAGCGCCTTTCGCACCGGCGTCTCCAGCGCGCCGCTGTCGTCTTCGTCAACGCCTTCACACTGCAGCTTCAGGTAATCGGACTCGGCGATCATGGCCCGCAGCACCTTCTGCCGCTCCCCCGTCAGGTGCTTGGTGCCGGCCTCGGTCACCTTGGGCGGCGACATGCTCAGCAGCGCGTCCAGCGCCGCAAACCGGACCTCCTGCTCGTCGCTGTCGAGCGCCACGCAGGCCGCAATGGCGGCGGGCGTCGTGTCGGCGATGCCCAGCGACTCGATGGCGCTTTGCGCCTCGCGGACGCCGGCCTGCAGAATCTCGCCGCCGAGCGCCTTGCCCGTCTCGGGCGACATCAGCTTCAGCTCGTTGGCGCCGCGGTCGCGCAGGGACGGGTCCAGCGAGGTCAAAGCTTCCAGCAGATCGATGGCGCTCATCCCTTTGGGCGCGGTTTCCTGCGACTGAACGGATGGCGCCAGGGCGAGCAGCCCGGCGAAAGTCACCAGCATGGCTATGGCGTACTTCATGGCACCAGTTTGGCAGGTTGCTGCGGATATTCCAGTCTGGTTTCGCGCGGCAGGGGTCGTGTTACACTGGCCGTCCCTTTGGAAGTCCCCCGGGGCAGTGCCATGAACAAGGCAATTCCCGTAGTCGCGATCGTCATGCTGGCGCTGGTTGCCGCGTTGCTGATCTGGAAGTTCTCGCAGAGTACGCCGGTCAGCCCGCCGGCCGGCAACGGCACGGAGATTACGGACGTCGCCTTCAAGTCCGAAGACTTCATCCCCGTCTTCGACGCCAACGGCGACGGGCACGTGACGCTTGAGGAATTCAAGCAGCGCTACGGCAGTCCGCTCTCGGAAGGCGAGCCCCCGTTCGTGCTGTACAACCCGACGACAAAGAAGCCGCTCACCGCAGAAGAAGCCTTCAAGAACCACTGGGACCGCAACAAAGACGGCATCGTCGACGGGCGCGACGTCGAGCTCTACAAGGACAACAAGTGGCTCGACTTCTTTGAGCGGGCCAAGAAGGCCGGTTTGACCCCCGTCCGCATCGGCGAGAAGTTCTACGCACTGAATGACGACCAGAACCGCACCCTGGAAGCCGAGGCCGGCGCCAAGGCGCGCGGCGAGGCTCCGTTCGCGGGCCACTTCTGGAACCCCAGGTACTTCCAGTCCTGGGCCAAGGTCTACGACCCCAAGAGCGGTGAAGTGGAAGGCTACGTCTCCGAGGCGAACGGCAAGCTCTACGTCCTGACCTCCGGCTCGTCGCTGCTGGTCAAGAACCCCGCCGACGTGACCGTCACCAAGGTGGAAGACGCGGTCCAGATGAAATACGCCAAGGCCGTCATCGGGCTCGAGTGGGAGAACGCGGAAGCCAACCTGGCGCTGGCCAACCAGTGCGTCGACTGGGGCATGCCGACGGAAGCCGGCATGCTGTACGCCCGCGTGCTGGTCACGCAGCCGGACAATGAGACCGCCCTGAACGCGCTGGGCTACAAGCGCGAAGGCGACAGGTTCGTGAAGAAGGGCGATTGATGGACCCGATCTCGGTCACCGAGCTCTCGAACCAGATCAAGCGCACGCTTGAGCCCCCCTTCAGCAACGTCGCCGTCACCGGCGAGCTGGGCAACTACCGCGGGCCCCACCACTCGGGCCACGTCTACTGCAACCTGAAAGATGCCGGCGCGCAACTGCGGCTGATCATCTGGCGCGGCACGTTTGAACGACTCAAGTTCAAGCTCGAGGACGGGCTCGAGGTCGTCATCACCGGCAAGCTGGACGTCTACGCGCGCCGCGGCGAATACAGCCTGGTCGCCACCAGCGTCTCGCCCAGGGGCGTCGGCGGGCTGCAGCTCGCCTTCCAGCAGATGTACGAGCGCCTCGAGCGCGAGGGCCTGTTCGACGACGAACACAAGAAACCGCTGCCGGAATACCCGCAGCGCATCGCCGTCATCACCAGCCCGACCGGGGCCGCCATCCGCGACATCATCACGACCGCGCGGCGCCGCAACCGGCTGGTCGAGATTCTGGTCTACCCGGCCAAGGTCCAGGGCGACGGATCGGCCGAGCAGGTGGCGCGCGCGATCCGCAAGCTGAACGCGCTCAACTCGGCGCTGAAGATCGACGCCATGATCGTCGGGCGCGGCGGGGGCAGCCTCGAAGACCTGTGGGCCTTCAACGAGGAGCCTGTGGCCCGGGCCATCTACGACAGCGAGATCCCGGTGGTCAGCGCCGTCGGACACGAGGTGGACACGACCATCGCCGACCTCGTCGCCGACTACCGCGCGCCGACGCCCACGGCCGCCGCCGAAATTCTCGTGCCCGAGCTGGCCGGGATGGTCGAGCTGGCGGCCGAGTACCAGTTGAAGCTCAGCAAGGGGCTGCGGCACACGCTGGAGTTGTGGCGCGGGCGGCTGGAGACCATGCAGGAGCGCCTGTCCGGCCTCGGCCCGCTGAACCAGCTGCGCCGCGAGCAGCAGCGCCTGGATTACTTAATGGACGGTCTGAAGTGGAACATGCACCACCGCATGAAAGACCACACCGAAAAGCTGAACGGGCTCGGCGCACAACTGGGCGCCCTGAGCCCCCTGAAAGTCCTCGAACGCGGCTACAGCATCACCCGCAACGAGCAAGGCAAAGTCATCAAGAGCGCGGACGAAATAAAAGCGGGCGAGACGATCATTACCAAGCTGGCGGACGGCGAGGTACGCAGCACCGTCGAGTAGAGCAATGCAGACCAAATGAACACCGGGGCCCCTTGCTAGTCTGCGTGGTAAACTAGACGTCCCTGGGCTATGATACGTAATACCTGCGGGTGCGGGGCCGAGGTGGTGCGCAACTTCCACCTGCTCCGGATTGCGGTCCGAACGGCTTAGCTCTTGCCTACTCGGGCCCGCACCTCGCATCCTTACTTCATTCGTCCCACGCGTCACAAACTGAATGCACGCTAGGGCCTAGTACTTCACGTGCTTGTCTTCGTGAACATATCCGTTCCCGACTCTGAATCTTTCAGTTTGCTGTGAAGTTCGAGTTCTAACCTCAAGTGCTCGTGCAATGCGCTAACGATCGAACGACCTGCCCCAGTCAGCTTCAACTGTGGTTTGCCGGCTCGACCAGGGACCAGTCGACCAACAGTCGCGAGCAGCTTTTGGTTTCCCCGAGACCAGTCAATTGCTGCGAGACGCCTCACGTACTCGTCGTACTTTGCGGGCTCAAGCCGCCGTTTCATATTGTAGTTGAGGTCAAAGTATACCCGCCCGAGAGCTTGCCACCCGGGCGAGCTTAGGTGCAGCGATTGCCGATCTTCGAAGGCACCAGACGGAAACGCTTCCCGAAACGTGGTCAGAAACTCCGCGAGCTTGGCCAACGTGTCGTCAAAGGTCGCGTCAGTAAGGTTTGCCTTCCGGGGAACGGCCTTATTGCTTTCTTGCACCTTCGCCCCTTCACAGGCTCCCCGTACAAATCGCAGGAGATTCTTCTGCACTACGATGGCAGTGCTCTTCTTACCTAGACTCGTAGTTCTTTTCTCCATTCCGTAGTCGACAATTGGCTTCAACTCCGCCAACGCATTCGTCATCCGTATGTAGATGTCGTTCTCGTCTAGAGCGATCCCATGAGCGAGCCTCACCGCAGTAGCGAGGTAGTTGAAGTCAAAAAACAGCTGGCCCAATTCGCTTATGGTGAGGTGACCGCGCTGCGCACTTGGCGCATAGATCGTGAGTGGGAACTGGAACCAGTCGTCAACGTCTGGATGACCGGCGTCAATAAGATTCAAAGTGGCCGTTGCCCGCGCCATCCCGTCAAGCAGGATACGTTTTGAGTTGGACGGAATTCCCAAGTTCCCCACGTCGGCCCCCTCCGAAGTTGGCGAGAATTCCAACGGTTCAGTCGCTCCTATGGAAATCGCGGGGAAGGCACCAATCGCGGAAGCGGCACAGGGAAACCGATTCAGAATGTAGGCCTCCAGCTTCTCGGCACGTTCTTTGGTCGTCCGCCGCTGAACATGCTCGTAGTGTTCTCGGTGTTCGGGAGTAAGACTCAGCCAACGCTCGTGGCGTGGATCGTGGCCCAGCACCACGTGAAGTTCGCGGGGGCGAATCGCGACTTGAAAAACTTCCAGCGCTCCGAAATGAGCTCTTATTGCTGAGAGAGAAACTTTCATGTTCAGCCTTCCCGTTCGTCTTCGTTGAATCAATAGCCCCATTCTTACCCCACAAGAACGTTCCCCGCAACTATTATGTTGCGGGGAGAAGGTTATTGCGGACAATTTTTGATTCTTATCCCTGAGCGAGTGACTCGAGTCAGCAACTTTCAGGTCTGCTTTCAGCGACGTGGCGCCCCGGAGGGGCAGCCTTTGGTAGCCGGGTGCGTCAGCGCCCGGTCTTGTCAGCCCGAATGTATCGGCGCCCGCAGGGCCGCCGAGAGCGCGCCGGGCATGTGTCAGGCGGCCCTTCGGGCGCCTGATTCCGGCGTCTGCTGGTTTCCGGGGGCTTCCGCCCCCGGCTACCTTTGGGCGGGCCCTTCGGGCCGTGTGGTGCCTGCGTTCGCCGGGGTCCGGGGGGCTACCTTGGGCGGGCCCTTTGGGCCGTCCGGACTGCGTGGGGAACCCGGAGGGTGCTGCCCCCTGTCCTTGCCGTTGCCCCTGCCCTTGGCCCTTGCCCCTTCCCTTGCCCTTGCCGGGCGTTTTTTTTGTGGGGGCTGTTTGAAAATTTTGGCAACTTCTTTTCCGCCGTGGGGGCCGGTTTGCGGGCTGGTGGCTGGTTTTTCTTTCGATTTCAGCATTCACTTGGCCGGTAAGAGTGGAGGGGGATTGTCCCCCCGCTTGGTTGCCGCCATGAGCGATGAACTTCCATCCGAAGACGAGTTGTTCGGCGGGCGCATGCCTGACGGCTCGCCGCCGCCGTTGCACTCGAAGTCCCTGCACTCGGCGTGGGCCAAGCCGATCCCCGGCGGCGATGAGCGCAAGACGCCGGCCGAGATCACTCGCGAACGTCTTCACTATCAGGTTGACCTGGATCACCTGGCCCTGCTGAACCTGGCCTGCGATTTTAATAAGGCCTGCGTTGAGGCGGGGCTGGATGTTGTTCGCGGCGGGGCTGGCGGGGCTGCTGCTGACAAGCCGGAGAGTAAACCTGCTGCTGAATCTGCTGAAGCTGAGGGCCATGGGCGGGACGCCCATGCCACTTCTGGCGAATCTGCTGACGCTGAGGGCCATGGGCGGGACGCCCATGCCACTTTTGCTGAATCTCCTGACGCCGTGGGCCGTGGGCGGGACGCCCATGCCACTTCTGCTGGCACCGGCGAGGGCGCACCTGCTGCTTCGCCCGGGCGGCCTGCTCTTACGATGAACGGGATTTCCATTAAGAGCTCCGTGGGTGAAGGGGCGGGCAAGGTGTACGTGCCCAAGGACCCGGGCGATCCCGGCCCCGATCAGACCGAGCGCGCACTGCGGGAAACGCAGGCGCACGAGCACGCGCTGGAGGCGGCCGGTCTTGACGAGTCAAGCTCACGGGCGCGCAAGCGCGCCGCGGACCAGCCGCGCCATGACTTCAGCGTCCTGCCGCCGGAGAAAGTCCTGGTGATGGCCGAGCGTTGCAGCCGCAACCTCGCCGTGCTGGGCGCCAAACGCGCCGAGGTTGCGCACCGGGTGATCGAGGCCGCGATGGCGCTCGACACCCGCAAGTCGTTCCTTCAGAACCGCGCGGTGGCGGTGGTGTACGCGACGCTGCTGCACCTTGAGGACGGCTTCCGCGAGGTCGGCTTCGGGTCATGGATGCCGTTCCGCTACCCTGACCAGTGGCTGCGCTTCTGCGGCATCATGCAACGGGTGCTCGCGGCCAACGGTTTGATCCACAGCCGAAACGCCGAGACCTACCGCAAGCTGCTGGATGAAACCCCGCCCGTGGAGCAGAAAGACGATATCGACGAACGGATTCAAAAAGCCCGCACGCCCGCAAACATGGCGATGTGCGCCCGCAACCAGGGCGCGGAAACGATGGCCGAGCTGGAAGAGTTGCTCGCGCAGAAACGCGCCAAAAACCTCGGGCAGCCGCCGTAAACCCCCACCACCAGCGGTGTCACGGGCCTGTCCAGGCCGCTTTCAACCGCCGGCCGGGTGTCGCGCTGTCGGCTTGCCCTCTGGTGGGTAGGCAAACGCAAACGCTGAGCTTACGCTGGAGCGGCTTGCTGGCGGCGCATTTCGCGCCTCTTTTCGGGCGAGGGGCTTTTGCACAACGAGCCGGTAAAACGTCGCGTTCTTCAGGGCCAGTGCGTCTGGCCGATCAGCCCGAACCAGGCGCGGGTCGAGGGCAACTCGATCCTGTACACCAGCTACGACGACCCGTTCCACCGCCCGGAGTCCGGCTATCTCGGCCTGCCGCACGTTGAGTACGAGCCGATCCCGGTCGAGGGCATCATCACGCCCGCCTTCTGCGACTGGCACTTCCACTGGGTGCAGCACCGCATCGCCGGCGTGAAGGGCAAGTCGCTGCTGGGCTGGCTGGCCGAGGACGTCTGGCCGGAAGAAGCACGCTTTTCCGACCAGAACTTCGCTGACGTCGCCGCCGAAGGCTTCGCCCGCAAGCAGTCGGCCGCGGGCACGCTGGCCGGCGCGTGCTGGTGCAGCCCGCACCCGGAAAGTGTCCGTGCCGCCCGCAACGCGGAGATCCGCTACAGCCTGATCGGACCGGCCGTGATGACCACCGGCGAGCCGAAAGAGCTGGTCAAGCCGCTGCCGGTCGTGCTGGAGCAGTTGAAAGCGCTGCAGATCGAGTTCGAGGAAACGCTGGCGGTCACGCCGCGCTTCGCGCTGTCGTGCGACAAGCAGGCGCTGAAAGAGCTGCGCGAGTTCGCCTTCGACTACACCCTCTGGGTGCAGACGCACCTGGCCGAGAATGAAGACGAGTGCGCGGCCGTCGCGCGCCTGTTTCCCGACGCCAAGTCGTATCTCGACGTCTACGACCAGGCCGGACTGCTTACGCCGCGCACGCTGCTGGCGCACTGCGTCTGGCTGGATGACTTCGACTGGCGCACGATCAAGCAGCGCGGGAGCATCGTGGTGCATTGCCCCACCAGCAATGAGGCGCTTGGCTCAGGGCGCATGAAGCTGGAAAAGGTCCGCGCGATGGACATTCCGTGGGTGCTGGGCACCGACATCGGCGCGGGCCCGAACCTGTGCATGCTGGATACCATCGAGGCCGTGACGCGCATCCACGACTGGTCGGCGCCGGTGAGCACCATTGAGGCGTTCTTCCGCGCGACGGTCAGCCTCGAGATGCTGGAAAGCTACGCCAGCCGCAAGAGCCGGGTGACGCGCATCATGGGTACCAGCCGCGCCGGGTTCATCGAGTTCCGCCGCCCGCCCGCCATCGACCGCGCCGACCGCGACCCGGAGCGCATCCTGAACGCCATCGTCGAGCAATACCGCCGCGAGCCGGCCAAGAGTATCGCCGCGGTCTACGACCAGAACTTCAACCTGCTGTACGAGAACCGCTAGGTGGTGGTCGCCTGACCGCCAACCGGAGTGAGGGTGCTTCGATGCTTGAGATCCGTTGGATGAAATGGCTGTTGGCGCTGGGCCTGGCGCTGGGCTTTTCTGTATTGGGCTGCGCGAGCAAGCGGCCTCCGGAAACGGTCGCGGCGGACCCTGGAACCATGGAGACCATCGATCAGGCAGAGGTACGGTACCACCGCAACGGGCTCACCTACTTCAAAGTTGAGAAAGCCGCCGACACGCGCACAGGCGTAGCGAAGATGTTCTTCAGCAGCGGCTTGCCGCTCTACTGTCTTGAGTTCCGAGATGGCGTCCCCGATGGCGACTATCGGAGATGGCATTTCAACGGTTTCCTTCGTGAGCGCGGGCAGTTCACGGCGGGACAGCCGTCGGGCGTTTGGGAGGTCTACGACGGCAATGGTGCGAGGCGCGGCCACGGACACCTTGGTGAGCCTCGATTCATGGCAGGATCGTTTGACCTGTCCGACAGTTCCAACCCCGTCTCGTTGGGCCTTCCAACCGCTGATTGCTACGAGAAGGGTGAAGACTGGAAGTACGACTAGGCGGCCTCATCCCGGTCTGCATCCGCGACTGCCGATTCAATGAACAAGGCCCGCTGCAAAGCGGGCCTTGTTCGTTGGGATGGCGATCGCACTAGCCCTTGCCCTTGAGCTTCTTGAGGGCATCCAGCGCGCCCTTGGCCTTCTTGCCGCCTTCCTTGTCGGTGACCTTCTTGGCGTCGAGCCCGCCGATGTTGGACTCGATGTCGTCCATGCCCTTGAACGCGGCACCGAGCATCACGCCCGAAACGGCCACGGCATCGTCCATCGACACTTCTTCCTTGCCGATGCCCGCGGCCGCAAACTTCTTCGACATGGAGCCCTCGAGCTTGTTGATCAGCTCGCTCATGTCGATGTTCGCGCCGCCGCCGCCACCGCCGCCCTTTTCGATCAGCTCCTGCATCTTGGCCATCTGGGCCTGCAGGGCTTCCGTGTTGGCGGCGCCCGCGGCGACCGTCTTCTCGGCGAGGTCGTCGCGCAGGGCGGAAATCTCGGTCTTCAGGGCGTCCGTGTTGGCGTGCTTGATGGCGCCGGTCAGGTCGTCGAAGCGCTTGGCGAGGTCTTCCTTCAGCTCGCCCAGCACCTTCATGATCGCGTCGGTCGTGGCGCCGTTGCGCTTCTTGTCCTGCTCCTCGAGCAGCGCGGTCATCTTGTCGACGACTTCCTCGAGCGCCTTCTTGGTGTTGTCTTCCGCGACGGCTGCCTGGGCGGAAGTGTTGCCGGCGGTCGCGAGCGTGGCCTTCAGGTCGTTGAAGTGGTCTTCGAGCAACTCCTGCTGCTGCTCCAGCATGGCCGTGCGGGTCATTTCCTGGCCCTGGCTCTTGCTGGCCTGGTTGATCATGAACGCCTTGAGTTCGGCGATCTCGTCGCTGACGTTCTGCATCTGGGTGGAGCTGGCGGACTTGCCGTCGCTCTGGCCCTTGGCCATCTGCTCGCGCAGGGCGGCAAGCTCTTCCTGCAGGTTGCTCTGCTGTTCCGCTTCCTTCTTCTGTTCGCTGAAGAGGCGCTTGAACTCGGCCATGGAGTCCATGACGATCTGGGCCTTGTCGTCCTTGATCGTCTGGATATCGGCGTCTTCCATCTTGCCGATAATGTTCGTCACCGCCTGAGAGATCAGTTCGTTGATCTTCTTGGCGTTGATGACGTTGACTTTTTTCATGCCGCGTTCTTTGAACGCGTCAATGTCGACCTGCCGCGTCTGGGCGCGGATCAGGTTCGCATAGTCAACACTTCCTTCTTCCGCCATGAGCACCTGCCATCAATGCGGCCCTGTCGCGGGGAAACCCCACGCGCTCAACCGCGATCGACTCTCCACGGAGGGTATAACCCATCGAATTGAATCACGTTACATTCGATTCGACAAGGCCAAAAGACGCCTAGCGGGCCGAAGACCAAGCGGCTATCTTCATTCCCCTCAACCATTTGCACAGGCCGCAACGATGAAGTCCCTGCTGCTAGGTGTGACTCTTCTCAGCTTAATCATCGCAGCGTTGCCGCTGTCTGCCACCACGTTATCGGTCGTTCCTCTCTCGGACTCGCTGAAAAATCCGGTGCTGGCTGAAGGCGATCGCACCTCGGAAGGCTACTGGGCCGCCGTGAACGCGGTCCGCGACCAGATGCTCAACCGCCCGCCCGAGTTCCCCCCACCGGGGGTAGATGAAAAGGGGCAGCCCAAAGCACCCGAGCTGGATGAAGAACAGGCCCGCTTCTGCAACCGCCTGTCCAACCTGGCAAAGTACCGCGACACCCGCGTCGGGCGACTGTTCTTCGGGGCGCTCTCCGCGACTCCGGCCATTGAGAACCTGCCCGACACGGCCGAGTTCGCCGCCGTGAACACCACCTGGCCGCTGGCGCTGGGCTCAATCATCCGCGTGCGGGTGGAATGGTCCCGTCACGACGGCGAGTGGAGCATCTCGGCGCTTGAGGTCACGCTGGACGGCGTCGCGGCCGCGCCGATCACGGGCATGGCGCCCTACTTCGGCAACGGCGACCTGCGGGAGGAGCTGCTCGACTTCGAGCCGATCGACTACCTGGTAGGAAGAAGCCCCTCTGACCGGGAGAAGCCTGAGTCCGAGCGGCCCGCCTTCGACTACCCGGCCGCCGTCACAAAGCTGTTCGCGGGCGAAGCAGGCGCGTTCGAAACGACGCTCAGCGAGCTGCAGAAGACGGTCAACTCAGGCGTCTCGCGCGAGGCCCGGCTGGCGGCGCTGAGGCCGCATCTGTCGAAAGAAGAGTTCGAGGCTGCCGAGGCGGCCGACGAAGACCCTGAGCGCCGCGACGCCTTCTGGAGCAACGTCTACGAGCAGATCGACGGCGCGTTGAAAGCCCCGCGCCCCGCCAGCGTTCCCGAGGGCAAAGGGGCGGAAGTGAAGCTTCGCTACCGACTCACGGAAGACGGCGGCACGGCGGAAGGAACAATCTCGGCCCTCAGGCTGCAGAACGGCAAGATCGCACCACGCGGCGAGCGCAGCAGCGGAAAGGACACGCCCGATGGCAACGAAGGCGACAGCAGCGGAAATTGAGGCCGCGCTGAAGGACCTGCCCGGCTGGGAAAGCGAAGACGACGGCATTGCCAAGTCGTTTGAGTTCAAGGACTTCAAGCAGGCCTGGGCGTTCATGGAGAAGGTCGCCAAGGCGGCCGACGCCATGGACCATCACCCGGAGTGGACCAACGTCTACAACAAGGTGCTGATCCGCCTCAGCACCCACGACGCCGGCGGCATCACCAGCCGCGACTTCAAGCTGGCCAAGGAAATCGAAGCGGCGCTGTAGGCCAACCCCGCCCGGCAGGGCGCGGGCGAGGGTCCCCGTATGACCGCCTGCAGGATCAGTTCACCCCCGGCCTGCCGGGGTTTGGCAAATTGTGCGTAACGCCCCTCACCGACTCCCCGTATGGTTAATGGAAGCAGGGGGGAAGTGTGGCAGACGACAGGCGATCGGAGCTGAGCAGGCTGGCCGTGTTGCATCATGGCCCGCTGTTCGGGTATTGCCGGCGGCGTCTGGGCAACGACTCGGAGGCTGACGACGCGCTGCAGGAAACCTTCATGCGGGCGTACAAGTACTACGGCAGCTTCGACCCCAGCCGCGACGCCCGCAAATGGCTGTTCGGCATCGCCCACAACGTATGTGTCGAGATCGCCCGCACGCGCAAGAAGCACACCACCGTCGCCGACATGCCGGACCCGGAGGGCGGGCGCAGCGCCACCGAAGTCGCACTGGAGCGCCTGGCGCACGAAGAGAACCTTGAGCTGGTACGGCGCGAGCTGGAAAAACTGCCGGATCGCGCCCGGCGCATCCTGGAGCTGCGCTTTTTCGGGCAACTCACCAGCGCCGAGATCGCCGAGCTGGAAGACATGAAGGAAACTGCCGTGCGCGTGACGGTACATCGTGCACTGGAAGGACTGCGGGCAAAGCTCGCAAAGTAGGAGCAAGACCATGCAGCACCCCGAAGAGCATGACATCACCGCATTGGCCTACGGGCTGATCGAGGGCGCCGAGCGCGAGACGCTGCTCACGCACCTCAGCCAGTGCGATGATTGCCGCGCCGTCTACGACGCCTATCGCGACGAGCAGTCCGTCGTGCGCGACGCCATCGTTCGCGACGCGCGCTCCGGCGCCGCCGAGGCCAAGGCGCTCGAAAGCACCCTGCGCACGCTGGGCGCGATCGACGCCGTCGAGACCGCCGCCGAGTCCGAGCCCAAACGCGGGCGCCTGCTGTCATTGCCCGTGTGGCTGATTGTCGGAGAGATCGCGGCCGTGCTGATCGTGGCGGTCGGTCTGTTCCTGCTGCTCAAGCCGGGTGACGACACGCCGGCCGGCCCGGACAACCCCAACAACCCGGTCGCCAGGAACAAGGCGCCCGCGGACATCGAAGACGGCGTGGTCTACGTGCAGGACGACGCCGGCAAGTGGAAGCCTTCCGAAGACATGCCGATGGACGAGTGGATGATGGTGGCCGATTCGCGCCCGCTGACATTCACGCTCGCGGACGGCAGCAAAGCCCAGCTTGAAAAGGACGCCGTGTTCCGTATCGGCGTCGACGCCGGCCAGCCGGTGGTCTACATGCTGCGCGGCAACGGGCGGATCGACGCTAGCAAGCTGTCATCCGAGCTGCTGGTACGCGCCGGCGATGCCGGCTTCAGCGCCGCACCGGGTGCGAAGATCAGGCTCGAATGCGCTTTCGACGGCGACTTTGATGCCTCCACGGTCCGCTCATGGAGCCGCCCAAAGCAAGTGAAGGCCGAAGTGGTATCCGGCGGCATGGTGATGCGGCCGGAGTTGCAGGGCCTCTACTTCGTGCCGCTGCGCGACGGCGAGAGCGTCGAGTGGAAGCGCGGCGACTGCCGCATCTTCCAGGCCGACGGCACCGAGCTGGGCTTGCCGCTGCAGGCGATGATGTGGACCGAGAGCCTTGACAGCAACGTCGATCCCGGCAAGTTCCCCGAGTTTCAGATCCTGCTGCACAAAGAGATGAAGCAGATGGAGCCGCGCCTTCGCGACTTCCAGAAGCGGCTCGAAGCCGCCAAGAATGAGCACCCGCGCTACGAGAAAGACATCGAGAAGCAGATGACGGAGCTTGAGGACTTCATCAAGTCCCTGCAGATCGAGATCGTCGTGGACGGCAACAAGGTGAACGACACGACCATCATCGTCCTGGACGGTGAAACCATGACCGTCAATTCCGACGGCACAACCATCACCGTCACGATTGCGGACGAGGCCGGCTCAGTCGTCTACAAGGCGAACTCGGTGGAAGCAGTCCGCAGCCGCCTGCCGGACCGCCTGCGCGAGCACTTTGACGCGATCAAGTTCGAACGCGACCCGGAAGGCCTGCTGCGCATGTCCCACGCCGGCGTGCAATCGGCCGAGGGCATGAAGGTCCGGGTGATCAAGAAGTCCGAGTCGTCCGATTCCGACGACTAGCGAACCAACTGAGCACGGGGCGGACCCAGCGTCCGCCCCGTGATGGGTTATCTACGCTACTCAGACGCCAGCTTCTCTGCCTTCTCGCCCGCGCGGGTGCCGGCGTTCTTCTCGGCAAAGTCCTTGAGTGACTTGCGAGCGCTTTCCCTATCTCGATCCGTGCTGGCGCTTGCCAGCTTCTCTTCCAGCTTGGCAAGCTTCTCGAGCGCCTTCACCTCGTCCCTTACCGTCTTGTCCTTCTTCAACTCGGAGTAGCCGGCGAAGAACTCCTCAGCGCCCTCGAGCCCCTTGAAGGTGTCTTCCGCCTCGTCCAGCGCGGCGAACAACTCAATGTACTCGCGCTCGGCTTTCAGCTTCTCGGCCTTGGCCTTCAAACTGCCAAAGCGCCCGTTGACCAGCTTGATCAGGTATTGCGCGTCCGCCCTGGCAGTCTCGTCGGACTTCTCGTCGTCGCGAACCCTGCCAGCCAGCTCGGCGGCCTTGCCGAACTTCTTGCCCTCGAAGGCCGTCACGGCCGAGTTGAGCGACTTGTCGAGCTCGCGGGAAATGCGTGTGCTGACGGTGTCGCGGAAGAGCTGGATCTCGCCGCCGTCCGGCTCTTTACCGTCGGCGACTTTCTGCAGCACCGCACGCGCCTCGGACGCGAGGCTGATACCGGCCTTGTCGATCGCCTGCAGCAGCCGGGTGGCAATGCCGCGCTTGATGTAGACGCCGTTGATGCGGTCGATGACGTCCTTCTTCTCACTGTCGATGATGCGCACGACCGGGTTGTTCCAGGCCGGCTCATCGAACTCCTTCAGCATGGCGGCGTCGTGCGCCGTGCCCTTGGATGTGTAGATCAGCACCGGCACAAACAAGTTTTCAATGGCGGCAACCAGTACCTCGTTTCGCAGAACCTGCGCGGCGTAGCCGTTGCAGGTCGCTCAGCCAGGCACCTCCTGGAACTGGAGAAAAATCGGCTTGCCCTGTTCTTTGGCGAGTTCGACGCCCGTATCGACGTTGCGATACCAGTGCACACTGCCCAGTTCCTTCGGCTGTGTATCGGGGTCCGTGGTTTCTGTTTCGGCGGCGTACATTGGCGCGGCCAGCAATATCATCAGGGCGATCAGCTTCGCCATGGTTCAACCTTTCTGCATCGATACGAACAGCATAGCTTTCGCGATGCCGATTGCCGCTTTCGCGCGCAACTGTGCTTGCTAAATAGATAGCTCACAGCCGGCGCGCACGAAAACGCGACGCCCAACCGGAGCCTGCCATGACCCGCCATGCCGCCCCACTCATGCTTCTCTTGATCGCCGCCTGCAGCTTCGCCGCTTCGTGCCAGGTGGACGCCCTGTCCGGCAAGCGCACGCTGAACCTGTACAGCTACGAAGACGAAAAGCGCATGGGCGACGAGTCGGTCCAGCCCATCCTCGCCGAGTTGGGCGGGCTCTACCCGGACAACGCCAGCCAGAACTACCTGAACGAAGTCGGGCAGAAGGTGGTCGCGGCCGGGCGAACACGCCTGCGCGGTGAAGCGGACTTCCCGGACTGGGAGTTCCAGTTCTATCTCGTCAACACCAGCATGATCAACGCGTTCGCGCTGCCGGGCGGGCACGTCTTCGTAACCCGCGGCATATTGAACCGCCTCGACGACGAGGCCGAGCTGGCAGGCCTGCTGGGCCACGAGGTCGCCCACGTGTTCGCGCGCCACAGCGTCGAGCGCATGAGCAAGATGACGCTGATGGTCATCCCGGTCGCGCTGCTGGCCAGCATGGAGGAAACCCAGGGCGTGGCCGTGGTTGGCATCATGGCGGTGCAGCTTCTGAGCCTGAGCTACAGCCGCGGCGACGAAGAGGAATCCGACCACTTCGGGATGCGCTTCGCCGCCCGCGCGGGCTACGAGCCCAACGGCGTGATCGGCGTGATGCAGATGCTGAATGACTACACGCAGGAGAACGGCGGCGGCCAGCCCGAGTTCCTGTCCACCCACCCGGACCCGGGCAACCGCGTGGAGTACCTGAACGAGCAACTGAAGAAGGAATACAAGGACTACAAGCCGGAGAACTACACCCGCAACGCGGCGGGCTTCACCACAGCGATGGTGGACATCCGCAACGCGCAGCCGGCCTACGACCTTGCCGACAAGGGCGACGCCGAAATGGCCGAGGCGTTCAAGCTGTTCGAAAGCGGCGGCCAGCCGGCGGCCACGCCCAAGTACCGCAGCGCGCTGAGCTACTACCTGCAGGCGACTGCGCGCGTGCCGGACCACGCCATCCTGCACGTCAACGCGGCGCAGGCGCACTACTACCTTGAGGACTACGACGCGGCCGAAGCCGAGATCAAGAACGCCCTGCAACTCGAGAGCGGCACCTTCTGGCCGAACTTCATGGGCGGGCTGATTGCCATCCAGCGCGACGACAACGCGGTCGCGCAGCAGAGACTGCAGAACGCGCTGCAACTGATCCCGGGCTCGCCGGTGGGTCTGTTCTATCTCGCGGTCGCGTTCGAGCGTCAGGGCGACAAGCCCGGCGCCGTCGAGAACTACCACGCCAGCTACGACGCGCTGGGCGGCGAAGGCGACCTCGCTGAGCGCGCCCGCCAGAAGCTGATCGAGCTCGGCGAGCCCGACCCCAAGGCAAAGTAACTTTCGATGGCGTCCCGCAGGGGCAGCCTCAGGTAGCCGGGCGCGGAAGCGCCCGGTGATTGTGGCAGATGCGTGTGCGCCCGCAGGGCCGCCGAACCCGCCCGAGACGGCCCTGCGGGCGTAAGGGGTCTATGCCTGCGAGACCCGGGGGCTCACGCCCCCGGCTACCAAGGAGGGCCCTTCGGGCCGGACGAACGCGAACTGGCTTCATGGGCGCCGGTGTCCGCGCCACGGAATGAACGGGGCCGGCGCTGTGCGCCGGCCCAATCCAAAATCCAGAATCGGCAATCCAAGATGGGCTAGAAGCCTTCTTCCTCTTCTTCCTTGGCGCCGTCGAGTTCTTCCTCGATGGTCTTGATGCGCGAGTTGTTCGGGTCCAGTGCCTTGGCTTCCTCAAGCGCCTTGCGGCACTTGTCGTCTTCTTCGGCCTGCAGCCATGTCGCCGCGATGTCGCACAGCGCGTCCACTTCCGCCTGCAGCGCCTCCTCGGGCGTGGCGCCGGTTGCGAGCCTGCGCACGAACTCGAAGCTGTCCACCGCGCCCTGCCAGTCCTTCAGCTTGCGCAGCGCGTAACCGCGGTAGTGGTGCACCTTGGCGCTGAGAGGCGCGACGTTCACGGCCTGCAGCGCCATGTCGGCCATCTTTTCCCAGTTGCGCCCGGGGTCGTAGACGTTCTCGATCAGCCACATGCGCACGTTCAGGTTGTTCTCGTCCACGCTGACCCACTTCTCGGCCGCCTTGATGGCGTTCTCGTTGTCGCGTGTCTGCTGGTAGATCTGGTACATGTAGGCGTACGGCTGCGCGCTTTCGGGGAAGGCACGCTGCGCCTCCTTCAGCCAGTGCAGGGTCATGTCGACGTTGCGGTCCTGCTGGGCGAACTGCGCCATCATCAGGTACGTCTGGTAGTCCTCCAGCCCTCGGGCGATGGCGGTCTCGATCGCCTCGCGCATCTTCTTGGTGCGGTCGGCGCGGGGCAGGTCTTCATCGTTGCGCGCCAGCATGGCCACGCAGTACCAGTAGGTCGCGCCCCGCACGCCCATCACTGAGTCCGCACCCGCCTTGCGGGCCAGCCCCAGGAAGGTCTCGGCGTCAAAGCGCGAGCCCTGCTGCGTGTAGGCGAGCGCCAGCTGCACCAGGTCATCGGTGGTGGCCTCGCCGTCCTCATATTTGAAATACAGCTCGTCAGTGCGGCCCGGGCTGATCAGCGGAATCATCTTCAGGTGCGCGATGCGCTCATTGGCCACGTAGTCGCGGAACTGCTTGTCGAAGTCCTCGGGCTCCATGTTCAGGCAGGCGCGGAAGACTTCCTCGGGCGTCTTCTTGGCGCCGAACATCTCGATCATGCTGCGGATCTTGTTGAGCCCGCCGAGCTTCTTGTCGATGAACTCCATCATCACGTTGCCGAGGTAGTAGGCGAACAGCACCTTGCTGCCGTCGTGGAACCACTCGTTGAACTTCTTCACGGACGGGATGTCGTCCTGGTGGTAGTGCATGAAAAGCTGGTCTTCCATGTGCCGCTCCCACTCGGGGCGGGTGCGCTTTTCTTCGTACACGCTGCAGCCTTCCGCCAGCCAGCGCGGGATCTGCCCGTTGCTGATCTGCAACTGCCAGACGTGGTCCATCTCGTGGCGCAGGGTGCTGGCCCAGTTGTAGCTGCCGGGCGGGCGCGCACTGGGTGAGTCCAGCGTCACCAGGTGGCCGAAACACGCGCCAAGCGCGGGCAGTCCGGTGATGCCGACCGTGCGCACTTCAAAGTCTTCGTGCCGGTTGAAGGACTCAATCGTGATCGGTGTCTGTGGCTTGAAGTCGTACTTCTTCTCGAGCTCTTCCCAGATGTCGTTCAGGTGCTGCAGGTACAGGTCCACCATGATCGGCGCTTCGGACTTGTGCACCAGCAGGTTCCAGCGCCCGTCTTCGGTCTTCACGCGCTCGAAGTTCTTGAAGCTGTCGAGCAGCGTGAGGAAGTTGACGGTCTGCAGGTTGTTGCGGATCGGGTCCTTGTCGAGCGCGATCTCGAGCGACTTCTGCCCAAGCTCATCGTCGCCGTAGTTCATCGCCGCCATGCCCTGGCCCTTGTAGGCGGTCCAGTGCTCGGGGTTGCATTCCAGCGCCTTCTTGTACAGCGGCAGGGCTTCCGTGTACCGGAAGCGATCGCTGAGCCCGTCGGCAACGATCTCATAGAAGCGCGCCGGCTTGGGGTTCACGGCGAGCATTGCCTGCTCGGCCTCGTTCCACAGGTCCTTCAGCCCCAGCGTCGCCGCGTGCAGCGCCTTTGCGCCCAGTGCTTCTTCGTTGCCCGGGTTGACCTTGAGCGCGCGCTCATAGTCCTTGCGGCCCAGGTCGTACTGGTCCGTGCCTATGAACTTGGCCGCGCGGAACGAGAGGATCTCCGGGCTGTCCGGGTTCAGCTTGACCGCCTCGTCAAGCTCTTTGAAGCCGGCCGTGCTGCGCCAGCGGAAGAAGTAGATCTGCGCCATGCGCAGGTGCATCAGGGATGAGCCGCTGTTGTGCTTCAGGAACGGGCCGGCGTAGTTGACGTGGGCGCTGGAGTCGTGGTTCTGCTCGAGGTACAGCTGCGCCATCCAGAGGTTGGTGCGTTCGTGGTAGTTGTCCGCGACCAGCGCGTTGCCCCAGCATTCGTTCGCGTCATGCAGGCGGTTCAGCCAGTAGTAGGACTCGCCCGCGCTGCACCATTCGTCTGCCAGCACCGGCTGGCGGCCCTTGGACTTGTCGATCTGCATCGCGCCGCCGCGCTCTTTCAGCACGACCGCGCGCACCTTGTTGTATTCGGCCTTGGCCTCTTCATAGAGACCCTTGGTGCGCAGCACGTTGCCCTTCAGCAGGTAGCCGTCGACGGCCGACACGGACGTCTCCGAGGCGATCAGCTTGTCGGCCAGCGTCTCTACAGCCGTGAGGTCCCCCACGATCAGTTGCAGGCGCGCGAGGCGTATCAGGGTGACGTCTTCGATCTTGTCGGACTGCTCGATGCACTTGCTGAGCGTGCTGACGCCCAGCTTGTAGTCGCCGGTCTGGGCGTAGGTTTCGGCAAGACCGCGCGCGGCGGCCTGGTTGGCCGGGTCCTCCTTCAGCACCTTCTTGAAGCCCAGCTTGGCGGACTTGTACTGGCCTTTGTCGAGCGCCAGCTCAGCATCCGGCAGCCCGGCGTCCTCTTCCTCATCCACCTCGGCAAGAAGTTGCGCCCGGGCCAGGGCGCGCTGGCCGCTGTCAGCCACCCGCAGCACGGGGCTGGCCAAAGCGAGGGGAGAAAAGGCCGCAACCAGCAGCCCGGCAAGAAGATAGCGCATGACAGTCTCCAAAGGCTCCAAAGGCGCTTTGCAGCGCCTTCCTTATAATACGGTTAGAGCGTCAAAACCGTTCACGAAAACGTAGTCTGGGCCGATCCTGCAACTTGAGTCGCCTTCGTCGCAACAAACAGTGTCCGAAGTCCACAGGGGGATGCCATGCGTTCGACGCTTCTCGCCGCCGTCGCGCTGCTGCTTTGCGTCGGCCCGCTGACCCACGTTGCCGTCACGGCCGAGGACGCCGTCTTCGTCAACAAGGAGTACGGGTTCCAGATCGACCGCCCCCAGGGCTGGACCTTCAGCGAGCCCAGCCCGCCCGAGACCACCAGCTACGCCATGAAGCTGGCCAAGGTGCAGGACAAGAAGGAAACCAGCATCACGGTCTACGTGGTTCCTCGCAACGAGAAGATCAGCAATTCCCGCGAAGCCTCCGACGCGGCCGAGGCGAACTGGAAACAGAACGACAAGCTGTCCAACATCACGCGCGGCAAGGGCAAGCTGGCCGGCGAAGAGGCCCACTTCCTCAAGGGCGCCTACGACGCGGGGATGCGCTACACCATCCGCCAGCACTTTCTCGTGGCTGAAGACTTCGTCTACATCCTGCAATCCCTCGCCCCGGAGAAGGAATTCGCAGCGGCCGACAAAGAGCTGACGCCGCTGCTGGAGAGCTTTGACTTCGTGCCGGTGGACAAGGACGCCGAGCGCCTGCGCGAAATCGCCGGGCACTGCGGCAGCGAGGTGAATTTCGCCACCAACTGGCCCGAGGCATCCCGCCGCGCCAGGGAAGAGAACAAGCTGGTACTGGTAGTCTTCGAGGTCTACCGCGGGCTGCTGACCTCACGCTTCACGCTGACGACGGTGTTCATGCACCCGGACGTGGTGGAGTTGGTCAACGAGCGCTTCGTGCCGATCTTCTGGGCCCCCGGCATGAACGCCCCATTCGAGGACCCGAAGGTGTTCGGGCTGGGGCCTGTCACGTTCGGCAGCGGGCTGATGGTCGCGACGCCCGACGGGCGGATCGTCGCGCAAGCCGTCACGGGCCACCCGTTCCACGTCTACGACATCTGCCGCGAGGCGCTGAAGCAGCACTCCGATTCCAAGCCCGCCAGCCCGAACGACCCACTGGAGCGCATGCGCCGCGGCGAGCTGGAAGCCGCGGAAGAGCTGCTCGCGTCCGCGGAGAGCGGCCTGGAATGGAAGGTCCGCGCAGAGCTGCTGCGCAGGCTCCGCCGAGGCGACGACGCGCTGAGCGCGCTCGATGCCGCTGAAAAGAACGGCGCGCAGAACACCGATCTCATGAGGGCGCTGCTGTATCTCAACCTTGGTGAAAACGGCAAGGCCGCCAAACTGACGGCAAAGTCGAAAGACCCGGAAGGCATGTTCTACAACTGCTGCGCGCGCGGCGCCGAGAAAGGCTACGCAGAGGTCGAGCAGGACCTGCGCAAGCTGGCGCTCGACCACCCCGAAAGCCGCTGGGGCTGGCTTGCGGCCTCCATCGTCGTGGAGGACCGCCTGCACGGCATGCTCGGCGTCTGGAAGTGGCCGAGTGCAGAGCAGTTCAAAGCATGGGACATGCCCGAGTACGCCCCGGGCGAGGACGCAACCGCCGCCCGCGACGATGCCATTGCGTTCCTGCTTGCGGCCCAGTCAGACGACGGGCGCTGGATCAACCCGCGCTCCGCTAACGGGCGCGTGTTTGACGTCGCGACGTCGGCCATCTGCGCGTCCAGCCTGCTCGCCCACCGCGACCGCGAGGGCGTGCAAGCCGCGTGCGAAAGGACGCTGGAGTACCTGCTGGCGCAGGAGCTGGTCGCCGATCCGACGGCGCTGTTCGATTACACGATCTGGGCGCAGATCTTCGCGCTGGACTACCTCGCCCGCTGCAACGAGCTCGAGCTCGGCAACCGCCGCAAGAACAGCAAGGCGATGGAAGCCATCATCGCGGACATGAAGAAGCAGCAGTACCCCAGCGGCGGCTGGGGCTACTTCCACCACGAGTCGAGCCCCGACAACAGCATCGGCTTCGTCACCGCACCCGCGCTTCTTGCCCTCAAGCGCGCCGACCAGGCCGGGGCGAAGGTGCCGTCCAGCATGCTCGTGCGCGCGGCCGACGCGCTGGAATACCTGCAGAGTCCCAACGGCAGCTACGGCTACATGTGGATGAGCGGCAAGGTGGACCCCGCCAAGGAGGCGGAGTCTTCACTGCGCAGCCCGCTGTACGCGCTGGCACTCAGGCGCGTGGCACGGCTGGACGCACAAGGTGTACGCAAGTCGCTGGACATCTACCTCAAGCATCGCGAACACGTGATTGCTGAGCGCGGCAAGAGCGTCTGCCACACCGGCGCGGAGGGCACGGCGCCCTACTACCTGCTTTTCGGCTATCGCTTTGCGGCCGAGGCCTTGGATGAACTCCCGGCCGAGCAGCGCTCACGCTACGCCGAGGCGCTGCGGCACGACGTGCTCCAGTTCCGCAAAGCCGACGGCAGTTTCTGCGACTACCTGAGCGTCGGGCGCGAATACGGCGCGGCCATGGCGCTGGCGACGCTCGACCAATTGATGCCTCAAGGGGAATGACCCACGCGGGATTCCCCATAGAATCACGACATGCCGACCGGCGAACTCGCCTACCTCTTCCGCCACGCGCTGGTACGCGACGCGGCGTATATGCTTCAGCCGCCGTCGGCGCGCGCGGCGCTTCACGCGCATGCCATCCCGGCCATGGAAGCCGCAATGGGCGGACGCCCGCCGCAGCCGGAACTCGACGCATGGGGCGTGCCGGTGCGCTCGGACCACCCGCTGTATGCCCTGGCGACCGACCTGGCGGACCACGCGCGCCTGGCGCAGGAATCGGGCGGCGGCGACAGCGGGCTGCATGCCGCCCGGCTTCACTACCTTCGACTGGCGGGCCTGCATGCGGAGAGGCACTTCCGCCCACTGGAGGCGCTTGAGGCCTGGCGCCAGCTTTCCGAGATCTGTGAGCCCGCGGCCGCCCCCGAAGTACTGCGACGCGCCGGCGAGGCGGCCCAGCTTGCGGAGTTGCGCGAAGAGACATACGAGCTGCTGGGTCGCGCCATCGAAGCCGCGCTGGAGCTCGGCGACCTCAAGAACGCGTCGCTCGCAATCACGCTGCGGGCAACCCGGCACCGCCACGACGGACAGAACACGGAGGCCAGGGCCGACTACGAGCGTGGACTTGCCATACGCCGCGAACTCGGCGACCGCGGCGGCCAATGCTCATCCCTGACCAACCTCGGCAGCTTTCTGTATGAGACGGGCAACACGCCCGAGGCCGAGAAAGCCTTCAACGAGGCGCTTGAGATCGCGCTCGAAACCGGCAACGAGCGCGCAGAGGCCGCCGCGCTGGGGGGCCTTGCCAACCTCCTCATCGACAGAGGCGAAGGGGCGAGCGCCGAAGAGCTCCTCAAGCGCTCGCTTGATCTCCATCGCCGGGTCGGGAATCGCCGCTTCGTGGCTGTCTCCTTGGCCGGGCTGGGGAACCTGTACCTGTTCGCGTCGCGCTACGCCGAGGCGGAGGCAACCTATCGCGACGCGATCGATATCTATCGCGAAACCGGCAATCGCCGCTTTGAGGGAGTGACTCTGGGAAACCTCGCCATGGTCTACGAAAGCACGGAGCGCCTGGAGGATGCCGAGCGCTGCGCTCTGGAGGCGCTGGCCATCCACCGCGAGCTGGAGAACCGGCGCGGAATCGGCGTCGCAACCGGCGCCCTGGCCAGGCTGGCGGCCGCCCGCGGCGACACGGACGCGGCGGAGCGCGGCTACACCGAGGCGCTGCGGCTTCACCGCGAAGTCGGCAACCGGCACTTCGAAGCCTACGTGCTGTGCGAGCACGGGCGGCTCCTGCTGAACATGGGCCGCACAGAGGAAGCGCGCCGGGAGTGGCTGCTTGGCGAGGCCATGCTGGTTGAGCTGGGCGACGAAAACACCCGCACAGACGTGCGCCGCAAGATGCATGAGGATTGCGCCCGGCTGGGTCTCGAGCCCTTTGATACAACACACGCAGAGTAGCACTGCCTATCGGCGTGACGCGCCGGTCAGCGGGCGTACAATCCCGCCATGGACGCCGAGCGGGCCTACCTGTTTCGCCACACCGTCCTTCGCGACACGGCTTACGAGCTACAGTTGCCGACCGTCCGCGCGCGCCTGCACGCTCTGGTAGTGGACAGTTTTGAGGCGCTGAACGGTGGGCCGCCCCCACCTGTCAGCTTCAAGCTGGGCGAAGACCTGGAAGCGGAAGCGCACCCGCTTGACCCCCTCGCGGCGGAACTCGCGGAACATGCGCTCAAAGGCCAGGTCCTCACCAGTAACCTACGCGAACTGCGAAGGCGCCAGGAGCATTACCTGCTGCGCGCGGTTTGGAACGCCGAGCGCTCGTACGACAACGCCGCCGCACTGGAGTTATGGAGCCGGCTGGCGGACATTGGTCGCCTTGATCGGGATGCGTCCCGCGAGGCCGCCTATCTGGGACATGCATCAGCGGCCGCCGTGCTGGCCGGCAACCCGAACCTTGCGGAGCAACTGGCACGACGGGCAATCGACGCCGCGGGCGCAGACGCTTCGGTGTTGCTCCGTGGCGTGCTGATCGGACGCCTCGGGCGGGCAGAGCGCGAACTAGGACGGCCGGTCGATAGCATCGCCAACATGCGCGAGTCGGTGGCGCTGCTAGTCGAGGCCGGCGCCCACAAACTTGCGCTTGGCGTCGAGATGTCCATCGCCATCGCGTTGCGCGAAATCGGCGAAACGGGAGAAGCGGAGGCGATCAATGACAAGATCGCGTCGGCTGCCCGAAAGGCCGGCGCGATGCGCCTTGTGGGCAACGCAATCGGAAACCAGGTCGGCGTCTACGTGCAGACCGGACGGGCACAGAGAGCACTGGAAGCCGCGCAGGAATCGCTCGTGATTCACCGCCAGATTGGAAATCGGAGGTCCGAAGGCATCACGCTGGGAAACCTGGCTTCGCTGCAACGCGCGGCGGGAGATTACGAGGAAGCAGAGAAGTCTTTCGCCCTCGCCCTGGAGATCAATCGCGAAGTCGGAGACCGAAACTCGGAGGGCCGCGCGCTCGCCAACCTCGGCAACCTGCACGTAGCCCGCAACCGCCCAGAACAGGCCGAGAGCTGCTTCCGCCAGTCCATTGCCATCCTGCGCGAGCTGGGCATTCGCCGCGACGAAGCCGTCGCGCTCGGCAACTACGCAACGTTCCTGACTCACATCGGGCGTTTGAGCGAGGCCGAAAGTGCCTTCCTGCGGGCGCTCGATCTTCATCGCGCCGTCGGCAACAAGCGCCATGAGGGCGCGCACCGCATGGACTTTGCGGCCTGCCTGCTCGCCACCGGCCGACAGCCGGAAGCGGCCGCGGCATGGCGGCAAGGCGCCAACCAGATCCGCGAACTGGGCGACCCGGACCTGTTCGCGGAGAAGGCGGGCGAAATGCGCGCCTTCTGTGAGAAGGCCGGAGTTGAGCCTTTCGAGTAGCTGCCGATTGTCAGTCTCGCGTGGACAACTTGTGGGCTGGCGCTAAACTTCGCGTCCCCCGCATCACGAACAAACTTGCCATCGGAGACCGAGATGAAGTCGGACCTGGAAATCGCGCGCGAAGCCAAACTGGAAAAGATCGAAGACGTTGCCAAGCGCTACGGCATCGAACGCGGCGACCTTGAGCTGTACGGCGACGTGAAGGCCAAGGTCAAGCTCAGCATCATCGACCGCCTGAAAGACAGGCCCAACGGCAAATACATCGACATCACGGCGATCAGCCCCACGCCGCTCGGCGAAGGCAAGACCACCAACACCGTCGGCGTCACGATGGGGCTCACGCACATCGGCAAGAAGGCGGCCTGCTGCATCCGCCAGGCTTCTTTGGGGCCTGTGTTCGGGATTAAAGGTGGTGCGGCCGGCGGCGGCTTCGCGCAGGTGATTCCGCCCGAAGACCTGAACATTCACCTGACCGGCGACATTCACGCCGTGCAGGCCGCAAACAACCTCGCCTGCGCGTTCCTCGACAATCACATCAAGTTCGGCAACGCGCTGGGCATCAAAACCGACACCATCGGGCTGCGCCGCGGCATGGACATCAACGACCGCGACCTGCGCAACATCATCACGGGCCTCGGCGGCAGCGCCAACGGCACGCCGCGCGAGACCGGCTTCGACATCGCGGTCGCCAGCGAAGTGATGGCGATCCTTGCGCTGGCCGAAGACATCCACGACATGCGCAGGCGGTTCGGCAAGATGGTCGTGGGCTTCGACAAGAACGGCAAGGGCATCACCTGCGAAGACCTGAAGGTCGCGGGCGCGATGACCGCCATCATGCGCGACGCGATCAAGCCGAACATCCTGCAGTGCATCGGCGGGAGTCTCGCATTTGTGCACGCCGGGCCGTTTGCCAACATCGCGCATGGCAACAGCAGCATCGTCGCCGACCGCGTGGCGCTGAAGGTCGCCGACTACGTTGTCACCGAGTCCGGCTTCGGCGCGGACATGGGCGCCGAGAAGTTCTTCAACATCAAGTGCCGCGCCAGCGGCATCACGCCGGACGCCGTCGGGCTGGTCGCCACCGTACGCGCGCTCAAGAACCAGTCCGGCAATTTCAAGGTCAAGCCGGGCAAGCCGCTGCCGGACGGTCTGGTGAAGGAAGACCTGAAGTCGCTTGAAAAGGGCATGCCCAACCTGACGCGCCACGTGCAGAACTGCGTCAGCTTCGGCGTGCCGGTGGTGGTGGCGATCAACGTCTTCGGCAACGAAACCGAGAACGAACTGGAAATGGTGCGAAAGGCCGCCATGGCCGCTGGCGCGCACGACTGCGTAATCAGCGAAGTCTTCGCCAAGGGCGGCGAGGGCGGCGCGGCCTTCGCCGAGGCCCTGGTGAAGGCGTGCGAGCAGCCGTCCAAGTTCCAGTTCACCTACGACGTGAACCTGCCCATCAAGAAGAAGGTCGAGGCGATCGCGCAGAAGATCTACGGCGCGGCCAAGGTCGAATTCAGCGCGGACGCCGCCAAGCGCATCAAGAGCTTTGAGGATGCGGGCTTCGGCAACCTGCCGGTCTGCATGGCCAAGACGCAGTACAGCTTCAGCCACGACGCCGGCCTGCTGGGCGCGCCCTCCGGCTTCACGCTGCCGATCAAGGACGCACGCCTCAGCGCAGGCGCGGGCTTCGTCTACATGCTGTGCGGCGACATGATGACCATGCCCGGGCTCGCCAAGAAACCCGGCGGCGAAAACATCGACATCGACAAAGAAGGCAACATCATCGGCATGTTCTAGGTCTGGTGCGGGCTGCCGGGCCCACGCCCCAATTGCATCACGCCAGTGCCCGACTTCTGCCGCTGTCAGCGCGTGAAGTCTACGGTCATGGCTGCCGCGGCAGTGAATGTTCGCGTCTGCGCCGATCCGAAATCGGGCTTGAACTCGACTGTGTACTCCCCCGGGATTAGGTACGCGACCCTGAACGGCGCGCCCCATAAGCGTTCGGTGCCGATCATACGGCCTCTGGACTCTAGCGCGCCATCGCCGTCATACGGGGGGAACATGAACTTGACCGCCACCAACTCGGGGACCTCGACGCGTGCTGTAGAGCCCGGCTTCAATTCCACCAAGCGTGAAACCGATCCGCCTCCGAATACACGGCTGCTCTCAATGTGCAGCTCCCATTTCCCCGGCTGAACCGCAGTAGTCGTGTCGAAGGAGAGGGCAACGTCCTGCCCGGACCTCATTCGCAAGGTGGCCCGAATCGAACTCGACAGCGTGTATCCAAGCCCCTCGCTCGGGAAATGCACGATGCACGGACGCTGGAACTGGACGTCGATCGTCGCCCCCGATCCGACACTTCCCTCCACGGACACACTCCCCCACGCACTGTGGCTGACTATCAACCCCGTTGCCGTTTCGAGCCGCTGCCCAGACGGTGCCTGAATCAACCAGGGCCCGCCGGGCTTGATCCAAAGAATACTCGCGCTGGTGGAGTACTTGGACTGGTATCGGACACTGAGCGTCTCACCAGCACCCGGTGCCGACGCGTCCGACGTGACGACGCAACAGTCCGCAGCTGCGGGCTCCGGCACTGTCAGCACGAACTTCTGCCGTCCGCCAGAGTAGTTGACCTCCAGTTTTGTAATTTCACGGTCGAGGCAGACAAGGACAACGCGGTACTCGCCTATCGGCATGTCGATCCGTGCCCAAACACCTGCCCGCTCGCAGAAGGACAGCGGTGCCTGTTTCAGCATGGTGCCTTCGGTGGTCTTGCGACCTTCCGACTCCGGAACCTGAGCCAGCAGTTCAAACTCTGTAGAAAGCGATGCGCCGGAAAACTCGACTGATATCTCCAGGCGCGGCAGTTCCTTGAGCCGTAGACGAATCGTCCCACCGGCGGGCGATACGTCGAATTCGACAGGATCACTCCGCAGCCCAAAATCGGCATTCCATGCGGTGAATGTCTGCAGACCGGGCAAGAACTTCGCGTTCCCCAGCGTGCGTGCGTCAAAAGTACGGCCGATGCGTTCGCCAACCGCGCAGGTCACGAGCAAGGTTCCCGGCTTGGCAATCGCGTCGGTGTATTCGAGTTCGACGCGTACGGGGTAGAGCAGCGTTGCCGTCCAATTGATGATATCGCCCGGCACCCCTACCACACGCCAAGCGCGTACCATGGAGCCATCGGAGAGAAGGTCGTAGTCATCCGAAACCGCCTGCAACTGGATTTCGGTGTCCGGCAGGCTTCCAAATGCGTATGCGCCCTCGCGGTCAGTGCGGGTCTGGCGCCGGCAGATCGACTTCCATAGAGGATGCGTCCTGCCCTGCGAAACTGCTTGGAAGAAGCTCGTCCAATTCGCGCTGGAGATAGAGAGTGGATACCCGAACTCATCGTTCAGGGCCCAATACGCATATACTTGTATGCCGGGTACCGGGTCTCCCGTTTCGTCCAGCACGACACCGCTGATACGTGGGCCGGTGACGGGTTCGATCTCGCTGACTGAGTCCGTCAGTTGGAGCGGCTCCGCGCTCGACGGCTTGGTCTCGATGGACACGCGAGGGACCAGAGGCTCATCGGAACGGGTGTCAGTAGTTCGGCCCACCTCGCTCGGCGCAAACGACTGCCGCCCCCGCGCATCGCTCAGAACAAAGAACGAGACTAACGCGCCCGCAATCAGAACTGCGGCGATCACGATGTAGGCTCGGCGGCGCATGCTGTTCCACTCATTCATCCTAGCAGCTCGGCGTGGGCAAATGATCTGCTCTCTTCCGTGCCTGGAGCATCTACCACCTTCGACGCATGGACTGGGATCGCGTATGACCCGCGCTTCTGGGCGGATGATGATCGGCCCGGCCTCGACCGAGTTGCTGGCTTTGACTGCCAATACTGCCGGGGTCAGTGGCATTCTGAGCGATATCCTTGAGAGTGAGGTCGGCTGGAAATCGATGTTTGTGCTCGGGCTGATTGCTGGCGGCGTCGGGGCTATCCTCCACGGGCTTGTCCTGTACGCCCGTCGACGGTGGCGCCGGCTTGTCGCCGGGAATCGGCACATCGCCTGTGCAGGGCAGATTCGCCCCTTCTACAGGCGCAGGCGTCGGCGTGCGAAGGCGCTCTTCGGATCGATCCCCCAGCAGGTAGCCCGCCAGCCCGCCGAACATCAGTGCCAGCGCGACAATTCCAAGCCAGTGGGTCGTACGCATGTCTCTACTCCGTTAGTACCACACTCGCGATTCACTTGGCTGCCATTGTAACGACCGTGCGGCAGCATAGATGGCACGCTGCCGATGGCTTCGGACGATCTTGGGGCTCGCATGGGCTTCACAGCCTCACGGCGGTTGCCAGAATCTCTTCTGGGCAAGGAGCACGCATGGATTGGGAAACGTGGGGCCTGGCGGCGGTCGGCGGGCTGATGATTGGCGCGGCGGCGGCTTCGCTGCTGGCGCTGACCGGAAAGACGGCCGGCATCAGCGGCATCCTTGACGGCGTCGTGCGCGGCGAGAAATTTGAATTCACCTGGAAGCTGGCGTTTGTGCTGGGGCTGATCGCGGGCGGCGTTGCGCTGGTGTTTGTGCTGCCGGGCAACATCGCGACGCAGGGCCTGCGATCTCTGCCGGTGATGGCGCTCGCCGGGCTGCTGGTCGGATTTGGCACGCGCATGGGCGGCGGCTGCACCAGCGGCCACGGCGTGTGCGGCATCGGGCGCCTGAACGTGCGCTCGATCGTCGGTACGGTCACGTTCATTGCCGCTGGCGCGATTACCGTCGTCGTCGCGCGCTTGATCGGGGGCGCGTAATGGGCAAACCGCTGATCGGTTTCCTGTGCGGGCTGCTGTTCGCCTTCGGTCTCGGGCTCGCGCAGATGACCGAGCCCAGCCGCGTGATCGGCTTCCTTGACTTCTTTGGTCACTGGGACCCGACCCTGATGTTCGTCATGGGCGGCGCGATCGCCTTCTACATGCCGGTGTGGTACGTGCTGCGCGGGCGCAAGGCGCCCATCGGCGGCAAGATCATCCCGAAGAAGCTGGCCGGCCACGTCGATACAAGACTCATCGCCGGCGCGAGCATCTTCGGTATCGGCTGGGGAACGGCCGGCGTGTGCCCCGGCCCGGGCATCGTGCTGCTCGGGCGCGGCAACGTGGATTTCATCGTGTTCGTCGGCTGCATGATCGCGGGCATGCTGCTGTACGCGCTCGTCGGCAAGCCCAAAGCCAGCCCGCAGGTCAGGGCCGCCGCCCAGTCCTAGGCAAACAACGGCCGCGGCGTCCTTTGTAGACGCCGCAGCCTGTTCGTTTTAACTAGCCCATTTGCGCGGGCTGCATGATGGCAACGACCGCGTTGGTCGGGTCGCTGATCTGGCTGAAGCGACCGACGTTCGGCACTTCCATCGGCGGGAAGATGACGTGGCCGCCGGCGGCCTCGACGTCCTTGCAGCTCTTCTCAATGTCCGTGACGTGAATGTAGCCGGTCCAGTTGTCGGGCACTTCCTTGGGCACATCCGGGGGCATGGTCATGCCGCCGCCCGCGTTGCCGTTCTTGCTCCGGAACAGCGTGTAGGTGCCGCCCGGCATGGGCATTTCTTCGGGCTTCCAGCCGATCAACTCGGTATAGAAGGCGCGTGACTTGGCGAAGTCGCGGCTCATCAACTCGACCCACAGGAAGTGGCCGGGCTCGGCGCAGGGCACCTCCGTCGCGTGCTGCTTCAGCGTGATCAGGTTGATGAACGCGCCGGTGGGGTCTTTCAGCGCCGCAAAGCGCCCGACTTCGGGCACGTCGCTCGGCCCGTTCATCACCTCGGCCCCGAGGCTCTTGGCGCGCTCGACGCTCTTGTCGCAGTCCTCGACGTCGATGTAGTAGCCCCAGCAGGAAGGCATACCGCCGAACTCGGGCTTGCTGATGTCCATCGCGCCGCCGACGGCCTTGTCGCCGAGCAGGATCATGTTGTAGCCGCCCATTTCTCCGTGCGGCACGAAGTTCCAGCCGAGTACCTTCTTGTAGAAGTCGCCGGCCTTCTTCAGGTCATTCGTGTACAGCTCGTTCCAGCAGAAGCTCCCGACTCCGTAAGCGGGCTTGGGTTGTTCCGACATCTCTTCTCCTTTTCAGTGTCTGTGTTGCTTATACAACCACAGCGGTTGCCGGGTAGCGAAACCCGCGCCTTCACCAAACTTGTACAGGGACGTGCGACAGGCGCGCCGGGATACGAAAAATCCGGGCATCCGTTTCAAATGGTAGGCTTGGGCATGCCCCACCCGTCCACCATCTGGATTTGCGTGTTCGGCGCGCTGTTTGTCTGGTGCTTCGGCATGCTGGCGACGCTGCACTCGGCCGCGAAACGCTCCTGCGAGCACGGCCCCGCCTGGCTGCTGGCCCCCACGCTCTGGCCGCTGATCTGGCCGCTGTGGCTGTGGGTCCTGTGGCGCGAGCGCCGCGAACGCCTGTGGTATGACTCGCTCGATCACCCGGCCGACGTCAGCACCGAGCCGCTGCAACTGGTGCCCGCCGGAACCCTCTACGGCTCGCCGCTGCCGGCCGGAAGCCTCCTCGCACCGGACATCCTCGCCGCGCCGTACCGCTAACTACATGGTCGGGTAGCGATAGCCGTTGTCCACCAGCGGCAGCCCCAGCTCGTTGACCACTTCCGCCAGCGTCTCAGGGCAGAAGTAGTAGTAGCGCAGATCGGCCATGCCGCCGCGGTCGCTGACAAAGCGCAGCACGTCGCGCACAACGCGCTTGCCCTCGTGCGTGTACCACAGCACCACGATCGGCTCACCGTGGAACTCGCGGCGCTCGGCCTTCGGCTCGCCGTCTTCGTCGAACACCGTGTGGTGCAGGCTGCCGTCGCGGATCTGGTCGCGCCCGTATTCCTGCACCATGCCGACGACTTCGGCCGTGGCGTCCTCGAGCATCAGCGCCGCCAGCGCAGTCAGGTCGCGGGCGTTGAACGCGTCGCACCAGCTGTCCAACAGCGCTGTGTCCACGCGCACGGCCATCGGCTGCTCCGGCAGCTCTTTCGCCTCTTTCAGCTTGGCGCGCCCGCGGTGCAGCGCCGACTTCACTGCGCCGACCGTCGTCTTCATGTAGCCGGCCGCGTCCTCCAGCGAGAAATCGAACACGTCTTTCAACAGCACGGCCGCGCGTTCGGCGGGCGGCAGGGCGCTCGCCAGGCGGGTGATGGCTTCGCGGACCTGCGGGCGTTCGTCGGCGGGCGGGGCGCCGCTTTCGGCGTCAAAGTGTTCCGGCATGGCGTCCTCACGGGCTTTGCGGGTGACGTCGATCCAGTGGTTGGTGGCGACGCGGAACAGGTAGGCGCGCGGGTTGTCGACCTGCCAGTGCACGTCGGCCAGCTTGGCGAACGCCTTTAATAGCACGTCCTGCACCAGGTCCTCGGCGTCCCACACGTTGCGCGTGAGCGAGCGGCAGTAGCGATACAGCTCCGGGCGCAGCGGCTCGATGCTGTTCAGGAATTCGCGGCGCGCCTTGCGCACGACGATGGTGAAGTCCTTGCTGACGGGCTCGGTCACGGCTGGCTCCCTGGTTCTGCAACAATGACGCGCAAAGCGGGCGCGAAGATACGCAAAAACCGCCGTGCCCGCACGCATACCGGTTTCATGCCTGACGAAACCCCGCCTCGTGCGTTAAAGAGGAAGCATGAACGAAGCTGCACCCAACGAATCCTCCGGCACGGCCGTCTGGCTGGTCCCGCTGATCATCCTGCCGCTGCTGATCGGCGCGCTGGTGGTGGGGTATCTGCTGCTGCCGACGCCGGGTGCGAAGTCGGGCAACGGCGCGGCCAACTCGACACCTGCCATCCCCAGCCTCGGCTCACGCGGGCACCCGGTTGAGGATTCGCCCAACGAGCCCGCGCCTGCGAACAACGACGAGTCCACGGACCCCAGTGATGGCGGCGAGGCAGCGGACGGCGGAAGCGAGCCGGAGCCCGAGTACGCCAACACGGAGCGTGAAATCGACATCTGGCTCAGCAACCTCGCGATCGCCACGCGCGCCAACGACCGGCGCGGGATCGCCTTGCAGCAGGAGATGCTGGGCAAGGCGCGGCCTGACGAGCTGGTCGACCAGCGCGTGCGCAACGCGCTCGACAGCGAAGTCAGCGCGGTCGTGCGGATCCAGTATTTCCTCGCCTATCACGAAGCGCCCGCGAAGCACGACTGGGCGATGCACGTCTACGACACGCGCACGGCCAAGTTCATGGGCACCGACGACCAGCTCGCCGGCGGCGAAGCGGAAGAGTTGAAGCTGATCGCCTCGCACCTGTTCGATTCGCTCAGCATCGACTGGCATCGCGACGAAGCCGGTGATACGCGCGTCATGGCGCTGCTGCGCAACCTGCTCGATACCGAGAAGCCTGAGTGGCTGCAGGACGTCGCGCTCCAGTGGGCGATCATGCCGATGATCAAGGACCACCTCGTCAGCTTTGCCCGCGCCGTTGAGCAGGAACTCCGCAACCTGCTGCTGCGCCGTACTGCAGCGCTTGAGCTGCGCGAGTATTTCTTCTGGGCGTACGTGCTGACCTTCGATCCGCACACAGGCGTGTTCCTTGAGCTTGCGCGCTCTGAGTGGTGGGACTACGCGTCGGCGCTGCTGCCGCTCTACGGGCGTCGCACCAAACCCGGCGAGCTGCGCATCGGCGGCGATCCGCTGGACGGCATCCCCGAATGGTCGCTGGAAGTCGCCCGGAGCGAAGAGCTTCCCAAGCTGTTCGAGCAGTTGCTGCAAGGCACGCTGCCCGCCGAACACAAGCGCCTGCTGATCCAGCGTATCGCGCAGTACAACGTGCCCAACGGGCGTGCGATGATTGAAGCCGGATTGGCTCGCAAGGACGCCAACTATCCGGACTACCTGACGGCCTTCGGCAGCTTTGCGGCTGACGACGCTGACCTGCAGCGACTGACCGCCGCTGCGAACGATCCGGACATCCCGTCCGCTGCCGGCGCCATCGAAGGGCTGCGCCAGAGCAGCCTGAACGCCGCGGACGCGGAGCTGCGCAAGGTGCTCGAGCAAGGGCTGAACCTCGGCGTGAAGTCGCAGGCGCTGGGTGCCCTGTTGTCGCGTGCGTCGGACAAATCCGCGCTGCTGGAGGAATACCTGGACCCGAACAAGGACGCCTCGCTGCGCGCGGTCGCCGTCTCGGCCGTGCCGATCGATGACGTCACCCGCCTGCAGCGCGTCGCCGAGGATGACATCTCGCCGACTGTGCGGCTGGCGGCGGTGAATCGCGTGGGCGGCATCGTGCCCGCGACGTCGCAGGAGCGCAAAGACCTGCACGGCTGGTTCGTGAAGATCAAGACGCGCGACAGCTCGCCGGTGATCCGCGCCGCGGCGCGCAAGTACGCCGAAGCCACGGAGGACTAGTGGCGGCTATCCGGCTACGCCATACTGTGGCCATGGATCTGATTTCCCGCATACAGTCCGGAGAAACCCGCGCCATCGCGCGCGCGCTCACGCTGGTGGAAAACGGCGACGATGCCTTCACGCAAGCGCTCGACGCCGCGTTCGCAGCCATTCCACACCCCGAGCGCATCGGCATCACCGGCCCGCCCGGCAGCGGCAAGAGCACCCTCACCAGCGCGCTGGTCAAGGCGCTGCGTGACGAGAACAAACGCGTCGGAGTGGTCGCCGTTGACCCGTCAAGCCCGTTCAGCGGCGGCGCGCTTCTCGGTGACCGCCTGCGCATGTCGGAGCACGCACTCGACGACGACGTGTTCGTGCGCAGCATGGCGAGCCGTGGGCGCTTCGGCGGGCTGGCCATCGGCAGCGAGGACGCCTGCGACGTGCTGGCGCTGGCCAAGTTCGATCCGGTGATTGTCGAAACTGTCGGCGTCGGGCAGAGCGAAGTGGACATCGCGCGCCTGGCGGACACCACCGTCGTCGTGCTGACACCCAGCGCGGGCGACAGCGTGCAGGCGCTCAAGGCCGGCATCATGGAAGTCGCGGAAGTCGTCGTGATCAACAAGGCCGACCGCGAGGGCGCGGCCCGCCTCGAGGAAGACATCAAGGAAGCAATGGAGCTGCGCCCGATGCCGCCGGAAGGCCAGCCCATGTGGCGGCCGCCGATCGTGCGAACAGTCGCGACTGAGAATCGCGGTGTCACTGATTTGCTGGCGGCGATTGCACAACACCGCACGTTTCTTGCCGGTAACAAACTGCTTGCCGCAGTGCGACAGAAACGTGCCGAAAGCCGCCTCAAGGATCTGGCGGGCGCCGCGCTGGTTGCCAGCCTGCAGGCGGAAGGCCGCGCCCAGGGCCTGTTTGACGGGCTTCGCGCACGCGTGCGCTCCGGCGAGCTTTCACCCCGCGCAGCGGTGAAAGAGCTGCTGGCTGCGCTTTCTCTCTAGGCAAAAAATCCGATTTCACCCCGGCGGATTTGTGGAACTAGCCGGGTGAGGAGTCCGTTTAAGAAAGTGAACAGGGACGAATCGGAACTACGAGGGGACAGACGAACGACCCTGAATTGAAGGACAAACGGAAAGACTGACACAAGACGATTCGAAAGGACTTCAACACCGCGGTGGCTCTTCAGAGACACCCTTCTCCACGCGCGCAACGCGCAAGCAAAAAACCCTAGAGGCTCGACGGCCCCTCCCCCATATACCGTCGAGCTTTGCTAAGCGAACCCGGCGGCCCCCCTGCCGGGTTCATAGCTTTAACGTGTTGTGGGCATCCTGCCCGCAAGCCTGAACATGGCCAGGGCCACCGTGGTCACGCCATCAGTTTCGTAGCGGCCTCATTGGCGTTGCGGATGCAGTCGGGAATCCCGACGCCGTCGAAGCCGTTGCCGATGATGGCGAGGCTGGCGTGGGCCGCGGCAAGTTCGCGGATCTTCGCCACGCGCTCGAGGTGACCGACGTGGTATTGCGCCATGGCGCCCGGGTGCGCGCCCGCGATCGAGAACAGCGGCTCGCCCTTAACACCAACCAGCTCGCGTAACTCTTCGAGCGCAACGCGCGTTTGCTCATCCGACGAAAGGTCCGCGACTTCCGGGTTGAGTGCGCCGCCCATGAAGACGCGGATCACGGCCTTGCCTTCCGGCGCGCGCCCTTCGAACTTCACGCTGCTGAAACTGAACGCAATGATCCGGCGTTTTTCGACGGCCGGGATGACGGCGCCGATGCCGTCCATCGCGTGCGCGACCTGCGCGCGCTCGAAGACGAAGTTCACGACCGCCGCGCCGGCGTACTCAATGGCAGCCAGGGCGTCCGCCAAGTCCGCGTCCGTCTCGCGCAACAGATTCGCCGAACCCTGCGCGGGCAACGCAAGCACGACCGCGTCGGCCGATAGCGTCTCGCCATCAAGCCCAATCTGCCAGCCATTGCCTTGGCGCTTGAGGGCGTTTACGCGCGTGTTCGGCCGAATGGACTCCGCGGGCAAGCCCGCTTTCAGTGCATCCGGCAGGACGCTCATTCCGCCCTTGAACGTCACAAACAGGCCGTAGCGCGGACCGGCGGCCTTGGCGACTTCGCCGCCGCTGGGCGACTTCCCGCCTTCACCCTTGGCCCGTCTCCGTAGCGCTTTGATCACGCTGCCGTGCTTGCGCTCCATCTCAATGAAGGCGGGAAAGGTTGCCTTCAAACTGAGCTTCTCCGGGTCGGCCGTGTAGATGCCGGCGATCATCGGCTGGGCGATGCGGTCCAGCGCTTCGCGGCCGAAGCGGCGGCGCACGAAACTCGCGAGTGACTCGTCCTGCTCATTGCGGCGCACGCCCTTGAGTAACTCCAGCGCCATGCGGAACTTGCCGGGCCAGCTCAGGATCGGTGTTTTGATCAGCGCCTTGATCGACATCGGGCTGATCAGGAAGAAGCCCTCGGGCAGACGCTTCAGCGCGCCGTGGTGCAGGATGAAGCTGCGCCGCACGCCTTCTCGCGTACCGATGATCTGGTCGCCGAGCCCGAGCTCGTTCGCCAACTCCATCGCGGCGGGCTTGTTCGAGGCCCAGCAGTCCGGGCCGGTTTCGAGCAGGCAGTCGTCGTGGCGCACGCTGCCGATCACGCCGCCAAAGTGGTCGGACGCCTCCAGCAGCGTCACCCGCGCGCCCGCTTTGTGCAGACGGTAGGCGGCCGTGAGCCCGCTGATTCCCCCACCGATGACGACGACATGCTTCATGCGCACGGTATAGCAATGGTTGTCCGCAGGCGCGAAGGCCTGCAACTCCATCTCACACAGAGGCGCGGAGCCGCAGACAGGGGCCACTGCAATCCTCCGCGTCTCTGCTTGAGCGTGGCCTCCTATGCATCCGCCACTTGCGGGATCACGAGGTTGAGTGTGCGCTTGGCGATGGTGATCCTGACGGTGTGGCCCTCGTTGAATTCGAGGTAGTCGGCCTCGATGCCGTCGCCGAAGATCACGCCGCCTTCTTCCATTTCGCTGATGAGTTCCAGCTCGTCGCCTTCGTTGAGAAAGCCGAAGTTGATGTCCACGCCCGTGGCGATGCTGGGCCACGGCTCGCGCACCATGTAGGTCAGGCGGCGGTCGACCGGCGCGGGCAGCGGCTCGTTGATGCCGCGCTGGCGGGTGATGCTGGAGGTCCAGCCGGTGGCGCCTGTGCCGGTTGAGATGATCACGCCGGATGATGAGTGGCGCTCGACCGCCTTGCCAACGCGGATTCGGTACTTGGCGCTCTGGTGGCTCATATGTCCGACAAACAGCTCGTTCAGCGCGGGCAGCATCTGGCCGTCCTCGCGCGTGGCCAGCACCATCGCGCGCGCCTCTACCGTGTAGCCCTGATGGCGCTGGTTCACCCACTCGATCAGCTTGGCGGCGTCGGCCGGGTTGTGACGGCACAGCACGCCGGGCCAGGTTTCGAAGTCCGGGTTGAAGCCGATCAGCAGCTGCCCGTGCAGGTACTTGGCGATGTTCGGCACCAGCCCGTCCTGGCCGACCGCGAGGATCACGTCGTCGGGATTGAACAGAAAGCGGTCGAACTCTTCGCGGCTGAGCTGCACCCGGCGCTGCTCGGCCGGGATGGCGCGGATGACTTTGTCCAGCGCGGCCTGTTGCAGCTCGTGCGCACGCAGCGGGCGGTCGAACTTGCGCCCGCGCGACTCCACGTAGAACTTCGCCTGGTCGATGGTGCCGAAGCGGCGGATCAGCATGTCGAGGGGCGTCGGGCGCGTGACGATGACGAGTCTGGGAAGTTTCGGGTTCATGGCTTGGGCCCTCCGTGTCGAGGCGTCAGGCGGCAGGTTTGAGGCGGCAGTGTACTGCAGTTACTGCCGCCTCCCGCCTGATGCCGGCCGCCTCAGTTGCTGGGCTTGCCTTCGAGGAACTCCGCCAGCAGGTCGCTCAGCATGTTGGGGCTGAAGTTCAGGTGGTCGATCGACTGCACCTTGCGGGCGAACTCGAGGGCCGCCAGTCCGAGCAGCACCTTGCTCGGCAGATCCTTCCATGCCGCGGCTCGGGCGGCTTCGCTGTCTGCTTCCGCCTGGCCGATGGCGCGCTTGGCCTCGGCGTCGGCTACCGCACGCAGCTTGATCTGGGATGCAGCCGCGTCGGCCTGCAGGTTGCTGCGCTCAATGGCTGCCTCGGTGGCGAGCTTGTCGGCCTCGGCCGCGCGGGTCACTTCCTCGAGCTTGTTGGCGCCGCGGCGCTGGATCAGCTCCTCGTTGCGGCGTTCCAGCTCGATTTCGGTGGCCAGCTCGTTCTCCTTGATCGCGCGTTCCTTCTCGACCGCGTCAGCCCGGCGCCGGAAGATGGCCTCGTCGGCCTTCTGCTGCAGGCTTTCGCGGGCGGGCGTCTGCAACGCCTTCTCCATCTCGCTGCTGGGGCTGACGTGGATCACGTGCACGTCCACCACGGCCAATCCCATGTCGTGCATCTCGTGGTCGTCAATCAGCAGCCCGCGCACGGCGCGCTGGACGGCCTCGGCGCCGGTCTTGACCGCCTCGGCCAGTGTCATGGTCGAGAGCGCCGTGCGGGCCGGTTCCTGCACCTTCTGGTTGAAAAACTCGGCCAGCTTCTCGAGCGGCTTTTCGGACCAGCTGCCGTTCTCGGTGCTGATCGCGAAATTGACGCGCTTGGCCGCCAGTTCCGGCTTTGCGACCCGGTAGCGCACCGTGACCTGCACGTTGACGGCCTGCATGTCGGCCGTGCGTTCGTGCAGCAGGGTGGTGGCTTCGGCGTCTTCCACCGGCAGCAGTGCGACGCTGGCGCTCATGGGCATGAACCAGTAGGCGAGGCCGGCGCCCTGGCGGGTCAGCTTGCCCGCGCTGTAGTGAAGGATGTACTGGTTGGGCTCAGCCCGCAGGTGGCGTAGCAGGCCCAGTCTTGTGATGGTTGCCATGGCTCGGCGCTCCTTTCTGGAGTCTAGGTGTTACTTTCACACTTAGTATAGTGTGCGCCTGACACTTTGGCAAATTTGGCGGGCGGATTTGCTGCGGATTGCGTGACGCGCTCGTGCTTCGCACTTGCAACTTTGCTTCGCGCCTTCGCGTGACGAGAACGGCGAGTGCGAAGCACGAGCAAGTCTACGCGAGTTCATCTCTCAGACGGGCACGGGTCTCTGCGAGGATGCGCCCCAGCATGTTCCTGCCGCTGCCGTCGGCGCCGCAGCCCCAGTAGTAGTCGCCGGGTGCATTCTCGACAAGATCTTCGTCGCCAGTAGAGAGCAGCAGCGACTTCAGTGACTCATGCTGAGAAAATTTGGCCCAGACGGCAGCGCGCATGACGTCGTCCTTCACGGCCTCCCAATCTTTGCGCAGCGGGCGCGAACGCTGGCGGCCCATGCGCGCCGCGTCGTTGGGGCGTTTGGCGTTGCGGATCTGCTCCTCGTGTTCCGTGCCCGCGAACTTCATGGCCTGGAAGTAGTGCTCGCTCGTCGGCCAGGACTTGCCGTCGAGCTCAAACGGGAAGTGGGCGAAGTTGCTGAACTCACCCCACTCCTTCGTTCTTCCATAGAAGTAGATCGTCATCACGGCCCTCATACCCAAACGTGCCGGTGGACGGAAATGTCGCGGCGATGTTTGATTCCCCCACGGTCTCCCGGTTGCATAACGCTGTTATTAGTGTTTACTAAGTCCATGGCCGACATCGACCACGTGCTCGTTGACCAGACACGCCCCACCGGATGGCGCGGGTGGGTGTACCGCACGGCCGTGAACCTGGCCGCCGCGATGGGCCGCGTGCTGTTCTTCTGGAAGGTCGAAGGCATTGAGCACATCCCGCGCGAGGGCGGTTTGCTGGTCGTCGCCAACCACCCCAGCTTCCTTGAGCCTCCGTCGCTGGTCTGCATCATGATCTATGGCGCTGACCGCGACCTTTCCATCATGGCCTGGCACAAGCTGTTCAAGATCCCGGTCGTCAGCTTCTTTACCAAGACCTACAAGGCCTACCCGGTGAATCGCGAAAACCCCGGGCGCGGGCCGTACCAGACGTTGCTGCATATCCTCAAGAACGGCGGCGCGGCCGGCGTTTTCCCGGAGGGCTCGCGCAGCGAGCAGCGCCTGATGGGCCCGTGGAAGCCCGGCGCACTGCGCGCCGCGTTCACGGCCAAGGCGACGATCCTGCCGATCACTTTCGTGACAGCCGGCGAGTTCTGGCCGCGCGGGCAATGGCGCCCCACGTTCTTCCGCAAGCACCACATCAAGATCCACCCACCGCAAACCCATGAGCAGTACATGGCCGAAATGCCCGAGGGCATGCGCGAAAAGGACTGGCAGGAAGTGGTCTCGGAGCGCATCCGCGAGTTGATCAACGCACCCATCCGTGAACGCCTCGAAGAAGCCCGCGCGCACATCGAGAAGCGGATGGAGCTGTCCGATCCTCTCGGCGACCACGACAACCCGATCGACCAGCGCAACGCGCGCTACGAAGAAGCCCGCCGCCGCATCAGCGCCTGATCTTCTGAACCCGCAACCCCGATTCTGCCGATAGCGATGCGGGGGAGCATGCGCCGTCGCCGCAAATCTGGCGGCCGTGGCTTTGAGCTGCGGCTGAATGGCTGGGCCGCACGCGCTGCGGGCATCGGCTTCATCGTGCTGATCGCGGGCGCGTTGATCGGCTGCGTCGTCTACTCCGGCGGCGACCCCGTGTTCTACCCCGACCAGCCGCCCGAGCGCTTCAAGCCGACGCCGCTGGACAAGCTCGATCGCATCGAGGGCTGGGTGCCGAGCTGGGGCGATGAGGCCAGGATCGCCGCCGAGGCATCCGCGGCCGGATTCACCGACCTGTTGTTCTTCCACGGCTCAGTCGCCGAGAGCGGCGAGGTCAGTATCGAGGACCCGGCCGGTCTGGCGGCCGGACTCAAGGCCGCCGTCGGTACGCGACGCTGGCTGACGGTGACCAACCACGGAGGCTCGCTGGAGACGCCGCTCGGCAGCGGGCTGGGCGCCCACGTGGAGAGTCTGCTGGATGCGTTCGCCGCCAGCGGCTGCGATCACCTTGACCTCGACTACGAAAGCATGAACCGCAGCCAGGCCGAAGGACTGGCCACGCTGGTGGAGCGCCTGGAGGATCGACTGCCCGCGGGTTCGCGCCTGTCACTGACCTTGCAGCCCGTGGATTCGCGCCTGCGCCCGGACCAGCGCGACGTCTACCGCCGCCTGCTGGAATCGCCGCTGGTCTACACCATGCGCTTGATGATGTACGACTACCACTGGCGAGGCAGCCTGCCCGGTGCACTGTACCCCATGCCCGCATTCAACCGGCTGCTTCAGGAATGGGCCGAATTCGCGCACAAGCTGACCCTCTGCCTTCCCCTCTACGGCTACGACTGGCCGCGCCCCGAGGACACCACCCTGCCCCGCGCGGAAGTCGTCACCCTGCGCGACGTCGGCAAGCTCTCCGCCAAGCCGGGCTTTGACGCCGTCTGGATGCGCGAGCAGGCCGAGCTTGCGGCGCGCTACAACTCCGGCGGCGTCACCCACTACGCCGCGCTGCCGTCCCTGAGAGCCATCACCGCGCGCGCCACGGCCGGGCTGGACTGGGGCGTGCCCGCAGTCAGCTTCTGGCATCTCGGCTGTGCCTCGCCGGCCGACATCCCGCCCGCATGCAGACGCAACGCCGAGCCGCGCGAAGCCGTCGGCTATGACTCGGGCGAGAGCTGGGCCGACTGGATGGACCCTTTTCGCCACCGAGTCTGCGACGCCATCACGGCCGACGGCGAGCGCAGCCTTGAGCAGATCGGCGAGGCACACGGCGTATCACGCGCCACGATGTACCGCTTCAATGAGCATATTGCCGGCGACGATCTCGCCGGGCGCACGGTCTACGTCCCGAAATAGCGCGGTACCCGGGCCCGGCAACGGGGTTGGATGCATGCGCTCACAACACCCCGACCGGAGCAGCCACTTTGCACTCCGCGCTGCATACCTATTCTGTTCCCATGGACCGCGAACAGGCACACAGGCTGCTCGGGCTCTACCTCGGCGCACCGCCCGAGCATGTAGAGGCCAAGTACAAAGCTCTGCTCGAGGAGCTGCAGCAGCAGCTCGGCACAGCGACCGACGCGGGCGCCCGCAGCGAGTTGCAGGGGCAGATTGACGCACTTGGCGTCGCGCGCAACGCGGCGCTGGGTTTGCCTGAAGATGCTTCCATGCCCCAGTTGTCCGGCATGCAGACCGCGGGATTGGCGCACACTCCCGCCTGGCGGCGCGGGCCGGTGGTGCTCCTGTTCCTTCTGATGGCGCTGACGTTGGCGGTAATCGGCTTCTACCTGGCGGCGCATTCCCTCGACCAGAAGCAGGCCGCGCGTATCACCAACGGGCAGCGCGACCGCGCCGTGGCCGCCCAGCAGGCGTGGCAAGGCTACCGCAAGAAGATCGGGCTGGCGGAGACCCCGGACGGCGAGCGAGCCGAAGCGCTGATGGCCGGCGCCCAGAAACTGGACAGCGACGGCGACGCCCAGCACGCGGGCGAAGACTACGCGACGGCGCTTGAGCTGTTCCAAGCGGCGTTTGCAGCCGAGAACGGACGCCTCGCCCAGAAGTGGAAAAGCGACGTCGTCGAGCCCTGGCAGAAGAAACTGAAAGGCCGCTTCCCCTTCAGCCAGACCGGCGAAGAAGAGGCCGACCCGGATGACGTCGCGCGCCTGTTCAACCCGGTCAGCGGCACGGTCTGGAGCACCCAGCGCGAGTACGACGCCCTGCGCAGCACCGAGCTGGAAGGGCTGAATCTGGCCACGCTGCCGAAGGGCTTTGAGAAGACGCTCGAGCAGGCACGGCGCATTCGCGTTGCGCTGTTCGGCGCGGACAACGAGCGAATCAGCGTGGTCTTTTCGATTCGTGTTGAGGCCAAGTCACTGCTCGAGCTTGGGGTCGAAACCGGCGGCGTCAGGGTCAGCAACCGCGAGAAGAACTTCGTCACCGCCAACTGGACACCCGAAACCGCGGGCGCCCGGATCGGAGGCCGCAAAGCCGGAGATCGGGACCCGGAGGCCGGCCCCGTTGACTACTGGGAAAGCAGCTGGGGGGCCCTGCAGTTGCTGAATTATTGCAGCTTTGAGGGCGAGCAGGACGGCGCGCACGTCTGGAGTTTCGAAATCGATGGTACGGACGAGCGCCGCAAGCCCCGCACGTTGAGCGGCACCATTCACATCAAGGTCGACCGCGAGTTCAGCCCGTTCGACTTTGGGACCTATTCAGGCTTTGCGCCGGAATAGTGGCATCGGCGTCCCGCCGATGGCCGCAGTGCCGCATCAGGCGGTACTGCAAACTCGATCTCGCACAGAGACCACGGAGAACTGCAGCTTCTCACTGTACGGAATGCGGTTGCCCGGAAATCGGGCCATGGGCGGGACGCCCATGCCACTCTAGTCGCGGCTGCCGGATTCTTCGTCGAGTTTGAGCTCATTGGTGTCGTCTGTGACGACCTTGTCGCCGATGTTGCTGATCTCGGCGATGTCCTTCTTCTCGCTGACGGTCGCGGCCTCGGTGACGATCGCGGGCGGGTCGGGCTGCTCGCCGACCAGCTCGGCCGCGGACAGATAGCGCCCCGTTTCGAGATCAAGCAGCCGCGCCTGCAGCGGAATCTGCGCAGACGTGATCGCCTTGAGAATCGAGCTCTTCTTGAAAGGGCCTTTCAGCCCGTCCTTGGTCAGGACCTTGAAGCCAATCATGGAGAAACTCCGGGGCGGGTCGGTGGAGCATACAGCTTACCGGCCCGCCCACGGATGCTTCAAGGATGCGTCAGGCTGCGGGGTTGTTCAGCTTGAGCTCTTCAGGTGCTTTTTCGGCCAGCTTGCGCGGCTTGGGCAGCTTCACGCGCTTGAGCGGAATCTTGTCGCGCAGGATCACGCGCGGCGTTTCTTCCACCTGGCCCGGCGTTTCTTCATCGAGCTTCAGCTGCTGGTTCGCCATCTGCTTGACCGCTTCCTTCACGGCCGGGCGGTCCGCCTTGGCCAACTTCTCGGGCTTGGGCTCGGCGTGGTGCGTGTCGATCTTCTCGCCGACCAGCTCGGCGGCCATGACGTAGCGCCCGGTCTGGAGGTCGAGGAGGCGCGCCTGCAGCGGCAGCATGGCGCTGGTGATGGCCTTGAGGATCGAGCTCTTCTTGAAGGGGCCCTTGAGTCCGTCCTTGGCGAGTACTTTGTAGCCTTGCATGGGGATCTCCGACTGGTGTGCCTAAAGAGTATCCCGTCTTTCGCCGATATGCATCCACAATGGTCCCGCCGGTTTCACACCGTATTGCGGATCGGGAATGGCCCCGGGCGGCTTCAGCGATCTGCGTGAGGGGCAGGGGTGTTGGGCAGGGCCTTCCCAGGGCCACACGCCCCTGCCTCATCCCTCTGTTCCGCGGCGGCGACTGGTCTAGACTCTCGGCATGAGTTTCACCCGGCGTACCATTCGCGGCCAGCCGTTGCGCACGAAGATCGTGTGCACGCTGGGGCCGTCTTCGCGCGAGGTCTCACGCATTGCCGAGCTGATTGAAGCCGGCATGAGCGTGGCGCGCCTCAACATGTCCCACGGCGACCACGAAACCCATCGCAAGACCTACGCCGCCGTGCGCGAGGCCAGCCAGGCGCGCGATCGCCAGGTGGCCGTGATGTGCGACCTGAGCGGCCCGAAGATCCGCCTGAACGAAATCGAGGGCGGCAGCTTCGAGCTCTCGCTGGGCGAGAAGATCGACTTCGTGCGCGGCAACGCGCCCGGCACGCCCAAAGAGCTGACCTGCACCTACGCCTCGTTCATCGATGACGTCGAGGTGGACGAGCCGGTGTATATCAACGACGGCGCTATCCGCCTGAACGTGGTGAAGAAAGAAGCCGACCGCGTCACCTGCGTCGTGGACGTCGGCGGCACCATCAGCAGCCGCAAGGGCATCAACCTGCCGGGCACGCGCATCAGTTCGCCCGCGCTGACCGAAAAGGACATCCGCGACCTGGAATTCGGCGTCAAGCTGGGCGCCGACCTCTTCGCGCTGTCGTTCGTGCGCAGCGCGGCCGAGGTGCGCGACTTGCGCTCGCGGCTCGAGGCGCTCGGCAGCAGCGCACAGATCGTGGCCAAGATTGAGAAGCCTCAGGCGCTGAAGGACCTGCCCGCGATCATCGACGCCAGCGATGCGATCATGGTCGCGCGCGGCGACCTCGGCATCGAGCTGCCGGTAGAGTCCGTGCCGCTGCACCAGAAAGCAATCGTGCGCGCCTGCCGCGACGCGCTGAAGCCGGTGATCGTCGCGACGCAGGTGCTGGAAAGCATGATCGAGCACCCGACACCGACACGTGCCGAGGTCAGCGACATCGCCAACGCCATTGAGGACGGCTGCGACGCCCTGATGCTCAGCGCGGAGACGGCCAGCGGCAAGTTCCCCGTGCAGGCCGTCGAGACCATGGCCCGCGTCGCACGCGACGTCGAGAAGGTCCTGACCGTGCAGGCCGATACAGAAGACTTCCTGCGCGGCCACCTCGGCGACGCGCTGCGCAAGGCAATGGTGATCGGCGCGGCGATCATCGCCCAGCCGCTGGGTGCGAAGTTCATTGTGGTCCGCAGCGAGTCGGGTGTGACCGCCCGCTACCTCAGCAAGGTACGCGGGCACTGCCCCGTGCTGGCCGTGCACCACGACCCGGCCGTGCTGCGCCGCCACGCGCTGATGTGGGGCGTGCTGCCGGTGCATACACGGACGGAACACGGTGAGCTGCCGGCGATGGAAGAAGACCTGCGCCAGCTTGCGCGCACAATTATTGAAGAAGGCCTGGTCAGCCCGGCCGACCGGATCGTGGTAATCAGCCGCTACCCGTGGGGCGAGCAGCAGCCGCCGAACAACATCCGCGCCATGAAAGTCGGCGACGCGCTTGGTGCGCTGCCGTAGTGGCATCGCCTTCCAGGCGATGAGTTGCGGCGACTTCCAGTCGCCGCCGCTTGCTGGAAGCAAGCGATACACATGCGCTGGAAGCGCATGCCACCACAAACTACCCGAACAGTTGCGCCAGGCGGTAGTACTCGGGCGTGACGCGCTTTTCTTTGCCGACCACGTCTTTGAGCGCGACGGCCTGCACTTCGAAGCCCCTTAAGCCAGCCAGCATCCCGCTTTGCCCGCCGGTCAGCAGGTCGTACGCCTTGTCGCTCACCCGCGTTGCGAGAATCCGGTCCACGGCCGTCGGGGCCGCGCAGCGCTGCAGGTAGCCAAGCGTCGTGCAACGGGCGTCGTAGCCCGTGCGCGTCTCCAGTTCGCGCGCGAGCAGCTGGCCCACGCCGCCGAGCTTCGGTCGTCCCAGCTTGTCCGTCACCCCGCCTGCCGTCGCCAGTACGCCCTCGCTGTCGTTCGCGCCCTCCGCGATCACGATCATGCTGTAGTTGCGCCCGAGCTTCTCGTGGCGCAGTTTCAGCTTGTCGCAGACGTCATCGAGCGTGAACGGGAACTCCGGGATCAGCGCCATGTCCGCGCCGCCGGCGATGCTGGCCTCGACCGCGATCCAGCCGACGTTGCGCCCCATCACCTCGACCACCATCACGCGGTTGTGCGACTCGGCCGTGGCGCGCAGGTTGTCGAGCGCGTGGGTGCACATTTCCACCGCGGTGAGAAAGCCGACTGTCAGCTCGGTGCCGGCAAGGTCGTTGTCGATGGTCTTCGGCACTCCGACGGCGGGGAAGCCCGCCTCGGCCAGCTTCAGTGTGGCCGTCTGGCTGCCGTTGCCGCCGACCACCACCAGCCCCTCAATGCCATGTTTGGCGAGCGCCACCTTGGCCTTCTCTTCGTCGCCGGCATGGAGGAACAGTCGGGAGCGTGATGAGCGAAGCATGGTGCCGGCCGTGGCAACTATGCCGGTGACGTCGTCGCGGGTGATCGGGCGGACTTCGTCTGCCAGCAAACCGTCCCACGAATCAAAGATCCCCATCAGTTCCACGCCGTCATAGGCACAGCGCCGCGCAACCGTGCGGATGCAGGCATTGGTGCCCGGCGCGTCGCCGCCGCTCGTGATGATTCCAATTCGCTTCATGCTCGGTACTTGTACTGCTTTTACGCGAAGGCGCGAAGAGAAGCGAAGGCCGCGAAGAACTGCTTTCTGGAGCAGGACGTCCTGAACGTCCTGCGTGTCCTGTCAAACCGCCCTTGTAGTTCTTCGCGTCCTTCGCCCGTCCGCGCTTCTTCGCGCGACGCCTGTCCCCTACTTCTTGTACTCGACCTTCAGGCCATCCTGGTGGGCGACCTTTACGATCAGGTCTTCCACGCGGTTTGAATAGCCCCACTCGTTGTCGTACCAGCTGATGACTTTCACCATGTTGCCGCCCATCACCTGCGTCAGCGGCGCATCGAAGATGCTGCTGGCCGAGTTGCCGACGATGTCGGTGCTGACAATCGGGTCGGTGCTGTATTCGAGAATGCCCTTCAGCGCGCCGTCGGCCGCGGTCTTCATGGCCGCGTTGACCTCCTCAACGGTAACGTCCTTGTCCAGCTCGACCGTCAGATCCACGACACTGCCGTCCGGCACAGGTACGCGCAGGGCGAGCCCGTCCAGCTTGCCCGCCAGCGCGGGGATCACCTTGCCGATGGCCTTGGCCGCGCCGGTGCTGGTCGGGATAATGTTCAGCGCCGCGTGGCGCGAGCGCCGGAAGTCCTTGTGCGGCGTGTCCACCAGCCGCTGGTCGGCGGTGTAGGCGTGCACGGTGGTCAACAGGCCGCGCTTGATGCCGAACTGCTCGTGCAGGATCTTGCAGACGGGCGCCGCGCAGTTGGTGGTGCAGCTTGCATTGCTGATGATCTTGCTTTCAGGGGTGACGACCTCGTCGTTCACGCCCAGCACGACGGTGCTCTCCAGGAAGTCCTTGGTCGGCACAGTCACCAGCACGCGCCTGGCGCCTGCCTCGAGGTGGTGGTTCAGCTCCTCGAGTTTGCGGAACTTGCCGGTGCTCTCGATGACGTAGTCGACGCCCATTTCCTTCCAGGGCAGCTTGGCGGGGTCTTTCTCGCTGAGCACCTTGAACGGGTCGCCGTCGATGCTGAGCGTGTCGCCGTTCAGCTCGACCGTGCCGGGGTACTTGCCGTGCACGCTGTCGTACTTGAAGTTGTAGGCCAGCGCGTCGGCCGGCGCGAGGTCGTTGATCGCCACGACGTCAAAGTGTCCGCGCAGCTTGGCGATGCGGATCACCGCGCGTCCGATACGTCCAAAACCATTGATCGCAATTTTCGGTGCAGGCATGGCAGCCTCCGGCTGAGGGTTCTGGGACTAGGTTTTAGGGTTTGTCCGTGGTAGGCGCGATAAGCTGCTGACGAACCGTACGTAAAGAAACTGCATAGGCGAAGGCGCGAACCACTACAACGGCAACACAACAGGATATGCAGGACATTCAGGACAAAGGGCTGTTCCCAGCCATGGCTTCCTGACCGTCCTGACCGTCCTGTTCAGATGCAGTTCTTCGCGGTCTTCGCTTCTCTTCGAGTCTTCGCGAAAAAAACAAACCGGCGCCCGCAGCTGCGGGCGCCGGATTAGTGGGCTTGTTTACTTGTGGGTCTTGGCGAGGTAGGCGCCGGTGCTGGCCGCCGTCGGCTTGATGGCTTCCGCGCCTTCTTCCCAGTTGGCCGGGCAGACTTCGCCGTGCTGCTTGCTGAACTGGAAGGCCTTCACGACGCGCAGGGTTTCCTTGACGTTGCGCCCGACGTTCAGCGCGTTGATGGTGCTGTGCTGAAGCACGCCGTCCGGGTCGATCAGGAACAGCCCGCGAAGCGCGACGCCGCCCTGCTCAAGCAGAACGCCGTAGTCGCGGCTGATGTTCTTGGTCAGATCCGCCAGAAGCGGGAACTTGACGCCGCCGAGGCCGCCCTTGTCGAGGCTCATCTGGTTCCACGCGAGGTGGCTGAACTTGCTGTCAACGCTGGCCGCGATGACTTCGGTGTTCAGCTTCTTGAACTCGTCGAGGTGATCGTTGAACGCAACGATTTCGGTCGGGCAGACGAACGTGAAGTCGAGCGGGTAGAAGAACAGCACCACCCACTTGCCCTTGAAGTCAGCCAGCTTGATGTTCTTGAAGTCCGTTCCGACGACTGCTTCGCCTGCGAAGTCAGGCGCCGGTGATCCAACCTGTATACCCATTGTCATCCCCTCTGTTGCAGAGTTAGTAAACGTTGTCAGCCGGCAGGGCCGGTGTTGGGCCCCTAACGCCGGGGAGGCGAATCATAATCCGGGGTAGCAGCCCCTCAAGGAACAAATCGGACGGCGCAGGTCCAAATCGTCAAAAACCGGGGTACGCAGCCTCCCACCCCCGGCCTCATGTTTGTAGGCTCCCGCCGCAAATTGACCGGAGACGCAAGCATGGCGATTGAACGCACACTCATCCTGATCAAGCCCGACGGCGTGCAGCGCGGCATCGTCGGCGACATCATCGGGCGCTTCGAGCGCACCGGCATGAAGATCGTCGGCATGAAGCTGATGAAGATGTCCGACGAGCTGGCAAGCCAGCACTACAAAGACCACGTCGGCAAAGGCTTCTACGCGGGCCTTGTGAAGTTCATGACCAGCAGCCCGCTGGTGGCGCTGGCCGTTGAGGGCCCCAAGGCCGTCGAGAACTGCCGCAAGCTGATGGGCAAGACCTTCTGTACCGACGCGCAGGCGGGCACCATCCGCGGCGACTTCGGCGTCAGCCGCGGGCTGAACCTGGTGCACGGCAGCGACAGCGCCGAAAGCGCCCAGCGCGAGCTCGGGCTGTTCTTCCAGGCGAACGAACTGCAGGAATACAGCCGCGCCGTCGACGCCTGGACCTGGAACGACGAAGACAAGGGCTAGAACAAGGGGATTGGGGCATAGGGCTTGGGGCCTGGGGGGACGGAACCAAGATCCCCGAGGCGTCACCCCCTATGCCCCAAGCCCAAATCCCACGCGCGATTTCTTGCTGAGTGTTCTACTTCACCGGCATGGTTCGTAAGATTGGCGAAGCGACGCAAACCGGAGGCCCGCCATAGACACACTCGAAGCCGCGCGCATCGCCTACAAGGCCTGCGCTGAGAAGAAGGCCAGCGATATCCGCCTGCTGGAGGTCACCGGCCTGACCATCGTCTCGGACTACTTCGTGATCTGCACCGCCAGCAGCTCGACCAACGCGCGCGCCATCGGTGACGAAGTTCGCAAGCAACTGAAACAGAAGGCAGCCCGCACTCCGATCGGCGTTGAGGGCGGCGAAGAAGGCTGGTGGGTGCTGCTCGACTTCGGCGACGTGATCGTGCACATCTTCCAGCACGACGCCCGGCAGTATTACGCCATCGACGAAACCTGGGCCGACGCGCAGGTAGTAGAAGAATCCGAAGCGGCCTGACCACTGCCTTACGCGAAGAACTGGATTCGGACAGGACCTTCAGGACAGGCAGGAAGAGGCATTCAGCTTCCTGAACGTCCTGAAGGTCCTGTCCTTTTTGCTTTGGTAGTGCTTCGCGTCCTTCGCCCGGCTTCGCTTCTTCGCGTGGCGCCTGGTGCGCGCGCCTAATGACCGTGGATTGCGCGCTCAGCTTCGGACACGCTCAGGGCCGGCACGAACAGCTTGTCCATTTCCAGCATCTCGAGCATGACCCGCACCTTGGGCTGCGGGTTCACGAGCACAAACTTGCCGTCGCGACCGCGGATCGTGTCGCTGATCCTGCGCAGCCACTCGGTGCCTTCATCGACCAGCGTGCGCAGCTCGGACACGTCGAGGATCAGGTTACGCGTCTCCTCGCGGAATTCTTCCTTCCAGTGCCGCTCGAAGCTGGGCGACGAAAGCTTGTCGAAGGCGCGCTTCAGCGTCAGCACTTGCGTTGAGGGCACGCCGGCATCGTGCATGCCCGCCCAGCAACTGCGCATCTCCTCGGTCAGGCTGGGCTTTTCGGGCAGGGCGCGGAACTGGCCGGACAGCATGGCCAGCATCCCGTCCATTACCTTCTGCGCGGCCTGCCCGAAGCTGTCGTAGAAGCGAAAGCTGCTCTCCTGTGCGCCCTGCACCAGCTTGGTACGCAAGGCCTCGGGCGCGCCGATGATCGCGAGAAAGCCGCTTTCGTTCTCGGCAAACAAACCCGCAAGCCCGGCCATGGTTTCGATGCCGGCCCTGTCGATCTGCTTCAGCCCGCGAATGTCCAGGAACAGGCGCTTCGGCAGCGGCTGCAGGCTTCGGCCCAACTCGACCGTGAATGCGCTGATGCGCTCGCCGGTGAACGAGCCGTTCAGCATGAACGCCGCCGTGCTGGGCGTGTCCATGGGCAGTTGTTGCCAGTCGAGTTCGGGCATGCGGCGAGTATAGCCCGGCCGGCAACGGCCGGGGATGACCTCCTTGATCGGACGACCAGTCAATCTATCCCCGGGCTTTGCAGGCCGGGCTACGGCCCGATCCAGCCGCCGGCGAGGAAGTTGGCCCAGGCCTCCGACAGGCTCGCGCCCTTGATGGCCGGCCAGGCCAGCCCCCACGCAACCACCTGCAGCAGCAGCAGAACGGACAGCCCCAGCACCGGCTCCCACGCGCGGTTCTTGAAAGCGCGCGACAGGCTGAAACTGCTCACGTCACCCACCCGCCAGGCCTTCAGCTGCGGGAAAAAGCGCGGCACGTTGTCGCAATAGACCTTGTACGGCTCGCCGTAAATACTGGTCAGCATCTCTTCCTCGATGCCGATCTGCAGTCGGTACACGGCAAAGAACATGACGTTGTAGACACTGAACAAAACCAGGTTGAACGGCCATGCCGACAGCAGAGCCAGCCCGCAGCCGATCAGCCACGTGCCCACGTACAGCGGGTTGCGCGTGCGCCCGTACGGACCGGCCGTGGCCAGCTCCGCCTTCTTCATGAGATAGCCCAGCGACCAGATGCGCATGCCCAGCCCCAGCAGCGCGAGCACCAGCCCGATGCCGCGAATGGCCATCAGAGAAACGTGCTCCTCCGACAGCGGCGGGCGCAGCGAAAGCGCGATGAACGCGGCGTACAATGGCCAGAACCCCTGCAGGCGCAGGCGGTCGAGGCGCTTCTCGCGTTTCTTGCCGTCCTTGACGGTCGCCTTGTGGGTGGCCTTCAACGGGCCGTCGGCAAAGGCGTCAGCGGCGGACTTTGGCTCAGTGGTCACGGGGCGGAATGTACAGAGATGGAGCCCCAGCCGAAAGGCTGGGGACGCGCGGGGGCTTTGGATCGCGGCCGTCTCGGCCACATGCGGGCGGGACGCCCGCGCTCCCGTCAGGCCTGCAGCCAGCGCCAGATGCCCTTGAACGTGAGCCCGGCGCGGATGGCCTCTTTGGCGTGCAGCTTGGCCTTCTTCTTGTCGCCGAGCTTGCGGTAAGCGCGCGACAGCTCGAGGTGCTTGCGCCCGGCACGTGCAATGTGCCGGCGGGTGGTGGCCGGGTCGTCGTTGTGCAGCAGCGCATTGACCATGCAAATGCGTGAGAACGCTTCCTCCAGCGCGTTGGCGCGCCCGGTCTTGCTGATGCTGTCCGGGCTGCGGTGCGCGATCAGCAGCGGCTTCTCGCAGATGCGCATGCCCGAGTTGTTCACCACGCGCGCCAGCCGGAGGAAGAAGTCCCAGTCGTTTGAAATGGGAAAACGCTCGTTGAACAGCCCCGTCTTCTCAACGAGATGCCGCTTGAAGATCAGGCTGCTGGTCTTGAGCGACAGGTTCTCGTACAGGTCCAGCTTGAGATGGTGATTACGCCCGGGGATCACGTCCGGCTTGGTCTCGCGGCTGCCGTCGGCGTTGACGTGTATGTGCCGACACGCGGCCGCCACATATTCGTCGCGCAACACCGCCAGCTGCATCTGGATCTTCTCGCGCTCCCACTCATCGTCTGAATCCAGCAACGCGATCCACTCGCCCGTCGCGTGCCGGATGCCCACGTTCCGTGCGCTGCTGGCGCCGCCGTTGGGCTTGCGTATGTAGCGCACACGCTCGGGCGGCTTGGCGAACTGCTCGCGCGTTTCGTCTGTGCTGCCGTCGTCCACCACAATGACCTCGAGCGACTTCTCTGTCTGGTCGAGCGCGGACTGCACGGCGCGCATCACGTTGTGCGCGCGGTTGTACGTGGGGATGACAACGCTGACTCGCGGGGAGAATCCGCGCGGCATGTTGGCCGTCTCCTCCACCGTCGGCTCGACCTGCGCGCGCGTCATGCCGACGTAGTGCTGCCAGCGTTCCTCCACCGAGTCCGTCAAACGCTCGGCCGTGACGCGCACCGGGTCGCGCTCCGGGTGTTGCAGCGCTTCCTGCACTTCGGTCCAGACGTGCTCGAGGCTCAGGCGCTCGATCGGCACCGGGCGCGGGTCGTTGACGTCGCGGCCTTCGCCCTCCTCGGCCGGCGCGACCAGCGCGTGCATGACGCGCGAGTTCGGCGCGTTTTTGATCGGGTTGCTGGGTCCGTACAGCATCAGCCCGGGCAGTCCCACGGACGCGGCGAGGTGGCCCACGCCGGAGTCATTGCCGAAATAGAAACGCGCGGTCTCAAGCAGCGCGGTCAGCTCGGGCAGCTCCATGTGAAAGCGCGAGACGAATTCGTCTTCCCAGTTTTCCTCGCTGCGGTCGGCGTGGGTGCCGACGACGATGACCTTGCGCCCGCTCTCGACAATGCGGCGGCACAGCTCGGGCCAATGCGGCCAGCGTTTGATCGCGCTGTTCTTGTCGCAGCCGGCGTGCACGACCACGGCATCCAGCGGCGCCGTGCGCTTGTGGCGCTGCTCGGGCGGCAGGTCGAGGTTCGGGTCGTGGCCGCGCGCGTAGCTGCGAGGCGTGGGGCCGGAATAGCCGAGCCAGCGGGCAAGCTCGACGTTGGCTTCTGATTCACTCTGGTTCCGGACGTGCCGCTTCTCAACCTTCAGACACTGCCCAGGCGGGAACATGCGCACGAGCTGGCGGCGCCCGTAGGCGCTGACGCCAAAGTCGTAGTCGCGGGCGCGGAACTGGTCGTGGTGCGTGTAGACACGCCCCAGCACTTCCCAGCCGTCCCAGAGCGGCTTGAGCTTCTCCGCAATCGGGCTGTTGATGTAGAGATCGACATCATGGCCCAGCAGCCACAGCGCACGCACCAGCGGCGTGCCCTGCACACAGTTCCCCAGGCCCTGCGAGATTTCGACGAGAAGCTTCATGCACCAGTTGATAGTTGATGGTTGGTAGTTGGTAGTAGCCTTTCAGGGGACTATCAACCATCAACTACCAACTATCAACTGAGCCGCGCAGCGGCGCTACTTCCACTCGATGTCTGTGAACCGCAGCGTGCAGTTCTCGAGGCAGACGCCGAGCTTGCTGCCTTTCAGCTCGAAGCTGCCCAACTCGACGTCGTTGGCGCTGATCGTGATGCTGGCATCCTTGCGCACGGCCTTGAGGTGGTACTTGCCCTCGACGGGCTCGGGTGCGGTGCCGCGCTTGAGCACGTTCCAGCGTTGCTCGATGCGCTGGTTGATCGAAAAGCCGCCTTCGCTATTGAGCAGCGCGACGGTGTAGCTTTCGGAATCCTCGAACCCGACCAGCAGCCCGCCCTTCCAGCTGCCTTCCGGCACAACCAGCGTGGCGCTGATCTCCGTCGCGTCGTCGCGTGCGCGGCAGCCGCTGGTGACGGTGCTGGTGCCGACCACGGCGTTGGCGCCCTGCCCCTGCCATTCGTTCCAGACCGGCACGAACGGCTCCTGCTGCGTCTTGAGCCACTCGAGGATCTTCGGCTGCAGCTTGGCCGGGTCGCCGACCGTCGACTTGAACACGTTCTTCGCCGACTGGCCGCCGTCCAGCTTCTTGCACAGCTTCTTCCACGCGGGCAGGTACTTGCCGTCGTCGGCGTTCAGCAGGTAGCGCACCAGCGCCCACCATTCGGGACGGCCTGAGCCGCGCTCGCCGGTGATCATCGCGCCGAGGTCGTAGTCATCGCGCTCGAACAATTCCAGCGCGAGCTTCGGGTAGTTGGCGAGGCTGCAGAACGGGATCACGCCGAGCGTCAACTTCTCGCCGTCCCAGTAGTGGCGCGAGAGGTTTTCGACGATGCCCTCGATGTACCAGGTGTCCCGCGGGCCGACGTTCTTGCACTTGGCGATGAAATGAAACTGGTGCATGCACTCGTGCAGCAGAAGCTGGCGCGAATTGTAGAGCGTCGGCTGCTTCCACAGGTAGACGGTCTTGTTGCCGGGCCAGTAGTAGCCGCCCGCGCCGATCGGGATGCCGACGCCGTCTTCCTTCAACTTGGCCTGCCAGTCTTCCTGCGTGGCCAGAAAGTAGACGTCCAGCTTCTCGCCCTTGCGCAGGCGCGGCGCGCCCTCGAAGAACTCCTCAAGCAGCGGCCAGGCCGCTTCAATCGCGCGCGAGTAATCCTCGGACGTCGCGGTATCGATGTTGGTGTACAGCCGGTAGTGCTCGGACTCGTAGGTCTTGCAGGCGACGCCCGTGTCTTTGGGTTGCTCGTCGGCAAAGGCGAAAGGCTCAACAGCCAGCAGCAACAGCAGTAGCACCGCGCTGACGAACACTGTGGTACGCAAGGGACTGCTCCGGAATGGCCTTTTGCTGCGGTTTATGGTTTGTGGTTCGTGGTTGACTACAAACTACAAACCACCAACTACAAACCGCTGTTCTTCCACCACTCGTACTGCTTGCCTACACCTTCGGCAAAGCTGGTCTTGGGCTCGTAGCCGAGCATTCGCTTTGCCTTGCCGACGTCGGCCATGGTGCGGGGGACGTCGCCGGGCTGCACCGGCTTGTGGTCAAGCTTCGCCTGTTTGCCCATCACCTTCTCGATGGTGTGCACCATCTCGGTCAGCGTAACCGGCTCGTCGCCGCCGAGGTTGATGATCTCGCAGCCCGCCACACGATCAATGCTGGCGACCACGCCCTCCACGATGTCGTCGATGAACGTGTAGTCGCGCCCGGTCGTGCCGTCGCCGAAGAACGGGATCGGCTTGTCCTGCTCGATCAACTTGATGAACTTGGCGATCGCCAGGTCAGGCCGCTGGCCCGGGCCGAACACGGTGAAGAATCGCAGGGCGTGGCTTTCGATGCCGTACAGGTGGTTCCATGTGCTGAGCATCAGCTCGTTGCTGCGCTTGGTGGCGGCGTAGGGCGACCACGGTCTAAGGATCGGGTCGTCTTCGCTGAACGGGACCTTCTCCTGCCCGCCATAGACGCTGCTGGAGCTTGCGTGCACGAGCTTCTTCAGACCGCGTTCGCGCATGGCCTCCAGCACGTTCACCAGCCCGCGCACGTTGGTGTCGGTGTACAGCAGCGGCTGCTCCAGCGATGGGCGCACACCCGCGCGCGCGGCGAGGTTGACCACCACGTCCGCGCCGTCGCCCAGCGCCTTGCTGACGTCGCCGTGCAGCCGCAGGTCGCCTTCCACCACGGAAAAGTCGCCGCCCAGCTTCGACAGCTCCTCGACGTTGCGACGCTTGATCGCGGGGTCATAGAAGTCGTTGTAGTCGTCCAGCCCAACAACACTGTCACCCCGGGCCAGCAGCGCACGGGCAACGTTCGAGCCAATAAACCCGGCCGCACCAGTAAGGAAGATCTTCATGCGCGCAGTTTGCCCTGCGCCGCGCCGCATGGAAGGGCTTGGCCCACATAGCTCCTCCACTGGGACTTCATTTAGATAACGAACGTTGCGATACTCTTGGCCTCGGCCACCTTCAAACTCGCTTGCGCATTCAGCGAGCGCCTAGCCGCCTTCATGCTTGCCGACAGTTGAACCAAGAATTGCGCCTCTTGAGTCGTTAGACCAAGGAAGCGAACCAAGTCGCTCGTCTTGACGCAAACGATCTCGTCAATGCGGTGTCGGGGCCTTCCACGGTTCGGCAAGAAGAACAACGTCGCTGTTTCCGTTTGGGCCTGCTGATCCACGCCCAGTTGCACTTCAGCGTACCGCACAAGGTCTAACCAAATGCTTTGGCCTTTCTTGAACTCAATTGGGAAGCCGTTCCACACTGCGTCCCAATAGCGAGCCCCTTCGACGCTCATCTGCAGTATTTGCGCCAAGCTGGCATCGTACCCACTGTTCTTGTTAACCCATTCGCCGGCTAGTTCTGACTTCAGACCTGATAGATGAATCGCTAGGTCATTCAGCATGTCCACTTCCTTTGCTTGGTGGAGATCCAGCCGGCCTTCGTGCAGCAACCGTCGGCCGATGGTATCTTCGCCTTGACCATCAACCATCGACCATCGACCATCTAGGCGAACGGATTGACCCCATGAGCTTCCGACTTGCATTCGCTTCCAACGCCATGAAGCGCTACTCGCTGGATGAGGCGATCGACCTCGTGGCTGACGCGGGATACCAGGGGATGGAAATCCTGCTGGATGTCCCTCACGCGTTCCCGCCCCAGGTCTCCGACGCCGACGTCAAGCGCTGGCGCGAGAAGCTGGATGCTCGCGGCCTGGCCGTCTCCAACTGCAACGCTTTCATGCTCTATGGCATCGAGGGCTGCCATCGCCCGTCATGGTGCGAGCGCGACCCCGAACGCCGCAAGCTGCGCGTTGAACACACGCGCGACTGCCTGCACCTCGCAGCCAAGCTCGGCGCGCCGACCATCAGCACCGAGCCGGGCGGGCCGATCGACGAAGGCGTCACGCGCGAGCAGGCCGCCGACTGGTTCGAGGAAGGTATCCGCAGCGTCCTGCCCGACGCCAAGGAAGCCGGCGTGCGCCTTTGCATCGAGCCCGAGCCCGACCTGCTGATCGAGAAGGCCGGCCAGTACGACGACTTCATGAAACGATTTGCCGGTGATTCTCTGGCCGAAGACTGGCTTGGTTTGAACTTCGACGTCGGCCACTTCTACTGCGTCGGTGAAGACCCCGCGGCCAACGCCGCACGTTTTAAGGGCCGCATCCACCACATCCAGATCGAGGACATCGCGGCCGACCGGGTGCACTTCCATCTGGTGCCCGGCGACGGCGCAATCGATTTCGACGAGTTTTTCAAGCAGTTGAGCGCCGCCGACTACGACAACGGCTGGATCACCGTCGAGCTCTACACCTTCGAGCACAAAGCCGTCGAAGTAGCCGAACGAGCAAGAGAGTTCCTGCTGCCGTACGTGAAGTAAACCCAACATAGCCCGGCCGTAGCCCCCGGCGTAAGCTGGGGGCATAGCTACCGAGACCGCCGTAGTCACCAGCACCGGACATCAACGCCATGAGCACATCGCCCTACATCACCGACGGAACCGAGCATCTGTCGGCCGCGGAGGGTATCCCGCAACCATTAAGAGGTGCGCCCGAGTTGACCGTCATCCAGACGCCCGTTCACACAATCGTCGCCTACTATGTCGATGACGGCGATAGGCAGCCGGCACCGGAAGTCGAGTTGATCGCTGACACCGGCCACAAGCATCACTTCGCAATCGTCAAGTTGAAGACCTATGCGACCCACTTGGCTGTACGTGGAGAGCGTGACGACCATCCGCTCACAAAGAGCATGGGTGAGGCAATTGCAGAAGTCCGGCCGTCGCCGTGGATACGGGAGCTAGGTCCTCCATCGGGATGGTCCAAATTCAAGAAGTCAGATATGCATTGGCGGCATCTGCTGTTCGCCCTGCACGACGAACGCTTCGAGGCGGTCTGCCAAGTAGTCGGCGTTTCCGTCCACCCAGGCCCTATGAAATTGAGCAAGCTCATCGAACCGTAGCCCCCCGGCGTAAGCTGGGGGCATGAATGCCAAGACACGATCAATCACTCGCCGTACGCTTCAACGCCATGAACCAACCAGGTCACTACTTCCTAACCTGGACCACCTACGGCACATGGCTCCACGGCGACGCGCGCGGCTGGAACGACCGCAAAGACGACTTCTACCCCGGAAAACACAAGCCCGACCCACTGCTTGAAGAACGCCGCAGGAAGCAACTCAAGCATCCGCCGACCACGTTCACTCCCGACATGCGTGCTGCAGTGGGCGCCGCGATCCGCGAAGTCTGCGAGTACCGCGGTTGGCAACTGCATGCTTTGAACGTGCGCACAAACCACGTCCACGTCGTGCTGACGGCTGACAAGACGATCGATGAAGTTCTGCGCGATTTCAAAGCGTACGGGACGCGGAGGCTTCGGCGGGACGGGTTGCTTCCGCTGGATCGTGAGGTCTGGACTGAGGGCGGCGACAAGGCGTTCCTGCAATCGTCGGCCGATATTGATGAGTGCTCGCACTATGTGTTGCATCGGCAGGATGGTGGGCGTTGATGTATGTGGGTTGGTGAGCGTGAGTTGCCGGCCGTCATGCCCCCAGCTTACGCCGGGGGCTACGGTTGAGCTAATTCGCTGCCTTGTCGGCCATGGCGAGGATGGCGGTGATCCAGAGGGCGAAACGCAGGGCGAAGAACGTCAGCGCCATGCGCTTGTGGAACGTCTTTGGTTTGCCGGCGCTGACCTTGCCGCCGCTGTAGAGCAGCAGCGGGTACCACGGCACCAGCACGATCGCGATCAGGATGTGCACCACCAGCCACGGGCCCATCGGCGCGAACAGTTGCCCCGTCGCCTTGCGGTCGATCTCGATGAACAGCAGCAGCGCGACGTCCAGCGCGAAGCCCAGCGTCATCCACATCATGTGCAGCGCAGGACGACGATGCAGGGGCCACCCGGCCAGCAGCCAGAAGAACACGCTCCCATTCAGAAAGATAAACAGGTAGTTCATGCGCGTGCAGTACAGCGTACCGCGTACAGAGTACAAGCACCCAACCGCCTAAGGACCTTGAACCGCGAAGGGCCGCCAAGGACCGCGAAGAACACTTCCAGCTACTTCGCGGCCCTTCGCGGTGCTCAGCGGTTAATCGCAGTTGCATTCCCGAGAGAGACGCGATACGCCACTCATCATGGGCAAGATCGTCACGACACCCGATGCCGTCCGCAGCACGGTTGAACGCGCACCGCAGCGCGGGCCGTGCCGCCGCGTGCTGATGGCATCTCCCGCACACTTCACCGTCGAGAGCGCTATCAATCCCTGGATGCAGGACGGCAGCGGCGGGTTGAATCACGTGGACCCGGTGCGCGCAACCGAGCAATGGAACGCCCTGCGCGCCACGTACGAGCGCATCGCCATCCGCGTGGATGTGATCGAAGCCCCGCCCGGGCTGCCCGACTTCTGCTTCGCGGCAAACCAAAGCGTCGCGCTGCCGGGCAGGGTAGTGATCTCACGCATGGCCACCGAGGGCCGCCGCCGCGAAGTCCCCTACTTCGAGCACTGGTACACGGCGCACGGCTTCGCGCCGGTGCACGTGCCCGACACGATCGAGCGCTTCGAGGGCACCGGCGACGCCATCATCCACCCCGGCAGGCGCCTTTACTGGGGCGGCGTCGGGCCGCGCACGAGCGAAGCCGCGTGGGAGTTTTTCGCCGGCGTCGCCGACGCGGACGTGATCCCGCTCAAGCTGGTGGACCCGCGCTTCTACCACCTCGACACCTGCCTCAGCCTGCTGGATGAGCGCAGCGCGCTGTACGTGCCGGCCGCATTTGACCATGCCTCGCGCGCTGTGATTGAAGCCGCCTTCGAGCGCCTGCACGCGGTCAGCGACGCCGATGCCGCAAACTTCGCCTGCAATGCGCACTGCCCGGACAGCCGCCACGTGCTGATCCAGCAGGGCTCGCGCGGCACGACCGCATGGCTCAAGCAGGCCGGTTTCGTGCCCATCGAGTTGGACACCAGCGAGTTCATGAAGTCCGGCGGCAGCGTCTTCTGCCTCAAGCAGGAACTTCCGTAAGCACTGCAACCGCCACACGCCACGACGCGACGAGCCGCCAGGACGCCACGAACTGACTGAAACCGCGTGGCGATCCTGGCGTTCTTTGCGCCTTGGCGTGTTGCCGTTGAGCCGCGAAGCGGCAGGGGGCGGCCTTTGCCGAACCGCAATCTCGTGAAGGGCGGAACCTGTTGCATGTTTTGCACGTTAGTACACTTAATGACGGGGCCGTGGCCCCAATCCCTGCGGCCCGCCCCTGGGTCCGACTATGCTGCTGCAATTCTGTGATAAGTGCGGGCGCCCCCTCAGCGAAGGCTGTATCGCGCGCGGCGAAGCCGTCGAACGCGACGGCGAGCTGGTGTGCGCCCACTGCGTCTCGTCCGAGCAGGCCAAGGCGGCCGTGCGCGCCGAGAAGGCCCGCGCCACCGAGCCCGAGGGTCCGCTGGGGCACTACGAGAAAGCGGTCTGGAGCTGCGAGTCCTGCGGCATCCCGGTCACCGCGCTCGACCTGATTGAAGGCCGTGCATCGCGCGTCGGCGGGTTGCTCAAGTGCTCGCGCTGTGCGCCCATCGAAGACGTCGTTGAGCGCCCTGCGCCGAAGCCCGCCGCGCCGCGCCCGACACCCGGGCGCTCCAGCCTGCCGCGCAGCAAGCCCGTATTCACGCCCCCCAAGGCGGCGGCCAGCGCGCCCCGCCACAGCAAGGCTGCGGCCGAGCACTACGTAGAGGAAGCCCACTCGGAGCAGAAACGCCCGATCCTGCCCATCGTAATGTTCGCGATCGTGCTGCCGATGTTCGCCATCAGCCTGTACTACGCCGTCACGACGCAGGTGAAGCTCAATGAAGTCATGGGCGGGCAGGCCAACGAGCCGCAGGACAAGCGCAACCGCCGACCACAGGAGGCGCTGCTGCCGGAGACCAACAAGGCGCCCGACAAGAGCCAGCCCGAGAACCCGACGCCCGCCGGCAGCACGCAGCCGGAGCCCGCACCGGACCGCCCGCCGCAGCCGACGGAAGGCCAGAAGCAGCGCCCGATCCCGAACGAGGTGATGGACGATCTCGTCACCGTCGAGAACGAGCTGGCCGCGCCGATCATCAAACAACTTCAGAGCCCGGACCTCGGGCAGGTCTGGGAAGGCCTGATCGCGGCCGGCTCGCGCCGCCTGATCGCCACGCGCCCCTACGTGCGGGCGCTGCTGCAGGACAAGGACGACCAGATCCGCGCGCTGGCGTGCCGCGTATCCGGCATGCTCACCGATAAGGAAGCGCTGCCCGAGCTGAAGCGGCGCATGGAACAGGACCCGGCCGAGCCCGTCCGCACCGAGGCGCGCAAGGCCTACGACCGGCTGACGGGCGAAGCAACGCGCGAGCTGAAGGACCTGACGGACCGCGAGCTGGAGGACATGCTGCGCGACATCAAGCGCGAGCTGGAACGACGTAACGGGCGGAGCGACTAGGTGGGAACCAGCTTCCATGCGGCGGACGGCGGGCGGCAGGAACTGCAAGGTTCCGCCGATGCCCCCATGTCCTATGCCCCACGCCCCAAGCCCCGCCGCAGGCGCGACTGGCGCACACCGGTGCTGCTCACCCTCAGCGTGCACCTGATGGCGTTTACGCTCGCCATCAACCACCGCCTGTTCAGCCTGATAGAGCCGCAACCGCCCGGGCCCTACACCATGAAGGTCGGCGAGCTTGTCGGCTCCGACCCCGAAGAAGAAACGCAGGAGAACGACGAGGGCGCGGCGCCCGGCGAGGAAGCCACACAGGCCAACGCCGACAGCGCCAGTGTCGCCGACGCCTTCAAGGAAGCCGAGACGGCCGAGATCGAGCCGCGCCCCGAGCGCGAGAAGCCGACCACGACACCGACCGACTCGCAAGCGCCCGCACAGGACAGCCGCAGCCTCGCGGATCGCCTGGATGCGGAGCTGAACGCGGCCGGTGGCGGCGGAGTCGGCGGCGACACAGTAGGGCTGCCGGGCGGCGGAAGCCACGGGCTGCGCGGCGAGGGCAAGCACGGCGTCGGGCTGAAGAAGCACGGCGGCTCTGGCGAGACGGAGAACGCGGTCAACCTCGGGCTCGGCTGGCTGGTGAAGGTGCAGGACCTCGACGGCAAGTGGGACTCCGACGGCTACATGCTGCACTACCTGCCGAGCGCCACGCCGCAGGAGCGGGCAAACGAAGGCATCGGGCTTGCGCGCAACGACATCGGGCTGACCGGGCTGTGCATGCTTGCCTTCACCGGCGCGGGCTACGGCGACCACGAAGGCGCGTACAAGGGCACGGTCAAGCGCGCGCGGAATTA